>NZ_WBVQ01000001.1:0-1200000 GCF_008933165.1 Phaeocystidibacter marisrubri
AGGCACTAAGCCAGTTTTAAAAAACGGCCAGGGCGCGTCAATTGACCATGGTAGGTTTAGACGACTCTATGCCCTGGACACGTTCCTCTGTGCGTGTGCGTGTTAGTCTTAGTTTCTGTTCTAGCTTTTCGTATTCGCTCTTATAGCTATTTAAGGTCTTCGTCGCGGCGTGAATACATGAAGCCAAAGTGTACATCAGAGCTTCATCATCTTCTTCAGCAGCTTGTATCCAGTCCTTTCGTAAAAGAGCTAGGCTTGTATGACCTTGTATGATTTTCAAAGCGCAAATCAGCATTGCGTGACAGGTTTCCAAGCGCTGTTTAAGGATTGTGAAGTCTAGTCTTTCCATGCTTGTTGATTTACCGAGTCTGTAGCGATGGATTTCAAAAGATGTACACGCGCTACTGGAGCTTTAATTTCATCCTCCTCTAATTCATCGAAATACTGCGTCAATTGACGTGTATCAATTCCAATTCCTTCAGCCAAGAACCTTGGGTTAGTGCCAAACTTGATCAAGTCACCTTTGTAAGATGCCCAGTATTCTTTGTTATCCCTGCGTCTTCCAATAGTGAATCGTTCAATGATTTCGAATCGATTTCCGAACTCATCGGCAATTGTCACTCCGATTGGCCGTGCTAAATCGAGCGAACGTGGTGTTATAAAACACTGTTCAACTTGAACTATTCGTCTCATCGGATCTTTGCTGAAGATGTGAAGAGCGCGAATGTGTCTGGACGTGTGTCGTCAACACAAAGAGAGGCGATGGGAATTGTCGCGGATCTCTCCGGGTTCGCCTTCAAGGCATCCAAGACTTTATTCGCTAATTCGGCGTGAGAAAAAAGCACCCCTTCTTTTAAACCGTCTTTAGATTTAGGACGTACCTGGAATCCTCCTGAATTACCAGTGATCAAATACCAGTCATTCGAGCTCGAGTCTAACGCAAAAGAAATCCTAGATCCATTGATCAATCCAAGTGTTTCTGAAGCTGCTCGGTTGAATAGTATCGCACCTTTTCTTGTGATATACACTGAAGGTTTCTGATCCTTTTGTCTTGTCCCCAACTTTGGGAGCGAAGTTTCATTGAAGATGGTTAGATCCATGATGTTTGATTTTTGGTTGTTGTTCCCCGGGCCTCTCTCTAATACCCGGGGAACGGAAGCAGATAGCTTCACTTAACCAACCTGATTGCTATTCTTGCTCTTGTAGTTCTGTTGCTTCAATCCCTAGCGTTACACTACCGTCAATTGACAGCTGTGGTGATGGGTAGATTTTATGAATGGGGATGAACTCAGCGCTATAAACACGCGATTGACTGAGTTCTTGTTGACGTCTTCCTATCTTGTATTTCCTGTGAGTGATAGTTAAGTCCTTACATCTTGGGTGCGACCGATTGATTTGCTTTAAGGACATCTCAAGAAATGTCTTAAACTCTTTCTTGGCTTTTAGGCCGATCAGTAAGGTGCCGTTGTATGCTTCTACTAGCGCTAAGAGTTCTTTTTCTGCCTTGTTTACAGGCACGCTATAGTTGTCCATGTGGAAATGGAAGTGATTTACTTTTTTCATAGTCTACTCAGTTATTTCCATTTATCGAGTCGCGTAGATTCGATTATCTTTTCGTCGCGATGGATCGTCAGCTTAAACCGCCCTACTTGTGACAGTCTTTTATCAATAAATGAGGGAGGGTATTTTCGGCCCTTCTTCTTATGATATTCGATTGATTCAATCTTGACACCTAGGACTTTTGCGGCTTTTTTCACCGCTTTATCAATCAATTGGGAGGCGTTGGTGTTTACGATAAAGGAGAAACTCGGTAATTTGAGTGAATTTAGATCTGATACATCTAACCGAGTCTCTATATCAATAGCTACTCCTATTCCGGCTTCATAAAAAGCCTCTTCGGCAGCGTTGCGGAACACTGAACTCTTTATCAAATGAGTGAGATTCGTTTCTCCTTTTTTAAGATCATTCGATAGTACAATGTCACACACTTGATACTTAACAGGTTTTCTGTGTATGTCTTGCAACTCTTCAGATGCGTTCCGCATCTCTGAATCATGCTTGACGTAGAATTCTGTTGTTGGACGATCGTCGCCAGGATAAGGGAGTAAACTCGATTCATTGAAGGATCCAACGTAAGTGAATTCATCCGGTTTTAACATGTTTAGCAAACCAAAAGCTTTAGCAAACTCCAAAACGATCAGTTGAGTTCGTCTAATTCTTTGCATTGATCCCGAGAATTCTTTGACAAAATATTCGATATAGAGGGTGTCTTTTGACGCTTTTTTATTGAGAAAAGAGAACTCATTCCACTCAGCTAATCCATGTCGCCACAACTCTTGTTGGACGACCTTGAAAATGGAGTTGAAAATGAATGTGAGTTCTTTTTTTCTATTCTTAGACTTCCCTTTAATATTCAAATAGAAAGGCACCCGATACTCAAGAATCTCTTGTCTCGGCGGGATGTAATGGGAATATGTCTCTGGAATTTTCATTTGACAATTTTTAGTGTGAATGATGTCAATCGTGAATCATTCGCTTTCTGAGCTAGCTATTACAACCACCATAAGAGCACAAACGACAGCATTGATACAGAGTGCCGCAATCAGATCAGATTCTCGTGGTGACATTCTTTTCTTCCTTTTTGATCGGTTCATGCTGCATTCCAATTTTGAGTTCTTGCGTACTCGTTGAACTTCTTTTCAAAATCTCCTCGAGTTTCTGACTTCATAAATAGATGATGCAATCGATCATACTGGTCAATTGACACTGGGACAACAAGAGAAGCTTTGAGGAAAGGGTAGTACACTAATTGCTGCAGGCCTACGCTTTGTCCGGACTTTACGATTAGTACTTTCTTCAAACATTTGAGTGCGAGAATATCTCCAGAGAGTCCTACGACAATTGCAGTTGGTGACGCTTCTAATCTTTTTAGTGCGTTAATGTGCGCATTATCAAGATTCAACCCTTTGTACTGAAGGATTCTAGATCCAAGCTTTACTGTTCTCATGAGGCTTGCTTTATTGAGTTACGTGGATCTCGTTTTGGGATAGCTAAAATGAAAGCCCGGCTCTCCAAGTCCATTTGCTCGCGTCTCGATTTCGAGCGTGGCTTAGAGCAAGGTTGCGGCGTGATTTTGCGCTCTCTCAAGGCACGCTCATAACCCTCTTGCCGGGCTTGTTCTATTAGTTCTTGTATTTGAAGCTCGAGACTCATCTTTAGTGGTCAATTGACACTGTTGATAGGTCGCATGTTACTTCTGTGGATCTCTGAAGATCAATCACAGATCCAAGTTTATCGCGAACAGTCCATTTAGCGATAAGATGTTCAGCTGCAAGGTGAGTGATAATTAAATCTGAACGATATCCAAGAGCGTAATACGCCTGGTATTGACGTCTTAGGATTTTGTTTTTGGCTTGAGCTCGTTCTGATCTCGAATTCAATACTTCTGCCATAACTTGATTTCTTACCTTGCTGAATTGTGTTCAATCGCTATCGAATTGCGGTATAACGATTGAATTTTATGAACTAACAACAAAGCGAAGTAACTCTAATTATTAGACTACTCCAAATAATAGAGTCTAAAAATTGGAGAATATTTTATAGTATGCTGAATATCAAAAGATTGAGAACTGAGAACAATCTCTCTAAAACTGACTTAGCTAAACTTGTTGGAGTGACTGTGACTACTGTTACCAACTGGGAGAATACAGAAGTGCTCCCTCCAGCTATGGAAAGGCTTCTCGAATATGAGTTTGGATTGCGTCAATTGCCGTCTGAAAAAGCGGGGTTATCGAAACCTAGCGCATATCCTGTTGATGGTAAATCTTTGCCAAAAGGTCTAAAAGCTATTCCTTTGGTGTCATCAGCTGCACTTGGTGGATCCTCTAACTTTGATTTAGCAATAGAGAGCGCTAACGTGCTTGCTGAGTATTACGCTCCAGAGTTCAGAGAAGCTGACTTTATGATGCACATCAAAGGTGATAGCATGACTCCTACTTATTACCAGGGCGACGTTATTGCCTGTAAAACACTACATGAGCCAAGCTTTATCGAGTGGAATCGCCCGCATGTTCTTGCTGTTGAGGACAGGGGGATTTTGGTGAAACGGGTTAAACCTGGATCCAATGATCGATCTTATAAATTTGTGAGCGATAATCCAGAGTATGATCCGTTTGAGGTGCCAACTACCTCGATACAAAGCATTGCTATTATCTTAGGGATGGTTCGGGTAGAGGGGTAGAGGTAGTGAAGAAACTTATCAAGCAGCAGGACACTGCATCGAATTGGGTAGAAATACGTATAAATAGTAGTAAAACTACGTACTTGACTAATCTGAGTTTTTTATTCTTTTAAGGTTTGTAAAACCACCTAAACATTTAACTATGAAGAAAATTCTTTCAATTACCCTAATCTTTGGCGCATTCTTTCTACAGAGCTGCTATTCGTATCATATGACCGTAGGTGAAGGGGCTCAGCAGAACCGTCAAAAAACTGAATGGAACCACTACGTTATATATGGATTAGCGCCTGTAGATGTTAGTGACGCAAGTGAAATGGCAAACGGTGAAGAAAACTATGAAGTCCATGTTCGACACACCTTTGTGAATGGCCTTGTTGCTGCAATAACATTTGGAATATACACTCCCACAACAACTACCGTTACCTATTGATGAAAGTTCTTAGAGTCATCTTTGGAATACTGCTAGGGCTTGTTGCTTTAGCTGTGCTTCTTCAACTTCTGAACATTTTCCTCTTCAATTGGGAAACGCCTACAAACTATGGTTTAGGATTTCTCTCTGGAAAAATCATTATTCTTGTTGTCGCTTCTTTTTTTAGCATTAAGCTCTTGAAGTTTAGGCGCATTGAACGATAGTAGGGGAGTGTTTATTGATATTCTCACATCTGTTTAACGATAGAACATTGCGATTAACGGCGTTGCTTGAATCTTAGTAATTTGATCAGAGTAGTCTTCCAGTAGCTCGGGTTGAATGTCTCTCAAGTGCGGGTTGATTGTGTCCAGGGTTGAGTACCTTGTGATGAAATGAGTTACATTTTTACCTGTTAGCTACTGGATCTACTTTTACGAGAATTTTAAAATGACGCTTGATCTAATAGCACGACTTCAGCGCCGGTAGGCCTATAGGCGCTGAGTCGTAAATTCAATTGTTAATTAGCGAGAAATACCTATAAAGAGTAGTAAAACTACGTACCTGAATATGATCTTCGCTTAATATTATTGTAGCTAAATATTACTAACCTGTACGTTATTTGAGAATACCTAGTACAGATTGATATGCTTCATGTTGAAGTATGGATAGAATCAATTTACGCTCTACACTAACAAACCTATTATGAAAGGCCAGTCAATAGAAAATATAGCTGTTAAAGACCTAGTACTTTGGACCGAAAATCCAAGAGACCCAATTGACCCAGACTCCCGTGACGAAGATATTCTCGAGAAAGCAATAATTGACGTTGACGGTCATTGGCAACTAGCCAAACTAGTTCAACAAATGGGGGACTATTACATGTTGTCTGACCTTCCTACTGTTGTTTACAAGGACGATAAACCTGTTGTTTATGATGGTAATCGAAGAATGATCTTAGCAAAGCTACGTTTAGGATACCTGAAACATGACACAATTGATACCGATGTTCTACCATTCGTTGATAGTATTATTGCATGTAATGTTTGTTCAGAAGCTGTAGCCTTGAAGAACATAGAGCAAAAACACTTGAATTCTGGCTCCTGGTCTTCTCTGCAAAGGGATTATTTCCATCATATACATTTGAACCGAGAGCGGACGACGTTTTTAAAATTTGAGCAGGCAACTAATTTGATTTCTCAACACTCAAAATCACTAGATCAAGGTTTTGTTAAAAAGGAAATTATCACAGAAAGCAAGCTAAAGCAAATCGGGTTTGAATTTGAAGGGAATCAACTAAAATCAATCCACTCTGAAGAAGAGGCGAATCAAATCTTAAATTCCTTAGTCGACTTAATTGTTTCAAAAAGAATCACGACACGCGGACCTTTAAGAGGTAAGCCCTATGACGCTTTGAGTGATGAACTTAAGGACACGATTGATAAAAATAAAGGTAAGGCCTATCAAGGTTTCAAGTACGAATCTCAACAAGGAGATGTTCACCCCCCAAAGAAACCTAGACAAACACGTAAAGTCCGATCAAAAAAGCCTACTTTTTTAGCGAATGAACTGGTTCTAGTGCCAGGAGCGCTTAACAATCTAGCTATTGACATTAAAGACCTATACGCGCATTGGTACACCAACAAAGATCAATACAGCGAAGAGTTTCCTTCAATAATTAGAATGTCACTCCGGTTGCTCTCTGAAAAATGCGCTTCAGATAATAACATGCGTCTTAACGACTTAATTAATACTCACTTTGATAACGCAAAAAAGAAGCTATCTGCCGATGAGAAAACGACACTTCATGCGCAAAGTGTAACGAAAAGTACCATTGTATCTTTGCTTCAAATTGGAGCGCATGGTGGGTCGTATACCCAAGCCAACAATATTGATCAAGCTATTGCTATCAGCTTGATTATTGGCCAAATACTAATGTTATCACACGGTAAATAGGCATTATGAATTTTCCTTCGCCACTTAGATATCCCGGTGGAAAGTATTGTATAAGAGCGTTTGTCTCATCTTTAATTGATGAGAATGATTTAACTGGAATTAGCTATGCTGAGCCTTTTGCCGGAGGAGCTGGATTGGCATTGAGCCTTCTGTACGATGAGAAGGTACAATCTATCATGCTGAACGACTTTGATCCAGCTATCTATTCCTTTTGGCGTACATCGCTATTAGACACTACAAGATTGTTAGATTGGATTGAGAATGTCGATATTAATATTGATAACTGGCAGCACTTTAAGGAAATATCTAGAAACCCCGAGAATCACTCTTATCTAGATTTAGCAAAATCAACTTTTTTCCTAAACAGGACAAATGTCTCTGGAGTCTTAAAGGGTGGTCCTATTGGAGGATTGAAACAGGATGGAAAGTATAAAATGGACGCTCGTTTCAATAAAGCCAGTCTTCAGAAGCGAATTGAAAAATTAGCATCCTATAGAGATCGTATTGAACTGTCCAACTTAGATGGTGAAGATTTCCTCTCGAAGTTAAATGAATATCGCCACTCTGTACTCATATACATAGATCCACCCTATTTTGTAAAAGGTAGTCAACTGTATCTGAATGCTTTTAAGGCTCAGGATCACCAAAGAATAGCTCGAAAGACACACCGATTGACTAAGTTTTGGTTCACTTCGTATGACTTTAATGAGAGTATAGTTGACCTCTACTCTAGCTATAACATTGTACATTATAGATTGTCTCAAAACACTTCGAATCGTATAGGAGATGAAGTTATTATCTTCGATCCCAGGTTAAAGTTTGACCGTTCGGTAAAGAATCTTAAAGCAGCTCGACTGTTGGCTAAGCAAAGCCATGTCAACTTCCACGTCTAAGAAGTTAAAGTATGTGTCGAATACCGATACGTTAAATTTGGACAATTTGATCAGAGTAGTCTTCAGGTAATTCTGCTTGGATATCTCTGAGGTATGAGTTTAGTGCGTCCAAGGTTGAATGTCCAGTTATTGGCATTAGTTTCATCTTCGCTTCATAACTGCTGGAGCTGCTTTTTCTAAGAGAGTGATAGAGATTAGTGATGTAAGTGTGTCTAAAGCTATACACTCCGTATTCTTCTCCTAGCTTAAGGCTGGACTTTACGTGTGCAAACTTCGCGGAGAACCACCTCCTTTTAGTAGCTTCCTTTGCTTCCCATCCTCCTGGTCTCTCAAATCTTGTAAAAAGGTAGTCAGAGCTGTCATATTTCTCAAGATTTAAGTTTTTCAGCCATGCAAGTAGTGGTGATACAATAATTTTCTTCTTGTCCCTTTTCGTTTTAGTGTCTAGGTACAAAATACCTTCTTGAAGATCGATGTTTCCAACCCTGATTCTCAATACTTCAATCGGTCGCATGAATTCATAAGACATGAATCGAAGGAATGATAAAAAGTATGGATCCTCTCGGTTGAGGAATTCTTGTATAGAGTCAAGTTGAGCGTTTGTGAAAGCTCGGTTCTTAACTGGATCTACTTTTAGTTTGGATATTCCGGAGGCGGGGTTGTGACTGATTATATCCTTGTCCAAAAGTGCGGTAAAGAATGAACGTGTATCACTGAGGTAATTGTTCCTGGTTTGTGCGTTCAGTCCATATTTCCTCTGTGACCATTCAAGAAAAGTATTCACATCCTGTTTGGAGAATCTATTCGGAGGCAGGTGATCTTGAAATGTCGCCTCAGTCCACTTTTGAAACTTCAATACGTGGCTACGAAAGGAATCATAAGAACTTTCCGCTAGTTGTTGTTTTTTTATCTCAAGCACATAGTTAATTGCAGATGGTACTGTATCGATAGATTGGTTACTATTATCAGCAGTTTGATATGGGTTGAATCCTTCCTGTAGAAGCTTCTCAGTAGCTCGCTTTAATGATCTCAATCTCTCAATTCGTTCTTTACGCGTCTTGAATCGATTAACATGGCCATAAATCCTGAATCGCTCCATTTTTCCGGTAACGGGATTTCTAAAGCTGTATGAGACGTACCACCGTTTTGAGATGTCTCCATCTCGATCATGGATTTTGACTTTTCCGTAGTTGTTAGGGTCAATCATAGGTGGCGCATTAAGTGGCGCACTAAAGTAGTTTACCCAATTCAATAAGTCAAATTCGCAGCGTCTGAGGGGTGTGCAGGAGGGGAGGGTGGATAGTGTTCCTTGGTTCCGGAGACCCACGTACTATCCATTGTACTATAGGGCCGATAAAACTTTGGCAAATGTAGTGATTGAAATAGGATTTGGGTAAGGCGGATGTCTGGTATTGTTGGAGTGAAGGGGATTTGTAGAATGAGATGGGGCGTGTGTCGTACAAATCCAATCCATACTATTTGCTTCCAGCTGAAAAGAGAGGGGTGTTATTGATATTACAATGTTTTATGCATGGTTCTAACATACACCCCGAAAGACCGCCAATTTTGTTACTGACAAATCGTTAACCGATGTATAATGGATGTTCCAGTACAAACCTATCCGTTCAATGACTGAATAGGGTGCTGTTTGCCTCTAAAATCAAATGATTCACTCGGTTGTCCAATTGACATCCTGAACTCTGCAGAGTAATTCCGATGTTTCTTTAGGACAGCAAGTTAGTGTGTGTAACCTCACATGCTTTGCGGTCAATCCATTTCAGAAAAGGACGAACCCCGAACTCAAAATTCTCAAGCCTCTTTCTTAGCGTCGGCCAGTTCGGCTTCGAGCGACTTGATCTTATTCTTCCATTCACTCTCTGCTTGAGAATATTTACTGCGCTCGGTTTCAATGTCGTTGTTCAGCTGCTCAATCTGTTCGTTGAGACTGCGGATATTTTCGTTTTGTTCACGAATCTGATATTCTCTATCAGCAACTTTGTGCTTTAGTTCTTCGTTCTTATCGCGCAACCCATCAATTTGTCGGCGTTCACGAAGCTGCACGATATATGAGTATCCGATAAAGATCGCTACACCTGCACCCGCGATGTAGTTCATGAGTTGAGACTGCTTACTCGAAGCCCCAGCCGTGTACACGATAACATAGCCAATAATTAACAAGGCGGCCAATGTCAGAACAAGCTGTTCAAGTCTTTTCGTTTTCATACGTCAGGGTATCAGTGTTTCACTTGTGAAGTTACTAAACTTACCACATGTGTGCTTCATGTATCTGTAAAGAAAAGTAAGGCAACCCCTGTTTTTCGCAAACCCGCCCTTGGTTTGTACTTATGAACTGAGGTGTTGCCTTACCGTGTTTGCTTCCTCAAACATCCTTCATTTAAAAAGAGCCAGGTGGATTCTCATGCGGACAAATAATGGACATTTGGGCTAGACGATTTATAGACTCCGAAGAAAAGAGTCTAGTTTCTGGTCTTCGATTCTGAGTTTCTTCCTCAATCGATATTTCGCTTTGACCACACTGGAGTAGCTGATGCATAAATGGTCTTCGAGCTCAGCGTTGTTCAATCCGTTGTGAATTTGAAGTGCCAATTCCACTTCTCTATGGCTGAGTTCTGGATAGTTGTGAAGAAGTCGCTCTGTAAAGGAGCCGCTTATGATTTTCTCTTTATGAATAATTACGATTCTCTTAGAATGTGTTTTTTGGGATTTAAAGTGAATGAGGAATAGGGCATTTACAAGCAGAGAGATCCCGAGGAGAGTGGTGCACATCATGACTTTTGAGTTTGGTTACTCTCAAGTTAGCCACAGTGAAATTGAAACTCCCGAATCTCACCCAACAAAAAATGGCCCTGATTTTCATCAGAGCCATTTTAGAGTTTGTGCTTTAGTTTTGGTATGTCGCTTAATCGACGTTGTCGTGCAAGAAGCTGTTGTTGCTTCGGAATTCAAGTCCATCGCCGTCACCGCCAATACTTGTGTTGCCAAAATGGCTCTTGTCGCTTCTTCTAGAAGCGTCTAGATCTACTCCAGCGCGCTTGTAAGCGGGTTCCTTTTCGGTTTCAATAATATTGTTCTGAAGGTTTTTAAACTTGTAGTTAAAAGCCTCTAGCCTAGACTTGCGCTCTTCGTTTCTTCTGCGCAAACTCTCTTCAATAGGACGGTCAAGTGGATCACTGTCGTCTTCTAAGTGCGCAGCAGCAGGCTTAGCCTGGCGAACTTCAAACTGTAAATCAGCATCTTCTTCAACTTTCGGCGCTTCTTTCTTTACTTCGGGCTTTTTCATGCCCAAACGTTCTTCCAATTCGCGCAAATCGTCTAAGGTGTGAACCACGCGCTGTGAACCACTGCTCTTCATTTCAGGTTCCTTCTGAACCGGTTCTTCAGCCTTTGCAGATGGTTGCTCTTCATCTTCAAGCTGAAAGCGAACCTCTTCGTACGACTCCATTTCTACTTCCTGTTCAGCTTCGGCAACAGGCTCTTCGGTCTGTGTTTCTGCTGCGGTTTCAATTGGTGATTCTACATCCCATTCGATGCTGTTGTCACTGTTCGATGAATCCAATGTGAAGGCTTCGTCTATGGAGAATTCAAATACGTCCATTTCCACTTCGGCCTCAGGTTCTTCGGCGGTTTCAGCTACAGGTTCTTCAACGTGTTCGTCCTCAATCACAAAGTCTTCCACATCGTCTGTAATGTCGAATTCGCCCAAATCGAAAACAACGCGCTCGTCGGCAGTGCTAGCTTCGGGTTGTGGTGTTTCAATCCTGTCCTCCGGAGTTTCTACACTCGACTCACGAACGGTGTTTTCCAACGGTTCGTTAGCCGCTGCTTCGATTTCGGCTTTGTGAATATCTGGAGTGATGATCTCTTCGTGTACATCTTCACCAATCACCTCAGGCACTTTTTCGCTTTCTACGATAGGTGCTTCGGTTGCAGGGGTAGATGCGTCAGGAGTAGGCTCGTCGAAGTCGAAAAGACCTCGTTGAACAATGGCAGGTTTTTTCGGCTCTTCAGGGGCTGCCTCCATTGGTTTTTTTGGCGCAGCAGTAAGAGGTTGATCGGTAGCAGATGCGCGATCATCCAAGTTGTGAACCACGCGTTCTGGTGCTTTAGTAAACGGCTGAACCGTTGCCTGTGCCGAGAAACCTGTGGCAATAATGGTCACGCTAACGGCGTCTTGGAGATTTTCATCTTCCCCAATACCCATAATGATATTGGCATCGCCACCTGCTTCGGATTGGATGTAGTCGTTGACTTCACCAATCTCATCGAAAGTGATTTCATGTTGATCAGAGCCGCATACAATAAGTAGCAATACGTTCTTGGCGCCTACAATGTGGTTGTCGTTCAATAACGGTGAATCCAATGCACCTCGAATGGCATCCATTGCACGATTCTGTCCGGAGGCAACGGCAGAACCCATAATGGCAGTTCCTGAATTCGCCAATACGGTTTTGGCGTCTTTTAAGTCGATGTTTGCAGTGTAGTGATGCGTGATCACTTCGGCAATGCCTTTAGCTGCGGTAGCTAAGACTTCATCTGCCTTTGCGAAGCCTGCCTTAAATCCAAGGTTTCCGTATACTTCGCGCAGTTTGTTGTTGTTGATGACAATGAGTGAATCCAAGTGTTGCTTGAATTTCTCAATTCCATCTTTGGCTTGTTGAAGGCGAATTTTACCTTCAAAGGCGAACGGAATGGTTACAATCCCCACGGTAAGGATGCCGAGTTCTTGCGCCGCACGGGCAATGATTGGAGCGGCACCTGTTCCGGTACCTCCACCCATTCCGGCCGTAATGAAGAGCATCTTGGTATTGGTCCCCAATACGTCTTTAATCTCCTCCACAGTTTCTAACGCAGCGCGTTCACCCACTTCCGGGTTCGCACCTGCACCAAGTCCTTCAGTAAGGTTAGCGCCAAGTTGAATTTTGTTTTCAACCGGACTGTGGTCTAGGGCCTGAGCGTCGGTGTTGCAGACTACGAAGTCTACCCCGTTAATGCCCAAACGCTTCATGTGGTTGACTGCGTTGCTACCGCCACCTCCAACACCAATGACCTTAATTACTGATGATCTGTTCTTCGGTAAATCGAAATTCAAACCTTCTTCCATCACTTTTTCTTACTCTGTTGCCTCTTATTCCTGTAGTACTCTTCTATTTTGTCTTCGCAGCAATCAAACATCGTTGTCTAAAAACTGCTTAAACTTCTCAACCCACGATTCGAAAACGCCCTTTCTAGGTTTTGCAGGGGTAGTTGGGGCTTCTTCTGCCTCGTTGGTAGTTTCTGTGGTCTCTTCGTCTTCTTCTGTGTTTTCAGCTTCTTCAGCGGCTTCAATGATAGCCTGGTCTCTCGCTGCTTCCACTGCGGCTTTAATGGCTTCTGGATCTGCTCCAGGCTCCATGGCCATGATGTCGATTTCACTCGAGGTGAGTCCCTTCATCAATAGACCAATACCCGTGGCGTACTGAGGGCTACTCAGTTCTTCATCGCCACCGCTTGCTAGGTGTTCATTTGGGAAGCCAATACGAGTATCCATTCCCGTAATGTATTCCACAAGTTGTTTTACGTGGCGAAGCTGGGAGCCTCCTCCAGTAAGGACAATCCCCGCAATAAGTTTCTTGCGTTGCTCGTCGTAGCCGTAATTCTTGATCTCTTGGAACACACTTTCAATAATCTCCACACAGCGAGCATGGATGATTTTTGAAAGCATCTTAAGAGAGATCTCTTTCGGTTCTCTTCCACGCAATCCCGGTATGGAAACAATTTCGTTTTCCTTGTTTTCCCCGGGCCAAGCTGATCCGAACTTGATCTTCAGCAATTCAGCTTGCTTTTCTATAATGCTACATCCCTCTTTGATGTCGCTGGTGATGATATTGCCACCATAAGGAATTACGGCGGTGTGGCGAATGATTCCATCTTTGAAAATGGCGATGTCGGTTGTGCCGCCACCAATATCCACCAAAACAACACCTGCTTCTTTTTCTTCCTGACTCAACACGGCCTCTGCTGATGCAAGGGGCTCTAGTGTGATGTTTGCCAATTCTAAGCCTGTGTTCTTCACACAGCGGCCAATGTTTTTAATGGAAGAGATTTGTCCAACCACAATGTGGAAGTTGGCCTCCAATCTCCCTCCATACATACCACGTGGTTCGTTGATTTCAGGCTGACCATCTACTTTGTATTCCTGAGGAAGTACATGGATGATTTCTTCACCTGGCATCATTACCAGTTTGTGGACGTTCTCGATGAGGCGGTCGATGTCGTAGTTTTCAATTACACTTTCGGCATCCTCACGAGTGATGTAGTCGCTGTGTTGAAGGCTGCGGATATGTTGACCCGCAATGCCTACAACCACGCTGCGAATCTTCAATCCTGAAGATTCTTCAGCCATGGCAACAGCTTTTTCTATTGATTCAATAGTTTGGACAATGTTGGTAACCACGCCGCGCTGAACACCTAAGCTCTTTGCTTTGCCGATGCCCAGCACCTCAATCTTGCCGTGCTCGTTCATCTGACCGACCACCACAACGATCTTGGTTGTACCAATATCCAATCCTACTGCTATGCGTTTCCCTTCCATGATCTGGTCAATACTTCGTGCTTACTACTTGCTTATCGAATCGCACGTCGATCGTGCGTACAGAATCCATCTGACCTTCACGCGTCAGATAGCTGTAGAACACGTCGAGTTTTTTCATCTTATCCTCAAATGCGTCGAGTTCACCCCAGGTGATGGAGTGGCGACCCATTCTCGGGTATACGGTATACTTTCCTGCTGAATCTCGAGAGATGGCCTCAAGGTTGTCTCCCAGCCAAGGAGAGTCGTCGAGCAGCTGGAGGAAGTGGTATGCTTCCCGCCATTGACTGCTGTCGATGTGCCCGGTTATCATGGGTACGTTGGCTGAGTGGTTTCTACTTCTTGGGATCGGCTTTCCGTATTTGTTCATATACACATCTTCACCATGGGCTCTAACTCGAGCAATTGCTACATGTTGAATGACATCTACGGAAACACGACCGTCTAAGGTGTAATATACCTCTGCCTCATCGATAAGCGGGTGATTCTCAATGCTTTCTTCTAACAATGCAGTGTTAATTAAATGAAGAGGGGTGTTGATGATGCTATCAACCTGATTATCAATGATGTCAGTTATGTTTTTCTCGGATATAAAGAGTTGATCAACCGGTTGTTCAAGGTTGATTTCCAGACTAGAAGCGCGTTGGTTCTCGGCTTCGTTTGCCGAAAATCCAAGCACACCCAAGTACAACGCGATACCTGCGAGCCATGAAAGTGCTTTTATGATGCGCTTCATTTTCACGATTGAAGGGTGTTGACTAAGGGTTCTACAAGTCTGTCAATATCTCCAGCTCCAAGGATGAGAAGGAGCTCTGGATTGAGGCCGCGAATGTCGTCAATGACTTCGTCCTTGGAAAGGACTTTTGCACCTTCTACACTGCACTTTTTCAACAGGGCAGAACTGGTGATTCCCGGGATGGCTTCTTCTCGAGCTGGATAGATGTCCAGCAGTCTCAATTGATCAGCCGAACTCAATACTTCTCCAAATTCTACCATAAAGTCGCGCGTTCTGCTAAACAGGTGAGGCTGAAAGAGAACGGTTAGTTTTTTGTCGGGATAAAGCTCACGAACTCCAGAGATGATGGCCTTCAATTCCTGTGGGTGATGGGCGTAATCATCGATAATAACATGATCGTCTTCGCGCAGTACGAAGTCGAATCTGCGCTTCACTCCCTTGAAGGTTTCAATGCCTGAAGCGATATCCTTCACTCGAGCTCCCGCCAAATAGGCTAAGGCTGCAGCGGCTACCGCATTTTCAATATTGTGTCGACCAGGTAATCCGGCCTTTACGTCTTTGAGTGTGGTGTGAGGGAAGATCAAGTCGAAGACGAACCAGCCGTTCTCAACCCGAATGTTTTTTGCGCTATAATCAGCTTCAACTTCAACACCGTAACTCGGACCCTCCAATGGGAGTCCAGCTTTGTGAATTACAATGCCCGATTCGGATGCCTGCTTGGCAAAGTCCTTATACGTGGCTACCATTTCTTCGGCATTGCCGTAAATGTCCATGTGATCTGGATCCATGGAAGTGATGGCAGTGAAGCTAGGGTGTAGGGACATAAAGGAACGATCGTATTCGTCCGCTTCTACCACCACTTCTTGGGCTCGACCTATTACGAGGTTGCTGCCAAAATTATTGGCAATTCCTCCGAGGAAGGCGCTCGCATTGATGCCGGCATGGTGCAGTAAATGTGCAGCCATACTGGATGTGGTGGTTTTTCCATGGGTGCCTGCAACCGCAACACCTTTTCCGCTGTTTACGATCTCACCAAGTACGGCGGCTCTTTTGCGCATTTCGAACTTGTTCTCAGCGAAGTACTTGAACAAGTTGGTGTTCTTAGGAACAGCCGGAGTGTAAACAACAAGCGTTTTTTCAATATCTCTATAGTCGCTGTGCAAGTGATTCCACTGATCGTCGAACGTGACGTTGATTCCCTCTTCTGCCAAACGGCGAATGAGAGGGGAGTCGGTTTTGTCGTAACCAGCCACCTGCTTGCCCTTGGCATGAAAATACCGCGCAAGAGCACTCACACCGATGCCACCGATGCCTAGAAAGAAGATATGGCTGTACGAATTAGCGTTCACTTGATGAGTGGTTCAATGAGTTTCACAATGCGTTGCGTAGCGTCTGGTATAGCGAGTTTGAGCAAGGCTTCTGACAATGATTTTCTCCTGGGTTCATCCTGGAGAAGTCGCTCGAGGTCAGCTTCCAATCGACTGTCTATTTCACTTTCGCGAATGAGCAATGCCGCTTTCTTTTCTACCAATGCTAATGCGTTCTTGGTTTGGTGATCTTCGGCAACATTAGGAGATGGAATGAGGATGGTTGGCTTACCAATGATGGCTAGCTCCGATATGGTTCCCGCACCTGCTCTCGATAGGATGATATCGGCACAAGCGTATGCCTTATTCATGTCGGAAATGAACGCATGCAAGAATACACCAGGATGATTGCCGAGCTTGGTTTCCAAGGCCTCATAGTAAAGCTTCCCACATTGCCATAGAATCTGGACATCCTTCTCCTTCGCCCAATCTATGAGGCTTTCTATGGCTTCATTAATTCTTCGAGCCCCTAGAGATCCGCCTAAAACGAGAAGGGTAGGCTTGTTGAGATCGAGGCCAAATTCCCTTTTCGATTCTTCCGCAGAAGTGTTGCTGTTGAGAATTGCTGGTCGAACGGGGTTTCCTGTGAGGTGTACTTTCTCTTTAGGGAAGAATTGGTGCATACCTTCATAGGCAACACAAATCGCCTTGGCTTTAGCGCCTAATCGTTTGTTCGTGATGCCAGCGTAGCTATTCTGCTCTTGAATCACGGTTGGGATTCCCATAAGCTGTGCAACGTACAAGAGTGGGCCACTCGCAAATCCACCAGTGCCAATCACTACGTCAGGCTGGAAACTCTTAAGGATCTTGCGACAATGCGCAATGCTTCGAATGAGCTTAACAGGAAATTTCAAGTTGGCTGCCATGCTCTGGCGGTTGAGGCCAACAATGGGCAACCCGTGAATCGTATATCCCTCACGAGGAATTCGCTCCATTTCCATACGACCTTGAGCGCCTACAAATTCAATTTCGCAATTGGGGTAGGTTGCTTTTAGTTCGTTGGCAATGGCCAATGCTGGAAAAATATGTCCTCCAGTTCCGCCGCCACTTACCATAAATTTCTTCACGTTAGGCATAAGCGTCTGCTGGTATATTGTCGTTGTACATTTTAGTTTCGTCTACAATCTCTGCAGATGGGGTCAATCCTCTTGCAACACTCTGAACCATTCCCAAGGCAATGCATGTCATCCAAAGGGATGAACCGCCAGAGGAAATGAGGGGGAGAGGTTGTCCGGTTACAGGAAGTAGGTTTACGGCTACTCCCATGTTGATAAAGGCTTGGAAGATGATTCCTGTTCCAATACCAAATGCTAGAAGTCGTCCGAATTTATCTTCGGCTTTCATGCTAATTCGAATGATTCGGAAGAAGAGCCAGACATACCCCATCGAGATGAGGAAGCCGCCAATAAGTCCGAATTCTTCGTTCACAATGGCGTAGATGAAGTCGCTTTCGCTTTGTGACAAGAAGTTCTTTTGTCCGCTTTTACCAGGGCCTTGTCCAACAATTCCACCGCGTGCAATGGCCATTTTCGCGTGTTCCACTTGGTAGTTGGCTTCTTCGTCGCCCGACCAGAAACTGGATAGACGAGTAACCGCAGTGTCAAGTCGGTTGCTGATGCCTGGGAATGCTGTCACCGTTAGAATGAACAAGCCGAGTGAGGCCACTCCAATCATGAAGATGTTTAGAATGTACTTAAGCGGGAAGCCGCCTACAAAGAGTACAATCATGGACAGGGTGAAGATGATGGCCGCTGTTGAAACGTTGGCGGGAAAAATCAACCCACAGATAATACCAATGGGTAGAAGTCCCTTGAGCCAGGTGTCTCTAAAACTCTTGAAATTGTCGCCGTACTTCGCCATGAATCTGGCGAGGTAGGTGATAAGCACAATGGAAGCCAGGGCAGAAGGTTGGAACGTAACATTAACGATAGGAATACGTACCCATCTGCTGGCGTTAGCTACTTCGTGTCCGTTTACAAGAGTGAAGAGGAGGAGTCCGGCAATAAGCGGGAAAATCAACAAGCTCAACGGTGCAAAATATCGGTATTGAACCCGGTGTACCAAATACATCAAAGCAATGCCCAGCCCCATGTGAACAGCGTGCTTCACGAGCATACTTATCACGTTTCCATCGCCGTACCGAAACGCGAGATTGCTACTCGCGCTATACACTGGCATAAACGAGAAAAGGGCAAGGAGGAATACGATCACCCAAGTA
Organism: Phaeocystidibacter marisrubri; assembly: GCF_008933165.1. Taxonomy (NCBI): domain Bacteria; kingdom Pseudomonadati; phylum Bacteroidota; class Flavobacteriia; order Flavobacteriales; family Phaeocystidibacteraceae; genus Phaeocystidibacter; species Phaeocystidibacter marisrubri. Next base: position 18,406 of record NZ_WBVQ01000001.1, read on the forward strand.
GTGCGATCTCCTTCAAAGTATTTGAGTACTCTATTCATTTACAGATTTCGAACTTCTTCTTTAAACTGTCTACCGCGGTCTTCGTAATTTTCAAAGAGGTCAAAGCTTGCACAGGCTGGAGAGAGCAATACGGCATCTCCTTTTGTTGCTAGTTTGTACGCTGCAGTTACCGCTTCTTTCATGCTGTGTGCGTCCGTGATGGTTTCCACTACGCCTTCAAATTCAGTGTGAATCTTGCTCACGTCTTTACCAAGGCAAACAATGGCTTTTACTTTCTGACCGACCATTGGAATCAGCTGCTCGTAGTCATTTCCTTTGTCCACACCACCAACAATCCAAACCAAGTTTTTCTTCATGCTTTCTAGTGCGTAGAAGGTGGAGTTTACGTTGGTAGCTTTAGAGTCGTTGATGAATTCAACCCCGTGGATTTCCATTACGGGCTCCAAGCGGTGTTCTAGTGCGTCAAAATCCGAAAGGCTTTCGCGAATTGTCTCCTTGCGGATGTTCAACAATCGACTGGCCATGCCGGCTGCCATGCTGTTGTACGCGTTGTGTTTTCCTTGCAGGGCTAGGTCTTCAATGTTCATTGGGTCTTCGTCTATCGTTAATGTAATGTGTTGCTGTTCTTCGTTCCAGTAGGCGCCGTCGTCTACTTTGTGGTTGTAGCTGAATGCGTGGGCATTCGACTTAATTTTTTTACGGGCAAAGGCCTTGAGAGTTTCAGGGTCGTCTGCACAGTAAATGAAATGGTCTGTTTTCTCTTGTTTCTGAATGATTCTAAACTTGGAATCGACATAATTCTCAAGTTTGTAGTCGTATCGATCCAAATGATCGGGTGTGATGTTTGTAAGGATGGCGATGTACGGTGCGAAATACACACAGTCATCCAATTGGAAACTGCTGATTTCGAGCACGTAGATTTCCTTCGGATCTTCTGCTACCATCTTGGCAAAGCTGTTTCCGATGTTGCCGCCCAATCCCACATTCAAACCAGCCTTTTTGTAAATGTGGTAGATGAGGCTTGCTGTTGTGGTCTTTCCGTTGGATCCGGTCACAGCAACAATGGTGGCGTCGGTGTTTCGATACGCAAATTCGATCTCTGAAATGACCTCAATTCTGCGTTGACGAATGGCTTTGATGATGGCTGCTTTTTCGGGGATGCCCGGACTTTTAATTACGAGTTTCGACTTGAGGATTCTCGCTTTGTCATGACCGTTTTCTTCGTATTCAATACCAGCCGCATCCAACTCCGCTTTGAAGGAGTCTTTGATCGGGCCGCCATCGCTCACGAAGACTTGGTGACCTAGCTTTACGGCTAGGATAGCTGCGCCAACCCCGCTTTCGCCGGCTCCGAGTACAGTGATATTTAGGGACTTTTTGCCCACTTTTTATCTGAGTTTTAGGGTGATGATGGCCAAGACCGCAAGCATGATGCTTACAATCCAGAATCTATTGACAATCTTAGCTTCGTGGTATCCTTTCTTTTGATAGTGATGATGGAGAGGTGACATGAGGAAAATGCGTCTTCCTTCACCATATTTCTTCTTGGTGAATTTGAAGTAACTCACTTGCAGAATCACACTTAGATTTTCAACCAAGAACACTCCACAGAGAATAGGGATGAGGAGCTCTTTTCGAACGGCGATTGCAAATACCGCGATGATAGCGCCAATGGCTAAGCTACCTGTGTCTCCCATAAATACCTGGGCAGGGTAGCTGTTGTACCATAGGAACCCAATGCATGCTCCGATGAATGCCGCTGCAAAAATTACCATCTCTCCAGAAAGAGGGATGTACATAATGTTGAGGTAGTCGGCGAATATTACGGAACCACTTACGTAGGCCAGCACAGCCAGTGCCGTGGCAACAATGGCGGAGGTTCCTGTCGCCAATCCGTCTAGTCCATCGGTTAAGTTGGCGCCGTTCGATACAGCGGTGATGATGAAAATCACGATAGGGATAAATACCAACCAGGAGTATTCTGCTAGATCTTCACTGATCCAAGTGATAAGTCGACTGTAATCGAACTCATTGTTCTTAAAGAATGGGATAGTGGTTTTGGTTGATTTCTCTGGATCGGTGAAAGCGGGTGTCGCTTTAAAGTTTTCGCCGTGAAATTCGGTAGCGGCATGCATGGTTTGAGCTTCTTGTTTGATGGTGACGTCCGGATGGAAGTACAACATGGAGCCCACAATAATGCCCAGCCCAATTTGCCCAGCTACTTTGAATTTTCCGCGCAAGCCTTCTTTGTTTTTCTTGAAGACTTTGATGTAATCGTCTAGGAAGCCAATGGCGCCCATCCAGACGGTTGTAATCAACAACATTTGGATATAGACATTGCCGAGATCTGCGAAGAGCAATACCGGAATGAGAATGGCAGAAAGGATGATAATACCGCCCATGGTAGGTGTTCCTTTCTTGAGGTCTTCTCCGTGAAGTCCGAGTTGGCGCACGGTTTCTCCAATCTGCTTGATTTGAAGGAAGCTGATAATTCGCTTGCCGATTACCATGGAAATCAGAAGTGAAGTGACAATAGCCATAGCCGCTCTGAAGGAGATGTATTGGAATACACCGGCTCCAGGGAAGTCGAAATGTGTGTCTAAGTAGTCAAATAGATAAGTCAGCATTACTTCTGTAATTCAGTAAAGGCGTTGTTCAATTCGGCGATATCGTCAAATGGATGCTTGGTTCCATTGACGTCTTGGTACTTCTCGTGTCCTTTTCCTGCCACGAGTATGATGTCTCCAGCGTTCGCCAAAGAGCATGCGGTTCGAATAGCTTCTTTTCGATCAGTTATTGTGAGTCGTTTTCCGTAGTTCTGTGGTTCTACTCCGGTTTCCATATCGCGAAGAATGGTTTCTGGATCTTCGGTTCTAGGATTGTCGGAGGTCAGTATGGCTTTGTCGGCCATAGAGGTTGCGATGTGTGCCATTTCAGGTCGCTTGCTCTTGTCTCTGTCGCCGCCACAGCCCACCACGCAATACACGGTTTCGTTACCTGTGCGAAGATTTTCGATGGTTTCGAGCACGTTTTTAAGGGCGTCTGGCGTGTGGGCGTAATCCACAATGGCGATTAAGCCTTTTGGTGACCGAACATATTGGAATCTTCCCTCAACCGCTCCCAATGTGCTGAGTGCAGTGAGTGTGTGCAATTCATCAAAGCCCAATTCACGAGCTACAGCGTAAACCGCAGTGATGTTGTAGGCGTTGAAGTCTCCTATCAACTTTGTCCAGAACTCCTTGTCGTTGATTCGAAGGAGAGTCCCATTGAGCTGCTGTTCCATGATCCGCCCTTTGTAGTCGGTCGGTTTACGAAGTCCAAATCCAAGTTTTCTCGCCTTGGTGTGGTGAAGCATGGTGTTTCCATGTCGGTCGTCCACGTTTACAAGGGCAAACGCCGAAGCGGGGAGCATGTCGAACAATTTCTTCTTGGCGAGAATGTAGTCGTCAAACGTCTTGTGATAATCTAGGTGGTCGTGGGTGATATTGGTAAACACGCCTCCGGCAAACTGAATACCGTCTACTCTGCCTTGGTGAAGGCCGTGCGAGCTCACTTCCATGAACGCATATTTGCAGCCTGCATCTACCATTTGACGCAGTAGTTTGTTGATCGTTACCGGATCAGGTGTGGTGTGCGTTGCTGGAATTTCCTCTTTGCCAATTTTATTTCGAACCGTGCTGAGTAGGCCTGCTTTTTTGTCTAAGGCCATGCATAGCTCATACATCAATGTAGCCGTTGTGGTTTTGCCGTTGGTTCCGGTTACTCCAACGAGCTTCAGTTCTGTTGACGGATCGTTGTAGTAGTTCGCGGCAACTTGGCCCAGGGCCTGAGCGGAGTCTTTTACAATGACAAGCGTTGTGGTGCCTAAGTCGCATTTTGGAGCTTCTTCGCAAATAACCGCACGGGCTCCGCTACTGATGGCTTGAGGGATGAATTGATGTCCGTCTACCTGAGTTCCGCGAACCGCAACAAACAGGCAGTCCTTTTTCACTTTGCGTGAATCAAAGACAATGCTCTGAACGGCTACGTTCGTGCTACCTTGGATCTCGTCGATTCCGGTTTTGTACAATATGTCCTTTAGTATTCTCATCCCAATTTGAGTACTACGGTTTGCTGTGTTGAATGTTGAGTTCCGGGACTTGGCCACTGGCGTTGTACTTTTCCAGCACCTTCAATCTGAACTCTATATCCCATGTTTTCTAGGAGGCTGATGACTTCCATTCCGTTTCTTCCGCGCAAGTCAGGAATCACTCCGTTTTCTAAACTGGTCTCAATGGATTCGTTTCCAGTGGTGTGAGTGAGAACAGGCTCTTCCAATTCTTCCAATTCCTGTCTTCTCGGGGTGCTTCTGTAAACTTCATCTGCAATGGCTCTGAAAACTGGAGCCGCTACAGTGGAGCCGTAATAGCCGAGGGCGGGGTTTGGCTTATTCACTACTACTATGCAGCTGTACTGAGGGTTTTCAGCAGGGAAGTATCCGGCAAATGATGCTTGATAGTCATTGTGATCTGCTAGCCAGTAGTTCAATTGACATGTGCCTGTTTTTCCGGCCATGTTGAAAGTTTCTGACCGGATGTTGCGAGCGGTTCCGTGGGCAACGACACCTGATAAAAGTGTCTGAAGCTTCTTTAGTGTGGGTTCGCTGCAAACTGCAGGATTGATAATCTCTGTAGAGAATTCGTGAATGGTGATTCCACTTTCTTTGATTTCACTGACAATTCTTGGGCGAACCATTCTCCCGTTATTCGCAATAGCGTTGTAGAAGGTTAGAACTTGAAGTGGTGTCATTTGAACCTCATAGCCAAAGGCAATCCATGGTAAGCTTGTTCCCGACCAATTGGCATCTTCAGGAGTTGGGATTTTTGGCAATGCTTCACCGCGAATCTGAATCCCGGTCCTTTCGTGAAGTCCAATCTGGTAAAGTCGATCGATGAACGCTTGAGGACGGTCTTTGTAGGCGGGATAAATCGCCTTGACAATTCCTGTGTTCGACGATTTGCGGAAGGCTTCGGCTACACTGATTTCGCCGTATCCACCTCGCCCCCATCTAACGTTGGAGTCTTTTACTTTTCGGTTGTAGATGGTGTAAATTCCATTTTCAGTGTCAACGATGTCTGAGGTGTCAATCACTCCATCTTCAAGTGCTACCATAAGTGAGGCAAGCTTGAAAGTAGACCCAGGTTCTGTACTTTCTCCAACGGCGTAATTCAGTTGCTCGTAGTAATTTCCGTTTGCAGTTCTGCCGAGGTTGGCAATAGCGATAATTTTTCCTGTAGCCACTTCCATCACAATAGCGCAACCGTGATCGGCTTCATAGTGGCTAAGTGCGTTCAGTAGGCTGCGATTGGCAACGTCTTGAATTCTGGTGTCGATGGTTGTGATTACATCCTGACCATCTCTTGGGGCAATTGCGTTTTCATCATCCAATGGCTTCCAGTTGCCGTTGGAAATTTTTTGCATTAGGCGGTGGCCGTCTCTCCCTGTGAGGTAGGTGCTAAAAGCTCCTTCAACGCCTACTTGGTTGTTTTCGCCGTCATATCCAATGGTGCGCTCAGCAATTCTACCCAACGGCATTTTGCGGTAGTGTTGTTCTTCAGAAATGAGTCCGCCTTTGTACTTGCCTAGCTCAAAAAGTGGGAAGGATTTCACGCGTTGCAGCTGGCTAAAGGTGAGGTCGTCTCCCAAGCGAACATAGCGATCGCCGTCTGCACGGCGAGATTTCAAATAGGCCGTCCATTGAGATGCTGAGCGGGTAGGGAACATCTTGGAAAGTTCGGTGCCAAGTGCGGCGATATTGGCGTTGAAGTTCTCATCGCTAGGAGCGCCTGGATCCATGTAGATGTCGTACACGGGCATGCTGGTGGCCAAGAGTTTTCCATCAGAACTGTAGATATTGCCGCGCTCGGCTTCTAGTGTCATGTCGCGGGTTGCGAGACGTTCTGCTCGTGCACGCAGTTCTCTTCCTTCGCCAAAGTAAGTGTAGAACAGTTTTCCCATCACGGAAAATGCGAAAACGCCCATGAGGATACCCATGAGCATAGTGCGTTTAGTGATGATATTTTTTCCCTGTTCAGTCATTTTCTACGACCAGTTCTATGGGTGGGTGTTCCGATGTTTTAAGTCCGAGTTCAGCTACGCGATCTTCTACAGTGCTCTCGAGTCCTAATTGCATCAATCGCGTTTTGGTATCGAGGTATTCAGATTTCAGTTCGTCTACTTCCGTTCTAAGGGCGTTTATTCGATGGACCTTTCTATCCGCTGAATGCGAGTAGTAGATCACTACCAAAGCGAGAAAGGTCACATACACGGCAAATGGGAGAAGCTTTGTGATTCTCTCATTTCCGAGGAAGCTCCCTCTAACAATGTCTGCTATGGCTGACCCTGTTTTGCTCATTTCGGATTGTATTCCGTTCGTTCTGCAATTCTCAATCGAGCGCTTCGCGCACGTGAGTTTTCTTCCACTTCACTTTCGTTCGCAACGATTGCTTTTCTCACTACTGGTTCAAAAGGGACAAAGCGATTGCCGTACATGTCTCTTTCGGCCTCACCTTCAAATACTCCCTCACGGATGAATTGCTTCACCATTCGGTCTTCCAGAGAGTGGTAGCTCATAATCACTAGTCGACCACCCGGGCGAAGTGCTTTAGGAGTGCTGGCGAGCATTTCCTTCAGTACGTCAAGTTCTCCGTTTACTTCAATTCTCAAGGCTTGGAAAACCTGAGCTTGAAACTTGTGACCCTTGAATTTTGGAGTCCACTTAGAGATGACATTCAACAAGTCGCTCACGCGCTTAATGGGTTCTTCTTCCCTTCGGGCTACAATGGCTCTTGCGATGGCTCTCGAGGCGCGAATCTCTCCGTATCGATACAGGACATTGGCTAGATCAGCCTCTTCGTAATCGGCAAGAATGTCCGCAGCCGTTTTACCCGACGTTGGGTTCATGCGCATGTCCAAATCCGCATCGCCGCGAATGCTGAACCCTCTTTCAACTTCGTCGAATTGATGAGAGCTTACACCGAGGTCTGCAAGGATGCCGTCACATGGAATGGCATTGTAGAATCGCAGAAAGCGCTCAAGGAACGCGAAGTTTTGTGGGATCAACGTGAAACGAGGGTCGTCAGGAATATTGGCTTGTGCATCTGGATCTTGATCAAATCCGAACAAGCGTCCGTCAGGTCCTAGTTTTTCGAGAATCGCTCTACTGTGACCGCCGCCTCCAAATGTGAGATCCACATAAGTGCCACTCGGCTCAATGTTGAGCCCTTCGATGCATTCGTTGAGTAGTACGGGGTTATGATAGCTCATGGTCGGCACTATTTGCACCGCCCATCACATCCTCTGCAAGAGAGGCGAAATCTACCTCAGGGTCATCCAGAACAGCCTCGTAAGCTGTTTTATCCCAAATCTCAATCATATCAACCGAAGCTGATAATACCAGATGGCCGGAGAGTCCGCCATACTGCATGAGATCCTTTGGGATGAGGATTCTTCCCGAGCCGTCGATTTCGATCACCTTAACACCGGCTGTGAACATGCGGATAAAGTCATTATTCTTTTTCACGAAGCGGTTGAGCTTGTTAACTCGACCCATTACGCTTTCCCATTCTGTCATAGGATAGAGTTCCAGACATTTTTGAAAAACGCTTCGTTTGAGCACGAATCCACGATCCAGTACAGGCAAAAGCTGCTTTTTCAGCCCCGCCGGCAGGAGTAAACGCCCTTTGGCGTCCATCTTACATTCATGTACTCCGATGAGATTCAATCGGTTGGATTTTAGATTCGTTCTGATTCAAAAGTAGAAAATAACCTCCCACTTTTCCCCACAATTAGCCGTGCTGTTGATAACTTTCGGCCTTATGTGGACTGTTCACTCTGCTAAAGTGCGATAAATACTGATAATTAGCAAGTGGGAGAAAGTGGGAATAAGTTGTTAACGATGGAAAATGGACCTTCGTATGCAGGATTGAAAGTGGGTAGGCAAGACACGCTCAAAACCCTACCTTTGCGGCATGAGTGAATCACCATTTGTCATCCGAAAAGCGGAATTTGTAGTCAGTAGTCCACGTGCCGACATGTGTCCAAAGGCCGATCGCCCGGAATTTGCTTTTATCGGCAGATCCAATGTGGGGAAGAGTAGTCTGATCAACATGCTCGTGGATCATAAGGATCTTGCGAAAACCTCTGGGAGGCCAGGGAAAACGCAACTGATTAACCACTTTAATGTGAACGATGAGTGGTATCTCGTCGATCTTCCGGGTTACGGCTATGCACAGGTGAGTAAAACGGATAGAAAGAAGTTTGCCGGGATGATTCATCACTATGTGACAGGACGTTCGAACTTGGTGAATCTGTTCGTTCTAATCGATTGTCGTCATGAACCGCAGAAATTGGACTTGGAGTTCATGGAGATGTTGGGTGAGGAGGGCGTTCCGTTCAGCATGGTGTTTACCAAACTCGATAAGTTGAGCAGTACTCAATTGCAGAAGAACCTTGCGGCGTATTCGAAAAAGATGCTGAACCGTTGGGAGGAGCTTCCACCTCAATTTCGCACTTCGGCAAGTTCAAAAATTGGTCGAATGGAGATTCTTCAATACATCAACACTTTGGTGGATCAAACAAAGAATCTGTTTATCGGAGGAGGGGAGTAATCTTCCATCCTCGGATTTGAAATACAAAAAAAGCCACCTCAATTGAGGTGGCTTTTTTATTACTTCTTCAAGAGATTGAACTTGTCGGCGAAGTGCGCAGCGTAATCTCTCAGGTCGTCGGCCATGTTTTTTTCGTCGGTGGCACGTTCAAAATTGTCGGCCATGGATAAAAAGGTCTGATGATAGAATTTCTTCATTTGATCTACTGGCATGTCTTTGGTCCATAGGTCAATGCGAAGAGTCTCTTGTGCATTATCATCCCAAACACCTAGCATAAATGCCTTGGTGTCTTGGTGGTCAACACCGCCGTCTGGTGCGTGCCATGACATTTTCTCGGGAACGCGGTTAACGTCCAATTCAATGTCTATTGTGATTTGAGATTTATGTGTGTCGCTCATAGTTGTGGGCTTGTTTATCGAACGGGTTTATAACGAGACTCGCGAAAAAGAGTTTCGTAATCGGTCATATTTAACAGGTCATCCAAGGAAGTGTTTGGATGGGCGTCCATGTAGGAGTGTACAATTTTCCAACCTAACCATTCGCCAACTCTACCTGGACTTTCGTTGTCGATGTCGGCGTAAAACTTGCTAAACGGCGCTTCGAACATAAAGCGACGTTTGGAGTCGATGCTGCTGTCAAACAGAAGTTGATTTTCTACGAAGTAGGTGTAGATGTTAACTTCGTGGCTTGTGCAGAAGTCGAATTCGTCTTTGGAATACCCGAAGAACAGATGGGGTGGCGTAGTGGGAAGCATGGCCTCTTGAAAGTAGCGAGCAATTCCCATTCGGATCATGTCGTGAATGAGGGTTTCGTCTACTTCACTTTCTCCTAGTTTCTCTAGGGCAATTTCGCCAAACACATCTGGTGCAATGTATTGTGAATTGAATCGTCTCGCAATGTATTCTGGAACGGGTTTATAGGCTGGATGGTCAATTCCCAGGTAGAGATCAAGCCCAATAAACACTGTATTCGTACTGTCATTAACCAGAACTGGAGAAGAAAAGAATAAGTTGCTGATATATGTGAATACGGTGAATTCTCCTTCATTCGGGAAATAGTAGTGCAGGTGTTTGAAACCGTTTTCTAGTTCAGCTTCAACACGCTCCATCTTCGCTTCGGGGATTCCAATCTTAGAGTCGTTGTACAATTGGACTAAACTCTTGTTGAATCGGCGATCAACCCAAATCAAACTATCTGTGCCCACAAAATACTCAGGGCACATTTCTCGGAGGGAGGGGAGTTTGCTGTAGAAATCCGCACTATCTCCTCCATAATAAGCGTCCGCAAAATGTTCAATCTGAACCCCTGCAGAAATGTCGCTCACATCTACGTCTAAACGGTTGCTGTCGCATGCTCCCAGAAAAAGTAGGGCGGGTGCGCAGAACCCTATCGATTTGTGGAATGTTCTCTTCACTCTGTCGTATTTTCGCCACAAAGGTAGCCACAAAGCACGAGTCATGAATACAGAAAAAGTCATCGATCACATTGTTAATTGGTTAAAGTCCTACGTTGAGCAATCCGGAACCACGGGATTTGTGGTAGGAGTAAGCGGCGGCATCGACTCCGCCGTGACTTCAACGCTGTGTTCCCTCACTGGATTGCCTACGCTTTGTGTTGAAATGCCGATTCATCAAGCCCAATCTCAGGTAACTCGTGCTCAAGAGCACATTGCACAGTTGAAATCACGCTTTCCCAATGTGAGTGAAGAACGACTGGATCTGACCCAGATTTTTGACGATTTTGTGGATGCCTTGCCGGAAGTGGAGGATGAGGCTCGACACCATCACAGTTTGGTGAATACACGTGCGAGATTGCGTATGACCACCTTATATTACTATGCGGGATTGCGAAATGCCGTGGTGGCTGGCACTGGAAACAAGGTGGAGGATTTCGGCGTGGGCTTTTACACCAAGTACGGAGATGGCGGGGTAGATGTTTCGCCTATTGCCGACTTAGTGAAAACGGAAGTGTACGAATTGGCAAAAGCGCTGGGTGTTCCGGAGGCTATTCAAGTGGCTCCTCCAACCGATGGTTTGTGGGGAGACGACCGGACGGATGAAGACCAAATTGGAGCTTCTTACCCTGAGCTAGAGTGGGCTATGAAGATGGATGAAGCAGGTAAGTTAGCTTCAGATTTCTTCGGAAGAGAGAAAGAGGTGTTTGAAATCTACATTCGTCTCAACCGAGCCAATCGTCACAAGATGGTACCCATTCCAGTTTGCGAAATCCCCGACGTGCTTCGCTAAGCTACGTTAGCCGTTTCTTCTTGCAGAGGGAAGGACAATTCTACAGTTGTTCCCTTCTCTGGCCGACTTCTAAAGTGAATGCTACCACCGTGAAGTGAGATGAGGTCTTGAATAATCAATAGACCAATTCCATTTCCCTTTTCATTATTGGTGCCAGGGCGAGTGTAGTGATCGTTGATGTCGAAGATTCGCTCGATTTCACGCTTACTCATCCCAACGCCTTCATCTTCAATTAAGATGCTTGCGCTATCGCCATTTCTCTTCGTTTTAATACGAATGGTTCCGCCTTCAGTGGAGAATTTGATCGCATTGCTAAAGATGTTTTGCAACATCAATCGGAGCAAGTGTTTATCGGCAATAAGCTCAAAGCTGTCGTCAATTAAATTCTTTACATCCAGATTTTTAGGGGCGAAAAGTGGAGATTGAATTTTAATCTCTTCATCGATGAGTTCCCTCGCTGAGAAACGCTCTGGATTAAATTGAATTTCAGCATTCTGTTGCTTCGACCATTTGAGGACATTGTCCACGAGGTCATACAGCGAATGCGAAGTGTCCATGATGGCCAAAGATGACTTCTTCAGTTCTTCATTGGTAAGGTTGTCCCAGTTTTGGTCTAGGAAGTTGGAAACATAATGTAAATACTTTAGGGGTCCCTTCACATTGTGCGAGATGATCGACATGATCTTTGCACGAGTGTAATTTGTGGTCCTAAGTAAGTTTTCTGCAGCTCGTAAATCCGCAACATGCGAATCCAGGTCGTCCCTCTCCTTGCTCAATTCCTCGAGCTCCTGTTCTAGTCGTTCCACCACTCTCGCACTCTTAGATAACCGGGTCAGTGTCCAGATAAATCCAATAAGGGAGATGGATGCAATGACTAAACAAATTGCCTCAAAAATAACCATAAGGCAGATGTGTTCTTTTTATATTCTCTTGCGCTCTCTTTCCCAAAAGTCGTAAAAAATATTAATGTAACACATAATCGCATTAATCCTTACTTTAGCCTTAAACCACTTTTAAAATGATCCACGTAGGAATTGCAGATGACCATGCTGTTATCCGTAGAGGGATACAGCTTTTCATTTCACAAGAGTCGGAAATGACCTTGGTGATGGAAGCTATGGATGGAGAGGATCTTCAGGCGAAATTGGCCGAGAAGGATTTGGATATTTTACTACTTGATATCGACATGCCACGCATGAACGGCATCACCGCTATTCGCGATATCAAAGAGAATCATCCAGAACTTAGAGTTATCATATTAAGTATGCATCCCGAAGAAATTTACGGCGTAACTGCCCGTAAAATGGGGGCTTCAGGATATGTGTCTAAGGATGTAGATCCTTCGGAAGTTATAAAGGCTATCAAACTTGTGATGCGAGGAGATGAGTATTTTAACGAGAATCTCTATCGTAAAAATAGACGAGGTGAAGTGAGTGCCATGAAGCTTTCCAAGCGTGAAAGTGAAGTGCTTAAGCTGCTGAGTAATGGACTCACAAATAAGGAGATTTCCAACCAATTGGACATTTCTGAGAAGACGGTGAGTACTTATAAGATTCGTCTAATGAACAAGCTCGGTGCTAAAAGTGTGGTGGACTTGGTGAACTTCGGACACCGCTTTATGGAGATGGAAGAATAGGCAGTTTTCAGTGCTATTATTCTTACACTATCGTTTTATCATGTAGGATTATTCTGATAAAAGAGCGCTAGAAATAATAAAAAAAACACGGGTAAAAATCCGTGTTTTTTTATGCTAAAAAAGAACTTAATTATTGAGGGCTATTACTTCCCGTTGCTTTGAGCGGGCATTGTGATTTTCGCATTTCTTGAATTGAAAATTTTAGCCCTATCAGAGGAGTCTACATATCCATCTAAATCTACATCATTCGATAGATAGCCAGCTTGGTTTTTGTTGTTCCAAGAATTCATGTAGGCTTGCTCATCCACTTCGTAATCATTACCCTGCACTGTCTTTCCGCTGGAAACTGCAAATGCTCCTGTTTCCAATATTACAGCACTATTGGTTTCGTACCACGCGTCGCTTGATGCGGTGAAGTCTAAACTGTAGTGATTGCTGCCATCAATGGTAAGAGTATCTCCACTCATAGACGGCAAGTGATTTCTGTGATATACGACTGCTACAAAACTTCCTGGGTGGTTAAGGTTGAACACGGGAAGTGAGCTTCCATCAATATCTACTATACGACCATCTTTCAAAAGGAAGAGTGCTCTTCTAGCGACCACTGTACTGTCTAAAGCCTCACCCGGCGATGGTGCTTTCCGCAATTCAAGCATTACCCAATCTACAATATCTGTATTAGGATAGGATGAAATACTCTCTGTCCCGTCGTAATTATAGATCGATTGGAAGGGTTGAGACATAGGGAGTACTCCTGCTTGTACCAACTGGTTGTTCATTTCGTCTCCAGAATCGTTCATTGCTCCGGACAAGAAGAGCTTGGCATTCACTTCAAAGGAAGTTGAGAAACGAATGCGGGAAACCTGTAAGGTGTTATACGATGCTCCGCTAGGGAAATTGCCATTGTATGTAAAGACTGCGGCGTGATATTCCTTGTTTGGTGTAAGGCCTGAGATCGTTACAGATGAGTCGCTGCCTGAGAAAACTGCGAATTGTTGGTTTCCCATTTCACTGCCAGAGCCAAAGATGGCTGAAGAAGTATACTCTTGAAAATCGACAGGTGATACAGATACGGCAGATTTAGCACTAAGGATGATGAGCACACCAGAGGCGCCGTTCATATCCCAATTCAGTTTGGCTGAAGTTGTATTGCTTACAGTAAGGCGAAGATTGCTAATTCCGGTTCCAGGAGGGTTAGTCGCTGGCTTGTAAATATATCTCTTGATGTGATCGGTACTAATCGTTGCACCGTGAACGGCACCAATGATGTTGTTCAGCGTGAAACTGTACTCTTGTGACAAGTTCATCGCGCCGGAAAGTGTCAATACCACAAACTTTGCATCCGACTGAACCGTTGCTGATGTGACGGTTAGTCCGCGGTTTACCGCATAGTTGGAAGTAGTGTTTCCACTAGCAAGCGTTACTGGTTCGTTGAACTCTAGTTTCACAGAGGTGGTGGTTACCGACGTAATGTGACGAACATACGGACGTGTAATGTCGATGTTTCCGCTTGGATCTGTGAGTTCACCTTGAAGGTCCAAGTCGTGTCCATCTTCCACACTAACGGTTGAAGATGAATCTACGGCGGTTGAATTCAATACAATCACATCACCGTTGGCAGTAAGTTCACCGTTGGTTTCAACATTCAGGTTGTAGAAGGTGATATCTCCATTGATGGTTTGACCCGCATCTCCTGTAAAGTTCACAGTACTGCTATCTGGGTTGAAAGTACCATTGTTGGTAAACGTACCCCCATTGAGGTTGATGGTAGACTCACCTGCATTAAAGGTAGATCCGTTCGAACCCAAGGTCAGGTTGCCATAAATGTTGATAGTAGCGCTGTCGGTATTCACCGTTCCAGTTTGATCAAACTCGGCGTTGCCATCAATGGTAACCGTACCGGTTGCAACGTTCATGGTTCCCGAGTGGCTAAAGGTTGCATTTCCCGAGATACTTACGTTTCCAGCTTCAATGTCAAGTGTTCCTCCTTGTTGAAAGGTGACATCACCAGAAACGGCTAGGTTACCATCTCCAATCAAGAGGTGTCCGTCTTGTTTGAATTTACCTGAACCGACAATGCTAACGGTACCTGATCCCACGACTTCTAAAGTGGCTGTTTGGAACAGATCAACGTCATTTCTGAATTCTATCGTTCCATTGTCAACGCTGATATAAGCAGAGTTTTTTGCTGTAATAGCAGTGTATACAATGGTATAGGCGTCTTCACCGTAGTATGTTCCGTTGTTGCCTACATCAAAGATTCCGTATAGGTTGTGATTTCCTGTTCCGGCGTAAAGAATACCTCCGCTGCCAATCGCCAAGGTTCCTTGAACATTCAGGTTTGTAGAGGCAAGGTCTAAACTACCTAACACATTGAGGTTGTTGTTGATAGTCCACGTTCCACCAATAGCTGATCCCGATTTATTCGAGCCAATGGTGAGATTGCCGTTCATGATTACATTGGCGTTGCCGGCATCAAAGGAACCGTTCACTTGAATGTCAAGGTCACTGGTAAAGGTTCCCCCAAGCAGTGTAATTTTAGCATCTGTGTATGCAAAACTGAAGCTTGCATTCTTGGTTCGATCAAGAAGGATGGATCCCGATGTCATTTTCAATTCACCGAAGTTGTAGAGAGAGACGTCTTCCTTTACGGTAAGCGAACCTCCATCTACAGAAAGCGTAGTCGGGTTGTTCCAGTCACCAATCACCAAGTTCTTCACCGTAACATTGGAGGTGATGCTTGGGCTATGTGTAGTATTGCCTGGAATGGTAGCCGTAGAATTTGAGCCGGGTACGCCTCCGTTCCAGTTTGCGCTGTTGTTCCAGTCACTAGAAGTACTTCCATTCCATGTTTGACCCATTGCAAATACACTTAGGAAAACTCCCAATGCAAGCAAGCTCGTACGGATCGAATCAATATGAAATTTTGAAGTGCTCAATGTTCGTGTTTAGTGTTTTGAATCCCAGTAGGAATCCGACTACAAAACTAATCACGAATCATCGCAATGATGCCTATAAGTAAGGGTTTTCGATTATAGACAGCTGTCCTTCGATGAATGGTTGTTTATACACGATGAACTACAAAGCTTCATGGAGTACAGAACCAAAAGCACTGTGTGGAAGTGGTATTTTTAGGAGGAATGATAAGGTAGGAACGAGGTCTACTACTGCTGTTTTGCGGTAAATGTTTGCAGCGGGTTTATCGGTTCCATAAATGATCATTGGCACATGGGTGTCGTAGGTGTATCCAGAGCCATGAGAAGATCCAGTTCGGCCATAAATGAGGTGGTTATCGCGCATTTCCAAGAACAAATCTCCAGATCGTCTATCGAGAGTTGAGCTACGTTGTGTAGCTGCTCTATTGCTAGAGGAGAGGATTTGGTTGCGGGTATAACTGTGAGATAACCAGTCAAATTTTCTGAAGGCATCTTGGAGGATGAGTGCACATTCCTCTGCTGTCATGTTGTGTTCCTCCAGCTTTGTTCGATTAAAGTGGATCTGATCGCGTTGTAATTTTTCGATGGGATTGAACCCAAGGACATCAATGGCCAAGTCGGTCATCTCACTTTCAATATCAGCCCCGCTGTGACTTTTTACGGGAAGTCCGATTTCTTCCGCTACATGTGCTGGGTTTTCTGCAACAGCATGATCGGCAGAGAGGAAGAGGATGTAGTTCCCCTTGCCAAATTTCGTATCGAGCGCTTCGAGAAGTCGGCCGATTTCGTGATCCAGACGGAGATAGGCATCCATGACTTCTCGACTTCGGGGACCGAAGGCATGTCCAATATAGTCGGTAGAGGAATAACTGAAAGCCAGGAAATCGACAGCTTCATCTTCCAAAAGAGTGTCGGGTATGGCATTGAGCATTGCTAGAGCAAAATCAGTAACGAGTTGATTGCCCCATGGTGTGACGCGAATAACACCCGGACCCGCAACTTTAATCAGGTCGGATGTTGCATAGGGAAAACCCGATTGGCCATTTCTAGCGATCTGGGCTTCATAGCTATTGTCGTTCGCCAAGCAGCTCGCGTAGGCTTCTTCATCTACGTAGTAATCCCAGTCTTCAACATAGGCTGCTAAATCACTGTGATTAGTGTTGAAGTTCGCCACCCATTCTGGCAATTCGTTGTGATAGTAGGTGCTGGTAATAAAACCATCATCAGGACTGAACCAGTAGGCATCATCGGCGGCATGGCCACCGGGGAGTATCGCTCCGCGATCTTTGATGCTAGCAGAGCCAATGTAGCTTTTATTTGCAGTGGAGAGAGCAATTTCGTCGGGAAGGGAAGTGGTGAGTAAGTTCCGAGGAGACATTTTTCCATTGTCCGAATCGCTACCCACACTTTCTACCGTAGAATCTTCCACGCAGTACACCATTCTCTTTTGAAAGGGGTCGTACCAATCATTGGCAATAATTCCATGATCGGTGGGTTGAGCACCGGTGAAAATGGTGGCATGACCCGGTGCTGTATAAGTAGGTACGTGTGAGTAGTGGTTGTTTCTATACACCAAACTCTCGTCGAGGAGTCTTCTAAACCCCTCTTTGAAGTAAGGTTCAAATCGCTCTAAATATTCTGCTTTCATTTGATCCACAGTAATGCCAATCACCGCTTTGGGTTGTTGGGCAAATGTGGGAATGGAAGCTAAAAGACTTAGAATTCCGACAATTTTTCGTGTAGGTTTTCCCATGATTCCAGCGTGGTTTGAAGTTGCTTCTTGGTACGTTCGTATTCCTCAAAGAAACCATCTTGGGCACTGAGTTTTGCATACTCTTCCGAGTCGAGCAAGCGCTCATCCCATTCGGCTATTTGAGTTTCTAGTTTTTCAATGTCTTCTTCAACCTTCTGGAGGTCTCTTTCAACCTTCTTCTTTGCTTTTTCAGCGTCGCGTTCGGCTCTGCTATCCTTGCGCGTATCTCTTTTTTCTTTTCTCTCTTTTTGCTCTACGGATCTCTTCTCAATGAGGCGCATGTCTTCAATTTTGCGCTGCTCGAGGAAGAACTCGATACCACCGAGGTAAGGAGTGATTTTTCCTTCACGGAATTCGTAGGTTTTGTTCACCAAGCCTTTGAGGAAGTCACGGTCGTGCGATACCAAGATCAAGGTGCCGTCATACTGCTGAAGCGCTCTTTGTAGAACGTCTTTTGCACGCATGTCGAGGTGGTTGGTCGGCTCATCCAGAATGAGGACGTTCGCCGGTTCAAGCATCATTTTACAAAGTGCTAATCTACCGCGTTCACCACCGGAAAGGACTTTTACTTTCTTGTCTACATCTTCTCCTGTAAACATAAAACTGCCCAATAGACTTCTGGCACGCTTGCGAGTTTCATCGTCAGCGGCATCTTCAATGGTTTGGAGAACCGTTTTATTGCCGTCCATAGCATCGGCTTGGTTCTGAGCGTAGTAGCCTACTTTTACTTGGTGGCCTGTCTCTACTTTTCCACCGTGTTCCACTTCTTCCAGAAGTACTTTCACCAACGTGGTTTTACCCTGACCATTTTGTCCAACAAAAGCGATTTTATCTCCTCGTTCAATTTCGATATCAACCTTGGTCAATACCTGCTTTTCACCGTACGATTTTTCGATATCAGTACCTCGCAGAACAACCTTTCCAGAATGAGGTGCGGGAGGGAAGCGGAAGTGCATCTCTCTGTCGTCTTCCTCATCCACTTCGAGAATATCCATTTTGTCCAATCGCTTAATTAAGCTTTGGGCAAAGGAGGCTTTACTGGCTTTTGCACGGAATCGGTCGATAAGTTCTTGCGTTTGCTTGATCTCCTTTTCTTGATTCTTCTTTGCCGCCATCTGCTTTTCGCGAATATCGGCGCGAAGCTCAACGAATTTGTGGTATGGAACTGGAAAATCGTAACTGCGACCTAATGATATTTCAATGGTTCGGTTGGTCGCATTGTTCAAGAAGGCACGGTCGTGCGAAACGATAATAGCCGCTTGTTGATTCTCTTTCAAGAATTCTTCCAACCACATGATGGATTCAATGTCCAAGTGGTTCGTCGGCTCATCCAGAAGGAGTAAGTCGTTTTTTTGAAGGAGGATTTTCGCGAGTTCAACACGCATTTGCCATCCACCAGAGAATGTCTCAATGTTTCTACTGAATTCAGCCTGAGTAAAACCCAAACCGATAAGTACGCGCTCCATGTCGGCTTGATAGGTATAGCCACCTAACAGCTGATATCGCTCTTGGAATTCGGTTAAGTCGTGGACCAAGTCCATATACGCCTGACTCTCGTAGTCTTCACGAGTAGCCAGTTCCGAATTGAGCTGCTCCAACTTCTTCTCAAGGTGTTGGATTTCTTCAAAACTCGTTGCAGTTTCCTCCCAAATGGTGATTCCTTTTTTGTGTTGGATATCTTGGGTTAAGAAACCGATTTTGTAACCGTTCGGGCGAGCTACCTCGCCGCTATCATGACTGATCTTTCCTGCGATGATTTTGAGCAAGGTCGATTTACCCGCTCCATTTCGTCCAATCAGACCGATTCGATCTCCTGGATTGACGAGGAAAGAAATATCTTGGAAGAGTGTTTCTCCTCCAAAGTGCAGTGCAATTTTATTTAGACTCAACATGTGTGACAAAAGTAAGACAGGCGATTGTCCTATATAGTACCTTTGCCGGAAATTCCACACAAATGTTTGGCAAAGGCAGTAAGATTTACGGAATAGCGAAGGGGAAATGTCCACGTTGTCATGAAGGAGAAATGTTTCAGAATCGCAACCCATACGATTTGAAGCACATGACTGAGATTAATTCTGAGTGTAGCGTTTGTGGTCAGACGTTCGAACCTGAGCCTAATTTCTATTATGGAGCCATGTACGTAAGTTACGCTTACACAGTGGCCATCTTTGTAGCATCTTATGTGATTTCGAGCTTAATTCTTGATTTGAGCATCGGTTATGTTATTGGCATCACGGTGGGATCTCTGATTCTATTATCTCCATTTGTTTTCCGCTTGAGTCGTATTACTTGGCTTCACATTAATGTGAAGTACAAGAAGGATGCAATCAAGCAGTAAATCGATTGACGTTTACTTCTGGGTAGAGTTCAGCTTTTCCCTCTAGATAGTCGGCAAAGTTTTGGGCTAACCATGGCGCCATGAGGATTCCACGTGAACCTAGGCCATTGAACAGGTGTACACCGTCGTGAATATGGCTGGACCCGATAAGCGGTTTTCTGTCTTTTACATTGGGACGAATACCTGCTTGATGAACGATTATTTCACATTCTGCATTCACGAGCTTATTCCATCCTTCAAGAAGGGTTTCTTTGCCTTCAAGTGTCGGCGTGGGAGTTAGATCCTTCCACGAGTAGGTTGCCCCAACTTTATAGGTGTGACCTCCCAGCGGCATGATAAAGACATTGCCATGTAAGATATGGTCGAGTGTAAGGGTGGGGGCATTTACAATCAGCACTTCGCCTTTAGTTGGAGAGAAGGGGAGTTGGCCAAAGTGTGGATGCTCTTCAGCAAAGCCATTGCACCAAATTACATTTTTGTAGAGTTGATTCTTGTATTCCCAGTGGTTTCCGCGTTGTACAAGGTCTTCTGGATCAATTCGGACGTCAATTTTTGATTGGATAGAGTAGAGGTAATTAGACCATGCGCTAATCATGGTCGTGACATCCACTTTACCACTTTTCGCTACTTCACCTACTTTATGGGCTTTTATCGCGTCGTTAGATGGAGATAGGATGACTCCGATGAAATCTTCAAAGTGCGGATTGTCGGAAAGGGACATCCAGTCGTTTTCTGTTCCAGGATCGGGAAGTGATTCCCATACAGGTGTAGTATGCAGAAAATTTTCACCAGATAGTTTCTCTATGGTTCGGTATGACTTCTCAACTACGTTGATCATTTCATGTGCTTTCCAAACCACTCTACGTCGTTTCAGAACAAGGGGGTTATAGAGGCCAGAAGCGATTTTAGAGGCCGTTAAAGGTTCGATATGGTCCGCTACATCGATAGACCAATTTCTTTGAAGTAATTCAAATGAAACGAGCGTACCAGCTATTCCCTGGCCAATGATAAGTGCGTCTTTCATAGTACAAAAAAAGGTCGCCCTTAGGCGACCTTTAAATTATAGAACTTCGTTTTAGAATTCCCACAAGTCGTGTTCGTATTCGCGAAGGTTTTCGTGAATGCGTTGTGACTCTAGAAGTTGGTCCATTGCTGTGTTACGTTTGTAATCGGCAATCTCACGATCGTATGTATTGTCTTCCTTGTAGATGATAGAACTAAACATTCTCTTGTGGAAGATTTGATCGAAAGTGAGGCGCTGCTGATTGTTTGTCGGATTGTAAGCAATATGCGTAGCCATCGCTTGACGTGCATCTGGGAACCAAATCCAGAACAAGTTGTAAGTCGTAGACTTGTTACGAAGATCTTTCACTACCGGAGAAATTCCGATAATGCGGTTTTTCATTTCACCGCGCTGCTTGTCGAAATACCAGTCAGATTTAATCTCCCATGCAACAACATCTGGAGCTTTAATCTTCAGTTCGTCGATGAAGAGGATCTTGCTTGGATCATCTGGATCGCGAATGGTATCGTTGGTAGCAACGAGTTGAGTAACTTCTTCAGTTGTCAAAGGACGAGTGAATCGGTCATCGCGGAACACTTCCTGAATAGATCCTTCTACAGTAATGGCATCTACGAGAACATCGAAGAGACTCTTACGGTCTGGAAGAGGCTGTACTGGGTAGTATAGCGGATGATTGATCTTTTCACGTACATCGATTCGTTCCCAGTGGCGTGTAGACCACATGATATCATCCTGACGTAGGAAAGGATAAGGGATTGGAGCCGTATTCATGAAATGCAAGTCCTTGCGAGGGACAATACCGTCATCCTCTGGTTCCAAAACTTGTGCACAAGCTTGCGAACTGAAGAACAAGCCACCTGCGATGGTAAGTCCGGCAATCCATGTATGTGATAAAATAGATCGATTCATAATCGTCGCTTTTAAACTTCTTAGTTAAGGTCTAACGAAAGTTGACCAATGTTTCGTACTTGTTCACCTGAACCCGAAATAACCGCTTTCACGTTACGGATAATGATGGTAGAACCTGGACGAGCAGCACTCAATGCAGACTTGGCTGCAGAGGTCATTTGCGTACCTTGAATTTGGAACGGTGCTTCACCTGGAACTACAAGTTCAAATGAACGAACGGTCAAGTTCAAGTTAAAAGGAAAGTCAACATACTTAGCTTCAATAGGTGCGTTGCCAATGGCGTTCGCCGAGTACGGACCTGAAGTAGAACGACCAAAGATCATCGCCTGTGCTGGTGGAAGCCCTTTAATACGGAACTTCTGCGTTCCAGCTGGGCGGGTCGTGCCGTCATCTTCTTTTACACCTACTGTAATCGTAGCTTCAGTTCCAGATACATTGGTTACTACTGCCTCGTAGGTACCACTACCAGTCTGACGAATTCCAGGTCCTGTAACAACAAGACGCTCTGGTTCAACGCCAGGAACCGATACCGCGATTGGGTTGCTTACCTGACGGTAAAGAACATTCATCGCTGTTGGCGAAACTACTACGCTAGAAGGAGCAACGGTGTAAACAATTTCAAATGGAACTGGAGGTGCGTCAGACCCAGGAAGACTAATCATACCTGTGTGAGTCTTTTCACCTACACTATTCGCTGGGATAGTGATGTGTGCTTGTCCACCTGAAATATTTTCAGCGGCTACATTTTCTCCATCTAGTGTGAAGATTGGCTCTTGATTTGCGTCAAAAGCGGCCAAGAAAACTTCAGCTTCGTACTGGTTACCTGTTGTAACGTAAGTTGATTTCGCCTGCACTACAGCCTTAACTCCTGTAACTTTAATTGTACCAGCGTCAATCTCTTTAGCGAGCTCTTCCAACATGTTCGATTCGGCACGTCGTACTGAAGCTTGAATGTCCGTCAAGAATGGAACAATACCCGCTAATGGAAGCTCAGCAAAAGTTGCTTCTTCCCATGAGCGTGGAGTGTCCTCGCCATCTTCTTTGCGGTTAGAAAGGTCGAAAGTAGAGTTAATGGAGTTAATCATTTCTTGATTTTCTCCTGCATTCTCAATCAACCAAGCTTTGTAATCTTCCAGTTTGCTCTTGAGTTCAGCTGCTAAACCGCCACCACCAAGGTTTTTTGGAGTTACAAGCAAGCGAGTCGGAACGTCACGGTTATCAGAACCTTTCATGTGACCATCTTCCGTACCACCAGTTTCTTCGATCAACTGATCTTTGATGTCAGCGATAAAAGAAACGAGTTCTTCAGCTTTTGGCTTGAGCTCCTTTGCCTTTCTGTTTGGTTCTTTAGCACGCTCTTTTTCAGCAGCAGCTCGATCAAGCATATCGTAAAGATTCGCGTTACCACTTTCAACAGTGGTTACGTTCATCGCCATGTTTTGATCGAGCTTCTCAAGAGCTTTCAAGATGTCTTTCGACACGTTCAACGCCAGCATAGCGGTCAACACGAGATACATCATGTTGATCATTTTCTGACGTGGTGATAATTTACCTCCTGCCATTGTTTTTAGCTTCTATAGGTTATTCAGTAATCTTTCGCTTAGTTGCGGTTTCCGCCCATAGCGCTCAACATGTTACCGTATACGGTATTCAAGTTGCCGATGTTCTGAACCAAAGTAGAAACTTCAGTGGCAAGTTTTTCAGAATCATTTACAGAAGTACCGAGTTTCTCCATCAAGCTGTTTTGCATTTCAACTTGGCTAGATGTGTTCTCGAGTTGAACAGCGTAAAGTGCGTTCAATGACTCCATGTTTTTGCTAGCAGCGCTAAGTTGCTGGCTGTACTCTGCAGTAGCTCCTGCAGCATCAACAGCAGTGTTCAAGCTTGCTGCGGTATCACCCAAGCGACGCATTCCGTCACCAAGGCTTTGAATCAATTCTGGACCGATTTTGGCGTCCTCCAACATGCGATCAAGTTCTTGAGATGGGCTCAATGCAGGTGCACTTGAACGACCGCCTCCGCGGATCTCAGCATCTGGATCTTCCATTCCAGCCAATTCTGGGTAAACCAATGCCCAGTCATACTCTTCGTGCGGCTTCTCAAAAGCAGAGAAGATAAAGATCACAGCCTCAGTAGTCAAACCTACGATAAGCATGTAGTCAGCACCTTCAAGGTGAAGGATCTTGAACAATGCACCGAGGATTACAACCGCTGCACCGATACCATAGAGCTTCGCCATAAAGTTTTTGAAGCGCTTTCCGTTTACGTCAATTAATGCCATTTTTCCAACAGATAATTAAGGGTTAGCAATCAAAAGGGGACTTGAGAAGAGAATTAGAAATCACCCGGATCTCTTCCCAAGAAGTTTTGGATAGTACGGAAGCCAACATAGCTTTTCGCAGTATCCTGATATTCGTAAGTACGAGTACCATTTTGCATGAAGAATGCGATATCCTTCCATGATCCACCACGGATCACTTTACGCTTCATGGTCTCAGATTCATAGTCTTGTGCGTTGTACTGATAGTCAGGGTTGAAGTCGCTCACGTAATAGAAAGATGCTTCGTCATAAGCCGTGCTTGTCCATTCCGCAACGTTACCACCCATACAGAACAAGTTGTAACCATTAGGAGAGTATGATGTAGCCTTTACAGGGTAGAAACCACCATCTGCCGTAAGGTTACCTCTAGAAGGCTTGAAGTTCGCCAAGAAACAACCAGAACTGTTGGTTGCGTATGGTCCACCCCAAGGGTATGTAGTCAATTCACTACCACCACGTGCTGCGTACTCCCATTCGCCTTCCGTTGGAAGACGGAACTCGTGCTCTTGCATCATGTGGTTGTCGCGCAAGTAGTCACGACGGTACTTCGATCTCCAGTTACAGAAAGCATTGGCTTGCTTCCAACTAACACCAACTACAGGGTAGTCGTCGTATGCTGGGTGCCAGAAGTACTTATCGTGCATTGGTTCGTTGAAACCATATGCGAAGTCAGCAATCCATACTAAGGTATCTGGATAGATGTTGATCACTTCCTTGTTGAAGAAAGATGAACGGTTTGACTCTTCTTGAGTCGCCTTGATATAGTCGTTGTATGACCAGTATTCGCCATCACCGTCTTCGTCTTTGTAGTCGAATTCAACACGGTTGTACCCCTTCTTGGAAGCCTTTAACTTGTCAATCCAGAAGTACACGTAGTTCAACTGACGAGCGTCAACCATCTTTCCATTGAAGAAACGTTCTTCGAAAGGAAGGTAGATAGACTCAATCACTTCGGTGTATTCCACACTTGGGTATCTCTCGGTATCCCATTCGAGGTAAGTCTGCCAATTGAGGTGACGTTGTAGCGAATCCGGAGCCTCCATAGCAACGTATTCATCATAGAACGTTTGTTCCTCTTTCTCATTGACATCTACCCACTCGTATCCTTCAATCATGTCCTCAGCAAGACGGAAGCGTACAATCGAGTCGCGTACCCAGTTCACAAACTGGCGATACTCATTGTTCGTGA
Organism: Phaeocystidibacter marisrubri; assembly: GCF_008933165.1. Lineage (NCBI taxonomy): Bacteria > Pseudomonadati > Bacteroidota > Flavobacteriia > Flavobacteriales > Phaeocystidibacteraceae > Phaeocystidibacter > Phaeocystidibacter marisrubri. The sequence continues at coordinate 43,405 of NZ_WBVQ01000001.1, forward strand.
TTTCAGTCTGGTCCATGTAGAACGCAGCGATTGAAACCGTCTTAGTTGGAGCTGAAAAGGCAGCTGGCACATCCGGATCGGACAACCCCATGTTAAAGGATCCCTGTGGTACGAAGACCATCCCGTACGGTTCCGTGGGGAACCACTCCGGACGATTTTGCACCCCTACCAATTCGCCGTGGTCCGAGCTGGAGCACGAGGCTAATAAGGCAATAGAGATAACCGATAATCCAAATTTATTCATAGCGAAACGGTGTTTCCTTGTCTTTGTCAAACTTTACTTGCGAATGAAGCCTGCTATATTACAAAAAAGTATGGTTTCCTGACTGCTCTTGTTGATGAGGAGGAATTTCAATTTTAAAGCAATAGCTAGCAGTAATCTCGTGACTACCTGAACTGGACACGTTAAGGTCGCTGGTAGTCAAGTCGTAGGAGTAGGCTACTCGTAGGTTTGGCAAGATGCGATAGCCAGCCATAATAGCAAATGCATCTTGTATACGATATGTAACGCCACCCCAGATCTGGTTATTATACATGGCTGTCACATTAATGTCAGCCTGTGGGTTTAGACCCTTCTCGTCGAACTTAATCATGGTAGAAGGTGTCAATACGATGTTCGTTCCTTGAAGATTGATGTCATAACCACCCATTACAAAGTAGTGACGAGCGTTGGTGAATTGGGTCACTTCACCCGTCATGCTTGAGTAATCGGTTTGTGCACCAATCAATTTTCTTGTGCTCACCCCAGCCCATAGTGGACCGCCTTGGTAGTAAAGACCAAAGGTTCCGTCTACCGCAAAACCCGTAGCGTCTCGTGCTGCGATTTGTGGATCAATGGGGTTGTTGTCTGGTGTAATCCAAACTCCATTTGCAACTTGACTTGTGTTGAAGTCGAATGAAACTCCAATACCTAGAGTCCCTTCTGCAAATGGCATTTGGTAGGCGTAACCCACTGAGAATATCTGATTGTTATAAACCCCAATTGCATCATTGGTAAAGCCCAATGAAATTCCACCGTGCAATAGTGGAATAGGAATTTCAGCATTCAAATTCTGAGTGACAGGGGCGCCTGTGAAGCCTGCCCATTGTGTGCGGTGTGTACCATTGATACAGATTGAACCACTGCTTCCGGCAACACCAGCATTGTAGTACAAACGGTTGTTCATATACTGAGTGAACTGAATGTCCTGCTGTGCGAAAACAGGGAGTCCAGCCCCCAATACCAATAGAGTAAGAAGTTTCTTCATATAAGCGTGCTCTGAGCTTTGTACAGCCTTGTAGCCGCCTAAGATATTAATATTATTTCTCTTCGCTAGTTTCACACCTGCAATTTAGACGGAAGTTTTTTTACAGGTTGTGCGTTGTTTCGCACATCAAGCAAAAAAATGAAGGCCTTCTCAGGTGGTTTTGAGAGGGGTGTGAGGCTACACACTTTTCTGTTGCGCTTTCCACCAACGGTCTGGAATATGACCGTCTAATGCCAATTCGTAATCTTTGGCGTTGCATGGAATTAGCGCATGACGCATGTGTTGAGCTTGTTGGATGGGGACTTCAATCCACCAACGCTCACTCAGTGGGCTTTTATAGAAGATCAACTCTAGATCCCCTTCATCAATTAACACCGTGAACTTGGTGTATTCTTTTTTACTGGCAAATGGATAATCGCCTCTTCTTTGCTGAACCCCTTCGATGAAATACCAAATCATTTGTGCCATTAAGTGAGCACTCATTCCATGAATGTCTTGGGATGGATTGAATTCAAAGATTCCAAAACAGGAAACTTTATCGCTCAAGCCAGAATATCGAGAGATGATACAGGCCTCTTCGCCAGAAAATCCGTTGGGTGAAACGTGATTACAGGCAGGAGAGTCCCCTTGACGAATGGCGCCTATGTCGAAGGATACCAAATCCGCATCGCGAACCACCGGCTCTACTTCGCTCATGTCCGCACGCAATTTGCCAATGCGATGGGTCTCAAAGTGCATGCGTTCCATCAGGTCTATTTCTTCCGGTGGAATGAAATAGGTCTGATAGCCCAGGTTGGAGTAGTTGAATAAATTGTACGGTTTGTTGAGTACAATATGGCTCAAGTAATTGCCGGAGTTGAAGGTTTCTTGATGCTGGCCAAGGTCAAACCGGTTGTCGATGCTCACCAAGTTTACAGTTTGCTCGAGTTTGTCGTATGCGCGATAGGCGGCATAGGTCAAATCTTGACTACCTCCAATAAGGACAGGGATCACGTCGGATCTTCTTAGCTCTTCTACAACGATGCGAACAGCAGCAACACTGTCTTCTAAGGTCTCTCCACGGTAAATGTTTCCCAAGTCGGCAGCCTCAAAGCCCCAATGTCCAAAAAAGAGTTGATAGAGGTAGGGACGAATGGCGTCCGGGCCCTCTGCTGAGCCTCTATTGAATTTACTGCCTCTGTCTTCCTGAATGCCTACCAGAGCAATTCGGATGTTTTCCAAATCGGGAATGCCTTCAACTTCCAAATGGAGGTGAAGGCGTTTTCCTAATGCTCCAGGATGAAGTTCCGATGCGGATTGAACGATGTGATCGGGAATAGGAGACAGTATGTCGTTGAGCATGAAGCTGACTATTTTTTCTTTTTAGGAGCTTTTTTCTTCGCTGGTTTCTTTTCGCCCGCTGCTGCAATGATCTCTTTTGCTTCTTCTAAAGTGATGGCTGCGGCATCAGTGCCTTTCGGAATTCTGAAGTTGCGTTTGCCACTCTTGAGGTACGGGCCATAAGGTCCATTCAGTACTTCAATCTTGGTCTCTCCGTCTACAAGCTCCTTGATGTTTCGGTTGGCCTGTTGTTCGCGCTTCTCTTCAATCAGCTGAATCGCCGTTTCCAAATCAACAGTTAGTGGATTGAGATCGTCTTTGAGTGAAGCATACGTCTTTTCGTGCTGAACGTATGGGCCAAATCGTCCAATGGCAGCTTTGATCGGCTTATCCTTGTATTCACCAACTACTCGAGGAAGTTTAAAGAGCTCGAGGGCATCGTTCAATTCGATAGAATCGATGTGCATGTCTTTTGGGATCGAGGCGAACTGCGGTTTCTCTTCATCGTCGGCGTCGCCCATTTGAACCATGGGGCCATAACGGCCTACTTTGGCGTAGATAGGTTTGCCTGAGTCAGGGTGCTGCCCGAGCAATCTTTCTCCGCTTGCACGTTCGGCTCCCGCCGCATCTTCAATCTTGGCGTGAAATTGTCCATAGAATTGATTGAGCATTTCAACCCATTCTTCATTGCCTTCTGCAATGCGGTCAAATTCATTTTCAACATTGGCCGTAAAATGGTAGTCCATCACAGAGTCGAAGTGCTCTACAAGGAAGTCGTTCACCACCATGCCAATATCGGTTGGAATCATCTTGCCCTTATCTGCACCTGTTCGCTCTTGGTTAGTCACCACTTCAATAGTACCATTCTCAAGAGTGAGTTGCTGATAATCGCGAAGCTCGCCTTCTAAGTCCGACTTTTCTACATACCCTCTCTTTTGAATGGTAGAGATGGTAGGTGCGTAGGTAGAAGGACGACCAATCCCCAATTCTTCGAGTTTCTTTACCAAACTCGCTTCTGTAAAACGAGGAGGGTGCTTGGTGAATCTTTCGGTAGCTGTGATGCTCTCTGCGGATAGTTTCTCGTTGAGTGTTAAACGCGGGAGCATGTTCTTTTCTTCAACTTCTTCGTCGTCTGTACCTTCTAAATAGGCACGAAGGAATCCGTCAAATTGAATCACCTCTCCCTTTGCAACGAATTGGTAAACGGCTCCATTCACTTCGATGTGCGCGGTGGTTCGTTCCAATTTGGCATCGGCCATTTGTGAGGCGATGGTTCTCTTCCAAATGAGATCGTACAATCTCTTTTGTTGACGATCGGCTCCGGCGGCGTGATTGGCCATGCTGGTTGGGCGGATGGCTTCGTGTGCTTCTTGAGCTCCTTTGTTTTTATTGCTGTATTGACGCGTGTGGCTGTATTCTTCTCCGTAGTAGGAAGAGATTTCAGCTTGCGCGGCGCTCAATGCATCTTGAGATAGGTTCACACTGTCGGTTCGCATGTAGGTGATCATACCACTTTCGTACAAGCGTTGGGCAACCGACATCGTCTGACTCACAGAGAAACTCAATTTTCTACTCGCTTCTTGTTGAAGGGTAGATGTAGTGAACGGTGGTGCGGGAGTGCGTTTGGCGGGTTTCGTCTCTAAATTGACGATGCTCATGTCCGCCGTTTTGCACGTTTCGAGGAAAGCCATGGCTTCTTCCTCTTTTTCAAAACGGTGGTTGAGTTCCGCTTGGAAGATGTCGCCGTTGTTGTTCTTCATCTGAGCAACTACCCGGAAACTGTTCTTGGTCTCAAAGTTTCTGATTTCGCGTTCGCGCTCTACAATGAGACGAACACTCACACTCTGAACTCTACCAGCACTCAAGCCTCGGCGAACCTTTTTCCAAAGGACTGGAGATAGTTCAAACCCCACCAAGCGATCAAGAATTCGACGCGCTTGTTGAGCGTTGACCAAGTTGGTGTCAATTCTACGAGGGTTTTCTACCGCACGTACAATCGCTGTCTTGGTGATTTCGTGGAATACAATTCGATTGGTGGTTTTTGGGTCGAGGTCTAGAGCTTCCGCTAGGTGCCATGCAATAGCTTCCCCTTCGCGGTCTTCATCGGAAGCGAGCCATACGGTTTCTGCTTCCTTTGCCATTTTCTTTAACTTCTTCACTACATCGCGTTTCTCTTTGGAAACTTCGTAGATCGGCTTGAAGTTATTTTCAATCTCAACACCCATTCCCTTCGAAACGAGGTCTCGTATATGGCCAAAACTCGACTCCACTTTAAATTCCTTTCCCAGGATTTTTTCAATGGTCTTTGCCTTGGCAGGTGACTCAACTATTACGAGATTTTTGGACATGCGTTCCTTGGTTTAGGTAAGGTGACCGTTACTGTCTTGCGCGTACAAAGTAAAGGACAAATTTTTTTTGGAGGCAATTTATATGCTCCTCGGTTTAGAATTGACCTACTCTATACGTTTTCCACTTCACTTTCGTTCATCAACTGTTGCTGTCATTTTGACAGATAGAGCGGGCATATTGCTTACATTTGCACAGCACTATGAAAATGTGATTCGATGATGCAAGAAAACAACCTCGAAGAAAAGACCATGGATGAGGGTCGCCAAGGCGAAGCACTCATTATCGAGGGACAAACGAACGGCAAGCGCAAACTCTACATTGAGAGCTACGGTTGCCAAATGAATTTTTCAGATTCTGAAATCGTTGCTTCTATTTTAGATAAGCAAGGATATGAGACGACTGGGAATATGGAGGAAGCAGACCTCGTTTTGCTGAATACGTGTTCCATTCGAGATAAAGCAGAGCAAACGGTGAGAAATCGCCTCGCGAACTTCAATACCATTAAGAAGGAACGTCCAGATATGCGCATTGGCGTGTTGGGCTGTATGGCTGAGCGCGTGAAAAGCAAACTATTGGATGAAGAGAAGTTGGTAGACCTTGTTGTTGGGCCAGATGCCTACCGCGATTTACCAAACCTCTTGGAAGAGTTGGACGAAGGTCGCAAAGCGGTGAACGTGATTCTTTCTAAAGAAGAAACCTACGACAACATCGAGCCAGTGCGCTTGGGTGGAAATGGGATTACGGCCTTCATCTCTATTATGAGAGGTTGTGATAACATGTGTACCTTCTGTGTGGTTCCTTTTACTCGTGGTAGAGAACGCAGTCGCGATCCTCAAACTATTTTGGAAGAGGTGATTGATCTTAGAGATAGAGGGTACAAAGAGATTACACTCCTCGGACAAAATGTGGACTCCTATTTATGGTATGGAGGAGGCTTGAAGAAGGATTTCGACAAGGCTTCAGACATGGCGAAGGCTACGGCCGTTTCTTTCGCCGACTTACTGGGTAAGGTGGCAGAAACAGCTCCTGAAATGAGAATTCGATTCTCTACCAGTAATCCACAAGATATGACGGATGACGTTTTGCACGCCATTGCGAAATACGACAACATCTGTAATTACATTCACTTGCCTTTCCAGTCGGGAAGTTCACGTGTATTGGAATTGATGAACCGCGGACATACACGCGAGCAATATCTCGATTTGATTCGTCGCGTGCGCACTATCATTCCTGACTGTGGGATTTCTCACGATATCATCGCTGGTTTCCCAACCGAAACGGAAGAAGATCACCAAGAGACGTTGAGCTTGATGAAGGAAGTTCAATTCGATTTTGGTTACATGTTCTTCTACAGCGAACGTCCAAACACTTATGCGGAGCGCAAGATGGAAGATGATGTTCCACTGGAGGTGAAGAAACGTCGCCTTCGCGAAATCATCGAACAACAAAATCGCGATGGACAGGCTCGTATGGAGCGTTTTGTAGGAACCGAACAGGTCGTTTTGGTGGAGGGGTTTTCGAAGAAATCAGACCAAGACCTATTTGGTAGAAATGACCAGAACAGTGTAGTTGTATTTCCAAAAGAAGATTACCGCGCTGGAGATTTGGTGAGAGTTAAAGTAAATTCATGCACCTCAGCAACCATGATTGGTGAGGCGATTGAACTCGTTCGTAGATGAGAAGTATATTGACGATGTTGGCCCTCGTTTTGGGGCTTGGGGCCTTTGGTCAAGTTCAATCTGAAGATGGAACGTGGCACGACGATAGTCTGTCTTTTGTCGTTCAGTCTGAACAGATAAAGAAGTTTGGAGAGTTATCGATTTGCGTTTATCACATCGGTAAAGAAATGTGCATCGATAATCTCGTCACTCCCTTTGAAGTATTGATCTATAACGAAAACGACAACTTGTTGTGGACTTCCATGTGGACAGGTATGTACACGGAAATGAAGTTCAAGAAGGCCTTTCCTTCAGCCAAGTATGTCGTGATCCGTTCAACGCGAGACTTTGTTATTAATATAAACACGGGGACCCGCATTTATACGGGGAAACCTCTAGAGTTGAAATACGACGTACGATGAACGTACAAGAAGTCAAGCAACGCTTTGGATTGATTGGTCGCTCACCAGGTTTGGACAGAGCGGTGGTGAAGGCGATTCAAGTAGCGAACACCGATATTTCAGTGTTGGTTACAGGAGAAAGCGGTGTGGGTAAGGAATCGATACCAAAGATCATCCACCACCTTAGTCACCGCAAGCACGCGCCTTACATCGCAGTTAACTGTGGGGCAATTCCCGAGGGAACGATCGATTCAGAATTGTTTGGTCACGAGAAAGGTTCCTTTACCGGTGCAACGTCATCGCGAAAGGGATACTTTGAAGAAGCTGATGGAGGTACCATCTTTTTGGATGAAGTAGGGGAGCTACCGCTGCCTACACAAGTTCGACTTCTTCGTGTTTTGGAAACAGGTGAATTCATTCGTGTGGGTTCATCAAAAATTCAAAAGACGGATGTTCGTGTGGTTGGGGCAACCAACGTGGCAATGATGGAAGCCATTCAGCGAAATAAGTTTCGCGAGGATTTGTACTACCGTTTGAATACGGTTGAAATTCACCTTCCGCCATTGCGAGAACGCACAGAGGATATTCACCTCTTGTTCCGCAAGTTTGCGATGGATTTTTCAGATAAGTACCACATGCCAACGGTTCGATTGAGTCCAGAGGCGGTGAAAGTTCTAGAAGAGTATCGCTGGCCGGGTAATATTCGCCAGCTGAGAAATTTGGTAGAACAGATTTCTGTAGTAGAAGGCGATCGAGAATTGGACGCAGCTACGCTGAAAGAGTACATTCCAGACATTACGGCCTCTCGCTTGCCAATGCGCTTAGAAGATGCTTCTGGTGCATCGGGTAAGGGTAGTGATTTTAGTTCCGAGCGCGAAATTCTGTACAAGGTTTTGTTTGATATGCGTCAGGATATCACCAACTTGAAACAACTCGTTTCTGAGTTGATTCGAAAAGGCGATTTGGGAACAGTCCAAGCGGACCATCCGCAATTGGTTCGAGAGATTATCGGAGGCAACAACGAAGACTCGTTCCGAGATTTTGGTGATAGTTATGTTCCAGTGATTGAAAAACCGAGCGAAATACTTCGCCAGGAATTTGAGGACACAGAAACGGTAGAAGACGAGAACCTTTCCCTTCAAGATAAAGAGGTGGAATTGATCAAAAAGGCGCTCGAAAGAAATAGAGGTAGAAGAAAGGATGCCGCTGAGGAACTTGGAATCAGCGAGAGAACTCTTTACCGCAAGATCAAACAATACAACCTCACGTAATGCGAAAGTTACTCTACACTTTGGTTTTTGCGCCACTTCTGTTTTTGTCGGGCTGTACCGGAGGTTATTCTTTTACCGGTGGAGATATTGGGAATGCCAAAACCATTTCGGTGGCTATTTTTCCCAACTACGCCGAATACGTAAACCCACAATTAAGTCAGACTTTCACGGAGCAACTACGTCAGATTTTCGTTCAACAGACTTCTCTGTCCATGATTTCATCGGGAGGAGATTTGCATTTTGAGGGATCTATCGTTGGCTATTCGATTAGTGCAAAAGCGGCAACGACAACCGAAACTACGTCGCAAAACCGCCTTACCATTAGTGTGAACGTTATATTTACCAATAATCTCGACCCTGATAAGAGTTTCGAGCAGGTGTTCTCTCGCTTTCGTGATTTCCCAGCTGATCAAGATTTCAGCTCGGTTGAAGCCGCATTGGTAGAGCAGATCAATCAAGAACTTGCCGAGAATATTTTTAACAGGGCACTAGTGAACTGGTAAAAGTGAGAAGGGAAGATTTACAAGTTTGGTTAGCAGATCCTGCATCTATTGATGCGCAGGCTACCCTTGCTTTGGAAAACGCACTGAAGGACTTCCCGTATTCCGCTATTTTACATCAGCTATACTTAAAAGGTCTTCAAAATCAGCAGAGCTATTTAGCAACGGCTCAATTGAAGAAGACTTCCATGCTCACGGGGAATCGTGGCGTGTTGATGGAATGGGTAGAAGGAGAGGATGATCGATCTCCATTGGAGGTTCCAGAGGCAGCGAAATCCATCCATAAGCCCGCAGTTAACAAGCCATCGTCCAAGCCTGAACCTCAAACGGTAAGTCAGCCCGAACGCAAACCTCAAGATGAGAACTCGGTTTCAAAACCTCCCGTGGATGTTCAGCCAAACGTGGAGAAAGAACTGAAAGCTCCTTTGCCGAAGCCAGTTCAACCCGCTTCTAAACCTGCCGTCCATGCAAAGCCAACTGTTCTAGGTGATGATTTGAGTCACCTTCCTGAACGCGTTCGTGCCATCGTTGAGAAGAGTCGCAAACTGCAATCGGAATACGGTCATCCACATGAGACGGACCCGAAGTCGGAAGAATCGGTTGCAAAAACCGAGGATGTAGAAGAAGCTGTTGAATCTCCAATAATAGAGGACGTTCAAGACGAGCCAACAGAGGTTGCTGATACCATTGCTCTAGCAGACCAACGTCCAGAATCGGAAGAGTCGGCTGCTGAGATCGTGCAAGAGGAGAAATCATCTGAAGATGTAGAAGAGCCTCAAGAAGAAGTTTCAGCAGGGACACCCCTTGATTTGAGTGCCTTGGGAGCTTTGCCTCCATTGGTAGATGTCTCTTCTAAAGAGGAAGTAGAAGAAAGCGAACCTGTACAGGCAGAGCCAGAAGAGAGAATCTTTGCACGTCCCATTGTTTTAGACGATTTGACGGGAGATTCTCAAGAGGAAGATGCCATGGAAGAGTTGCTGTCCTCATCTGTAGAGCTTGACTTCGTTTCTTGGCTCAAGCAGAAAAATCAACATGAAGACGAAACCGTAGCCGATGCACCGGCTTATGAATTCGTGATGTTGCCAGAAGAAGAAGTGGAAACTAAGAAGCCTGCAACTGAACAGAAGCAGGAAGAAAAGCACACTGAAACTCGTTCAAATAAGGCGGAAGAACGCGCGCTTAAGATGGATTTAATCGATAGGTTTATTCAAGAACAACCCAAGATCAAGCCCGTTAAGCACGTTGATCACCCTTCTAAGTCAACCTCGGTGTCCAAACCGCGCATTGATGTTTCGGCCATGGGAAGTGAAGTAGGAGACGATTTTATTACAGAAACACTTGCTCAAGTATACAGGCAACAAGGGGCATTGGAAAAAGCCCTGAGTGCTTATGAAATTTTACGTTTGAAATATCCTGAGAAAAGTAGTTTCTTTGCAAACCAGATTTCCGAGCTGCGAAGGCAGATTAAGAAGTCGTGACACAACAAGACAAGATCTAAGACTTTAAATATGACACTGTTAGTAACTATCCTCATCATCCTCGTATGCCTTCTTTTGATTGGCATCATTTTGATCCAGAAGCCAAAAGGCGGCGGATTGGGCGCTTCTTTTGGAGGTTCAGCCAACATGTTGGGTGGCGTTCAAAAGACCAACGAGTTCTTGGACAAAGCAACTTGGGGATTGGCAACTGCGTTGTTGGTACTCGTTTTGTCTACCAATATTACAGGTGCAGGTACATCATCTGAAACTCAATCAAACATCCCAGCCCAGTCTGAAATGGAAATGGATGCAGGGACGTACGACGGAGCTACTCAAGGCGTTCCTTCAGCTAGTCCAGTTCAGCAAGACCTTGAAATGCCTGAAGGTGAATAAACTCATTTGACAGAGTACTGTCACTTAAAAAATGCCATCCTGACACAGGGTGGCATTTTTTTTATGCCTAGACTGACAATTGCAGCACGGTAATGGGCTTGGCATATTTTGTGACTTATTGCGAGCAGTAAAACAAAAGAGGTCTAACCCAAATAAAATCGATTCCAACATGGCAGACTTTGGCATCCGCCCCATTGCAGGAACAAAGAACAGAGTAGTTGTAGAACCTGCAGAAGCTGAAACAAAAACAGCTTCGGGAATCATTATCCCGGACACCGCAAAAGAAAAACCACAACAAGGTGTAGTTCGCGCAGTAAGCGAAGACGCTGAAGATGGTAAGCCTACAGTAAAGGCGGGTGATCGTGTATTGTACGGCAAGTACTCTGGTACGGAGTTCAAGTACGAAGGTGCAGATTACCTCATCATGCGTGAGTCAGATATCCTAGCGATTATCTAATTCACCCCCTCATTAATCATTGAAAGTTAAATTCCAATAATCAAGGAAAATGGCAAAGAACATCGACTTTGATGTAACTGCTCGCGACGGAATTCGTCGTGGTGTAGACGCATTGGCCAATGCTGTTAAAGTAACCCTCGGACCAAAAGGTCGTAACGTGGTTATCGAAAAATCATTTGGCGCTCCAACCGTAACAAAAGACGGGGTGAGTGTGGCTAAGGAAATTGAATTAGAAGACAAGCTTGAGAACTTAGGTGCTCAGATGGTAAAAGAAGTAGCGTCTAAAACTGCAGACCTTGCAGGTGACGGTACAACTACTGCTACGGTACTCGCTCAAGCCATCATCAACCACGGTGCTAAAAACGTGGCTGCAGGTGCCAACCCAATGGACCTTAAGCGCGGTATCGACAAAGCGGTTGAAACTGTTATTGCTGAATTGAGAAAGTTGAGCCAAGAAGTTGGTGACAACAACGAGAAGATTGAGCAAGTAGCAACCATTTCTGCAAACAACGACCCTGCTATCGGTAAGTTGATTGCTGAAGCGATGGCTAAAGTGAAGAAAGAAGGTGTAATCACTGTTGAAGAAGCAAAGGGTACCGATACGTACGTTGACGTAGTAGAAGGTATGCAATTCGACCGTGGGTATTTGTCGCCGTACTTCGTAACGGACACCGATAAGATGCACACCGAAATGGAGAACCCACACATCTTGATCTACGACAAGAAGATCAGCACGATGAAGGAGTTGCTTCCAATTCTCGAACCCGCTGCACAAAGCGGTCGCGGTTTGGTGATTATTGCTGAAGACGTGGAAGGCGAAGCCTTGGCCGCTCTAGTAGTGAACAAACTACGTGGTGGTTTGAAGGTGGCTGCTGTTAAAGCTCCAGGCTTTGGCGATCGCCGTAAAGCGATGTTGGAAGATATCGCTATCCTAACCGGTGGTACCGTGATTTCAGAAGAGCGTGGATTCTCATTGGAGAACGCAACACTGGACATGTTGGGTACGGCTGAGAAAGTGGATATCGACAAAGACAACACTGTGATTGTAAACGGTGCAGGTAATAAGTCGGATATCACTGCTCGCGTGAATCAAATCAAGGTTCAAATTGAAGATACTACTTCAGATTACGACCGTGAGAAGTTGCAAGAGCGTCTTGCTAAACTCGCTGGTGGTGTTGCTGTTCTTTATGTAGGTGCAGCTTCAGAGGTAGAGATGAAAGAGAAGAAAGATCGCGTTGACGATGCACTTGCTGCAACTCGTGCTGCTATCGAAGAAGGTATTGTGCCTGGTGGTGGTGTAGCATTGGTTCGCGTGAGTGGAGCCCTAGAGAATTTGAAAGGCGACAACGACGATCAAACTACAGGTATAGCTATCATTTATCGCGCAGTTGAAGAACCACTTCGCCAGATTGTGGCAAATGCCGGTATGGAAGGTAGCGTTGTAGTAGCGAAAGTGAAAGAAGGCGAGGGCGACTTCGGTTTCAACGCGAAGAATGATGTTTACTGCAACATGTATGAAGCAGGTATCATCGATCCAACTAAGGTTACACGTGTAGCTTTGGAAAACGCAGCTTCTGTTGCGGGTCTCGTATTGACTACCGAAGCAGCAATCACAGAAATCCCTAGCGATAACGACGGCGCTGCCGGAGCTATGGGTGGTGGTATGCCTGGCATGATGTAAGATCACATCCCTAGAATAGAAAAGGGCCATCTCATTGAGGTGGCCCTTTTTATTTGGTGTCGATTTGAACTGAAATCGTCTGAAGTTATCGCGATGCGACCTCTCTGTTTCTAGTTTTGAGTATGGTCAATGCGTCGAGTTCTTCTTTCAAAGGTTCCATGATGGCCATGAAATGTGGTCGGATGGACTCGGCAATAGGTTCTGCATCCGGAAGTTTCTCTCTCAGTGGATCTACTTGCTGCCCGTTCTTCCAAAAGCGGTAACATACATGGGGGCCAGTTGCCAATCCCGTAGATCCAACATATCCAATGACATCTCCCTGACGAACTCTGTCGCCAACATTTACCCCTTTAGCAAATCGGCTCATGTGCAAATACTGGGTAGTATAAACGGAATTGTGTTCAATCTTCACGTAGTTTCCATTCGCACTAGTATAAGCTCTTCGAATAACTCTTCCGTCTGCAGTGGCGAGAATAGGCGTTCCGGTAGGTGCGGCGTAATCGGTGCCCAAGTGAGCCTTCCAACGCTTTTGAACGGGATGGAAACGTCGTTGGGTGTATCTGGATGATATACGGCCGAATTGAAGCGGAGCTCGCAAGAATGCTTTTCTCAAACTCTCGCCCGTTTCATCGTAATACTCATAGGTGCCATAGGTAGAATCTAAAAAGCCAAAAGCGTATTCATCGTCTCCCATGTGATTCAAGTTCGCCGCGATGATTTTGCCTGTGCCTACAAAGATGGAGTCGTCGATGTACTCTTCTTCGAAAATAACACGGTAGGTATCCCCTGCTTGAATGCGAAAGAAGTCGATGGTCCAAGCGTAAATCTCAGAAAGTCGGACTGCGAGTACAGGACTCACATCTTGTTCTTGAAGCGATACGTATAAACTTCCTTCAATAACACCAGCTACTTCACGTCGCTTTACCGTAACCTCACGCACTCCAGCTTTGGCCCAGATAGAGTCTTGAAGGTGGAATACAACGTAATCCGTGAGCGATTTTTCATAGATGAAGTATTCCGCAGTAGCAGCAGAGTCGTTACGGCGAAGGACTGCGTACGATTTATCCACTTGGAATCGACGAACGTCGAATACGGAATCAGAAGCGGTTACGATTTTGTGGACTGCCAAGCTAGGGATGCCATAGCGATCGAGGATTAATCCAAAGGTCTCGCCTGATTTAATCGTATTCTTCTCCACCGTGAGGCCGGTCATATCAATGCCGTAAAGCGTTGGAGTCTCTATCGGCTCAGTAACTGCAAGCTCGTTGAGGTTTTCTTCCACCTCCACGCGCTCAGGTACCAGTTGAATACTAATAACAATGGCCGTAATCGTTACCAGACCTGCAAGGATGGCAAATCGAATGGTCTTCTTTTTCCACTTCATGAATTACTTCGCCTTCAAGTCGTTTAGGACGTCGTTTACCCAACCGCGACCCCATTCTTCTTTTTCGTGATCGGTCCAGATTTCTGGATAAAAAATTCGCTTTTGGAAACGTGGAGGGAGGTATTTCTGCCAGTTGGTTCCACCTGTAGCTCTTACATCGCCGTCTTGTTTGGCGAGGTAACGAACGGCAGAGCGGTAGTGCTCCAAGGGCCAGTTGATGTTCACGTTCACGTCCAACTGCTTCAACTCTTTAAGAAGGGTCTCATTTTGGCGATCTTCTTCACTTAGGGAGAGGTAGCGTTGCCAAAGCGTTTGACCTTTCCAACGTCTACCCATTCGAATGAGTTCATCGCTGTATTTCTCTTCAAATTGACGAAGTGTAAGCGTTTTTTCTCCGCTCTCAGCAATAGTAGCACCGTCTTGCCAGTAGATGTCTTTGTACATCTCTTCTGTGGAAGAGTCGGCGTTGTATTTTTCGCGTTTGCCAGATTTTACCAAGCGGATAAAATCAGTACTCGCAATCTCAATCATGCGGTATTGAACGCTTTGGAAACCACTTGCTGGAATCAATGCCATTCGGAACTTGAGGAATTGCGCTCGGTCCATTCCTTCAACCATTACATTAAAACTGTGCGTGAGCACTTCAAAGTAACGGTTGATGCGGCGAACCTTCTCCGTCAAGAATTCCACGGTAGGGTTATCATTTCCCTTTACTTGCTTCAATTCATGCAAACTCAGCTTGAAGTAAAGCTCAGTGATTTGATGATACATGATGAAGATTTCCTCGTCAGGAATGGGCGTGCGAGGAGTTTGCAAGCTCAATAACGTATCGAGGTGAATGTAATCCCAATACGTGATATAATCGGCGTATAGTAGACCGTCCAAAAAGGCGATGAGCTCCTGACCAGAAGCTTGATACTTCTCAGAAAGTTTTTCGATACGATCCTTCAGATCTGCGCTGAATTCCATAGTTCTGTACAAGTGATTTCGGCGAATGTACGAACTTTTACGCCCTTCTACCACGTGGATAGAAGGGCGTTAACATAGGTTTTGAACAGGACTTATCTGTAAATTCTCATCGGGTGTGCTAGGTTGGCGTACTTGGTTAGCTCAACCGTAATGCTACCCACAGCTAGCTCTGATTTCAGTTTGATGGGAATACGGTTTTTGTCGTTGCTCACCCAAATCGTCATGGACTCTTCTTCCTTAAACACTCTACCTTCTTGAACCACGGGAGTGAATTTCATACAGTTTACGGAGAAGTCATCTAGCTCAACGCGTTCCACTCCGCCATATCGCAAGATGAAAGGAAAGGTTTCGTGATCTAGGAATACAGGGATGTGAATTTCATCACCTATGGCAATTCCTTTAACATCCATGCTTCTCGCGTAGTAAAACGCAGAGAAGATATCTTGCATTTGTTGATCCAATTGAAACACGGTGTCTCGCTTATACGTGTCGGTTGCAGTGAGATCATCCTGGTTGAAGTAGATGTGTCGATTGATGGTGTAACCGCCCTCGTCTACATCTCGAATAAACTCAAGTGGGTGCAACTCGGAAGTGTCCATATAGGTCTCATAACGATCTTCGGTATGGAAAAACCAATCGGTCATCCCTGTGGTTCTGCCGGTTCCTACCATGTGAAACACAGGCTTCTTGTTTCTTTCGGTGATGCTTTTTACTTGGAGTTCTGCTTCCCCAGCTTTTACAAAACCGTATTGAATATTGTATTGAAGTTTCTCGCCAGCTTTGAACGGTAAGTCGGCGTTAGATACGGGTTTGAAGTCGGTTCTCTTGGCCGCCATTTGACTCGCTTGGAAAGAATACGCCACACAATGTGATGCGAGGAGGACGGCTATGACGCTTAATTGTTTCATGTTCGTGATATTTGTGTTCTCTAACTGGAATCCAAAACGCGTGCCAGAGCAAGCTCAAAGTTTAAAACGAAAGAAAATCTTATTCGTTGTCCTCAACTGGGGGCTCGGGCATGCTACGCGTACAGAGGTGCTGATACGTGAGGCTTTGGCTCGTGGAGCCGAAGTTCACATTGCATCTGATGGCGATGCATTGGCCGTTCTCATGCAGAGTTTTCCAAAGCAGATCTTCCATGTTCTTTCCGATTACAAGATTCGGTATCGATCTGGATTTAGAAATCTTCCTAGCTTGATTTTGTCGATTCCCCGTGTGATGCGAATGCATTTTAGAGATGTTCGAACCATTCGAGAATTGCATTTGCGCTATCAATATGACGGGGTGATATCAGACAATAGACCCTCGGGATTGTTGGTTAAAGTGCCCTCCGTTTACATGACGCATCAGTTGCGAATTCGAGCAAGGTGGTTGAGCTCTATACTCACCCATGGACATCGAATGATGTACCGAAAATTCGATGAGGTGTGGGTGCCTGATTTGAAAGATAGAGTTTTGTCTGGAGCTTTGAGCAAGCCGATTTCCAAGCGGATGAAGGTACGTTACATTGGCCCACTTTCGAGACTGGACAAAGTGGAGCCCACTGAAAGAATCCCGTGGGCGGCGGTGCTTAGCGGGCCAGAGCCCCTGCGATCGGAATGGGAGAAAGAGCTGTTAGAAGTGCGTGTGCAATTGCCGGAAGGAGGGGTCATTGTTCGAGGAAAGCCCGAGGAGCATTTGCAAGAGGAAGGCGTGATAAACTATCTAGATCGAGAAGGTCTATCTCAATTGTACGCCAATGCGGAAGTCGTTGTGTGTAGATCGGGGTATTCGTCTCTTATGGATTTACTGGCATTGAATAAGAAGGCTCTTTTGGTGCCTACGCCAGGTCAATTGGAGCAAGAGTACTTAGCCGTGCATTCAACGAGGAACAATTGGAGAGTAGGGGAGCAAGGCGTGGTGGATTACCAGACAATGTTGAACGAAGTGATGTCGATTCAAACCGAGGATAAGGAAGCGATAGCATCCCTGCCCACAGATTTATTTCGCCTTTTTCAGGGTAAAGGAGAAAGTTGATCCAACGCCTTCAGTACTGCGAACATTAATGGTTTGCTTGTGTGCGTCGATGATGTGCTTTACAATGGCAAGACCGAGTCCAGAACCCGCGATGTCTCTTGAACGGCTCTTGTCCACACGGTAAAAACGCTCAAAGATTCGTGGTACATCATTTTCGGGAATACCCAGTCCGTCGTCAGACACTTCGATGAGGTATTTGTCGGCCATATCAAAAATGCCAATCTCAACGTAGCCATTGGTCTTGCTGTATTTCACCGCATTCATCACCAAGTTAGAGAGTACTTGCTCAATGCGATTTGGGTCGCCTTCCACTTTGATGGGCTTGTCGTATTCCTTCTTGTATTTCAGTTTGATATTCTTCTCAGCGGCTTTTTCTTCCACCATTTCGAATACTTCCTTACATACTTTAAGAATGTCGAACGACTGCTTGCGGACATCCATCACACCTGATTCCAACTTATTCAAGACGTCCATATCTTGAACAAGATTGATCATTCTTTCAACGCTCTTGTTGGCGCGGTTCAGGTATTTCATGTTGATTTTTGGATCGTCGATTGCGCCGTCCAACAGAGTTAGAATATACCCTTGAATATTGAAGATGGGCGTTTTCAACTCATGTGATACGTTTCCGATGAATTCTCTTCGGAATGATTCGCGTTCCTTCAATTCTCGAATTTCTGTGAATCGCTCTTCCGCCCATTCACTCACTTCGCGCTCCACTGTTTTTAGGTCGGATGATTGGGCGATTAAATCCTCTTCTTCGTCAGAGCCTAGCTTTAATTCGTGGATGTTCTTGTAAATCAACTTCACCTTGGCATAGATGAATTGAAGAATCACGAATCGAACGGCGAGGAAGCACACGCTGGTAACGCCGATAAACATGCCGAGCATCATGCCGTAACTCACGGGCAAGCTGAGCAAGAGCGAACCGAGCCAATATCCCAATGAGGATAGAATCCCCAGTAGGATGGCTACTACGGCGGCAAGAAGTTCAGGACGTTCTACTCGCATGGAAGATCAATCTTCGAATTTGTATCCTACTCCTTTAATGGTGCGGATCTTTTCATCTCCAATTTTCTCGCGGAGTTTGCGAATGTGAACGTCGATGGTACGTCCTCCTACAATCACATCGGTACCCCAAATCTTGTCCATAATTTCCTCGCGAGAGAAAACCTTACCCGGACGAGAAGCGAGTAGGGAAAGAAGTTCGAATTCCTTACGAGGAAGGTCAAGTCGCTCACCTTTCAAGCGAACTTGATACTTCTCTTGATCGATCACGAGATCGCCAAATTCCACTTTCGTTTCGGTTTCTTCTGTTCCGTTGTTGATGCGGCGCATAAGCGCTTTCATACGACTGATGAGAACCTTTGGCTTGATCGGCTTAGTGATGTAATCGTCTGCTCCAGCCTCAAAACCTGCAACCTGACTGTAGTCTTCTCCGCGGGCGGTAAGGAAAGCAATCAATGTGTTCTCGAGTTCAGGAATCTTGCGGATAACGTCACAGGTTTCAATGCCGTCCATTCCTGGCATCATTACATCTAATAAGATGAGGTGTGGACGATGTTTTTTGGCTTTTTCAACAGCTTCTTCACCGTTGTTAGCCGTCTTTACTTTGAATCCTTCTTTTTCAAGGTTGTAGCCTACGAACTCTAGGATATCCGGTTCGTCATCCACTAAAAGGATCTTCATTTCACTTGTCTCCATAGTGTCTATGGTATCGGTAATCATACGAGCAAAATGCTCTATTAGACGGGTCAAAAATACTCATAAATCGGCCCGCCCCCTCGGCTTAACAATTACATAACCAAAGGTTACAATAACTTCAAAAATACGCACAGTTCTTCACAATTAAGCTGTTTATCGCTACATAACCTTCAACCTGACTTAACAGGGGCTTAACCTTGCCGCTCAACCTTTGCACCGTTCGAAACACACAAACAATTCTAAGAAATGGACACTCTTAAAAAATTTAGCAAAATCGCCCTTGCAGCTGTTGTAGCTGTTGGTATGGCTTCTTGTACTGAAGAAAAAGGTGGTGATGGCGGATCAAAACCAACCTCTAACGTAATCGTTTCTGGTTTGATCAGCTCTAACACGACTTGGTCTTCTGATAACATCTACCAATTGGCTGGTCGCGTTGTAGTTGACGAGAATGTTACTCTAACTATCGAGCCAGGTACAATCATTAAAGGTCAAACTGAAACTGGATCACTTGCATCTGTATTGATCATCTCACGTGGTGGTAAGATTGATGCGGAAGGTACTGCAGCTAATCCAATCATCTTCACTTCTTTGGATGACAACATCGAAAAAGGTCAGAGAGTGGGTACAAACCTTTCTCGCACTCAAAACGAGCTTTGGGGTGGTTTGATCATCTTGGGTAAAGCTCCGATCTCTGCTGAGAACGGTGACACTGAAACTAACATCGAAGGTCTTCCAGCTAACGAACCTTACGGTCTTTACGGTGGTACAGACGTAAATGACAACTCAGGTACTCTTAAGTATGTATCTGTTCGTCACGGTGGTACTACTATCGGTGAAGGAAACGAAATCAACGGTATCACTTTCGGTGGTGTTGGTGCAGGTACTGTAGTTGATCAGGTTGAAGTTTACGCTACACTTGACGATGGTATCGAATGTTTCGGTGGTTCTGTAAACATCAACAATGCTCTTATCTACTTCCAAGGTGATGATGGTGTTGACTTGGATATGAACTACTCTGGTACTTTCACAAACTTCGCTGTAATTCATGGTGATGGAATCGGTACGGATGAAGGTTTGGAAATTGACGGTCCTGAGAACTCAACGTATACTAACGGTATGTTCTCTTTGGTAAACGGTACAGTTACAGCACTTGGTAACGACGGATCACCTGCTGACCTTAAGTCTAAAGCTCAAGGTACAATCACAAACGTGAAGTTCTCTTACCCTGACGGTGCTACTTTGAAAGTACGCGCTTCTTACCAAAACGATTGTGCAGATTCTAAGACTGACGCATTCACTCACTTGACTGACGCAACTCCAACTTTGGTAATTGCTGGTTCTGAGTTTGACGGTGGAGTATCTGTATACACAGGTTCTACTGATAACAACGACGTAGACTGTACAGTTCCTGCTGTTGACCAAACTGCTGCTGAAGCTGTAGTGGTTTCAACTACTGCAACAGGTGCTGATATGTCAGTATGGTCTTGGACTTGTGCTTCTGAAAGAGGTGAGCTTTAATCCAAAACGGATCTAGAAGAACTCAAAATAACCTATCGCGGTCCACAGAAACCGCGATAGGTCTTTTTATAAAATGTGCGGAATGAAGAAGACAATTTTCACTTCACTTTTTGTTCTTATCGGACTTGCTGCCTTTGCCCAAACGGGTCTATTACGCGGTACTATTATCGATAAGCAATATGGAGAGCCAGCTATCAACGCCTTGATTAAGGTTGAAGGTACAAGCATCCAAGGACTCACTGATTTTGACGGAAATTACTCCGTAACGGTTCCTGTTGGAACCTACACTGTTCGTGTTTCTTCTTTTGGTTATTCTGATTTCGTTGTAAGCGGAGTGACCATTACCGAAGGAAAAGTGACCATTCAAGATGGTGTTCTAGAACCCGCCAGCGAAGTCATCGGTGAAATCACCATTACGGCTCAAGCTTCTCGCAACAGCGAAGCGGGGATTATGATTCAAAGAAAGAACGCGTCTAACGTAATGGATGGTCTTTCTTCTCAATCATTCCGTCGCGTGGGTGACGGTAACTTGAGTGCTGCTATTGGTCGTGTAACCGGAGTTTCGGTTCAAGATGGCAAGTATGTTTACGTTCGTGGTCTAGGTGATCGCTACACGAAAACAACGCTAAATGGAATGACTATTCCAGGTCTTGACCCTGACAAGAACGCGGTTCAAATCGACATCTTCCCTACGAAAACACTCGAGAACGTAATGATCTACAAAACGTTCTCTTCTAATTTATACGGTGATTTTACCGGTGGTCTGGTAAACGTGGAAACCAAATCGTTCCCAGAGCACGCTACAACCCAACTTAGTGTTGGTGCTACGTATATCCCAACCATGCACTTCAACAATGACTTCATTCTTTACGATGGAGGTTCATTCGATTGGGCTGGTTTTGATGATGGTGGTCGATCTTTTCCTATGAGCAAGTTTGAGCGTGTTCCGGCTGCTCCGAACGCGACATCTACCGAACTAACACGTGGGTTTGGAAAGCAAATGGCCGCTCAATCAGCTACGGCGATTCCAAATATGAGCATCAGCTTCAATACTGGGGATCAGATCAATTCGGAAAGTGGTCGTACTTACGGCTATAACTTTGTTGTGAATTACCAGCTTCAGAATACTTTCTACGAGGATTATGAAAGCAATACATACCTGAAGCCGATCGGGAATACCGATACGGAGCTGTTCCGCGATGAGCGCCGTGTAGGTGCTTTGGGTCAGCGTACAGCACAATGGAGTGCTTTGGGGTCAGGTGCTATGAAGTGGAACACAAACTCTCTTGAGTTGCTTGTTCTTCACTCTCAAAGCGGTGAATCTTCTGCGGCTCGTCGTACGGCACAGAACTACAATCAAACAGGAGCAACACTTCTTGAGGACATTCTTACCTACAGTCAGCGTTCTCTCACCACCGCCATGGTTATTGGCAAGCACAAGGTGGGTGATTGGAACTTGGAGTGG
Source organism: Phaeocystidibacter marisrubri (assembly GCF_008933165.1). Classification (NCBI taxonomy): domain Bacteria; kingdom Pseudomonadati; phylum Bacteroidota; class Flavobacteriia; order Flavobacteriales; family Phaeocystidibacteraceae; genus Phaeocystidibacter; species Phaeocystidibacter marisrubri. Next base: position 65,216 of record NZ_WBVQ01000001.1, read on the forward strand.
AACAATGCATTCACAAAGTCGCGCGTGTACGATCCAGATTTCCGTACAACTTCCATTTCTATTACTGGAGGTGATACCAGCTTGAGCGTAGGTAACGGAGCGGGGATCAACCGCTTCTGGAGAGATTTGAACGAATGGAACGAAAGTGCTCGTCTTGATCTTTCCAAGAACTGGGGAGAAACAGGCAAGTTGAGCTTCGGTGGAGTAGTTGTGTTGAAGAGTCGTGATTTTGAGATCTTGAACACCAACTTCCGAAGAGGAAATACTTCGGACATTGACGTGAATCCGGATTGGTTCTTTGAGGACGAGAACATTTACTCTGCTTCTAACCCTGATGGTACATATGTACGTTACAACTACGAGGCATCGAACTCATTTACTTCGGGTCAGCAAGTGTACGCTGGTTACATCCAGAATGAGCACAATGTTCTTCTTCGCTTGAAGTTGATCTATGGATTACGTGTTGAGCAAGCAATGATGACCTACACTGGGGAAACACAGCCAGGTCCATCTTACGAAGTATACGATAAAGCAGAAACCTTGAATGAACTCAACTTCCTTCCAAGCTTTGCTGCTATCTACGACTTGAACGAAAGCATGAAATTGCGTGCTTCTTATGGTCGCACATTGGCCCGTCCATCCTTTAAGGAGAAATCAGCTGCACAGATCTTCGACCCAATTTCTAAGCGTACATTCATCGGTAACTTGGATTTGGAGCAAACAACAGTGAACAACTTCGACCTTCGTTACGAATGGTTCTTTGAAGGTGCAGACGTATTTGCAGTTTCAGGTTTCTACAAGAACTTCACCAACCACATTGAGATGGTGTCTTATCAAACAGCTCCAGACAACTTGAGTCCACGCAATGCTGGAAGTTCAACTGTATTTGGTGCAGAAATAGAATTGAGCAAGTCGCTTGCATCTCTTGGTGGTTTCTTTGAGAAATTGAAAGTTGGAGGTAACTTCTCATACGTTGAATCTCGCGTAGATCTTCACAGTGTAATTGTAGACGACAATGGTACTACTGAGTACGAATTGCGTCAGCAATACTTGAGAGATGGTGAAGAATTGAAGGACTACCGCTCAATGGCAGGTCAGGCTCCTTACACATTTAACTTCAACTTGAACTACGGCGATCCTGAAACGGGAACCAACGTGAGTGTTGCTTACAACGTTCAAGGTACTTTCCTTGCGATTGTAGGTTCAGGCCGCGTGCCAGATGTATACACAGTGCCATTCAACAGTTTGAATGTGAATGCCTACAAAGACTTTGGTTCTGAAAGACAGCACCGCATCACTTTGGGTGTTCAGAACGCATTGGACGGCGAGAGACATAATGTTTATCGCTCATTTGGTGCGCAAGACGAAACGTATTCGCGTTACAAGCCAGGGGTTGGTGTTACTGTGAAATATTCATACACCTTCTAATAGATACAGTAGAGGTCCATTTCTATTGATAATCAGCAATCGCCTCGGAGAAATCCGGGGCGATTTCTTTTTTTGCATGTTTAAGATTGAGGTAACAATGCCAACGTCCGTTCAGTATATAACTTTTGTACATTTGTGGGGCATCATAAAAACCAACTGATGAGGAAGTTAATTACTCTTTTCACGGTTTGCCTTGGCTTAACGGCTGTAGGACAAACCTCACACACCGTCAACGTGGGCGGTAGCGGAGCAAGTTTTGCTCCATCTTCACTTGTGATCAATGCAGGTGATACTGTCTATTGGGATTGTACAGGAGGAACGCATAATGTTGACGGAACATTGGCAACTTATCCTAACAATCCGGTAGGATTTGGAAATGGGGCTGCTGCTTCATCTCCTTGGAGTTACTGGTTCGTTTTCAATACGGCTGGTACGTATAGCTACGAATGTACTCCTCATGCAGGAGGTGGTATGACCGGAACAATTACTGTTAATTCAAACCCTCTAACTGGATTAGTTAGTCAGAGTTTTGAAGGTTCAGATTCTTGGACCTATTCGATTTCTCCAGCTACTTATAACACTAGTGGAGACGTTTGGGCAACAGTTTCTTCATTGAGCTCTATCTCTCCTTCTGCGGGATCTAGCTTCTGGGGTATTCAAGATTTGAACAACCCAAATGGTGGTGGAGCATTTGTTCACACGATGGATTTTGACGTTGTAGACATTTCAGGTATTTCAAACGTATATCTTGAATTTGATTACAGTACCATTGGGTTTGATGGGCCAGATTCAATTGGCTACGTAATTGAAACCAATAATGGAACCACTTGGGGGCCGCTATCACAACTTGATAAGAATACTGGAGGCTCTTGGTCTACTGTTTCTCACAAATTGCCTGCCGGTACTCAGTATGTTCGCCTTCGTATTCTTGCAGCTCAAGATGGAGGTGGCGACTACGCAGGAATTGACAACGTACAATTGGTACAAGGCCCTGCTTATCCACTTGAAGATATTTCAGCGCTTACTCCACTAGATGCGAACAACGTTCCAACTCGTGATGGTGATACGGTATACATTCAAGGTACTGTATTTACTATTGATTACGACGGAAACGCTGGTTACAGCTTCTACATCCATGACGGTACAGACGGAATTAACGTTTACCGTTCTTCAGACTATGGAACGTACACGAACCCAATGATGGGTGACCAAGTTGAAGTATTGGGTCGTGTTGATTTTTACAATGGTCTGACTGAAATTCTCGTTGACTCCATCTACCTTGTGAGTGGTGGAAACGCTATTCAAGCTCCGACCGTAGTTACAACTCTTGATGAGACTACTGAAAGTGAATTGATTCGTATGAACGGAATGACCTTGGTTAGCCCTTCTCAATGGGGTTCAGGTTCATTCAACGTTGATATCACAGACGGTACCAACACATTCACTATGCGTATTGATAGCGATTGTGACTTGAGCGGAACTCCTGCTCCAGTGGGTACATTCGATGTAATTGGTGTTGGTAGTCAATATGACAACAGCTCGCCGTATACTTCAGGATACCAAGTATTCCCTCGTATTATTGAAGATATCGCTTATGTAACAGCTACATTGGACACTTTGTCTGCAGTAGATGCAAATGGAGTGGCTGTTCACGATGGTGATTCTGCACTTATTTCTGGTGTTGTGTTCACTGTTGATTACGACGGCAACGCGGGTTACTCTTTCTACATTAAAGACGCAACAAGCGGAATCAATATTTACCGTTCTTCAGATGTTTCTGGTTATCAAGTTGCTTTGGGTGACTCTATCCGAGTTTGGGGTGTAGTTGATCAATACAATGGCTTAACTGAATTTGTCCCAGATAGCATTCAATTGATGAAAACGGGTGTTGACTTTGGTGCACCAATGACGGTTACTTCTCTTGGTGAAACAGAAGAAAGTGAATTCATCCGCATCAACAACCTTACTCTTGTAACGCCTTCTCAGTGGGTTACTTCGGGTTCATCTTTCAACGTAGATGTAACAGACGGTACCAATACATACACAATGCGTATTGATAGCGATGTGAATATCGCAGGTACTGCTGCTCCAGTTGGATCATTTGACGTTATTGGTGTAGGTAGCCAGTTTGATAACAGCTCACCATACACTTCAGGATACCAAATCTTACCGCGCTTCACGCAAGACATCATCGCTTCTGGTGCTGTTCGTGCTATTGAGCCAATTGCTAGTGTTGATGTTTCTGATGCAACAGGATTCCCGACTCGTGACGGAGATACCGTTGCTATCCGTGGGGTTGTTTACTCTATCGATTTTGACGGTAACGCAGGTTACAGCTTCTACATGCAAGATGCAACAGGCGGTATAAACGTCTACAGAAGTTCCGATCTTCCTAACTACACTTCTCCAATGAAAGGTGATAGCCTTGAGATTGTAGGTACGGTTGATTTCTTCAATGGTTTGATTGAAGTTGCTCCAGACACAATCATCGTATTGGGAACAGGTGCAGCAGTGGCAGCTCCAACAGTTCACACAAACCTTGGAGAGTACAACGAAGGTGACTTTGTTCGCGTAAATGGATTGACTTTGGTTACACCTTCACAATGGGCGTCCTCAGGTTCATTCAACGTGGATGTAACGGACGGTACAAATACTTTCCAACTTCGTGTTGACAGTGATGCAAACTTTGGTTCATTCCCTGCGCCAACCGGTATGTTCGACGCAATTGGTGCTGTTGGTCAGTACGACAATAGCTCCCCATACCTTTCAGGTTACCAGTTGTTTCCACGTGATACAAACGACATCATTCCAGCGGTTGCAACTACACCAACAGTAAACTTTGTAAGCAACAGTGTTTCTGCCCTTGAAAGTGCAGGTACAATTGATGTGAAACTTTACATTGCTCCAACAGCATCTACTTCAGAAACAGTTGACCTTGTGTTCACAATCGGGCCAGGCGTAACACTTCCAGGTGATGGAATGATTACTCCAACTCCAAACTTGACTACAGGTGCATTGACGATGACTGTTCCTGCTAACGGTGATACCATTTCATTCGCAGTATCTATTGTTGATGATGCATTGACAGAGAACGATGAGTGGTTTGACGTTGTAATTTCAGGCGCATCTAGTGGCTTGACGGTTGGTGCTATCGACAGCATGCGATTTACTGTAATCGACAACGATGTTGTGATTCCTACTTACACTATTGATCAGATTGATGGTCGTGATGCAAACTGTGCGATCGACTCATCTTTGCTTTATGTGAAACTGAATGCAGTTGTAATGGGTGTTGACCTTCAAGGTGCAACGTCAAGCAACAGTGCATTTACCATTTGGGACGGTGAAGGTTTCGGTGTATTTGCTGGAGGTTTGAACTTCACAGTTACAGAAGGTGATTCAATTCGTGTGATTGGTGAACTAGACGAGTACAATGGTTTGGCTCAGATTTATGCCGACTCAATCGTTGTGATCAAGTCAGGTTCAACTCTTCCTACTCCAATGGTGATTACTTCACTTGACGAGACAACAGAATCTGAATTGGTTCGCTTCAACAATGCAACCTTAGTTGACCCAACCCAATGGGGTAGCGGTTCATCTGGTTTCAACGTTGATATCACCAACGGTACAGATACTATCACCATGCGTGTAGATGCTGACGTAGCTGACGTTTATGCTATGCCTGCTCCAATCGGTACGTTTGATGTGATTGGTATTGGTGGTCAGTTTGACAACAGCGCTCCACGTTGTGAAGGTTACCAGTTGTTGCCACGTTACATGGCAGACATCATCCTTCCAGAGCCACCAACTTACGATCTTCACATTTCTGAAGTGATGGCGAACAGTAATGACGCTAATGGTTTGAATCAAGATTGGTTTGAAATCACGAACTACTCTACTACAGAGACGTACAACCTTGCGAACTTCTCATTTGATGATAACAGCGAGATTGATGGTTTGAATGTATTCCCAAGTGTGACTATCGCACCAGGTGAGGCAATCGTAGTTTGGGAAGGTAATGCTGCAGATGAGGCTAGCTTCATCGCCAACTGGAACATCGTAAACGGTGCTCCACAAATCATCTCTGTAGATGAATTGACCAACGGTTCATTCCCAGGCTTGAGCTCATCTAGTGATGCGGTTGTATTGTACGATAGTAGCTCGAATGTAATCGAGATTTGTAAAGTAGAATACACCAGTACCATTGCAGGTTTCGCACTTGAGTTTGACACTGCTTGTGCCTTCTCTGCCTTCGCAGTGGACGGAGTGAACGGTGCCCATACAGCAAACGGTGGTGATATCGGTTCTCCGGGTAATGTTGCTCCAGGCATCGGCTTGAGTGAGGCTAACTTGGCAAACGTTCGTGTATTCCCTAACCCAACTGCAGGTTTGGTAAACATTGAGTTGCCGTTCGAAGGAGCGAAAGACATCCGTGTGATGGATATCCGCGGTGCTGTCCTTTCAGTTGAGTCTACTCGCGAGTCTAGACTTCAGCTTGACCTTACACAGTTTGATGCAGGTGTTTACATGCTTCAGATTTCTACAGGAGACGCTCACCGCGTAGTTCGCGTGATTCTTCAATAAGTAGACATACTTTATATAGAAAGCCGTTCCTCGAAAGGGGAGCGGCTTTTTTTTTGCTGTTAACTGTTAGCCGGTGTATTGCAACTGTTGGCTAGTGGCAGCGAGTATCTATGTGTAGTTACGCTTCAGAACGGTTTCTACTTAGGTGCTTAGCGGCTGTTGATGCTCTTTGCGGCCAACTCGTGGACTTTCGCAATTGGCATGAAGTGAAGGGTTACGTGGTTTTTCTCAATTGATTTTCGGATGCAAGACTGATACGGAGTTGTGATATCGCTCCTTGTGTTTATGAATTGGGGTTGTGCAGATATTTGTCCTGACTGGGAATATTTATTTCACATAAAGTTGAATATTATTCATAAAACTATAGGAAATAACACTGTATTTACATGTTGTCTATGGGATTAATCCTACAGAAAACGTATAACTATTTGCGTTTTAAATGGATGAGATTTATTGTCGTAAAACAGGAATATTATAGGTTAAAGAAAAATGGATGTATAGCTTTATTTAAATTTTTAAAATCTCTCTTATGAAAAAATTATCAAGATTATTAACAGCGTTAGCCTTAGTATTGGGGATGCAGGGCTATTCTGCTATTACGGACACTTACGGAGATAACTTTGCCGTAGTAAGAACTACTACTTCTACTACAGGTAGCATAAGTTCTCTAACGAGGTATCAACTCTCAGGTCTTGCATCTGGTTGGTATACCGTAAAGGCTGTTGAGTCTGGGCCGTACATGAGTAATGCTAGAATTACTGATAGCCAGTATATCTATGGTCAAGATGGACAAATGTTTATTTCGGGAAACAAGTCCATTGGTATCCGATTTGACTACGATCTTCCATCTTGGAATTGCATTAATTCTACGATCACGATTGAAATTCGCAATTATTTGGGAACTCTGGTTGTGTCAAAGAATATCAATGTTGTAGTGACATTGAAGCGAGATTGTGCATGGTTTAATGAGGAGATTAATTCTAATTATGCCGTTCCAAAACCGCTTGTAAACTTCGGTGTATTGTATGATGGAAGTGACCGTACGTATTATGCGGCTCAAGATGGGTCAAGCGTGGCACTTCATTATGCTAGCTCTTCATCATTCGGTAAGTGTGTGTCTTCTAGTGGGAGCTATTTCACCTTGTCTTCAACAGGTACAAACTTCCAAATCAACGGTTCTACCATTTACATGATTGGTAACAACAACAAAATCTACAAGGCAGATATTGATGCGGCGAATGGAACGTATACGTATAGTTTTGCCAATGGCAATGAACTAGAAGTTAGAGCAGGTTCTGATATTCAAGTAAGTCCTGTTGGCAACATCTTTTACATTGGTACAGACAACAAGGTGCGTGTAATTACGGGACCGGCCGGTTGGCAGCATGCTCCGGTATTGCAGCAAGCTATTGATGCTCGTTCTGGATCAGACCTTGTTTTTGGTGATGGCAAACTGTTCTATGTTGGAACAGATAACTATATCCATTACTTAACCTACAATCACACCATTAATGAGTGGTTGTCATACATCGCAAATACGTATGCAATTGCTCCAAAGGCAAATACAGAAATGGCTTATGGTGATGGTTATTTGTTCTATATCGGTACTGATAACAAAATGCATTATATCGATGGTCCAAATAGTACGGATCAAGGTGTTATGAATTCTAGTGCTCCTAACGCATATGTATCTGGTAGAATGGGGATGGAGTATTTCAATGGTCGAGTACAATACTTTACTTCTGATCGCAAGAGCTTTGGTCTAGATTGGAACGGAAGTTCATGGTCATATGCTACTCCAGATTACTGTGTTCAAGGTCGTGTTGGGACTGACCTTAGCTTAGGTAGCGGATTGATGATATTTGTCAATGATCACGATCGTGCCTTGGATGCTTTCAAGTGGAACAACACAGGTTGTAAAACAGACGGGAATGCACAGCGTCCAATTGGACATACTTACAAAGACCATGACCTTAATTTGGCAAGCGTAGAATTGTATCCGAACCCGACAACTAATGGGTTGGTGAACCTAACATCTGCCACATCAGGTAGCTATACTATTTCATCTGTTGATGGAAGAGTTGTTATGGAAGGAACAGTTTCTGTAGCTGGTACTCATGAGGTTCAAGTTCAAGACCTTCAGAAAGGAGTTTATATTTTGAACTGGCAAGGAGATAATGGCGTTGCTGATGTGCAGCGTATCGTTGTCCAGTAAGAATACGTTCTTATAACTGCAGAGCCGTTCCTCGAAAGGGGAGCGGCTTTTTTTTTGCTGATTGCAGACCTACGGATAAAGACTCACATGATGAGTGGTGTTTTAGGTGAACTGCTCATGAGTGATGTGTTTGGATTTCTCATTTTGTTCCATTTCGTCACATTCTGTTTCCCATCGCGTTGCGCGACCGTCTGGGTATACGGTTACCTAAGGGGCAAGAGGAGTTATTGAGACTAATGATCTATCACTATAGAGGATGATGAGGTTCCCATCGATGCGATAGAGGAGGCTCCACTTCATAAGGTGGAGGATCTTGCCAAAGAGTCGACATTTCAGATGGAAAGATCATCTCAGAAAAGATCAACTCCCATTTCAGAGGAACGAAGTACTTCGAAAACAGTAAATAGTAAGGGGAGAGAGCGGCAGAGGAGAGAACAGCGGAGAAGGCTTCCGAAGCAGATGAGGATTACAGCCACTGGAGAACCGGGTTAAGTCTGTTTTTAACTTTGGTCAGTATGTTCTTTTCAATAGCGTCGGTTATTATCCAAATAACCTGACTATTGGGAGGGGCTCCTGCGGCCTTCTTAGCAGGCTTTGCCCTCTTGGCATTAGCCTTCGCTTATTTATTGCTGCGCTACGATCGCAAGCACGCACCTCGTGAAACGATGTTCATGAAGCTAACCTTCAGTGTGTTCTTCTTGGCTCCAGTTGCGTGCGGTATTGCTGTTCTAAGGTTGTTGGCGGACCTCAGACATCAGTCACCTGTCACCCGTCACCAACCCCTAAAACTCCTAAAACCACTTAAACCCCTAAAACCCCTTAAACTCCTACAACTTCTCAACCTCTCAAACCAACTCTACTACCCCACAACAATATTCACAATTCGTCCCGGTACTACAATCACCTTGCGAACCTGAACGCCTTCGAGCCATTTCTCAGAACGCTCGTCGGCCATGACAGCTTCTTCAATGCCTTTACGGTCAAGATCTGCTGGAACGGAGATGTTGTAACGAGTCTTGCCGTTGAACTGTACAGGGTACTCAATGGAACTTTCTACCAAGTACTCTTCGTTGTGCACTGGGTAGGGCTGTTGGGTAACACTTGGGTCGTTGCCCAATACACTCCACAATTCTTCTGCGGTATGCGGCGCGAAAGGAGAGAGGAGAATGGTCAGCTCTTTCAAGATGCTGCGCTTGTTGCACTTCAAGCTCGTGAGTTCGTTTACGCAAATCATAAACGCACTAACTGAAGTGTTGAAAGAGAAGTTCTCAATGTCTTCGTTCACTTTCTTGATACAAGTGTGAAGGGCTTTCAACTCTTCAGCAGTCGGTTGTTCATCACTGATATTGTTGAACAAGCGCTCTACCTTCTTCAAGAAGTTGCTTACACCCGTAATACCCTTGGTGTCCCACGGCTTACTTTGCTCAATCGGGCCCAAGAACATTTCGTACATGCGAAGGACATCGGCACCGTGTTCCTCGACGATGAGGTCAGGGTTCACAACGTTGTACTTCGACTTCGACATTTTTTCAACCTCGCGACCTACTTTGTAAACGCCGTCTTCCAACTCGAATTCAGCATTCGCATATTCAGCATTCCAAGATTTGAACGCATCGATGTCCAATTCATCCTTGTCGTTCAACATAGAAATATCGGCGTGTAATCGGCTTACTTCGCGATTTCCAACCAATCCTTTTGAAACAAATGTGTTGCTTCCTTTCAAGCGATAAACAAAGGCACTCACACCCTGGATCATCCCTTGATTCACCAACTTTTTGAATGGCTCTTGTGTGTTCACATAGCCACGGTCGGCCAAGAACTTATGCCAGAAACGAGCGTAGAGGAGGTGACCTGTGGCATGTTCGGAACCGCCAACGTATAAATCGACGTTCTCCCAGTAGTCCACGTTTTCTTTAGAAGCGAACTCGGTGTGGTTCCCTGCATCCATATAGCGCAGGTAGTACCAGCTAGAGCCCGCCCAACCCGGCATGGTGGTGGTTTCAAGTGGGTGGCCTTCCGGTGTTTTCCAATTGTTAGCTCGCGCCAATGGTGGTTCGCCGTCTTCCGTTGGAAGATATTTGTCTACTTCTGGAAGGGTGAGCGGAAGTTGATCATCACTCAAGGTCTTTGGAATGCCATTTTCGTAATACACCGGAATGGGTTCCCCCCAATAGCGCTGTCTACCAAAAATGGCATCGCGTAAACGGTAATTCGTTTGGCCTTTGCCAATGCCTTTGCCTTCAATTTCAGCAATGGCTTTGGCAATGGCTTCTTTTACTTGAAGTCCATTCAGGAAGTCGCTGTTCATCAACGCACCTTCCTTAGCGTCTACCGCTGCTTCTTGCACATCACCGCCTTCTACAACCTGAACAATTGGAAGTCCGAATTCACGTGCGAAGGCGTGGTCGCGGGAGTCGTGTCCTGGAACGGCCATAACCGCACCTGTACCGTAACCCGCTAGGACGTAATCCCCAATCCATACAGGCACTTTTTCGCCAGAGAACGGGTGAACAACAAACGCACCTGTAAAGGCGCCGGTCACGCTTTTGGTATCCATCATACGGTCGCGTTCAGAACGACGAGCCGCTTTTTCTTTATACGCTTCAACCTCTGCTTTTTGAGCATCGGTTGTAATTACATCTACCAACTCGTGCTCTGGTGCCATCACCATAAAAGTCACGCCAAAAATGGTGTCGGGACGTGTGGTAAATACTTCGATGGTTTCATCGTGGCCATCAATGGCAAAGTGAACACTCGCTCCTTTGGATTTTCCAATCCAGTTGCGCTGTGTTTCTTTCAAGGCTTCGCTCCAATCAATGGTGTCTAGTCCTTGGAGAAGGCGTTCAGCGTAAGCCGAGATACGCATGCTCCACTGCATCATTTTCTTTTGAACAACAGGGAATCCACCACGCTCTGAAACACCGTCTTTTACTTCGTCGTTAGCAAGCACAGTGCCGAGCTCTGGACACCAGTTTACCATAGATTCTGAACGGTATGCCAAACGATAGTTGAGTAGGGTTTCGCTCTGCTGAACTTCGTCCATTGCTTTCCATTCTTCCGCAGTAAACGAAAGAGGTTCAGAGCAATGAGCGTTGATTCCCGCTGTACCCTTGCTTTCAAATGCAGAAACTAATTCCGCGATATCGCGTGCTTTATCGGCGTCCACATCGTACCATGAATGGAACAGTTGGATGAAGATCCACTGTGTCCACTTGTAGAATTTCGGATTGCTGGTTCGTACTTCACGGTTCCAGTCGAATGAAAAACCAATGCGGTCAAGCTGCTTGCGATAACGCTGAATGTTGTTTTCAGTAGTAATGGCAGGATGCTGACCTGTTTGAATGGCGTATTGCTCTGCCGGGAGTCCAAAGGAATCGTATCCCATAGGATGCAACACATTGAATCCCTTGTGACGTTTGAAACGCGCATAGATGTCACTGGCGATGTATCCCAGTGGGTGGCCAACGTGTAACCCTGCTCCAGATGGATACGGGAACATGTCAAGTACGTAGAACTTCGGTTTATCCGAATTCTCTTCTGCCGCATACGTGTTGTTAGCGGCCCAATACTGTTGCCATTTGGCATCTATATCGCGATGGTTTTCCATGAGCTCAATTTGTGCCCGCGAAAATAACGCATTCCGCACGGAGTCTCAAGCTTTCAGGCGCTTATCGCAAATCTCTCTTGGTAGTCAACAGATTGTTCACAAAGAGCAAGATGACTGCCCAAACAGCACCGAGAGCCAAGGTCTGCGGGTCAACGTGATCTGGAGTGAGTTGGAAGATGTATTTCCCAAACGGTACAGGGACAACATCCCACGAAATGGTGACAGGTAAATATGTGTGCACCTCTGATTCATTCCAAAGGTTGATTCCCCAAAATGTTGGAACCAAAACGTAGAGATAGACAAGGAATAATAAGATAGTCAGACCCACTTTCCGAAACACGTTGATGAAGAGCATCGCCAAATTGAGCTGGAGAAAAACGTGTAATGCATAACCATACACGAAATCCATATGTCCAGTTACACTGGACCAAGAGGTGTCGCTCGACAACATGTATCCCACTGTCAATCCCATAGCAATGAGGAGTGCAGTGCTCAATAGCGTTAATGTGAGCAACAGAATTTCCTTGGAAATGAAGTATTCCGTTCTACTCATCCCATCTATGATGTTTTGACGAATGGTTTTCTCCTCCCATTCTTGTCCCACGTTCACAATGACTATGATGGAGAGCAAGAGCGTCATGAGTTTGTAGACATACGTCAAATTGTGCCATAAATCGGTGAAGCTAAAGATGGGTAGCATGCTCGCATCAAACCCCAAATTGGTGTACAGTTCTGCTCCTTGTTCAGCAATCCAGGAGATGGCCTCGTTAAAGCCAAACGGAACGGCTATAAAGGCGATCAACCAAAGTCCCATCATCCACTTGAAATAGCGAGACTTGCTCAGTTTGAGCCATTCTATAGAGAATAATCGCATCATGATTGTGATTTCAAGAGTTCGAGGAACTTCTCCTCCAATGTATTTCTTCTTTCGGCCAATTGGGAGAGGATTAACCCTTTGTCCATCATGCTTTTGTTGATCTCACTGCCTGAAATAGATGGGTCAATTTGAACGAGAAAGGCGTTATCGGTCGGTTTAATGCCCTTCACAAAAGAGGTTTCTGAAAGGGCGGCTTGTAGGGCATCTAGATCCTCTGAAGCCAATTCCCATCCGCCGTTTCCAGCGAGATCAGCAGCAACATTTCCCTTGTGGATACACTTACCGCTTTGTAGAACAGCATATTCGCTGCATACCTTTTGAACTTCGTCTAGCAAGTGAGAGGCTAGTATGATGGTCTTGCCACTCGCCGCAATCTCTGTGATCAGTCGGCGTATATCGTGTATCCCTTCTGGGTCCAATCCATTGGTGGGTTCATCCAAGATCAATACATCGGGATCCGCTACTAAAGCAGATGCAATGGCCAAGCGTTGCTTCATCCCTAAACTATAGTTCTTAAATGGATCTCGACCTCTTTCGCCTAAACCTACAAATTGCAGGACTTCGTCAATTCGATCCAGTCCTTTTTCCTTGATCTTTGCCGCAATTTTTAAGTTTTGCGCACCTGACAAATGAGGATAAAAGATGGGTTGTTCCAGAATTGCGCCTACTTTTTTACGGGCAGAACTCCCGCTGATCCCATCAAACCAGGTGAAGTTGCCCAGTGTTGGACGAATCACGCCAAGTACCATTCCCAATGTGGTCGTTTTTCCACTACCGTTTGGGCCGAGAAGTCCGAAGACTTCACCGGATGGAATGGAAAGGTTGAGTTCGTTTACGGCCGTAATTCGGCCGTATCTCTTGGTTAGAGATGCAGTTTCGAGTACGGTCATTTTAGAAAGGGGATGTTGAGGTTTCCGTTCATCATTCCGAGCATCATAGCACGGGTGATGTTGGAGCGCAAGTTGTCTCCGCGAATTTCTGTGAGTTCAATGGTTTCTGCATCGCTCTGGCGGACAATGAGTATGAGTTTGAGCTTGTTGTCAATGCTTTTTCCCAATACTCGGACAGAGCCTTCGCCCTCATAAAGTGGAGGGAGAATAGTTTCATATCCTTCTAGTGCATCCACTCGTTCTTGCAGTGCAATGGCTGAAATGCAAACGGCCGTGTCTCGAATACCTCGAACTGGAGAGAATTGCTTTACATCATAAATTCCATAGGCTATGGAAGCTGCTGTTCCGGAGGAGTCCATGGATGTGAATGCGCTTACGATACTTGGACTGTAGTAGCTGAAAGCGTTGCTCGGCATGCCTTCTTCATGCAATTCCTCTACAAGCCCATCAGGATAGGAAGGGCCACATGCTGTAAAAAGAAAGAGGAATGGAAGGAGCCGAATGATTCTCGAAGGGGAAATCATATGCGGTGTAGTTTTCCGAATTAGAGTCAGGTAGCAAAATGTGTAACGAGTACATCATTCATTTCTTATCTTCTCGCGATGGAAATGAACAGCAAGCAAGATAAGCTTTTAAGACGTCTTCGAAACAAGTGGGTTTTCCGACTCTTTACACGGAAGATGGTTCCCGCAGCAGCAAGGGCAGGAGTCAGGTTTGTGGAAATGGACGGCGAGAAGTGCACGATTCTGGTTCCCAATTTGAAGCGAAACCGGAATCCATTCAGAAGTATGTATTTCGCGGTTCAAAGCATGGGGGCTGAAATGTCAACGGCCCTTCTTGCCATGTTTCACCTAGAGGCTCACCATGCTTCTATCGCGTGGATTGTGATTGATTTCAAGGCCGACTTCCCCACCAAAGCGATTTCTGATGTTACTTTCACTTGCGTGGATGGGGAAAAGGTTCGAGAGGCCATCCAACGCGCAGCTGAAGGGGAAGAGGCACAAGTGGTTGAATTGAAAACCGTGGGGACCACTTCTGATGGTACAGTGGTTTCCAATTTTCAGTTTCGTTGGTCTTTTAAGAAACGAGGTTGATTTCTGTGCCGCTTATTCGGATTTGGAATAGTGCAAGAAGAGGTCTCCTTCTACCACCTCATTCGATATAGTGTTTCGATAAGGTTGCACTGCGATCATTTCAGAATCAGTGAGTTCCGAAACGATGTACACAGTAGTGTCCATGTTGAGAATAACGGAGAGTTGATTTCCATCGAACACATAGTTTCCGTCTGCCGTGTAGCTTCTGCGGGCATTCGTTACCGCCAACGTTCGGTCTTCATTTAAGATCAACACAGAGTTTTGGTGTAGGTTCTTGCTATCAATCACCTGTTGACGGTGATTACCATTAGAAGATTCAACAAAGTCTACCGACGTTCCAACCCAAGTGCCAACAATAGAAACAGAGTTCTCCGAAGCTTCCGAAGATTCATTGGACGTGCAGCTTGCCAATACGCTGGCCAGTACTACAGCTGAAAGGAGGATGCGCTTCATTCTGAATGTCTTTAGCAGAATTTCTGTTGATGATACAACGAAGATACTACAGGAAACGCTTCAGTAGAGTTCACCCCGCACTATTCCAATCGACTTTTACAGCGTAAAGAAATTCGAAGACCTTAGGCTTCGAGTTCGGTCTTATTTGCAAGTTGACCACAAGCTGCATCGATGTCTTGACCTCTACTCTGACGAACTTTTGCAATCACGTCTACTGCAGCGAGTGCCTTTAGGTAAGCATCAACACGATCTTGGGGAGCTTGGTTGTAATCGCCGTTGTCAATAGGGTTGTATTGGATGATATTCACCTTACAAGGAACTTTCTTCACAAAGTTCACCAAGGCGGCAATTTCCTCATCACTGTCATTTACACCGGTCCAAACCACAAATTCAAAAGTCACCTTTCTGCCTGTCACTTTATACCAATGTTGAAGCGAGGCTAGCAAATCGTCCAAGTGATTTTTGGAAGCCAAGGGCATGATGCGCTCCCGGGTGGATTGAACTGCTGAATGAAGGGAAACAGCTAGATTGAAACGAACTCCATCATCGGCTAATCGCTCAATCAGCTTTGGTATACCTACGGTGCTGAGAGTAATACGTCGAGCTGCCATTCCAAGGCCCTCTGGTGAGGTGACTTTATCCAAGGCTTCCAATACATTTTTGTAATTCAGGAGGGGTTCCCCCATTCCCATCATTACAATATTGGTAAGTGGTCGATTAAAGTATTCTTCCCCTTGTTTCTTGATGGCCACCACTTGATCGTAAATCTCATCTGGATTCAAGTTGCGCATTCGCTTTAAACCTGCCGTGGCACAGAAATCACAGTCTAAACTGCATCCAACTTGAGAGGAAACGCACGCGGTGATTCGCTTTTCGGTTGGGATGAGAACACTCTCTACCACCAAACCATCATGTAGTTTAACGGCATTCTTGATCGTGCCGTCGGTAGATCGTTGCATTTGATCCACCTCTACATTGTTAATCACAAAGTTTTCATCCAGCACTTCGCGGAGGGCTTTCGACAAGTTCGACATTTCGTCAAAACTCACGTGCGACTTATTCCAAAGCCAGTCGTAGACCTGATTGGCTCGGAATGCAGGGTGGCCATTATCGGTGAACCATTGCTTGAGTTCTTCTCGTGAAAGTGCGCGGATATCTTGCTTGCTCATCGCGACAAAGGTACAAAGCCCTTTTGCAATCGGTTCACTTTGTTGATGTCAAAACTCTCCATGAGTCGCATGCCATACCACACTTTGCGAAATCATACATGTACAGCGAATCTCCAAATAGTTTGATGTCTGTGTACTGAAGAGTGCTGCCGCCTCCGCTAGCCGTGAAAATGGTGCTGTCTGAATGAAGCGTGAACTCTTTTGACCAGTTCTCGCTTGGGTCGAGTTTGAGTTCAAGCTCTAGAAGCATGCAACTGTCGCACTCTCCTTTAGATACATGTATCACTCCTTCGTCATATGTGGTTTGACTGAAGGTTGTCCAACCGGTCGTTGAATCGACCCATTGCGGGTAGGTGATGTGATAATAGTAGTCACCGGTATAACTTCCAGTGAAGTTGTCACGATAATCCTCTGTTACGTCTTCTGTTTTCCGACAAGCGACGAGAATGGTGACTAAGGCTAAGAAGCTGAAGAATGCGCTTTTCATGAGAGAGGATTTATGCTTGTTAACGTGGAATGAAAGTAACAAATTTCTGTGTAATCTGTAAGGAGGAGGGTAGTAGAACGACTGAAGGGAATAAGCCAAAAACATATGAAAGCAATCTTACTTACCCTCGCATCGTTCTTCACTTTACACGCTACCGCTCAAGTCCCTAAGGCCATCGTGGTAGAACATTTTACAAATTCGAGGTGCAGCATTTGCGCCAGTAGAAATCCAGGGCTTTACACCAACCTAGACGCCAACCCTGAGGTGATGCATATCGCATATCACCCGAGTTCTCCGTATTCGAATTGCATCTTTAGTCAACACAACCCATCTGAGAACGACCTTCGTACTAATTTTTACGGTGTTTATGGGGCGACTCCACGAATTGTGATTAATGGAGATGTTACCAACAAGAGCTTTACGAGTTCAGACTTGTTTGATCCCTATAAGAATGCCATGTCTGAATTTGATGTTCGATTGACTCATCGACTCACTGTGGATAGCGTGCATATTCGATTGGTGGTGAAAGTTGTCGCTCAAGGAAGTTCTCAATTTCAACTGACCGTTGGAGTGGCAGAAGACACGGTTTATTACAATGCACCGAACGGCGAAGGAACTCATTACGATGTTTTTAGAGAGTTTGCCGTTCACGATCAGATGTATGCAGCGGCAACAGTGGGAGATTCTACGGTTTATGAGTGGAGTTTAGCCCGAAGAAATGCATGGAACGGAAATGCACTCTATGCTTACGCCCTTCTTCAGGATAGTTCAACAGATGACCTTCTGCAAGCGGGCAGATCTGCAAAAGTTGCCAACAGCATAGGAATGGGAGAGATGCGGGCAGAGGATTTTCGCATATATCCAAATCCAGCCTCCACGGTAGTGAAGTTTGAAAAGTTTGTCCATTTCTCGCTGTTCGACATGACGGGTAGAGAGGTGCGAGAAGGTTTTGCAGATGGAATGGAGGTTCGCCAACTGCCAAGTGGTGTTTATATACTTCGGCTCAATGTAGAAGGTGAGAGCATTGTTCGTCGGCTTATTGTTGAATAGAGCACAAAAAGAAACCCCCGACGTTTGCCGGGGGTTTTTATGTGTGGACTTGTGATGAATTAGATCACCAAAAGCGCGTCGCCATAGCACAAGAACTTGTACCCTTCTTTAATGGCCTCGTTGTAGGCATGCATGGTCAATTCGTGACCTGCAAACGCAGAAGTCATCATGAGCAAAGTGCTCTGAGGTGGGTGGAAGTTGGTGATCAAGCAGTTCGATACTTGGAAGTCATAAGGAGGGAAGATGAAACGGTTGGTCCAACCTTCGTATTCCTTCAATTTGCCTTCAGTTGTAACGCTTGATTCCATGGCGCGCATCACTGTAGTACCTACAGCACAGATGCGTTTCTTGGCGTCAATCGCCTTGTTTACTTTTTCAACCGTGTGATCGTAAATCCAGAATTGCTCGCTGTCCATTTTGTGCTTGCTGAGGTCTTCTACCTCAACAGGACGGAAAGTTCCAAGACCAACGTGAAGTGTGAGTTCAGGGAATTCAATGCCCTTAATCTCCAAACGCTTCATCAATTGCTTAGAGAAGTGAAGTCCGGCTACAGGAGCAGAAACAGCGCCTTCTACACTTGCATAGATGGTTTGGAAGCGATCGGCATCCTCTGGTTTAGGCTCGCGATCAATATATTTTGGAAGAGGAGTTTCACCTAGTTCCGTTAGCTTGTTGCGGAATTCTTCATAACTGCCATCGTAGAGGAAGCGCAGCGTTCTACCGCGGCTGGTTGTGTTGTCAATTACTTCAGCAACCAAGCTGTCATCTTCACCAAAGTAAAGCTTATTGCCAATACGGATCTTACGTGCAGGGTCAACCAACACATCCCAAAGACGACTTTCAGAATTCAATTCACGAAGAAGGAAAACTTCAATGCGTGCTCCTGTTTTTTCTTTGTTACCCCAGAGTCGAGCAGGGAAAACACGGGTGTTGTTCAACACCATAGCGTCACCATCGTCAAAGTAGTCGATGATTTCGTTGAATTGCTTGTGTTCGATTTTCCCAGAGTCCTTGTGAAGTACCATCAAGCGAGAATCGTCGCGATGGGTTGCTGGCTCTTGGGCGATGAGCTCCTTAGGGAGTTCATAATTGAAGTTGGATAACTTCATTTTCATAAGCTTACGGGCTTTGAAAGTGATACAAAAAGAAAGACGGCAAAGATACGAAATTCCACAACCTCAACCGAAGAGATTTGACAAAACGGTAGATGCTTGAAAGAGAGGAGAGTGTGGTTAAAAGTCTACTCTTCTGGGAGTGGAGGGCCTGCTGCTCGAATGGATGCGCAAATGGGTTCAACTTCGAATGCACCTTCTAAAGTGCGTTCACCAATGGCGGTTCGAATAAGTCCCGTAAGGTATCCGCCCGACTGTAGGGCTGCGCCAATATCGTTTGCCAATGAACGAATGTAGGTTCCTTTGCCACAGTGGACATCTATCACCAATTCGTCCTTTTCAAAGCGAACCACTTCGATGGAATGGATGGTAACGGGGCGAGCGGAGATTTCCACCTCCTGACCTTTTCGAGCCATCTCATACAAGCGTTTCCCGTCTTTTTTCAGAGCTGAAAACACCGGAGGAACCTGCATGATATCACCTGTAAACTGAGGGAGAATCGCCTCAATCGCTTCCCGAGTTATGTGTTCGATTGGGAACTGCTTGTCTTCTTCGGTTTCGGTGTCGTAGCTGGGAGTAGTGGCTCCAAGTTTAATCGTAGCAGTGTATCGCTTGCTGGATCCCATTAACTCGGGAATGGTCTTGGTAGCTCTGCCAATACATACAATTAATAACCCCGTGGCTTTGGGGTCCAAAGTACCCGCATGACCCACTTTGAATTTCTTCATCTTGTGGGTCTTCCGAATGGCAAATTTGATCTTGTTTACAACGTCAAAAGAAGTCCAGTCTAGCGGTTTATTCACCGCCAGTACTTTCCCTTCTCTTAGGGCGTCAATCGACCAATCTTCCATTACATGGCGTTATAGAACGTAGATCCAACGGCAATTAGACCAACGATAAAGCAATAGATAGCGAAAGAAGTCAGCTTTGCTTTTTTCACTAAGCGGATCATCAACCTACAAGCGAAGAGGCCTACTACAAAAGCAGCAATAAATCCTGCTAGAAGAGGTGCGGTTTGAGGTTGAGTAGCAACTTCACCACTGAAGATATCCTTCAAATCGAGTATCATCTTTCCTAGGATCAATGGAATCACCATTAGGAAAGAGAAACGAGCGGCTTTATCTCTATCAATTCCCAATAGGACAGAAGTTGAGATGGTTGCGCCTGATCTAGAAATACCTGGAAGGATGGCAATAGCCTGTGAAACGCCAATAACGGCTGCTTCAAAAGCACTCACTTTTTTATGCGTCTTTTTGGCACGATCGGCCAAGACCAGCAGCAAGCTCGTTACGATGAGCATGGCTCCAACCAGCGTGAGCTGCTTACTGAACAGACTTTCAATTTGATCTTCTAAAAGGATTCCAACCAGAGCAGCTGGAATCATAGAGATAACAATAAATGAAGCGAATTTGGTTTCGTCGTTCCACTTGAACTTTAGAAGTCCTTTGAAGATGTCGACGATGTCTTTGCGATAAATAACCACGGTAGCCAATGCGGTAGCCGCATGGAGTACAACCGTCATAAACATGCTTTCTTCTGGGACCGTCTTGCCATTAAAAAGCACCTTTACAATTTCAAGGTGACCACTAGAGCTAACGGGGAGAAATTCGGTGAGTCCTTGTACAATACCAAGAACAATCGCTTCAATCAGATTCATTCAAGTTCTCCTTGAGACGTATTTGACTTCGACCTCCACATGATGGCAACGATTTCAACGGCAAAGCCCAATACTAAAAGAGAAGGAGCTAGTTTGATTCGCGTGCTATTGAAAATTTCTGGGTTGAATACGTTGGGATCTTCTGATCCACCACCCATCATCAGTAGGTATCCAATTCCGATAAGTAATAGGCCCGCTACCATGAGGATGTAGTTCACCTTACTGAATAAGTACTTTTCTGTTTTCATAATCAGCGATATAAGTCGTCTGTTTTCAAATTGAGATAGCGCTTCACGGCAAAGAAGGTACAGCTCCAAGCTAAGAAAGCTCCAAAGAGTATCATTCCGCCAACAGTGATGGCCATCATTTTCGGAGTGGCTTCCATTCCCCAAGTAGAGAAATTCGACTTTCCGAATTCGAGAATTAACATGAGCAATGCAGATGCAATGAGCCCTCCAATGAGTCCGAGTTTGACACTTTGTGCCATGAAAGGACGTTGGATAAATGGCTTCGTTGCACCTACCAACTGCATGGTTTTGATGGTGAATCGCTTCGAGTAAATCGAGAGACGAATGCTCGAGTTAATCATGGCGATGGAGATAAAAATCAAGAGAATGGCACCGCCCAACAAGTAAGAGCCGATGCGTTTGATATTGTCGTTGACGAGATTCAGCAAGTTCGGATCGTACGAAACATCACTTACCAATCCACTTTCGCGCAATTCTGCTTCAAAAGCTTCTACATCTCCCGAACTGACGAATTCTGAAGTCATGTGAACTTCAATGACGTCACTCAGTGGGTTGTATCCCAAGTATTCAACAAATTCCTCTCCCAATTCCGCTTCCAATTCTTCAGCGGCTTGGTCTTTCGTGATGAAATCAGTTCCCACAACTTTGTCCGATAGTTCAAGCTCTTTCTGGAACTGGCGAACATCTCCTTCTGATGAGGTGTTCTTTAAGAGAACGGTAAAAGTGAAGTTCTCGCGAATTTGACGCGCCATGTCTTCAGCTTGCAATAACATCGTTGCAAAAGTGCCGAGCATGAAGAGCACCAAAGCGATACTCACTACTACGGAGATATACGACGTACGGAGACGGCGTTTGTAAAATTTATCTTCTGAGTTTGCCATAGACAGGGGCTAAGGTAAGGAAAGAGATACGTTTGCTTACACCAACGAAACGTTAAGATGCAAAACTTATGAGACATTGGTTACATCTATATTGTGACATGTGATGTTCATTTGCTTTGTACCTTTGTTGACCAATCGACGAATCGATAGAATGAAGTACGAGAAATCACAGATATACAGCGCATTACAAGAGGTTCAAGCAACAGTTGGAAAGGAAAATCTAATTGAAGCTGGCCACGTAAGAAATATTCAAATCTTCGGTGACGAAATTGAGTTGGATGTCATCAGCATGAATCCAACGCTTCAAGCGAAGAAAAAATTGGAAGTGAGCATTCTAAAGGCAATTCACGATCACGCATATCCAAAGGTGAAAGTGAAGGTGAATGTGATTGTTCCAGAAGAAGCAAAGCAATTGGCTTCTGCTCAACAGCAAATTCGCGGGGAAGCGATTCCCGGTGTAAAGAACATCATTGCCGTTGCCTCTGGTAAAGGGGGAGTGGGCAAGAGCACTGTAACGGCCAACCTCGCTGTAGCCCTCGCTAAAATGGGTTTCAAAGTGGGTTTGGTGGATGCGGATATCCACGGACCTTCTATGCCGATCATGTTTGATGTGACCAACGAAAAACCGGGTAACATTGAAGTAGATGGTAAGCAAATGATGGATCCTGTTGAGAATTACGGTGTAAAAATGCTGTCTATTGGCTTTTTTGCAGGCGTGGATCAGGCAGTAGTTTGGAGAGGTCCTATGGCTACCAAAGCACTCACTCAGCTCATTCGCGATGCGCACTGGGGCGACCTCGACTTTATGTTGATCGACCTTCCTCCGGGAACGGGCGATATCCACTTGAGTTTGGTTCAAGCCGTTCCAGTTACGGGAGCAGTGGTGGTAAGTACGCCGCAGCAAATTGCGCTAGCCGACGCGCGTAAAGGGGTGGCTATGTTTAAGATGGATGCCATCAATGTGCCTGTACTGGGCATTGTTGAGAACATGTCCTACTTCACCCCCGATGAGTTGCCAGACAACAAATACTACATTTTTGGTGAGGCAGGTGCGAAGCGTCTAACTGCGGAACTTAATGTACCTTTCCTCGGAGAAATTCCACTGGTGCAAAGTGTTCGTGAAGCGGCTGATGTAGGTAGACCAGCCGTTTTGCAAGAGACTACTCCAGTTGCACAGGCCTTTGTTGAAATGGCAAGACGCGTGGTAGAAGAAGTGGTAGATAGAAATGACAATCTTCCTCCAACCGAAGCGACGCGCATTACTACTATGGCAGGTTGTTCTCCTAAAAAAGAGAAGACATCATGAGTACAAAACAAGAAACCGTTGAGAAGATTTTAGTGGCTTTAGAAGAGATTCGTCCCTTTCTAAAATCCGATGGCGGAGATATATCTTTTGTTGAATTGACGGATGAAGCCGTTGTTCGCGTTCAATTGCACGGTGCCTGCATGGGATGTTCGGTGAATCAGATGACTCTTAAATCGGGGGTTGAAATGACCATCAAAAAACATGTCCCAGAAATCACTAGAGTAGAACAAGCTCTAAACTAAATCAGAGAGCGCCAAACCTAAATAATGACTCCACAAGAACTATCCAAGGTCACCATACTATTTTCAGGTGACTCCGGTGATGGTATTCAGTTAACCGGATCTGAGTTTTCACATACCGCGGCATTGTATGGCAACGATTTGAGTACGTTTCCGGATTTTCCGGCAGAAATTCGTGCTCCCATCGGAACGGTAGCGGGAGTCTCGGGATTCCGACTGAATTTTGGTAGTATCGAAATCCACACTCCAGGCGGGCATGTGGATGTGTTGGTTGTTATGAATGCTGCGGCGCTCAAGAAGAACATAGAGGATTTGCGTCCCAATGGTTTGATCATCGCCAATTCTTCGGGCTTCGATAAGAGAAACTTGAAATTGGCGGGGTATGATGAAAGTGCAACTCCTCTCGATGATCTTCGTGATTCTCACCGAATCTTGGAGTTGGACGTTACCAAACTGACAAGAGAATCCCTTAAAGAGAGCAGTTTGGGGACCAAGGAGCGCGATCGCTCTAAGAACATGTTTGTCCTCGGTTTCTTGTATTGGATTTACGGTAGATCACTCGAAAGAACTACGCAATTCCTGACGGAAAAATTTGCCAAGCGACCTGAAATCGCGCAAGCTAATATTGCCGTTCTCAAAGCGGGGTACCACTATGGTGAAACCACTGAGGCGAGTTTGCCGCGCTATGTTGTGAAACCCGCTCCTCAAAAGCCAGGGGTTTATAGAAATATTTCGGGAAACCAAGCCACCGCATTGGGATTGGTGGCCGCTTCTCAAAAATCAGGGTTGGATCTATTTTACGGTTCCTACCCTATTACGCCTGCCAGTGATATTCTTCACGAGTTGGCTAAGCACAAAAACTTTGGAGTAAAGACCTTCCAAGCAGAAGATGAAATCGCTGCTATTACTGCTGCCATTGGAGCGAGCTTTGGTGGTGCGATGGGAGTAACGGCATCATCTGGCCCCGGCATTGCCCTCAAAGGCGAGGCTATCGGATTGGCGGTTATGCTTGAACTTCCTTTAGTTATTGTAAACGTTCAACGAGGAGGACCTTCTACGGGACTTCCTACCAAAACGGAACAAGCCGACTTATTCCAAGCGATGTATGGGAGAAATGGTGAAGCACCTCTTCCTGTTTTTGCAGCTAAGAGTCCAAGTGATGCTTTTGACGCGGCTTTCGAGGCGGCCAAATACGCCATCGAATACATGACCCCTGTGATGCTATTGAGTGATGGATACATTGCCAATGGATCCGAGCCATGGATGTTCCCTACCTCAGGAGAACTCTCCGCGATTCACCCGGTGAAAGCCAACTTGAGCGAACAGCCTTATTTGCCGTACAAGCGCAATGAGCGCGGAGTCCGTTCATGGGCCATTCCGGGTCAAAAGGATGGCGAGCATCGAATTGGCGGATTGGAGAAAGAGATCGATACAGGGAATGTTTCCTACGATGCTCGGAACCATGAAGCTATGGTGAAAATCAGAGCGGAGCGAATTGAAAAACTAGCCGAAAGCTATCCACCATTAGAGATGGAAGAAGGCGAAGCCGAAGGAGATGTGCTGGTGATCGGTTGGGGATCTACCTACGGTGCTGTAAAAGTGGCAGCACGAGATTTGAACCGAGACGGATTTGCAGTGAGTCATCTCCACCTTCGACACCTATATCCATTACACCCCGAGCTAGGCCATGTAATTAGCCGTTTTAAGAAAGTGGTGGTTCCGGAACTCAATAACGGTCAATTGGTAAAGATTCTACGTGAGAAGTATCTCGTAGATGCGATTCCTTACAATAAGATTCAAGGGCAACCTCTCAAAGCAGATGAGGTGCATGAAGCCCTGATGAATACCATTCGTTCAATCGTTAAAAACGAGAAAGCATGAGCGAGACACTAACTGCAAAAGACTTCGCAACGGATCAAGATGTTCGTTGGTGTCCAGGATGTGGTGACTATGCAATTTTGAAGCAAGTCCAAACCATCATGCCTGAATTGAATATCCCAAGAGAAGATATTGTGTTTATCAGTGGTATTGGGTGCTCTTCTCGTTTTCCGTACTATATGAACACGTATGGAATGCACAGTATTCATGGTAGAGCAACAAGCATAGCTACTGGTTTGAAATCAGCTCGACCGGAATTGAGTGTGTGGATTGTGACCGGAGATGGTGATGGATTATCCATTGGTGGAAATCACTTGATTCACCTTTTCCGCAGAAATCCAGATGTGAACGTTCTCCTGTTCAATAACGAGATTTACGGACTCACCAAAGGTCAGTATTCACCAACATCTCACGAAGGTCAAGTGACCAAATCTAGCCCTATGGGCGCTATTGATCACCCCTTTAATCCACTAGCCTTAGCAATGGGCGCAGATGCGACTTTTGTAGCTAGAACAGCAGATAGAGATGTAAAGCATCAACGTGAAATGTTGTTGCGATCCAATCAGCATAAAGGCTCAAGCTTCTTAGAGATTTATCAGAACTGCAATGTCTTCAACGACGGTGCATTTGAGATGTTTACGGGCAAAGATGGAAAGCCTTTCCACACCCTATACGTTGAACACGGCCAGCCGCTCATATTTGCCAATGGTGAAAAGGGAATTGTACTCGATGGACATACTCCTAGAGTGGTAGACCTGAAGGATGGAATCAACCAGAGCGACTTGTGGATTCACGATGAGCACGATCCGTTTAAGGCCTATATGCTCACGCGAATGTTCGATGATCCAACTGCGGGTTTCCCACGTCCATTTGGGGTGTTGTATTCTGTAGATCGACCGCGATACGAGGATTTGCTGGTAGGGCAAATCGAGCATGCACGATCCATTAAAGGAGAAGGTGATCTAGATTCGCTTCTGGCTGGCAAGAATACGTGGGAAGTTCGCTGAGGAAACTCAAAGGGCAATCATCACATAGCCATTCACAGAACCCTTTCTCCTCTCGATCAGCATTACATACTTGATTTGGTACACATACGAGCCAAGCATTGGTGGTTCGCTTGAATTTATTAACGTGCCATTCCACCGTTCTTCAGGACGATTGGTTTTGAAGTAAAGCGTTTGCAAGGCCATCTGTACAGATGGTGACGAAATTTCTCGATGAGATCTGGATAGTCTACCTTCAATTGATTTTTCTTTATCACCTTAGTCGTACCAAAACACAAGACACTTGAATAGAGTAAAAATTCTTTACCGCGAACCGAGAAGAAGTCAGCCTGCCAAAATCATTTTTGGCGTGGTAGCCGCGCATCTCCTGTTTTTGATTCCGTTAATGGTTTTCTTGGATTCAGATTTCGTTCGTGAGAACATCTATGATTCTTCTAACAGTTCCATGATTGAAGAATTGACGTCGATTCCAGCGGGCTACGCCTTTTTGCTATTGGCCGTTCTTGCTCCACTGTGGGAAGAGACGGTCTATCGATTGTGGATGAACTTGAAGGTGTGGACGATTCCGATTTTCACGACTGTTGCTGCTGTTGTGTTGTTCTTGGATATCAGTTTGTCCTTAGCGTTAGTCTTGGGAATTATCGTTTTGATATTAACTCTCACATTTATCAACTCCATTCGCCACAGTATGGACATTCACTTCCAGTGGTGGTTTTATGGATCTTCGGTGATTTTCGGCTTATCGCACATCATGAATCACCAGTTGGAGTTGGGAGCGATTTTGTTTACCATGCCTCAAGTAGTGATAGGGGTAGCAATTGGCTTTGTGCGACTACACTATGGCTTTTTCTCTGGAGTGTTGTTTCATGCAGGGTGGAATGGACTCATTGGCTTGATGTTGCTCGCTCCATACATTGGAAATAAACCCGTGGTACACGAAAGTGAAACGACCTATGTCTCTTGGGAAACGGGCAGTATGTGGAGGAATTCATCGAAAGCGTACTATGGCACAGATTCCCTTTATATTGAAAATGTATCCTTGGAGAAAGTCCTTCGCAATTTGATTCAGCGCGACAATCCCGATGCGGTAGTTGAGCTGGAAGGGGCATCTCTTATTCGAGTGAATATAAAGGCTAAAGGTCCTCTACAAGAAGTCATGTCAATTCTGATGGAGGATTGGAAAGAACAATTCAGTGTTGAGGTGTCGGAATCTTCTACTGCGGAGAAAGTGTATACCCTCATTCCCATGGTGGATTGTGAACCAACATCCGTACCGGGTGAGTCGGCAATGGTAATGAACCAGCTTGGACTTTATCCAAGTCTTACTCATCCTTCCACAATTGCAAGAAGTTTGGAAAATGAATACGAAGTCAAATTCCGACCGGGAGAACTTTCAGAAGAATCCAGAAATATTCTGCTTCCTATGGAGGGGTTAGATTCCGCCTTGCATGCTTTGCGTGTATACAACTGTATTGATGTGGAGGAGTCTGAAGAAGAAATTACTCGTTATATCATTCAACTACCTAACTGATCATGGAAGTGTGAGTTGGTGTTTCGTCAGATGAACAACTCACATTATCTTTGTCAAAATCTATAAAGACTATGGGACGCGCGTTTGAATATCGCAAGGCAAGAAAAATGAAGCGTTGGGCATCGATGTCCAAGACGTTTACTCGTATCACTAAGGATATTATCATGGCCGTAAAAGAAGGTGGTGATAGTCCAGATGCGAATTATAGACTAAAGGCTCTCATCCAGAACGCCAAAGACGCGAACATGCCGAAGGATAACGTGGAACGCGCTATCAAAAAGGCTTCGTCTAAAGATCAAGCAGATTACAAAGAGGTGGTATACGAAGGGTATGCACCCCACGGAATTGCTGTTCTTGTTGAGACGGCTACTGATAACAATACGCGTACGGTTGCCAATGTTCGTTCTTACTTCAACAAATGCAACGGTAGCTTGGGTACTTCAGGTTCTGTTGACTTTATGTTTGAGCGCAAGTGCCACTTCAAGATTGCAGCAGAAGGCATTGATGTTGAAGAGTTCGAATTGGAAATGATCGACTACGGCGTTGAGGAGATTTTTGCCGATCACGATGAAGAAAAAGATCTCGATATCGTGATGCTTTACGGCCCTTTTGCCGAATACGGTAACATAGCGAAGGGGTTGGACGAAAAGGGGATTGAAGTTCTTTCATCAGGTTTTGAAAGAATTCCTATGGATACAAAAACACTCACTCCTGAGCAGCAGGAAGACGTGGATAAACTCATTGAGAGAATTGAGGAAGACGATGATGTTCAAGCCGTATATACGAATATGGCGTAAGGCTTGTTTACACCACTCTTTTTGACGAAATTAAACATCCGCCATCGAGCGGATGTTTTCATTTATCAAAGTCACTTTCTCATGAGTACCGTACAAGTTGTAGCCGATCATACCACCGGAATGTCTTTCGATGCCAACGTGGAAAACTACCACGTTATCGTGGATGCTAAGGAGGAGTTTGGAGGAGTTGGAAAAGGTCCATCGCCAAAACCCTTACTGCTCGTTGCGCTTGCTGGCTGTACGGGAATGGATGTGGTGAGTCTTCTCGAGAAAATGCGACAAGAATACACGTCCTTTAAGATTGCTGTTACGGGAGAACAGACCGAAACTCATCCGAAGTACTACCACAAGATTCACGTTGACTATCAATTCGTGGGAAGTGATTTGGATCCTGCGAAAGTGCAAAAGGCGGTAGATATGAGCCAAGATAAATACTGCGGTGTGAGTCACATGTTGAAGGCCGCTTCGGAACTTACCTACGACATTTCCATCAAGGCTGAATAACCCGATTCAGTCGTTTCCATATTTCATTTTGTAGAGCGGCGGAAACAAAGGCGTTGTCGGTAGATTCTCCCATTCTTACTACAACTAGTTTCTGAGACGGGACCATGTTGAGTATTTGTCCGTTTTTGCCCAGGGCAGCATACATGTCGGACGGAGCATTAGGACACAAGCTTCCCGAGAATTGAGTTTGCGTGCTTGGAAGCATGTAGCTCGATTGACCGTTTAGCCAATAGAGATATCCGTAAGAGGGATTCAGCGTCTGCGTTGGCTGGGTCATGGTTTCAAAGTATGATCTGCTCAATAGCGTATCGCCATTCCAGATTCCCCCGGATAAATTGAGCAAGCCAAATCGGGCCATAGAACGCGCACTTGAAAAGAACACGTGGTTGTCATCCAACCAAAACCAATTTCCCCCAATGCCTATTTTGGCAAATATTTCATCTTGTAGATATTCTTCAAAAGTAACTGGAGTAGCGATCTCAATGATTCGATGTAAGAGTGTGTATGGAGCATTGTGATAGGCCCATCGCGTTCCGGGGGCGGCGAGGTAGGTGAGGCAAGCGGGGTCTGTGCAGTTTACATTTCCGCCATCATCCAAACCCGTGGTCATTTCAAGGTGATGGCGAATGGTAATGGCCGTTTCGCGATCACTACTGGTGTTGGTCCATCCGGTTCCCAAATAAGTAGAGGTAGGAGCATATAAATCGATATAGCCATCTTCTACAGCCATGCCCACCGCAAATGAGGTGAGCGATTTGCCGGCAGAAGCCCAGTACCAATTGGAGCTAGAGGTAAACGGTTGACCATTCAATTGTTTACCGTGGTAGTGTTCGAGTACAATTCGACCATTGTACAGAACGATAAAGGCCCTGCTTCCAATACTGTCCAGATATGAATAGAGGGGACTAATCTCCGCCGTATTCCATTCTAGCTCATCAGGATCTTGAGATTCCCATCCACCCGTAAAATTTTCAGGAAAGTAGATTTCTTCTTCTACGGGTGTGACAATGGGCTTCTCTTCCACACGGTCCTTTTTGCAAGCACCAACGATGAACAGAGGTAGAACAAGTAGGTAGGAAGCTTTCATTTATCGAATTCCAATGTGCGAGGCGTGGTTCGGGAAGGCCAGAGCAAATCGAGTAGCTTCATGAGGCACACTGGAAACGGTAATGCTTCCGTTGTGAATTTTCATAATGTTCTTGCTCAAGCTCAATCCAATTCCAGTGCCATCTCTTTTTGTGGAATAGAAAGGTATGAAAATGCGTTCGAGTTTGTCCTTTTCTATTCCGCTTCCATTGTCCTTTACAAAAATGGTAATCCGCTTTTCATTGACTTCAGCAGAAACGGTAATCTTCGGATGGCTGACTTCACTCAGGGCTGCAAAACTGTTTGTCATTAGGTTAATCACTACCTGTTCAATCAGCTTTCGGTCGCAACGAATCACTAAGTTCTTATTGCTGCAGAGAAGTTCAAATTCAATCTTTCTCTTGGTCAACTCAGATTTCATCAAGTTGTTGATGTCTTCGAACATCTCGCAAACTTTTACGATTTCAAAAGTTGGAGCTGGAATTTTGGTAAGCTTTCGGTAATCGTTCACAAACTCGAGCATACCTACAGAGCGGCGGTGAATGGTGTTCAAGGCAAGGATGATGTCTTGAACCGTTTCATCATCTAGTTCGGTGGCGTGTTTGGCTTCTCCTTCCTCGTTTTTCAAAAGGCTCCTCATCGTCTCCGTAAGAGAAGTGATAGGAGTGATGGAATTCATGATTTCATGCGTGAGAATTCGGATGAGTTTGTGCCAGGCTTCAATTTCTTTTTGTTCGATTTCATCCTTGATGTCTTGGAAGGCGATGATGTAATGAGAAGAACCCGTCAGTCGAACGGGGTTTACATCAATAGAGAGTTCTTTTAGTCCGCTTAAAGTATCGATCTGAACTAACTTCCTTCCTCCAAAACTGAGTTCATCAACCGTTGCGCAGAAATCGGGATATCTTGCTTTTAGGCGTTCCCACTGGTGTAATTGCGGGATGTCGAGTAGGGTAGAGGCCGCATCGTTAATGATGCCAATTTCACCTTGATGATTGACAGTGATGATCCCTACATTGATCTTTTCTAGAATGAGTTTGAAGAGTTGAAACTGGCTTTCCTTCTCAATCCGTGCGCTCTTGAATTTTTCGATGATTTCGTTGAAGGTCTCGTTCAAGTTGGAGAAGCTCTTTCCCAGTTTTGGGTCGCTGAAACTCACGCTGTAATCTTCGTATTTAACGGCGTATAGAAACTTGGTGAGCTCTCGATTGGTGCGATTGACAAAGTGTATGAGTTCATACCCCTGGATGAGAAGGAGGAGTAGGATGCTCACTGAAGTGAACCACAGATCCCCCTCATCAATTAGCCAAGCGAGTAAAACTAAGCTGGCCAATAAGAGAAGGAGACGGAAGATTAAGTATAGGTTGAAGCGGTTAAATTCCATGTTTTTCAATTCGACGGTAAAGTGCAGCACGAGTTAATCCAAGGTCGGATGCAGCTTTGCTGATGTTGCCTTTGTGCTTCCGTATGGCCTTGTCTATCAAATGGCGCTCCATTTCATCGAGATTAAGAGTTTGAAGGGCTTCGTCTTCGGCGTGTTGCTGACGGAAGGATACGTCTTCAAGGGTGATGTGAGAAGAATCGGAAAGGATGACCATCCGCTCAACAGCGTGTTCCAGTTCTCGAATATTTCCTGGCCAATGGTAATCCATTAGCTGATGTTCAGCTTCTTTTGAAAGGGTGATTTCGGGTTTGTTGTACTTCTTCCCAAATCGAGTGAGGAAGTGATGGATGAGAATAGGAATGTCTTCCACTCTTTCTCTAAGTGGAGGGATGATAAGCTCAACCGTGTTTATTCGGTACAATAAATCCTGACGGAAATCGCCTTTGTGGACCATTTCGTGGATCGGCATGTTGGTAGCACAGACCAGTCGCACATCAAAGCTCTGTTCTTTGGTATCACCTAGTCGGGTTAACCTTCTATTCTGAAGCACGGTGAGCAGTTTGGCCTGTAGGTGAATGGGCAGGTTTCCAATTTCATCCAAGAACAGTGTACCTGTATCTGCTAACTCAAATCGTCCGGCTCTATCTTGGTGGGCGTCGGTAAACGCACCTTTCTTGTGTCCAAAGAGTTCAGATTCAAATAGATTCTCGTTTAATGCACCGAGGTCTACGTGAATGAACGAATCAAAAGCTCGTGTGGAAGCGCGATGAAGTGCTCTGGCAACCAGTGTTTTACCCGTTCCGTTTTCGCCCAAAATGAGCACATTTGCATCGGTGTTGCCCACTTTTTGAATGGACTTCATCAGCTCTTTCATGGCTGGACTCTCGCCGATGAATTCACCCAGTGCCAAGTCGCGATCTAGCTCCATGCTCTTGCGCGTGTCTTCCAGCTTGTTCACCTTTTTCACCGATCGTCTCAATTGCAGAGCGGTATTTAAGGTGGCCAGAAGTTTCTCGTTTTTCCATGGCTTAAGCACAAAGTCGGTTGCTCCTTTCTTAATGGCGTTCACAGCCAATTCTACATCGCCATAGGCGGTCATGAGTACCACGGATGTATCTTCTGCAATCTCTCGAATGTGATTTAACCAATATAGCCCCTCTCTCCCGTCGTTATCTCCCTTCGTGAAGTTCATGTCCAGAAGAATGATGTCTACATCGTGTTTGGAGAGCACGCCATTCAGTTCTCGTGGATGATCTAAAGTGTCTACCGTGGTATAGTGATGCTTCAAAAAGAGGCGGGCGGTTGTCAATACATCGGGATCATCATCTACGATGAGGATATGCGCGTGGGTCTTATTCATGGTTGGAGCTTTTTACGAATGTACGGAAACGAACGCTCAAGTGTTCGCATTCGAACACTTTCTGCGTTGGGGAGGATGAGGTAAAAAAGGTAAACAATTGTTTTAGAGGCGTTTGTGATTGTGGCACGCGTAGTTTGGCATTGCGGCACGGGCGTTGACTATACTCTGGCAACAACAAAACAAAACCGCCAATGAGATCGCCTCTTTGGCAAAAATGAAAAATTCTCTCGAAAGTGAAAATAGCGCGTCACCTTCTAAATGTCGGACAGTTTATGGCGGAATCTTTAGCAGAACTTGCTGAAGGTTCTCCAAGTTCGAATCGAGTAGATACCACGTATGATCGGATCATTTCCAATAGTGGTTTCGCTCCTTTAAGAGGTGAGCTAATCGTTATTACGACTCGAGCGAAATGAGTTTAGGAGTCGTGATCACTAATGAGCAAACTTAGTTTCCAAACAACCCTTGAGACTGACAAGTCAGCGTTCTTCAAGCCAAGTATAACAGTCAGTTCAAGTAGCAGAACATTAGGGTTTTGACGTTGGTTTCAACGGGTAGTTTTGGAATAGGTCACGATATAGAGAACTTCGGTACTTGTGGTTGCGTCCACCTTCAAAGTAGTCAAAGGGTATTGAGTGTTAAACGTGCTTCGAAAACCCACAGGCAATGAAAATTACAGACGCTCTTCACTCCACAGTGCCGGAGTTTTTTTGTTTATCGTTTGGAGAGGTGATTAACAGGGATCTCGTTGAAAACGATCACCTTTCCAGACGAAACAAACTAGGAACAGGGCTTTGGCAGTTGCCGTTGTCAAATTGTTATTTTCGAAGAACAGCTCTTAGCCTATGATTGAGATTTCGAACCTCTCCAAGATTTACCGTTCTAAAGCCGTAGAAACAGTGGCTTTACACAAAGTTTCACTCACCATTGAACGAGGTGAGTTTGTCTCTATTATGGGACCCTCCGGTTGTGGTAAATCTACCTTACTGAATATTTTGGGCATGCTCGACACCCCAACAAATGGTCATTATTCCTTTGATGACAAATTGGTGTTTGATCTAAAAGAATCGGAACGCGTAGCCCTCCGGAAGATGAACATTGGTTTTGTTTTTCAAAGTTTCAACTTGATTGACGAACTCACGGTTGCCGAAAATGTGGAACTACCTCTGGTGTATTTAAAGCGTCCCAAGGTTGAAAGGAAGAAGCGGGTAGCTGAAATTCTCGAGCGTATGGGAATGATGCACAGAGCGCAACACTTCCCAGGTGAACTTTCTGGTGGACAACAACAGCGAGTTGCCGTTGCACGTGCTGTTATTGCAGATCCTAAAGTGATTTTGGCTGATGAGCCAACGGGTAACTTGGATACTGTCCATGGTAACGAAGTGATGGAGTTGCTTAGCGAGTTGAACGAACGAGGAACAACAATCGTGATGGTTACCCACTCCTCTCATGATGCTAGTTATTCCAAGCGAATTGTCAGGCTTCTAGATGGGGAGGTCGTTTCAGAAAATAAACTGATGCATGTTTAATACCTCATGGCGGTTTTTTATTCGCTCGGTCATGCAGCACCGATCGTATACCCTGTTGAATGTCCTCGGACTTGCAGTGGGGTTGGCCGTTACATTGTTGGTTGTCCTCTTTCTTAGAAACGAACTCACCTACGATACGCGTCATCCCGAAAGTGATCGAATCTACAGACTTACCAGTTACTTCTATTTTGAGACCGAGAATCATCACTATGCACCTACGGGGCTGGGATTGGCTCCACTTATGCAAGGCGAATCCGATGCTATTGAAGCTTACGTTCGTGTAGGGAACGCTGGGAAGAACGTGCTTCTCAAACACGGGCAAGATGCTTTTTACGAGGATGCCGTATTCTATGCAGACTCTACGTACTTTGATTTTTTTCCTTCCACCTTTATTTATGGAGATGCATCCGACGCACTGAGGGGGGAGAACTCACTTGTGCTCACTCAGTCGCTAGCCACTTCCATTTTTGGAGATGTAAATCCCGTTGGAGAGGTCCTTCGCACCAATAGCAATCGATTTGTGGTAACAGGGGTGATTGAAGATCTTCCACAGAACGAGCATATCCAATTCAAAGCACTACTCCCGGCGTTTACCGAACAACTTTCGCAGGAAGATCTAGTCAGGACTCTCTGGGCTGCTTCAACCTTCACTTATATTAGATTGAAGGAAGGGGTAGGTCCTTCGGAAATTAACAGGGCGTTTCGTGAGGTTCACCAAAAGTATATGGTGGACGTAGCTTCGGTGATCAACAGCGATTATGACATTATAGTAGAGCCTTTGGAAGAGGTTCATTACGGTTCTAAAGCAGAGTTCGACTTGCCCAAGGGAAAGTTGAGCTACCTCTTTGTTTTTGGAGGGGTAGGACTGCTCATTCTAGCTCTTGCCATGATTAACTACATGAACTTGGCCACCGCTAGAGCTTCAAAACGCGCCAAGGAAATCGGTGTTCGAAAGGTGCTTGGTAGTACTCGTCGAGATTTGATTTGGCAACTCCTCATTGAATCCGTCACGCTCACGTTTGTAGGTCTATTTCTCGCCGTCATCTTAGTTGAACTTCTTCTGCAAAGTGAGGTCTTGATCGTATTGATGCAGAAGAATATTTCCATCAATGTAATCGATCAACCCAAGTTTCTCTGGTGGGGCGTCATCACCGCTTTGGTGGTGGGAATACTGTCGGGGATTTATCCCGCGCTCTATCTCAGCCGAATTGAAGTAGCGGAATCGTTGAAGTCGGCATTTAAAGCGGGGAAATCCAGTGTTCAGATGCGAAGATTTTTAGTAGGACTCCAATTTACATTTAGCATCAGTGTGGTCGTGCTGGCTGTATTCATGACACGACAAATGAGTTACATGAGCGATCGATACTTGGGGTTTAATTCAGAGGATATCGTTTTGGTTCCCGTTCAAGATACCGCCCTCCGAGAAGTGGTGCCAGAAATGATTGAAGAACTGCGCGAACAACCTCATGTGCTTTCCGTTTCCTCGGCTAGAAACGTTCCGGGAGATATCATAGGTAGAGTGTTAATGCATGCCCTCAATCCACAAAAAGTTCAGGCCACACGAGAGGCCATGGATATCATGCACGTAGGAGAAGGCTACTTCCATACCATGGAGTTGGAGTTTCTTCAAGGTTCGTCTTACACGGCCGTAATGGATGAGGATTCCGTATTCCAAGTGGTGGTGAATGAATCCTTGGTGGAATACTTTGGCTGGGATGATCCCATAGGGGAGCAATTAGAGTGGGGTTTGCAAGAGAATGGCAGAGCGTATTACACGGCGAGAATTATCGGCGTAGTGAACGATTTTAATACTTCCAGTTTGCACTCGCCAGTCAATCCCCTAGTGATGTTTTTGGACGAAGAGCAAAGGGGGACTCTTCACCTTCGAGTGGATTCTGAGAATATGAAATCCGCTATTGCTTCTATCGAAAAAGTTTGGAATCAACATTCCATCTCCAGACCATTCGAGTTTAGTTTTTTGGATGAAGACTTGGACATGCTTTATCGGGAAGATCAACGCCAATCTACCCTCATTTCCATGCTCACCTTAGTCACTATTCTGATTTCGACCTTAGGACTACTCGGTTTGGCATCTTACACCATACAACAGCGCTACAAGGAAATTGGAATTCGAAAAGTGTTGGGAGCTTCCGTTCGTCAGATTGTCAATCTCTTGTTTCGAGATGTGGCGGCCATGGTTGCCCTTGCTGTATTGATCAGTATACCGATCAGCTACGCTGTGTTCCAATCTTGGGTAAGCAATTTCGCTTATGTCACTCCTGTGCAGTGGTTCGTCTTTGTGGTGATCGGTTTAATTGCCGTGATTTTCTCTTATGTGGTTGTTAGCCTTCACTCTCTTAAAGCCGCACGTACCAATCCTGTGAAGTCTTTAAAGTACGAGTGATATGTGGGTTCATTATCTAAAAATGGCTTGGCGAAATCTGACGCGCGATAGGGCCTATACGGTATTGAACATCTTTGTCCTTGTGATAGGCATGGCTTCCTTCCTTCTCATCGGATTGTACATCAAAGATGAGTTGAGTTACGATGTGCACCACGAGAAGAGCAACCGGATTTATAGAATGTGGACTGAGCTCAGCGCGGAGGGTCCGGGTGAGCGTTCCGCTTCCATGTGCTTTCCAGCAGCCAAAACCTTAGAGCAGGATTATCCCGAGTTGGTTGAACATGGTGTTCGCTTCTTCAACATGCAGTCTCCTTTCATCACACTGGGAAACGATAGTGTTCGATACAATGAAGCACATGTTTATTTTACCGATCCCGAAGTATTTGACGTATTCACTTTTGAATTTCTAAAGGGGAACCCAACCGCTTTGTATGACACCAATGGGGTGGTGCTAACAGAGAGATTGGCTCTCAAATACTTCGGAACTACTGATGTGGTAGGAAGAGAGATCATGGCCGAAAGCAATATCCAATTGGAAGTGCGAGGGGTGATTGCGAATGTACCCAGCTCTACGCATATTCCAATCGATGCACTCATTTCTATGCGCGTTCTCAATCGGATGTTTAATGTCGATTTGACCAATAGAAATTGGGTGTGGAATCCCTGCTGGACATATATCTTATTAAGGGAAGGAGTTCAGCCGGAAGACTTAGAATCGCTCTTGCCTGAGTTTGTAGATGCGCACTATCCCGACATCATGCGAACTCGAATGACCGCCAATTTGATGCCCTTGGAGGATATCCATCTCAATTCCCATCTGCAGTATGAAATTGTAGCGAATGGGAATGTAGATAATGTCCGCCTTTTCAGTTTGATTGGAGTGTTCATTCTTATCCTCGCATGCATCAATTACACCAACCTGGCAACCTCTAGAGCCACTCGAAGTGGGAGGGAAGTTGGAGTGAGCAAAATATTAGGAGCCAGTAGAAAAGAGCTCGTCTTTCGCTTTTTGGGAGAATCGGTATTAACTAGTGTGATTTCCATATTTGCCTCCCTGGTTTTGGTAGAGTTGATGTTACCCCTCTTTAATTTACTGACAGGGAAGATGTTGATGTCTACGGCCTTATTCCAGTGGGAGAACACGTTGACGATTTTCATCTTAGCCGTAGTAGTGGGGATTGCAGCCGGCTTGTATCCCGCGTGGATGTTGAGTCAGCTTCCTCCATCCGTCATTTTCAGAAAGCGATCAAAAGCGGGATTGGGAGTGGCGGTTCGAAAGGGTTTGGTCATGATTCAATTCTGTGTGGCCCTGGGGTTAATTATAGGAACGGTAGTGGTGAATCGTCAATTCGACTATCTCCAGAGTCAGGATATGGGGTTCGATGAAGAGCACTTGTTGGTCGTTCCTGTGAAGTGGGACGCCGCTATGACTTACCGGGCCATGCGAAAGGAATTGATTGCTTCGGATGCCATCGTAAATATGTCGAGGATGAACGACGTGATGGGCTTGAAGCACAACATGCACGAGTACCATCACGCCCGGTTGGAAGCCAACGACTATATGTACTTTGCCTCGTTGGTGGTGGATGAGCATTTCGTGGAGACCATTGGACTCCAAATTGTGGCAGGGAGAAACCTAACAGAGCCTGGAGATGACACAACGGGAGTGGTGGTCAATGAAACTCTGGTTCGTCAAATGGGGTGGGGATCGCCAGAAGAGGCCTTGGGCAGAGAGTTCAGTACACCGGGTTTCAATGAACGGATTGTGGGTGTAATGAAAGACTTTCACTTTGTCTCTCTTTCAGAACAAATCCAACCCTTTGCTTTGGATGTCAAAACCGGGCCTTCCGAAGTATTCTTTACTCGATATTTCTGTATACGTG
This sequence comes from Phaeocystidibacter marisrubri, assembly GCF_008933165.1. Classification (NCBI taxonomy): domain Bacteria; kingdom Pseudomonadati; phylum Bacteroidota; class Flavobacteriia; order Flavobacteriales; family Phaeocystidibacteraceae; genus Phaeocystidibacter; species Phaeocystidibacter marisrubri. Next base: position 103,870 of record NZ_WBVQ01000001.1, read on the forward strand.
TGGTTCCAGGAATGGAGGAAGAAGCCCATCTCGATTTGTTGATGGCTTGGGATAAGTATCATCCCGGACAACCTCTTGATGCCTACTATTTGAGTGAAGCGCTGCAATCGGCTTATCGTTCACAGAACACCCTGCGCGACTTGATGGCCATTTTTAGCATTGTTGCCGTGTCCATTGCCTTGCTCGGGTTATTTGCTCTATCTGCCTTTACAGCCGAGCAGAAAACCAAGGAGTTGAGTATTCGAAAGATTATCGGTGCGTCTAATAGAGAGCTGTTTAAAGTGGTTACGCTCGATTTTGTTCGGATGGCCTTTATCGGGGTTTTGATTACAGCGCCACTTACCTATCTCATCCTACAAAATTGGTTGTCGAAGTTTGCATACCATGTGGAACTAGATTGGTTTAGCTTCCTAGTTGTGTCTATTGTTGCAGGTGGTATTGCCCTAATAGCGGTGGTTTTTCAAGCTTGGAAGGCTTCCCGATTAAATCCGATTACCGCACTTCGATATGAATGACGAAATTGTGACCTTAAATTTATAGCATGCGAAAACTCCTCTTTACACTATTCGCTATTTCATCTTTTTACTCTTGGGCGCAGTTGAGGGCTTTAGATCATTCGGATTACGACGGATGGAATCGAATATCAACCTATACCCTTGCGAATGATGGCAAATACATGGCCGTTCAAACCAGTCCGCAAGAAGGGGATAGTCATGTTGATCTTATTAAAACCCGAAACGGTCGAAGTACGCGCTATGAACGCGCTTCGGGTCCGAGTTTTACGGCAGATGGCAAATGGCTCTTCTTTACGGTTTCCCCGGCATATGCAGAAGTTCGTCGGCTTAAACTAAAAGACACTCCCAAGGATGAAATGCCAGAAGATCATTTGGTTCGAGTAAATGTTCGCTCGGGTAAAACGGACACAATCTTCAATGTTTCTTCTTTTGATGTTCATCAAAATCAGGGAGCCTACATCTCCATCTTCTTGGAAGACGAAAAAGAGGTGGAGGAAGAGGAAGATGCCGATAGCACAACCACTACCACAGATTATTTCTGGGATGGAGAAGAGAAAGTAGGAAGTGGATATACCGATGAAGATGCCAAGCGATTGGTAATTTGGAACCTCGAAACCAATGTGCGTGATACCATTGAACGCGCTTCAGAATTGAAGTGGGCTAGTAAAGTGGCGAATGCTGTTATTATACAATCTGCTGGAGATTCCACACAGCCAGCCACAGTGCTCCGTTGGTTTAACGACCAACCTTATACGGCCATTGATACCGCTTTTGAAGGCGTGAAGAAGTTGTCGATGGATGAACTGGGAGTCCACGTAGCCTACTTGGTAACCCATGATTCTGAGAATGCAGATATTCATTACTACGACTTAAAATTGTCGGAAGGTTCAGCTTGGGCTTCGGTGGTATTAGAGGCAGAATCCGATCAACTTCCAGAAGGTTGGATGTTGTCGGAGTTCAACTCATTGAATTTTTCGGAAGATGGCAGAAGTCTCTATATGGCAACTCGACCTGTTCCATTCATTCCAGAAGAGGACACAACAGTTCTAGAGAGTGAAAAGGTTAGTCTGGATATCTGGTCATGGACCGATGAGGATATTCAACCTATGCAGAAGATCAATTCAAGAGACGACAAACACCGATCGTACGAAGGTAGATTCATCCTTGCTGAGAAGAAGTGGGTTCAGTTGGAAGATGAAACAGTGGAACACGTCCGTGTAGATCTTGAAAGCGAATTGGATTACACCGTTGGTTACATGGTGCCACATTCGGAACGAGCTTCCATGAGCTGGAATTATCCAACGCCTATGGATTTTTACATCGTCGATTTGAACACAGGAGAAAAGAAGCGAATAGTTACTGGAGTTCGCAGTTGGCCTTCCCTATCACCAGCGGGTAAATATGTCTATTGGTGGGATGGAGCTTCTTTGCAATGGAAGGGGTATAGAGTGGAAGACGGTCAGGATCTCATTCTATCGGCCAATATTTCTACTCCAGTGTACGATGAAGAACACGATACCCCGAATGAGCCTGGCAGTTACGGATATGCCGGATGGAGCGAAGGAGATGAGAACTTCTATATTTATGATGCCTACGATATTTGGAGTGTGATCCCCGGTGGCAGCGCAACGAATATGACAGGAGGAAAAGGTAGAAACGCCAATACGCGTTATCGCTACATTCAATTGGATAGAGATCAGCGATTTCTTTCAACTCGTGGAGATTGGATTTTAGAATCTTTTAATGAATCAGACAAGTCGAATGCCTACGTGGAATTCTCTTTGGAGAATCGCAAAATGGAGACCTTAGTAGGGGGTGACTTCATGCTGTCTGACTTGATGAAGGCCGATTCCGCTGAGGTGTATGTCTACCGCAAACAGACCTTTGTAGATTACCCAGAACTCTATGTGGTTCGTGGGGATGATTTGGCGGATGCGGAGGTGGTAACGGAGACCAATCCTCAACAGTCGGACGTGCGATGGGGAACTTCTGAGTTGGTTGAATGGACCACGCCAACAGGGATAGAGTTGCAGGGGCTGTTGTACAAGCCACAAGATTTTGACCCTACCAAGAAGTATCCTGTGCTGGTGTATTTCTATGAGACTTATTCTGATTTATTGCACCGACACTACTTGCCAGCGCCAAGTGCCAGTGTGATTAATTTCCCATACTTCCTGAGCAATGAATACGTGATCTTCATTCCAGATGTGGTTTACGAAGAGGGAAGACCGGGAAAGAGTGCCGAAGATTGCATCCTTTCAGGCGCTCAGATGATTGCACAGTACCCGTGGGCAGATGCTTCCAACATGGCCATTCAAGGTCAGAGTTGGGGGGGGTATCAAGTGGCTCATCTCGTCACCAGAACCGATATGTTTAAATGTGCCATGGCAGGTGCTCCTGTGAGTAACATGACCTCGGCTTATGGCGGAATTCGCTGGGGATCGGGTATGAGTAGAGAGTTCCAGTATGAAAGAACACAGAGTAGAATTGGGGGAACCCTATGGGAGCGCACCGATCTCTACTTGGAGAATTCTCCGGTGTTCTACGCGCATCAAGTAGAAACTCCTCTTCTCATTATGCACAATGATAACGATGGTGCAGTACCTTGGTACCAAGGAATTGAATACTTCATGGCATTGCGAAGATTACAGAAACCTGTTTGGATGCTGGTATACAATGGGGAAGAACACAACCTCATGCAGCGTCACAACAGAAAGGATTTGAGTGTTCGAATGGCTCAATTCTTTGACCATTATTTAAAAGGTGCACCGGCTCCAGAATGGATGGTGAAGGGGCGCCCTTACAACGAGAAAGACTTCAACTCAGCAATAAATGAATACAATGAAAATGAATAAGATCCTATTGAAGATTGGGTTGGTAGCAATTGGAGTGAGCAGCTCCTTCGCTACGATGGCGCAAGACTTTGCCCCAGTACAGAGAGCAGATAGATACCAAGTGGAGGTCAATATTATAGGCCGATTGGATTCGAAGATAGATGTGACTGTGGTTCCACCCATTATGAACACCGATGAGGTGATCTACGCGATGCCGAAAATCGTCCCTGGTACGTATGATATTTCCGATTTTGGTCAGTTTGTTCGAGGTTTGAAAGCCTTTGACAGCAGAGGGAATGAGCTTAAAACCAAGCGCCTCGACGAAAACCGCTGGTCTATATCAAACGGAAAGGCGCTCTACAAGATCACGTATGAAGCGGTTGAAACCGATGGCGACCGAAAAGCAGACATCTTCCTTCCGGGAGGAACGGCTATTGCAGAAGACGGGGTGCTGATGAACAACTTCGGCTTTGTTGGCTTTATGGAGGGCTTTGACGCGGTTCAATACCATTATGAAGTGGTTCACGATGAAAGTCTGGTGGCTACAACCGCATTAGACATTGAGTCCGTTTCACCAAAGCGCGATGTCTTCTTTGCACGAGACTACTTTGAACTACACGATAGGCCCATCCTCTATGCCGCTGACAATGTTGCTGGAACGATGGTGGCGGGTGCCGAAGTGACCATTGGAGTGTATTCTCCAGAAGGGACGCTAGATGCCGATGTGCTTCTTGAGGGATTGAAGCCTGTATTTGATGCCGCTTCGAACTACTTAGGTGGTTCTCTCCCCACAGATCGCTATGTGGTCTTGGTGTGGGGACTCACTCGCGAGGAAACCTTTAGTGCTGGTGGAGTAGGTGCCTTGGAGCACTTCACGAGCACCACGGTAACCATGCCAGATGTAGACGACAGAACGTATGCGATGTTCCAAACCGGTCCCAATCCCAAGATGCAATTCTTGCGCGGTATTGTGGCTCATGAATTCTTTCATATTGTAACACCGCTTAACATCCACAGTGAGCAGATTCACGATTATGACTTCATCAACCCACAAATGAGTAAGCACCTTTGGTTCTACGAAGGGTTGACCGAATACAACAGCTTGATTAGTCAAGTGCGTGGGGGTGTGATCACCGAAGAGCATTTTATGTCGGAAATGGTAGAAAAGATGCACGGTGCCGATAATTTCAATGAACACATTCCAATGACTGTTCGAAGTAAGCACGCACTCGATCTTTTCGCAGATCAGTACTTGGATGTTTACCAGAAAGGTGCATTGATTGGAATGGCGTTGGACATGCAGATTCGCAAACAGACCGATGGCGAAGAGGGATTGGTTGATCTGATGATTAAACTGAAGGACATGTATGGTCCTGATACCTTCTTTGTAGATGACCAGTTCTTCGATATCCTCACCGCTAATGCACCAGAAGGAACAGAGGAATTCTTGTATGAATACATCTCAGGTACGGCTCCACTTCCTTTTGAAGAGCTCTTCCCTGAGATGGGCTATGCCTATGATGAAGAGAAGTTGAAGTACGTGGTGGAAATGCCATCATGGGGCGCGACATACTTGAGCAGTAGAGGCAAGTATTACTACATCACCGACATAGATTCTGAGAGTGAATTCACACGAGGGTTTGGATTGAAGAAGGGCGACCAACTCATTCGATGGAATGGTGAAAAAATCAAGGGCGGAGAGCTTCAAAACGTGCTAGATGAATGGCATGAAACCGCCTGTGTTGGCAGTGAAGTAGTGATTGAAGTTATCCGCACGGATGCAAATGGCGATGAAGATGAAATTGAACTCACCAGCATCACTACCTTCGCTACGGAGTCAGAACGACACATCCTTGAGAAGTCGGATAGTGCTACCCCAGAGCAGTTGGCGTTGAAAGCTGCTTGGTTAAATCTTTGATTAACAACTAGAATATGAAAATGAATAAACTTGTACTAGCTGGCCTTTGTGCTTCAGCTGTAGCTTGTAACCAAAAACCCGAAGTGGTTGAGGTGGACCCTAATGTGGGGTTTGAGCTTTCGTCGTTGGATAGCAGCTATGCTCCATGTGACGATTTCTTTCACTTTTCAGCCCAAGGCTGGTTAGATAAGAATCCTATTCCAGAAGCGGAATCTTCTTGGGGTAAGTTCAGCGCACTTTCTAAGAACAATCAAATTCGCGTTCGCGAATTGTTTGATGGACTTCTCAGTTCTACAGAGACAGCGGCAAAGGGTTCAGACGCTCAGCTCGTGGGTGACTTGTACCGTTCAGGTATGGATTCACTTCGAATCGAGAAAGCTGCATTCACGCCTATTGAAGCATTGGTAAATGATTTTGCAGGTGTCCAATCCGTTCAGGAATGGTTGGATGCTGCTGTTCGCAATGAATCAAAAGGTGTGTCTATGCCTTTTGGTGTATATGTTGGGCCAGATGATAAAAATGCAAGTATGAACGCTTTGCACGTTTATCAATCAGGTCTAGGATTGCCAGATCAAGCCTATTACGTTCGCGAAGATTCAACCTCTCAATACATCCAAGAGAAATACGTAGCGCACATTGCGCGAATGCTCAAGATGTACGGAATGGACAATTCAGAAGACATTGCAGCTGAGGTGTATGCATTCGAGAAAAGGTTGGCTGAACACATGATGGACCGTGTAGCACGTCGTGATCCAGCGAACACCTATAACAAAATGACCGTAGCAGAATTGGATGAAATGACGCCGAATCTGTCATTTGCCAATTACTTAGCCGCTCAAGGCATTTCTACAGAAGAGCTCATTGTTACTTCTCCAGACTACATTGAGTTTGTGGGTGAAGATATCGCCAACTGGAACCCAAGCACATTGAGTCACTACTCCATTTGGAAAGTGATTGACGGTTTTGCGAATCAATTGCATCACGAGGCCGTTCAGGCGAACTTTGACTTTTTCTCAACCGTGCTTTCTGGCGTTACTGAAATGCAACCGCGTTGGAGAAGAGTTCAGGGAGGAATGAGTGGTTTGAGCGAGCAAATCGGTCATCTTTATGTGGATGAATACTTCCCGGCTGAACACAAAGCGAAGATCGAGGCGATGGTAGAAGACCTGCGTTCTGCTTTCCGCGTTCGCATTGAGAACTCTACTTGGATGAGTGCCGAAACTAAAGGTAAAGCCATCGAGAAGCTAGAGGCCTTCACCTATAAGATTGGGTATCCAGATACGTGGAAAGACTACAGCGACTTGGATATTCGTGCCGATGATTATGTAGGGAATTCTATTCGAATGAGCGAATACCTCACTGCGGAGAACCTTGCAAAATTGGGTAAGCCCGTAGATAAATCTGAGTGGCACATGGGAGCGCACATTGTAAACGCGTACTACAACCCAAGTAACAATGAAGTGGTATTCCCTGCGGGTATTCTTCAGCCACCGTTCTATATGCCAGAAGCAGATGCCGCATTGAACTACGGCGCAATTGGCGGAGTGATTGGTCATGAATTCACTCATGGCTTTGACGATCAAGGGAGCAAGTACGACAAAGACGGAAACCTCGTGGATTGGTGGACGCCTGAAGATCGCGCTCGTTTTGAAGAATTGACGTCTTCTGTGGTTAATCTCTACAGTTCTTACGAAGCATTGCCAGGTGAGTTTGTGAATGGCGAACAAACCCTAGGTGAGAACATTGCCGACTTGGGTGGTTTGACGCTTGCATATCACGCTTACTTGAAGCACATGGAAGGCAAGGAAGAACCAGCGCCAATTGGCGGCTTCACGGATGATCAACGCGTATTCTTGGGCTGGGCTCAAGTTTGGCAAGTTCATTACACCGAAGAAGCTTTGCGCTTCCGTTTGAATAACGATTATCACTCTCCAGGTGAGTTTCGCGTGATTGGTCCAATGAGCAATATGCCAGAATTCTGGGAAGCTTATGGATGTGGAAACGGAACTCCTATGCACTTGTCAGATTCAGCGCATGCTGTGATTTGGTAAGTTGCCAAGGATAGCACATACAGAAGGGACGCCAATAGGTGTCCCTTTTTTTGTGGAAGAAATGCCGAACTTTGGAAAAGGTGCACTTTGTAACGTATATCACCTTTCGCACGTAAGGCTGCCTCTATCTTTGTACTCTCAAATTGATAACCACACATAAACGTGAATACTATGAATGAGATCATCAACGATCCAAACGCAACGATTGTAGACGTTAGAACTCCGGGTGAATTTGCAGGAGGAAATGTTACTGGATCTATTAACATTCCATTGAATGAAGTTCCTCATCGTCTAGATGAATTCAAAAGCATGAGTAAACCTTTGGTGGTTTGCTGTTTGTCAGGCGGTCGTTCTGGTCAAGCTGTAGAGTTTTTGAAGGCGAATGGTGTTGACAATATTTACAACGGTGGCGGCTGGTCACAGGTTGCAATCCACAAAATGTAAGCATGGGATTATTCGGGAAATTGTTTAAAAACTCTACTCCAGACTACGGACAATGGTTGTCGGAAGGCGGAGTAATTGTAGATGTGAGAACACCGGCTGAATTTAAGTCGGGTCACATCAAAGGTTCAAAGAACATTCCTTTGGATCAGTTCCAACGCAGCTTGCATAAACTGGATAAAAAGAAACCGGTGATTGTATGCTGTAGAAGTGGAATGCGAAGTGCTCAAGCGCTGGGCATCCTAAAGCAAAATGGTTTTGAACGCGCACACAACGGTGGCGGCTGGACCAACTTGCAAAGAAAACTAGGTTAAGAACCGTAACTTTCAAACCCGAGCTAGGCAGCTTTCTGTCTTCTTGGGTTTATTAATAAAATACTCATATGAATAAGTCTATTTGGATGATGTCTGCACTAGTAGTGGGATTGACTGCTTGCGGACAAACGACATCGTCAAGTTCAACTTCTCCTTCCAATGAAACCACTGAAGAGGTCGCTCAGCAACCGTCGATTGTTTCTGTAGGCGCAGAAGAGTTTGAGAAGCGAATGGAAGAAACGCCGGGTTACTTACTCGATGTGCGCACTCCAGCAGAATTTGCAGAGGGCCACATTGAGGGAGCCAATTTGATCAACTTCTACGATTCTGATTTTAAGGATCGCATTAGTGAATTAGACAAGAGTGAAACCGTTTATGTTTACTGTCGCTCTGGAGGGAGAAGTGGCAATGCATCTCGTGTGATGGAAGAGCTCGGCTTTCAGAATGTAGTTGACTTGAGTGGTGGCATAACCTCTTGGAAGGCTAAGGGACATCCAACAGTACAATAACAATGAACGCGTTATTTCAAAGACGCTGGCTCCTCTGGGTTGTCGGTATTGGAGTTGGAGCAATTGGAGGATATCTGTACTATAGCCAGATCGGCTGTGAGTCGGGGTCGTGTGCCATAACTTCAGATCCAACCAACAGTACATTGTATGGTAGTTTGATGGGGGTTTTTCTTTTTGATTCCTTCTATCGAAAGGATAAATCTTCCAGTCAGAATACGGCTGAGTAAGAGGAAAGTAGTAGCTTTAATGTGAAACTACTTTTCAATTAACCACTACCTACTATGAAATCATTACGACTGTTATCCACGCTAATTGCCGTTGTCTTAGGCATTTCGAGTTATGATGCGAATGCTCAGAACTGGAGCGAATCGCGACTTCAAGAAATGTACTTGGGATACTTAGAAGATCAAGGAATTGAAGGCTGGATAGATTCCGATGGAGACGTTCAATTCACCTACAACGACCGAAACTATTTCGTTGAAGTGAATGAAGATGACAACGAGTTTTTCCGTGTCGTTCTTTTCAACATCTGGCCAATTGAATCTCAAAGCGAAGCCGTTCAAGTGGCTTTTGCGGTTGATGAGGTGAATAGGCAAGCTAAAGTTGCTAAGGCGTATACCCAGAACGACAACGTGTGGATTGCATGTGAATTGTTTGTGGGGCATCCGGAAGACTTTAAACCTGTTTTCGACAGGTGTTTGACGGCAATTGACGCTGCTATAGATACTTTCGTTGCAGAGATGTAATCCTATTTTATGAAGAGCTTTCGACTGTCCATATTAGTAGCCTTCACCTTTCTTGTTGCTTGTGATGATTCGACTGATCCGGCCGAGTTAACCACTGAGCAAATCATAGAAAGGGGAAGCGAGATCGCCGGTAAAAGTCAGTCTGCACTGGCTTCTACACTGGTGGCTCAAATCGAGAAAAGCGGCTTTGAGGGGGCAGTGAGTTTCTGTCACGTGAACGCATCTCCCATTGTGGATAGCCTGGAAGCTGCACATGATGTAAAGATCCGAAGGACCTCTTTCCGACATAGAAATCCGAATAATGAACCGGATGAGTTGGATCGAGATGTGCTTTCCATCTTTGAGGAGAAAAGCGAGAGTGGGGAAGATCTGACTCCGGTTGTAAAAACCGACAGCGAAGCCATTCGTTACTATCAGCCCATTATGGTAATGCCGTTGTGCACCAATTGTCACGGTATGCCAGGAGAGAGTCTCACAGCGGATTTACACGCTCTTATATTGGATGAATATCCAGATGATGAGGCGGTAGGTTATGAGGTGGGAGATTTCAGAGGTGCTTGGGTCGTGGAATTCGCGACAAAACAAGAATCGAAATGAGCACATTTGGAGAAATAATTGGAACGGGTAATGTGCTGGTTGATTTTCACGCAACGTGGTGTCAGCCGTGTAAAATGCTCGGTCCTATACTTCAAGAGCTGGCCGGTGAGTGGGGAGATCAGGTGAAAGTCATTAAGATTGATGTAGACCGAAATCCTGAGCTCGCTCAAAAGCTCGATGTAAGAGGAGTTCCTACCATGGTACTCTACGTGAATGGAAAGTCCGTTTGGCGGAAGTCGGGCGTTCTTCCCAAACATCAAATAAAGGCTGAAATAGAGCACGCTATTCGTTCATAGGCGTGCCCTTGAAAATGAAAAACCCCGAGCTGATCCTCGGGGTTTTTGCTATTCTATTTTTCCTGTAGATTCAGGTTCTTCTTGGACTTCTAACTGAGGTTCCACTTCTAGTGTGGCCTCCTCTTTAATAGGTCGGGACAAGGTTGGAGGTTGAATGGATGTCTCCACTATAAAAGCACCTGGGAATTCTTCTCGAATGATAAGTAGTGCGGCCTCTGCGTCATAAATGGTTTTGTAGTTGCCAACTTGAAGTTTGTAGTCGGGCGTTTCAAAAATCACCATGCTCTCTAGGTCTGGAAATTTTGAAATAAATCTTGATCTCCATTGGTTCGACTCATTTCGGTTTCCATTGTACACTTGAACCCGATAACCTTCGATTTTTCTGTTCTTATTGGCGTTCAAGTAATTGGAAAAAGTTCGGTGAAATGCCGGATCTGCATTCATTTTTACGCTAGTTGTGTTTTGCGCACTTGTCAAAGTGGGGAGTAAAAGGGACAGTATGCAGATTGTGAGGCGAATGGCTTTCATTGAATGTAAATTTCCACAAAGATACGGAACGAATAGATGTTGAAGATATGCGGCTTTAACATTTATTTAGAACGGTTATAAATTAGACTTTGTAGGCGGTAACCGCATTTCCGAGGGCTTCTATGTGTTAAATTTGCCCCTCGAAGTACGGAATCGTATCATTTGAGGTCCCTTATGAAAAATTTATACCGATTTCACATTCGCCTTATCCCTTTGATCATTAGCGTTTTCGCTATGGGATTCGTTGCGAATGCCCAAGCACTCGAAGGAGATGCCGCAGCGGGCGAGAAATTGTTCAAAACGAATTGTGCATCCTGTCACAAGCTAGACAGCAAGCTTGTGGGTCCTGCATTATCCGGTGTAACCGAGCGTCGCTCGTTAGATTGGCTAAAGCTGTGGATCCGCGATAATGCAGCTCTGAGAGCCTCTGGCGATGCAGATGCCATTGCCATTTACGAGGAATATGGCGGAGCAGCGATGAACTCGTTCGCCTATCTATCCGACGAGGAGATCGTCAACATCCTCACTTATGTTGAGAATCCACCGGTAGCGGTTGCTACGACTACGGAAACTCCAGGCCCTGGCCAACCTGTGGCAGACGAAGGTCCGTCGCCAGTGTGGATGTTGGTGCTAGGAGGATTCTTCTTGCTTCTCATCATCTTGTTGGTTAAAGTTCGTAACACACTTCGCGTTGTTAAGGGTGATGATCCTGTTGCCTTGACTACAGAAGCGGCTGCTTACATGCGCTTCTTGATGAAGAACACAGGTTTCGTAACCTTGTTCACCATCGTGATCGGAGTGGGTTTCTTGAATGAGACCTACTGGTACCTTATGGGTATTGGTGTGGAGCAGGATTATCAACCGGTTCAGCCTATTGCATTCTCTCACAAGTTGCATGCGGGCGACAATGGAATTGATTGTAATTACTGTCACAGCAGTGCTCGCCACTCAAAGACTTCTGGTATTCCATCTGCTAACGTTTGTATGAACTGTCACATGTACGTGAACGGTTCTGAAATCACAGACGAGCGCGGTAACTTGAAGTACGGTGGAGAGCGCTCACCAGAAATTGCTAAGATTTACGCGGCAATTGGTTGGGACCCTGATAAAGGTGCTTACATCGAGGATTACGAGCAGAAGCCTATTAAGTGGGTTCGTATCCACAACTTGCCAGACTTGGCATACTTTAACCATGCTCAGCACGTAACGGCGGGTCAAGTTGAATGTCAAACTTGTCACGGTCCGGTTGAGACCATGGAAGAAGTGTATCAATATAGCTCATTGACGATGGGTTGGTGTGTGAACTGTCACCGCGAAACAGAGGTGAAGATCAACACGAACGGATTCTATGAGCATCAGCACGACGCACTAGTTGAGAAGTATCACGGCGAAACGATCACGGTTGAAAAAATCGGTGGTCTGGAGTGCGGTAAGTGTCACTATTAAAATAACCCCGGATCATCATAATGGCTACGACAAAGAAATATTGGAAGAGCAATGACGAGCTGGCGGAAACGCCTGTGGCGCAACAGCTCGCTCAGAATGAGTTCGCAGAAGAGATTCCGGTTGAGGACTTTTTGGGTAACGAAAATGCGTTGGGCAACTCAAGCACTACGCGTCGCGACTTCCTCAAGTACCTTGGCTTCTCTACCGCTGCAGCAACACTTGCTGCATGTGAGTCTCCAGTAGTGAATTCTATCCCTTACGTGGTTAAGCCGGATTCACTCACTCCGGGTGTTCCTAACTACTACGCTTCGACGTTCTACGACGGTCACGATTTTGCGAGCATTCTTGTGAAGACTCGTGAAGGTCGTCCGATCAAAGTTGAACCGAACGATATGGCCATGTTCAATGGCGGAACCAATGCTCGTGTTCAAGCTTCTGTTTTGTCTTTGTACGATTCAGCTCGCTTGCGTCACCCAATGAAGGGTGGAGAGGAAGTAAATTGGACGGATGTCCTTGCTTCATTGCGTTCTGAACTTGAAGCGGCAAATAACTCAGGTAAGCAAGTAGTCTTGATGACTTCTTCTATCATCAGCCCATCTACTTCAAAAGTGATTGCTGATTTGGGAGCGGCTTACACCAACTTCAAGCACGTTACTTACGATCCGGTATCGTTCTCAGCGAAGCTTGATCTTTGGAATGATTTGACTGGAATGCGCGCTATTCCTACCTACAAATTGGCAAATGCTAAATTGGTTGTAGGTGTAGGTGCTGACTTCCTATTCAACTATACAGGTCAGGATATGGCCAGCGAATATGCGGAAGCTCGTACACCGGGTGAAGGTATGATTCGCCATATTCAGATTGAAACGCAGTTGAGCCTAACGGGGGCGAACGCTGACAAGCGTCTCAAACTCAAGTCGTCTCAGCAAGGTGCGGCCCTTCTTCACCTCTACAATGTAGTGGCAGGTGGTACGGGTAATGCTACTTTGGCTGCGGCTGAACTTCCTGCTGAATTGAAGACTTCCATTCAACGAGTAGGAGAAGAGTTGTTGAAGAACCGCGGTAAGTCACTTGTACTTGCTGGTAACAACAACTACGCTCAAGAAGCTCTTGCTGCTGGAATCAACAATATGTTGGGCAACATGGGTACAACAGTTGACACGGCTACTCCGGTTTACTTGAGAAGCGGTGACGATAAAGCAGTTGCTACATTGATGTCCGATATGAAAGCTGGTAAAGTTGGTGCCCTTCTCACTTGGGGAGTGAATCCTTCTTACAGCTTGAATGGTTTTGCCGATGCATCTTCAAAAGTTGCTACCACTGCAGCATTGACAGATCGAATGGACGAAACCGCTAGAAACTTTGGTTATGCACTTCCTGTGAACCACTACTTGGAGAGCTGGGGAGATGTAATGCCAACTTCGAAGGTGTACGGTATGGTTCAGCCAACAATCCGTCCTCTTTTCGATTCAAAGCACGGTCAAGATATTCTATTGGCTCTTGCAGGTAAGGACGCTGACTACTACAGCTACTTGAAGAACTTCTTCATGATGAACATGCAAGTGTCTCATCCTACCTTGAGCTGGAATACCATCCTTCATGATGGTATGGTAGAAGTGTCTTCTATGGTAGAACCTGCTATGAATGCAGAAGCGATCGATATGAACGCCGCTGCATCATCTGCAAATAAAGAGGCAAAAGGTGCCGGAGAAATCGAATTGTTCTTCTACCAGAAGAATGGTTTGGGCAACGGTAACCAAGCAAATAACCCGTGGTTGCAAGAACTTCCTGATCCAATCAGCCGAGTTTCTTGGGACAACTACGCAACCATCTCACAAGCAGATGCTGCGGAAGGTGCGTGGGATTTGGAAACTTCTACGGATAGCACGGGTGCTTACAACGGTAAGACCATCACTATTCAAGTGGGGGACAAGACCCTTGAGAAGGTTCCTGTTTTTGTTCAACCAGGTCAAGCTCAAGGAACCATTGGTTTGGCAGTTGGCTACGGTAGAACAGATATCGGTAAAGCTGGTAGCGATGTTGGTGTGAACGCTTACGTATTGATGGGCAATGACCATTACGTAACCGACGCTAAGATTACAGCTAAGTCAGACGATCACGAGCATGGTTTTGCATGTATTCAGCTTGCACACACCATGATGGGTCGTAGAATTGTAAACGAAACGACTCTAGATACTTTCCTAGGTTCAGACCCTTCAGAGTGGAACGAACTTCCATTGTTCGACACTTACCAAGGTAAGATGAGAGCAGATAAGGTGAACCTTTGGGAAGATCACGATCACGAAACGGGCAACATGTGGAACATGTCCATGGACTTGAACAAGTGTTTGGGTTGTGGTGCCTGTGTGGTTGCGTGTCACCTTGAAAACAACGTACCAGTTGTTGGTAAAGATGAAGTTCGCAAGCACCGTGATATGCACTGGTTGCGCATCGACCGCTACTACTCTTCAGAAGACACCTTCTCGGGTGACGAAGAGAAAGTAGAAGAGATGAGTGGCTTGTTCGGAGAGAACGGATCACTTGGTGGATTTAACAAGCTGGAAGCAGCGAACGAGAATCCACAAGTTGTATTCCAACCAGTAATGTGTCAGCATTGTAATCACGCTCCTTGTGAAACGGTTTGTCCAGTAGGTGCAACGGCTCACTCGAAAGAGGGCTTGAACCACATGGCTTACAACCGTTGTATCGGAACACGTTACTGTGCGAACAACTGTCCATACAAAGTGCGTCGCTTTAACTGGTTCAACTATCAAGGCAACGAAAGTCGCTTTGGAGATGTGAATCCTGCATTGGATGAGTACGGTAAGATGGTACTCAACCCAGATGTGGTTGTTCGTGCACGCGGTGTGATGGAGAAGTGTTCTATGTGTATCCAACGCATCCAGTACAACAAATTGGAAGCGAAGAAAGCAGGAAAGCCAATTGAAGATGGTGCCTTTACTACAGCTTGTGCTCAGGCTTGTGGAACCGGTGCAATCGTCTTCGGTGACGTAAATAATCCAGAGAGTGCCATTGCCAAGGTTAAGCAAGACCCACGTGCATACCACTTGTTGGAAGAGGTAGGTACACAGCCATCTGTGTTCTACCAAACTAAAGTAAGAAACGCCTAATTCAATCTGACTAAAGGAGATCGCTGATGCATTACGAAGCGCCTATACGTGAGCCCCTTATTATAGGAGACAAATCGTACCACGATATTACAGTGGACGTGGCTCGCCCCATTGAAACGGCTCCTCCCCGTTCTTGGTGGATTGTATTCTCAATCTCACTTGCCATGTTCTTGTATGGTGTGGGATGTATTCTTTACACCATCGGCACCGGTATCGGTGTTTGGGGTCTGAATAAGACCGTAGGATGGGCATGGGATATCACCAACTTCGTTTGGTGGGTAGGTATCGGTCACGCCGGTACATTGATCTCAGCCGTTCTTCTCCTCTTCAAACAGAAGTGGCGTATGTCAATCAACCGTTCTGCAGAGGCGATGACCATCTTCTCTGTAATCCAGGCGGCACTCTTCCCAGGAATTCACATGGGTCGTATTTGGTTGGCGTACTTTGTTTTCCCAATTCCAAACCAACTCGGTTCACTTTGGCCTAACTTCAACTCTCCGTTGTTGTGGGACGTGTTCGCGATTTCGACGTACTTCTCTGTATCTACAGTGTTCTGGTATGTGGGTTTGATTCCTGACTTTGCTGCGATCCGCGACCGTGCCGTTCGTCCTGTGACGAAACACGTGTACAAGATCCTTAGCTTTGGTTGGGGTGGTAAGGCCAAGCACTGGCAGCGATTCGAAGAGGTATCTCTCGTTTTGGCTGGTTTGGCTACTCCTCTTGTACTTTCGGTACACACCATCGTATCCATGGACTTCGCAACTTCTGTGATTCCAGGATGGCACACCACCATCTTCCCTCCGTACTTCGTTGCGGGTGCGATCTTCTCAGGATTCGCCATGGTACAAACGCTTCTCATCATCATGAGAAAGCTCTTCAAATTGGAAGACTATATTACGATTCAACACATTGAGATGATGAACATCATCATCATGGTGACGGGTTCTATTGTAGGTGTGGCTTATATCACTGAGCTCTTCATCGCATGGTACTCAGGTGTTGAATACGAACAATACGCATTCTTGAATCGTGCAACAGGTCCTTACAAATGGGCATACTGGAGTATGATGTTTTGTAACGTGTTCTCTCCACAGTTTATGTGGTCTAAGAAACTCCGCACTAGCATTATGTTTACCTTCTTCATTTCGATTGTGGTGAACATTGGTATGTGGTTCGAACGATTCGTAATTATTGTTACCTCACTACACCGTGATTACCTTCCGTCTTCATGGTCAATGTTCTCACCTACCTTCGTTGATGTGGGTATTTTCTTGGGAACAATTGGTTTCTTCTTTGTCTTGTTCCTCCTTTATGCAAGAACCTTCCCGGTAATTGCTCAAGCGGAATTGAAGACTATCTTGAAGTCATCTGGTGAAAACTATAAAAAACTCCACGAGCAACATGGCGACCACTGAATCAAAACAAATCATCCGCGCTCTGTACGATGACGATGACGTGATCTTGAAGGCTGTCAAGGACACTCGTGCGAAGGGCTATCACGTAAACGAAGTTTACTCTCCATTCCCTATTCACGGTTTGGATCACGCAATGGGTTTGAAGCCAACTCGCATCGCGATTGCCGCTTTCCTATACGGTCTAACCGGACTCATCGTAGCCATTGTAATGACATGGGGTATGATGAATGCGGACTGGCCACAAAATATCGGTGGTAAGCCAAGTATGACTTGGATCCAGAACATGCCGGCTTTCGTGCCAATCATGTTCGAACTTACCGTGTTCTTTGCAGCTCACGCTATGGTATGGACATACTTTGCAGTGAACAAGCTTTATCCAGGTGCTGATGCTCAGAACCCGGATCCAAGAACAACTGACGACAAGTTCCTCATGGAGGTTCCTGTTAAAGGCGATCGCGATGAGCTCATTGAGTTCCTCAAAAGCTCTGGCGCGATTGAGATTAATGAAGTAACTGAAAACGCGTAAATCCATTGCTATGAAGATGACCAATGTCATCCGGACAACCCTTGCGGTTTCTGCTTTTGCTGTTGTAGCGACTTCATGTAACTACGACAAGACAACTCCGGGTTACACTTACATGGACGACATGTATGTATCTCCATCTTTGGAGACTTACCAGGCAACAGAGATGTTTGATAACGGCATGGAAGCGCAAACTCCGGTAGAAGGAACTATCCCACGTGGATATCATCCTTATCAAGTGCCCAACACTCCAGAGGGGTATGCACTATCTAAAACCGATGCGTCATTGACTCCTGCGAATTTCGCAGCAATGGATCCGGCTGAGGGTAAGGAATTGTACAACGTATTCTGTTCGCACTGTCACGGTACGAAGGGTGACGGTGTAGGTATCCTCGTTGAAAATGAAAAAATTCTTGGTGTTCCAGGTTATGGAAACACACGTCTTCCTGATATCACTCCAGCATCTGCGTACCACGTGATAATGTACGGTAAGGGTATCATGGGTAGCCACGCTTCTCAGCTTACGTTTGAAGAGCGTTGGAAGATTATCCGTTACGTGTGGAAACTCCGTGCGGAGCAATCAGGAATGGACGATATCTCAGCGGAAGCACCTGCTACTGAAGAAGCAGTTGTAGAAACTGAAACAACAGAAGAACCAGCTTAATTTGACCAGAAAGTAGAGCTATGTTTCAATTTACTTCGAAGGCAAAAATCCTAGCATTGATCCTTATCGTTTTGGGAGCTGTATCCCTAGCGATTGGATTTATTTCCGTGCCGGGTGGAGATCATCACGATGATGGTCATGCTACAGAAATGCATGCAGATGCTGCACACGCAGATCACGCCGATGATCACCACACAGTGGCGACAGAGGGTCACGGCGATCACGCCACGGAAGCTCACGCTGAAGCTGGTCACCACGACACTCATGGCGAAGATCACGGTTCGGCTGAAGAACACGCTGCACATGCAGAACATGCTGCACACCAACAAGCCAACCGTCCATGGTCAGCATTATTCGTGAACACTTTCTTCTTCCTTGCCATTGGCTTGGGTACTGTTTTCTTCTTGATGATCCAGTACGTTGCTAAGGCGGGTTGGACCGTTGGACTTAACCGCGTATTTGAGGCTGTCGGTCTCTTCGTGATTATTCCATTGATCGGTATGTTGATTATCATCTTTGCAGGAGTTGCTGATGTTCACCACATCTGGCACTGGATGCAAGATGGAATCATGGAGAAAGGGACACCTAACTTCGATCCTATTATTGCTGGTAAGGCTGGATACTTGAACGATACTTTCTTTATCATCCGTGCTGTCGTTTACACATTGGTTTGGTTCGGAATTATAGTATTGGTTCGTAAGCATTCTCTTGCTGAAGACTTGGAGGGCGGCACTGCTCGCTACAAGAAGATCTTCAAGCTTGCTGCAGTCTTCACCGTATTCTTCGCAGTTACTTCATCTACTAGCGCATGGGATTGGATCATGTCTATTGACACGCACTGGTTCTCTACACTCTTTGGATGGTACACGTTTGCGGGTATGTTCGTTACAGCTCTGGCTGCATTGAACATCTTGATTGTGTTCTTGCGCTATAACAACTACTTGCCTTGGATCAATGAGAACCATCAACACGACATGGCGAAGTTCATGTTTGCGTTCTCTGTATTCTGGACTTACCTCTGGTTCTCTCAGTTCATGCTTATTTGGTATGCTGATATTCCGGAAGAAGTAACATACTACATGCAACGTTTTGGTCAGTACAACACCATGTTCTTGATCATGGTTGCACTGAACTTCGTAGCTCCTGTATTGCTTGTGATGTCTCGTGACTCTAAGCGTGTAATGGGATTGGTACTCGTAACGGCTACTATCGTATTGATTGGTCACTGGATGGATCACTTCATTATGATTATGCCAGGTTCTGTAGGTGAATTCTACGGATTTGGTTGGGCTGAAATTGGAGGTTTCCTTCTTTACGCAGGTCTATTTATTTTGGTTGTATTCCGCAACCTTGCGAAAGCACCACTCCTTCAGAAGAACCATCCAATGGTGGAGGAGAGCAAACACTTTTCACTCTAATCGCTTAATCGAAGGATAAGATGGTAGGGATTATCACGGCTTTAGTCATTGTTTTAGCGATCATCGCCCTCACGCAGGTGGTCAAAGTTTACGAGACCTCTTCAGCGTTGGAAGAGAATCGCAATAATGATGTTAGCCACAAAGACAACAATACTCAAGGTCGCCTATTCTTGGCTTTTGGTATTCTATTCATGGCCTCGTTTGTAGCGATGATTTGGGCTTGGGGTGACTTAACCTTGGGTACTCCAGGTTCTGAACACGGCGCAGATTACGATTTCTTGTGGGACTTGTCCATGGGAACCATCATACTCGTATTTGTTCTCGTTCAACCTATTTTGTTCTACTTCGCTTATAAGTACAGAGGTGTAAAAGGTCGCACAGCTACTTATTATGAGCACAATAACACACTCGAATTCATCTGGACCATTATTCCAGCTGTTGCCTTGGCAGTATTGATCACTTTTGGTCTTTACACTTGGTCGAATGTGATGACACCAGATAATTCAGAACAAGAACCAATTGTTGTTGAAGTATTTGCAGAGCAGTTCAAATGGACCGCACGTTACTCTGGAGAAGATAACCAATTGGGGTATGCCAACGTTCGTTTCATCGAAGGGGCTAACTCTTTGGGGATTGATAAGTCAGATGATAAAGGTTTCGATGATATTGTCGTTCGCGATGGGTTGGTACTTCCTAAAGGACGTCCTGTTCTTTTCAAGTTCCGCTCTAAGGATATCATTCACTCAGCATTCATGCCTCACTTCCGTGCACAGATGAACTGTGTACCGGGGATGTCTACTCAGTTCCAATTCACTCCTTCATTGACCACTGCTGAAATGCGTCAAGACGCTGGCATCATTGAGAAGGTGAATCGCATCAACGCAATTCGCGCTGAAGCTGGAAAAGACGCCTACGAATTCGACTACGTATTGTTGTGTAATAAGATCTGTGGAGCTTCACACTACAACATGCGTTTCCCGATTACTGTAGTTACTCCTGAGGAGTACGACGAATGGATTTCAGAACAAACGACTTTCGCTGAAGCTCAATAAGCTTCTCGATTAAGAATATTTAATGCGTAATACTATGTCGGCAGAAGCACACGCACACGACGAACACCACGAGCATCATCAGACCTTCTTTACGAAGTACGTGTTCAGCACGGACCATAAGATGATTGCGAAGCAATTCTTGATCACGGGTATGATCATGGGTATTATTGGTGTTGCCATGTCCCTTCTTTTCCGTCTTCAACTAGCTTGGCCAGGTGAACCAATGCCTATCCTCAATACTCTATTGGGCGATAAGTTTGCTCCAGGTGGAGTTATGGATCCAAACATCTACTTAGCCCTTGTAACGATTCACGGTACCATTATGGTGTTCTTCGTGTTGACTGCAGGCTTGAGTGGAACGTTCTCGAACCTCCTTATTCCATTGCAGATTGGTGCACGTGATATGGCGTCTGGATTCCTCAACATGCTTTCATATTGGTTCTTCTTTGCGTCGAGTGTGGTCATGTTGGCTTCTCTCTTTGTTGAAGCTGGGCCAGCCTCTGCAGGTTGGACTATTTATCCACCATTGAGTGCGCTAGAAACAGCGATCCCTGGTTCCGGTATGGGTATGACACTTTGGTTGGTGTCTATGACACTCTTCATCGTTTCATCTTTGATGGGTTCATTGAACTATATCGTTACGATTTTGAACTTGCGTACAAAGGGTATGAGCATGACTCGTCTTCCTTTGACAATCTGGGCCTTCTTTGTAACAGCAATTCTTGGTGTTCTTTCCTTCCCTGTTTTGTTGAGTGCAGCCCTTTTGCTTGTATTCGACCGTAGCTTTGGAACTAGCTTCTACCTTTCTGACATCATGTTGGGTAGTGAGTTATTGACAAACCAAGGTGGTAGCCCTGTACTTTTCGAACACTTGTTCTGGTTCTTGGGTCACCCTGAAGTTTACATCATCCTTCTTCCTGCGTTGGGTATCACTTCAGAAGTAATTTCTACTAACGCTCGTAAGCCAATCTTCGGTTACCGCGCGATGGTAGGTTCGATCTTGGCCATTGCATTCCTTTCGTTTATCGTTTGGGGTCACCATATGTTCGTGACAGGTATGAGTCCTTTCTTGGGTTCTGTCTTTACCTTCACCACATTGTTGATTGCGATTCCGTCGGCTGTAAAAGCATTTAACTACATCACTACCTTGTGGAAAGGTAACTTGCAGTTTACACCTGCGATGTTGTTCTCGGTTGGTTTGGTATCCACATTCGTTGCCGGTGGTCTTACAGGTATTATTCTTGGTGACTCTGCATTGGATATCGCCGTTCACGATACATACTTCGTAGTGGGGCACTTCCACATTGTAATGGGACTATCTGCTATCTTCGGTATGTTCGCCGGTGTTTACCACTGGTTCCCTAAGATGTTCGGCAGAAGAATGAATAAGATGTTGGGTTATATCCACTTCTGGGTGACGTTTGTGTGTGCCTATGGAGTATTCTTCCCAATGCACTTTACAGGTATGGCTGGTTTACCACGTCGTTACTTTGAGAACACTAACTTCCCAATGTTTGATGACCTTCAAGACATCAACATCTTGATTACTGTCTTTGCTATCATTGGTGGTTTGGCACAGGTGTTCTTCATCTTCAACTTCTTCTACAGTGCACTTCGTGGTCCAAAGAGTTCTCAAAACCCTTGGAGAGCGAATACTTTGGAATGGACAACTCCGGTTGAGCATATCCACGGTAACTGGCCAGGAGAAATTCCAGAAGTTCACCGTTGGGCTTACGATTACAGCAAGCCAGGTGCCGATGAGGATTTCATTCCTCAAACCGTTGCACTCCGACCAGGTGAAACATCAGGACACTGATATTATCCTACTACTCAATACAAGAAGGGCTCCGAATTTCGGAGCCCTTCTTGTATTGCTATACCTAATAGTATTTCAGATCGATGTCCAGAATCTTCTGCATAGCAGATACTTGATCTCGGAGTTTTCTGAAGAATTCAGATCTCTGCTTTTCTGCACTGCCCGATATCAATACCCCCAAGTTGGCGTGTTGCTTGAATGCTCTTTCGTACTCTTCGCAAAAATTTGGATTGGTGGTGTGCACAAAGTTGATCCCGTTAAAGGCTACCCAAGCAATTCGGTTTTCACCTAACACCGCAAGAGCTCCATTGGACATCATGAGGAAATCACAAGAGTACAATTCAGCCTTGATATTGTCCTTCTTTTCGTTTTCTCGGGCTCTGTACTCTCTTTCATCAATCACTTGTGCTACGTCCTCTAAAACGCGTTTGGCGTCTTGTTGACGTAGTAAGCCCGACTTGTAGTAGTACTGAATTTGTTCAAAAACGTTAGCCATGGTCCTGGGTGTCCATATCTCCGAGGTCGACAAGTCGTAATACGTTTGGTTGAGTTGATAACCCAAATCCGTGATCTTTTCGGGTACTTTATCAAAGTCGAATACTTCGTTTTTTTCCAGAAAGTCAGATCCAGAGTCTTTCAACCACACCAAAGTCTTGAATGCACCAAGGGAGGGAAATCGATAATAGAAGAAGAGAGGTAGGTCCCTAGCTGCATAGTATAAGGTGGCCTCCGGCATATTGCGAAGTGCTTGAAGTTGCGCCAAGGTGTTGTGGAAATAAATCTCTAACGAGTCTATCGACACAACGTCTTGTGTCTTTTTGAAGATCACTGCCTGACTGGGATCTGAATACATCGCTTCATCGAGTGAAATGCGATACTGAGAACACAAGGTGGTAATGTCTTCTATGGTAAAGGGGCTGTCGGCTTTTATTTTGCGATAGGCCGAAGCAGTTGAACAGCCGAGTACGGCAGCGATTTGCTCAGCGGGCTTAGTGTTCTTGGGAAGTTGGCGGAGCAATACTTTCACAAAAGCCAACTGAAATGTGTTTGAAGTCATAGAATCTTTCTCACTGTATGTGAATTAAGATATAAATTTTCTCACGCTATGCGAAAGTATTCATGAAATCATTTAAAAATCGCATGTGGTGCGAAAATTAAAGTTTGTATTTGCGTATTTCGCAAATAACGAAGACGATTGTCGCATGCGGTGAGAATATGCTGTTTTGAGGTACAGTATATTTGTCACACCAATAAGGTCATTAAGGCCTCACCACCAAACTGGAGTTCTACGCTCTCTCACTGACCGCATATAGATACTCCTATTCCTGAGCACAAAAGGCTCGTATCATATGGATGCGGGCCTTTGCTTTTTGTGACCCATCCTGTTCACATCATCGCGAGTTTGGCTATTTTTAGCCCATGGATAGATTGCTAGACGGAGACGAGAGCGGTTTTTCACCTGAAGAACTGGATCTAGAGAAGAAGCTTAGGCCGGCGTCGTTTGACGACTTTGCTGGACAGGATAAGGTTCTCGACAACTTGCGTGTCTTCGTTGCGGCGGCAAAGGGAAGAGGTGAAGCGTTGGATCACGTCCTTCTACATGGCCCTCCAGGTTTGGGAAAAACCACCTTGGCCAATATCATTGCCAATGAGCTCGGCGTGGGGATTAAGATTACCAGCGGGCCTGTATTGGACAAACCAGGTGATTTGGCCGGACTACTGACCAATTTAGAGGAGAATGATGTCCTCTTCATTGACGAAATACATCGATTGAGCCCTATTGTAGAAGAGTACTTGTATTCCGCAATGGAGGATTATAAGATCGATATCATGATAGAAACGGGACCCAATGCAAGATCGGTTCAGATTGGATTGAATCCGTTTACCTTGGTCGGTGCAACTACCCGTTCAGGTTTATTGACCTCTCCACTTCGGGCACGTTTTGGGATCAACTCCCGACTCGAATATTATTCAACGGAACTCTTGTCCAACATCGTCGAACGATCGGCAATCATCCTAAATGTGCCAATGTCAGCTGATGCATCGGTAGAAATAGCGAGAAGAAGTAGAGGAACACCGAGAATCGCCAATGCATTATTGCGTCGTGTAAGAGACTTTGCACAGGTGAAGGGCAACGGATCCATTGATGTTGAAATCGCTCAGTACGGTTTGAATGCACTAGATGTAGATGAACACGGATTGGACGACATGGACAACAAGATATTGACGTCCATTATCGATAAGTTTAGAGGTGGACCTGTTGGATTGAACACCTTGGCAACGGCTGTTTCAGAACAAGCCGACACCTTGGAAGAAGTGTATGAGCCCTACCTCATTAAGGAAGGATACTTAGTTCGTACCCCTAGAGGCCGAATGACCACGGATAAGGCGTACAAGCACTTGGGTAGAAAGCGCCCTGCGGATCAAAGAGGTCTTTTCGATTGATGACGCTTCGCGAAAGATCAGAGCTCATTAAGCGCAAAGCTTCAGAGTTGGGTTTTGCTGGATGCGGTATTTCTCCTGCTGGTTTTTTAGAAGAGGAAGCTCCCCGACTGGAGAAGTGGTTGCGAGATGGTAATCACGGAACCATGGGATGGATGGAGAATCACTTCGACAAACGCCTTGATCCAACCTTGCTCGTTCCTGGAGCAAAGAGCGTGATCAGCTTCACTTTGAATTACTTTCCTGAAAGCGTTCAGTCGGATGCCAACGCCCCTAAAATTGCGAAGTATGCCTATGGCGAGGATTATCACTTCGTCATTAAAGATAAGCTCCGGGAAATGGTCGATTTCATTAAGTCTACCATTGGAGATGTAGAAGGAAGAGCATTTGTGGACTCTGCACCTGTTCTCGATCGTGCTTGGGCGGCAAAGAGCGGATTGGGTTGGATTGGAAAGCACAGTCTCTTACTGACGAAGAAATCAGGATCTTTCTTTTTTATTGGGGAACTGATTTTGGATTTGGAGTTAGAACCAGATGGACCGACTACTGATCACTGTGGGTCATGTACGGCATGCATGGATGCTTGTCCAACCGATGCGATCACCGCTCCTTACGTGGTAGATTCTAACAAGTGTATTTCCTACTTGACGATTGAATTAAGGGATGCTATTCCAGAGTCGTTTGCAGGTGAAATGAACGATTGGGCCTTTGGATGCGATGTTTGTCAGGATGTTTGTCCTTGGAATCGCTTCTCCAAACCGCATTCTGAACCGAGATTTAATCCCAGAGATGGAATGCTAGAAATGAGTAGGGAAGAGTGGATGGATATCTCCGTTGATGTTTTCAACGAGATTTTTCGAAAATCCGCAGTGAAGCGAACAAAGTATGAAGGCTTGATGAGAAACTTGAAATTTCTTCAGAAGTAAAAATACAGAGCCATAGCAATTGTCACGGAATGCTTCCCTTTGATCCAATCATCAAAAAGTCCTGGACCTCTATAAACGATTCTCCCGTCTTGAATTCTACTCAAACTGTAATGTGACCTCAAGTTGATGATCGTCGCATCAGTGAGCTTATAACTCACTCCTAGGATGCTGTTCAATACCAAAGGGTAGTACGCAGGATCTGGCTCGTAGCTCCCATACAGATTACTCTCTTTGGTAATGATGTTTAAATCTGCCGAAAGCCCGCCTTCAAACACCAATCGTTTGTAATTGTATTGGGCAATGAGAGGAATGGAGATTTGATGTAAATCTGCGCGGAAGAGGTTGCTGGTGTCGGATACCGGTTCTCTAGAACCTCTCCAGATGTACATCAACTCCAATTGTCCAGCCCACTTTCCTCCGAGGTCACGGTTGGTGAAGAAACCTGCTTGAAGGCCGATGTGGTCATATCCCCCTAAGCCATCTCCGTCAATTTGATTAGCGGTGATACCTAGTTGGAATCCCCCAGAAAAATACTGGCTCCTCGCGGTTAGTGAAACCAGGAGGAGCCAGAGGAATATGAGTGTTTTTTGGATCATTGAACGTCTTCAGAGATAACTTGCATTACTTCTTGATTGGCATCATCAATCACTAGGCAAATTACTTTCAGATTGCTAGTATTCCAACTAGCGTCCAAGGCCGTGGTATAGTTGACATCAAAAGAAGCGCTATCTGAAATCGCGCCACTTGCCAAGGCGTCGCCCATAGGCTGTGTGATGGCCTTTCGAAGAACGTTGTGGTGAACGTAGTTCGCATCACGTGTGTCGTCTGGCATAAGTTGCGGAGCTACCACGTCATTTTCAACGAGGTAGATGGCAATTTTATAAGTGCCGTTTTGGTCGCCTATAAAGGTAACTGTGGCATCTGTCAGTAAATTCGATCCAGAAACCGTTCCCGTTGCTTCAATTTTGGCAATGGCCAGTTGGTCAATCAAAGCCGCAGATTCACCGGCCCATGAATTATAGAGCTTAAAGTGGCTAATGCCAGTTCCGGTATAATCCAAACGGCTTACCATTCCAATGGGCTGAGCGGGAACTCCTCCAAAGAAGGAAGCGATAGCATCACCATCTGCCGTTCTAAAATCAGTTGGATAATCAGGAGGTAGTGGTGCCGTGAACTCAGATGGCCCTGAATGGATACCAATTGCAACGACTCTGTCTCCGTACAAATCAGTGATTTGTTCTATGGCCTTTGAAGCCTTTGGACAGTTCTTGCAACGGTGTCCGGTGAAGTCTTCGATGAGAACATTACGGTACACGGTATCGTTGCTCGGAGGGTTTACTACTCCGCCATCCTTCAATGGATCTTCAATTACGTCACAACTCATTATTCCGAAGATGAATGAGGTGAAGATGGCAACAGGAATCAATAATTTCTTCATGATCTTTCTTCGTTTCCCGTTAGAAATTGGTGGTTACAGAGAGGCTCAAACCGTTGCTTGGAGGAACCACTCGACAGATGCCGCCCACACAGAAGATACCCGCTTGTTGTCTACCGTAACTCATTTGAATACGGGTTTGTCCCGAGTAGTAAGTTACAGATCCTATTGGATAAGTTAGACGTTGAGCTGGGTCAGTATGACCGTAATTGTGAATGGTTTGCATGGAGAAGAACCAGTGAGGGCTCCATCCGTATTCCAGCAAAACCATGGCCATGTCACCACGGTATTGATCAGAGAATGCTCCCTGCAATTCCATACGTATGCTATGTTGTGGACGATAGTTCCAGATCAATTCGACCACACCTGCGTTCACAAATGCAATTTCTTGAACGTTAGGATTATTCATCACCACTTGGTCTGCTACACCATCTTCCAAAACAGACTTGTTGTAGAAGAAGTTGTAGTATGTACCGATCACCTTCCATTCGCGTGAAATCTTCTTGCGAATTTCAATGTCGAAGTCGGTGTAATAGTGCACTTGTCCCTGCTTGAACCAGTCGGTTTTGTAACCATCTGTTCCCGCTTCTCCGATCGGCACACCAGGCTCCACTTCTTCTTTGTAAAGACTATAAGCATCGGCATAATTCACGGTAACGAGTGTTCCGTATTTGCCACCGAGCAGGGTGCTGCGATCAAACTTGTAGCTCACCTGAATTTGTCGACCAACCTCTCCATTGATTTGCGTTGCATAAGGGAAGAGGGCTGGAAGGGAATAGGTGTGCAGCTTGGTGGTAGGAGGAAGGTAGTTGATAAACGCTTCGAATTCCTTGCCATTGCGATCGCTGCGGAAAGCCATGTTGTCGATTCGCTTAAAGCTCGCAATAATTCCCAAACCGCGTTGGGTATAGGTGAGCGTAGACAATAAACCTTGGCCATCGCGGAAGATATTACCATTGTCAGCCGATGGGTCATTTGCCTTGTAAACGTATTCGGTGTTCCAAATAAACCCTCCGCGTTGTACCGTTAGTCGACCAGCACCAGCCCCTACGTTTTCTGGTAGGTTGTAGAAAGGATCGTTGGCCGATTGGTACTTACTCACAAAGCTACCACCAATGGTAAAGCGCCACTTGTTTTCCGCCATGGCGGGAATGGCTTCGTTCAGGCTCATGTTTGCATCTAGACCGCGAACAACGCCTGGGGCTTTGTCGAAATAAACGCGTTGCTTTCCGATCACGCCTGTAAGTTGTAGACCCTTCATCGGAGCGTATTTCAATCGAACACCATCCATCACGTTATCCAGACCGAGGCCGCGCTCTTCGTAAGCGCGGAAGATCATACCCGAACCAAACTGCTCGTAAAAGTTACCTACCGTAACATCCAATCCATCTTTCACAAATTGGAGGTAGCGGTAAGTAATGCCTTCCCCGGTATATCCAGTTGGGAAGCCAAGAATTACGTTTTGATAGTTCTCGTAGCGCAAACCTGCGCGGAAGTTTCCGTGAGAATAATTGAAGTTGGCGAAACCTTGACCTAGGAATCTTTCATCGGGGTAGAATTCCCCTAATGGGTCAATAGATTTATCGCGAACGTATAGTTGACCATCAAACTGGAAGTTCCCATGGAGGGTTCCCCAGTTCTCTTGGTTTTCTTGCGCATGTAGACTTTGGAATCCGGCAAGGATGCCAAGTCCAAGGAGTAGTTTCTTCTTCACTATTCAGCGGCTTCGCGAATGACTTCCATCAAGTGAATTTCATCACCTGGGTTGTACTTGTTACTCGTGTAAACTAACTCTCCACTCTTGTTGTACACCATGGTGTGTGGAACGTTGTTTACCCCCATTGTTCTGCGGAGGTCACTATTCGTGTCTAGGTATACGTCGTATTCCCAACCGCGAGAATTCACTTCTACACCAACAGTAGAGGCAGTTCTTGGGTCGTCAATAGAAACGGCAATTACCAATACATTGGTTTCATCTTGAAGGTCGATGTAATACTCGTTCAGCGCTTCAAGTTCTTTTTTACAAGGAGAGCACCAAGTAGCCCAAAAGCTAACGACCACTGGACCGTCGTGCTCAATGGTGGATGCATCTACCGTTTGGCCATCAAGAGTTTTGATGGATACTTGTGGGAAAATCTGCGCTTTGGCAGCTGTGCCCAATACTAAAAAGCTAAGTGCGAATAGAAAACTTCTCATGGTGTATTATTAAATGAGGAACACCGACGGAGTTTCCCTCGTCGGTGTTCTATACTATTCAATGTTTGTGCCGTACTACTTAGTGAGTAACGTTCAAACGAAGAGTTTTAACAGTGCTGTTCTGACGAACTTGTACCACGTAAACTCCAACAGGAAGGTCAGCCACATCAAGAGTGATGTTTTGAGCTCCTGCAGAAACTTCAGTGTTCAATGTGCTTACTGTACGTCCGTTAAGATCAACTACATTCACTTCAACTGCACCACCTTCAACTGCATCGAAGCTAAGTTGAGCAGTGTGGTTAGCTGGGTTAGGGAAGATGATCATTTCAGCAAGACCTTCTTCATTAACACTCAAAGGAGAGTTAGAAAGCCATACGTTGTCGATGAACAAGTTGTTACCGTAATCAGAAGTTGCTTTGAACTTAACGATAAGCTCAGTTGCACCTTGCATAGATGAAGGGATACCTGCTTGCGCCATCTTCCAATCGCTAGCTGCAGTTGGGAAGTAAGGGCTAGTAGAAGGAGCAGCAACAGTGTTCAAGTTAGAACCAGCAGCACTCCATACAGTAGTCCAAGTTTGACCACAGTCATCCGATATCATTACTTCAAGCATATCGTTTTCTCCTGCGTACGTCTTAGATGCTCTTGAGAAGAACAAGCTAGTGTACGTAGAGTTGCTAATATCAACCTTAGGCATGATCAATTCACTAACGGTGCCAGACTCAAGGTAGAAGAAACCGAACAACATTGACTTGTTCGATGCAGCGTAACCGCCCATCATACCTGATCCGTTTACGAATGCAGCATCAATAACAGTGTTGTACGTTTTGTTTCCACTCAAGATCATGTTGCTAGGAACGCTTCCTGAAGTAGCATTTTCGAAGTTTGCATCGAATGGAGCAGACTGAACGATTGGAGAAAGAACGTTCAAAGTGAACGGCTCAATATCGTTGTCCAATTTGTTGATTTCGATAGCACCACCGTTTGCATTCGTCACCTGAGCTTGGAAGTTGTTCGAAGCGTAAGGAAGAGAAATGTTAGGGAAGTTCACTGTTGCAGTTGCACCAGAAGCCAAAGAACCAGTCCATGCTTGAGTAGTCCAAGCTCCACCGTTGATTCTGTAACGAACGTCAGCAGAAGTTACGGTAGCCTGACCTTCATTGGTGATTTCGAAAGAAGGAGTGGCGTTTCCAGCACAAAGATCATTTCCAGATGCAGTAAGGTTTGCAATAGAAAGATCTGGGTTGCTAGTTACAAGGTTGCCTGCTGCTGAATGAGAAGCCTGCATGATTTCCTTTGTACCATTTTCTTGGATGTAAGCTACCACACCAACTTCGTTGTAGTTGTAGATGTGAGTAGGAAGAGCTTCCGCAAAAGTGTAAGTCATCGTTGCGTTAGTAGGCCATGAATCTTGCATAGCTGTACCAGCAGCGCTTGGGTACATTTTGCGAGATACGTGGTAGAAATCTTTCTCTCCATTGGTTCCTGGAGGCGTTGCGAAGTTGATTTCTTCCTCGATAACGTTAACGTGAAGACGAAGTGATCCAGCTGATTGTGCGTTAACAGTGAATCCGTCTACGTTCGTTACAACAACGGTAATGTAAATTGAATCTAGGTCGCTAGAAACAGTGTGTGACGTACTCATCGTGAAAGATGAAGATACTTGAGCGCGTGAGTCAATAATTGACTGGGTCAAGTAAGCTGGGTGCGTCTGATTGCTTCCAAAAGTAGATCCGTCAAGACGACCATTTGGAGCAGAGTTCACACCGTAATAAGTAAGGCGTGCGTTTGCATCTGTTGGCCATGCGTTGTAAATAGGTCCTGCTGATGGAATCGGCACTTGGTGCTTCAACATCAAAATTTTAGTAGGGTTCGATTGAACCAAAGCATCTAAGCCAGGGTTCGTCGAAGCACAAGGTCCACAGTTTTCACCTGTGTACTCTTCGAATAGGGCAAGGCGTTGGGTTTGCCCGATAGCCGCCATGCTCAAAAGCGCAAGCGACAAGGTGTAAAGCTTCTTCATTAAACAAACAAATTAAGGGTTACGGACGCCCAAATTAAGATTTGTTTAAATTTGTGCCTACTGTTTAGCAGGTTTTTTACACTTGAAACCATATTAATGAAGAAGATTTACACTTTAGGAATAGCGTTATCATTGACATTGAGCTCTTTTGTACAGGCTCAAAGCTTGTCTTTGGTAACCATGGATACCAATACCGTGGCTAATTCATCTTATTTACATGAAGTAAAGGCGCACGTTACTGTAACGAACAATGGTCCTGAAGCCACTTTCGAAATGGCTCGCATTTATAATGGTTCCGTTGGTATTGCCGACAGTAACTATTTCTGCTGGGATTTATGTTACGGCGTTGGTACCGATAGCTCTCAATTCGGTGGAGTTACTTTGGCAAACGGTGCTCGAAATTCAGATTTCTACATCGGTTGGTATATCAAAGGCAACAACGTTACCGAGAGTGATTCTGTTATCTACCGTTACTACAATGCGGCGGATGTGAATGATTACTTGGATATAGTTTTTCATTTGAGCGTTGCTCCGTCGATTTCTATCCGCGAATCAAAAGCGGTTACTGTGAACGCTTATCCTAACCCTGCCAAAGATCGCCTTACAGTTCAAGTGGGAAACATGGATCACGGAGTGGTTCGATTGATGAACTTGGCAGGTATGATGGTGTCTCAAAAGAATTTTACAAGCAATTCTACTCCCGTTGAAATGGAAGTAAGAACGCTTCCTGCTGGAGTTTACATGCTTCAAGTTGTAAACGACGGTCAAATTCTAAATACGCAAAGAATCGTTGTATCCCACTAGTAGAGCGGGTTTATAAAGAAATGTTAAAAAGGGTTCTCTTCGGAGAGCCCTTTTTCTTTTATAGAATTGTAAATCATTCATTTCTAGGTGTACGATTTTTCTATTTTTGGCGTTTTGATGCCGCCCTCCCACCACAAAGGAGGGGGTAACTTATAAAAACAACTTCCTGCATGTATCACCATCTCAGAGGTCGCCTCGTAGAGAAGAGTCCCACATTTGTCGTTATTGAGTGTGCGGGTGTAGGGTATCATGTACATATTTCATTGAGTACCTATGCAAAATTGGGTGCGGATGAAAATGTGCTGCTGTATACCCATCTCGCTGTTCGAGAAGATGCGCATACTCTTTACGGTTTTGCCGTGAAGGAGGAACGCGAAATATTCCGCCAATTGATTGGTGTGTCTGGTGTAGGGGCGAATACAGCTAGAATGATTCTAAGCT
Source organism: Phaeocystidibacter marisrubri (assembly GCF_008933165.1). Taxonomy (NCBI): domain Bacteria; kingdom Pseudomonadati; phylum Bacteroidota; class Flavobacteriia; order Flavobacteriales; family Phaeocystidibacteraceae; genus Phaeocystidibacter; species Phaeocystidibacter marisrubri. Next base: position 136,351 of record NZ_WBVQ01000001.1, read on the forward strand.
CTCTCCAACCTGAAGAGGTTGAATCTGCCATCCGTTCGGAAAATATCGGACTGTTAAAAGGCGTTAAAGGCATCGGTGCTAAGACCGCTCAAAGAATCGTTGTCGATTTGAAAGACAAAGTGGGTCTGCATCTTGACAGTACATCTATGGCTGCCGTGAAGTCGAGTAGAGAAGAGGCTGTTGCAGCCTTGGAAATTTTAGGCTTCTCCCGCGTGTCCGTAGATAAAGTGGTGAGTGCGCATCTTAAAGAAGATGCCAATGCCTCGGTTGAATCGATTATTAAAAACGCCCTCCAGAAACTCTGAGTTTGAGAGTACCCGTTGCAAAACCGTTCCTATTGGCTGTTGTGATCACGCCTATTCTCCTGTCGTTTGGATGGGTGAATTCTAGCGTTGATGCCGTTGATCTCATTATTGAAGATGGGCGATTTGCCCTTGATACAGGGGATCCAGATTCGCTGATATATCCCATTCCTGAAAATGGCGATGGCGGCTTGTACCTTAACAATCCTTCCAACTTTAGGGAAGAAGTGACCTATGATCCCGAAACAGGACTTTATACGATTCAGAAGTACATCGGTAGTGTTCCTGTTGGGTCTCCAACTATCCTAACTCAAGATCAATACAAAGAACGAGCGTTTGGAGAAATTGATGCTGAGTATTTTCCTCAGCGCGTTCAAATGTCTTCACGTGCTGAATCTATGGGAGGTGGAGACGATAGAGAGTCGGATGGTTTGATTCCTGAAATCCGAATCAATAGCCAAACTTTTGCTGACATCTTTGGAGGAAATACCATTGAAATTCGTCCGCAGGGTACTGCAGAAATCCGAATCGGTGCCCGATATCAAAAAATTGAAAACCCAATTATCCCTGTTCGAAATCAAAGAACCTTCGCGTTCGATTTCGATCAACGTATTCAAATCAATATCACGGGTAAAATTGGTGAACGCTTGTCGCTAAGTACAAACTATGATACTGAAGCCACCTTCGCTTTTGAGAATAAGATGAAGTTGGGCTTTGAAGGACAAGAAGACGATATTATTAAGAATCTGGAAATGGGTAACGTTTCCCTTCCAGTAAACAGTTCTCTCATCACTGGGGCGCAGAGTCTCTTCGGGGTGAAAGGCAAGTTCCAGTTTGGTAAAACAACGGTAACAACGGTTTTCTCAGAACAGCGCTCTCAATCCCAATCTATTAGCGTTCAGGGTGGGGCAACGCAACAAGAATTTGAAATTTGGGGCGATCAATACGAAGCGAACCGCCACTATTTCTTGAGCCAGTATTTCCGCGATCATTACGAAGAGTGGTTGGCTTCTATGCCGGTGGTTAACTCACCTGTTCAAATTACAAAGGTTGAAATCTGGGTAACCAACCGTAGATCGGTTACAGAAGACGTGCGAAACATTGTGGCTTTCATGGACCTTGGTGAAAATCAAGGAGACGCCTATCGTGATGGTAACCGACCACTTGGTGGACCGGATATTTTCCCAGGTTCGTCATCTAGCCAGTTTCCAAACAACGGAGCTAACCAATTGGAGCCATCTGCATTGGCAAGTGCCTATCCAGGCGTGCGCGATATTGGCGATGCGAATGCCGTTTTGAATTCTGCGGGCTTTATTGAAGCGACAGAATTCGTTGAGTTGACGAATGCTCGTAAACTTCAACCTTCGCAGTTTAAACTCGATCCTCAATTGGGTATCCTTTCCTTGAATGAGGCACTCAACCAAGATGAAGTCCTTGCTGTGGCCTTTCAATACACGGCTTTTGGTCAAACTTACCAAGTGGGGGAATTCTCGAACGACGGGGTGAACCCTCCAAGCACACTCATCTTGAAAATGTTGAAGAGTACCATCTTGGATGTGAAAACACCACTTTGGGACTTGATGATGAAGAACGTTTATTCACTCGGAGCCTTCCAAGTGTCTCAAGAGGATTTCCGCCTCCAGGTTCTTTACATGAACGATGAAACAGGAACCCCAGTTCCATATCTTCCGAATTCCAACTTGGATGACTCATTGCTTCTCAACGTAATGTCTCTCGACCAGTTGAACTACAACAACGACCCGGTTCCCGATGGTTTGTTTGACTTTGTGGAGGGAAGAACGATCAATTCACAGAACGGTCGGATTTTCTTCCCCGTATTGGAACCTTTTGGAGAACGATTGTCGAGTAACTTGACGTCTCAGGAAGCGAGGGAGAAGTATGTTTTCCAAGAGCTCTACGACAGTACGCGCTTTCGGGCTCAAGAGCAGACTCAAAAGAACAAGTATTTGCTGAAAGGTCAGTACAAGTCTTCTTCAGGTTCTGTTATCCAATTGAATGCTTTCAACATTCCTCAAGGATCGGTAACGGTTTCTGCGGGTGGTGCAAAACTAACCGAGAACCAAGACTATACGGTAGATTACAACCTCGGACAAGTTCGGATTATCAATGAGAGTATTCTCAATTCCGGTGTTCCTATCAATGTGAGTTTCGAGAATAACTCACTCTTTAATTTCCAGACGAAGACTTTCGCAGGGGCTACCTTCGATCATAAGTTCAGCGACAATTTCAATGTGGGAGGTGCTTTGCTCCACTTGCGTGAACGTCCACTGACTCAGAAAGTGAACTTGGGTGATGAGCCTATCGCCAACACTATCTGGGGGCTCAATACACAATACAATACTGACGCTCCTTTCTTGACAAGAATGGTAGATGCCATTCCATTCATCGATACCAAAGAGCCATCTTCCATTACTTTCCAAGGGGAATTCGCACACATGATTCCGGGATCTCCAAGTGGGATTAAGATTGGGGAAGATGGTGCAACAACGTACATCGATGACTTTGAAAGTAGTCAGACGAACATTGATATTAGAGGGGCCACAAGCTGGTTGCTCGCTTCAACCCCAGCTGGACAGCCAAGTCTATTTCCAGAGGGGAATCTCACACAAGACTTAGCTTACAACTACAATCGTGCTAAGCTAGCTTGGTATATCATCGATCCAGTTTTCTATCAGGACAATGCCCAAACGCCGGATAATATCCGAAGTGATAAGAACCTTATTTCAGATCACCGTACTCGTCAAGTTCCTATCAAGGAGGTATTCCCGAATACGAGTTTACAACAGGGTACAACGGTTCAGAATATCGCCACTTTCGATTTGGCTTTTTACCCAGAAGAACGCGGTCCATACAATTACGAAGTAGGTCCTACCAACTTCTCTGCAGGTATGGGTGCTGATGGTAAGTTGAATGATCCCGATTCTCGTTGGGCTGGGGTAATGCGACCGCTTCAGGTAAACAACTTCGAAGAACAAAATATCGAGTTTATCCAGTTTTGGATTATGGACCCTTATGCGGAAGATTCCGTTGCTGCAGATGTAGGGGATTTGTACTTCAATTTGGGTTCGATTTCTGAAGATATCCTCAAAGACGGAAGACAGAGTTTTGAGAACGGTCTAGATCCAACAGGAGATATTTCGGACCTAGATTCTACAGTTTGGGGGTATACGACACAGAATCAACCTATCGTAGATGCGTTTGATAACGATCCAACAGCTCGTGCTAATCAAGACGTTGGTCTGGATGGATTGAGAACTGAAGACGAAAGAACTTGGAGATACCTCAATCAGCCATCTTACACGGAACGAGTGGAAAGTGAATTTGGGGCTGCATCTGTTGCCTATACAAAAGCTAATGCCGATCCATCTGCTGACAACTTCGGCTACTACAGAGGGTCTTCACTCGATAATGCGAATGCAGGTATTCTGAGAAGATACCGCGACTTCAACGGTACAGAAGGCAACTCGAGCATCGAACAAGTAGATGGATATCCAGCCTTTGCTACCAACCTTCCAGATAAGGAGGATGTGAACCGTGATCTCACTTTGAGTAAAACGGAAACGTACTTCCAGTACAAAGTTTCCATGGCAGAGGCGGATTTACAAACGGTGGGTCAGAACTACATCACTGATATACGTTATGCTAGGAATGTGAAGGTGCCGAATAGTGAAGTGCCGCGAGAAGTGAAATGGATTCAATTCAAGATTCCAATTTTTGAACCTGATCAAACCATTGGTCAGATTGGTGACTTCCGCTCTATTCGCTTCATCCGTATGTTCTTGAAAGGCTTCAACCGTCCTGTTGTATTGCGTTTTGCGCGATTGGATTTGGTGAGAGGAGAATGGAGAAGATACCGATTCGACCTAAATGTGTTGAACGAAAACGTTCCTATTGATGGTGACGGTTCTACGATATTCAACGTGAATGCCGTGAACTTGGAAGAAAACGGAAGTAGAGATCCAATCAACTACGTTCTACCTCCGGGCATTGACCGTCAGGTGCTCTTTGGAACCACTTCTACCGTGCAGGCCAATGAACAGAGTTTGTCCCTTTACACTTGTGGTCTAGAAGATGGCGATGCGAGAGCGGTATTCCGCAACCTGTCTATGGACATGAGAATGTACGGTAACTTGAAGATGTTCGCTCACGCTGAAGCTGGAGGACTCAACGAGATTCTCCGCGATGGTGATGTCAACCTCTTCGTTCGAGTAGGTTCCGATTACAATAACAACTACTACGAGTACGAGATTCCTCTTACCGTAACACAGTTTGGCGAAACCGATCCAGATCGAATTTGGCCTTCTTCCAACGACATTGACCTCGATCTTGATTTGTTCAAAGAGGTGAAGTTGGAACGCGATCAGATGATGCAAGGAAACCCGAATTTCAGTCGTCAAACACTGTATTCTGTTCCAAGGGGTAGAGGTTCTGTGAGTGTATTGGGTAGTCCAAACCTCGGCAATGTTCGCACCATCCTTATCGGTATTCGAAATCCTAAAAAACGCCTCAATGATCCTACTGATGACGGTCAGGATAAGTGTGCGGAAGTTTGGGTGAACGAATTGCGCTTAACAGACTTCGACAACCGCGGAGGTTGGGCTGCAAACGCGAGAATGACCGCAAAGCTCGCGGACTTCGCGAATGTGTCGCTAACCGGTAACTACAGTTCTGTTGGGTATGGTAGTTTGGATCAAGGTCCTCAAGAGCGAAATCAGTTCGAAGCATTGAGCTACAACCTTCAGACGAATGTTGAAATGGGTAAGTTCTTCAATGACGATATCGCCCTTCGTATACCGGTGTTCTTCAACCTTAGTGAGGAGTGGCAGAATCCAATGTTCAACCCATTGGATCCAGACATTGAATTCCCAACTGCATTGGAGAATTTGGAGACTACCGCTCAGCGAGATTCACTTAAAGCCCTTTCTCAAGATTACACGTTACGCAGAGACATCAACTTGACGAACGTTCGAAAGGATCGATCGGGCTCCAGTACAAGACGTCCACAGTTCTATGATATTGAAAACTTCTCCGTGAGTTACAGCTTCTCTGAAGTGTATCGGAGAAATGTCAACACCCAATTGGATAGAAGGGTAGATCACCGAGGAACCTTGAACTATACCTTCCAAACCAGCGCGAAGCCTTGGAAGCCACTTGAGAATGTAGTGACTAGTGAGTATTTGAAATTGATTCGCGACTTCAACTTCCAGTGGTATCCACAGCGATTCTCGTTCCGAGGAGATGTGGTGCGTAGCTATCAGCAGCTACAGATGCGAAATGTGGACAACCCAGATCCGAAGTTTGCACTTCCTGAAAACTGGAACAAGAACTTCCGCATGGATCGGAACTACAACGTGGCTTGGGATCTAACCGAAAGAATTAAGATTGACTATACCGCTTTGCAGCGCGTGCGCTTTGACGAGCTAGCGGGCCCCATTAGCAATCCAGCTGCTCAAGAGTACCTGAGAAACAATCTTGAAGATTTAGGACGACCAACCAACTACCACCAAACCCTACAAGTTACGTGGCAGCTCCCGGTGGACAAGATTCCATACTTCGAGTTTGTCAATGCGAGTTTGAGATACACAGGTGATTACGATTGGCAGGCCATTTCACTGATTGCTCGAGAAGATACTGCATTGAATTACGGGAATACCATTCAAAACTCTGCGAACTGGCAGGCGAACTTGAATTTGAACATGTCTACATTGTACAACAAGTTTCCTTTCATCAAGAGGTTGAGTCAGCCTGCGGGTGGAGGTAATCGTAGACTTGGGCCGGTGAGAAGACAGTTGCCGGGATCGGGCAATGCAGCGGCCGAGGATCAAGCAGACGACGACAACAAGGATGGATTCGGAATGAAGCTCGCTCGATTTGGGGTAGGGCTACTCACCATGGTGAAGAACGTGAATGGTACGTATACCATCAACCAAGGTACCTTGTTGCCGGGGTATCTTCCAGAGCCGGTCTTCTTCGGTATGTCCGATGTCTCGGGATGGTCTCCAGGTGCTGCTTTTGCGTTGGGTTGGCAAGTGCCTGTTGCCGAACAAATGGCAGAATTGGAACTCGCAGATGATCCAGCACTCACCAATGATAAGTACCTCACGCAGCGCAGAGGTCAGCCGAACCGCTATACCGAAATGGAGAACACCAACCTTCAAGTGCGCGGTACAATCGAACCCATTTCTGACTTGCGAATTGATGTGAACTTCACACGGACGACGGGTTATAACTACAATTCTGTATTCCGATATATCGGTACTAATCCAGATGATCAAGTATTGAGAGACGCCTTCGGAACCGGTTTCCAGCATCTCAATCCTATGTCGGTAAACACCTACAGCATCTCTTGGTTGGCATGGGGAAGTGCATTTGAATCGAGTTCAGATCGTGAGTCGGTAGCGTACAACCAGTTCCTCGAAAACAGATTTGTGTTGTCGGGCAGATTGGCGGAAGATTACGCCCTACAGGATCCTAACTACAACCCAACCTTTGATCCCGATAGTGGATATTCAGGTTATAGTGTGTTCTCACAACAGGCCATGATTCCAGCCTTCATATCTGCCTATGGTGGTGCGCCATCTGATCAGATTGGTATGACTTTGAATGAGCTTCCAAAGGTTCCGATGCCTAACTGGAGATTGAATTACACTGGTCTGATGCGCTTGGAGTGGTTCAAGGAGAATTTCTCCAGTTTTGCCTTGAGTTCATCGTATAGCTCAACGCTACAAGTGGCAAATTATCAAACCAACTTGCTTCGTCAACAGCAATTGTTAGAGAATCCGAATGTAAACCCTAGAGATCTTTCGGGCGACTTCATGCCGGAATTCCAGGTGAGTCAGGTTTCCATGACTGAAGCTTTCCGACCGTTGGTGGGTTTCAACATGAGAATGAAGAACAACACCACGTTCAAGTTCGATTACAATCGCGATCGGAACATATCCATGAGCTTGGCCAACCAGCAAATCACAGATACCAAGGGCAATGAAATTACCGTTGGTGCGGGTTACATCATCAAGGATGTGAAGTTCAACTTTATCACTACTGGTGCTTCAAGAACTCCAGTGAATTCAAACCTAGAGTTGCGTGTTGATCTATCCATTCGGGATAATGTTACGGTGATACGAAGAATTGCAGTGGGGCAGAACCAGATTACCGCAGGGCAGAGGCTCACAACCATCAAGTTTACAGCCGACTATAAGATCTCTCGTAGAATCACAGCTCAGTTGTACTACGATCAGAATATCGCTGTCTTCAAAACGTCCAGTGCATTCCCTACCAATCGCATTCAAACGGGTATCAGTATTCGTTTGAGTTTGGCCAACTGATTCCTTTGAAAACAAGAGTGGAATCTGCTACATTTGTGAAAAATTAGAGCCTCATGAATATTCCTGCTGAACTGAAGTATTCCAAAGACCATGAATGGGTACGCGTAGAAGGCGACGTAGCTGTTGTTGGTATTACCGATTTCGCTCAAGGTGAGCTTGGCGATATCGTTTTTGTTGATATCGATCAAGAAGGTGAGACCCTTGACGCCGAAGAGGTATTCGGTTCTGTTGAGGCTGTTAAAACCGTTTCTGACTTATTTATGCCCATTTCTGGTGAAGTGGTTGAAGTGAATGAGGGTCTTGCTGATGAGCCTGAAAAGGTAAATGCGGATGCTTACGGCGAAGGATGGATGGTGAAGATCAAGTTCTCAGATGCATCTGAAATTGACAACTTGATGTCTGCCGATGAATACAAAGACCATATTGGTGGATAAGAAATCCCCTATTTTATATTACACCCCAGTGATTAGCTGGGGTGTTTTTGTTTTGGTCATGAGCCTTCTTCCATCTCGTGACCTCCCTGATGCACTTATTGAAGTGAGTGATCTATTCATTCATGCATGTATTTACGTAGCGTGGACGATGCTGGCGTGCTGGGGTTATGTTCAAGTACACCAGAGAATGAAGCAATCGGCGTACATGGTTATACTCTGCTGCGCGCTTGTATTTGGATTGGGGGTGGAGTTCGCTCAAAAGTACCTCACTGATTATCGCCATTTTGAATGGGCAGATATCCTTGCCAATTCTACTGGATCCATTGTTGGATTGGGGATTACCTTCATCCTTTCCAGAAGAAAAAAATAATTCTTCTTTTTTGGTCTGATTCTTGTGTCTTTTCATGCGTATTAAAAACTTATATGTATGAAGTCATCAGCCAACAAAAAACTAGAGAGGTATCGTGCCACCTTCTTCCTCGTTGGATTGGTGCTTGCTCTCTTCGCTGCTCTCACAACGTTAGAATACCAAGCGCAATCTACACTGGCCTACAAAGGTCCTGCATTACCTCTTGAAGAGGATACCATACTCATCATTCCCAACACGCATATTCAAGATCCTAAACCTCCACAACGAGAGTTTTCGGAAGCGAGTGATTTAGATGATATCGTTAAGCCCAACCCTACCAATTTTAAAATCGTGTTTGATGGTGTAGATATCCGTTCGGATGAATTTACATCAGGAGATGAGGAGATCCCTCTTATTGAAGGAGAGGAGCTGTTAGATTCTATCCCTGTTGAAGATTTTATGATGGATAGATATCCCATCTTTTCAGGATGTGAAAGTCTCAAAGACAACTTAGAGCGTCAGCGTTGTTTAGTTCGCGGAATTCATGAGAAAGTTCAAAATCAACTGAGAGTTTCAAGTAGTTCGGTACAAACTTCTGGAAGAGTGAGAATGCTTGTGGAGTTTGTCATAAAAACGGATGGCTCTACAGAGGTGGTGGACATTTCATATGCACCGAATATGGATGTAGAAATGCAAGTGAAACGTATAATTGAAGGTCTTCCGGAGTTTGTTCCGGGACTATACCAGGGGAGGGAGCGCTCCACTAAAATGTCGCTTCCAATTTTGATTGTACTTAATTGAGGCTAAGTTTAGAGTTTACCTTATCTTAGCAGCACAAATTTCTTCGGATGAAATCGAGAAAAAACTTTAAAGCCGACTTAGAGAGCAAGCGTGGCCTCTTCCGCGACATAGGGTTAGTCCTAGGTTTGTTTGCGGTTTACATCATGTTTGCTCATAAGACGTACGCTCCTCAAGTAGAAGCGTTACAGGTCACTGCGACCTTCGACGATGAAATGATTATTCCGATTACGGAAAGACCGCAGGAGCCGCCTCCGCCGCCACCTGAAGCGCCGCCTGAAGTTTTGGAAATCGTTGAGAACGATGTGGAAATTGAAGAAATCGAGTTCGAAAGTACAGAGGTTACTGAAGATACTGAGATTGCTTTGATTGACGAAATTCCAGAGGCATCTGATGAAATTATGACCTTCGTAAACGTTGAAAACAAACCTGTTTTCCCTGGTTGCGAAGATGAACCGACCGAAGACGCTAAGTTCTTGTGTTTCCAAACACAGATTAACAATCGTCTTGTTCGTGAGTTTGAGTTCCCTGAAATGTCCCGTCAAATGGGTTCACAGGGTAAAGTTTGGATCGATTTCGTAATCGAGAAAGACGGATCTGTAAGTAATGTTACCGTAGCTCGTTCGAGTGGTGATGAGTATATCGATCGTGAAGCAGTTCGTTGTGTTCAACAAGAGTTGCCAAAGTTCGTGCCTGCTAAGTCGGGTGGTAGAGCTGTTCGTATGAGATATACTGTGCCTATCAACGCGAAGCTTCAGTAATTCATCTATAGAAATTTTAAACCCCTGGCTGTTTTGTCAGGGGTTTTTTCATTCCATATCCAACCAACCTAGATTATGAATAATGATGTAGCTGCTATCAAGGCAGCACTACTTGGAGGTAAGGCCATACTTGAAGTTTACCACCGTGAGGATACCATTCAAGTTTTAGAGAAGGATGATAAGTCGCCATTGACCGAAGCTGATACTGCCGCGAATGCGGAGATCGTGGAGATTCTAAAGGACACTCAAATTCCCATTCTAAGCGAAGAGGGAAAGAAGAATGCGTATTCCGAACGAGCTGAATGGAAAACGCTTTGGGTTGTTGATCCATTGGATGGAACGAAGGAGTTTATCAAACGCAATGGAGAGTTTACCGTCAACATCGCACGCGTCATTGATGGTGTTCCTGTTTTCGGTGTCATTTATGTTCCCGTTCAGAATACGCTATACTTCGGAGGAACTGATTTAGGTGGTTCTTACAAAGTGGAGCGAATTGATAGCAATACTCAGTTTGAGACATTAGAAGAGCTCATCAAAGCTGCTACATCACTGCCAGAAGAAAGCAAACGACCATTTACTGTGGTGGGAAGTCGTTCTCACATGAATGAGGATACGGAGAAATACATTACTGAGCTAAAAGAAAAGCACGGTGAGGTAGATATGATCTCTGTTGGATCATCTCTGAAGATATGTATGGTGGTGGAAGGCAAGGCCGATGAATACCCTCGTTTTGCACCCACCATGGAGTGGGATACTGCAGCGGGACACGCATTGGTGCTTGGAGTTGGAAAGACGATGGTGATCCCATCTTCAGGTGAATCCCTTCAATACAATAAAGAAGATCTACTCAATCCGTATTTCTTAGTTCGATAGAACCTGAGATACATCTTGGTGGAGGAGACTTTGAAGCGTATCTTTGTGCCCCTGAAATGAAAGGTTCAATTTCTACATCTCAAACGGAGAGAATGCCAGCTGAAAGTGCAAGACTTTCTGATTATGCGATGCTATTAAAGTTTCGCCTAACTTCCAGTGTGGTGTTTTCTGCAAGCGCAGGTTACTTGCTAGCCGCTCCTTTTTTTGAGGTTTCTACCTTTTTAGCTCTTATCCTTGGCGGATTTTTGGTGGTGGGCGCATCCAATGCTTACAACCAAGTTTGGGAACGTGATAGAGATGCATTGATGAACAGAACTAAGAATCGTCCGGTTGCCACCGGTCGCCTATCAGTTCTTGAAGCCCTCATCGTGAGTACAGTTGCGTTGATTGGAGGAATTAGTCTCCTGTATTCCATCAATCCATTGAGCGCGATTTTTGGACTAGCTTCAGTAGTCTTGTATACTTTGGTATACACACCGATGAAAGCCAAAGGTCCGTGGGCCGTGTTTGTGGGCGCTTTTCCAGGTGCCATTCCATTTATGTTGGGATGGGTGGCTGCAACCAACGACTTCGATATTGAACCGGGAATACTATTTCTCGTACAGTTCCTATGGCAGTTTCCGCATTTTTGGGCTATTGGTTGGGTTGCATACGACGATTATGCGAAGGCAGGGTACTATTTATTGCCCAATCGCAAGCCTGATGAAACGGCTTCAAACTTGATCATAGTCTACACCATGTTCATGATTGTGGCGAGTGTACTTCCCGTCTTTGGCTTTACTGGAACTCTTGTGCTTTCTGATCCCGCCGCTTTGATTGTCCTTGTTCTCGGAGCATGGATGTTGAGATCAGCGATCTTACTTAAGAAGAATCCATCGAAAGAATACGCTAGAAAACTCATGCTTACGAGTGTGGCTTATCTACCGCTTGTTCAAATTGTATATGTGATTGATAGATACATCTAATGGCAATGGCAGATTCAGCGCTAAAGAACGATAGAAGAAGAGCCGCTAAACCACTCTTGTGGATTGGCATAGCTTCCATGATTATGGCCTTTGCAGGTCTAACTTCTGGATACATCGTCTCGCGATCGTCGCTTATTGAAGCCAATACATGGTTGTATTTCGATATTCCGTCGGAATTCTACATATCAACAGCGATTATTATCGCGAGTAGTTTTGTGATGACATTTGCTGTTCGATCTGCTCGAGCAGGATCGATGGGAAAGGCAAAATTGCTATTGTTGCTCACCTTGATCGCTGGACTTGTTTTTTCAGGTTTTCAGGTAATGGGGTGGAGTCAACTCACTCAAAATGAGATTCGTTTTACAGGAGAAGGTAGTAATGTGGCCGGCTCTTGGTTTTATATAATCACTTGGTTTCATCTCCTTCACGTAACGGGAGGGGTGATCACTTTGTTGGTTACTTGGGTCAAAGCGCAGATGGGGAAATACAGTCAGGATGACTACCTAGGAATTGAAATGGCTGCCATTTTCTGGCATTTCGTTGACATCTTATGGATTTTCCTATTCCTGTTTTTGGCAATTTTTCGTTAAACTTGCACCGCAATTTAATCCGGTAAACATGGCGACGAATACGTCTGTTGAAGTGCCTCAAGAGAAACTATGGGGCGGAGGGAACCAGCCGATGGGCGCGAGCTACGGCAAAATGATGATGTGGTTCTTCTTGATTTCAGATGCCTTGACATTCTCAGGCTTCTTAACTGCATATGGCCTTATGCGCTTCAAGTATGAAGAAACATGGCCAGTTGCTGAAAACGTGTTTACCCACTTCCCGGGTATCGATGGTGATCAACCATTGCTCTACGTAGCATTGATGACCTTCATCCTCATCTTGTCTTCTGTAACCATGGTTATGGCAGTACACGAAGGGAAGCACAAGAAAAAGATTCGCGTTGGGCTTTGGATGTTGGCAACCATCGTTGGTGGTGCTATCTTCTTGGGATCACAGGCGTGGGAGTGGTATCACTTCATTGTTGGTGATAACGGCGCAATCGAATTGTCTTCAAGAGAGATTATCCGTCCAGCGGATGCAGAGGGTAACTTCATTTCTCTTTCTGAACTGGTTCATCCAGGTGCGGAAGGTCATGGTCACCACGAGCACTTCACTATAGAGCAAGTTCGAACTTCTTTCGCAGAGGGAGATTTTACCCTTCGTTACCCTGGTAAAGGGGTGCGCGGCGAAGATGGCGGGTATACCCACACCGTTATTCCTCACGATGAAGCGATGAAGCTTTTGAATGAAGAGAATACCATGGTGGTGCAAGGTGCTAATATGACTCGTAACGAATACGGTCATGTTCAATTTGCAAACTTCTTCTTCTTCATTACCGGTTTCCACGGTTTCCACGTGTTCTCAGGTGTGGTGTTGAACTTCATCATTTTCTACAATGTGATGTTGGGTACATACGAGAGAAGAGGTCATTATGAAATGGTTGAGAAGGTTGGTTTGTACTGGCACTTTGTCGATCTCGTTTGGGTATTCGTATTTACCTTCTTCTACCTAGTTTAATTCTACAGAATAAGAGTTATGTCTGATAATCACGCACACGGAGGAGTTCGTAAACTCGTTATGATTTTCCTTCTACTACTCGTTGTAACGTTTGTAGAAGTAATGTTGGGTATCTACAAAAGCGATTTAGGAGCACTGTTGAATGAACCAGGAGGATTCACTTCTTGGTTGAACATCATCTTCATCTTGCTTACCCTTGTAAAAGCCTATTATATTGTTGAGGTGTTCATGCACTTGGAAGGGGAACGGAAGAATTTGCGTCTTTCGATCTACTTGCCAGTACTCATTCTGATACCTTATTTGACCTTTATTCTACTTACTGAAGGTAGTCACTTGTTCGGTGTTTAATGGCTCAGCAAGAGAACAACAAAAGAAAAAAGGCAGTGTTAATTATCTTATTAGCACTGCCTGTTTCAGTTTATTTAGCCGCTGTTTTTATCAGTGGTGAAATAACTTTTCGCTCGTTGGACTTCGTTGGTCCAAAAGAAGTGACAGTAAATGATGAGGGGGAAGAGGAGACCGTTTACTACACGGTTCCCGATTTTTCTTTCACGGATCAAGATGGGAATACGGTTACCCGTGAGTCCATGAAGGGAAAGATTTACGTGGCTTCATTCTTCTTCACGCGTTGTCCTACCATTTGCACACCTATGAATTACCACCTCAAGAGTGTGTACGATAGGTTGTATGCCTTTAAGGATATTGCCTTCATCTCTCACACGATTGATCCCACTCACGATAGCATTGCCCAACTCAAGGCATATGCGCTTGAACGCGGCATTAACAACAGCGAGAAATGGCATTTCGTGACAGGGTCGAAGGAAGACATCTATTCAATGGCTAGTTCATATTACTTAGCTGCTAATGAAGATTCTACCATGACCAACCACGCTGGATTCTATCACAGTGGTCAGGTGGTGTTAGTGGATTGGGATGGACGTATTCGTTCGGGAATTGACGATGACGGAAACCCAGTTGGCGGTTACGATATTACAGAAGCAAAAGACATCGATCAATTGGTAGATGACTTACGCGTTCTTGCGAAAGAGTACAGGAAAGTGAAAATGCGAGGATGAGAAAGCAAGACCAAATTTGGAAACCGATTATCATTGGATTGAGCATTGTCATTCCGGTTGCAGTAGCCGTGTTGTTTCTGCTTCCTGAGGATATGAAGCTGAATTTGGGCAACGCAAACCTTCGTAGCCTTCCATTTTTTCATGCAACTTTGAACGGTAGTACGGCTATTCTCCTACTTGTGGGGAAAGTTTTGATCAAAAAGAAGCAAGTGACTTGGCATAGATTCTCCATGCTGGCGGCCTTTGTCTTGTCTTCCGTTTTCTTGATTAGCTATGTTATTTATCACAGTAGCACGCCTGATTCGAAGTATTTGGGGGATATGGGATACATCTATTATCCCATACTGATATCACACATTGTATTGTCCATGGCGGTTTTGCCTTTGGCGTTGTTTGCCATCTATCGCGGACTGACCAATGAGATTCAAAAGCACCGCAAAATAGTCAAGTGGACCTATCCAATTTGGCTCTATGTTGCGGTTACTGGAGTGTTGGTTTATGTATTTATGGCTCCGTACTATGTTCACTAAGTCTATCAAGATCGTTTTCATCACATTGGCTTTGGTATTGATTGCTCAATCCGCAGAAGCCCAGTGTGCCATGTGTAAGGCAACCGCAGAGAGCAATGCTCAGGGCGGCGGCGGAATTGCAAGTGGCCTCAATGAAGGAATCCTTTGGTTGATGTTCTTCCCTTATATGCTCTTGGGTGGAGTAGCCTATTTGTGGTATCGTCACAATAAAAAGACGAAAAACCAGGTTGCTAATGAGAACTAACTAGTTCTCATTCCTTTCATGTGGTTGCAAATTTTATCTTTGTTAGGCTACAGAACTGATCAAGCCTAACTCAACCTATGAGAAAATCTGGATATCTCTTACTATCTATTTTTCTAAGCTATTCTTCATTTGCTCAGGATAAAAAAGCCTGGACCTTAGAGGAGTGTATTCATTATGCACTGGAGAATAACATCGACGTTAGGCAACAAGGCCAGAACGTCCAGATGGCAGATTACAATCGCGATGCGAATTCAGCCAACTTTTTTCCTAATCTGACCTTCTCGAGTGGGTACAACTGGAACTTCGGTTACAATATTGACCCCGTAACGAACTTGCCATCTTCTGCTAACCGTCAAACTGGGAACTTCAGTTTGAGTTCACAGTGGGTTCTCTTTGATGGATTGGCCAATGTGAATCAACTTCGTCAGGGACGTATTGATTATCTAGCGGCAACGTATCAGTTGGAGTCGATAAAGAATGACATCACAGTCAACATTTCTTCTACTTATTTACAGATACTGATGAATAAGGAGATTGCGGCTGTAGCGCTAGAGCAGAAGAATACGAGTGCCCTAATGCTCGAAAGCTCGAAAGCGCAATACGATGCTGGATCTATTGCCTACGGCGATTATCTTCAGGCAGAGTCGCAATTAGCTTCTGATGAACAGCGATTAATTCAGGCGCAGAACAATGTAACCTTGAGTATTCTCTCATTAGCGCAACTTCTACAATTGGAAGATCCTACCTCCTTTGACGTGGTATCGCCAGAGTTGGACTTGCCTGCAGGTTCTGTTCTTGCTCGAACTCCCACGGATATCTACACTACAGCGCGAGAGGTACAACCCATTGTGAAAGCGAGTGAGCTGAATATTCAAAGTGCTCAGTACTCCTTGTATCAGTCTCAATCTTCTTATTGGCCTACCATCAGTTTACAAGCGGCGATCAGCACGAACTATTCGAATAGAATTTTCGCCTATGAAGGAGTTTCGGATCAAACCATTCCCATTGGTTTTTGGAATAACTCGGGTTCAGCGGTTCCGGTTTATACAACCACGAGCGTTCCGTACGGACGTTACAGCAAGAATTTTGGCACTCAGTTTTCAGACAACTTGAACGAGTATGTCGGTGTGAACTTGGTGTGGCCAATTTTCTCTCGATTCCAGATTCGAAACCGCGTTCGTCAACAGGAGTTTGCTGTTTCTCAAGCGGAACTCGAATTGGATAGAGTAGAGAACCAGCTTCGCCAAACGATACAAAAGGCTCACGCAGATGCACAAGCTTCACTAAAGAGTTACACGGCTTCTTCCAAAGCTGCCGAAGCGGCAGAGGAAAGTTTGGATTACGCTCGTATTCGAAGAGAAGAGGGGGCGATTTCTCAATATGAGTATGAATCAGCTCGAAACAACTATCTCGCTGCTAAATCGCAACAGCTTCAATCCAAGTACGATTACATTTTTAAGGTTCGCGTGCTCGAATTCTACCTGACCAACCAGCTTTAATATGAAAAATCGAAAATCGCTTTTTATAGTTCTAGGTATTGTCCTAGTAGTTGTACTGCTCGTTGTCGCTAGAGTTTCTGGTGCTTTTGGAGAACCAGAAGGACTCGAAGTAGAAGTGGGTGTGGTCACTAAACGCACCCTTGTAGAGACTGCCAGTGCAAGTGGGAAGATTCAACCCGAAGTGGAGGTGAAATTGTCGCCAGAAGTAAGTGGTGAGATCATTGCCTTGCCTGTTGTAGAGGGCCAGTACGTGGAGGCTGGACAGTTATTGGTGAGCATCAATCCAGATTTATACCGAGCTGCTGTTAACCGTACTCAAGCTTCTGTGAATGCTTCGCGTTCGGCCTTGGCACAAGCCAAAGCTCAATTCGTGGAAGCGGAAAAGAGCTATCGCAGAAATGAGAATCTCTTCAAGCAAAATGTAATTTCTCAAGCGGAATGGGATGCGGCTCAACGAGCTTATAGCGTAAGTGAATTGTCGGTAGAATCTGCTGAATATCAATTACAAAGTGCTCAAGCTACACTGAGAGAAGCTCAAGATAACTTGAAGAGAACCACCATCACAGCTCCAGTTTCAGGTACCATCTCCGCGCTCAATGTTGAGTTAGGGGAAAGGGTAGTGGGTACGGCGCAAATGGCCGGTACAGAGTTACTACGCATTGCCAATCTGAATGACATGGAGGTACTGGTGGAGGTCAATGAGAACGACATCGTAAAGGTGGCGTTGAATGATACTGCCGATATCGAAGTGGATGCCTATCTAGGTGAGAAGTACTTGGGTGTAGTTACAGAAATTGCCAATAGCGCGAATACCAATGGAACATCCGCGGATCAAGTAACTAACTTTGAAGTAAAGGTTCGCATTTTGAGAAGCAGCTATGCTCCGGATTCAGAAGAGCAGCCGTTTAGACCGGGTATGACCGCTTCTGTGGATATTCGAACCAACCGTAGAGAGGGTATTTTGACGGTTCCAATTGAAGCTGTAACCGTTCGTGAGGATACTTCATCAACGGGAAGTAGACCCAAGTTTAGCTCTCAGAATGAAACCGAAGAAAAGGAAGAGTTTGAGGTAGTATTTGCCCCTGACAATGGAAAGGCGAAGATCATTGTAGTGAAAACCGGAATTCAAGATGAGCGTTTTATCGAAATTCTTGAAGGTTTGTCGGACGGACAAGAGATAATTGTCGGTTCGTATGAGGCGGTGGCGAAAAAACTCAATGCTGGTGATGCCATCGTGTCCCAATCTTCGGGTGGATCAAAGGATGAAGGAGAAAAGTAGATGATTAACCCCATTTTTCTTTGCATTGAAACGAGCACGCATAATTGCAGCGTTGCCGTATTTCGTGGAAGTGAAAGATTATCGCTGGTTGAACAATCGAGTGATAGCTACATCCACGGCGAAATGCTTCACATCTTTATTCAACGGGCACTTGCCGATGCGGGAATAGAAGCGCATAATCTCACTGCGGTTGCAGTGTCTAAAGGGCCGGGCTCATACACTGGATTGCGAATAGGTGTCTCTGCTGCTAAAGGACTTTGTTTTGCACTTCAAATTCCATTGTACAGCGTTAACAGTCTACGGGTTTTGTCCAACGGACTTACGAAAGCTGAAATAGGTGATGCTGATGTATTGTCGGTTATTGACGCTCGAAGAATGGAGGTTTATTCTTCAGTTTTCGATTCGGAAGGAACCGAATTGAGCGAAACCCAAGCCGAGATTGTAGAAGCCGATACTTTTGAAGATCGAAGGAGAACAAAGTTTGTCTTAGTCGGAGATGCTCAAGAGAAATTGAAAGAGGTGTTGCCTATTGCTCATTACAATTTCACCACGCACATCTATCCTTCCGCTGCCCACATGGGATCTATCATCTTAAAGAAGATAGAAAATGAGCAGGCAGAGGATGTGGCTTACTTTGAACCGTTTTACTTGAAGGACTTTGTGGCTGGTAAACCCAAGAAGTCCCCCCTAGCTCAGTGAGTTTCTAAAATCGCAATCTACTACGTGATCATTGATGATTCCCGTAGCTTGAAGATGAGCGTAAATCACGGTACTTCCCACGAATTTGAAACCTCTTTTCTTCAAGTCTTTGGAGATGGCATCTGACAAATTAGAAGTTGCTGGAACTTCTTTTAGGCTAGCGGGAGAGTTCACAATTGGGGTGTGATTCACCCACTTCCAAAAGTAGTCGGATAGCCCTATTCCTTCTTCATCCCTCATCCGTACAATCAATTGAGCATTGCTGATAGCCGATTGAATCTTCAATCTATTGCGAATAATGCCCGGGTCATTCTGAAGTCTTTCTATGTCTTTGGCAGTAAAGTTTGCTACGGCATCCACATCAAAATCTGCGAAGGCGTTTCTGAAGTTTTCTCTTTTTCTGAGGATAGTGATCCAACTCAATCCAGCTTGAAACGTTTCGAGCAGGAGAAATTCGAACATTTTTTGATCGTCAGAGAATGGCACACCCCACTCTTCGTCGTGGTACTTCACATAGAGTGGGTCGTTTCCGCACCAGCTGCATCGTTTCATTGATCTTCAATTTTAACGGGAATCAAAGCTTGGGCCTCTTCAATAGATCTAACGGGAAGTTGGCATCGGCGATCTTCGCATACATAGATGAAAGTTTCTCCTGGAATAAATCGGCTTTCAAAAGGAGGCTCATTCGATTTTGTGTCTGACGATAGGATGAGTGCACTAGGATGATATGTGGCGCCCATTTCGAAGGCCAAATCACTTCCATTTTCCCCTACCAAAGCAACTTCACGGAAAGGTCCGTGCATATCCAAAGCGCATTGCGCCCATTCTGTGTATGATTCAGGATAGGATTCTGCTTGAGGAATAACTAACTCCGTCATAGCTTGTGCTCTTTCTTCCCATTCACTCTTTCCCAACGCTCGAGCTAACTGAAATAAATTCCGAGCCATGAGTCCATTGGCAGAAGGAATAACGTTGTCTTCGGTTTCTTGTGATTTGGCGACCAGCTCTTCATGCGAGGAGGAAGTATACCACAACAGTGGTGAATCTGGGTTACCGAATAAGTTGAGGGCAGATTCTGTGATTTCTTCTGCTCTTTGTAGCCAAATTTCATTACCACTAATGGTGTTTAGCTTGAGGAATAATCGAATCGACAAGGCATAATCGTCAGCAAACCCTTTGATATATCCTCCATTCTCTCCGTAGGCGTGCCAAACGTGATTGCCCTCAATAAAAGAAGTGTAGTATAGGTTTCCCAGTTCGATACACTCGGATTTGAGGTTATTGTCTTGCAGCGCTAGAGCCGACTCAATCATGCCGCTAATGGCAAGTGCGTTCCATGCCGAGAGCAATTTCGTATCCGTTGAAGGACGTATGCGTTCATCTCGTTTTGCAGAAAGAAGGCTCATCCATTTTGTCCATTCCGGTAGGGTGGGAGTATTTTTGGGATGAATAAGGATCACGTGATTTTCGTCTTCCCAATGGGCTCTGCCATTCCAATCGGTCAGCTCAGCAAATCGATCAAAATCATCTCCAAGAACAGATTTGATTTCACCAGTGGTCCACACATAGAATTTTCCTTCTTCTCCTTCACTGTCGGCATCAAGTGCGCTGTAAAAGAGACCGTTTTCAGCTTTCATTTCACGATTTAGAAAACCGATGGTTTGTCGCATCACGTGCTCGTAATTCTCATCCTTCCAAACCTTGTAGGCATTGGCGTAGAGTTCTAGTAACTGACCGTTGTCGTAGAGCATTTTCTCAAAGTGTGGAATACGCCATTGAGCATCGGTTGAATATCGCGTGAAACCTCCACCAACGTGATCGTAGAGTCCGCCTTTGAACATGGCGTCCAAGGTCAATTTGGTTTGATTAAGGGCGGCTGAATCTTCAAATTGAATGCCGTAGCGAAGTAGGAACTGATAATTGTTGGGGAGGGGGAATTTTGGTGCCTTGTTCGGGCCGCCCTCAGTGGTATCCCATCTTCTGGACCAATTATGGCGCATCACGTGAAAGAGTTCTGTGTCCATTGGCACAGGGTCTTCCGAAGCTACTAGGGTTGAACTGATTTGCATACCTTCTTGAAGCTTGGAGGCATAATCAATCACCGACGCAGGGTCATCTTTTCGGACTTCAAGAATCTTAGAAAGGCTAGCTACCCAGCGATCTTTCGGAAAATAGGTACCGCCCCAAATCGGTCTTCCATCTGGAAGGGCCACGCAGTTGAGGGGCCATCCACCTTGCCCCGTCATCATTTGGACCGCTCGCATGTACACTTGATCGATATCCGGGCGTTCTTCGCGATCCACCTTAATACAGATGAAGTTTTCATTCATGAAAGCAGCAACACTGTCGTCGTCAAAGGTCTCGTGTGCCATCACGTGACACCAGTGACAAGTAGAATATCCAACTGAAATGATAATCAATTTGTCTTCTTCAACTGCCTTTTGAAGGGCTTCTTCACCCCATGGATACCAGTCAACGGGCTGATGTGCGTGCTGCAACAGGTAGGGGCTCGAAGAATTTTTCAAGTGATTCATGGAAGAAGTGTTGTTTGGGGTGCAACTTAACATAGCGAAAAGGGCGCTAAATAAGTATAAATGAAGGCGGAAGGTGATAGTTCTCTGGATTGTCATTATTTTGCGTTAAACCGCGAAACTTAACATTGGCTTAAAATTGGACCGTTCGGGTCAAAGTACTTTCGCGTCAAATTATTCCGACAGATGGATACATACTATTGGCTGGTTTTACTGTTGTTTGTTTTAGCAGCAATTGACCTTATCGTAGGCGTTAGTAACGATGCGGTAAACTTCCTAAACTCAGCAATCGGTTCGAAGGTAGCTAAGTTCAAAACAATTCTGGTTATAGCCAGCGTCGGGATACTCGTCGGGACGATTTTTTCTAGTGGTATGATGGAAGTGGCGAGAAAAGGGATTTTCAATCCTGGGTTCTTCTCGTTTGAACACATCATGATTCTCTTCCTAACGGTGATGTTGACCGACATTTTGTTGCTCGACCTCTATAATAGTTTGGGATTGCCTACTTCTACTACGGTTTCTATTGTATTCGAACTCTTGGGTGCCGCATTCATGACTGGATGGTTGGTTTCTATGAGCTCGGATTCGCCTGTAGTGTTTGACGAGTTTCTAAACTTTGCCAGTGCGTTTAAGATTATCAGTGGGATATTCCTGAGTGTCATCATATCCTTTACGGTGGGTATGATCGTTCAATACCTCGCACGATTGTTATTCTCGTTTAACATCGAGCGCACCATGAAGAAGTTCGGTGCCATCTTTGGAGGGGTCGCCATCACACTGATCACCTACTTCCTTATCATTAAAGGGGCTAAGGGGAGTTCATTGGTTTCTACCGAAACTCTAGACAGTATAAAAGAGCACACTGCTCTTCTCATGTTGATTTCATTTGTGGCTTGGACCATCATCACACAAGTTATGATGAGTGCGTTTAAGTTTAATCCTCTTCGTTTGATTGTATTGTTAGGTACTTTCTCATTGGCAATGGCCTTTGCAGGAAACGACTTGGTGAACTTCATCGGAGTGGCTGTGGCCGGTATGCAATCGTATGCGAGTTGGTCCGGCAGTGGAATTCCTGCAAGTGAGTTCTATATGACCGCGCTAGATGCGAAAGTGGCAACTCCTACATACCTATTGTTAGGCGCAGGTGTAATTATGGTGATCACTTTGTGGGTTTCATCTAAGGCTAAGAAAGTAACAGAGACCGAAGTGAACTTGAGTCGCCAGAGTGAAGGTGACGAACGCTTCCGCCCGAATATGATTTCCCGAGCAATTGTCGGATCTGCCATGGCTGTTTCACGAACTGTTGGGTTCGTTGTGCCAGAAAATGCCCGAAAGTTCTCTGCTAGCCGTTTTGAGCAGTTAAAATCGAGTCACATTGACGAGAAGAATCAACCTGCATTCGACTTGATTCGCGCTTCTATCAATTTGATGGTAGCGAGTATTTTGATCGCCTATGCAACATCATTGAAGTTGCCTCTTTCTACTACATACGTTTCCTTCATGGTAGCGATGGGTACATCCCTCTCTGACCGTGCTTGGGGACGTGAATCAGCGGTTTACCGTGTGGCAGGTGTTCTCAGTGTAATTGGAGGTTGGTTGATGACAGCAGTTATTGCTTTCTTAGCTTCTTCCATCATTGCCTTGGTCTTGTTCTACACAGGTTCAGTTGGTGCATACGCCTTATTTGCCATTGCTGGATTCGTGCTCTTTATGACTCACTCTTGGTTCAAGAGAAAGTCGAAGGAAGACGCAGAGAACGAAGCTTTGTTGAATCCTGCCAATATTGATGATGTTATTGCGAATAGCAAAGATGATACAGCAGAGCACTTACAAACTGTAAGTTCATTGGTATTGCTTTCTTTAGGTGCATTGGTTGGAGATAATGACGATGTACTGAATAGAAATGCGAAACTCTTGAAGAAGCGCATTGAGAAGTCAGCCAAGTTTAGAGGAAAACTCATCAAGTACATTCGCAAGATGGGCGAAGGGCATACCGACGCAGGTCGTTTGTATGTAACCGTTTTCGATTTGCTTCAAGAATACGAAAGACATTCTCAGTCTGTAGTGAGAATGTGTCACGATCATGTAAAGAATCACCATTCACTCCCTTCAAGAGAGTTTTTGGATGACCTTATTGATATTCAAAATTCATTGAAGGAGTTCTTGAGTGAAATTTCAGAAAGTATTGTCAATCTAGACTTCACAAAAGCCGAGAATGTAGCTGAAGACAAAAGAGCATTGTTGGCTTACTTGAGAGAGCGTTTAGATCGTCAAATCACCCTTATTCAAGAAGACGAATTGGGGAATAGACTAGGTGGTTTGCAAGTGGAATTGATTCTTGAGGTTGAGGACATGGTTGCCTTGTCTGCACGAATCATGAAGCTGTACAGCACATACGCTAATCGTCCTTTGACAGAAGACGAGGAGTGATGACCTAGCAGACTCCTAGGGGTGTTGTGACCTAGGAGTTTGCTTTAAAAAGCAATTGCAGCACAGAAAAGACAGAACGGACAATTTTATTGGTTTGAAGACACTGAAGAAGGTGTTACTGCTCGTGGT
This sequence comes from Phaeocystidibacter marisrubri, assembly GCF_008933165.1. Taxonomy (NCBI): domain Bacteria; kingdom Pseudomonadati; phylum Bacteroidota; class Flavobacteriia; order Flavobacteriales; family Phaeocystidibacteraceae; genus Phaeocystidibacter; species Phaeocystidibacter marisrubri. The sequence continues at coordinate 160,162 of NZ_WBVQ01000001.1, forward strand.
TGGGACAGTAGCATCCGTATCAGCGCATTCACAGGCGAACGACGATTCACCTCTGAGGCGTGGTCTCGTATTTCAAGATGTTGAGAACGAGACGTACAAAGTGAAGCTTGGGTTTAGAATCCAGCCCTTGTTCACCACCAATTTTCGTGATTTTGAGGTTCTTGATGATCCTCAATTAATTGAGACAGGCATGCAGATTCGCAGGGCTCGAATCAAACTTGATGGCTATTTGGGAGATCCCAGATGGGTGTACAAGCTTGAACTGGCCTTGGGAAACCGCAATCTCGGTGGTACGAGTGGTCACACCAGTCTCGGTGCACGAATCATTCTAGACGCTGTTGTTAAGTACCAAATCGATGGAGGGAAGTATTCCTTTTGGTTTGGTCAGACCAAGCTACCGGGAAACCGAGAGCGAGTGGTGTCAAGTCAGAAACTTCAATTCGTAGACCGAAGTTTAGCCAATTCACGATTTAATTTAGATCGTGACATGGGCTTCCAATTCCACGGTAAAGAGAAATTCTTGAACAGCGATTGGAAGTGGGCCGTAGCCATCTCTCAAGGTGAAGGTAGAAACATCACAGACCTCAATGCAGGAGGTTTTGAGTACACCGCCAGAGCCGAGTGGCTTCCCTTGGGACAATTCACCAATAAAGGAGATTACTTGGAGGCGGATATCTACCGAGAAGAATCCTTGAAATTGAGCATTGGTGCTACCTACGACTTTAACAATGATGCGGTTCGCACACGTTCTAATCAAGGGAGTTGGTTAGAAGATGCAGCTGGTACTTTTTATCCTAGAGATATCAGTACTGTTATCATGGACGTTATGGCCAAGTACAATGGATGGAGCATGACCGCTGAGTGGTTTGATCGTACCGTGAATGACCCTGTAATTTACGACGAGCAAGGTAATTTCCTTGACGTATTCTATGCGGGTTCAGCATGGAGTTCTCAATTGGGCTACGTCTTTAAGAGTAATTGGGAAGTTGCAGGGAGGTATACCCGAGTGACTCCAGACGAAGTAGTGGGAGGGGCGTTTGAACAGTACACCTTAGGTGTTTCTCGATATGTGTATGGACACAATATCAAGGTTCAAACCGATGTCAGTTTCACCAATATGGTGGAAACAGCCGAAAGTGATCCTCTAATGTTTCGCTTCCAGATTGAGATCGGTATTTAATACAGTGCGGTGGAGATGTAATGTGTTTCGAACAACCTACCTTATATTCCACCCATATAAAAAGTCCAGGGCATTGATGTTCTGGACTTTTTCTTTTTATAGAAGGATGAGTGATTATCGTCCGAACGCTTCTCCAATTCTGAAGTAAATTCCCCAATCCCCTTTTCCTGCGGCTATATCCAAGCCAATGTTCACTCGTTGTTCCGGGATAAGCATATATCGTAACCCAAGTCCTGCGCCTGGTAAGATCTCTCCATCTGCGAGTTGAGCAAAGTTCTCAACGGCTGAGGCGATTCCGGCAAATCCAACCATTCCGAAATTATTATAGAATCGCCATCTATACTCGGCCTGAATGGCATATACCTGATTGTCTCGATATTTTCCAGAGGAGTAACCTCGAATGTCGTCTTGACCAATTACACTTTGACCTTGGAAGGGAACATCGCCAATGGAAGACTCTACGCGAACTCGAGTCGCTAAAATCTGAGTTTCATCCACTATCGGGTAATAGTGATTGTAGGTGAGTTGAACCTTTTGGAAGTCGTTATCACTTCCAATTGCATCTCCATAGAACACATCCAAAAGTTCGATGTTGTAGCCTTTGTATGGATTGATTTGATGGTCTCTTTTGTCAAAATTGAATAGATATCCAATGTTGTTGAGGTTACGTCGATCAAATCGCAAGTCATCCGGCAAGTTATCCGGTACATCATAAGAAGTGAGGGCGTTACAGTACATTGCTCGCACACCAAAGTACAGTTCGTCGTATACTTTTCTTTCCACTCGAGCCAACACAAAGTCAGCTTTTGTATCAAACCCAATGAAGCTTCCTCCAATTACTGGTAATTCCTGCCAAAATTGAAAATTGATGTCGCCATGTCCTGCTCCCATCATCACTCGCCAGCGGTCTTCGCTTAGGTATAGTCGTTGGAAAGCCGCAAAAAAGTAGGTTTGGTTGGTTGTGTACATCCCAAACACCCCAGTTGATGACTTGGGCGAGGTTGTATCGTCTGAGTCAAAGGCATAGTAAGCTTGCCCCATCACACCCACCGTAAACCCCATGGTCGTGCTATAATTTAGTATGGGAATTGCGGCATATTTTACGTGTTTGGTTGTGTCCTGTACTTGTCCACTTGCAGCAAGACCAAAGCCGATTAGAAAGGAGAGAAGCCGTATTCTCATAGTGGGTGTAAGTGTGTTGGATTAATGCTCTGCGCTTTGCATGAAGTTACTTCATACGCGCGAGAATTCATTGAACCCCTAAACCGCCTATAACATGTAAAGCTAATCCACCCTCAGGATTGCCTGCTAGCAGTGGGATGGCTGTCGAGATGAGGTTTTTTATCTCGACTGATTTCAACGAATTGTCATGGTCTTCTTTGGTGTCCCAAATTTCCGTAATCCAGATATCGTCAGGCACACCTTCTTCGACACTGACTGCATACAATTGGCAGCCATTGGCCGACTGAAGCATATCGGCTGCACGCAACAGTATTTGGGAAAGTTCATGTCCCTTACCTTCTTGTGCCCTTAGTTTTCCGTGGAGTAGATAGCGATTCATTGGACTTTGTTTTGAAAATGAATTTTAGTCTTTAAAAAGTTCTGTAGTGAGATGGGGCAGAATGTGGTGAAAAATCAATAGTGGGTAATATTTGGCCCACCTCCCCTTGGCGACAAGCTACTCATAGCATGCATCCAGTGCAAACTCTATCCGATTACAAACGAATACACATGTTTGCATTTGGAGAGATATTTCAATCCCAATCTTCATCCAGTTCGCTCAGCAACTCTATCTGTTCCTCCACGAATAGTATCAGATTGGAATACACTTCAAGGTCTTCGTGATTCCAATCGATCGTGAGTGTTTCAGGATTTCGATAGTCGTTGATGTAATCAAAGTCAACAACCCAAACTCTTTCGTCACTTTCGTTTTCAGAAATCGCAATTAAGTTGCCTGCACCATCGTGGCCAATGACGATGACGTGGGGTAGGTAAAATGGTCCGCTTTTGGAATCTCGCGATTCAACGTTTGCGGCTATCATCCAATTTGAATCTCTTGAAATAAAGATGTTATCTTCATTTTCAGCAAGGTCGAGGAGTTTGGAAACGCGATCACCGTGCTCTGAAATAAACTGAGTAAAGTGAGTGGGCAAGGCAATGCTTGAATTTTTTTCGAATTCCAAGTAAGGGCTGAGGGGCATGAGTACAGGTTGAATGGATATCTATCAAAGGTAGGGTGTAGGCATGAAAAAAGCCCCTCTCTTTTGGGAGAAGGGCTTTGTGATTTTATGAAGATATTCACTTCATTTCTTCGGTATAGGCTTCAAACCAAAGAGGGATAGTCTCGATACCCATAAAGTAATTTTTAACGCCATAGTGCTCGTTTGGTGAGTGAATGGCATCGGAATCCAAACCAAATCCCATAAGGATGGATTTTGCACCTAGCTCACGCTCAAACAAACTGAGGATAGGAATGGACCCCCCTGAACGCATAGGCAGGGCTTCCTTGCCAAAGGTTTGTGACATTGCTGAAGCAGCTGCACGATAACCTGGATGATCTATACCTGTTACATAAGGTTCTCCGCCATGATGAGGGGTGACTTGAACTTTTACGCTTGAAGGGGCAATCTTCTCAAAATGCGTTTTGAAGAGCTGAGTGATTTCAGCTGGGTCTTGGTCGGGTACCAAACGCATTGAAATTTTAGCTTCTGCATAACTCGCAATTACGGTTTTCGCTCCTTTGCCAATGTAGCCACCCCAAATGCCGTTTACGTCTAGCGTAGGACGAATACTCGCTCGTTCAATGGTGCTATATCCCTCTTCACCCCAAACATCGCTGAGGTCAAGAGCTTTCTTGTATTCCTCTAGGCTGAATGGAGCTCGGGCCATGCCTTCACGCTCTTCATCACTTACAGGAAGCACTTTGTCGTAGAAACCTTCTACTGTTATTCGATTGTGCTCATCGTGTAAGCTAGCAATCATTTGAGTTAGGATGTTGATAGGGTTCGCAACGGCTCCGCCGTAAAGTCCGGAGTGAAGGTCTCTATTCGGACCTGTTACTTTTACTTCAACATAGCTCAAGCCGCGAAGGCCAGTTGTGATGGAAGGTTGATCAGGACCGATCATTCCAGTATCAGAAATCAAAATCACATCACAAGATAGTTTCTCGCGATTGCGCTCAACAAACCAACCGAGATTGGCTGAACCCACTTCCTCTTCACCTTCAATCATAAACTTCACGTTACAAGGAACACCACCATTTTGCATCATGGTTTCAAAGGCCTTGACGTGCATGAAGAATTGACCTTTATCATCACAGGCTCCGCGAGCAAAAATGGCTCCTTCTGGGTGTAAGTCGGTTTTTTTAATGATAGGTTCAAATGGAGGGGATGTCCAAAGCTCAATAGGATCTGCGGGTTGTACGTCGTAGTGACCATAAACCAATACAGTTGGCAACTTGGGATCGACAATTTTCTCGCCGTAAACCACTGGGAAGCCAGGTGTGCTAGCAACTTCAACGTTGTCAGCTCCAGCCTTGCGCAGGTGTTCTGCTACTACTCCAGCCGCTTTGTGAACATCTTCACTGTAATCTGAATCTGCACTTACAGATGGAATTCGAAGCAATTCGAGTAGTTCATCGAGCATACGCTCTTTGTTACCCGCTATATAAGAAGAGTATTTACTCATGTGAATTGAGTTTAATTTGGAGGTGTGAAGGTACGGAGAATGCGAAGCCTCTCAAAGGAATGTAGGGGTTGAAATGCACTAGATCAGAACAGTACAATAGCCAAAATACTCGCCACTAGAACGGCCTTCACTGCAAAGTTAAACCGCGTATATCCTTTGGGGTGTCCTGTGTCAGATGGACTTAATATCAATGCGGCAATCGACATAAATGAGGCCAATAGCAAGGGAATAAAACGGATGATTCCGTCATTGGTTAGTGCGAACATAGCAGCAGGCATGAAACACAGTCCGATTACGCCATAAATCAGTTGAGTGGTTTTGGTGATTCCCCAAATGGCTGGAAGAGTGGGGTAGCCGAAAATGACATCGCCTTTAAGCGCCTCAATATCCTTCGTTAGATTTCTGATGACTTCAACAAAAACGAGAAAGCATACGTAAAGAATGACATCCACTCGATGCAAACCATAATAGAAGAAAACCGCGAAGAAGGGCAGTATGGTGAGGACCGCAGCCGTCACATTTCCCAATAAGGTAATTTTCTTGAATTTGTGTGAGTATAGCCAAAGTCCTGCGGCGTAAACTACAAAGAATGCAAACGCCTTGAGCGACATAAATAGTCCGATCACACTGGCGATAAAATTGAAGGTAAGATAGAGCTGAATGCTCTGCTGCTTATTAATCAATCGCTCGAATAGAGTCTTTGACGGACGATTGATCATGTCCTTCTCCCTATCGTAGTAGTTGTTGATGATAAACCCACTCGCTACCGTTAAGTTTGAAGCGAGCACGATGAGGTGGAGTCGCCAATCAAGCACAACATTCATGTATTGGGAAGGATCGTTCATAATGAACAATGCCGCCAAGTACTGTGCGATTGAAATGAGCAATAAATTGTACCATCGCACTACGGATAATAGTGCAACTCCCTTAAGTGCGGTCGATTTCTTTTGCTTTACGACCGCTGGGCTCAAAATCGATAAATGACTTCTGGGTTGTGCTCTTCTAGTAATTCAAGGGCTTTGTCGTAGTCTCTCGTAAAGCCTAGAATGTAACCGCCGCCACCTGATCCACATAATTTAAGGTAGTAGGCATTAGTGTCAATTCCCTTTTTCCACAACTCGTGGAATTGAACGGGAATCATCGGAGTAAAGTTCTCAAGTAAGAGATGACTGAGGTGCTTAAGATTCGAAAACAAAGGGTGGATATCACCTTTCAAGAAAGCCTTGATACACTCGTCATTGTATTTTTTAAACTGATCCTTCATCAATTTACGGAAACCTTCTTCTTTGAGCTTATCCATGAAGATGTTCACCATGGGCTGTGTATCGCCTGGCTGACCACTATTGATGAGGAAAATAGCGCCGCTTCCCGCTTTTTCAGCAGGGAGGTCTACGGTGCCTAAATCGTCTTTACCACTAATTAGCAGAGGTAAGTTGAGGTAACAAATGGTTGGATCAATCCCCGAACTCTTGCCGTGGAAGAAGCTCTCCATTTGTCCGAATTGTGCCTTGAGTTCTACGAGGTTCTCACGGCTCAAATCGGTTTCAGGATTGATTTTATCGATGGCGTATCTGTCGTAAATAGCAGCGACTAACGCACCAGAACTACCCACGCCAAAGCCTTGGGGAATACTTGAGTCGAAGAACCAACCCGCGTCAATATCCGTCTTGAAAGCATCTAGATCGAGGTTGGCCTTGAGCTTTCCACTCTCTTTCAGCGTTCTCAGATGATTCCAATATCTGAATAGGGAGGCGTTTGAGCTTTCGGTTCTTTCGTCTTGTACTTCGGGAAGTTGGAATGCTCCTTTGTAGTAATTGTATGGGATGGAAAGTCCCATGGCATCTTTGATGATACCATATTCTCCGAAGAGAAGAATCTTTGCGTAAAACAGAGGACCTTTACTCATTCCGTAATCTGTTTTGGACCTTCACCCACTTGGTCGTGAATGAAACGTCCATCCTTGCAATAGGAGGTTAGTTCTTCGGTAACAAAGGTATGTACTTTTTGTTCCACGTGAGCAGGGTACAGCAAATGTACATTGGCGCCTGCATCTAAGGTAAAATGTACCGGAACTTTGTTTTCCTCTCTGAACGATTTGACCTTCTCTAAGATTTGAATGGTGTTTGGACGGAAGAGCATATAACCCGGTCGACTTGTCATCATCATGGCATGAAGGCTGAGCGCTTCGGCTTCAATCAGTTCACCAAACCCCCAAACATCTCCAGTTTGAAGGTGACTAATCATTTCGTCCATATTGCTTTTCGCCTGCGCAAAGCGAGCCTCTGCAAAAGCGTGTCCTTCCATCAAGCCGTGTCCTTTAGTGCTGGAAACGGCTTTTTCACCTACTTCTACCAAGAGAACCGTGTCTCTGTAGGTTGTAAATACGTGTTCAACGTGATGAGGGTAGGGAATACCAAAACTGTTACTGCTTCCGGGGATGGACTCATGTTGACCCCAAACAACCAAGCCTCCGTACACTGAGCGACTAGCGGAGCCGGAACCCAAGCGGGATAAGATTGAGCAAAACCTTTCAAAACCATCTTCTTCCAGGGCTCCCATTTCTTTTGCAATGGAACCCATGCACAGAGAAAGTGCACTCAGCCCGCTCGCAGAAGAGGCTATCCCTGAAGAATGAGGGAAGCTATTAGACGTGTGAATCTCCATCTTAATGCTGGGTAAGAATGGGAGGAGATCCGATGTTCTTTGAAAGAAGGTCTCAATTTTGGGCCTAAAGCTGGGAGACTCAACTCCATCAACATAAATTTCAAAGTGAAAGGGTGCACCTGTAGCTTCAATTTGTTCCCAACGAACCTCGGTTCGGGTATGGCATTGATCTAGAGTAAAAGAAATGGAGGCGTTGGCCGGAATTTGTCCGGCCTTTTTGCCCCAGTATTTTACGAGTGCAATATTTGATGGGCTTTGCCAAGCAACTTTATGCGCTAAACTCATACTCCTGCAACTTCTGCCTCAGGAGCAATTTTACGTACCAAACCTTGTAGCACCTTGCCTGGGCCCACTTCTGTGAATAAAGTAGCGCCATCTTCGTGCATTTGCTTCACAGATTGAGTCCAGCGTACTGGAGCCGTCAATTGATGAATCAAGTTGAGTTGAATGTCTTTAGGATTGCGAACTGCGTGAGCTACCGTGTTTTGGTAGATAGGACAGATCGGCGTGTGGAAGGTTGTTTCTTCAATGGCCATGGCTAATTCTTCACGTGCCATTTCCATCAATGGACTGTGGAAGGCTCCACCTACGGGAAGAAGAAGCGCACGTTTTGCTCCCGCTTCTTTAGCCAGAGCACATGCTCTCTCTACGGCTGGAAATTCTCCAGAGATAACCAGTTGGCCTGGACTATTGTAGTTGGCAGCTACAACGATACCATCGATAGAATCACAGATATCTTCTACCACCTTGTCTTCCAAACCGAGAACAGCGGCCATGGTTGAAGGGGTTGCTTCACATGCGCGCTGCATGGCATTGGCGCGTTTTGCAACCAGTTTCAATCCGTCGATAAACGAAATTGCTTCTGCAGCTACGAGTGCAGAAATTTCACCCAATGAATGACCTGCAACCATGTCGGGTTGGAAATCCTTGCCCATCATTTTTGCTGCAATCACCGAGTGGATGAAAACGGCCGGTTGAGTGACGTTCGTTTGCTTCAATGCTTCAGCATCTCCGGTAAACATGATATTGGTGATGTCAAATCCCAATACGTTGTTTGCCTCTTGGAACAATGCTCTTGCTTCAGATGATGCATCGTATAGGTCTTTGCCCATTCCAGTGAACTGAGACCCTTGTCCAGGGAATACGTATGCTTTCATGAATTGTGATTTTATCGGTTGAATTAAGAAACCTTATTCTCCGTAGTACTCTACAGAGTTGTTTTCAGTTTCCACTAATCGAATACAATGTAATGCTACTCCGTGTTCAGCAATAACCGGAGCAAGAATTTTCCAGACGGCGATAGCGATATTCTCGGTTGAGGTCATTTGACCGGCAAGGAAATCTACATCGCGATTGAGGTTTTTGTGATCGAGCTTATCCGTCACAAGTGTCTTGACGATCTTCTTGAGATCTGCGAGATTCATCACAAAGCCTGTGTCTGGGTTCACTTCGCCCTTTACGGTAACAATCAGTTCGAAATTGTGTCCATGGAAGTTGTGATTGGCACATTTTCCAAAAACAGCTTCGTTCTGTTCTTCCGTCCAGTTCGGATTGTAAAGCTGATGTGCAGCGCTAAAACGCTCTCGCCTTTGAATATAGATCATATAGATGGCCTATTTGAAGCTGCAAAGATAGAGAAATAGAGTACGATAAAGTGTTATAAAAAATGAAAGACAGGCATCTGTGAACCGGCAAGAGTGAAATCGGTCCGACAGAGCCTGTCTGAAAGAATGGTTTGGTGGAGGACTAGAATCTGTATCCGATTCCAGCATTGAAAGTGAGTGCCCCTGGTCCTCCTGGTTGAGAACCTACAGCGGTTTTAAGATTGAGGTCTAGTCGATTGGTTATTGGCGCAGAGAATCCAAGCTGAAAGCCCATGGGAACAAATGAATTTGGACTGGCGATAGGGTTAGCTCCTTCATATACGGTGGACTTTACATTGGTGTATCCCATAAAAGCTCCTACGTAGAATCCTCTGAATGCTCGGCTGAAGTAGAAGTCCACACTTCCTCTCATGTCGAATACATTTCTATCAATATATCCAGAACCGTTTTTGATGTCTCTTCCGTAGAAGCCAAATTCGGTGTTGAGTGCCCAATGTTTTCCCATTCCAGCCGATAAGCCAAAACCACCACCGAAGTATCCGTATTCATTTCCCCATTCAATACCATTCAAGCTTCCCACAAATGCATGTACCCGAGCGTTTTTAGTTTCATTGGTTTGAGCAGATGCTACAAGTCCGGCGAGAGCGAAAAGTGAAATTAAAAGTGTGCGTTTCATAGTTGTTAGTTTCTGTTTGCGCAGGGACAAAACAAAGGGTGTGCCAAAAGGGAAGGAGTATGCACAACTTGAAATCTGATATCTGGTTCCTGGAGCTTATTATCCGATGCTTGGGGCAAAAAAAACGCGCCTCAAGCATGGCTCAAGGCGCGTTCAATTCGGTTAGAAGCGTGTTATTCTTCGCTTTCTTCTTCTGCTGGAGCTAAAAGAGGCTTGATCTTTTTGCTTTTCTGATCGCCATCCATTTCATCTTTGTAGGTGATGATGGCGCAATCTGGATTTAAGTCGCTGTTAGAAGTAGCAGCAATAATGGTGAAGGTTTCATACCCTTTGAGGTTTAGAAGGGTTTGATTAGAACCGTCGGTCACTTTAAAGGTGGCACTCTCTGAGGCTTTAGTTTCAGAATTCATCAATCGAACGTCAATGATTTCCAAGTAATCCTGAGCGTCTTTTTCAATAGACAAAACATATTCCGTGCGGTTCCCTTCAGCAGGCTGCATTCTGCTTGCCGTTTGTTTGAATGGGGAACATGCAGTTGTAAAAACAACCAGTGATAAAAGGGTGGCTCTGAGGATTGTGTTCAATTTCATAATCGTGTGTCGTAAATGATTACCTAACAAAGATGCACTTTTATATGATTCCAAACTCATTGAGGCTCGTCAGCATATTCTGTCTTTTGCGAATGTGCGGTGTGCTGTGATACTACGCGCTAATTGAGGGGGAAGTCAACATTAGATCCCGTAAATTTTGAGATCCTTTACCAACTACCAGAGGCTCCGCCACCTCCAAATCCACCTCCGCCGAAGCCGCCAAAACCTCCCCTACCTCCAAAGTTTCCTCCGCCAGAGTAACCGCCTCCAAAGCCGCCAATCCAGTAGCCACCTCGATATCTACCGCCTCCACGTCCTCCGCCACCTTTGTTTCGGATGATGAAAACGAGAATGAATAAGCCAAGGATGATCAGAATGGCGAATGGATTTCCATCTTTTGGAGCCTTTGTTCCAGATCCTTGGAAGGTTCCAGCGAGAACTTCAAAGATGGCATTGGTTCCACTTTGTAGTCCATTGTAGTACTCACCATTTTTAAAGTAAGGAATGATGCGGTTGTCGATGATCGACTTTGTGGTAGCATCAGTCATGTAGGGTTCAAGACCATATCCGTTCTGTATGGATATATGACGGTTTCGAGTGGAAGTTCTCGATTCCATGGTCATGAAGATGATACATCCATTGTCTGATCCACCTTGTCCTACTCCCCATTGTTCAGCTAGTTCAGCCGCATAGAGGTTGACATCGTCATTTACAGGTTTTGAAATGTAAATAAGGATTTGAGTAGATGTGGTGTCCTCGTAGGCGAGAAGTTTTTGATTGAGTGCTTCTTTTTGAGTGGCAGAAAGAATTCCAACTCGATCAATGACTAACCCTTCTCTCAGATCGGGTCGGGTTGGGAAATCTTGACTAACAGCCGTAAAACTCAGGATGGCACTGATCGCGATGAAGAGAATCTTTCTCATAGATCGCCTTTTGATATTTCGTCAGATAATTCATTTACATCGTCGGAGCGATACGGGAAATGCTCAGCTAGTGCTTTCCCACAATGATCAATGCCATTGCATAGGCCTGCTGCAAAGTTTCCCTTTTTGAATTCTGAGATGACTTCGTCTTTTACACTGATCCAAAAGGAATCACTCACTTTTTCGTGAATTCCTTTGTCGCCAATGAGTGTGAATTGGTGCTCGTCGGTAGCGAGATAGAAGAGAATGCCATTTCGTTGTTCCGTGGCTGTCATTCCAAGTTTTTCAAAAACCTCAACAGCACGTTTATAGGGGTCCCCACCCGAGATGTGTTCAAGGCGTACGCGAATTTCTCCCGATGTTGCCTTTTCAGCACGCTGAATGGACTCCATAATTTGGCGTTCCTCTTCCTCGCTAAAGAAAAATCGTTTTTCCTTTTCTTTACCCATTAAAACTGCACTTGAGGTGCGTTCTCTGCGCCTTGGTTTGCTTCAAAATATCCAGTGCGAGTTTCCATTCCACTCATTCCAGCTACAATGTAACCTGGGAATCTTCTCGCTTTGGCGTTATAAGATTGAACGGTGTTGTTGAATTTGTCGCGCTCAATTTTAATCCGATTCTCAGTGCCTTCCAATTGAGTTTGTAATTGAGAAAAGTTGGAGGTCGCCTTTAACTCTGGATATTTTTCAACGGTAACCAGAAGTCGGGATAATGCGCCCGAAAGTTGTTCTTGAGCGGCTTGAAAGCGTTGGATATTAGCGGGTGTGAGTTGATCCGCGTTCAAATTGATGGAAGTGGCATTTGAACGAGCTTGAATCACATCTGTAATGGTGCTCTTCTCGAAATCAGCAGCACCTTGAACGGTGGCAACTAAGTTGGGAATGAGATCGGCTCTACGCTGGTAGGCACTCTGTACATTTCCCCATTGAGCATCTACCTTTTCGTCGAGTGTAACCAACGAGTTATAGGTATTGAAATAGGTGAATACTGCAATGATGCCTAAGCCAGCAAATACCACCACTAGAATGAGGAATAATTTCTTTGCCATGATTTACAGCTGATGTTTTAGTTTGACTAGTTTCTCACGTATCGTCATCAAACGGCCTACCACTTCGGCTTCTTGTGCCACATCGTCACGGTTCTCCCGTAGTTTCTTGCGTGCGCCTTCTATGGTGAAGCCTCTTTCTTTCACCAGGTGATAGAGCAAATGAATCTGCTCGATGTCCTTTGGTGTGTAAGATCTATTTCCCTTAGTGTTCTTCTTAGGTTGAAGTTTTGGGAACTCCTTTTCCCAGTATCTGAGCAGGGAAGCGTTCACTCCAAAAATATCGGCTACTTCTCCAATGGTGTAGTAGCGTTTGGTGAGTTCAGGTAATTTTAAGTGCATGAATCGAAGTTAAGGTAGAATCATCCCGTATCAAAGAGCTGACGTGGCTTTCGCGCTTTGGATAATCGAAAATAATGGAAATGTCAGAGATTAGAATGACATTTTGACTTCATCCTTGCGACTGAAAGTATATTTTTGCGGCATGATTCGCGACAAAAAAGTGGTAATTGTACTTCCAGCTTATAATGCCGGGAAGACTTTGGAGAAAACCTACAATGAGATTCCATTCGACATTGTAGACGATGTAGTGTTGGTTGATGACAAGAGTTCGGATGACACCGTGGAAGTGGGGAAGAGGCTTGGCATTAAGCACATTATCTCTCACGAGCAGAACAAGGGATATGGCGGAAATCAGAAGTCTTGCTACAACAAGGCTTTGGAGATTGGTGGCGATATTGTCGTTATGCTCCATCCCGATTACCAGTACACTCCAATGCTGATTCAGAGCATGTGTCACATTATCGCGAATGATTTGTATCCTGTTGTTCTCGGCTCTCGAATTTTAGGAAAAGGAGCGCTCAAAGGAGGTATGCCGTGGTACAAGTATGTAGCGAACCGCTTGCTGACGCTTTTCCAGAATATCTTGATGAGTCAGAAATTATCGGAGTACCACACGGGTTATCGCGCTTTCTCTAGAGAAGTGCTTGAGTCTGTAGATTACAATGTGAATTCAGATGACTTCGTTTTCGATAATCAAATGTTGGCTCAAATCTTCTACAAAGGTTTTGAAATTGGAGAAATTACTTGTCCAACTAAATACTTTGAAGAGGCCAGTAGCATCAACCTCAAGCGCAGTTCTATCTACGGATTGGGCGTGCTGAAGGTGAGCATGCAATACCGCTTGGCTAAATGGGGATTGGTGAAGCCTTCTTACTTACTCAACGCTGGGCGTTCGAAGAAGTAGAACCCATTCTTTTCATAGAGAAGTACGGCGTCTGGAACCCGTCTTTCAAACTCTTCAACCTTGTTGATTTTTACTGAAATCCGCACGGGACGATCGGTTTCTCCATAGAGCAGCCATTTTCCATCTGTTGCCATTTCGTTTTGATGCGGTTGAATGCGGCCATAATACCAAGGTACGTAGGATTTGTACCCGTAGGTGGTGACGTATACTTCCTCTCCCACACAGCCTTCAAAGAATGAGACGTTAGCGCGTTGAGAAATGCTTTCCACTTTGGCTACAAAGAAGATTAGCGCCGCGAAAACCCAAACCCCATTCCCGAAGAAAAGGATCTTTATAGAGGCGTTGAAGTTTTTCTTTCTGTAAACAAAGTATCCCGCCAACACAGCCATGGCTATCAACCCCGGCAAATAGTCGATGGCACTCCAATTCACCTCCGCATTCATGTTGGCTTGTGCAAAAGGATCGGCAGAAAGTAGCGGAATGAGTTTGTCGGGATGCATGCCGAGGTAAGGCAAAGCCAAACTCACAGCCACCATGATAAGGCCAACTAACCCCAACCCAATGTTCCACCACTTGGCATAGGAGCGCTTTTCACGAACGACGCGCCAGATACTCACTGCCGATAGGAAAGTGATCGGGTAATAAGCCATAGAGCTGTAGTGAATGATCTTGGTTCCAACCAGACTGAACAGAATCAACACGACCCAAAATAGGATGATCATCCAGAGTTGGAAATCGCGTAGATGACCAGGAAGATCAGCGGCCTTGCGGAGAGATTGAATGGCGAAAATACTGGCAGGGAAACAACCGAAGAACAACACCACAAAGTGATAGCCGATGAAACCGCTGTGTCCCGCATCCCCGGTTGTTAGAAGTTCCCACTGACGAATGGTGAATTCAATGAGGAAATCGGGACCCCTAAAGAGAAAATCAACGGCAAACCACAGAGCAAACGTTAGGAGTGCAACCGCAGAAAAGCCGATGAATTGAATCAGCTTAACGGGCATTTTTCCCCGTTTAACTAAGATGTAAACGGCCGTAGTGAGGAATACAAGGAGGTAGGCAACAGGTCCTTTGGTGAGTATGCCGAGTCCGATTGCTGCACCTCCTATCCATAGCATGGCTGTTTTGGAGAGTCTGAATTGTACTCCATCTTCTTTTCCCACCCATGAAGCGAGAATCAAGAATAAAAGTCCCGTGAAGATGAAGAAGTTGAAGTACGGATCAATAATTCCACTTTTGAAATAGAGGAAGGGGAGTGTGCTGCCGAACCACGAAAGCGCCCAAAGTATCCCGAATTTCTGATCCACCAAAAATGAACCCAACCGGTATAGAGCGGGAAGCACCAGGATGCCGAGCAAGGCGTTTGGGAAGCGTGCGGCGTAATCACCTATTCCAAAGAGTTCCATAGAACTCGCTTGTAACCAAAAGAAAAGGGGCGGTTTTTCAGTAAATTCGGCATAGTTGATTTGCATCTTTAGCCAATCTCCAGAAACGACCATTTCACGCGCTAGCTCGGCAAAATTGATCTCATCCCAGTCGAACAAGTGGACACCACCTAAAAATGGAAGGAAGAACACTGCTGCCAGTAGCGCCCAAAAACTCTTGTGATTTAACCAATCTTTCATGCTGGAATGTAATGAGTTACGCTATTTCTTGAACGTGTGTAAGTTGAAGGAATAGAACCCAGCGAAATTAACTTTTCGTTGGCGAAGGCCAAAAACGACTCAATCATCTTTTTGCGATATTTGCAATCAACAGACCAATCGGGAAGCACTTGAAAAAGACACTAACACTATTAAGCCTCGCTCTTTCGTTGACGGGCTTTTCGCAATATCGCGAATTTGCGGAGCTGGCTCCCGCTACACTGGAAGAAGAGCCGCTCACTCCTTCGTTTGATTATTTCCTAGAAGAACTTTCTGTTTTTCAATGGGAGTGGGACAATCACGAGTGCCACGTCGATTCGATTGACCTCTCACTTTCAGAAGATACCATTCACCTAAACTGGGTAGATCGTCGCCATGGAAGTTTTCAATTGCCTATGAATGGACAGTTGCGAAGCAAGTTTGGTTGGAGAGGGTCGCGCTACCACTATGGTGTTGACTTGAAGTTAAGTACAGGGGACACAATTTATGCGGCATTTGACGGTAAGATCAGATATGCACAATACAACCGCGGGGGCTATGGCAATCTCGTTGTGATTCGTCATTACAATGGAGTAGAAACTTACTACGCCCACTTGTCCAAGTTTCTAGTAGATACTAATCAATACGTTCGCTCAGGTCAGGCCATTGGTTTGGGTGGATCTACAGGAAGGTCTACGGGACCACATCTACATTTTGAGGTGAGATATCTTGGTAATGCGATCAATCCTGAAGAGGTCATCAATTTTGAAACAGGTGAATTGATTTCGAAAGAGATGGACATTACTAGTGATGTGTTCTCCTACAAGAAGGAAATGCGCGCTCGTAGATATCACCGAGTTCGCTCAGGTGAAACCTTATCCGCCTTGGCTAGAAGATACCATACTTCGGTTTCTTCCATTTGTCGACTAAATGGAATTTCGAGAAACTCCATTATTCGAATTGGACAAAATTTGAGAGTGCGGTAATTAGTCGAATGACTGATTACTGCGTGAGCTGATCTCAATCAATTCATCGTATTCTTCTGGCGACAAATCGTTATAGAAGAAGTTGATCGGATTGATTTTGCTCCCGTTTCGAATTACTTCATAATGCAAGTGAGGAGCGGTAGATCGGCCCGAGTTTCCAACATATCCAATAATGTCACCGCGTTTTACTTCCTGACCTCTTCGAACCACTACTCGGTTCATGTGACCATAAAGTGTTTCGTATCCAAAGCCGTGATCAATTTGAACATATCGGCCATAGCCGGAGCCGTTACGCGTTCTCGCGACAGTTACCTTGCCGTCGCCAGTTGCGTAAATCGGCGTGCCTGTTGGAGCTGAAAAGTCGAGTCCGGTGTGCAGCTTACGAACCTTGTATATGGGGTGGATGCGATAACCAAAACCCGAGGCAATTCTTCTCAAATCTTGATTGGACACAGGCTGGATTGCTGGAATAGCCGCGAGAAGAGATTCCTTGTCTCTAGCCAATTCCATCACTTCGTCAAATGATCTACTCTGTACCACTAAGCGCTTGGTGAGTTGATCGAGCTCTGCGGTGGTTTGAATGAGTAAGTCGCTGTGACTATATCCTTCCAAAGCCTCGTATCTATTCGCACCGCCAAAACCCGAATTGCGAACCTCTTTCGGAACCGGTTCAGCTTCAAATACCACGCGATAAATGTTGTCGTCTCGGTATTCAATATCATCCAACACATCAGCGAGTTCCTCCATCCTTCTGTTCAAATCCTCATATTGCAATTCCATATTGCTGAGGTCGCGCTTTAGGCGTTTTTCTTTCGGGGAATCAATGATGTTATCCGCAGCAAAAAACAAGAGAACGCCAAACAAAAAAGCAGAAGCTAGGAATACACCGGTATTTCTCAGTTTGTCTTTCCACGTGCGCTCTATCTTTCGATAAGACAGCGTTCTTGGATCATAGTAATATTTGACTTTCGCCATATTGCTTTTCTGAGTTTATATGCATCGATGTCAATTCAAGACGGAGGTATGCATTGCAAAGTTAACTTTTTTGAGACGGGGCCAGGGAATCTTGTAGTCCGTTACCTATATCTACTCGATCGCCTCGTCGAAAATGAGTTGATATAAAGTGTCATTCTCGCTGTTGGCTATTAATAATTCATTCACCTTAATGAGTCGAGAATTAAGCTCATAGATTTGTTGATGCATTCGTTCTATCTCTTGCTGATACAGGGTTTTTTGGAATGCGGTGGTGGTTGAATTTATGGCGATTAACGAACCTAGAATAAGGTTTAGTGTGATGGAGAAGATCAAGAGGAGAGATTTCATCTTTCTCCTTCTTTTGGTTTTGTTTGAAGAACTCAAATCCTTGTGGGTTTCAACCTTCGTCATCGGCTTGTCTTTTCCTATTTTTGCTGCATATTACATCACTTGTAATGAATGTAATAGAGGTGATCATCTCTATTTTTCAACCTGTGATATTGGATAATTGCTCAACCCATTCAAAGTTAGAATGTTGACTGCTAAAGAGATTCGCCAGGCTTACATGGACTATTTTAAGTCCAAAGCTCACACTATTGTGCCTTCTGCACCTATTGTCATCAAGAATGATCCAACCTTGCTATTTACCAATGCCGGGATGAATCAATTCAAAGACGCCTTTCTGGGTAATGCAGAGGCCATTGCCCCTCGTGTGGCAGATTCACAGAAGTGTTTGCGTGTTTCGGGAAAGCACAACGACTTGGAAGAGGTAGGTCATGATACCTATCATCACACCATGTTTGAGATGTTGGGCAACTGGAGTTTTGGCGATTACTTCAAAGAAGACGCCATTGCTTGGGCATGGGAGTTACTGACGGATGTTTTCAAACTCGATAAGGACCGCATTTACATTACCGTATTTGAGGGAGATGAAGGCGAAGGTCTCGCTTCGGATGATGATGCTCGCAAATACTGGTTGAAGTGGGTTTCGGAAGATCGAATCTTGAACGGAAACAAGAAAGACAACTTCTGGGAGATGGGTGACCAAGGTCCATGTGGGCCTTCTTCGGAAATCCACTTTGATTTGCGTCCACAAGAAGACCGCGATAAGGTAGATGGAAAGTCACTTGTGAATATGGATCACCCAGAGGTGGTTGAGATTTGGAATCTCGTATTCATGGAGTTCAATCGCAAAGCTGATGGATCACTAGAGCGACTTCCAGCACAACACGTAGATACAGGAATGGGTTTTGAACGCCTGTGTATGGTTATTCAAGGCGTACGTTCCAATTACGATACGGATGTGTTTACACCGATCATCTCGGAAATTGAGAAACATTCAGGTGTGGTGAAAACACGTGACCACAAGAGCTTGGTGGCCATGCGCGTAATAGCCGATCACATTCGAGCTATTGCCTTCGCAATAGCAGACGGTCAATTGCCTTCAAACAACGGTGCAGGTTATGTTATCCGTAGAATTTTGCGCCGTGCGACGAGATACGCCTATAGCGTATTGGATATGAACGAGCCGTTTATGTTCAAATTGGTGGATGTTCTCGACCGTGAAATGGGAGAATTCTTCCCTGAAATCAGAAGTCAGAGAACATTGGTTGAAAGTGTGATTCAAGAAGAGGAATCGGCTTTCCTTCGCACGTTGGAGCAAGGATTGAAGCGTCTAGATGATATCATTTCGCAAACCCAAGGAAAGGTGGTTGATGGCGCGAAGGCCTTTGAACTATACGACACCTTTGGATTTCCTGTGGATCTTACCAGTCTCATTCTTCGCGAGAAAGAAATGGATTTGGATCAGGCTGGTTTTGATGAGGAGATGGCAAAGCAGAAATCCAGATCAAGAGCGGCAACAAAGATGTCAACCGATGATTGGGTTGAAATTCGAAAAGATGCACGTGAAGAATTTATCGGGTATGATCGATTAGATTCTACAGTTCATGTGGCAAAATATAGAGAGGTTCGCACAACGAAGAAGAATTTCTATCAAGTAGTGTTGGACCACACACCTTTCTATCCTGAGGGTGGCGGACAAGTAGGCGATAAGGGCTGGCTTTCTGCCGGCGATGAAAAGATTCGCGTTTGGGATACGAAGAAGGAAACGGGTATGATTCTGCACTATGTAGATGAATTGCCTGAACGAATTGAATCGGCACTTAAGGCTGAGGTGGAGTCCGACTTGCGCAGACTCACGGCTAATAATCACAGTGCGACTCATCTCTTGCACGAAGCGCTGCGTGAGGTCTTGGGGACGCATGTGGAACAAAAGGGAAGCTTGGTGAACGAAGAGCATCTTCGCTTTGACTTTTCTCACTTCCAAAAAGTATCAGAAAGTGAAATTCGCCAAGTAGAAGATTTGGTGAACGGCAAGATTCGACAGAACCTACCATTGGAAGAATTCCGCAATATTGCCATGGAAGATGCGAAGGACATGGGAGCTATGGCTCTATTTGGCGAGAAGTATGGCGATACAGTTCGCGCTATCAAATTCGGATCAAGCATTGAGCTATGCGGCGGAACACACGTCAGTGCTACGGGTCAAATAGGTTTCTTCAAGATCGTTTCAGAAGGAGCGGTTGCAGCTGGTGTACGCAGAATTGAAGCTCTTACTTCAGAGGCAGCCGATCAGTGGCTTCGCGATCAGATTGACAAGCTTCACGCCATTCAAGCAGAGCTTAAGGCATCCGATCCATTGGCTGCTGTAAAGTCGATGAAGGCAGAAAATTCCGACTTGAAGAAGGCTTTAGAGGCAGCTCAGAAAGAGATGGCTGGAAACCTCAAGGAAGATTTATTGAAGGCCGCTGAGGTGGTAAACGGAGTTCGTTTTATCGCTCAAAAGGTAGACTTGGACGCTGGAGCTATCAAAGACATGGCATTCCAACTCAAGGCTAAGAACAACGACTTGTTCATGTTACTCGCTACAGAAGGAGATGGGAAAGTTCAACTTCACCTCTTGATTTCTGATGCATTGGTGAAAGATAAAGGACTCAATGCGGGTTCTATCGTTCGTGAAATTGCCAAGCATGTGAAAGGGGGAGGCGGTGGAGCTCCATTCTTCGCAACTGCAGGAGGGAAAGATGCCGGAGGAATTCAAGCTGCTTTCGAAGCGGCTAAGTCTTATATTTGATTTATGAAACATCTCACACATCTCTTACTTCTGGGTTGCATGATTCTTTCAAGTTGGGTCGGTATGGCTCAGCCAGACAAGGTCTATTACACCGATTCTGATATCGAGAAGCACTATGCAAGTTTCGGGATTCACTTCGACCCGTTGTACACACATCGTCGGTTGTTTGCTCTGAATAATGCAGACGCGAATAGCAACTATGATAAGGACAACTTTCCAGCCTCAGGAGGTTTTGGTTACAATTGGGGAGGTTATGTGAATTTCAATATCAATAGTAGTCTTCGCCTTGGTGTAGGTGCCGGACAAACAACCATCAACTATACCCTAGAGAAGTATAAGTACTATTACAACGGGGATACTTCTTCGGTTAATTTGAAGGTGAATGGGGTGTATAACACCTTCCCACTGCGTATAGGTTTTTCAACACCGATGAACGATGTGTACTCTTTGGAGATTTGGATTCCTATCGCTTACAATAAGCTTGTAACTTATCAGGAAAGCACCTCAATTTCTGGAGAAAATTTGAATGAAGATTTGACGGAACAGGCCAATTCTGACATGTGGTCTGTGGCTATTCAAGTGGGAGGTGCATTTCATTTAACTGATCATTGGTCGGTAATCGCCAGTGCTCAATTCCGCTACTTTACTACACCTATGATTGAAAAGGCCAATCGCCCTACAGAAACTCCTTATGGTGCGGGTTTGACATTTGGCTTGAGATATAGAATGTAAGCGCCAAACGACGTTCTACAAATACGGATAAAGGGTTTCGAGGTGCATGCCTCTGGAACCCTTTAATAGTATAGAGCTATTGGTAATAGGGTTCTCTTTCAGGTAATTCTCACACCTTTCGGTTGTGGTGAAAGACAGCATTGATTCGTGATCCGTAGCAGAGAAGTGTTCGCCTACAAGTATCGCATTGGTTCCCTCTTTTTGTTTCAGATAGTCAACAATGAGTTGATGTTCTTCAGCAGAAGCCTCTCCAAGTTCAAACATATCGCCAATAATGACAATGCGAGGAGTTGCCGCCTCGTCAATAAAACTCTTCAAGCTGGCCAACATGCTAGAGGGATTGGCATTGTAGGCATCTAGCATTACTCGATTAGTGTTGGTTTTCGTCCATTGTGAGCGATTGTTTTCAGGCGCATAAGAATGAATCCCCAAAGCAATGTTAGCTTCGCTCACGCCTAGTATTTTACCGATGGCAATCGCTGCACCAATGTTCGCAGTATGGAAGCTTCCCGTAAGTTGTGAGCGGTAGTCATTGCCGTTGAATCTCACCTGTGCTGGGTAGTTCACCTCGCTATACTCCATGGGGTACTCGCTTTGTTTCGAGCCATACACAATACGGTTACACTCACTGCTCTGCACGAGTTGAAGTTCATCCATGCCATTCACGATGCAAGTGCCGTTGATCTCTTTCATTCGAGCATAGAGTTCACTCTTTCCTTTAATTACGCCTTCAATGCCTCCAAAACCTTCAAGGTGGGCCTTGCCGAAATTTGTGATATAGCCGTAGTTGGGAAGTGAAATCCCACTCAGTAGTTCTATTTCACCACGGTGGTTGGCGCCCATTTCAATGATGGCCACTTCGGTATCCACAGGCATGCGAAGCAGGGTAAGGGGAACGCCGATGTGGTTGTTTAAATTACCAAAAGTAGCATGAGTTCTAAAGGAGGTGGATAGAACGGATTTCATGAGCTCTTTCGCGGTGGTCTTTCCGTTGCTACCCGTCAATCCAATAAATGTCGTATTTGAACATTGGGTTCGATGATGTCTCGCTAAATCTTGAAGCGTGGTGAGTACATCAATAGTTTGAAAGACGAGTGCACTTTCTGGTACCTCCACATCTTCATCTACTACCACGGCAATGGCTCCAGCTTCTATGGCTTGAGAGGCAAATAGGTTTCCATTAAAGGAAGGTCCTTTCAGAGCGAAATAGATGTTTCCGCGTTCAATTGCACGAGTATCTGTGCTTACACCCGAGCACGTTAGATACGTTTGGTAGAGTTCTTCAAGCATATCGCAAAGTAAAAGTATTGGCAATAAAAAAAGGCCGCCCAACGGACGACCTTTCTGATATTTTATTCACTTCTCAATCACATACGGTAACGACGGAAGTTGTGACGGCTAGGCGGAGTGTGGCGCTTTTCGCGATCTGGATCTTGGTTTTGGAAACCTACGCGATCCATTGCACAGCGGAAACCGATGTCATCCGTAGCTTGATCTTCTTCAAGGAAGCGTCGTGTACCTGGGCTCAACCAGTATGCACGGTCTTTCCAGCTACCACCCTTGTATACTCGAGTAGTGTTACCTACCAAAGTAGTTTCTGAGTAGTCGTACATTGGAGCTTCACCTTCAGGTGGTGCTTCGTCGTAGTAGATTGAAGACTGAACATCACCGTCCAAGTAGTTGCGGTAATCGCTGTACTGGTAGTTGCGACGGTCGAGGTTTTCTTCTTGAGAAACCGCACGTGTAGGAAGCTGACCTGGAAGACGAGCGATTACGCTATCACCGTTCTCATCTGTTTCCCACTGGATTTCCATAAGTGGCTCAAGCATACCAAGGTCTTGGTAGTTCTTGTCGAATGTTTCGTATTCGTTACCACGGAAAGATCTGTGGTCAGTTACTTCTGTAGAGGTCATTGGACGGTAGACATCCATCACCCATTCTGAAACGTTACCCGCCATATCGTAAAGACCGAAGTCGTTAGGTGGGTAGAAGCGAACTTGCATAGTGATGTCAGCTTGGTCATTCAACCAACCACCGCGACCCATCATGTCACCACGACCGCGCTTGTAGTTGGCAAGCATGTCACCACGCTCATCGTCGCTTGGGTTACGCATGCTAGATCCGTTCCAAGTGTACTTGTTCTCGTCAGTTGAACGGTCGTATACACGAGCGCCAACATTAGCGTATGCTGCGTATTCCCACTCAGCTTCTGTTGGTAGGCGGTACTTCGGAAGAAGAATACCGTCTTCGATACGAGCTGGACGACCTGCGTCACCGTTCGCGCTGTTAGGAGAAAGATCAGGAAGTCCTTTTTTGTCTTGAGCAGTGAAACGGCTACCTGGACGATAGAGGTAAACTTCTGTGTTGAAGTGATCACCATCCAATTGATCATTGGCTTCGTTGAGGATACCCTCATCGATCAAAATCTGTTCGTTAACACGGTCTGTACGCCATGAGCAATAGCGAGTAGCTTGAATCCAGTTAACACCGACAACTGGATAGAAGTTATAAGCAGGGTGACGCAAGTAATTCTCCACGTACATTTCATTGTACGCCAAAGGATCGCGCCAAACAAGCGTATCAGGCAATGCTGAACGATAAATCTCAGGGAAGTAATCTTGATCGTAAACGCGGTGTAGCCAATAAAGGTACTCGCGGTAGTCTACGTTAGTTACCTCGTTTTCATCAATGTAGAAAGAAGAAACAGTAACTCGACGAGGAACGTTGTTCCAGTCTTTGATGAAATCTTCTTCAACCTGACCCATTACGAAAGTACCGCCTTCAACGAAGACAAGACCTGGCCCTGTTTGCTGACCGTCGTAATCCAGATTGACATCAAATCCACCGTTGTCGGTGTCGTTGTATGCCATTCCAGTGGTGTTTGAAGTTTCAGATCCACAAGATGCCATCAGGGCAGCGAGAGCTGCAATAGGCACATAGTTTTGCATTTTTGCTAGTTTCATATGCTCGGTGTTTCTCTGCTTTTTTAGAATGTAGGACACTTCAATGCTTCCGCACGACTTGGTCTTCTACGACAATCAAAACGATAAGAAAGGGAGATTTCGTGTGCACCATTTGAAGCTCCACCAAAATCCGATACAGTAAAGTCGTAACTGTAACCGAATTTGAATGGCCAATCAGGAGGTGTGAAACCGATAATCGCTACGATTGCATCAGGGTTGGTGTTACTGTTGCGATAGGCCAATCCACCTGTGATGAATGAGCGGTTAAATGACACGCCCATAGTTACTTGACCAATGTTCCCTTGCTGCTGAATCACCAAGTTTGGAATCAAATAACTCTGCGTACTGTTGTGTAGTCTTTTGTGCCCAACAGGAATGGATGCACCACCATGTAAGGTGTATTTTCTCGGAAGTTTACTGTCGGTGTAAAATGCCTCGTTCGGTTCTGTGAGGTGATGAACGGCAGCACCGAAGTAGTACCCTTTACCATATCCAATCAAACCAACGCTAATGTCTACATGTGAAGTAGTCGGTTGATCAGGTGGAAGTTCATTCGTTGGACGAACAAAACCATAGAACTGATCAATCTGATCAGGGAAGGTCAGTGCGTTGAAATCCAAACCTCTTTGTCTAAAGGTAGCTTGGAAACCAGCCAACAATTGGAATTTTCTACTCAAAGAAAGGTGGTACGAATAAACTACACTCGCTTCGGTAAGTGTGAGCGCCCCTTGAGCAGCCTCATCACGCATAACGAGAACACCTAGTCCCCCGTTAAGCCCGTTCACGTACTGATCGTACGATCCAGAGAAAGTTTCATAAACACCTAGAGTAGGATACTGATTCCTGTAATTCAACGACAGTTTAGGACAACGATCCACACCTGCAAATGCAGGGTTCAAGTACAGACTATTTGCATAGAACTGACTGAAATGCGGATCCTGCCCGTATGCAAATACGCTGGTCAGGAGTGCGAAGAATAATATTCGAGCCGATGTTCGGTTCATTGAGCCGCGAGTTTTCGAAACACAATTATACAACAAATTTAACAGCACTTCTCAACTGTCGGGATTTTCGGACAACAATTAGAAGTGCTCCTAAATAAGCAACGTTGAAAGGTCTTCCGACGTATATCGTATGTATAAGAAGGTTACTTTCGTGCTGCAATATCCTAAATTTACAAATTGTAACGGCGACTAAATCGTAAATATGTCGTCTTAACATTTAACATTTGAGTCAAAACAATACATACGAATCCATGGTTGAGTGCGTTATCAGGTCACCTAAAGCTCACTCAATGAAACCTATACTAACGCTGTTAGCCTTCGTTTTGTCCTTCTTCGCAATAGGACAGAAACACAAACTAGAATGGCAAGTGTCGGAGTATATTGGCGGCGAAGAACCTGTCGTGTATTTGACATTTGAAGGTGCATCCTACAACGGTTCACCTATGCCCAACGTTTCGGGTTCTTATTCTTTGCCTGTTGCTTCTAAGTCGCATTTGGAGCTTCTTTTTCCAGTTTACAGTGAATTGACTTCGGAAGAATTGAAAGCTTTTCAACCGGGGTGGATTTCATCGATAGAGAATTCTGAAATCACGCAGTCCTACGATCCTGAAAGTGCGACCATCAATTACAGATTTATTCCATTCCGCATCAATCCTCAATCTGGACGCGTGGAGAAGTTGGTTTCTTTCGATCTCGTGGCGATCACAGAACCCGAAGAGACTTATTCTTTCAAAACCAACAACTGGGCAGCGCATTCCGTATTGGCAAATGGTTCATGGGTTCGAATGCCCATTGCGGAATCAGGTCTCCATCGTGTAAAAGTTTCAGATTTGTCTTCAGGTGGATTGTCAATTGTGGGTGAACCAACCAGCGCATTGCAGCTCTATCACAATCCAGGTGGTAAACTCCCTCAGCGAATTTCTGATTTTCGATACGATGACTTGGCGCAAATAGCGATCCATATCGAAGATGGTGGGGATAATGTACTGGATGCGAATGATATGGTTTACTTCTACGCAGAAGGCCCACATAGTATTGATTACAACGTTAGCAATGATCGCCTTCAGCACGATTACAATGAATATTCGGAGAGGTCGTATGTGTATGCTACGGTAAACTCACAAGTGACGGGTATTCGCGTTGAAACTCAACCTTGGACAGGTGGAGCGGCAACGACTACTTCTACAGGTTTTGATGAGCTTCAGTTCCACGAATTGGATGAGCGTAACATCACCGGAACGGGGAGAGAGTGGTACGGCGAAGTGTTTGACTTCAATCTTAGCCGAACATTCAACTTTTCGTTTCCCAATCGCGTTCTTACTGAAGATGTCACGCTTTTAGCGCGAGGAGCAGCAAGTTCACCCGTTTCGGGTACACGTTTGGAATATGTGGAGAATGGAACGACTCAATTAGTGAGTACGTTTTCCCCTATTTTTTCTTCCATCGAATTTACAACGGCGGCTTCCCAAGTGAAGTTTTCAAGTCCGAATACGAACATTGACCTAACCGTAAATTACAATAGAGGGCAGAGTACGTCCTCTTCTGCTTATCTCGATTATATCTCTGTTCAAGCTCGAAGAAGTTGGATATATTCGACGGGAGGATTCATCGCTCGCGACTTGCAATCCATAGCTACCGCTAGTGTGGTTCAATATACATTGAGCGATAACTCCGCATGGGTTTGGGATGTTACCAATCCAATTCGTCCGTTCATGCCAGCAAGAGGTGTTAATGGAGAATGGCGCTCACATGGTGATTCACTTCGAACCTTTGCCGTATATCGTCCGGGTGATGCTATGTCTCCAGGCAAAATGGAAAAGGTTGCCAATCAAGACTTACACGGTATAGACGATGTGGATATGGTGATCATTTCACATCCTGAGTTCTACGACGAAGCCGTTCGCTTAGCTGATTTCCACGTTCAATATGATGGACTTACCACTGTGGTTGTGACTCCTCAGCAAGTGTACAATGAGTTCTCATGTGGCGCTCAAGACATCACTGCTATCCGCGATTTCATTCGCATGCTTTACAAGAGAAATGCAGATCCTCTGGATTACGTGTTATTGATGGGCGATGCTTCCTACGATTACAAGGATCGCGTTCCGAATAAGCAAAATTTCGTTCCTATTTATGAGTCTGTCAATTCAAACTCGCTGTATTCATCCTTTATGACCGACGATTATTTTGTTTGTGTGGGAGATAATGATGGGGTGAACGTGAGCGTGGAAAATTTGGATGTGATGATTGGAAGAATGCCTGTCAAATCCAAAGCAGAAGCAGAAGTTGCCGTATCGAAGATCATCGATTATAAAACCGCTCCAGAATCTTTTGGTGATTGGAGAAATCGTTTGGCATTTGTGTCGGATGATGCGGATGAAGCATGGGAAACGGTACTTACACAAGAACCCGAATACGTGGCTTCCATTGTAGATACTACCTATCCAGCTTTCAATATTGAGAAGATTTATTCCGACAGTTATACCCAAACGAGTTCTTCGGGTAGTCAATCTTATCCTGAAGCACGCGATGCGCTTTACCGTTCCGTACAGCGCGGAAATTTAGTGACTTCCTACACGGGGCACGGAGGAGAAGTGGGGTGGTCTTCTGAACGATTACTACAGCTAGCAGATATCGATAATTGGTCCAATGGTTTGAAGTTGCCGCTATTCATAACCATCACATGCGAATTCACTCGTTTGGACGATCCGTTTAGAACCTCGGCAGGTGAGCAACTTTACTTGAAGAGAGGCGGAGGAGCCATCGCTTTGATTTCAACCACTCGCGTGGTGTTTGTTCCGGGGGCCATTGCATTGAACAGAGCCGTGTCAGAACAACTGTTTGAGGAGGGGCAAAATGGATACCCAACCTTGGGGGAAGTGGTGCTCAACGCGAAGAATAGTGTAACTGATGGAGATAGGGTTCGGTTCAGTTTGATCGGCGATCCAGCGATTCGATTGAACATACCTATTCACCAAGTGGTATTGGACAGTTTGAATGGCGTGGATGTCAACACGGCACTCGACACGATAAAAGCTCGTGAATTGGTAACTCTCAGCGGACGAATCAACCGAAGCTCTGGGGCTTTTTATTCTGATTTCAACGGGGAATTGTCACTTACTGTATTTGATAAACCGGTGGAGCGAGAAACAAAGCGCAATGACGGAGTAGGTGTTATTGTTCCTTTTTCTCAGCAAGAGAATATCATTTACAAAGGTCTTGTTACGGTGGAAAATGGACTTTGGTCCACCGAATTTATTGTACCTCGCGATATCAATTTTGCCTATGGAAATGCCAAAATATCATTCTATGCAGAGAATGATGTAACGGATGCCATGGGTGCCGACAAGAATATCGTAGTTGGAGGCTTAGGAAATGCTCCATTTGTCGATACAGAGGGGCCTCGTATCCGACTCTTCATGAACGATACCAACTTCATTTCTGGAGGGACAACAGATGAAAATCCTATCGGACTTGCATTGCTGACGGATTCTTCGGGAATTAATGTAGTTGGAAATGGACTAGGTCATGATATAGTAGGTGTTCTAGACGGAGATGAAAGCAATACCTTTAAGCTAAATGCTTACTACGAAGCAGATGTAGACACCTACATTTCTGGAGTTGTGAATTATCCGTTCTTTAACTTGAGCAATGGCAGACATACCTTGATGGTTCGCGTTTGGGATGTGATGAATAATGTGAGTGAGGCCACCGTAAACTTTGTGGTTGCGGATCGAGATAACCTCGTTATTGGAGAATTATTCAACTACCCGAATCCTTTTACAGATCAGACTACTTTCAGTTTTGAGCACAACCGTCAAGGAGAAGAATTGGATGTAGAGTTGCATATCATGGATATGAGTGGTAGAATTGTTCATTCGCAACAGAAAACTTTAAACCCAGAGGGAAACAGAACCTTGGATATGACATGGGACGCTACAACGGGATCCGGAGCAAAAGTTTCATCCGGTGTATACGTTTTTAGGTTAGTTGTTCGTTCCAAGGCAGACGGAAGTGAAGCGCAGCTAAGTGAACGATTGGTGTACCTTCGATAGTCTTCCAACTTAACCACCTATATTTGTATCCTCAATCTAGAATTACACATGAAGATTAGCAGCCTATTATCAGGCATTTTAATACTTGGAGCTGGAGTTAGTGCACACGCTCAGACGTCAGCTTTTGGAGATCCGAATGTCGTTTCATCTGCAGTTCCAGTACTTGCAATTGGACCAGATGCTCGTCAGGGTGGTATGGCCAACGTTGGAGCGGCAACAGAAGTGGATGCAAATGCCATGTTCTGGAACACCTCCAAACTAGCCTTCATCGGTGATGGAAAAGTAGATTTGTCATTGAGCTATACGCCGTGGCTGAATAAACTGGTTCCAGACATCGACCTGTCTTATGTGAGCTTCGCAATGGGACTCGACGACAAGCAGGCCATCGGAGCATCCCTTCGTTATTTCTCGTTGGGAAATATCACGTTTAGAGATGAAAATGGTACCGAACAGGGAGTGTACAATCCGTACGAGTTCTCGGTTGACTTTGGTTATGCACTGAAATTGTCAGATAACTGGTCTACAGGTATCGCCCTTCGATATATTTTCTCTGACCTTACGCAAGGACAAGTTGTTCAAGGATTACAAAACAGCCCCGGACAATCTGTAAGTACCGACCTTTCTCTTTACTACAGAGGTCGCCTGATGAATTTGCCTGATGGTCAGAAGGGGCGATGGTTAGGTGGTCTTGCCATTACCAACGTTGGTGCTAAGATTAGCTACAGCGATGGTGGAGCTGAAGACTTCCTTCCTACCAACCTTCGTCTAGGTGCGGGTTACGAATACCAGATGGATGAGTACAACTCATTCACAGCGTATGTAGATGTAAACCG
Organism: Phaeocystidibacter marisrubri; assembly: GCF_008933165.1. Classification (NCBI taxonomy): domain Bacteria; kingdom Pseudomonadati; phylum Bacteroidota; class Flavobacteriia; order Flavobacteriales; family Phaeocystidibacteraceae; genus Phaeocystidibacter; species Phaeocystidibacter marisrubri. The sequence goes on from NZ_WBVQ01000001.1 coordinate 190,086, forward strand.
TTTATTGATCCCTACTCCTCCAGAGTACGATGAGAACACAGGAGAAATTGTAGCAGGTGAAGATGATAATGTGGGCGTTATTGCGGGCATTATGCAATCGTTCAACCCAAATGCAAAGCCAAATGGTTGGGATGAATTCTGGCAAGAAAACATGTATAACCTAGGTGTTGAATACTGGTACGATCACATCTTTGCGGTGAGAGCGGGTTACCAATACGAGCACGTGAACAAAGGAAACCGTAAGTACTTCACTGCAGGTGTTGGAATTCGATACAATACCCTTGGATTTGACTTCAGTTATTTGTTCCCTGCGAACCAAACTGTGCGATCTCCATTGGAAAATACTTTGCGTTTTACATTGACAGTTGACTTGAACTCAGCGACGAATTAATGAAGAATCACGAATGGTCTGCAACCTTTCACTCGGGTCACATGAGTGAGTTGAGTAGTGCAGATCGTACCTTGATATTGAAAGCAAAAGAAAGTAGGGAGCGTGCATACGCTCCCTACTCTCGTTATAAGGTAGGAGCAGCCGTGCAGTTGTCTGACGGTACAATTGTAACCGGGAGCAATCAAGAGAATGCCGCCTATCCGTCTGGCCTTTGTGCCGAACGAGTGGCCTTGTTTCATGCAGGTGCAGTCTATCCTGAAAGTGAAGTCCAAACCTTGGCTATAATCACCTCTCGTCATGGGGCTATTCCAGCGGCAAGTTGCGGAGCGTGTAGGCAAGTTATGGTCGAATCTGAGAACCGTCAATTGGGCCCAATTCGCGTGATTATGGCGGATGATGAAGGTAACGTTCTGATATCTAATTCAGTAAAAGACCTTCTGCCTTTCTCTTTTGAACCTGACAGATTGGGCTGAGTTCCACTCTATTTGTATTAGATTTGCCATTCGAAAAGTATCCTACAACATGGCTAAGAAGAAGCTCACAAAAGAGGTATACCTCAAGTGGTATGAAGACATGCTCTTCTGGAGAAAGTTTGAAGACATGGCGGCTGCCTTGTATATTCAACAGAAGATTCGTGGTTTCCTACACCTCTACAATGGACAAGAGGCCGTTTTGGCCGGTGCCCTCCTCGCAATGGAGCAGGGAGATAAGATGATTACGGCATACCGTAACCACGTTCAGCCTATCGGTTTGGGTGTTGACCCACGCAAGATTATGGCTGAATTGATGGGTAAGGTTGACGGAACATCACGTGGTAAGGGTGGTTCAATGCACATGTTTAGCAAAGAACATCACTTCTACGGTGGTCACGGTATTGTAGGTGGTCAGATTCCACTTGGTGCAGGTTTGGCGTTTGCCGACAAGTACAAAGGAGACAACAATGTCACGCTGTGTTACATGGGTGACGGTGCTGTTCGTCAGGGTTCTTTCCACGAGACCATGAACTTGGCGATGTTGTGGAACCTACCTGTTATTTTCATCATTGAGAACAATGGTTATGCAATGGGTACTTCCGTTGCAAGAACAGCAAACCACACGGATATCTACAAGTTGGGCTTAGGCTATGAAATGCCATGTAAGCCAGTAGAAGGTATGGATCCAAAAGTGGTATACGAGGAAATGCAAGAGGCTATCGATCGTGCAAAGAGCGGTGGTGGACCAACCCTCTTGGAGATCCGTACCTACAGATATAAAGGTCACTCTATGAGTGATGCTCAGCACTACCGTACCAAAGACGAGGTGGCTGAGTACCAGAAAATCGACCCAATCATCACGGTGAAAGATGTCATCGAGAAGAAGAAGTGGGCAACAGAAGATGATTTTGCAGAAATCGAACAACGCGTTAAAGACCTCGTGAAGGAATGTGTTGATTTCGCGGATGCATCTCCATTCCCAGAAGCACATGAACTTTGGGAGGGAATTTACGTTCAGGAAGATTATCCGTTCATTACCGAATAAGCCAATCGGCAAAAGAATTATCCTATGGCAGTAGTGATTAATATGCCTCGCTTGAGCGACACCATGGAAGAAGGGGTGGTTGCAAAGTGGCATGTGAAAGTTGGAGATCAAGTTAATGAAGGCGACTTGTTGGCGGAAATTGAAACCGACAAGGCAACGATGGATTTTGAAGCATTCCCGGGTCAAGAGGGGAAATTGCTCTACATCGGCGTTCAAGAAGGCGAGACAGCTCCGGTTGACAATATTCTTTGTATCCTCGGATCGGATTCAGATGATGTAGACGCCATCCTCAATGAGCAAGGTGGATCATCAGCAAAAGAAGAAAAGGCGGAACCCGCTGAAGCTGAAAAGTCAGGTGAAAAAGAGACTCCGAGTCCAGCTCCTGTTGCTACCGATTCATCCGACTCTCGTGTGAAAGCTTCACCATTGGCAAAGAAAATGGCAGAAGAGAAAGGTATTTCTCTGAGCCAAGTTTCGGGATCGGGTGAAGGCGGTAGAATTGTAAAGCGCGACATCGACAGCTTTGTTCCAAGTTCGTCTTCTTCTACTTCTACGAGTTCTAACTCTTTCGCAGTTTCTGAAGGATATACAGATATTCCGGTTACCCAAATGCGCAAGACGATTGCTCGTCGCCTAGCTGAGAGTAAGTTTACTGCTCCACATTTCTACCTCACTATTGAGATTGATATGGACAATGCTGTAGCTACTCGCAAGCGCATCAATGACAGAGGAGACGTTAAAGTTTCTTTCAATGACTTGGTGATCAAAGCTGCGGCCGTTGCACTTACAAAACACCCTGCGGTTAACTCTAGCTGGATGGGAGATTCCATTCGTCAGTACGACCACGTGAATATCGGAGTCGCAGTAGCTGTAGAAGAAGGTCTATTGGTTCCAGTAGTTCGTCACGCCAATGCAAAAGGTCTGGTTCAGATCTCTGCAGAAGTTCGCGAATCTGCTCAAAAGGCAAAAGACAAAAAACTGCAACCTTCAGATTGGGAAGGAAACACCTTTACCATTTCCAACTTGGGTATGTTTGGAATTGAAGAATTCACTGCCATTGTGAATCCTCCTGATTCTTGTATCATGGCCGTTGGTGGGATTCGTCAAGTGCCAGTGGTTAAGGATGGTCAAGTAGTTCCAGGCAATGTGATGAAAGTGACACTATCATGTGATCACCGCGTTGTTGACGGAGCGAAAGGAGCTGCATTCTTGCAGACGTTTAAGCAAATGATGGAGGAGCCTGTTTCAATGCTTCTCTAACAGAATACACTGTTTTCAGACAAAGGCCGCTTCGCAAGGAGCGGCCTTTTTTATTTCTTTCAAAAGGATTCAGAATTTTCCGAGATTCCTGCCAAAAGTCATGGTTTAAATACCCAAATATTGAGTATGTTTGCATTACTTTAAAATCAGTCTAAATAAACGGGATGAAATTTAAGAGTGCAGCGGACTTAAGAGTTGGGGAGAGTGGAGTGATCCGTGAGTTCAGCCTTGAAGACTTGCCAGTAAAGCTTTTGGAGATGGGCTGCTTGCCTGGAACTGAGCTTGAGGTGAAACACGTTGCTCCGTTTAATGGACCAATCTACTTCCGCATGGCAGATTATCATATTGCAATCCGTAGGGATCTAGCATCATTGATTCTGTTGGAAGATTCTGTAGAGCATGTAGCATGATCGGAGGTCGCAAGGCCTTGAAAGTAGCGTTGGTCGGCAACCCCAATACAGGGAAGTCGTCACTTTTTAACGCACTTACAGGCCTAAACCAAAAGGTAAGTAACTACCCTGGTATTACGGTTGAGAAGAAATCGGGTTTTTCCAAACTCGATCAAACATCAATTGCAGAAATCACCGACCTGCCCGGTACCTATAGTTTGCATCCTTCGTCGGTTGACGAAGAAGTGGTACTCCGTACACTGACGGAACCCAATAACCCCGATCGTCCAGATGCGATCGTTGCGGTTGCCGATGCAACCAATCTGAAGAGAAATCTCTACCTCTTTACTCAAATACTCGATTTGGGCTTGCCAACTTTGTTGGTGTTGAACATGGTCGATCAAGTTCGCCGTAAGGGAATTGAGATAGATGTTGAAAAGATTGAACGTGACTTTGGTGTCAAGGTCGTTCTAGTCAATGCTCGAAAAGGAGAGGGAATTGATGTTCTCAAGAAAGAGGTCATCAAATTGGCTCCTGAATTTAGAGCTCCTGTATTTGATGTTCGAGAGAAAGCGCCCAATTATGCAGAGAGTGCACGTCAAGTATTGGGCTTGGATGGTGATTACGCCGCATGGTTAGTCGCTACTCAAATAGAAGATCTGAATTATATCGACAAACTGAAAGTTGAAGAAATTCTTCAGTTGAACTTGAGAACGAAGGTTGACACCAAACGTCTTCGTATTCAAGAGACCATTCAGCGATATAAGATTGTTAATGATATCCTAAAGGAGGCAGTTACTGTCTCTCCAGAGAAAGATAGAAGTTGGACCGGACGCTTGGATCGAATCATCACCCACAAGGTCTATGGGGTGATCATCCTCTTGTTTCTGCTTTTCCTCATTTTTCAGGCCATCTTCTCTTGGGCTGAATTGCCCATGAATTTGATCGATATCATTTTTAGTGAATTGAGCATTTGGGTAAAAGAGACCATGGAGCCAGGTGCACTCACATCCTTGATATCAGATGGAATTATTCCAGGAGTGGCCGGAGTGGTCATTTTCCTTCCTCAGATCTTCATCCTCTTTACTTTTATTACCCTTATGGAAGAGACGGGCTATATGGCTCGTGTGGTATTCCTTATGGATAAATTGATGCGTCGATTTGGATTAAGTGGCAAGAGTGTGGTTCCTCTGATCAGTGGTACAGCCTGTGCTATTCCCGCCATCATGGCTACGCGAAACATCGAGAGTTGGAAAGAGCGATTGATCACCATATTCGTTACTCCTTTTACCACCTGTTCAGCTCGACTACCAGTTTACACTGTATTGATTGGCTTAGTCATACCATCTGAGCGGTATTTTGGAGTGAACCTACAAGGTTTGGTTCTAATGTTTATGTACTTACTCGGGTTTGGAGTGGCATTGGGTTCAGCTTGGTTGATGAGCAAACTCATACCTACGAGAAAGACATCTCAGTTCATTTTGGAAATGCCGGCCTATCGCGTTCCATTGTATAAGAATGTTTTGCTGACCATTTGGGGGAAAGGCAAAGCCTTCGTCACTAATGCTGGTAAAATCATCATCGCCATCAGTATCGTATTGTGGGTGATGGCCAGTAACGGTCCGAATGATCACTTTACAGATGCCGAACAATACGTTCGTACTGAATATGCTCAAGTAGATTTATCTCCAGAAGAGTTTGAAAGCAAGGTAGGCAGTTACCGTTTGGAACATTCCTACATCGGTTACCTTGGTCAGGCTATCGAACCGGGCATTCGCCCTTTGGGTTATGATTGGAAAGTGGGCATTGCGCTGATTAGTTCATTTGCCGCGAGAGAAGTCTTTGTTGGAACCATGGCTACCATCTATAGTGTAGGTAGTGAAGATGAAAAGACCGTCATGGAGTACATGGCGTCAGAGAAGAACAAAACCACAGGTGGACCGTTTTTCACCTTAGCGGTGGGAATGTCACTTTTGATGTTCTACGCTTTTGCGATGCAGTGCATGAGTACATTCGCAATTGTGAAGAAGGAAACCAACAGTTGGAGATGGCCAATCTTCCAAGCCGTATTCATGACAGGCTTTGCATATGTTGTATCTTTAATAACCTATCAAATCTTTAGCTGATGGGCGTACAAGAAATCATCGTAGTATTGATTGTTGGCTGGGCGGTATGGACCCTCGTCAAAATGGCTATCCCTAAAAAGAACAGCAAAGGTTGTTCAACCGGCAGCTGCGGTTGCGAAGTGGATGCTCTGAAAGGGGGCAAGTAACAATCCAGAACAAATACCATTATATATGGGCAAAGTAACACTCATAACCGGTGCCAGTAGAGGTATTGGTTACGCTCTTGCATTGGAGATGCACATGCGCGGCCATCATGTAATCGCTTTAGCTCGATCAGAAGATAAGTTGCAAGCGTTAAAAGCGGAATGCAATGACAATCGTATGGAATGTGCCGTTGTAGATTTAGGTCAGCCTGCACAGGTGGATCAATTCATTTCGGCATTGGTAGATAGAGGCTACACTATTTCTCATATGATTAACAATGCAGGAGCATTGGTCAATAAACCCTTTGGTGAAATATCGGCTTCTGAGCTTCGACATGTATATGAAGTGAATGTATTCTCCGTATTCGAATTGATTCAAAAGGCCATGTCGGTATTTGCGGATGACATTCATGTCGTCAACATATCGAGTATGGGGGGATTTCAGGGGGCGCAAAAGTTTCCAGGGTTATCTGCATACAGTTCGAGCAAGGCTGCGGTGGCTTCTTTAACGGAATGCTTACAGGAAGAATTCGGAGAAAAGGGATGGTCCTTTAATGTATTGTGTCTTGGTGCTGTTCAAACCGAGATGCTGGCAGAAGCCTTCCCAGGCTTCAAAGCGCCGGTAAATCCTAGCGAGATGTCCACCTTTATAGCCGACTTTACCGAGGGTGCGCAAAAATTTATCAGAGGTAAAGTGCTGCCAATCAGTAGCACTACGCCGTGAGGCTAGAATTCCCTCAAAAAAACCTTCCCAAAAGGCTTGCGGGGAAGAAAGACTAGCTTACATTTGCAGCCCTCAACAACGAGGACGTTCATTGAAGGTAGCGCAGATAAAGACTAAAGATCAGCGATGGTTGGAGGTTAAAAAATCGGGAGCTAAGGAGAGAAAAAAAACTTTGAAAAGAGTTTGGATGATAAAGAAAAGTCGTTCTATCTTTGCAGCCCTTTTGCTAGGAAGCGTCAAGCGAAACTAGCGCGTTATTTGAAAGGAAAAAACGGCGAAAAAAACTTGGATAAAGTTTTGGTCAGAATAAAAAGCTGACTTAATTTTGCCGCCGCTAAAAGCTCAAGCGATCACATCAATGAGCGCGTTTTTTGACACTAGCGACGGCGAAAAAAAAACTTCAAAAAAGTTTTGGTCAGAATAAAAACCTGACATACTTTTGCCGCCCCTTCCGACAGCAACGAAGCTGTGAGCCGCGAGGTTGACAAGCAGAAACAACGGAAGCGGGGAATAGATTAAGACAAGAAGTTCTTTAACATATTGCGTACAAAGAAAACAAGGAAAGCCAAGCCCTGAGATACTTTGAGACCTAGAGGCGAAAGCCTAGAGGAAACAGCAAAACAGCATCAAACGCTTTACAATGGAGAGTTTGATCCTGGCTCAGGATGAACGCTAGCGGCAGGCCTAACACATGCAAGTCGAGCGGGATTAATTAGCTTGCTAATTATGAGAGCGGCGCACGGGTGCGTAACGCGTATGCAACCTACCTCAAACAGGGGGATAGCCCGGAGAAATTCGGATTAATACCCCATAGTATTATTGATACACATGTATTAATAATTAAAGATTTATCGGTTTGAGATGGGCATGCGTCCCATTAGCTAGTTGGTGAGGTAACAGCTCACCAAGGCAACGATGGGTAGGGGGCCTGAGAGGGTGGTCCCCCACACTGGTACTGAGACACGGACCAGACTCCTACGGGAGGCAGCAGTGAGGAATATTGGTCAATGGACGCAAGTCTGAACCAGCCATGCCGCGTGCAGGATGACGGCCCTACGGGTTGTAAACTGCTTTTGTATGGGAATAAACACCACTACGTGTAGTGGCTTGAAGGTACCATACGAATAAGGATCGGCTAACTCCGTGCCAGCAGCCGCGGTAATACGGAGGATCCAAGCGTTATCCGGATTCATTGGGTTTAAAGGGTCCGTAGGCGGGTCTTTAAGTCAGAGGTGAAAGCCTACAGCTCAACTGTGGAATTGCCTTTGATACTGGAGATCTTGAGTGTGCGTGAAGTAGGCGGAATAAGTCATGTAGCGGTGAAATGCATAGATATGACTTAGAACACCGATTGCGAAGGCAGCTTACTAAAGCACTACTGACGCTGAGGGACGAAAGCGTGGGGAGCGAACAGGATTAGATACCCTGGTAGTCCACGCCGTAAACGATGATAACTCGCTGTCGGCGATATACGGTCGGCGGCCAAGCGAAAGCGTTAAGTTATCCACCTGGGGAGTACGCCGGCAACGGTGAAACTCAAAGGAATTGACGGGGGCCCGCACAAGCGGTGGAGCATGTGGTTTAATTCGATGATACGCGAGGAACCTTACCAGGGTTTAAATGCAGAGTGACAGACTGGGAAACCGGTTTTTCTTCGGACACTTTGCAAGGTGCTGCATGGTTGTCGTCAGCTCGTGCCGTGAGGTGTTGGGTTAAGTCCCGCAACGAGCGCAACCCCTACCATTAGTTGCCAGCGGTTCGGCCGGGGACTCTAATGGAACTGCCAGCGCAAGCTGAGAGGAAGGTGGGGACGACGTCAAATCATCACGGCCCTTACACCCTGGGCTACACACGTGCTACAATGGTAGAGACAGAGGGCAGCGACTGCGCGAGCAGAAGCGAATCTTCAAACTCTATCTCAGTTCGGATCGTAGTCTGCAACTCGACTACGTGAAGCTGGAATCGCTAGTAATCGCGTATCAGCCATGACGCGGTGAATACGTTCCCGGGCCTTGTACACACCGCCCGTCAAGCCATGGAAGCTGGGGGTGCCTGAAGTCGGTAACCGCAAGGAGCTGCCTAGGGTAAAACCAGTAACTAGGGCTAAGTCGTAACAAGGTAGCCGTACCGGAAGGTGTGGCTGGAACACCTCCTTTCTAGAGAAAAAAGAGAGCTGAAGAATAGGTTCTTTAGGGATGAAAGGATTGAGGAGTTTGGTTTTTCCTTCTTTGTATGTAATAGATAATGAGAAAGGCTTGGACCTTTCCTGGTAGGGGCGTCTACCGTAGAGATATGGGAGATGTCATTTAGCAATGAAAACAGTCCCGTAGCTCAGCTGGTTAGAGCGCTACACTGATAATGTAGAGGTCGGCAGTTCGAGTCTGCCCGGGACTACAAGATACCAGAGAAGGGGGATTAGCTCAGTTGGCTAGAGCGCCTGCTTTGCAAGCAGGAGGTCATCGGTTCGACTCCGATATTCTCCACAGTCTGACTTTATGAATACTTTGAACGCGGTAGCAGTATTGGTGTTTAGGGTAGAGAGTTAGAAAAGTTCTTTGACATATTGAATAGAGCAACAAAAAGAATTTCCGGTTGCAAGATGTATATCGTGTTTTGCAACACCGGAAGAAGAAAGTAGATAAGGGCATACGGCGGATGCCTAGGCTTCTAGAGACGAAGAAGGACGTGATAAGCTGCGAAAAGCTACGGGGAGGTGCACATGACCATTGATCCGTAGATATCCGAATGGGGCAACCCGGCATGTTGAAGACATGTCATCCGAAAGGAGGTTAACCCGGGGAACTGAAACATCTAAGTACCCGGAGGAAGAGAAAACAATAGTGATTCCCTCAGTAGTGGCGAGCGAACGGGGAATAGCCCAAACCGATTTTGTTTCGGCAAGGTCGGGGTTGTAGGACTGCGACGTAAGATGCATAATTAAGCTGAACCTACTGGAAAGTAGGACCATAGGGGGTGATAGTCCCGTAAGCGTAGCGTTATGTTATTTTTAGCAGTATCCTGAGTAGGGCGGGACACGTGAAATCCTGTCTGAATCTGCCAGAACCATCTGGTAAGGCTAAATACTCCTAGAAGACCGATAGTGAACAAGTACCGTGAGGGAAAGGTGAAAAGCACCCTGAATAAGGGAGTGAAATAGTACCTGAAACCGTGTGCCTACAAGCGGTCGGAGCATCCATGAGATGTGACGGCGTGCCTTTTGCATAATGATCCTACGAGTTGCTCCTCACTGGCGAGGTTAAGAATTTTAGGTTCGAAGCCGAAGCGAAAGCGAGTCTGAATAGGGCGTGCAGTCAGTGGGGGCAGACGCGAAACCAAGTGATCTACCCATGGTCAGGTTGAAGCTCTGGTAACACAGAGTGGAGGACCGAACCCGTTGACGTTGAAAAGTCTTGGGATGAACTGTGGGTAGGGGTGAAAGGCTAATCAAACTTGGAAATAGCTCGTACTCCCCGAAATGCATTTAGGTGCAGCCTCGGTATTGAGTGTTATAGAGGTAGAGCTACTGGTTGGATGCGGGGGTTTCATCGCCTACCAAATCCTGTCAAACTCCGAATGCTATAACATGCTTGCCGGGAGTGAGGGCATGGGTGCTAAGGTCCATGTCCGAGAGGGAAAGAACCCAGACCATCTGCTAAGGTCCCCAAATGTATGCTAAGTTGATCAAACGTGGTCAGACTGCATTGACAGCTAGGATGTTGGCTTGGAAGCAGCCATTCATTTAAAGAGTGCGTAACAGCTCACTAGTCGAGCGGTCCGGCGTGGATAATAATCGGGCATAAGCATACTACCGAAGCAATGGATTGTATTTATACAGTGGTAGGGGAGCATTCTATTTGCGCCGAAGGTGTGCTGCGAGGCATGCTGGAGCGGATAGAAAAGAAAATGTAGGAATGAGTAACGATAATGCGGGTGAGAACCCCGCACGCCGATAGACTAAGGTTTCCTCAGCAATGCTAATCAGCTGAGGGTTAGTCGGGACCTAACGCGAACCCGAAGGGGGTAGTGGATGGACAACTGGTTAATATTCCAGTACTTGTATATACTGCGATGGGGTGACGAAGCTGTGACAATCCCGCGATCTGACGGAATAGATCGTTAAAGCGTGTAGATATTGACGATGTAGGCAAATCCGCATTGTTAGTCGAACGTGATAGTACTCCAAGTCTTCGGATGCGGAGATAGTGGATGTAATCGTACTTCCGAGAAAAACCTCTAAGCTTCAGGTATATACAACCCGTACCGTAAACCGACACAGGTAGTCAAGGAGAGAATCCTAAGGCGCTCGAGTGAATCGTGGCTAAGGAACTAGGCAAAATCGCCTCGTAACTTCGGGAGAAGAGGCGCCCCACTCCGGTGGGGCCGCAGTGAATAGGCCCAGGCGACTGTTTATCAAAAACACAGGACTCTGCGAAATCGAAAGATGAAGTATAGGGTCTGACACCTGCCCGGTGCTGGAAGGTTAAGAGGAGATGTTATCTTCGGAGAAGCATTGAATTGAAGCCCCAGTAAACGGCGGCCGTAACTATAACGGTCCTAAGGTAGCGAAATTCCTTGTCGGGTAAGTTCCGACCTGCACGAATGGTGTAACGATCTGGGCACTGTCTCGGCCACGAGCTCGGTGAAATTGTAGTATCGGTGAAGATGCCGATTACCCGCAGCGGGACGAAAAGACCCCGTGAACCTTCACTACAGCTTAGTATTGACTTCGGACAAGTAATGTGTAGGATAGGTGGGAGACTATGAAGCGGCGTCGCTAGGCGTTGTGGAGTCGACGTTGAAATACCACCCTTTACTTGTTTGGAGCCTAACCCCTCACGGGGGACAGTGCTTGGCGGGTAGTTTGACTGGGGTGGTCGCCTCCAAAAGAGTAACGGAGGCTTCTAAAGGTACCCTCAGCACGCTTGGTAACCGTGCGTAGAGTGCAATGGCATAAGGGTGCTTGACTGTGAGACCTACAAGTCGATCAGGTACGAAAGTAGAGCATAGTGATCCGGTGGTTCCGCATGGAAGGGCCATCGCTCAAAGGATAAAAGGTACTCCGGGGATAACAGGCTGATCTCCCCCAAGAGCTCACATCGACGGGGGGGTTTGGCACCTCGATGTCGGCTCGTCACATCCTGGGGCTGGAGAAGGTCCCAAGGGTTGGGCTGTTCGCCCATTAAAGTGGCACGCGAGCTGGGTTCAGAACGTCGCGAGACAGTTCGGTCTCTATCTGCTGTGGGCGTAAGAAATTTGAGGGAATCTGACTTTAGTACGAGAGGACCGAGTTGGACGTACCGCTAGTGTACCTGTTGTGGCGCCAGCTGCACCGCAGGGTAGCTATGTACGGAAGGGATAAGCGCTGAAAGCATATAAGCGCGAAGCCCATCCCGAGATGAGATTTCTCTTAAGGGTCGTTATAGACGATGACGTTGATAGGCTACAGGTGTAAAGGCAGTAATGTCATAGCCGAGTAGTACTAATTACCCGTGAGCTTTTTTCTTCCCGAAAGTCTTTTTGTATGGCTCTATCAATATGTTAAAACATACGGTCTTAACCGACCGACGATTTATGGTGACTATTGCGTTAGGGATCACCTCTTCCCATTCCGAACAGAGTCGTTAAGCCTAACAGCGCCGATGGTACTGGGTTCGCCCCGGGAGAGTAGGTCGTCGCCATCCTTCAAGCCCTGTCAGTTCTGCTGGCAGGGCTTTTTTTTGCGCTGTACTGTACTCTTGCTTATTTCTCCATATCGATAGGGTAATAATTTTCAGGCTCCAGAGCCGATAGCGAACATCCATTTGCTCCTCATCCTCATAGCTAATAGCCAAAAGCCAATTGCCATCAACCAATTGCAACCCGCTATTCCCTATCTTCGCTCACTGTGAAAAAGAATGTAGCATTATCGCTTATCGCACTGCTCTCGTGCGTCATGTCCTATGGACAAGAGGTGGTTATTCGTGATTCCTCTGATGTGATTATGAATGAATCTCATGAAGATTCACTGAAAGAGGCATATTCGGCCTTAACAATTCGCCAATGGGACGAGTTGTCTTTCCGTCCGGTGGATAGTACCATTACGGTTTTGAATCATACCCGACTGAATGAATGGAATAGAGATCTGTACGGGCAGTTGTCGATGGCTAACCTTGCCACACCACTGGTATATTTGGTATATGATCCAGACCTTTCCATTGGACCTCGCTCGGGATTTCAATCGTATTTCCACGGTTGGGGCAACGCGCGGGATATTCCTCTCTATGACGTTAAGGCTCCTCTATCGGGTATTCGATATTTGAGTGGTTATGAACGGGGTCAACTATTTGGGGGGTACTTGACACTGAACGCACATGAACGCCTCAATTTCTTCTTTGATTTTCAACGCGTGTCTGCCAGAGGTGATTATTTTTCTCAGGATAACCTTTCAGACCAGGTCAAAGCAAGTAGTCACTATCGCACTAAGAATAATCATTACAGCTATCAAACGGCTTTATTGTGGAATAAAAACCGCGGTAGAGAGAGCGGCGGTATTACCAATACCGATGGTTTTAGCAATCCAGATAGCCTGATAACAAATCGCGAGCTCATCAATATTCGATGGAATGATAGCTACTTTAAAGCAACTCAGTTCAATTTGACTTTTAGTCAGCAGTATCTTCCGTTTGCCGATAGTATGGGCGCGAAGGGAATTGGGGTGTATCACGAGGGTGATTTCAGAACGTCAAATCGAACCTTCTTTTCAACAGATAGTATTCTTGGTAACTGGTACTTAGACTCTGCGGAAACAAGAGATAGCACCCGTGTTCTTTCAACTGATCAGCAAGTAGGGCTCGTTTTCCAAAGCGGTGTGAAGGGATTCTCTTATGCGAAAGTGGGGATAGGATATGCCTACGGCGCGCTCTCTACGGATTCCATACGACGCACACAAGATGCCATCTATCTCTCTGGAGAGGTGAGAGGCGAAACGAAGTCGTTTGACTGGCGAGCTAAAGGACGGTACCACATTATAGGAACTCAAGTTGGTGGATTTGACATACGTGGAAACCTTCGAGCCGAATTATATGGTCTTGAAGTTGGAGCTGACGCCATCTTCCAAAATCAAATGCCAACCTTGCAAAGTCAACAGTGGTATGGAAACGACTTTAGATGGAACAACAACTGGGAGTCCACCTATTATCAAAAGTTAGGAGGATATGCCAGTTACAACGACTACATTCGATTGGGAGTCAATTTGAATAACTGGAGCAGACCGGTATACTATGATGAATCTGCACTGCCAATGCAATTGGAAGGTGCTATGCAGCTCATCCAAACCGAATTGAATGTGCGTGTTCCACTCAGCACCTGGTTGATCGTGACGAGTAAGACTACCTTCCAGGTCACTTCAGGATCTGGAGATATCCTTCGCCTGCCCACCTGGGTGAACCGAAGTGGCATTTTTGGGAAGTGGCAAATTTACGAAGGAGCGCTTAAGGCTTATACCGGACTAGAATCCATGGTGTATTCTAAGTATAAAGCCAATGCCTACATGCCTGTAACTGGAGTGTTTCATCTTCAAAATGGTCAAGAGATTGGGAACTTCTTCTATCTAAATGCCGTTGCTGGATTTAGAATTGGCACTGCAGAAATCTACGTGCTCGCAGAGAATGTCGCAGAGGGCTTATTTAACAGGTCGTACTACGCAGCACCTTATTATCCATTGGCAGATCGAACGATTCATTTGGGACTCCGATGGAGATTCTTTAATTAAAAAAGGCGGGAGTGATTTCCCGCCTTTTCTATTATTTTGGATCTAACTTATCCACATTTGGAGTGACCACAGCTTTTACACTTCAAACATCCTTCTTCGTAAATTAATCCGTCTGTGTCTCCGCAATCTGGACAGGTTTTGTCTACTGCAACCGTACCGTCTGGAATGAAGGTTTTCAGCGCTCTCGCTACACCGTTCTTCCATGAATTGATGAAGTCATTGTCGAGATTCAAATTACTTACCAATTCAACTACATAAGGCAGAGGCATGCGGTGGCGAAGTACCCCTGAAATAAGCTTGGCGTAATTCCAGAATTCCTTGTTGAAGGAACGCGACAAGCCTTCAATGGTTACGCGGTAGCCCTGACTATCCGTGTACTGGAAGTCGTATCGTGTTTGTGTTTCCGTGCGTGCACGTACAACGGAACCTCGGGTCACATAAGGAGGAAGATTGAATGCATCTTCGGCCTTACCTGTAAAGATTTCATACGGCAAGTCGTCTAGAATCCCCACAACGGCAATCCAGTTTTCACTTTCATTTTTAAAGCGAATGATGCGTGCCTCCAATGTGTCTGGACGAGGAATGACGGGAGCGTTCAAATCTACCTTTGCCTTCTTCTCGTCTTTAGAAACCAGAACTCCACTTCTACTACCATCACGGTATACAGTAATTCCCTTTAGTCCATGTTTCCAAGATTCGAGATAGATCTCGCCAACTTTTCCAACGCTTACATCAGAAGGGAGGTTGATGGTTGAACTGATGGAGTGTGTGGTATATTTCTGAACGATAGATTGTACTTCAACGCGCTTTATCCAATCAATCTCATTTGCGGTGGCTCCCGCATAAGGACTCTCGGATATTTCGCTCTTTCCACTGATTTCCATCCATGTTTTGAGTTTTGCATGGTACACGTCAAACTCCTCCCAAGCATCTCCCAATTCATCTACAAAGCTCACTTTGGTTTCATCAGATTTGCCACTCAATTTTCTTCTGCGCTTGTAGCTTAGCATGAATGGAGGTTCAATTCCCGAAGTGGTTTGTGTGAGCATGCTTAAAGACCCTGTTGGAGCGACGGTACTAATGGAGATATTTCGTCTTCCGTGTTCCATCATTCTATCGTGAACTTCAGGGAAATCCTCTTTCATCATTTGAATGAATTCAGAGGTAGCCTCTATCACTGGATCGAAACCTACGAAAGAACCGCGTTCAATGCTCATGTCAATGGAGCTATCGAATTCCCCTTTAAGTTTCGTACGCATTATGGTGTCAATGGTTTCCAAACCACCCTTTTCATCCATTTTTAACCCCAGTGCTGCGATGGCATCTCCAAGCCCCGTAAAGCCCAAGCCGGTTCGTCTACCGTTCTTACCATTGTCATATAGGAGCTGCCACAAGTCGAGCTCAGGTTGTTTGATATAATCGGGCTCAGGATCTTGTTTGATCTTGTCGATGACTTTCTGAACATGCTCCAACTCTAGATCAACCAAGTCGTCCATGAGGCGCTGTGCTTCATACGTGGTTTGATAGAAAAGCTCGTAATCAAACGATGCATCGGCAGTGAATGGATCGTTTACGAAAGAGTACAGGTTAATTGCAATGAGACGGCAACTGTCTCCTCCCTGCATGGCGATCTCTGAACACGGATTGGTACTAAGGTTTTCATACCCAGGGTACACGCTTGAGGTGGAGTAGTGATGTTGTCTATCCCAGAAGATGAGCCCCGGCTCAGCTGAGTTATGCGCACATTTGATGATGGTGTTCCAAAGCGAAACCGCGTCAACTTCTTTGGTTACGGAAGGCTTATCACTATCTATAGGCCATTGCAGAGTAAACGGCTCTTTCTGCTCTACAGCAGACATAAAGGCATCGCTCAAGCGAATGGATATGTTTGCACCTGTTACCTTCGATAAATCTTGCTTAATCTTTACAAAATCCTCAATGTCGGGATGGGCTACATCCATAGTTAGCATCAAAGCTCCCCTTCTTCCATTTTGCGCAACTTCACGTGTTGTGTTGCTGAATCGCTCCATGAAGGAAACGGCTCCGCTTGTGGTTCCAGCTGCGTTGTTTACAGTTTGGTTTGAGGGGCGAAGGGAGGATAGATCAATGCCAACTCCACACCTTCTCTTAAACAGTTGAGTAAGCTGCTGATCCGTGTGCATGATACCACCGTAGCTGTCGTACGGGGATGGCATTACAACACAATTGGAAAGAGAGGCAAGAACATCTGTATTGCCCAAACCAAACATAACTGAACCTTGGGGAACGACATATTTGAAATTGTCGAAGAGATGGAAAATGGACTTCTCATCCAGATGCGGACGGTTCTTCCCATAAGTGGATAGGCCTTTCGAATTTCGGTCGAATTGATCCTTGTATTTTCCTTCTATTCGGGCAAACTCACGGGCCATCCTGCGGTGCATGTCTGCAGGTGTAGTTTCTAGAAATTCGCCTTTTGAATTCTTTCGCGCATACTTGTTCATCCAAGTAGTGGCTGCTAGTTCATCGTTTCTAAAATATTGTAAACTAGCGCTGTAAACTTCTTCGTAGGTGTAGGTCCGCGTGGTGGATACGGTTATATCTGATGGCATAGAGCTGAACTTTGGTTGATACTTCCCGTAAAGTTTGCGCTATAATTGACTCGTTCGAAGAGGGGGATTTTGGACTTATGAACCGGTGCGGTGAACAACTCCGAAATCGATTTGATAATGCGGATTTCCGAAGGATTTGATTTTATCTATCATCCCTAGAGAAGGATTGATGTCGACTAATTCGCGCGCTAGGTCTTCTGTTTCTGCTTACGTGCTGCGGGGAACAAAATGTTGTTCAAAATGAGTCGATAGCCGGGTGAATTTGGATGAAGTTCCAATTCCGTAGGAGGATCACCCACTCGATGGGTATAATCTTCAGGATCATGCCCACCATAGAAGGTCCACTGACCTCTGCCGAGTTCTCCATGAATATATCGAGCTTCTCCATTGGCCTTCGTTTCGCCCATGATAAGTACATCGGGCTTGATTAATTCTCGGCGATACGCTGTAGTTTGTCCCATAAAGCCAGGAACAATTCTCGTGTGATTCTGACAAAGCATGGAAGGAATGACATCCCACTTAGCGGAGTAATCAAAGAGGGTGAAGAAGTCATTCTCAGCATCGATTCTTCTCGAATTCGTCATGTCAATATCCGAGAATTCGTATTCGTTGGGATCTTGACTTAGGGTGAAATCACGAAAAGCAAGTGTACGTGTAAAGTCGATTTGATTCTGATAGCTGGGATCAGATGGATCACCGTCAAACATAGGTTCGCAGATATCCACACCTTCGGCAGAAAGTGCAATATCGTAGCTATCGGTGGCAGAACACATGGCGAAGAGAAATCCTCCTCCTGCAACGTACTCTTTGATTCGAAGGGCTACCGCTAACTTGAGCTCGGAAACTTTATCAAACCCCAATTCCGCAGCATCTTTTTCGGCCTGAAGTTTTTGTTCTATGTACCAGGCCGACATGCGGAAGCTGGCGTAAAATTTTCCGTACTGACCCGTGAAGTCTTCATGGTGAAGGTGAAGCCAATCGTATTTGGTTAGCTCGTCGTTAAGAACTTCTCTATCGTAAATGATATCGTAGGGAATCTCCGCATATGTGAGCACCAGTGTTACGGCATCATCCCAAGGTTGATTTCCCTCTGGAGAATAGACGGCGATTTTTGGAGCTTTCTCCAACTTCACCGCTTCCATATTCACAGATGGTGAAGCGATCTGCGCTAGAATTCCATCTGCGTCAACATCCGACAACGTTTCAAAGCTCACTCCGCGAATTGTGCACTCACGCTGAATTTCTGCATGATGAGGAATCATGAAGGCGCCTCCTCTATAATTCAATAACCATTGGACTTCTACACTTCTCTCAAGTGACCAATAGGCAATTCCATAGGCTTTGAGGTGATCGCGTTGACCCTGTTCATCCATGGGAATGAGCAGCCAATCTGCGTTGGCAAAGAAGCTGAGGAATACAAAGAGAAAGGTAAGCGTACTAGAACGCAGAACCGTAGTCTTCTGTTGGTCCCGAATCGCCGAAGAAGTCCTGGTTCTCATCATCAGAATTCATTTTAGATTCAAACACTGCAGGTTGATCAAATCCTCCTACCTCGTCAAGATCGGAGAATTTAGCCATATGGCCTTCAAATTTCAAGCGAACGTTTTCCAAACTACCGTTACGGTGTTTGGCGATCATGAATTCACCTTGGGATTCACTTGGACTTCCATCGTCGTCCCATTCGGTAATTCCATAGTATTCTGGACGGTAGATGAAGGATACGATATCGGCATCTTGCTCAATCGCACCAGATTCACGAAGGTCAGATAGAAGCGGTCGCTTGCTACCTCCACGTGTTTCTACGCTTCGACTCAGCTGAGACAGGGCGATTACTGGAACGTTCAATTCTTTGGCAATACTCTTTAGGGAACGGGAAATCGTGGAGATTTCTTGTTCGCGGTTACCGCCATTCTTGCCACCGCCAGCGGTCATCAACTGGAGGTAGTCAATGATGATGATACTTACGCCGTGCTGTGCTACCAAACGTCTACACTTTGCACGCATATCAAATACGGAAAGGGCAGGGGTGTCGTCAATAAAGATAGGTGCATCTTCCAAGTTCTTCACCTTCGCTAGCAATTGCTGCCATTCGTGATCGTCCAAGTTTCCCTTTCTCAACTTCTCCGAAGAAAGTCCGGTTTCGCTGGAAATCAAACGAGTGATCAACTGAACGGAACTCATCTCCAAAGAGAATACTGCTACAGGTGTTTGATGGTCGATGGCGATGTTTCTCGCCATGGAGAGTACGAATGCGGTTTTACCCATACCAGGACGAGCCGCAATAATCACCAAGTCAGATCGCTGCCAACCCGATGTAACTCTATCCACTTGAGAGAATCCACTTGGAACTCCTGAAAGACCTTCTTTCTTAGAGATTTCTTCAATTCTAGAAATCGCTTGGTGAATGAGGTCTTGTGAACTTTCGTAGTTCTTTTTCAAGTTCCCTTGAGCCACGTTAAACAAGCTCTGTTCTGCTTTGTCCAAGAGTTCAAGTACGTCTGCACTTTCGTCAAATGCCTCGTTGATGATCTCAGAGGAAACTCGAATGAGCTCACGTTGAATATGCTTTTGAACGATAATTCTAGCGTGGTATTCAATGTGGGCCGATGAAGATACGCGCTGACTCAAGTGTACGAGGTAGTATTCTCCTCCCACTTGATCCAGCTGTCCTTTCTTTCTCAAGTCTTGTGCAACGGTCAAAATATCAATCGCTTCCGAACGACCAAATAGATTGTGGATGGCTTGATAAATCTTGGAGTGCGTATCCTTGTAAAAGGCCTCTGGACTCAAGATGTCAATGACTTGGTTAAGTGCAGAGTTGTCAATCAAAAGAGCACCCAATACGGCCTCCTCAAGCTCTACGGCTTGTGGTGGAATTCGTCCTTGTTCCAGTTGAACTACGGACTTACTTTTTTGATTTCTTCTCGGAGAAGGATTGTTGTCAGGCTGATTCATCGTCAGTCAAAAGTACAAATATCATAAGGTGATGAACAGGATAGCTCACCTAGTTTTTAACGAATTGAATGTTGAAGGAATTGCTTGCTAATCAAAAAGATATCTCTGTTTGATTGAAGTGTGCCTACCCGTTTTTCATTCCAAATGCAATCTTCGTCAGGCTGTATGTCGGAATGACAGAGCATGAAAAAACGCCGACCAATGGACGGCGTTTCCCATTTTATACGACGCGAATACTATTCGCTGTATACTCCCATTTTGCAGAACTTCTCAACGCGTTTGTCGATGAGCTTATCTACATCAAGAGTTTTCAATTTGTTGTAGTGTTTCGAGATCTCTGAAGCTACAGTCTTGAATATTTCGTCTGGATTCACATGTGCTCCACCCAATGGCTCTTTAATGATACCATCGATGAGTTTGTTCTTCAGCATATCTTCAGCAGTGAGCTTAAGAGCAGAAGCAGCTTGCTCCTTGTAATCCCAAGATCGCCACAAGATAGAAGAACAGCTCTCTGGGGAAATCACAGAGTACCATGTGTTTTCGAGCATAAGCACTTTGTCGCCTACACCAATTCCCAAAGCACCACCAGAAGCACCTTCACCAATAATGATACAAATGATAGGAACTCTCAATCGAGCCATCTCAAAGATGTTGCGTGCAATGGCTTCACCTTGGCCTCGCTCCTCGGCTTCCAATCCAGGGAAAGCTCCCGGAGTGTCGATAAGGGCAACCACCGGACGGTTGAATTTCTCTGCCATTTTCATCAGGCGAAGTGCCTTGCGGTACCCTTCAGGATTGGGCATACCAAAGTTGCGGTACTGACGCATCTTGGTGTTTACTCCTTTCTGTTGGCCGATGAACATGTAAGATTCGCCATCGATTTCTCCCCAACCGCCAACCATCGCTTTGTCATCTTTCACTCCACGATCCCCGTGAAGTTCTAGAAAGTTGCCATTGGTCATGGCTTCAATATAAGCGAGTGTATACGGTCTGCTTGGGTGACGCGACAATTGTACGCGTTGCCAAGGTGTGAGATTCTTTGCGATTTCCTTTCTGGTTTGAACAATACGCTTTTCAAGTTCCTTGATGGTCTTGTTCATGTCCGTGTTGGTTTCAACTTCCAAGCCACGGGTTTTTTCCAACTGTTCCTCCAACTCCTGGATAGGGGTCTCGAAGTCTAGATAGTCCATATGTAGGAATTATTTAGGGGGTGCAAATTACGAATATCCGCTTTCCTACGAAGTTTCTTGTGATCTTCTTCGCTGTTTGCGCTTTAAGTACCCGTTAATCAGAACGGAAGCTAGGATAATTAATGCTCCAAAGTAGAACTCAGGCGACATTTTTTCATCATCGCCAAGGAGGAAATAGGCGAGTAAAATGCCATAAACAGGTTCTAAGTTGATGGTGAGAACCACGGTAAATGGACTGAGTTCCTTCATCACTGCTACCGATTCGATGAAGGCATAAGCGGTGGCAATGGTTCCCAGTACAATTAAGAGCCCAACGTCTTTGGCTGTAAGTGAAATAGATTCTACGCTGCGCTCTCCAAAGGCGAGTTGAGCGATCATCAAAAGTGCAATTGCCAACCATCCCCCAAAGAGTTCATGAACGGTGATCACCGCAGAGTTGCTCTTCTTCACAAGCATCCCGTTCATCACGCTGAAAAGGGCGGAAAGGAATGCGGAAATCAATGCGACTATGACTCCATTGATATAACTGGTTTCTGCATTGGCTATGGTGAAGATCCCGGCCGCAACTGCGATTCCCAATAAGACTTCAGATAGGGCAATCTTTCGCCTAAAGAATAAGGGTTCCAGAATGGAAACGAAGAGGGTTCCCGATCCGATGCAGGCTAAAGTGACACTAACCGTTGAGATCTTTATGGCATGGAAAAAGGTGATCCAATGAAGGGCTATAATCATCCCCGCACCATAGAGCTTCCATCGCAAAGGACCGCTTACAGCAACATTTACTCCTTTAAATTTCAGAAAGGCGTAAATGGAAATGACGGCGATGAGCATGCGATAGGTCACAAGGGGGATGGAATCCACGGAAATTATATCTCCCAGGATGGCAGTAAAACCCCATAGAAATACAACGAAATGGAGTCTGAGCTGGGCGTTATATGTACGTTTACTTAGGAGCAAGTCGGAAGCTGATAATACCCAGAAGGGCAAAGACCATATTCGGTGTCCAAACAGCTAAAGTAGGAGGAAAGTTTCCATGCGTTGATAGGGTGGTAGATATCTGCATGAAGAAGATGTAGATCATCACCAAAATGAGACCTATGGCAATATTGACCCCCAATCCCCCTCGTCGTTTTCTACTGCTGATGGAAACAGCAATGAGAACAAGGATGAAGCTGGAGAAAGGGTAGGCTGTACGGTTGTTGAGCTCGATGATATGAAAGTTCAATCGCTCGGAGCCACGCAGCTCTTCTTTTTCAATAAATTTGATTAAGTCGGGCGTGGTCATCATCGCGGTAGACGATAGTCTGGGTACGATATCGTTGCCGTCAAAGGAAAAGGTGGTGTCCACACGCCGACCTCTCTGCAGAGATTCCGTGCCATCCTCATGGATGTTTCGGATTTCCCAGTTGTCGAGTCGCCAGGTACCTTTAATACTGTCGTAGCGAACGTAGTCGGCCTCCAGTTTTTTCACCATTCGATTCTCTTTGATGTCGTACACATCGTAGGTGAATTGATAGCCGGCATTACGCTCTGGACTAAAGGAGTAGAAGTAAACGACATGCCCGGGTTCAACCTGACGAAAGATTTGAGTGGTTCGTCGGTCGTCTCTTACTTGAGTGTATTTTGCCTCGAATTCTAGGCGCTTTACATTGGTGACTGGAATGACGAAATGGTTGATGGCCGCACTGATTAAGAAGACTACCGTTGCTCCAAAAAAGTAAGGAACCGTAAATCGACTAAAACTTCTTCCTCCGGTCAGAATAGGAACAATTTCGGTATTGTTGGCCATCTTGGATGTGAAGAAGATGGTAGACAAGAAGAGGATTAAGGCGCTAAACAGGTTGCCATAGTACGCGATGAAGTTCACGTAATAGTCGAAAACGATCTCATTTAAAAGCGCACCATTCTTGGTGAAATCCTCCAATTTCTCAGAGATGTCAATCACCACAGCAATGAGCATCAAGAGCACAAAAAACAAGGTAAATGTGCCAAGGAATTTCTTAAATATGTAGCGATCAACAAGCTTCACTTACAAGCGATTTTGCAATTTGGGAACCATCAATTCTTTCCACTCTCGGAAGGTGCCATTAATGATTCGCTCACGGGCTTCCTTCACCAACCACAAATAGAACCTTAAATTGTGTAAAGTCGCAATCTGACGTCCTAAATATTCGTTAGAGCGGAAGAGGTGACGAAGATAGGCTTTGGTATAAAGCTGATCGACGTAACTGGTGCCATTGGAGTCAATGGGAGAAAAGTCTCTTTCCCATTTGGCATTTTTAATATTGATGATCCCTTCAGAAGTAAAGAGCTGACCATTTCTACCGTTACGAGCCGGCATCACACAGTCGAACATATCTACTCCCAAAGCAATGTTTTCCAAAATGTTGGCCGGAGTTCCGACACCCATCAAATAACGCGGTTTGTCCTTGGGCAAAATGTCGCACACCAAATCACTCATGGCGTACATTTCTTCGTGAGGTTCGCCCACGCTCAAGCCGCCAATGGCATATCCCTCTCTATTGGTCTCTGCAATGAATTCCGCGGAAATCTTGCGAAGTTCTGGATAAACTGAGCCTTGAACAATAGGGAAAAGGGTTTGCGAATGCCCGTACAGAGGTTCCGTTTCGTCAAAGCGATTAATACAACGCTGCAACCAACGGTGGGTACGATCCATTGCTTCTTTCGCGTATTCCGGCGGACAAGGATATGGAGTACACTCGTCAAAGGCCATGATGATATCTGCGCCAATTTGACGCTGAATGTCCATAACATTTTCTGGAGTGAAGAGGTGGTAGGAGCCGTCAATGTGCGACTTGAATTTCACACCTTCTTCCTTAATCTTGTTGATGCCGTCTAGCGAGTACACTTGAAACCCACCAGAATCCGTCAGGATAGGACGATCCCAACTCATAAACTTGTGGAGACCTCCAGCTGCGGTAAGCGTTTCTGTGCCCGGTCTCAGGTACAAGTGATAGGTATTACCAAGAATGATTTCCGCCTTGGTGTCTTCAACTAACTCGGTTTGATGCACCGCCTTTACGGATGCGACGGTGCCAACAGGCATGAAAATGGGGGTTTCAATCACTCCGTGATCTGTAGTGACTTTCCCAGCTCTCGCC
Organism: Phaeocystidibacter marisrubri; assembly: GCF_008933165.1. Classification (NCBI taxonomy): domain Bacteria; kingdom Pseudomonadati; phylum Bacteroidota; class Flavobacteriia; order Flavobacteriales; family Phaeocystidibacteraceae; genus Phaeocystidibacter; species Phaeocystidibacter marisrubri. The sequence goes on from NZ_WBVQ01000001.1 coordinate 214,245, forward strand.
TTACTCTTTGGGTCTGTAGATTGCAGTTCAAATTGCATCGGGCAAAAATAGCGGAATTTTCTACGGTGAAGGTCGAAATGAGTGTCATACATTTGCCCTCGATTACCTATGAATACACCAGAGCTTCTATTTTCAGTATTTATCGGCATTGCAGCAGTTCAGTTGCTGTATTGGTTGCTGATATTTCCTCGGTTCTCCTTTAAAAAACCGCACGAAACGCAGCGGGCAGACTTACTTCCACCCGTGAGTGTTATTGTTGTGGGAAGGAATGAAGCCGAGAATTTCAAGAAGTATTTGCCAACCATCCTTCATCAAGATTACCCCAACTTTGAGGTGATTGCCGTGAATGATATGAGTAGCGACGATTCCATCGACGTGTTGGAAGAGATGCAAAAAGAGCACGATCACCTCCGCATTGTTCGTGTTCCCGAAAATGATCATTTCTGGCACGGTAAGAAGTACGGTTTGGCGCTCGGTATTAAAGCGGCTCAAAACGAACACCTTCTGCTTACCGACGCAGATTGTTACCCGAGTAGTCCAGATTGGATTCGTGAAATGATTTCTGGGTTTATGGGGGGGAAGGAGATTGTTCTCGGTTATGGCGATGTCATTAAAACCAAGGGCGTAGTCAATGCCCTTAGTCGATTTGAAACCGTACAAACTGCTCTTCAGTATTTCGCTTGGAATTTCTGGGGGATGCCTTACATGGGAGTGGGTCGAAACCTTGCCTACCGCAAGTCACTTTGGTTTGAACAGAATGGTTTTATTAAGCACATCCATGTTCCAAGTGGGGACGATGATTTATTCGTGAATTCCGCAGCTAAGCGAGGCAAAGTTGGAGTTGTGGCGAAAGACACCGCTCATACCTTAACGGAAAGCAAAGAGACCTGGAAGGAATGGATCACACAAAAACGTCGTCATTTTTCTACGTCAACACTGTATAAGCCGCACCACAAGTTTGTGCTTGCCACTTTTGCCGCATCCATTTTTTGGTTTTGGTTCTTCTTCGCAATGGCTCTTCCTTTCGTTGATGAATTCCACATGTATATTATGTTGGGAGTGGTAGGGCTTCGGACCATTGCCCAGTGGGTAGTTGGATTTACTACCTCAAGATTTTTGGGCAATGCCGATTTGGTACTTTTGTGGCCTGTGTACGAAATGATTTGGGTGCTAACCGGTGGATATCTCCTCATTCTTAACAAGGTTCTTGGCACCTCAAAAAAGTGGAAGTGATGGAAATCAACAAAGTGCTAGCCTACTTTCCAGATTTAACAACGGATCAGGTTGATCAGCTCTCTCGTTTGAAAGATCTGTATGAAGATTGGAATGCGAAGATCAACGTGATCAGTCGGAAGGATATGGAATCCTTCAACGAACGTCACCTTCTTCACAGCATGGCCATTGCACGCATCATTGCTTTTGCCCCTGGTGCACAGGTTCTCGACGTTGGCACAGGCGGTGGTTTTCCGGGGATTCCCTTGGCGATACTCTTTCCTGAAACGGACTTTGTTTTGGTGGATAGTATCGGCAAGAAGATTAAGGTGGTGAATGGAGTTGCCGAGGAGCTAGGACTTACAAATGTGAAGGCCATTCACGGAAGAGCTGAAGATGTAAAGATGTCCTTCGACTTTGTTGTTTCTCGTGCGGTTACCCAAATGCCCAAGTTTGTGAACTGGGTAAAACGCAAGTTCAAATCGCATTCGCAGCACACCTTACCCAATGGCATTCTTTACCTCAAAGGTGGCGACCTGACCGAAGAACTCGCCGATTTCCCTAAGGCGGAGCTGTTCCCTATTTCAGACTTCTTTGAAGAAGACTTCTTTGAGACGAAGTACGTGGTGTACTTGCCAGCGAAGAAGGGCTAGGTGGATTCTGGTTTCTTGCTACAGACTCATCCGTTCAATTCATCCAATACTTGGAATTTTTTGTCTGGGAAGATCTGACTCATGAAGTAGTTGGACTTTTTGGCAATTCGTCTAATGTTGTGGACAACAACGAGAACACCTGAGAGGGATCCGATGATGAGTACTCTCCAGACTAATCCTTGTAACAATGTGATAGGGTCTATCATCATTTCGATTAGTGCGTAGGTGATGTAGACTCCCAAACTGAGCCATGCCATTGCCAGTGGTGCTTTTTTCATGAAAATGGCAGAGATGAGGAAGGTTACCGGAATTATTCCCATAATTATCGCTACACCAAATGCATCAGTGGCAGGTAGTTTAGAAGTGATGTATGCGATACTGACAAAGTAGAGGATGCTTAGCACGGCTAAGATGCGACGGGCAATGACTATGCGCTTTTGTGCTTTTTCTATGTCGTATTTAAAATTAACCGACTCTGCAATAAAGGTGGCCTTATCTTGCTCCGATCCCATAAATGGATAATTGCAATGATGACAAGTGGCTTGGTTATTATGACATATAGTTTTGCAAACAGGACATTCAGTCATCAGAGAGATTTTTTGTGGAGTTGTTATAAGAGGAGCAAAATAGATAAAATGATTCAACCACTCTGTAGTAACTATAAGTGGCCATTTTGCTTCAAAACAACAATTTTTGGCCACTTATAGAAATGCTTATAGATGGTGTGAAATAAAAAAGTCCCTACCAATTGGCAGGGACTTTCTCGTTTGTTTCCATATCGGATTACCCCAAGAATGGGTACTTGTAATCGGTTGGTGGAACGAAGGTTTCCTTGATAGTACGAGGAGATACCCAACGAAGAAGATTCAAATAAGAACCTGCCTTGTCGTTTGTACCTGATCCACGTGCGCCACCAAATGGCTGCTGACCAACAACGGCTCCAGTTGGCTTGTCGTTGATGTAGAAGTTACCAGCCGCATTTTCCAATGCTTTAGTTGCCTCTTCAATCGCGTAACGATCTTGTGAGAAGATGGCTCCTGTCAATGCGTATTCGCCAGTAGCGTTAACCAATTTCAAGGTTTCTGACCACTCGTTTTCTGGGTATTCGTAAATCGTAATTACTGGACCAAAGATTTCCTCACACATGGTGCGGAACATTGGGTTGGAAGTCTTCACGATGGTAGGCTCGATGAAATAACCTTCAGACTTATCGTAGTTACCACCTACTAGAATCTCAGCGTCATCTTGCTCCTTGATGAAGTCGATGTAGCCCGCAATCTTGTCGAATGCACGCTCATCGATGACCGCTGTGATGAAGTTTTCAAAGTTCTCAGGAGAACCCATCTTGAAATCTTTCACTATTGCAACGGCGCGATCGAGAATGTCGCTAGCAATGTTAGAAGGAAGGTAAGCACGAGATGCTGCAGAACACTTCTGACCTTGGAATTCAAAAGCACCGCGAGCAATGGCTACGGCTACTTCTTGAACGTTAGAAGAAGGGTGAGCTACAATGAAGTCTTTTCCTCCCGTTTCTCCTACAATGCGTGGGTAGCTCTTGTACTTAGAGATGTTCTCACCGATGGTTTGCCATAGATGACGGAATACGTTGGTAGATCCCGTAAAGTGAAGACCTGCAAATTCAGGGTGGTTGAATACAACATCACCTGCATCTGGGCCATCAGCAAATACCAAGTTGATTACTCCTGCAGGAACACCGGCTTCGCGGAATACTTCCATGACAACATTCGCAGAGTAAATCTGAGAATCTGCGGGCTTCCAAACTGCTACACACCCCATAAGAGCTGGTGCTGCTGGAAGATTACCTGCAATAGCGGTAAAGTTGAATGGAGTGATGGCGAATACGAATCCTTCGAGTGGACGGTATTCCAAACGGTTCCAAACCCCATCAGAGGATTCAGGTTGGTTGTCGTAAATCTCGGTCATGTACTGAACGTTGAAACGAAGGAAGTCGGCCAACTCACATGCTGAGTCGATTTCAGCTTGCATGGCGTTCTTACTTTGAGCCAACATGGTGGCAGCATTGATGCGTGCGCGGAATGGTCCGGCAATCAAATCAGCCGCTTTCAAGAAGATGCTAGCACGGTGCTCCCAACTCAAGTTTGCCCACTTTTCACGCGCTTCCAAGGCTGCGTCAACCGCATCTTGAACGTGCTGCTTGGTTCCTCTATGGTAAGTACCAATTTGAGTCTTCAGCTCGTGCGGTGGATAAAGTGCGTGGGTATCGTTAGTGCGAACCTCCTTACCGTTAATGAACATAGGAATGTCCATTACCTGCGATTTCATCTTGCGGTAAGTGCTCAACAACTCGTCTCTTTCTGGAGTACCGGGAGCATAGCTCAAAACCGGTTCGTTCACGGCAATAGGTACGTGATAAATTCCCTTTGGCATGACGGAATATTTTTGGGTTCGAGGCAAAAGTAGCCAATCACATTGGAATAGCATATGACCTAGGTTACTGAAGTTCCGCGAATGAAAAAAGTGTTGATTACAAACCGGTTAAGCACAATTTTCACGTTGTACTTATGGGGTGGAAACATGAGAGCCTGACAATTCTCATAGACTACCTTTCGAAATAGAGCCAACTTGCGCCCGATTAGAACTAAATTTGACCTTTCGGGTTTTATATACCATAACTGAACCGGTATGAACGAGGAAAGAAAGCAGGAGCTTTTTAAGCAAATCAACGAGCTTAAAGAAGAGAAGAATGCGGTGGTACTAGCGCATTATTACCAAGAGTCAGATATTCAAGACATTGCCGACTTTGTAGGGGATAGCCTCGCATTGGCACAGCGCGCTGCTGAAACAGAGGCCGATTTGATTGTCTTTGCAGGTGTTCATTTTATGGCTGAAACCGCCAAGATTATCAATCCATCTAAAAAGGTGGTTTTACCGGATATGGCTGCAGGTTGTTCGCTGGCAGATTCTTGTCCGCCTGATCAATTCCGCGAGTTCCTCAAGAATTACCCAAATCACACAGTGGTGACTTACATCAATGCTTCTGCGGAGATCAAAACCATGAGTGATTGGGTATGTACCAGCAGTAATGCAGTGGAGTTGATTAATAGCATCCCAGAAGATCAGCCTATTGTGTTTGCTCCAGATGTGAATCTAGGTAAATACTTGATAGAGAAAACCGGAAGAGATATGGTGCTCTGGGAAGGTGCATGCATGGTACACGAGGCATTCGATTTGGAACGCATCATTGAATTGAAGCAGAAATACCCAGATGCAGCTATGATTGCCCATCCAGAGTCGGAAACACCTATTCTAAAGATTGCAGAATTCATCGGTTCTACCGCTGCATTATTGAATTATCCAGAAGGAAAGAATCACAAGCGTTACATCGTTGCTACCGAGCACGGTATCCTACATAAGATGCGCCTGAGATATCCAGATATTGAATTTATTCCAGCCCCAGGCGTAGAAGACAATACATGTGCGTGTAGCGAGTGTGCTTTCATGAAGATGAACACCTTGGAGAAGCTCTACCGATGCATGCGCGACGAAGCTCCGTTTATAGAATTAGACGAAGCGACCATTGCCAATGCCCGCCGACCTATTGATAGAATGCTTAACTGGAACTTGCGTCCGGCCTAATTGCACTATGAAGAACCGAGTACTGGTTGTAGGAGGTGGACTAGCAGGAACAGCAGTCGCCATACATTTGGCCCACAGTGGAAATCAGGTGGTTTTGGCGATGCCGAAGCACGTTCAGGACACCAATTCCTATCACGCCCAAGGTGGAATCGCAGCGGTATTGTCCAATACCGAAGATTCGCTCGATCAACATTTGGAAGATACTCTAGAGGCAGGTGCTGGAATGACGGATGAAACTGTAGCTCGATACGTGATCGAACATGCTGCAGAAGAAATTTCACAACTGGAATCATGGGGTGTCCACTTTGATGAGGTAGAAGATCACTCTTATTCTCTACACAGAGAAGGAGGTCATTCGGCCTCTCGAATTCTTCATATAAAAGACTATACAGGGAAGGGAATTATGACGGCTCTTTATGAGCAGTTGGAATCTCATCCGAATATTGAAGTTCACAAAGGATGGCGAGCTGACAAGCTGCTCCGTCGATCCGATGGTTCTTGTGGAGGAGCTCTACTTCACGATGGTGAGGAATATTACACCGTTGAAGCCGATCATACCGTTTTGGCAACGGGAGGTTTGGGCGCGCTTTTCAACACAACATCAAATCCTGATTTGGCGTGGGGAAGTGGAGTGGCCTTAGCCATGGAATTAGGAGCAAAGGTTCGCGACATGGCTTTTGTACAATTTCACCCTACCGTGCTGTATTCCGATCAACCCGGAAAGTCACTGCTTATTTCTGAAGCCGTTCGAGGAGCAGGCGGAATTTTGAGAAATCATGACGGAGTGGCCTTCATGACACAATACGACAAGCGTGGCGATTTGGCTACACGGGACGTTGTGTCAAAATCCATTTACAACGAAATGCTCAAGGCAGATGTAAAGTGGATGTATCTGGATGTGACGCATTTTGAGACCGGTAAGTTTGAAGAAGTTTTCCCTATCATATCAGAGGGCTTGCGCCAAAGGGGGCTTGATCCAGCGGTGGACTTGATCCCTGTTACTCCTGCATCACACTACCATTGTGGTGGAATCGATACTGCGATTTCAGGGGCCACCAATGTGTCGGGGTTATGGGCCTTGGGTGAATGTGCTCGAACGGGTTTGCACGGTGCCAATCGCTTGGCCTCGAATTCACTTCTAGAGGCTATCGTTTTTGCACGAACCGTAGCAGATTCCATTTCCAAATCAGTGGAGAGAGCCGTTTCTGATGTGCCGCTCGCGGCAGAGTTTTCAGAAAGTGAGGCATCCGATCGCAGCGAAATCGAAAACCTGCAACGAGAGGTGAGTCGCTATTTGGGAGTGATGCGCAACCGAGCAGAACTCGATGAAATGATCGCATCCTGGGAATCGAGAAAAGAATCAACGTCCAATAGAGAACTCGCACTTCGATTGGCACTTTGTATTGAAATCGCCAAAGATTCCCTGCGCTATTCGCAAGATGTAGGAGCATTAACTTGGATGGCCTAATCCCTTAACGTATGTCTTTGGGGTGGGTGTTCACTTGAATTTTTTCAAGGATTTGCCCATCATAGTTAAGTCTTAGTGCAGTCAGCTTTTTTCCAGTCCATGCGGCTGTATCAATACACCATGAGTTCGATTCACTGCTGTAAGCAGGTTCGCCTTTGTCGAGCAATAAGTGACCGTGAACCTGAACTTTCCCAATATTCTTTAGCGAACTTCGGTTGTGAAGAACGCCTCTTCGGGCGTTAGGGCCGTACGGATCTTTGGAAAAAGGACTGATGCCAGCGTGCGTGATTAGAATGGATGGATTCTCCCACTTCAGTGGTAGAGCTTTCATCCACTCTAGTGCACGTTTGATATTGATGTCACGCTTCACAAAGTCCTTTTTGCACTTGTCAATCAGTTTATCCACACCGGGCCGATTGTGCAACTTGATAAAGCGTTCTTCGTGATTGCCTTTTAAGAAGAATACCTGGTAAGGGTATTCATCCTGCAAACGGCGGGCATAGGCGTACACTTTTCCGGAATTGCGACCTTTGTTGATGAGGTCGCCAACCTGAATCAGAAATTCATTCTCCGGATTCCAATGTTCTTCTACCAGTTGTTTAAACGTGTGGTAGCAGCCATGGACATCGCCTACGGCCAGAATATTCATAATTGCTTATGCGTTGAGCATCACTGGCATTACAAGCATGAGAAGGTCCTCACCTTCGTCAGTGCCATCTGCTGGAATCAATAATCCTGCTCGGTTTGGAGCACTGAGCTCTACGCGAACAGCATCAGATTCCAAGTTGTTGAGCATTTCTGTGAGGAAGCGACTGTTGAAGCCAATTTCCATATCCGACCCGTCGTAATCACAGGTTAGGCGTTCAACCGCTTTATTGCTGAAATCGAGGTCTTCTGCAGAAATAGTCAATTCGGCACCTGCAATTTTTAGACGAATCTGGTGAGTCGTTTTGTTCGAGAAAATCGATACACGCTTAACCGAACCGAGGAAACCAGAGCGGTCAATTAGCATGCGATTTGGATTGTCCTTTGGAATTACCGCTTCGTAGTTCGGGTATTTGCCATCAATCAAACGACACGTCATAATGATGTTGTCGTATTCAAAGCGTGCGTTCGTTTCGTTGTAGTGGATCTTCACATCTCCATCTGTGCTAGAAAGGGAAGAGCGTAACAAGTTCAACGGTTTGCGTGGCATGATGAACTCAGCCGTGTTCGGTGTGTTCAAGTCAGTTCTGCGATAACGTACCAATTTGTGAGCATCGGTAGCCACAAAAGTGAGACTGTCTGATGCGAACTGGAAGAAAACGCCCGACATCACTGGACGAAGGTCGTCGTTACCTGCAGCGAAGATGGTTTTAGAAATAGCTGTAGCTAGAACTTCACCTGGAATACTCGCTTCCGAAGCATCTTCCAATTCTGGAAGCTGTGGAAACTCATCTCCATCAACAAAGGCGAGTGAGTACTTACCAAAATCTGAACTCACTTCAACAGAGTGCGACTTTTCATCCAATACGAATGTAAGCGGCTGCTCTGGAAATGTCTTTAGGGTATCCAAAAGAATCTTGGCCGGAACGGCGGCAAGACCTTCAGATTCAGTTTCCACTGCAAGCTTAGTGCTCATAGTGGTTTCCAAATCCGAAGCGGAAACTTTGAGGCTGTTTTCGCTTAGTTCGAATAGGAAGTTATCGAGAATAGGAAGCGTGTTGTTGTTATTGATTACACCGCCAATGGCTTGTAATTCACGCAATAGGGTTCCGCTGGATACTATGAATTTCATGAGGTAATCTGTTTGCTGCGAATAGATTCGGCAAAGAGCAAATATAATTGTTCAAGGTAGCTTATCCGATTCGCAATTCGAATTTTGCTAACACGAGATTCACAATTATCGGTTGAAGTACTCTTTGGTCTGGAGGATGTTACCAAAAGCATAGGTTTGGATTAACACATATTGCTCTCCATTGATAATCGCATAGAAGCTGTCTGGATCGTATTTCATCGGTTGACCTGCATCGTCATAGGTGTCTGGTTCTGCTGGTGCATAGAACGCTTCGATGTCTTTGGTTTCACCTGTCTTATCGGTTACCGACAATTTGAACACTGGTATGGTGTTGCGAAGCGAATCGATCTTGGCGTAGGCCCCTTCATCTTCTAGAATGGCTCCTTCGTACTGTAAGGTGCGTATCGATCCCAGATAGAAACGAGCATGCTGTGAATTAAATGGCTCAATGGGAAGTCCGTTGTTGTCGAGGACTTTTAAATCGCCATTTTCATTCTGCTCAATAGAGAAACTCTCTTCTGGAACAATTCCATATTCCATAGTGAGCTTTCGGATGTCTAAATTGTCCGTTCCGAAAATTACGCGGTATTTCCACAGGTCTTCTCGCGTAAAGAAGCGTGAACTCAAGTATCCGTTAAAACCGGGAATATGCATGGCGTAAGGTCGAGATGCACCTTTCTTCATCATGTAAGTCCCCAACTGATCGAGGTTGTCGGTTCCTACTATGAAGTTCATTACCAGATCATCGCCTTGGTAGATTTTTACATCTTTTCCATGAGAAGCCATTCTTCTCAAAATGTTCTCTTCTGCATTTTCGGTGGGGAAGTGACGCAGAGTGACTTTGTGGAAAGTGAGAAGCAGTTCTTGAATGGCACCGGGACGAGCGATGTATTTACCATTCACCATCCATTTGTTGCCCTCGCGAGTCAGTTCAACCTTACCGGGTTCCTTGCTTTCAATGACAATTTTTGTGATCGCCGCGGTGTCTTTAACGGCCATGTCATATTCCTCTCTATTGTCGTTCAGCGTTGAATTTCCTCCAAAATCTCGGGTGGAGATAAAGATGGTAATGGCAACGACAATTCCGAATAGTCCTATGTTAACTTTCGACTTCTTTTTCATGCTTTGATGGCGTATTTGCGCTTTCTATTCCAGGTGTAGAGTACACCAAATAGGATGATAAACAGGATAGGTGCAACCGTGTTCAAAACGGCCCAATAAGTCCTTGAATTTTTTATTTCAACAGAATTCAATAGGCGAATTTTCAATTCTCGAGAACGAACCGAAATCAGCCCAGATTCGTCCAACAAGTAGTCTACTACATTCAGCATGAAATCATCATTTCCATACTGAACGGGAATGTATTGATCGTAGCCCAATTTAAGTGGCGTACCACGTGGGATGTTCGGATCAATGACATTGAGTTGGTTCTTGATGATATCACCATCAGCAATAACGACTTGCTGTGTCCAAGAGCTAGTATTCTTCAATTTGAGTTGTGCGAGCTCTGCAGTTCTCGGTAATAGTCGGTGGCGATAAACCGATTCAAACTCACCTTCTAGCAAGTAGGCTACTGGGAGGTATTGCTGTCTAAACTCGGCTGGATTCGCATCGGTGTAGAGTGATTTCAGTCCAACGAGTCCAGGCATAGCCTGAGCCTTGCTGTTTTCAGAACTCACTAATAGTGGGGTCTTCTTTACTCTAGGCGAGAAAATGGTATCAATGGTACCTGCAAACTCAAGCTTCACCGCGTTGAGGTCTTTGGTGATAGGGTGCTTTACCCTCGGCATGATGATAGGGAAGTACGGCCATGGACGAAGTTGACGACGATCGTTCACCATTGCACACATGATGTCTTGAAGCAAAACGGTATTTAAACGCACTCCATACGTGAAAAGCATGTCGTCTATGTTCAACTTGTCGAGTGTTGGAATGCCTAAAAACTCACTGGCATAGCTCAAACTATCCATTTCAGCCTTAACGGCATCCACCATCCAAATCACTTTCCCGCCATTCATGATGTATTGGTCAATCAAGAATCGATCAACATCTACAAAAGGGGTTTGCGGCTTGGCAATGATAAGTAGATCAAAGCGGTTGATACGACGCATTTGATCGACAATACTGATCTTTCCACTGATGGAATCCACTTGGAATTCGCGAATGTTGAAGCGACTTAAGCTGTATGTACCCGATAGGTCTGCGGCAATACTCGCAACGTGTTTGGCTTCGAGTTCGCCGTGTCCTTCCATAAAACCGATGGTCGGTTTTTCTTTCAAAATCAAGCGTCGAAGCGCAGAAGCTAAGTTGTATTCCAGATTTTGAACACTGTTGTTCACTTGTGTGGAATTCGACTGCATGATTTGGGTTTGCAGAAGGTTGATAGCTGTTTCTGCATTTTGGTACGACACAATAGCTCCAGGGAAAATCTGTTGAGTAGATTGTCCGTCTTGATTTGCTTCTTGTATGGTGAAAGGAGTTAGCCCGCGCTGTTGTAGTTGTTGCGCAAAGGTCACTCGGTCATCATCGCTTTCACTCTCATTTGGGTTGATGAATTCGTATTCAATCATTCCATTATGAGCGCGAAATTCGTCCAACATTTGCTTGGTTTCCAATTCCAATCGCTGGATATCCGCTGGAAAATCACCTTCTAAGTAAACGCGGAAGAGGAGTGGGTCTTCCACTTGGTCGAGTAAGTCGATGGTTGCTTCATTCAAGCTGTATCTCTTCTCTGCGGTGAGATCCAAACGCATGTATTCGAAAGATCCAGCAATGTTCAAAAGCAATACCATGGCTGTGAGAAGTCCGAATTGAATCAAGTCGTTTCTTCTCGTACTCTTATCCCACTTTCTACTTTGAACAACCAATCGGGCAAGTGCTCCAAAAAACACGATAAGCCCCGCGAAGTAGAGCACGTCTCTTGAATCCACCACACCTCTACTGATGCTGAGGTAGTGTTCATTAATCCCCAAGTTGTAGATAAAGAGATCCAAATCCCCAAAAATGTCCAATTCGGCCACTTGATCAAATCCAGTATAGAAGAGGAAAGAGATGACTGCAGCGACGATAAAGCTGATGATCTGATTGTCGGTATTTGAGGAAGCAAAGAGTCCAATGGCAGTATAGGCACCTGCAATGAGTATCAAGCCAATGTAGCTCCCCATGGTTGCTCCAGAGTCGATGTTCCCAACGGGATCGCCTAACTCGTAGATACTGTAATAATAGAGGAGAGTAGGAAGTAAACTGAAAAGTACAAGGGCAAGTGCGGCTGCGAATTTGGCAACTAAGACTTGAATTTCAGTGAGGGGTTTTGTCAACAGGAACTCCATGGTGCCCGCCTTCTTTTCATCGGCGAACATGCGCATGGTGATAGCGGGAATCAGGAACATGAAAACCCATGGGGCAATCATAAACAGTCCATCAATACTGGCGTATCCAGAATCCATCAAATTGAATCCATTGTTGGGAATGATCCACAAAAACAAGCTGTTCAAGATGAGGAATACAGAGATAACAAGGTATCCCATCAACGAATTGAAGAATGAGCGGATTTCCTTTTTGAATAAGCTAATCATGGCATCTTCACTTGAGGTTCAACACTCCATGCTTGGGGTTTTTCGGCAAATAGAGCTTTGGTCTTGCTCCAAACATCCTTAAAGAGCTCACTTTTGCGGTAATTTTCCAAGCGATCTTCATGTGTCCAGTGCGAATACGTGAAGAAAATTTCCGGCGTGTTTACATCCTGCCAAAGTTCGAGGTATTCACATCCTTCAAATCCGCGGATGAACTCTTTACGGCTCTCGAAGAGGGCGCGGAAATTGTCAATCTCCTCAGCTCTAAAGTGCATTTTTACAACTCGTACAATCATTCAAATTCGATGAAGATGTTGTTATTCACGTGCAATCCCAACAGGCTGCATGCGCTATTTTTAAATTTTCCGGCAGGTTTTTGAACAGCGATTTCCAAATGGCCATCTCTGTTGAAAACGCCAAAGAGTTCCCCTTCGGTTGGGCCTTCAAAATAGGAATCCACCAAACGGGTTATCCTCTTGTTTCTTGCCACTACGATTAGCTTCCGGTCTCCCACATGGTCTTTTAACCACTTTCGGGTTACGTTGGTCACTAAGTTGCCAAAGGTATCGATATGAATCACATTGGCGATAATCCCATTGCCATCGGTTTTAAGCGTGGGACGAGAGGCGGACTTAACGGTGTATTCTCTAGCAGGTTGACCCAGTACATCTGGTTTGCCTCCCTTCAAGAGATGCGCGCTGATTTGAGCTAACGCATCCTCCGGGTATAAGTTCTGATTGGTGTTTCTCAAGTCAACGGCAACCAGTTTTTCAAAACCGATGTCAGGTGCAATCAAGGTGAGTACCCCATTGTCGGCCGCCACAAAATACTGTCCCTCAATTTGAGCAACCAGATAGTTCTTGGTACTTCCTTGGTATGCGTCTACGAGAATGATGTGAACCGTCCCCGCCGGAAAGCGCTTGTACGTTCTACCTAAAAGGTAGGCTGCCTGCATCACATTGTAGGGCGAAACCGCATGACTCACATCAATAATCTGAGAGTTTGGGGCGTCGCTCAACAACTGCCCTTTAAAGGCAGCAATGTCATGATCGGCATTTCCGTAGTCGGATGTCAGCGTAACTAGGTTCATAAATCACTCGGGAACAGCACGTAAATTCAGGGATATTCTGTTATTTTGTGGACTCAAAAGTACGAATTGAAGCGGTTCGTACATAACGTTAATTGACCTCTCATTTGATAGAGAAAACAGTCCTTCTAGAAGATACTAATCCTCAGGATTTGTACGGTTCAAATAACCGATATTTAAACTTGCTCAAGAGTTTTTTTCCAAAATTGAAGATTACCGCTCGTGGTGATAAGATCAAGATTAATGGAGATGACCAGATTGTTGAGCAGTTCGAAGAGAAACTGAATTTGATTATACGTCACCTTCAGCTTTACAATTCAATTTCGGAGAATCAAATTGAACGCATTGTGATGGAAGACGGTAGAGAGGTGGCGAAAACCTACGCGGAGATTGATGATGTTCTAGTGCATGGTTCAGGTGGAAACTTGATTAAAGCGCGAACACTCAACCAAAAGCGCATGGTGAAAGCCGTGAATGAAAACGATATGTTGTTTGCCATAGGGCCGGCAGGTACGGGTAAGACCTACACCGGTGTTGCATTGGCTGTTCGCGCTTTGAAGAATAAAGAAGTGAAGCGAATCATCCTCACTCGTCCAGCGGTGGAAGCCGGAGAGAATTTGGGTTTTTTGCCAGGCGATATGAAGGAGAAGCTCGATCCGTACATGCAACCGTTGTACGATGCGCTTCGCGATATGATTCACCATGAGAAGTTGCAGTACTATCTCGAAACGAAGGTGATTGAAATTGCACCGCTTGCCTTTATGCGCGGTAGAACCTTGGATCACGCTTTTGTGATTTTGGATGAAGCCCAGAACACCACCCATTCTCAAATGAAGATGTTCCTCACCCGTATGGGGAAACACGCAAAATTCATTGTGACGGGCGATGCTACTCAGGTTGATTTGCCGCGAAACCAAGGCTCGGGACTGAAAGAAGCACTTCGCATTCTTCGAAATGTGAAAGGCATTTCCATTGTTGAATTAGATGATAAAGACGTGATTCGTCACCCATTGGTGAAGGATATCATTCACGCATACGATAAAGAAGAGAAGAAATCATGAACGCACTCGATAAGTCAGACTTCAATTTTACGGGCCAAACACACGTGTACCACGGAAAAGTACGCGACGTCTATTCCATAGGAGATGATATTCTCGTGATGGTAGCCAGCGACCGTATTTCTGCATTTGATGTAGTGCTTCCTGCGGGGATTCCTTACAAAGGACAAGTGCTCAATCAAATTGCTGAGCATTTTCTCGATGCGACTTCGGATATCGTTCCGAATTGGAAACTGGTTTCACCAGACCCTGTAGTGACCATTGGAAAGAAGGCAACTCCTTTTAAAGTGGAGATGGTGATTCGCGGCTACTTGAGTGGTCACGCAGCACGTACATATAAGTCGGGAGAACGCATGCTTTGTGGTGTGCAAATGCCAGAAGGGCTTCGCGAGAATGATGCTTTCCCAGAACCGATTATCACCCCAACTACCAAGGCGGATATGGGCTTGCACGATGAGGACATCTCTCGGGAAGATATTTTAGCCAAAGGAATTGTAGATGAAGGCGATTATCTCCAATTGGAGAAATACACGCGTGCACTCTTCCAACGCGGTCAAGAAATGGCCAATGAGCGCGGCTTGATCTTGGTGGATACAAAGTATGAATTCGGAAAGTTGCAGGATGGAACGATCGTATTGATTGATGAAATTCACACACCAGATTCTTCGCGCTATTTTTATCTAGAGGGGTATGCGGAGCGTCAAGATGCCGGCGAAGCTCAACGTCAGTTGTCAAAAGAGTTTGTTCGTCAGTGGTTGATTGAAAACGGCTTTCAAGGAAAAGAGGGGCAATCTGTACCGGAAATGACCTCGGAATTTGTGACTATGGTGAGCGAACGTTATCGAGAATTATACGAAAAGGTAACGGGTAAAACGTTTGAACCTGGTGACCTCACGAATATTCCAGAACGAATTCAGCACAATGTTGAAGAAGCCCTAGCAAAGCTTTAGATCTAAAATCACTTCTCATGAAACCCCTATTTGTCGCATTTCTGTCTCTTTTGTCCACAGGAGTTTACGCTCAATTGGACTTCGGTTTGAAAGGAGGAATGAGTTCTTCGAACGTTGTGTTTAGCGACTTAGAGTCGAATGCGAATATTGAAAATCTCTCGGCTAACAATGCTTTGGGGTGGCATGCCGGAGTGTATACCCGAGTAAAGATTTTGGGTCTGTATATTCAGCCCGAAGTCATTTATTCATCGCTAAACAGCAAGGTGCAAATTGAAGAGAGTAATGGAACGAGTTCCACCAAGAGCTTTCAGCTTACTCGACTGGATGTACCTGTGTTGTTAGGGATTAAATTCGGTCCAGCAAGTATCATTGGCGGACCTGTGATGAGTTACAATTTGTCTCATCCTTCAGATATCATTGAAGTGGATTATCGAAGTGGTTCGCTGGGCTATCAAGCTGGATTCGGGCTAACCTTAGGGAACTTCATTATTGATTTGAAGTACGAGGGATCCCTTCAGAATTTGGCTGAAAAAGTGGTGATTGATGGTCAGGAGTACGACGTAGATGCCCGAACGGGTCAGTTGATCTTGAGTCTCGGTTACGCCCTGTTTTAATAGGTGCGGACTTCGTCAAACTTTCCTTTGTGGTAATGATCGTAAACCAAGCTCGCCAAGTAGCTCGATGAAGCTATGGACGTAATTGATCGCTTAACGGTTTCCAAATCGGCCACTTGCATTTCGAGTTCAAAGTAGCCGTAGCCGCGCAGTTTTCCGTCTTCAATAAGAACCATCGACTTTTCTCCGGTCTTTCTTCCCTTGTCAATTAACATGGCATTGATGAATGGGAAAGCCGTTCTCCAAACGCGCTTAATGGGCGATGTAACTCTGATTTTCTGAACTTCTAAATGCTCGTTGTAGAACGCTTGCATGGCATCCAATTGAAAAGACATGGCTACATCTTTGGGTTGAATTCCGAAGTTTCTACAGTATTGAGCGGCCAGTTCTAATCCAGTGGCTTCGTCGGAGAAATGGATGATGGGACGTTCCTTCTTAACTTTCTGAACGCGAATGGATCGAACGGACTTGTCGTCGTTGACATCGATAAAAAGCCCTTGGCTCAAAGTGTATTTATCCGTGCGCTTATTGAGTGCAGGCTTCAATTTTTTCAGTTCCAGATGCTCTACAATTCGAGCGATCAATTCACTTCCCGTTGGTTCAATCTGAATACTATCGGCTTCTGCTTGAAGTTGAAGTGCACGTTCGTTGGTCGCTAGAAAGTGTCGATCAATTTGATTTCTCAAATTCCGACTTTGTCCGAGGTAAATGACCTCTCCTTTCGAATTGTGGATGTAATAGAGACCCGTAGTGTTGTACAACTCGGCCGTTAACTTCGAGAAGCTGTGGTCTGGCGTAGTGTCCTGACGATTGCGAGCAATTCCCTCAATCTTTTTCTCCGTGTCTTTGGCGAGTAGTAATGCGAGCAATTTTACCGTGGCTCTAGCATCGCCATCGGCACGATGACGGTTGGAGTTCAAGATGCCGAGCGATTCGCACAAGGTTTCAAGTCCATATGCTTTCAATCCGGGGATAAGGCGCTGGGCATGGGTAATGGTATCGAGGGTCTTTCGCTGGAAGTCATATCCTAATCGAGAGAACTCTTCTTGAACCACGCGGTAGTCGAAATTGACATTGTGGGCTACGAAAACCGCATCCTCCGTTACTTCTACCAATCGTTTCGCTATTTCGTGAAACTTTGGCGCTCTTCGGACCATTTTTGGAGTGATCCCAGTGAGCTTTTGAACATAAGGTTGAATGTGTGCGTCTGGGTTGACTAAAGAGATGAATTGATCAACGATTTCATTGCCGTCGAATCTGAATACGGCTACTTCGATAATCCTCTCTTCGCCAAACTTTCCGCCTGAGGTTTCTATGTCAATTACTGCATACATCGGGCTAAAGGTAAGTTATCTTGAGCATCTTGTATTCACTTGTATACTACCTGTCGTTTAAATTATTGACTGTACATTTACTAAATGCCTGTACGCAATATAGGTAGACTGAAAACTTCAACTCTCTCACGGAATATTCATGCATTTCTCTCGTTCACTTCTACTTTTATTGATGGCCCTTCTAGGTGTTGGAGAAAACCAGAGTTTAGGGCAGGAAACCGCTCAACCCGATACGCGCGCGGTGAGTTTGGGATATGTCTTTACAGATCTCTTCTTGTATAACTTCAACTTTCAATTGGAATGGAAACCTACGGAGGAACCGTATTCTGCATTGTTGTTTTACGGCAGTGGAATTCGGCCAAATCTGTTTTCACCTAGAGTAGTCGATATCAATAAACAGCGATTGGAATTGGGCGTTCGTCGGTATTTTTCATCCGCGAATTTGTCTGAACGATACTTTCTTCAGGCTTCTGCTCAATGGGTAGATGGGACAGCGTATTACGACGATGTTCGACAAGTGTTGGTAGAAAATCAGAATGGTCAACGCTATTACGCCGATTATGATTTTCGAAACCGATATGACTTCAATCAGTATGGACTTAACCTCGGAGTGGGGCGGAGAGATGAATCGAAGTATTACTTCTTGGATCTTGCTATGTCCGTTGGTTATCGCTTCAAATCAGAATATGTTGAAGACATAGAAGAAGAGGTGAATTACTTCGGTTCTTCAGGGTATGAAGGGGTGACCTTTCGCTTTGCGGCGACACTTGGGTTGAAATACGACTATTGATAATTGCGGGCTCCAAAGATGGAGCTTCCCACTCGAACCATGGTGCTTCCACATTCAACGGCGAGTTGGTAATCGCCACTCATTCCCATGGATAGGGTGTTGAATTCAGGCCCAAAATCAGGAGCGTATTTGTCGAACAGCGCCTTTAAGGCTTTGAACTCTCTTGCAATTTGGTCTTTGTTGTCGGTGAAAGTGGCCATGCCCATCAATCCGCGAACGCGAACATTGGGATAGTCGCACAATCGGCTAGAGGAGATCAATTCATCGAGTTCAGCTTCGTCAAATCCGAATTTGGAATCCTCTTCGGCAATGTGAACCTGAAGCAAAACGTCGATAACTCGATTCACTTTTGCGGCTTCCTTATTCACGACTTTCACCACCTTCTCACGGTCGCATCCGTGAATGAGGTAGACAAAAGGAGCCATGTACTTGATTTTGTTCGTTTGAACATGACCGATCATGTGCCAGTGAATGTCCTTGGGAAGTTGCTCCCATTTTTCGGTCATTTCCTGGATTTTATTCTCGCCAAATTCACGTTGCCCAGCATCATAGGCCTCTTGCAAATCGGAAATGGGTTTCGTTTTGGAAACGGCAACAAGACATACCTCACTGGGAAGTGTAGATTGAATACTGCTCAAGTTCTCACGAATGGATCCCATGTTCAACTTAATCTAAGAGTTCATAAATGGTAAGACCACTTCTCAATTTCGGCTCAATGTATGTGCTCTTGGGAGGCATAATACATTTGGCATCTGCTACGCTTTTGAGTTGATCGGTAGTTACGGCGTAGAGTGCAAATCCCACTTCAAATTTGCCGGAGTTTACCGCTGTTTCAATGGCGTCACATCCCTTGTCTCCGGGCATAAAGTCTACGCGAGGATCATTTCGCAGATCGGAAATTCCGAGAATGGGTTGAAGTACATTTCGACTGAGGATTTCCGCGTCCAAGGAAGCGATGGGGTCGTTTGGATTAAACGAACCAGGTTTAGAGGTAAGCGTGTACCACATTCCATCGATGTACATGCCCATTTCATGCAGGCGATCTGGATGGTATTTACTGTGGCCCCATTCACTCACAATGAAGGATTGCTCCAGTTCTTTCATGAAACTGTCCTTCGACAAGTTGGTGTTCTTAATCAAACGGTGGAAACCGTGAATGTGAATGGCACTTTCTGGAATGAGGTAGGCCATGAAGTGATCAAACGGGCCAGTCTTTCCTTCGTTTGTCAATTCTTCGCTCAACAAGGCAGAGGAGGCGCTTCTGTGGTGACCATCGGCAATGTATATTTTGTCCATGGTTGAAAACGCAGTAGTGAGGGTCTGAAGATCGTTCGTGTCTTCAATCTTCCACAAGAAATGCGTCACCTTATCCGTAGTGGTAAATTCAAATTCTGGGCGTTCATCCATCACCTTTCCCATCACTTGATTCACTTCATGATTTTCAGGGTACATGAGGAGTACAGGTTCTGCGTTGAAGCCAGTAACTTTGAGGTATTCCTTGAACATTTCTTCCCTCTGGGTAAGCGTCTGTTCGTGAATCATCACTCGACCTTCCAAATAATCGTGAACAGAAACAGCCGCGATTAATCCGGTGAAAACGTGCGAGTGGGTATGCTGTTGATAGAGATAAATGCTCTCCGTTTCATCTTTTTGGAAAACGCCTTCCATGGTGAAGTCGCGGTACTTGTCGCGCACCATCTCATACTTCTCGGTTCCCTGCTTTCGCTCTACCGCGTATTGATCGGGATGGATGATATGAAGAAAGGTAAAGGGGTTGTTTTCCAACTTGTCCATCAGCTGATCATCGGTGTAACTCACGTAAGAACGCGATGCTACGAGACTAGCTACGTGACGTTTCGGACGAACTGCACGGAAAGGTGAGATTTTTATCATTGCCTTGATTTGAGCCTAGGCAAAGATGCAAATAAGCCCTCGGATAATAAAAGGGAACGAATAGGGCTTGAAAATAAAAATGGCTCGCTGCACCACTACCTGACGAATGCAACGAGCCTACTCACTCCTGTGAATAACCCTTAATTATTAGATGAAGATGAGCAGCAGAGCGAAAACGAGCCCTGCAATCGTGAAATACATTCCCTTTTTAAAGATGTCGGTTCCAGGGAAATACATCCAGAAACTTGAGATGACAAAGAAGAGCAGGGAAAGGCCGAAGAATACATTTAGAAAGGACAGAGGACGACTGCTCGTCGCTTTGTGAAGATGTAGGAGTTGATCCAAAACAAAGGGTGTTTCCTTTACTGTATAATGAGCCATTCCGGTAGTGCGGTTGTATACGCCATCGCGGAAGAATACTTCGGCTCCACTTGTGCTATCAACGCGAAATCTGCGCATCTCAAGGGCTTTTCCGAGGGCTTCTTCCCCCAAATTTTCTCCGATGTTTTTCGAAATATTTTCTACTCGCTTAAATGTGTCCGTGTCTCGGTATACGAGAACAACACCGCTCAATGCATAAACTGACATGATGCCTGTGAGAAAGAAGCCCAGGTATCGGTGAATAACGCGCATGCGTTGGTGTGCTTTCATTTTCTAAGGATGGGTGTGATTAATGTCTTCCGCCTCCCGAGTAAGACATCGCCTCTCCCTTGCCAAAACCGTAGCTGATGCCAAAGGTGAGGAAGGTACCGCGTTGGGAGAAGTTGTACATATAGTAGTTCGGCTGATTGATGGTGGTTTCGCGGACACGTGTAGCGAAAATGTCTTGCACGCCGAGATTCATGACCAGTTTGCCGTTCCAAAGTTTTTTGCGAACGCCAGCATTGAAGAAAGCAAAGCCTGAAACTCGTCCTTGAATGGTTTCATAGCTCGAGTTGTAACGGGTGGTGATTTCTAAGTCAAATTCGGCTGGAAGTGCAAACTTGGTGGTGAGCTTTCCATCCCATTGATCGCTGGAATAATCAAAGTTTTGAGATTGATAGTCCGCATCACGGGTGAAGTAGCCATAGTTGAAATCACCGGTCAAGTCGAACCAGTCCGTTACAGTCCACTTCCCGTTTACTTCAACTCCCACTTTCTGACGGGTCCCAATATTGATCGGCATGGTGAGGTTTACCCCGTTCTCATAGCGGGTTACATACTCCACTACATCGGTAGTGTACAAGTAATACAAACTCGCATTGATGCTGTAGTCATTGCGAACAAGGATTCCCGTCAATTCATAGGAATCGGCAAATTCAGGTTGAAGTTCTGGATTCCCTGTTCTCACATTATAGTTGTTTCGAATATTGAAGAACGGATTGAGGTTCCACAATCTCGGACGATAGATTCTCTTGGAATATCCAGCTTGAAGTGAGAAGCCGTTGCCCCATTTGTAATGGGTGTGTAGGCTTGGAAACAAGTTCGAATAGTTCTGATAGTTGTTATCTCCCGTGTTTTCCAGAACCGTGGTCAGTTCAGTGTTTTCAACGCGAACGCCGACTTTTACTCCCCAACTTTCGGTTTCATACGCCCCGGTTACATAGCCTGCCAAAACTTTTTGGATATAGGTGAAATCGTTGGTTAGACTGGAATCGATCTCCCATACAGAGCCTTTCAAGTTGCGAACAGAGTAGTCATTTCCCACATCGTTTATTTCATACATCGCCCCTGTTTCAAGCGTGAAAAGCTCGCTTAGTGGGTCGGTGTAATCCAACTTGAATGTGTAATCGGTTTGATAGAAATTCGTTGCTGTTCTTTGATCCGAGAAATTGGCAGTTCCTACTTCGTAACTGTTGAAGAATTCAGAAGATTGGTCTTTTCCGAAGAAATGCCCAAGAGTGCTAAAGATTAACTGATGGTCTTCGTGATCCTCAAATTGCTTGGAATACTGGAGATCGTAGCGGTACTTCGGATTCAGTGCAGAGGTCTCTTCAATTCTTGAATAGGCAGAATTGAGGTTGCCTTTAGGGTCGTAGATTTCGAAGTTGGTTTCGGAAGGTTGACTTTCAATTTCATACGCGAAATTTCCAGAGAGTGTAATCACGTTGAGGTCATTGATGTAATAGTCGGTTCCCAAAGTGATGTTGTAGAACTCTTCATTTCTGTAGTCCTCTCCGGAGCTTTGAATCGTGAGACTGTCGCTAGAATTCTGACTAATACTCTCATTGTAATTTGGGCGAGTTCGATATCCAGCTCCCAACTGGGTGAAGAAGTTGAAATTCTCCGTGCGGTAATTCAGACTTGCACCCACGCTGTGATTGTTTGGGTATCCCGTGTTTAAACTCACAGAGCCATTCATGCCTTTCTTCTCTTCCTTCTTCAATACAATATTGAGGATACCTGAAGTTCCTTCGGCTTGGTACTTGGCTGATGGATTCGTAATCACTTCAATGCGCTCAATCATATCCGCGGTGATGGTACCTAAAGCATTGCTCGGGTCATCCGATAGAACAGATGGCTTTCCGTTAATCATGATTTGAACTCCGCTGTTTCCTCTCAAGCTGACTTGTCCTTCAATATCCACATTCACAGAAGGGACGTTGTTTAAGACATCCATGGCTCCCATGCCAGAAGTGGAAAGGTCAGAGCCAACATTAAATACTCGTTTGTCCATCTGGAATTCCACCGAAGATCTTTCAGCTACAATCTCCACTTCATTTAAATTCTGAGAGGAGGCTGTCATTTGAATGGTGCCTAAATTCTGTGTTCCAGATTGAACTGAAGGAAGGATTTGTACGTCTTCATATCCCATCAAGACGATTTCCACATACACTTTAGAAATAGGAGAACTTACGGTAAAGGCACCTTCTATATCTGTGGTTACACTTGTGGTCAGTTCATCCGTTTCAGAATTTCTGATGGCCACAACGGTGTAGGGCAGGGGTTCAGAATTTGAGGCATCTACAACGGTTCCTGTAAAGGTGATTCCTTTCTGTTGAGCCATTCCCAAGGAAGAAACGGCGAGAAGCACGGTGAGAATTACAAATTTGCTGATGCGTTGCATGAAGAACATTTTATCGAGTACAAAGGTGTAAAGCAATTGCGTATCATTTAAATTCAATCGCCAAACGACACTTTGAGTACGCTTAACGACACATTTATAATGTTTAGACATTGAATAGTGTTCATGGGATGTCGTCTAGGGGCTTAAAATGGTCGTTTACCGAATATGTTGAGGCGCTTGTTTGGATGTGCCTACCTTTGTTTCATGTTGAACAAAAGAGTTGTGGATAGAGCGGTTTGGAGTGAAATTGCATTTCAAGTGATACTGTTGTTCACGGTCTTCATTTTCTATGCTTTTGATGTTCGTCACAATTCAACGGGCACCTATGTGGAAGAATATGAGGTGGCGTTCTTTATGAATTATGCGATTGCAGCCATGTTGATTAATTACTGGTTGCTCCCAAAGTTCTTGTATAAGAAGCGATACGTGCCATTTGTTGTTTTTCTTCTACTCATTATTGCCGCCGTGATTTACGTGGAAGAGGAAGTGTTAGAAGCCATCTACTTTCCCACCACTCGTGCGGGTAAATTTCCCGGTGTGTTCTTCAACTTGGTAGCGGCTATGCCCACCATCACCATTCTCACCGGGTTCAAGTTCGGCTGGGATGCTTTCCATCAGCAAAGGAAGCTGGAACAGTTGGCCTTAACGGCAAAGGAGAGTGAGTTGCAGTATTTGAAGTCCCAGATTAATCCCCATTTTCTCTTCAATAATCTGAATAATCTCTATGCCCATGCTTTGGAGCATTCAGAGAAGACCCCTGATATCATTCTAGAGCTCTCTGGAGTTTTGCGGTACATGCTGTACGAATGCAAAGAGGAGTATGTTTCAATTCAAAAGGAGGTAGAACAACTTCAGAATTTCATTCAGCTCAGTGCATTGCAAATTGAAGATCGCGGAGAGATTCATGTTGATGTAGGAAGGATGGATGCCAATTTTCAGATTGCTCCGCTCATCCTCATTGTATTTATTGAGAATGCTGTGAAGCACAGTTCATCTAGCATGCACGATAACATTCACATCTCCATCCATCTTCACATGGAAGAGGAGGAGTTGGTGTTCCAATGCGAGAACACCTATTCCGACGAATCGAACGCAGATGACCTGGCACATGGAATTGGCCTGTTGAATGTGAAGAAGCGCTTGAAGCTTCTCTATCCGGATAAGCACGAATTGAAAGTGAAGGCTGAAGGAGATCGCTACACGGTGAATCTTCGTTTAAAATTGAAACCTAGGGTATGATTCGCTGTATTGTCATCGAAGATCAGGCTCCAGCTCAACGGGTGCTAAAGAAGTTTATCGCTGATGTTGACTATTTGGATCTCCGCGAGGTTTTCAATAATGCGATTCAAGCGATGGAGTACTTGAAGTCGGAACCTGTGGATTTGATGTTCTTGGACGTCAACTTACCGAAGATAAACGGGATGGATTTTTTGGCTTCTTTACAAAACCCTCCACGAGTTATTCTGACCACGGCATTTACGGAGTATGCCCTGCAAGGGTATGAATACAACGTGGTAGATTATTTGGTCAAGCCCTTCTCTTTTGAGCGATTTGTGAAGGCGGTTTCCAAAGTTCCACAAGAACTCCCGCAGAAAAGCGAGGCCGCTGCTTCTCAGCCTATGTTTATCAAGGTGGGTTTCGATTGGGTAAAAGTGAATAGCGCAGACATCACACACATTCACTCCGATATGGATTATACCGAAGTAAATGTGGGAGATAAAGTGTATTTGTCACAGGATTCATTGACTTCCTGGGAGCAGAAATTGGACAATCTTGGATTTACACGAATTCATAAATCGTATTTGCTGAATACAGAGCAAATTGAAAAGATTTCAGGCAATCGTGTTTACACCAAATCAGGAGTAGAATTACCTATTGGTAGAGCGTATAAGGACGATTTCTTGTCTAGGATACTCAGCTGATTTTCCGCTCAATGTCTTCTTGAATCATCTCACGATTGAGTGCAGCGCCGCAAATGGAACCCGAAGCCACAGCAATGGACACTTTGCGGAAAGGCGATGTGCAATCGCCAACGGCATACACACCTTCAACCGTAGTTTTTTGGAAGGGGTCTACCTCGATGTAGCCTGCCTCGGTAATTAGACAACCCAACTCCGATGCCATTGTGCTGTGTTGCTCTGTCGGAACAGCGGCATACAATGCATGTAGAGCGAAAGTGGATTGATCTTCAAATTCAATTTTTTCGATTTGTCCATTTACATGGTGAAGAATCTGTATCGGGCGTTCATCTATGGCGACATTTAGTTGTGATAAGTTGGATCGCTCTTCGTTGGTGAGGTCGGCAACACCGTTGGTGAAAAGGGTCAAGTCATCGGTCCAATGTTGAATCATAGACGCGAATTCGTAGCTCCTTTCGCCATTGGCTAAAACGCCTGTTTTGGTGTGGTGAACTTCGTACCCGTGGCAATACGGACAGTGGATGACAGATTTTCCCCAGCATTCTTGGAATCCCGGAATTTGAGGTAGAATGTCTTTCATCCCAGTGGCTATCACCAATTTCTGAGCAGAGATCATTTGACCGTTGTCTAATGTCACGTCAAAAGATCCATCCTCTTTCTTTTCTGCTGATTGTGCCAATCCCTCTTGGAAGTGTACGCTCGGGTAGGAAAGCACTTGTTCTTTTGCAATGGTGGAGATTTCTTCGGGTGTGGCTCCATCTCTCGTGAGAAAGTTGTGTGAATAAGGCGTGGGGGCATTGCAGGGTTTACCACTATCAATCACTAGAACCTTTCGCAAAGATCTTCCCAAAGACATGGCTGCGGATAGACCCGCATTACTGCCTCCAATGATGATTACCTCATAGGTGTTCTCTCCTTTCATGGTGTGTAGTTGTTAGACAGCTAAGGTAGAAAAGAATTCCATTAATGCAACATTGTTGCATTAATGGAATTTGTAATCAAGGTTCCCAAATGAGTCGCAAGAAGGTGCTAAAGCGTTCCTCTTTTCGGTTTACAGGGATGCCCGCAATGATACCTACTTTAAAACCATGCGCTATTTCAAGCCGCATTTGAGGTCGAAGGGTAATGTGATTTTCATCGGCGAAGTACATGTTGGATTCAAGACCAAGAAAGTTGCTAGTTCCCGGAATCATATAGTGGAAACTGGGATGGAATTCATAGGAGAAGTGGAGATCACTTTGACCAAAATGTTGACTGAACCTTGGTCCGGTGTAAATCATGGTATGGAAAGAGGTGCCCCAACGCTTGGCAATAACGAGGAAGGGATTGTACAGGTTTCCCGTATAGAACTGTTCGGAATAAGAACGGAAATCGGACAACTCAAATTCGTGGATGTATCCCAGTGCCATGGAAGTGGAGATGCGCTCATTGACGTAAAAGGACCATTGTGTGGCCACTTTTAAACTTTCCATCTTGTTCCCCGGTATGGAGTCTATAGAAGATTCCGAAAGCGGAGAGTGAAAGCTGAATGGAATTTCAACTTCTAGTCCCAGCCGGTCGATGGGCGCCCATTCATATTCAACAAGCGCTTCGTACTTATCGTGAGAAGTGTTGTCGGCCAATCCAAAGCCAAGGTTCCATTCGCGTTCTCCTTTTCTCGCGCCGAGGTCGCGTATCAGATCAATGTAGAGCGGTTCGGCATGTAGGACTTTATCTGGCGATTGTCCGTCTTCAACTTCAAGAATGTAAAGGCTATCCGCTCGTGCGGGGTCTACTTGCGCAAGTGCATACGTAGAAGACAGCAACAGGAGAGTTGCTGCAATTTGATTTTTCATACTACAGGTTTTAATTCGAAATGTGATGCCTACAGGAGGCGCAGATTTTCGTATTAAACCTGAGGTGGGGGAGTTACAGTTCTTCCAAAACCTTCTTCTAGATCCGGACTGCGGTAACCAGAATTTGGTGAAGGCCTCTTGGAGAAGGTTAGTATAGAGTGAGTTTCGGTGCTGTGAGGAAGGAATTGTTGAAGCTTGAAAGTTGTAGGGTTTGGATCCTCGTCGGAGGATGATTCTTCAAACGCGTTTTCAACCCCAATGGCACCTTCAAGAACGAGTTCCATCAAACTGTCCCACTCATTAAATTGCACAGCTTCAGCGGTAGAAATACACTTATCATCAGCCACATCTACACTCATGTTGAGGAGATGCACAGCCATAAAGATCCAAGTGATCTTCATCATAGCATTTGTTCGAATGAACTGAAGCATGTGCAAGATTAAGGAATGTTCACCGCTCTTCTTTTATCCAATTTGTTAATACAATCTTATAATTTCTTCTCGGCTCTAAGATGGGTGAAGGTCCAATACACGATGTTTAGAAAAATTCCCAATGTGATGGTCATCCCCCAAGTCCTTGGATGCTCAGTAGGGTGGGCTACTCGTTGAAGGAGGTCGGCAAAGAGAGCACTGGGGTGGTGTAAAATGTCCCAACTGTTCCACCTT
This sequence comes from Phaeocystidibacter marisrubri, assembly GCF_008933165.1. Classification (NCBI taxonomy): domain Bacteria; kingdom Pseudomonadati; phylum Bacteroidota; class Flavobacteriia; order Flavobacteriales; family Phaeocystidibacteraceae; genus Phaeocystidibacter; species Phaeocystidibacter marisrubri. The sequence continues at coordinate 241,736 of NZ_WBVQ01000001.1, forward strand.
AAATACCGACCTATATAAATTCCGAATGCGCTGGTGAAGAGGAAGAAGACTGTAAGCGCCTTAATCACAAGCGGTGAAATTCGCACAGCTAGAATTTTTTGAATGTCCCTAAGACTCATCATTCCAAAGAGTAATCCGGTCCATGCAAAAGTGAGAATGAGCACTAAGTCGTACCAGATGGGCATGGCTGAATGAAGCGATAGATGGAAGAGATCGGTTAAGATATATGGTGCGTTGGGAAAGAAGAGAACCCATGTTGCCGCCATGAATCCAACTTTCCACTTTGATTTTTGTGTGCGTGGGTAAAGGATAAATAGTGTTGAAATTGCCCAAGGGACAAAGGCCAAGAACAGATTCCAATTCAGGAATAGGTAACCAAAGCTTTGGGTGTAATACACTCGGAATAGACTCAGTGCTGTGCAGAGAAGAGAAAAGGTTCCAAGTAAAGTCAATTCAGAAATTCTACCTGAAGATTTTAGCGTTGTAAGCAGGGTCATTTTATGTAGAGGTTGAGGAGAATACACTCGTTCAACGACAGAGAAGGGAATTGCTTATCTCTACCTATCAACCTTAACAATTGTTTAGAAAGTGGATTTACGGCAATTGGAATTTGATGGGTAGCACGAAATAACTCGGAACATTTTTTCCTTGATGAACAGCGGGTATCCAACGGGGCATTTCAGAGATGATACGCAGAGCCTCTTTCTTGAAGTTTAAAGCATCCGTCACATCGCGGAGAACTTCTGGGTGACTCACAACTCCAGTAGAAGAGACGATGAACTGAACATAGATGGTTCCTTCAATCTCACCCTCTTTCTCATAGGCGGGATATGTCATTTTACTTCTGAGATCGCTGATCAACTTTTCTGCACCCCCAGGGTATTCGGCCATCTTTTCTGGAAATCGAACAATGGTGTCTCTTTGGGACTGATCCCAGGCAAAACCTGGATACAAGGAATCTGGCGGTGGGGCTTCGACGGGGTGGTCTATGGCTACTTCTCCTGTCAGTACTTGGATATCTCCAACGGTGGGGATATCTATGGGATTAGGGTGAGTCTTAGTATCGTTGGTGGTGCTGGTAGAAGGTGTAATCGAATCTGTTTGTGTGCTGTCGGTGTGTGAGATATCCGTTATAGGAGTCATCACCTTAGTTGTGTAGTCGGTTGGATAGGAAGATGTAACAGGAGCATCTGATTGAGGATTGGTGCAACTCACGAGTAACCATGAACTGAGTGAAAGCATGAAGAACGCATTGTTTCGACTGATTTTCCTCTTAGAAAGTGCGTGAATTGTTACGAGAATGTCAGGGGCATGGAAGTCCATTTGTCCTTGGTGCATTCGGCCACAAACGGATTGATTTCGATGGGTAAGGAGGAACTCAATGATTTCATCTCTGCTCATTTGGGTGAAATCCATCACGCTTTTGGCGCAGGAGTCGCAATGCCTAGAATGCATACCCACTTTCATTTTGTTCCAGTCTTCGTGGCAGGGAGTATTGATTTTCGCAGAAAGGGCTTTCATGGAGTGTAGTTTATAGTGTCGCATAGAACACAAACATCGCGCCGAAATGGCATAAAAAAAGCCCCCTAGTGACTAGGAGGCTTCTGATCTATAGCGAATTGGCTAATTACGCCAATACGGCTTCATTAATGGTATCGGCAATTTCCATTGCGATACGCGATTGAGCTTCCACGGTAGCCGCACCAATGTGAGGCGTAAGTGAAATTTTGCTGTTCATCAATACTTGCATAGCCGGAGTTGGCTCGTCTACAAATACGTCGAGTGCAGCACCTGCAATGTGACCCGATTCCAAAGCGTCAATAAGCGCAACTTCGTCAATGGTGCCACCGCGAGCGGTATTCACGATGTAAGATCCCTTCTTCATTTGGTTGAGTTGGTCTGCACCAATGATGGTTTCTCCTGCGCCACTTACGTGAAGTGAAATGAAGTCAGACTTAGCGAGAAGGTCGTTCATCGAACAATTTTCTACGTCCATATCCAATGTAGCTCCATTGGCAAAGGAGAGTGTAACCGTTGCATTTCCGCTGTTGCGGTCGTGCATAATTACGTTCATACCGATGCCCAAGGCCATTTTAGCAAGCGCCTGTCCAATGCGGCCAAATCCGATAATGCCCAAAGTTTTTCCTTGAAGCTCGATTCCCTTGCCGTATGCTTTCTTCAATTCCTTGAAGCGGGTTTCGCCTTCCAATGGCATCTGACGGTTGCTATCGTGAAGGAAACGAACCATGCCCCACAAGTGAGCCATCACCATTTCAGCTACACTTTGAGAAGAAGAAGCTGGGGTGTTGAATACGGTGATTCCCTTTTCGCGAGCATATTCTACATCGATGTTGTCCATGCCAACACCACCGCGACCAATCATTTTAAGATTCGGGCAAGCGTCGATAAGATCTTTGCGAACCTTGGTGGCACTGCGTACGAGAAGTACATCTACGTTGTTCTCTTTGATGTAGGTGGCAAGTTGGTCTTGCGCTACGGTTACTTCAAGAACTTCGTGACCTGCGGTAACAAGTGCGTCTCTCCCGTTTGCGGCTAGTCCGTCGTTTGCTAAAATTTTCATTGCTCTGATTTTAGTCTTTTATGATTGACGCTCAAATTCGCGCATGATATCTACTAGGGCTTGAACGCTTTCAAGTGGAAGTGCATTGTACATAGAAGCGCGGTAACCTCCAACCGAACGGTGACCATTCAATCCGTTGATTCCACCTTCTTTTAGCATGGCTTCGAATTTGTCTTTGCCCGCTTCATCGTTCAACAAGAAACAAGCGTTCATGTTGGAACGGTCTTCTACTTCAGCAGTTCCAGTGAACAATGGATTGCGATCAATTTCACTGTAAAGCAATTGAGCTTTTTGGTTATTGATGTTTTCAATCCAAGAAATACCGCCGTTCTCTTTCAACCAACGAAGGGTTAACATGCTCACATACACGGCGAATACCGGTGGTGTGTTGAACATGGACTCCTTGCTGATATGAGTGGTGTAGTCTAACATGGTAGGGATTTGACGTCCGGTTTTACCCAAGATTTCATCCTTAACGACTACGAGGGTTGTCCCGGCAGGACCCATGTTCTTTTGAGCACCTGCATAGATAAGGTCAAATTGAGTGAAGTCGATCTGACGGCTGAAGATGTCAGAAGACATATCGCATACATTCAATGTGTCAACCTTAGGGAACGCTTTTATTTGGGTTCCATAGATGGTGTTGTTCGAAGTGCAGTGGAAGTAGTCCACATCCGATGGAATGGTATATCCTTTAGGAATGTAGCTGTAGTTTTTGTCGGCTGAATTTCCAACCACTACAACCTCTCCCATAGCTTCCGCTTCTTGACGTGCTTTTTTAGCCCATACACCGGTTTCCAAATAGGCTGCTTTACCACCTTGCTTCATCAAGTTGTATGGAACCATTAGGAATTCGAGACTAGCACCGCCTTGGAGGAACATTGGAGAATATCCCTCTGGAAGTTGAAGAAGCTCTTTCACCAAAGAGATCGCTTCGTCCATTACGCTTACGAAGTTCTTTGAGCGGTGAGAGATTTCAATCAACGAAAGATCGAGATTATCGAAATTAAGTACGGCTTCAGACGCTTGCTTCAACACCTCTTGTGGGAGAATACAAGGACCAGCTGAGAAATTGTGCTTCTTCATAATAAATTCAATTGCCTTTGTCTATTGCGAATTGTTGCCGCAAAAGTAGCAAATTGAATGTGCACAGAAGGTTAACTAGGGGTGAAATCAGCGACCGCCATTTGTTCTTGGGCGGGCTGGAGAAAGTCCCGTTGGAACATTTTGTCCAGCTGGTGGAGTCTGGGTGTCGTTTTGGAAGTTGATCTCAGATTCCAAATGCCACATTTCATCTTTCCACTTCAATCCATCATAGGAGAAGTCGGGGCCGTAGTTAAGGTATAGGCCTTTCTGACTGGCGTCGGGAGGACTCACATGATCCATCACAATGCCGTCATAGTCGTCGCTCCATCGCAGAACCGCAGTGATTCTTCCCGAATACTGCATTCTCAGTCGATAGGGTGCCTGACGGAATACGCGATCGTTGAATTCTTCGATGTAAAAAACCGGGAGTCCAAACTGTACTCTATCATTCGACAAGTCGAGCACATCCACGAATTTTTCATGAACGTTTGGATTCACCGCTCTATATCCCAACAGAAAATAAACAGCTCGACCTTCTACCTTTTTTTGAATGAGGTCGTAGTACAAGCCACCATGCCAACTAGACGGCTTTAGTGGACGGTATTCTGCATTCATTGAATTGTCCGTGAGCTGAACAGAGTGGTACTCGTCTTCTTCATCTTCGTACATCAAGATGCCTACATGGGTATATCGGCCTCCAGCTCTAGGGATGAGGTAGGTGAGGATGCAGACTTTTTCATCGTCCGATCGCTGCACGGATAAATTTCGAATGGGGGCGTAGTTGAACTCCATGGCCTCTTCCACTTTCACAAGCGTCAAGAGATCTTCCAAAAACAAAGCAGCGGCAGAATCGCGCTGGTGTTCTACGGGTAATGCGAGGAGAAGCTGCCCATTTTTAATCAGCTTTGGCTTTATAACCTGGTAGAGGCTATCTGCGTTGGTCTGACTAAAACTCAACGTGCTGATAAGCGAAAGGAGAATTGTAAATCGTAAACCCATGTTAGCGTAACGTTGAGAACGGGGGGCGTGGTATAAAAAATCGAGGCGCCGCATTTTTTGCAAGCTGAGAGTTTCGTCTCCGCGACGCCCCGAAAATTTTTATAAGTGCATGAACTCTTTCTTAGCGTTCAATTGATCGTCGGTTTCTACGTGATCTTCATCAGGAACACAACAATCAACAGGACAAACTTCAGCACACTGAGGTTCTTCGTGGAAGCCATGACACTCGGTACACTTGTCGGTTACGATGTAATAAACATCATAATCAACAGGTTCTTGGGCTTCGTCCGCATTATATGAGTTGCCGTTAGGCGTTACGATATTTCCAGTGAGGTCTGTTCCGTCGCTAAATCTCCATTCCATTGCGCCTTCATAGATGGCGTTGTTCGGACATTCGGGCTCGCAGGCTCCGCAGTTAATACACTCGTCAGTTATTTTAATGGCCATGGTGCATTGTTTTACCTTTGCGCAAAGTTAACAAAGAGACATCGGATGTTGAAGTTTGAAGACCGCTTTGCTGCATGGAATAATTTAGGGACGCATTTAACTCGATTTTTATCGAACCTCGATGAGCCTCAAACGGGCTGGAACGAAGAGTTGATGAGGGTTGTGAATACTGACGTACATCACAATGGATGGTTCGATAAGTCGGAGGTGTTACACGCTTTGGGGGAGTGGGCGAAGGCTTTGTCTGAAGAATCTTTGTCAACTTGGGTAGAAAAGTACCCGCGTTCGAGCTTCGAACCCACCACATCGAAAGTGGTTGGAATTGTAATGGCGGGTAATATTCCGCTAGTAGGATTGCACGATTTGCTAACCATCACCTTAACGGGGCACGTGGCCAAGGTGAAAATGAGCAGTGACGACGCGCGTTTGCTTCCTATTCTTCTCAAGCAGCTTGGCCCATTGAACGAGCAAATTGAGATTGTAGAGCGACTCAAGGATATAGATGCAGTTATCGCAACCGGTTCAGATAATACCGCTAGATACTTTGAGCACTACTTTGGCAAATACCCCAATATCATTCGTAAGAACAGAAAGAGTGTTGCTGTCTTAAAAGGGGATGAAGATCCATCTACCATTGAAGAATTGGGGAAGGATATCTTTCGCTATTTCGGACTCGGGTGTAGAAATGTCAGCAAACTTTACCTTCCTGCCGACTTTGACTTAAACCGAATTTTTGAGGCTTGGTTGCCGTATCAAGAGGTGGTTCAAAATAATAAGTACGCTAACAATTACGATTACCACCGTGCGCTTTTTTTGTTAGATCGAGAGACGTTCTTAGAAAATGGGTTTGTCGTTTTGAAAGAGGGCGAGCGCATGTCAACTCCAGTTTCAGTGATCCACTATGAGCGCTACTCGGATATAGACACGGTGGTACGTCAACTCGAAGAGAAAGCTGATTCCATTCAATGTGTTGTGGGGAACGTGTCTTCTGAAAAACTCGCCGTTGTTCCATTCGGCGAATCACAAAGTCCTAAGCTTTGGGATTATGCAGATGGGGTGGATACCGTAACGTTCTTGAGCACGATCTAACGTTCGTAAGCTCCTACATCTGGGGTTGATGTACGGTCTACTTTCAAGATGTCCGTTGGAACCTGTTGAGCAAAAGTAGGATTCGCCACATTCAACGCGGGAGAAATGCTGTCCAATTTGTAGTTGAAGTTTTGATAGTTCACGAACCGCGGATTCTCATCGAGCTCGCAGTTGGTGAATCGAGTAGGGTCTTCCCTGTCGAAAGAACCATCGAAAGGATTTTCAGCCAATCGGAGAAAACACGTGTTGAAATTGAACTCTAAGTTTCCAGAAGGTTCATAGCCCAATCCGAACTCCACTCTTCGAGAACCGTATACAATGGTATTGCGGAAATTCGCAGCTAACACGTCTCTGGTGAAACGCTGACCTATGTTGTTTTCGTAGTAGTTAAAGAGTCCGATGGTTGGTGTGCTTCTACCGCCAATCGAATAGTTGGCAAAGGTGCAATGGGTAAAGGAATATCGACCTCCCAATGCGTAGAGTCCGTATACACCGCTGTTGCCCACCACTACGTTTTCGGCTTGAATGTTTGCAAAACCTCCATAAATACCCACTCTGCTGCTATTCAAAACTTGGGTATTTCGAACCACGAGATTTGGTGTGGTAGAAGCGGTGCTATCCACCAAAAGCGCAATTGTACTATTCTTGATGATGGCGTTTTGAATCAAGTTATTGGTACTTCCATTTTGAATGAAGATACCTCCGAGGGCTCCGCCCCATTGCCCGGCTACATTTTCATAGAAAGGTTCTAGACGATCCCCTTGAATAATTACCGGGTTCGTTTCGATCTGTCCAGTGTTGTTAGGGTCAATTTGAAGAGAGCCTCCTTTGTAAACCCACAATCCACTTCCCGAATGAAAGTGAATTTCAGTACCCGGAAGAATGGTGAGTGTACACAGGCTGTCTACAACGGCATATCCGTAAATCACATGGGGTTTGTCTGGACCCCATGTAGCGTTGCAGTCTATGACGGAATAAGGGATGGCACCATTGTTAAACGATCCGGTAGGATAATAGAAGTGAGCATCTTTGGTGAGTGTGACCAAATCGACGTCCTGTGTTCTACCCATCGTTTGAAGAACAATGGAGTCGGTATAGAGCAATTCGTTCGCCATTCCAACATCGGCTGTCACTTCAATGAGAATCGTGATGCTGTCGTTGGCTAGAAGTTCCACATCAGAAATATCCTTGGTTGGGGTTCCGTTTACATTGAGGCGATAGTAGCTATTGGGGCCCTTAGCTAGGAAGATGCGATCGATGTAAATATCTTCGTCGGTAGGATTGTTCACGCGAAGCGTACGAGTGGAGGATCCCACTTGAGTAAAAACCGTATCGAGAAAGATCGTATCGGCAGATAAACCCAAGGTCACGCCTTTCCTCGCAAAAGTTTGATCCTTTCGGCAAGAGGAAAATGCTACTAGGGTGACTATCAATATAAAGAGTGGAAGGAGTCGCTTCATGTGTCAAAGATATTCAACGCAACAATTTATCTGACATTGTATCCCGTCAATTGTTGTAGATATGAAATTTTACTCTAATTTTGCCGTCTGCTAAAGGAAACAATAAAGGGAGTGGGGCCAAATCCTCACTTAATAAAGAAGCGCACTATGAAACAAGGAATTCACCCAGAGAACTATCGTCTCGTTTGTTTTAAAGACATGGGAACTGAGGATACTTTCATCACTCGTTCTTGTGCTAACACAAAAGATACTATCGAGATCGACGGTGTTGAGTACCCATTGGTAAAAATGGAAATCTCTTCATACTCTCACCCTTTCTACACTGGTAAGGTGAAGATGATCGATACAGCAGGTCGTGTGGACAAGTTCCGCAACCGTTACGCGAAATTCAAGAAGTAAGAGAATATCTCTTCTACGAAATAGAAAGGCTACCCATTCGGGTGGCCTTTTTTCGTTTATACTTTCCCGTGAAATGCTAACTTCGTGATCCAAAATCTATCTCCATGAATCTCATATTATTCGACGGTCCGGTAAGAAACCACTTGTTGCCACTTACGTTTACTCGTCCAGTTGCAAAACTGAGAGTTGGTATCTTAACCATTGCTGAGAAATGGGAGAAGCGCTTGGAGCTGAAGGCTTCATATCTCACACAGTCGTACATGACGTCGCTGTTTCCTATGAAGGTGACGGCTGACAATATTTTGGTGGATGGTTCCATTTGTCCCGATATGCGTTTGTTGTCAAAAATCATCGAACTCAAAACGGGACAAGGTCTCTTTGCAGGAGAGTTGTTGTTGGCAGCTCGACTCCCTTCTGATCGAGTGGCAGATGTTCACTCTCCGGAAAATTTGGATCGAATAGAATACGGTTCTGAGTTTACCCAGATTTCTCGTCCTTGGGATATCTTCTCCAAAAACGGAGCTGAACTAGAGCGTGATTTTAACTTCATTACGGAGGGCAGAACTTCGGCTCCTATTTCAAAGACAAATACGGTAATTGGGGATCGCATTTTCTTGGAGGAAGGAGCGAAAGTGGAAGCGGCAGTGTTGAATTCAACCACCGGTCCAATTTACCTCGGTGCCGATGCTGAAATCATGGAGGGGGCTTTAGTGCGTGGAGGATTGGCGATGTGTGAACACTCCACTCTCAAACTCGGAGCAAAGATTTACGGACCAACCACCATCGGACCTCATTCCAAAGTGGGGGGAGAAGTGAGTAATTCCGTTATCATTGGATATTCCAATAAGGGGCACGATGGATTTTTGGGAAACGCGGTGTTGGGTGAATGGTGTAATATCGGTGCAGATTCAAACAACTCCAACCTCAAGAACAACTACGACGAAGTTCGTTTGTGGAGTTATGTAAAGGGAGGATTTGAGAAGACCGGACTTCAATTCTGTGGCCTCATCATGGGCGATCACAGCAAGTGCGGCATCAACACCATGTTCAATACGGGAACAGTTGTGGGCGTGAGTTCCAACATTTACGGTTCGGGATTTCCGAGGAATTTTGTGCCAAGCTTCGCTTGGGGGGGAGCCAGTGGATTTACGGAGTACCGAATTGACAAGGCGACCAAAACCATGGAGTTGGTGATGGAGCGCAGAGGAATCCCACTCACAGATGACATGTTGGCCATGTATGAACATCTCTATCGCGAAACCGAATCCAATCGCAACTTTTAGCTGACAGAGCTTCCCTAGCGATTGCTCAATTCCGACATTTTTTCCGATTTATTCTATTGGCACGGCGCTTGACCTTAAGCGGCAAGTGTCAGAAATACGTATATCTATTTGATGGGTAGGAAGTGTTTCTGTCAATATGACCCAACAAGACAAATTCGATCGAGAGATCATATACAATATGGACAAGCTGTCATTGACTCACTTATTAGGCGAAGAAACGGAGTTTATTCCGTTGGTAACCTCAGAGGCCGAGAATGAACTGAATGAATCGGAAATACCTACAGAAATTGCCATTTTACCACTGCGTAATACGGTTCTATTTCCTGGAGTGGTTTCACCGATTACAGCAGGTAGAGATAAATCCATTCGCTTGATAAAAGACGTTCAGGCGAGTTCAACCAAATTGATTGGAGTTGTAGGACAACGCGATGCATCTACGGAAGATCCCGGATTTGGGGATATCTATGAAGTGGGTACCATTGCGAGTATTGTTCGCAGTTTCAAAATGCCAGATGGAAACACGACCATCATTTTACAGGGCAAGCGTCGATTCCGCATCGTTGAGATCATCGGAACAGAACCTTATCACAGAGCCAAGATTGAACTTCTAGGAGAAGAGGAAGTGGCCGAGAACGATGCCGAGTTCCACAAAATCATGAGCTCGGTAAAAGAGTTGGCCAATCAGATTATTGAAGAAAGTCCGCACATTCCAACAGAAGCACAAGTTGCTCTGAAGAACATCAAGAGCGATCGATTCTTGCTGCACTTCATCGCCTCTAACATGAGCATGGAAGTGGAAGGCAAGCAAGATTTGCTGGAGACTGATTCCATGACAGAGCGTGCTAAGATTGTATTGAAGCAACTCACGCTTGAACTTCAAATGTTGGAAGTGAAGAACGAGATCCAGACTAAGGTTCGTTCGGAATTCGATCAACAGCAAAGAGAGTACTTCCTTCAACAGCAAATGCGAACCATTCAAGAGGAATTGGGTGGGAATAGCTCAGAAGCTGAAATTGAAGAAATGCGTGCTCGTGCTAAGGCCAAGAAGTGGGATGAGAAAACAGCGGCTCACTTCGACAAGGAATTGTCGAAGATGCAACGCCTGAATCCACAAGTTCCGGAATACAGTATTCAGAGAAATTACTTGGAACTCCTTTTGGATCTTCCATGGAATGAATTCTCGAAAGACAATTTCGATCTGAAGAGAGCACGTAAGATTCTAGATCGCGATCACTACGGTTTGGAAGAGGTGAAAGAGCGTATTATCGAGTATCTCGCCGTTCTCAAATTGAAGAACGACATGAAGAGCCCGATTCTCTGCTTATACGGTCCTCCAGGTGTGGGTAAAACCAGCTTGGGCAAGAGTGTGGCCGAAGCGTTAGGTAGAGAGTATATCCGAATTAGCTTAGGCGGACTGCGGGATGAGGCGGAGATTAGAGGTCACCGTAAAACCTACATTGGCGCCATGCCGGGTAGAATTATTCAAAGCTTGAAGAAAGCGGGAACATCTAATCCGGTGTTTGTTCTTGACGAAATTGACAAACTGACCTACGGCGGACAAGGAGATCCAAGTTCAGCGATGTTGGAAGTACTCGACCCCGAGCAAAACAACGCGTTCTACGACAATTTCCTTGAATTGGGATACGACCTTTCCAAAGTGCTCTTCATTGCTACCGCCAATAACTTGGGTAGCATCCAACCGGCCCTTCGCGATAGAATGGAGATTATTGATATCACCGGATATACGCTGGAAGAGAAAGTTGAAATTGGCAAACGTCACCTTTGGCCAAAGCTGCTAAGAGACCACGGGTTGAAGAAAACTCAATCGGTGATTGGCAAAAAAGAACTGGCTACTGTAGTAGAATCATATACGCGCGAATCGGGTGTGCGTTCCTTGGAGAAGCAATTGGCCCGATTGGTGCGTCACGCTGCTAAAAGTGTAGCGATGGAGGAAGAGTATTCTCCAAAAGTGACCAACGATGAAATCCGAGGAATTTTGAAAGCTCCTCGATTTACAAGAGATAAGTATCAAGGAAACGATGTAGCCGGTGTGGTTACAGGTTTGGCATGGACGCCTGTTGGAGGTGATATTCTCTTCATTGAGAGCTCATTGAGCAAAGGAACTGGGAGAACGGTAATCACTGGGAATCTCGGGGATGTGATGAAAGAAAGTGCCACCATTGCGATGGCTTACTTAAAGTCGCATTCAGATGAATTTGATATTCCTTTCGAAGCTTTCAAACAGTGGGATGTAAATATTCACGTTCCTGAAGGTGCGGTTCCAAAAGATGGTCCTTCTGCAGGTATTACTTTATTAACGGCCCTTGCGAGTTTGTTCACTCAGCGAAAAGTGAAGGCTAAACTCGCTATGACGGGGGAAATTACCTTGCGCGGAAAAGTGTTGCCAGTTGGAGGGATTAAGGAGAAGATTCTCGCTGCCAAGCGTTCTGACATCAAGGAGATTATTCTTTGTGAAGACAACCGTAAGGACATCGAGGAGATCAATCCAGAATACATCAAAGGGATGGATTTCCACTTTGTTCGGGAAATGGCAGAAGTGGTGGAATTGGCATTGACGAAGCAAAAAGTGAAGGGAGCTAAGGATCTTCTCCCTAAGACGGTGGAAGGTTCAAAGGACAACCAATAATTTAGCCTTCCATACGTTCTTTGGTAGGAAAAAACTACCTTCCCGCTATGCTTCGAAGATTTGCGCAATCACTGTTTTTATTGTGTATTGCCGGCTCACCGTTGTACGGTCAGCTCGGTGGATCGTCAACCTATTCGTTTCTGAATTTGTCGCCTTCAGCACGACCGAGTGCGCTTGCGCAAGCTTCTATTGCTTCGGTAGAAAGTGACGTTCAATTTGTATGGTTGAATCCGGCACTTCTTCGAGAAGAGCACAAGAAGCAGATTTCCATTGGATATGTTGGACTCCCCGGTGGCATTAATGCAGCCGAAGGGGCCTATGCCTTTGGGGTGGCAGAACGACAGTATGTGATGCTGGGGTTTCGCTATCTCGATTATGGATCGTTTGACGGTACGGATGTGGTGGGCAATCCCACGGGAACATTCCGTGCATCTGATCAATTGTTGAATGGTACATACGCCTATCACCTCGATTCCAATTGGCAGTTTGGCGCGAGTTTTAAACTGATCAATTCCGTTTATGAGTCGTACACCAGTTTTGGATTTGGTGTGGATTTAGCCGCGGTATATCAAATACCTAAAAGTCGATTTGCGTTTGCCCTCATTGCTAAGAATGCAGGCTCACAACTGACCTCGTATGCGGGACAGTTAGAACCTCTTCCATTCGAAGTCCAATTCGCAGTTTCCAATCGATTTGAACATTTGCCTTTCCGTTGGACCATTCAACTTGAGAACTTACAGAAATGGGATCTCACCTACTTTGATCCCAATCGCGTTTCACAGGATCAAGTGACGGGAGATCAAACGTACGATGAACTCAATTTTGGAGATAAGCTGCTTCGTCACTTTTCCGTTAGTGGAGATTTAAATTTGGGTAGACGATTGAACTTTCAGCTCGGATACAGTTTTAGACGGGCAGGAGAAATGTCGATTCCGTCGAGAAGAACTTCCGCGGGTCTCACTTTTGGAATAGGATTGAAGCTCAGTAAATTCCACATCAATTACGCTAACCGATATGTACATGTGGCCGGCAGAATGCACCACTTGGGCATTACGGTAGATCTAGAAGACTTCGGTTCATAATGTCAGTATCGATCACCATTGCCATTGATGGCCACTCATCAACGGGGAAAAGCACTCTCGCTAAGCGTTTGGCATCATCACTATCCTATCTCTACGTAGATACGGGCGCCATGTATCGATGCGCAACACTGTGTGCCTTGAACGCCCAATTACTCACGGATTTGAATCATCTGGATAGCGATGCAATTGCAGAGGCGGTTCGGAATTGTGAGATTGGATTTGTGCGCGGCGAGAACGGTTCAAACCGGGCCACGTTGAATGGAGTAGACGTAGAGGATGAGATTCGCACCATGGGCGTTTCCTCGAAGGTGAGCTATGTGAGTGCCATCCCTGCAGTAAGGGCGAATCTAGTTGAACAACAACAGAAGATGGGGCAAGCTGGTGGAGTGGTAATGGATGGCCGTGATATCGGAACCGTCGTATTTCCAAATGCAGAATTGAAGATCTTCATGACCGCTCGTTCAGAGGTTCGCGCTCAGAGGCGCTACGAAGAACTATTGGCAAAAGGCGAAGAAGTTAGTTTTGCTGAGGTGGCGGAAAACTTGCAGGAGAGGGATGTGATTGATAGTAATAGAGAGGTGGGGCCATTGGTGGCAGCCGATGATGCTAGACTGTTGGACAACTCAGATATTACGCTAGATGAGCAATTCAAGATCGCACTGTCTTGGGCTCATATTGAAATCGAAAAAAGGGGAGAAGAGTAAAGGTTGATTACTCTTAAGAATTGGATTGAGTCGCTGAGGCATATTGCAAAGGCTCATCAGCTTCCATCAGCATTTCCTTGATAAAGGAGATATATTTCTTCATTGCCTCTTCACGTGTCATTCCGCGAAGTCGTTTCCACTGATCGTGCATGAAAGTGCGTACAATATCGGAATTGGAAGTAGGCCTGTCATTGGTATTGTCACCTTCAGTTGCCTGCTTAAAGTAACCATACGCAATGAGCATGCGATCGGGAGCTTGCTTGGGCATCGTCCTTCCAAGCTCTACATATTTCTTGAATTCGAGATTCAAGTCCTTTACATCCATGCTGTGGCTTTTGAACAAAAATATAAAAATTCGCTTCCATGTGCAGAATGTCCGTTTGTTCTACTATTAACAGACATATCAACAGAGGATTAAATTTCTGCTAAGATGGTTTCTCCTCCAATCGGTCTCTGACCAATTTCAACCTTGATTTTAGCATCCAGAGGAAGCAGGATATCTACGCGAGATCCGAATCGGATAAATCCACACTGGTCGCCTGTAGCGACTTTAGTATTGGGCTTCGCGTAATTGATAATTCTACGTGCTACGGCGCCTGCGATTTGGCGATGCATCACTTCAACACCATTGTCGGCTTGTACAACTACAGTTGTTCTTTCATTCAATGTGCTCGACTTTGGATGCCATGCTACCAAGAATGCACCTGGGTGATGTTTGGAGTATTTCACGATTCCACCAATTGGGAAGCGGTTCACGTGGACGTTGAGTGGCGACATGAAAATAGATACCTGAATTCTCTTGTCGTTGAAGTATTCGGTTTCTTCCACTTCTTGAATGGCAACAACCTTTCCGTCAGCTGGAGCAATCAGTTGATGGGGTTCCACATTGGTAAATCGAGCAGGGTGACGAAAGAAGTACACCATGAATCCATACAGAATCCCTGAGGCGATCAGTAAGAGTCCCTCTAACCAATCTATTCCTATAAAGCTGAAGAGAAAGTTGAGTGCTGCAAAAATGAGCAACGCGACAAATAGTGGCTTGCGACCTTCCGGGTGTAATTTCATGGTAGGAATTATAGAATGTACAAATATAGCCAGACCATGGGCACAACGAACAAAAAGCTGTCGATTCTATCCAATAGTCCGCCGTGTCCTGGTATGAATTTCCCAGAATCTTTCACCTTAGCAGAGCGCTTCAGGGCACTTTCAAACAAGTCGCCCATGGTTCCTCCAATGCTGGAAATGAGTCCGAAGAATATCCAATCGGAAAGGGTGTATTCGGTAATGGTGTAAACGTGAAAGAGATAACCAGCTAGTATGGCAAAGGCCATCCCTCCTACAAATCCTTCTACACTTTTCTTTGGAGATAGTCTTTCGTGTAAGCGGTGCTTTCCTATGGATTTTCCAACCAAGTAAGCAAAGGTGTCATTGGTCCAAATCATGACAAACAATCCCAGGAGTAGGGTGGCGTCAAAGAAGCCATAACTGTCTACGGTGAACCAAGGAGCCAAGGATATGGGGAGAGCCAAGTAGGCAACTGCCAGTACCGAGTTGCTCATTCTAGCCGTAGTGATCTCGGAATCGCTGGCCCAAATGTGCTGAACGAAAATGGCTACCACAGATGCTACGATAGCGGGAGCGAGATTGAGGCCGGTACCATAAATGAATTGATAGGCTGATGTGCCCCATAGGATCAAAATTCCCAAAAGGGAAGAGTAGTAGATACGATGGTTGGACGTGAGTTTTCTCATTTCAAAGAAACCCACAACGCCCATGATTCCCATGAGTGCAAAAGTGAGCATGCTATCAACGAGAATAGAGGCAAGAATCACTGCCACGTAGATGGCCCCATAGAGGCCGCGCTTAATAAGTTCACTCATTGGAGATCGTCTTCAATCAACAAGAGATAGAGTGATCTATTCTTATTGGGGTCGGCAGAAGCCTGACGAACAGATTCAGAAAGTGCACCTTTCAAGGTTGTAATTTGATTGGGGCGCTTCTCTCTGTAGGTGTTATTGATTCTGCTCATTCCGGAACTCAAACTATCTACAACCTGACTGGTGCGGGCAAGAAGAATGTGTGTTTCTGGAAGTTCAGAAATCTTGTAAATGCCCAATTGATAATCGGTAACCATGATTCCACCATTGAATGCAACGAGTGCTTCACAGGTGGTGCAAATCCCATCAGAGATGGATGGATTATCTTCTTGAACAGGTAAGTCGAGTTTCTTAAGAGAGGAGGAGATGGATTGCTCTGGAGTGAACAAATGTTGGATTTTGGCCTCTGTGCAAATCTTCTTCACATTGATGTAAGCCTCTTCCAAGGTTTCACAATATAGAAAGTGCCCACCGTTTTGCGTGTACGTTTGTACAAAGCGCAAATCGATGGGCTCTTCTTCTTTAGGAGCATAAGGTGACTTCTCAGGAGTGTCGTCTTCTCGACTCTCGTCAGGCTTACCGCTTAAGACGGAGAAGAATTTACCGAATAAACCCGGTTTCCCTTTGTGACCCATATACTTTAATCTTCCTTATTTGGACAGAGTACAAAGTACCCAAAAAAGGAGGATATCAAAAAACTATAAATCAGGAAGTTTCAACATCGCGTTGTGAGGAATCCTCATTTGAGGCATCCGACTCCGATTTAACGTTGCTTTCTCCGATTTTAACACCCTCAGAATCAGTCGAATCGACGTTTTCTTTAGGAGCTTCAGGTTTTGCTACATCTTGCTCACTTTTTTCGAGTCTAGCTGCTCTATCAAGCCATGGACGCTTGCCAAAGATGCCTTCTAGGTTCTCTTTGAAGATCACTTCTTTCTCAAGAAGTGTTTCAGCAAGCTCGGTAAGCTTGTCGCGATTGTCGCTCAGGAGCTTCACAGCGCGATCGTATTGCTCTTCGATAATGCTTCTGATTTCTTCATCGATAGCTTGAGCGGTTTGTTCGCTATATGGCTTGTCGAATGTGAATTCATTTTGGCCGGTAGAGTCGTAATACGTCACATTTCCAATGCGACGGTTGAGTCCGTAAACGGTTACCATTGCACGGGCTTGCTTGGTCACTTTTTCCAAGTCGCTCAAGGCACCTGTGCTGATTTTTCCGAAGATTACCTCTTCTGCAGCACGACCACCTAGGGTAGCGGCCATCTCGTCCAACATCTGTTCTGCCGTAGTGATCTGACGCTCTTCAGGAAGATACCAAGCGGCTCCAAGACTGCGTCCACGAGGAACGATGGTTACTTTTACCAGTGGAGAAGCATGTTCCAACAACCAGCTAACGGTTGCGTGTCCCGCTTCGTGATAAGCGATGGTTTTCTTCTCATCTGGAGTGATGAGCTTCGATTTCTTCTCCAATCCACCTACAATACGATCTACCGCATCGAGGAAGTCTTGTTTCTCTACAACCTTCTTGTTCTTACGAGCGGCTACCAATGCTGCTTCGTTACATACGTTCGCAATATCAGCACCAGAGAAACCTGGCGTTTGACGCGCTAGAAGATCTACGTCGATATCATCAGATACGCGAATAGGCTTCAAGTGAACTTGGAAAATTTCCTTTCTTTCGTTCAGTTCTGGAAGGTCAACATAAATCAAACGGTCAAAACGTCCTGCACGCATCAAGGCGCGGTCTAGGATGTCTGCACGGTTTGTTGCGCCCATTACAATGACGTGTTCGTTGGTGCCAAAACCATCCATTTCTGTAAGGAGTTGGTTCAACGTGTTCTCACGTTCGTCGTTGCCGCCGGAGAAATTACTCTTACCACGAGCTCTACCAATGGCATCAATCTCGTCGATAAAGATGATACATGGTGACTTCTCCTTCGCCTGACGGAAGAGGTCGCGCACCCTGGAGGCACCTACACCTACAAACATCTCAACGAAGTCCGAACCACTCAAACTAAAGAATGGAACCTTAGCTTCGCCAGCAACGGCTTTGGCCAAAAGAGTTTTACCAGTGCCCGGAGGGCCTGAGAGCAATACGCCTCTTGGGATTTTACCACCTAGGTTGCTGTATTTCTGTGGATTCTTAAGGAAGTCTACAATTTCAAGGACTTCTTCTTTGGCACCTTCCATTCCAGCTACGTTTTGGAACGTAACTCGAACTTTCGTGTCCTTGTCGTAAATCTGAGCTTTAGATTTACCGATGTTGAAGATTTGGCTACCTGCGCCACCGGCACCTCCGCCCATTCTTCTCATCAAGAAAATCCAGATGACTACGAAGAATAGAAGGGGAACGAACCACACGATGAGATCGCCCCAAATATTGGGTTCATTGCGGTAATCACGAAGAATTTCACCGTGCTTTTCAGCAATCTGTGGGTTCTCTTCGTAGAAATTGTCCAATCGAGTTTCGAACGACTCAATAGGCATGATGAAGACGTAATGAGGACCTTTGTTGAGTTCATCTCCAATTACATTCTTCGCAACGTCTTCAAATTGCTTGTCGTTGGTCAATGCGCTATCCGTGATAAACACGCGAATTTCTTCCTTATTGACGATTTGAACCTTGGCAACTTCGTTCGCCTTGATCCAAGTGGTCAGTGTGTGGAAGTTCACATCTTTAGAAGAAGTGGAATTGTCGGCAAAGAAATTAATGCCAAGCAGGAATAGAATCACAAAACCATAAACCCAGTAGAGGTTAGGCTTGCGTTTTGGGTCGTTTTTACGACGATTCCCACCACCGTTCTCATTTTTCTTTGAGAACTGCTCTTTGAGCTTGTCTAGTTGACGTTTTTCGTCTTTGTTCTCCATTATTATTTTGTTTCTATGTGAGTAGCAATTGCGTCTCCCCACAAACTTTCAAGGTCGTAGAATTCTCTCGCCTCACCCCTGAAGATGTGAACGACTGCATTGACGTAATCCATGAGCACCCATTCGGAGCGGTCTGCTCCTTCAACGTGCCAAGGCTTATCGCCGAGTTGCTCACGAACCCGTTTTTCAACAGCTTCAGAAATGGATTTTACCTGCGTGTTCGATGTACCTGAGGCAATAACAAAGTAATCACACACAGAGTTCTCTAACTCGCGTAAGTCGAGAACTGTGATGTCTTGCCCCTTGTTGTCTTGGATGCCTTCGATGATTTGTTCGATCAGCGCAGAATGCGACGGCTGGTCTTGCATGAAGCGTATATTTCTCAATCAATATTAGTGATTTTCGCTTGCGCAAACAGAGTGCCACGTACACGGTTTATATTTGCTGTCATGCTCAAACGAGGTATCGAATATCGGCATTTTCAGTCTATAGCGTCTACTAATGCTATGGCATCTAGTGTATTAGAGTCGGAAAAAATTGAACATTTTTTAGTCTTAAGCACTGACACTCAAACAAAAGGACGTGGACAGCAAGGGACAACATGGCAGGATTTTCCAGGTGAAAATTTGTTAATGACATTGATTACCCCCTCTATTTCATGGCCCGCCGCCCGCGTGTTCGACTTAAATATGGCGATTAGTTTGGCTATTCTTCAAGCGCTAAAGCCACATTTGCCAGTTCAACTGAAATGGCCCAACGATATTTGGGTGAGCGGTAAGAAGATGGCTGGATTGCTGATAGAGCCCGTAGTTCGAGGGGGATATGTTCAGCGATTGGTTGTTGGCCTCGGGCTAAACGTGAACCAAACTCAATTTGATTCTTCATTAAATGCAACGTCTCTCGTGCTTGAATGTGGAAAACCGTTCGATCTTTCGCTCGTTCGAGAATCCATCAGTGAAAGCATTCAATCCGCACTGACTAAAATTTTGCAAACGGGGATATCTCCCAAGAAAGAATACCTCAACTCCTGTGTGGCATATGCCAGAATAGGCAAGTACCGATCAGGTGATCAGGAGTTTACCGCGCTTTTTTCGGATATCGACAATCACGGTAGGCAAATCTTGCTTCATTCTGATGGAAGCAAGCATGCCTACGATTTAAAGGAAGTGAAGTATTTGCCTTAAAGCTGCTCGAGCTTGTCGCTCAATTTTCCAAGGAAATTGGTCAATGGCTTAGTAACCATCATTTTCAACATGGCGTTGAACTCGCCGTGAAAGTGAAGTTGTGCGGCGGTGCCATCGTTCTCGTCCGTTAGTGTGCCTACGAGTTCAAAGTTGAGTTTATCGCTAGCCGACTTCAACACGATCTTATCTGAAGGACTCAATTCTGCCACTTTCATCTTCACTGCCGGAAGACCTTTCAATTCAAACAGAAACCAATCGTCTCCCGATTCAAATTTTTGAACATCATCCGGCATGATATCACTAAAATTGGCCGGGGTGCTCAAGTGAGAGAAAACTTCTGTTCTTGGCTTGTTGATATGGACTTGACGTCCTTCGATATGTGTATTCATGCTATTATTTGTTCCAGTTGGAAGGGTCAACTCTCCATTGAGCAAGTGTGCGCTCTTGTGATTTGTCCACGTAACCACCTTCAACAGCTTTGTCGATGAGGTGTTCATAATCGCTAAGTGTGACAAGCTGGCAGTTGGCCTTTTCAAAAGCTTCTTCAGAAACGTTGAACCCATAGGTGAAAATGGCACCCATACCCAAAACTCTTGATCCAGCAGCTCGAAGCGCATCAACGGCTTGAAGTGAACTCATTCCCGTAGAAACGAGATCTTCAATCACAACCACATTTGCACCTTCAGGCAAGTGCCCTTCGATCAAGTTTTGTCTCCCATGATCTTTAGCCTTGCCACGAACGTACACAAAAGGAAGTCCGAGTTGCTCTGCCACCAAGGCCCCAAGAGCAATAGCTCCAGTTGCCACACCTGCAATTACATCTGCAGAGGGGTAGTGCTCTTCTACCACAGTTGCCATGGCACTACGAAGGTAGTTGCGGATAGCAGGGTAGGACAAGCTCATACGGTTGTCACAGTAAATTGGAGATTTCCATCCTGAAGCCCAAGTAAAAGGTTGCTCAGGTTGTAATTTGATTGCCTTTATTTGCAAAAGGAATTCCGCAGTCTTATCAGCGGTGTCAGCGTTCAAAACCATGTCGCAAATGTACACGATTTTCATCAACGATCTTACTGTTCACATCACGAGAAAGGCACCTGCCATTGGCAAAGTGGTGGAAGTGACTGAAGACCCGAGAATTTGGTTGGATAAACATTGGGATACCATTGTTTCTAAGCCAAAGAACATGCATTTGTATGTGGTAACGGAAGCGCCAGAAGAGCTTTGGAACTACATCGGAAAGAGATACCGACACATTGAAGCAGCTGGAGGATTAGTGCGAAATACGTTGGGTGAGGTCCTCTTCATTCATCGCTTGGGAAAGTGGGATTTGCCGAAAGGGAAATTGGAAGAAGGGGAGGATGTTCGCGAATGCGCGCTTCGAGAAGTGGAAGAAGAGTGCAGTCTAACGGGACATACGATTGTCGAGGAATTTCCTTCTACATATCACACGTACAAGATGGGAGAAACCCCGGTGTTGAAACGTACGTATTGGTATTTGATGCGTGTGGAAGGTCGCCCAGAATTAGCTCCTCAAATTGAAGAGGACATCACAGAAACGGTTTGGTTGAAGGAAGTTGATTGGGCACAGGTAGAAAACAACACCTACCCATCTATTAAGTCACTTCTCGAGACGTATCGATTTCGGTACAAATAGACTGTGATCTCCATTGTTGCGAAATACATCCCGAACAATACTGGAAGAGATGTAGGCATATCGAGCCGAAGTGAGCAGGAAAACCGTTTCTAAGTTGGGGTTCATCTCGCGATTGGCCTGTGCAATGGCCTTTTCAAACTCAAAATCGGCTGGGTTTCGAATCCCTCTCAACAGAAAATCAACCCCTTTTTCTACCGCGAAATCGATGGTAAGTCCGCTGTAGGTTGCCACTTCAACCTTGCTATCTCCCTCAAAAGTTTGACGAATCCACTCCATTCTCTTCTCCAAGGGGAACATATATTGCTTGTTCGCATTTTCACCAACGGCAATAATGATCTTGTCAAAAAGCGGAAGCGCTCTGCGAATGATGTTCTCATGTCCCAATGTAATGGGGTCAAATGAACCGGGGAATAGGGCGGTGCGTGCCATGGTTAAGCTCCTTTTGTCGCGTTGCGACGGGTTTCTTCGAGGACTAAGGTAAAAAAGTCTGTCAAGCTCATTCCTGCATGTCTCACTTGTTGCGGAACAATGCTCGCAGGAGAGAGGCCTGGAACGGTGTTCACTTCAATTAGGTATGGAAGTCCGCTTGTCTGTTCTACAATGTAGTCTGCCCTTACAACACCTTTTAAGTGGAGGAGTTCATACACTTTTGCCGTGATGTTCCGAATTTCACTTTCAACTTCCGCAGAAACTCGAGCTGGTGTGATTTCTTCAGAGGCTCCTTGGTATTTTGCTTCGTAATCAAAAAAGGACTTCTTGGGAACGATTTCTGTGAGCGCGAGAATCTCTGCCTTTCCATCTTTTGCGTACACGCCACAGCCAACTTCCGTTCCAATTACTCCTTGCTCAATCACTACCCGTTGGTCTTCGGTTCGAGCAAATTTTACGGCTTCTTCTAAATCTCCAGGATTTTCAACTCTACTTACGCCAAAGCTGCTGCCCGAGCGACTAGGCTTGACGAAAACGGGGAAATTGAGCAGTTTGGTAACCAAGGCAGGATCCACGTCTTCACCAGGGTGTAGGTAGATGGATGGAGCCACGCGAACTCCGAAGTCACTTAATACGCGGTTGCATTCTGCTTTGTTGAATGTCAAGGCCGATTCAAACACATCACAAGAGGTTTGAGGAATGTTCAGCAATTGCAGGTAACCCTGTAAAATGCCATCTTCCCCTGGATTGCCGTGAATGGCATTGAAGAGCAAATCGAAGGTGATTTTTTCACCGTTCATTTGAGCGGAGAAATCGTTCTTGTCGATGGCATACTCCACTCCGTCTTCAACCAAAACCCATCTATCTTTCAAGATGTGAATGGCAAAAGGCGTATAAAGTGATCGATCCAAGTTGTTGTAAACGGTTTGTCCACTCAAGATTGAGATTTCAAACTCGGAGGAATATCCCCCCATCAAAATGCCAACGTTCTTCTTCATAAGTTTGATGAATGCGATTCAGCGAATGTAGTTAAGGTAGGCGTATCTACCATCAATCCTCACATAAAACGATAGCACTCGCTTAAACGATATGTCTATCTTTGACTCGAATTAGTGCTTATGAAAATTGTTCGCTTTCTAAAGAGTAAAACCTTCGCGATTAATGCGGTGGTGATAGTAGTGGTTGCCGTATTGGGAATTTACTTTCTTCAAAAGTACCTATCGGCTATTACCGATCACGGTGAAGTGGTGGTAGTTCCAGATTTGTCAACGTATTCCCTCTCTCAAGTGGAGAACGAATTGTCGGCTTTGGAGCTCACCTTTGAGGTGATGGATTCCTCTGAATTCAAGAAGAGCTATCCTCCTGGATCCGTAGTTCAACAGTACCCCAAGGCAGGCAGTGAGGTGAAGCGAGATAGAACCATCAAGCTCACCCTTAATCCATTGCACGAGCGTAAACTCGCCCTTCCTGATATTATTGATATTCCAAGAACCGATGCTGCTTTCCGATTGGAGAGTAGAGGTTTTAAAGTGGGCAAGGTCCGCTACGTCCCGGATATCGGAAAGGACAACGTACTCGCTGTAGAGTTGAATGGAAACAAAGTGGAAACAGGGCAGAAATACGAAAAGGGCACTCGCTTTGACCTCGTGCTCGGTATGGGGCTCAGCGATGAGCGAATTGGCGTTCCGTCTCTCTATGGATTGGTAGCCGATTCGGTATCCTTTGTCCTTCGTTCGAGAATGCTGAATACTGGCGCTATTTTATACGATGAAACCGTAACTGATACAGCGAATGCTCGCGTCTACAAACAAACCCCTATTCCAACCCTCGAATCCGTGATTCGAATGGGAGATGGTGTGGATGTTTGGTTGACCGATGATTACACGAAAATCCCTGCTAATCCGTTATTGCCTCAAACAGAACCAGATTCTACTAGCTTCATTGAAAATGCGGATTAAAACGCTCTTTATACTTTCTATGCTCTCTATTTCTTCCGTGGCTCAACAGGAAGTGATAGGAGTTCCCACTTATCGACCACAAAGTCCAGCCCCACTGATGAAAACGGGGGATACGCTGAATCTGCCTTTTAAAGATGACTTTAGCGGAGCGGTGGGATTTCCAAATACGCGCAGATGGTCGGATGCCAAAGGGTATGTAAACAACACCTTTCCGATTAATCAGCCGAGTAGGGGTGTCCTTACTCTAGACGGTTTGAACGAAGGTGGTAGAGCTTATGATCTAAGTCATGCAGGAAGCGATACCCTAGCCGATGTGGTGACTTCGGCTTTTCTCGATTTATCCACTGCTACCTCACCTTACTTGAACTTCATGTACCAAGAGGGAGGATATGGTGAAGCGCCTGAGAGCAACGATAGTTTGGTGGTTGATTTTTGGCATGTAGACTCTGCCCGTTGGGAAAGAGTATGGAGCGTTCGAGGTGGTCAACTTCAAAATGATGAATGGCGGTGGGCTGCTATTTCGGCCAACAATCCCAAGTGGTTGAAGGATGGATTCCGCTTTAGAATTGGAACATATGGAGCGCTTAATGGCGCCTTTGATGTGTGGAATATTGACTACTTGTCCATGGAGTCGTTTCGATCTCCTCAGGATACGGTGATTGAAGATCCTGCCGTTACTCTTCCACTTCCAAGTTTGATTGATAAGTTTACGCAGGTGCCTTGGTTTCACATGACCAATTCCCAGTTTAAAAGTTCGCTCGATTTGCTGTATCGCCGAAATGGTCCAGCTCCTGTTGGTGGTTGGCAGTTGTATCTGAGAAATTACAACCTCTACCAAGATGGTAGTGTGATTGATGGAAATGTCGACAACACGGTGAATTCGAGTCTAGATCACAATCAGAACTTAACGTATACATTGCCAGTTGCGACGGGAAGTATCAATAAATCTGTGACACAAGAGACGAATGTGACTCTGGAAACATGGTTGTCTGGCGATGCCAACGCAGTTGGAATTCAGAAGAACGATACCATTGTCCACACCCAACGATTTTCAAATGTGTACGCTTTTGATGATGGATCAGCTGAACGCGTATACGGACTTACACAATCGAATTCATACATTCTCTATCGCTTCCAACCTTTGTTGAGCGATACGGTAAAGGGGTTTCAGATGTACTTTGGGGAAGCAGGGGCTAATCAAAGCAGATCGCCTTTCCAAATCGTAGTCTTCAACTTCCAGAACAATGCTCCTGGTACCATTCGCTATCTGTCGGATTCCATTTATTATCCGCAGTACGCGGGAGCGCAGAATCAGTTTTATTCTTACGAACTTGATACATCGGGTCTGTATATCAACGGTACCGTGTATATAGGAGTGAAACAACTTTCTACGGTTCCACTTACCATAGGCTTGGATAGAAACACCGACAGTTTGAATCAGATCATTTACGGAGATGGTGTGAATTGGTTTCCGTCTCTTGAAAAGAATAGTCACTTGATGATGAGACCCTATTTCAAGTATCACCCCACCGATATTTCAGTGAGGGAATGGGACGAAGTTGAGCGCGCCGTCATCTATCCAAATCCTTCCAACGGAATCTTCCGAGTGAAGCTCAACGAATGGACATCGGCTAATTTATCTGTGCTCGATTTGAGTGGAAGAATCTATTGGTCAGATGAGATTCAAAATGGAGAAGAGATAGACCTCTCTTCTTTAGATTCAGGAGTCTACCTTTGCAGGCTAGTGAATGGGAGTGAAGTCTACTCCCTGAAAATTATCATTCAGAACTAATGGTTGAGAATTACGCCGCAGGTGAAGCTGAAAATGGAGATAGAACGGAAGAGCAGTTTGAGCACTTCAAAATTGTAGCTGACCCGGGCCAAAGTATAGTTCGAGTTGATAAATTTCTACAAGGTCACATGGAGAACACCTCTAGAAACCGCATTCAGAGTGCGGCAGAGGAAGGTTCGGTTCATGTAAATGGGGTTGCTGTAAAGAGTAATTACAAAGTGAAACCAGGTGATGTTGTGACCTTGGTTCTTTCTTACCCGCCTACCGAATATGAGGTGGGGCCTGAAGATATTCCCCTAGACATCCTCTATCGTGATGAGGATGTTGTCGTGCTTAATAAGGAAGCGGGTCTGGTTGTCCACCCTGGAGTTGGAAACTACACCGGTACCTTGGTCAATGCACTTATGTTTTTGTTCGATAATCTCCCAACAGCCAATGGTGATCGTCGTCCAGGGTTGGTCCACCGTTTGGATAAGAACACTTCGGGGATTCTCGTTGCTGCAGTAACAGAAGAATCCCTAACCCATTTGGCAAAGCAGTTTGCTGATCGCACCACAGATCGCGAATACATTGCCATTGTTTGGGGGAATGTGGAAGAAGATGAAGGTACCATTACGGGAAATATTGGAAGAAGTTTGAAGAACCGCAAAGTAATGTCGGTGTTCCCTGAAGGAGATCACGGCAAGCATGCGGTAACCCATTATAAGGTTTTAGAGAGATTGGGATATGTAACGGTGGTTAGTTGTAAACTGGAAACCGGAAGAACCCATCAGATTAGAGCGCATTTCAAATTTATTGGGCATCCACTTTTCAACGATGAAGAGTATGGGGGAGATAAGATTTTGAAAGGGACACTCTTCACCAAATACAAGCAGTTTGTTCAGAATTGTTTTGATGCTTGTCCGCGACAAGCCCTACATGCAAGACGATTGGCTTTTGATCATCCGACTACAGGAGAGCGCATGGAGTTTGTAAGAGAGATTCCTGAGGATATGCAAACGGTGATAGAGAAGTTTAGAACGTATACTCAATCTCGACAGGAGTAGAATAAATCTGTGACTTTAAACACGGTGGTTGTGCTGTTGACTTCCTAAATTTAGAGAATGAAGAAGTGGATCGTAGTTGTTGGAGTGTTGAGCTTTGTGGCTTGTCAGCCTGATCGATTTGAAGAATCAACCATTGGGCCAGATGTCACGTATATCGATTTCCCTACTCCAGATAATTTCCCAGCTCCATCTATTCCGGGAGACAACCCCACTACTGAAGAAGGCGTTCGGTTGGGTAGACATCTCTTCTATGATAAACGCCTAAGTGATGACAACACTTTGGCTTGCGCCGGTTGTCACTTTCAAGACTTTGGCTTCGCCGATTTCAACGCGACTAGCACTGGAATTGATGGTGTTGCAGGGGATATGAATGCCATGGTACTCTTCAACTTGGCTTGGCAAGATCACTTTTTTTGGGATGGAAGAAGCCCTAGCCTAGAAGCTCAAGCCATAGAGCCTGTCATCAATCCGATTGAAATGCACACTACATGGGACAAGGTTCTCATGAAGTTAGAATCGGATTCAGCTTATCAATACATGTTCAATGCGGCATTTGGTCCTAACAGCTTTACGAAGGAGAATGCGGCCAAGGCTATTGCTCAATTTGAGCGTATGTTGATTAGCTCCAATAGTAAGTTTGATCAATACCTCAAGGGACAGTACCAATTCACTCCAGAGGAGCAGTTGGGTTACACTATTTTCAGCTCAGAGCGTGGGGATTGTTTCCACTGTCATGGTGATGCCGCAACAGGGAACTTGTTTGGTGCATTTGGAACGCTTCAATTCAGCAACAATGGACTAGATTCCATTTTAACTCCGGGTTCCGGTAGAGAAGGAGTCACGGGAGATACATTGGATAGAGCGAAGTTTAAAATTCCATCCTTGCGCAATGTGGAGTATACCTATCCATACATGCACGATGGGCGTTTCCAAAACTTGTTCCAAGTTCTAGAACACTACAATAGCGGAGGGCATAGTTCCTACACGTTAGATCCGAACATGAAGAATCCGGGTGAAAGTAGAAACTGGACCCAGCAAGAGAAAGATGCACTTCTCGCATTTCTCTACACCTTGAGTGATCCAACGTTCCTTACCGATACGGCCTTTGCCGATCCATTTGAATAGACTTATTCCTCCGTTTCGGGTGAATAGGTAAGTGTTAATTCGTAAGGATACGTGCTTTCTATTTTATTCAAGTCTCTATCTAATTTTAAGAGAGATGACTCTTGAAAGAGATAGTGCTGTTGATTGGCTTGATCTTCTGGAAAAAGAGTGAGGATTTTACCCTCTCTGGTTGAGTCTTGATACCAACGATTTACAATCACTGCTGTACAAACCTCGGCAAAGGGCTGATCGCCATCTGACGTACCCTCGTAAATTTCAGCAAATACTACATCAGAGTATTCGCCAATGGCTGTAGAATTCAGTGCAATCGTGGTGGTAATGCTTTCGCAATCGGCACAAGGTAAATGCCCGACGTATTGAATGGGAGGGGAGTTGGGAGGAGCAGTTTGAGGCTTCGTGTCAGGATTTTGGCAAGCGGTCATTCCTAGAACAACCGCTACCATACCTACTCGTTTAAATAAATGGCTCGTGACCATAAATGTTCTTGTATAAGTCTTTGTATTTCTGCTTGATCGGCTTTCTGCGCAAGCTCAGCTTAGGGGTGAGTTCACCGCCTTCTGTACTCCAAATGTTTGGAGTGAGCTCAAACTTCTTCACACGTTCCCAATTTCCGTATCGTTCGTTGGTGTGATCGATCTCTACTTTGATGCGATCTATCACGCGCTGATCTTTTACAATCTCCTCGTTTGAAGTGAAAGGAATGTTCTTTCGCTCGCACCAGTCCTTTAAAAATGCAAAGTCAGGCTGAACAAAGGCTGCAGGGTGTTTTTCACCTTCGCCAATTACCATGATTTGCTCGATGAAGCGCGACTCTTTGAAGGAGTTTTCCATGATTTGAGGAGCGACATACTTCCCACCGGATGTTTTGAACATCTCTTTTTTACGGTCAGTGATTTTCAAGTATTGCCCTTCTACAATCTCACCAATATCTCCAGTGTGAAACCAGCCGTCTTCGGTAAGAACTTCACGAGTCTTTTCAGGCTGCTTGTAGTAGCCCATCATGATGTTTGGTCCTTTTGCAAGGATCTCTCCATCTTCTGCAATCTTCACTTCAACATTGTTGATCGGACGACCTACGGTTCCAATGCGTGTTCCATCGTTCAGTGGACAGTTTACCGCAATTACTGGAGAGGTTTCGGTCAATCCATATCCCTCTTGAATATTGATGCCCGCGGCGAGGAAGATTCGAGCGAGACGAGGGTTTAATGCCGCAGAACCTGAAGCAATTGCCTTCACATTTCCACCCAAGGCCTGCTGCCATTTACTAAAGATCAGTTTTCGTGCAATACTGAGTTGGAAGTTGTAGAACGCACTGGTACCCTTCACATCATATTTCTCGCCCAATGATACAGCCCAGAAGAACAGAGCTCTTTTGATGCCGGTAAGCTCAGAACCAGTCAGCATGATTTTATCGAACACCTTTTCGAGAAGTCGTGGTACAGCCGTAAAGATGACTGGCTTCACTTCGCGAATATTATCCCCAATGGTGTCGAGTGATTCTGCATAATAAAGTGGTACACCAGAATAGGCGTACAAGTAAATGAGCATTCGCTCAAAAATATGACATAGTGGAAGGAAGCTAATGGCTCTTCCGTTGGTGTCGAGGGGGAGTCGGTCTTGACAATCTAGAACGTTAGAAACAATGTTCCAGTGACTCAACATTACCCCCTTGGGGCGCCCCGTAGTTCCCGAGGTATAGATCAGTGTCGCCAAATCGTCTTTCTCAACCGCATCCATGCGTTTTTGCATTTCTTCTGGATGTGGGTTTGCTTTTCCCAGTTCAAGAATTTCTGCCCAATTTGGAATGCCCGATTCATTATCGAAAATATAGATCTCTTTGAGGTTGGGACATTCAGCTTGAACTCGCTTAACCTTTTCGTAGAGTTCGAGATTGCTCACGAAACACATCTTCACCTCTGCTTCATTGAAGATATAAGCATAATCATCTTCTGATGCAGTGGGATACATGGGAACATCAATAGCGCCAGCTTGTAAAATACCAATGTCCATCACGTTCCATTCCCAGCGGTTGTTGGAACTGATGATGGCGATCTTATCCTTGGGTTGAATTCCCTTTTCGATAAGGGCGGAAGCAATATGTCCGGCATTATCAACGTACTCCTGCGTACTTACCTTGATCCATTCACCATTGACTTTTGTGGCAATAGCATCGGGAAGAGGGGAGTTCGCCAATTGATAGTGGGGAAAATCAAAAAGACGAGTGGGTTTGTTCATGATATTCTGCTATTTGGGCTAGTCTTATGCGTACTTAATACATTTTGTATACTACCTCGCCGTGAACCACAGTTGTTAAAACTTTGGTAGATAGTATTTTATCCGATTTTATACGAAGTAGGTTCTTGTCTAAAATAGTAAAGTCTGCCCACTTTCCCGCTTCGATGCTGCCTTTTTCGCTTTCTTCAAAGCATGCATAAGCGGCCCAAATGGTCATGCCTTTTAATGCGTCTACACGTCCAATGGCGTTTTCCATTTGGAATCCTTCGGGAGGATATCCAATTCCATCTTTTCGGATCGTGGCGGCATAGAAGGTTTCAATGGGACTGATGTCTTCTACTGGGAAATCGGTACCTAGGGCAAGGAGTCCAGCCTCATCCAACAAACGTTGATAGGCATAGGCGTATTGGATTCTTTCGGGTCCTAGTCGATTTTCCGCCCAAGGCATATCACTTGTGGCATGGGTAGGCTGAACAGAAGGAATGATTCCGTAGGTATTGAAGTATGCAAAATCGGAAGAGTCCATTACTTGAGCGTGTTCAATTCTCCATCGCAGGTCATTCTCTGGGGTGCAAAACTTACCGTAAATATCAAGGATGAGACGATTGGCACTGTCGCCAATGGCATGTGTGTTCATTTGGAACCCCGCTTTGGCCAAACGGGCAGCCGCGCTTCTGAAATGTTCTGGGTCGTGTAGGAGGAAGCCTCTTTCATTCGGAGCGTCGTGATAAGGATGAATGAGACAAGCCCCGCGAGAGCCCAAAGCACCATCTCCATAAAATTTGAAGCTTCTAACATTGAGGCGGTCTGATTTATACGGTCCGCGCTCACAGTAGTAATCCAAAGCTTCAGGAGAGTCTGAAACCATGGCATACACTTGCATTTTTAGGATACCGGCTTGCTGAAGTGAATCAATCAGTTCTATAGATTCACGAGGAAGTCCAGCTTCTACAACGGAGGTGAGTCCTGCCTTAAAACAGTCTTTCTCGGCTTCTAAGAGGGCTTCAATCTGCTGAGCTCGCGAGTGTGGAGGAAGGTTCAATAGATTGATTGCGTTGTCAATCAATACTCCAGTGGGTTTATCGTTGGGAGCGTGCACAAGTCCACCTTCAATTTCTTCCCCGGGAATGTAGTTGGATTGAGCAAGGGCGTAGTCGTTTACAATAACGGCATGACCATCAACGCGTGTCAGCACAACCTGTATGTTTGGGAAGTGGAAATTCAATGAATCATTGGTTGGGAATGATGAGTCTTCCCAGTCATTCTGGTCCCAACCTCTACCTTCAATAAAAGTCAATTCGGGATGATCTTTGGCAAACTGCACCGTTCTGCGAACTACATCTTCCCAGGATTTCGTTCCAGTGAGGTCTACTTTGTACTTACCGAGGCCATAGGCCATGAAGTGCGTGTGGGCGTCGATAAATCCGGGATAGACAAATTGTCTTCTTACGTTGAGGTATTCCTTACCTACCCATTTTTCATCAGAGCTGCTGGGGTAAATACTTTCTATTTTACCATCAATCACGGCAATGTTGCAATCCCGACAAATACTGTCTGGGTAAACAATGTCGGCATGTTCTAGAACGAAATCGGCGCGTCCAGGTTGTACCGGACTATTGCAGGAACACAGAGTGGCGATGCAAGCGCTCAAGGCAAAGAGGAGTTGACTTTTCATGCATCCAATGTATTGAATATTGAAGTTGGAATGTACCACAGGTAGATATGTATTGTATTGAATGTGGAACATCGGGTGAATATGACTACTTTTGCAGTCCATACGAAAAGCAATTGCACATGTCGGTCAGCACTGTTGAAACCACTGTAGAAACTGCAAAGGAATTAGGATTACTTCCAGAGGAGTTTGATAAGATTGTCAGCATTCTAGGACGCACACCTAACTTCACTGAGTTGAGTATTTACTCAGTAATGTGGAGTGAGCACTGTAGCTACAAGAATTCTATTGTTTGGCTCAAAACCCTACCTAAAGACGGACCTCATATGCTTGTTAAAGCAGGTGAAGAGAATGCTGGTCTTGTTGATATTGGAGACGGTTTGGCATGTGCCTTTAAGATTGAATCACACAACCACCCTTCTGCTATTGAGCCTTACCAAGGTGCGGCAACGGGTGTAGGTGGAATCAATCGCGATATCTTCACCATGGGAGCACGTCCAATTGCACAATTGAACTCGCTTCGTTTTGGCGATATTGAAAGTGCGAGAACACAGTGGTTGGTGAAAGGTGTAGTGAAGGGGATCGGCGATTACGGTAACTCTTTCGGTATTCCAACGGTTGGAGGAGAAGTGTACTTCGACTCTTGTTACAACCAAAATCCATTGGTGAATGCTTTCTCTGCAGGTATTGTAGAAGTAGGTGGCCAAATCTCTGCCAAGAGTGGAGGAGTGGGTAACCCTGTATTCATCGTAGGATCTGCTACGGGGCGTGACGGTATTCACGGTGCCGCGTTTGCTTCAAAGGATCTGAGCGAAGATTCAGCAAACGACATTCCAAGCGTTCAAGTAGGTGATCCATTCCAAGAGAAGTTGTTGTTAGAAGCTACAATGGAACTAGCGAAGAGCGGTGCTGTTGTGGGAATGCAAGATATGGGTGCAGCCGGTATTACTTGTTCTTCATCAGAGATGAGTGCAGGTGGAGGCTTGGGTATGCGCCTATGGTTAGATAAAGTTCCAACTCGTCAAGACGGAATGGAACCTTGGGAGATTCTACTTTCAGAATCTCAAGAGCGCATGCTTGTAATCGTGGAAAAAGGCCGCGAAGCTGACGTACAGAAGATTTTTGACAAGTGGGATATCCACTGTGAGCAGATCGGTGAAGTGATTGAAGGTGATCTTCTCGAATACTATTGGGGAGAAGAATTGGTGGCAACCACACCAGCAGAACCGTTGGTTCTTGGCGGAGGTGCTCCAGTGTATTACCGAGAAACACGTGAGCCTGCTTACTTCAACGAATACAAAGAATTCGATATCAATTCAGTTACTGTTCCTGCAGATTTGAAAGCAGCAGCAGAAACGGTGATCACCTCACCAAACATTGCGTCTAAGAAGTTCATTTATGAGCAATATGACAGCATGGTGGGTACGGTAAATATGTCTACAAATGGCCCAACAGATGCGCCGATTGTAAACATTAAAGATACGAACCGCGGTATCGCAATGACAGTAGACTGTAATAGCCGTTATGTGCATGCCGACCCGAAAGTGGGTACCATGATTGCGGTTTCTGAAGCAGCTCGTAACATTGTAGTTTCGGGGGGTGTTCCTTCTGCGATTACCAACTGTTTGAACTTTGGAAATCCATACAATCCAGAAGTGTATTGGCAGTTTGTAGGCGCCATCAAAGGGATGTCTGAGGCGTGTGAGAAGTTTACAACTCCGGTAACCGGTGGTAACGTTAGCTTCTACAACCAAACGGTGTTGAAGGATCGCACTGAGCCTGTTTTCCCTACGCCTACCATCGGTATGATTGGATTGGTAGAAGACAAGAAGCATATCACTACAATTCCATTCAAGGAGAAAGGTCACTTGATTTATTTGATCGGTGAGAACCGCAACGATATTTCTCAATCTGAGTACTTGGTAAAATACCACAAGATTGAGAAGTCTCCAGTGCCATACTTTAGTCTAGAAGAGGAATACGCGAACCAAGAGCAAATCAAGATGCTCATCCGCAAGGGGGTTCTTCGTTCCGCTCACGATGTGAGTGAAGGTGGATTGTTCGTTTCACTTCTCGAAAGTGCAATGAGCTCTGGATTAGGTTTTGACGTTACAAGTGACGCAGCCATTCGCAAGGATGCCTGGTTGTTTGGCGAAGGTCAGAGCCGTGCAGTAGTTACTGTAGATTCGGATCACGAAGATGAGTTCATCGACTTGATGATGCTAAACGGTGTTGAGTTCGATTTGCTCGGTCATGTTACAAAAGGTTCCATCCGTATCGATGATGAGGATTGGGGAGAAGTAAGCGAGTGGAAAGACAAATACGATAATGCTATCGGCAAGTATTTCCAGCACTAAGTCATACTTGATATTGTCTCGACCTAGATAGGAGACTTATCTTTAGATATTCAAACTACTTTGATTTATAACAGCCATTGGATGAAGTTCCAGTGGCTGTTTTGTTTTGCATTCTCTGGAGTCAACTACCTATAGAGGAGAGGCTGGTATTGGTTACTGTGCTTTTGTCAATTAGAATGACATCCATGGCATTTTCCGCGGTGTCATATTCATCCTTTATTACGGTGCGTGAAGCTTGGATATAAATTATAGAAACATGGATATTCACAGTCTTCATTGTATTCTTTAACGACCCAATATTCTTTCGCCAATCCGCATTCCTTCCGCTTCTCGTGAATTGACATTAACTTAATCAGCGACGGGATAGACTGCTCCCTAAGAGGATTTATTTCAACAAACTGCTTGTTCAGTTCTTTTGGAGAACGACTTGATGACCATGCTCTTCACATGAATAATCATAGTGGATAATGGCAGTGGTCTGCATGCCTGTGTCTCTCCATCCCCAAGCACATTTTATCGGGCAAATCAGCCAGTGAAAGTTGCGCTCTTCATTCACGGGTTTGTAATCCTGACAACTACAACCTTCGTCACTTACATCATTACCGCCTAGCCATTTAGGCCAAGCCCCCATGGATTGCATACCAACTCCAGCGATTATACCACCAAGAGCCGTGCTCATGATTAAGGTCCCAGCCAACCCGCGACCTACCCTTGCTTTCGAATTGAATGCGTTTATCAGTTTTCTTATAGTGATATATTTTAGCTAATGGTTTAAAATTAAACAACTATGCAGTAATATTCATTTTATTTCACACATATATTCTGAAATCGTTTTATTGAGTTGTCTTCAAAAAATGGACGTATTAGACGTCTTGAATACTCTTGGGGGCTTAAGTAGCTATGACAGCTCCGTTCTCAAGAACAGCGGTTAAATGAACACATTGTCGCTGGAACAATTGCTCTTACAGCGATCGAGATCACATCCATCAATTATCCGCTAGCCAGCTAGTATGTTTTTACGAACCACTGCGAGCATAAAGCGAGGTCATTTTTACTCGACGAGATAGAGGAAAAGAAAAAGCCCTCCGATGTAAATCGGAGGGCTTTTTTGTGCGAATACGTATGCCAAACCCAGAGCCACCTATCTCTCTGGGTTCTGTCCGGTACCCCCCAATGATAGTCAATCAAAGTGTATCGGAGCCTAAGAGAGAGTTTAGAGTTTACCTCTGTTCCTTTCTAGTACATGACGAATTTGGTCATGCATGAGAGAGTAGGAGATTGAGAAAAGAACGAGGCGTTTCGTATTCGCACATTCAAATATGATAATCCAAAATGAGAGCGTGTTGGATTATTTTACCAACTGCATGTTTCAATTTATAAACTGCATTTAATCCTTAAAGAAGTCGTTTTGCCGCCTCCGACTTATGCGTTCTTGAAACTTCTAGGGCTCTTCCATCGGTCATGGTCACGCTCGCTTGCATGCCTTTTTCGTAATTCACTACATGAGCGGTATTGATGATGTACTTCTTGTGGCATCGCATGAATGCGTAATCTTGAATGAGTTCGCCAAAATGTCCTATGGACTTGGAGGCCAGAACCGTTCTGCCTTTGGTAAGGTAAATTTCGGTGTATGATCCTGAGCCAATGAGATAGAGGATGTCTTTGGTGGGATACCGAACGGTGCCTGACCGGTTCGGAATACTCAACATATGAGAGACTCCATTTCCGTTTAGATGTTCGGTAAGTTTTTGCGTGGAAAAAGTGCCACCAGAAGCAGAAATACATCGTTGAATCGCGTTGTCTAGTGTCTGCTGGTCGTACGGTTTTAACATGTAATGCACAGCGGCATATTCAAAGGCGTCTAAGGCGTATTCATCGTATGCCGTAGTGAAAACGATCTTGAATTCAGGATTGGGAAATCGGTCTAGTACTTCAAAGCCCAGTCGTTTCTTTATTCGGATGTCCAAAAACAGGATATCCGGTTTTTCGAACAGGAGAATCTCTATGGCAGTGTCAACATCGGAAGCCTCTCCCACTATCTCCAATTCGTACTTTGAAGAAGAAATCAAGTTTTTCAGTAGGGCTCTTGCGTGAGGTTCGTCATCAACCAAAATGCATTTCATGAGGTTAGATTGCTAGGGGGTTAAAGTCCGATAGTCATCACAAAGTGTGTTCCAGTATTTTCAGGGCGCAATTCGAGCTCGTACGTTTTCTCATATAGCGCTGCTAATAATTCCAACCTCTGGAGCACATTCCTCAAACCGAGGGATCCCTTGTTTGAAATGCCTTGCTTCATCGCTCGCCATTCTGAGAGAGGGAATCCA
Organism: Phaeocystidibacter marisrubri; assembly: GCF_008933165.1. NCBI lineage: Bacteria > Pseudomonadati > Bacteroidota > Flavobacteriia > Flavobacteriales > Phaeocystidibacteraceae > Phaeocystidibacter > Phaeocystidibacter marisrubri. Next base: position 278,034 of record NZ_WBVQ01000001.1, read on the forward strand.
TCTCCGTTATCGGTGATGTGAATTTCTATCGTATTTAATTGTCGTTTGATTATGAGTTTAACGATGCCTCTATTGGTTTTGTTACTTACTCCATGCCAAACTGCATTTTCTAGTAAAGGTTGGATGAGCATGGGAGGCACAAAAGTGGTTTTCGTATTGATGTCTGAATCGATCTCTATGATGAAATCGAAACAATCCTCCAGTCGGAGTAACTCAATACTCATGAACTCATCGAGATATTGAATTTCCTCTTCCAGAGAAACGCGGTGTAAGTCGGGTCTGCTGATGGTTTTTCGTATCAGTACGGCGAGTCGTTTTAAGTACTCAGAAGCAGTGCTGTTTCGGTTGCTGTTGATGAGGTACTGAATGGAGTTAAAAGCATTGAAAATGAAATGCGGATTGATTTGCATCTTCAAGGTGGCCATATTGGATTCAATGAGCTGCTTATCTTGCTTTTTTCGCCTTTCGTTTACGATAATAGCGATGGCGAGAATGATGAGTAGAGGGGAGGTCAACAGGGTCCAGAACCACCATGTGTCAGTTATAAAAGGGCGAATTTGGAAAGTGAAGATGGATTGAATGTTGCTCCAGACGCCATACTCACTGCGTAATTGGACTTCAAGATTGTAGCTTCCATAGCGCAGATTTGAGAAACTGAGATCGCCAGATTCATCGTATTCCCATGGGGCGTCAGGCGTTAATCTCCATCGCAGCAATTGACCCCGATTTTGAACGGAATTGGCGGATAGGATTTTAACGGAGATATACGCTGTCCCTCGATTAAGGTTGAGGTGATTGTTTTCATCTAATGCAGCCTCGATTCCATTTACCCGTAGATTGGAGTAGTTCAATTGAACGTCATCTGGCAGATTCATAATGTACTCCAAAGGTGCCTTTAGCACTTGATTTCCATGGAAGACGAAGATGCTCGTATCTCCTGGAATTATCTCTCGAATGGAATTTTCTGCAACATAGTCGTGTAGCGGAAGAATTCTACAATAGGCAATTTCGTTTCCCTTCATTACCAAGACGAATAGACTCTTCTCGGATGCGGTAATAAGCACGTTTTTATAGGTGCTTACGGAGATGGTATAGTCGCTGGGTAAATAGTTTTGAGCCGTTAAGTGGATGGTGGTATCTGCACCTAACAGATAGATTCCATCGTTATAGGAAGGCAGTACTAACCAATCTGCGCCTAACTTGTAGAGTTGTGATGTCTTGATGCTATTTTGAAGCTCTTCGTTGAGCAGTGGCAAATAGCTAGAGTTCGTTTTTCTGTAGAGGTTTCGTTCAGTTAAGACGTAATCGATACTATCGTTGGATAGTGAAAAATCAATGATGAATGAAGAGTCGCTTGGAATGGAAACTTCCTCTGTGAAAACATGTTGGGTATCGACAGAGAATAATTTTCCTTCATTTAGTACATAATACTTAGTCCAATCTGAATTAGCGGTGCTTTTAGTTAGGAATGAAGTGCCCAAAAAGGGAAAAGATTTTTCTCTTCCCGCAGGGAAAATAGACCAAATTCGATGGTGCTCAGGGTGTGTGATAGAAGTGGTAAGAAACAGGTCGTTCAGTACGCTGTCTTGCCAATGAGATCGATGAAATCGGCTGTTTACGATAGGTCGATACGGAATTGGTACTTTCTTGACTATAGATAAGTCGGAGGACGTTAATTGCAGACTGTAGATGGTGTCTGAAACAGCTGCGTAAAAGAGCCCATTGTAATAATGAAAAGGTCGAGTGAGCCGATTAGGGAAAGTTAAATCTTGGACTTCATAATTCGTCAAATTGATGTTTGGAATGATTCTCAGTCCTTCATTAATGTCGCAAATCCAATAGTATCCCGACTTCGTCTTATAGATGTCAGAGATGCTTTGGTTGTCAAAAAAATGCCCCGTCTGAACGAGCTCTCCACCTTTCAGAGCATAGCGAGTAATTCCATCCGACAGTGTGCAGCAATAGAGTTCGTTGTCAATAACCCGAAAGGCTACGTGGTCACAGAATAAGATGGGAGCAGCCTTGATATCCCCATTCTCGAGTATTTCAAAAAGGGTGTGCTGGGTGGTGATAAAATGACGTTCAACGCCACTAGAGTCTAGTTGATCAACCAAAGAAATCCGACTCCGTCTTGGGGGAGGTTCTGAATCACAGAGCTTCTTTAGGTCGCTGTGATTCATGTACCTAATCTTCAATTTTTCACCCCACGCAGAAACAAACGAGGTGTCTATTCTTCGGTTCGAATCGTTTAGATTTTTGAATCCAACTGTTCGGGAGATGTATCGATCTAGTCCCCCCATCATTAAGTGAAAGATATCTTTCCCGTCTCTCTCAATAATGGCCGGTGTAACCCGAAACCTCTCTTCTACAATTGGTGTATGGATTTCAATTTTGTCATCCGTAAAGCTGCACGTAGCAAAGGATAAGTCATTTGCATACAAGTCGAATATGAGGTGATTTCCATCCTCGGACACCCACATGTAGTATACGAAGTGGCTTCGAGGTGTTTTTTTGTTCAAGTCGTCGTTAAACGGAGGGGCAACCCAAACCCCTTTGTCTAGATAAAAGACTCCAGATGAGGCGGTTAATGCCCAAATTCGTCCAATGGGATCGACGTGTAAATTGTAAATAGTAGAAAGTTCGCCGTTCGAACTTTTGTCAAGCGGAATCACTTTGGATCCATACATGGCAAAGGCACCTTGCTCCGTACAGACGTATTTAACGCCAATGGAGTCCTCAACCACGTGGTATACTTCACGAGCTGGAAGTTGTTGTGTGGACTGATCCATCCACGGTTGTTGTCCTCTTACCGCCGTGCTGAACAGAATGATGACGAAGCCGATGCTAAAAAGGGAATACGAGGAGAGGTAGAATGATGATGCCTTGGAAAACAAGGCCTTCATTTGAAAATTGGAAGTAGTAAGTCTCCTCATGAGAGTCATGTTTCGTAGCACTCTCAAATATAGAAGATGTTCTCTAATTAGGAATAGAGAAAAGACGCTATTCTATAGGTGTTTGCGTGTGCTTCTATAATGTCTGAAAGTCGTTCGGAGTATCCGCCTCCCATGCTCACCGCTACAGGGATTTCATTCGCAATACAGGTTTCAAACACCAATCGATCCCTCGATTTACAGCCTTCTATGCTCAAACCCAGTCGGCCAAGTTTGTCGCTAGCCAATACATCTACCCCTGATTGAAAGAAGATAAACTGCGGTTCAATTCGTTGAATGAGCTCCTTTAAATTCCTGTCCAGAATAGAGAGATAGGCACTATCGCTAATTCCGTCAGGCAACTCTATGTCGAGGTCACTTTTTTCTTTGTGTAGCGGGTAATTTTTTTCACCATGCATGCTGAAGGTGAAGACGCGTGGTTCATTCTCAAATATGCGAGCGGTACCGTTTCCTTGGTGCACATCTAAATCCACTACTAGGATTCGCTCCATTAGATGGTAGTCTATTAGATGGTGGGCTGCAATAGCATTGTCATTTAAGAGGCAAAAACCTTCACCCGATGCAGCATAGGCATGATGAGTTCCTCCTGCGATGTTGAAGGAAACTCCATTTGCCAATGCGTATTCAGCATTCATTACCGTCCCTCTACAGATAATGGTTTCTCGTTTTACCAACTGATCGCTGTGTGGGAATCCGATTTTCCTTTGCGCTTTTCGGTCCAGCGTACCATCTCTTAGTTGTTCCCAGTAAGTCTTGTCGTGCGTTCGGACAATTCGATCCTCTTCCAATGCATCTGGAGCAAAAAACTGGGATTCAGAGAGGGTTCCTTCGCGAATCAGTTGTTCGGGCAGTAGCTCGTATTTGGCCATGGGAAATCTATGTCCTTCCGGAAGGGGATGACAATAGATGGGGTCAAATGCTACCTTGAACATGGTATTATCTCAACTCAGCTTGGAATTCACGTTCCAAGGCCGATTGGATTTTTGCCATGGTTTGATCGAGCTGCTTGTCGTTCAAAGTCTTTTCGGCATCCAAAATGGTGAATCTCAATCCGTAGCTCTTTTTGCCTTCAGGAAGATTTTTTCCTTCGTAGACGTCAAAAAGGTCAACCTCTTTGAGCCATTTCTTTTCGGTGCGCTTTGCGATTTTTTCGAGATCAGCATACTGTACGGAAGTGTCTACCAAAAGAGCCAAGTCGCGTTGAACGGCAAAAGTTTTAGGTAGATCTGCGTACTTCACCACGCTACGAGTAATCATGGTGACGAGCATGTCCCAATCGATATCTGCGTAAAATACAACTTCGTCAATGTCGCACATTTTCATGTACTTTCTTGATACATACCCCAGCGTTCCTACTGCTCTACCTTGAACATTGAGTTCAAGTCCATCTGCCAATACACCGTTTTCCCCTAGCGTTTTGTAGAAGAAGTTGAGGTTGAATCTGCCGAGGAAGGCTTCTACAATGCCCTTGAGGGTGAAGAAGCTACTATCTGTGGAAGGAGTAGACCAGTGCGCAGCTTGACGTGGGCCGCTCACCCATATGCCAAGACGCTTGTTTTCACTGTACTTTTCGCTCTCATTTTTGCGGTACACATTTCCGAACTCAAAAGCACGAATGGTTTTTTGCTGACGATTTCGGTTGTATGCTATCGTTTCCAATCCACCCAATAGAAGGGTCATTCTCATGACGCCTAGATCTTGACTCAATGGGTTGAGGATGTCTACACAGTTTTCAATTGGGAAGTCTGTGTTGTCTTCGTAGTAACTGCGCTTGGTGAGCGAGTTATTCATGATCTCAGAAAGTCCAATTCCAGCAAGGGTGCTAGCTGCCAAACGACGGAGGTCATCCGGGTGGCGAGGTTCATTATGTGGCAAGTTCATGCGCATGCCCTCTGGAAATTCGATGTTGTCAAATCCGAAGATTCTCAGGATTTCTTCTACCACATCAGCTTCGCGAGTAACGTCCCATCGATAAAGAGGCACGGCTACGTGAAGTGCATCGCCATTTTCCCCAATGATTCGAAATTCAAGGGAGTCGAGAATGGATAGGATGTCTTCTCTTGGAATGGCTTGCCCCAATAAGGCGTTGATACGCTTGTAGGAGAGATGGATCTGTGGTTCTTCAAATTTCTGGGTGACTTCCGAAACGATGTCGGAGCCAATTTTAGCACCGGCAACTTCGCACATGAGAAGTGCAGCTCGCTTCAAAGCATATTCCGTTAAAGCAGGATCAACGCCCCTTTCATAGCGGAATGATGCGTCGGTGTTCAAAGCGTGACGCTTGGCCGTTTTGCGAATTCGAACTGGATTAAACCACGCCGCTTCTAAGAATACAGTTGTGGTTCCATTCGATACGCCCGAATCAAGTCCGCCGAATACACCTGCAATGCACTTGCCGCCATTGCTGTCGGCAATCATCAAATCCGATGCGTCCAAGGTGCGTTCTTTCTCATCCAAAGTGATGAACTTAGTTCCTTTTGGAAGGGTACGGACAAGTAAGTGATCGTTGGCCACTTTGTCTCCATCGTAAGCGTGAAGTGGGTGACCTGTTTCGTGCAGAACAAAATTGGTGACGTCAACAATGTTGTTTACGGGTTGAAGTCCAATGCTCAGAAGGGCGTTTTTCAACCAAGAAGGAGATTCGCCAACCTTAACATCGGTGAGGGTAACTCCGTAGAACTGCGGACATCCTTCGGTGTCTTCTATCGTGAGTTTGAATGGACGCTCTTTGTGTTCGGGAGTAAATGCCACTACACTCGGAAGGGAGAGTTGAGTTTCTATTCCATCGCGAAGCAAACCTGCACGCAAGTCGCGCGCCACGCCGTAATGACCCAATGCGTCTGTGCGATTTGGGGTGAGTCCGATTTCAAATACAATATCGTTTTCGATGTTGAAGTATTCTGCAGCCGGAGTACCTACTGTGGTTTCTTCCAACACTAGAATACCGTCATGACTAACGCCCATGCCGAGTTCGTCTTCGGCACAAATCATTCCTTCACTAACGCTCCCACGGATTTTACCCTTTTTGATCTTCAGGGCCTCTTCACCTCCTCCTGGGTAAAGAACAGCACCAATGGTAGCAACCGGAACATATTGTCCAGCGGCAACGTTAGGAGCACCACATACGATGTTTATAGGTTCATCACCGCCAACATCTACCGTGGTCACTTTCAATCGATCGGCATCTGGATGTTGCTCGCAGGTAAGCACCTTTCCAATCACTACGCCTTTTAATCCGCCTTTTATGGATTCAATTTCTTCCATTCCCTCCACCTCAAGTCCGGTGCGAGTAAGAATTTCAGAAACTAGAGTGGGTGTAACGACTGCAGGATCAAAGTTGAGATATCTGCGAAGCCAGCTGTAGCTGATTGTCATGAGAATATTATTTCAAGGCCGATATTGTAAAGGCACAAAGGTACATAGTGTTCAACGAAGATGGAAGTGGTGAGAGCAATGTAAATTACCTCTCAAAAAGTTCCGAATAAGACGCCGGCCCAAATGAAGAAACGAACGTATCGAATTAATGCAACCCGGGCGAACAAGCTCATTCGAATTCCCGCTAACCCTGCAATCATAGAGATGAGAGGATAGGGGAGTGGGGTAAGGGCGGCGATAGCGATAAGCAGACCGCCATATTTTTTAATTTGTTTGATTTGAAGACTGAATTTTTGATCCACCCAATCGTGGATTCTAGGTAAACGGTAGAGTCGGGTTCCAATGATGAAAGAGATCAAACCGCCGGCATAGCTCACTGTCGCAAGTATGCCTACCATCAAGTAGGGTTGGGGGAACGATTTCGCCCAAACTATGAAGGCCTCGGGAGGAAGTACGCCTACAATTACTTCGCTGGCAAAAAGCCAAGAAATGACAGCCCATGTGCTGTACTTTTCAGTGATTTCTTCAGAAAAATCACTGAAGTTAAAAACGTACTTATTCAGTAACCAAGCTGCCGCTGCAAATACGGCTAGAAAGAGGAGTAACCGCAGAAGGTTTTTCCCCATAAATTTATAACCACCCGAAATACGAAAGTAACGATGAAGGGTAATCTGTCTGTTCCAAAACTTTTTGATTGGCGACATCTTGAGATATACTTGATCCGTTGAGGACATCCGTGAACAGCGATTTTTGTAAGGTGGATGTGCAATTTAGAAACAAACGGACAGCGGAGAAAGTTTACCCTATAGAATAATTACTCCCTTTCTCTAAATTTTGCTCTCTTCTGGAATATAGCCAACGTCGATGGGCTTGCCTCCCTTTTTGTGCTTTTTGGATGGACGTCGATCTACATCTGCGTCTTCAACGATATAGGCTTCATGTACCACTTTTTCGAAGAGTTCATAGGCAATCCATCCATATCCATTCTCGCCCCAGTCTTCACCCCAAGAGTTGAGGATTTTATAGGCGCCTCTTCTGTCGTCATAACCAATAACAACCACAGCGTGACCACCCGTATATCGGTTGGAAGAAACGCGATAAACTTCTCCGTCGGAAAGGTTGTCGAACCACGTGTCTGTTTCTAAGCCTACCACAACGGGTTTGCCATGAACGAGAAAGGTTTTCATCTGTCCTTCATTCCGGTATTCTACTCTTTTCCATCCGCCAATGACGTATGCTTTGGCCTCAACTTTAATGGAGTTTCCAGGGATTTTAGAGCAATCTTCATCGTCGTATGGAAAGCTGGTCATGGGAGCTACACCACTTCTTCGCATGAGCTCTAAGGCTTCCCGCAAATTCGACCCACTGTAACAGTTGTCGCTTATCTGATTGTAAATGAAGGCTGGACTAAACACGTGGTCTTGCTCGGTGGGTGGGCGTTGGAGTCTGCGAGCTTCTTGATACGATTTCAGGCCGTATGCCAAGGCCCATCCTACGCAGGAAGCCTGACTACCCTGATCTCCTGGCTTGGGAAACCACTTGCTCAAATCGAATTCCGAAGGGACGTTCTTGAGGAGCTGAATGGATGCCTTCTCGATCTGAACGTAGTCTTCTTGGTTTGCAAAACGAAGACCATTCGCTCGTTGTGCCGACAGCGAAAGCGACAATGCCAAACTTGCAATGAGTGTCCAGAGAATGAGATGTAAGCGCACGAGTGTAGTTTAATTCTTCTAACGTTCTGATAACGAACGCTAGTCTACCGAAGATAGAAAATCTCGAAGATAGTTTTAAGAGATTTTACTCCAGTGAACTTTGCCTTTGTTTTGTGCTACAAAGAACGTTCTGGTTTGAGCGTGTTCCGGCTTTTCCAATCTAGGGTCTTCTTGGAGGAGGCCTTCGGCTTCTTTCCTTGCCAATTGAAGGAGTTGTCCATCTTTTGACAAGTTGGCAATCTTTAAATCCAACATTCCACTTTGGCGCGTCCCCATGAGGTCGCCCGGACCTCTGAGTTGCAGGTCTACATCGGCAATCTCAAAGCCGTCGTTCGTGCGAACCATGGTTTCCAATCGCGTTTTTGCTTCGTTGCTCAGTTTGTTGCCTGTCATCAAGATGCAATAGCTTTGTTCGGCACCTCTGCCCACACGCCCTCTCAATTGGTGAAGTTGACTGAGGCCAAATCGCTCGGAGCTTTCGATGATCATCAAGCTGGCGTTGGGAACGTTTACACCGACTTCAATAACGGTGGTGGCTACCATGATTTGGGTTTCACCTTTGGCAAATCGCTGCATTTCTGCATCCTTGTCTTCGGCTTTCATTCTGCCATGAACGATGCTCACTTGATACTCTGGACGAGGAAATTCTCTACAGATACTTTCATATCCATCTTCCAAATCCTTGTAATCCATCGTAGAACTCTCCTCAATGAGGGGATAGACCACATAACACTGTCTTCCTTTCGCGATTTCATCTTTCATGAATCCGAATACCTGCAATCGATTACTGTCGTATCGATGCACCGTTTTGATGGGCTGTCGGCCTGGAGGTAATTCATCAATTACGCTGATGTCCAAATCGCCATACAAGCTCATGGCTAGGGTTCGTGGAATTGGCGTAGCGGTCATGATGAGAATGTGTGGGGGAATGGTGTTCTTCTTCCACAGTTTGGCCCTTTGAGCAACTCCAAATCGATGCTGTTCATCAATTACAGCCAAACCCAGATTCCTAAACTTCACAGTGGGTTCAATAAGGGCGTGGGTTCCCACTAGAATGTCCAATTGTCCGTTGAGAAGATCGGCATGTATCTCTTTTCGTCTCGCGGTTTTTGTGCTTCCCGTGAGCAAGGCAATTCGAACGGGGGTTCCCTCCAGTAGTTCGGCAAGTCCGTTGTAGTGTTGCTGTGCGAGAATTTCTGTTGGAGCCATCAGACAGGCTTGGAAACCGTTATCGATGGCAATCAACATGCTCAAGAGTGCAACTACGGTTTTTCCCGATCCCACATCTCCTTGAACCAAACGATTCATGTGCTTACCGCTTCTGCTATCACTCCGAATTTCCTTGAGTACTCTCTTTTGGGCACCTGTTAATTCGAAGGGTAAGTTGTTTTTGTAGAAGTTGTTGAAGGTGTCTCCAACTTCTCCAAATACTTGTCCCGGAGTCTGCTTGGTCTTCAGGTCCTTTTGAAGTAAGAGAGCTATTTGAATGAAGTAGAACTCCTCAAATTTTAGGCGGTTCCTGGCGATCTCCAGTCGTTCCAGCGACTGAGGGAAATGAACTTCAAACAGGGCGGCTTCTCTACTTGGCCATTTGTAATGTTCAAGAATTCGGCTCGGTAAATTTTCCCGAATCAAACCCTTGACTTGTGGTAGGAGTACGCGGGTGAGTTTCGAAATACCTCGGGCATTTAATCCCTTGTTCGTCAGTTTTTCCGTGCTGTTGTAAACCGGTTGAAGTCCTTGTATGGGAGATTTTGTGAAATCTTCCGCGAGTTCCAATTCTGGATGAGGAAAGGAGTACTTGCCTTTAAAGTAATTGGGCTTGCCAAATAGGACGTATTCCTTCCCCATTTGAAGGGATTTCGCAATCCATTGTGCTCCTTTGAACCACACCAATTCAACTCGGCCTGTAGCATCTTCAAACTGAGCTACTAGTCGTTTTTTTCGGGCAGCACCTATTTCTTGCATAGAAGTGATTCTTCCTCTCAGCTGAACTTCGGCGGCCGCAGATTGAAGCTCATTTACCGTATAGAACTTAGAGCGGTCAATGTATCGAAACGGGTAAGTATGTAGCAGGTCCTCAAATGTGTGGATGCCCATTTCCGTTTTCAGAGCATCAGCCTTTGCTGGACCAACGCCTTTCAAGAATTCTATCGGTGTTTTGAGAAGATCTCTCTCCATGTACCCAAAAATGATGAATTCCTTTGATATGGTGGCCTTTTTCACTTCACTGAAATGGGAAAATTCTATCTTCGAAAGCATGTTAAAGTACTTGCTCCTTTGTATACCACTCTCTTTGAGTGCCCAACAATATGAAGTAGATGACGCTGTTCCGCGTGAATTAATAGTAGATCAGGATAGTCTCCATGCAGATCTGTTTTTTGAACCAGAAGATGGGATTGTAGAGGGAACCGTCCATTTGTATGTGCATAAAATGGAGCGAACCGACTCCATTTGGCTGGATGCAAAACCGTCCATTTCTGTGGTTAACCCGCCTCGATTTAATGGTGGGGAAGTGACTTGGAGTAGGGAAGAGCAAGGTATCGTGCTGCGTCCATCGAGTGAATGGGAAGAGTCGGAAATAGAAATCGACTTTTCTTCTCGGCCCTTCAAAGGGGTGTATTTTAATGGATGGGATGATCCGTCTGGAAAGGCCCGTAGGCAGATATTTACTCAGGGTCAGGGGATTGATCACCGACATTGGCTTCCGCATGTGGATGCTCAGAATGACAAGCTAATGACGTCTTTGAGTATCACATTTGATAGTGATTTCCAAGTCCTAGCTAATGGTGAGCTTGTTTCTAAAGCTAGTGAAGGGGCGGAAATGACCACCTGGACATACGTCATGCATCATCCACATTCTTCTTATTTAATGGCCTTTGTAATAGGGAAGTATCATGAAACTGTTGTAGGGGAATCGCCGTTTAGAGCGGTTTATATGTATGAAGATTTAGATGATGCCTATCCAACCACTTACTATGCAAACGATCAAGTTTGGACGTATCTGAACGATCGAATTGGCTATCCTTTTGTGTGGAGTGCCTACCGCCAAGCTCCTGTGGCAAACTTTCCACACGGCGCCATGGAGAATACGTGTATGACCATCTTTTCAGAGGTGTTCATTGCAGATAGCGCAAGTTTTGCAGATAGAAACTATGTGTATGTGAACGCTCATGAGTTAGCGCATCATTGGTTTGGAGATTTGGTAACCGTTCCAAGTTCACATGATTTCTGGTTGCATGAAGGTTTTGCAACATATTACCAAATGGAAGCAGAGCGAGCTGTGTTTGGGCATGAGCACTACACTTATGAATGGATGAAAGCCCTCGATTTGGTTCGAACGGCTAATGAGGTTGACGCTTTTCCGCTTCAACATTCCAAGGCCGGAAGCCACCGATTCTATCAATTGGGGGCATTGACCTTGCGAGCTTTAGAGCACGAAGTAGGTACGACCGTTTTTGACAGCGCCATTGTCCGATACTTGGAGCAGAATGCCTTCGGTTTAGTGACCACCTCTACGTTTAAGAATGTAATGGAAGAAACATGTGAGTGTGAGCTCGATGATTTTTTTGCAGCGTATGTGGAGAAACCGCATGAATCTACCGGATATGTTGACTACCAAATTGACGAATCTACCAAGGCACTAGTCATTCGTGCAAAGCAATGGAATAAATGGGGTGAACCACTTCCTATACACCGCCTTCATGTTCGCATTTGGAAGGATGAGTTTGAATATGAAGATCGATTTATCAACTTTGAAAAGGATACTTGGAGCGAGCTGTTTCGATTTGAAGATCGCTGGACAGTTGTAGAGTTTGATCCGTACCATCATTATCCCATTGACTGGAAAATCGAATTGCCCGACTCTATGGCGATTAACATGGCAATGATGTGCTCTCCATACACTCAAGCGAGGGTGGTTTCTCAAATAGATCTCGAATCGGAGTACTTTCGCGATTTAGCTGGGTTGATGATGGATATTGGTCCTCAGTGTACTCGGGATTCACTGATGTCTCGCGCAGCTAAAGAGCGACCAGAGAACTTTGAGGAAATCATGTTCATGGCGATGATTCTTTCTGAGGACATTAACAGTGTAGGGCATTTTGCTCGTCTTTTTCCGTTCTCAGAACTTGATGAAAAGCAGGTTGATGGAATGATTTTGGCCCTTCGCGACACTTCTTCTTTGAGTGATGCAAACGCACTCAAAGTGGCATTTTCAATCATAGGTTCAAACAGGAATTCCATCCCAGATGTGCTAGAAGCACTGGATACGCGAAGTGGTGGATTGGATCACGATATTGACTTGTTCTGTGCGTATTTGACTGTAGCCATCAAAGGGCGTTCGGATGTAGCCGGTCTGCCGCGCTTACTCGATTTTGCAGGGCCTAGTTATTCGAATGACATCCGACAATCGGCATGGGATTACCTGTCTATGTTGAAATATTCAGGTGAAGATTTACGAGAGATTCAATACGCTGCCTTGACGAGCAGACATCGACACCTTCGCAACGCAGCGGTGAAAAGGGCAAAGGAATATTTGAGCACCATGAACCGAAATCGCGAGATCCGTGAGATACAATTTGCGCTCAAGGATGCTCATCCAGATGATATTGCAAGAGTTGAACGTATCTTAGACATCCAATTGGACCTAGACTAATCATCTCTTGAACGATAGAAGCGACAAATTACTACGCATCCTACAGTGGCTGGGTGATTTGGTATTACTTAATGCCAGCTTCGCCGTGTCCGCTTGGTTGCGTTTTGACGATTTACGAGTAGAGAATGAAGAGTATTACAACTACTACATCCAGTTGTTGGTGTTCTTTAACTTGAGTTGGTCCTTGATTGGTGTAGGACTGGGGATTTACAATCTCCGACCTGGCACGGAGATTCGGACGGCACTCGGTAGGGCAATGAACGCGCTTGCTGCACACGGAATATTATTCGCCATTCTCGCTGTTAGTTTAAAGGGGGAATATTATTCGCGTCTCTTCTTGATCTATTTTTACTCGAGCTTCACAATGGGAATACTCATCTTTCGAGGGGTTTTTATTTCGTTCTGGAGATCTTGGCAAAAGAAGGGGAAATACGCGCGATCAGTTTGGTTGGTGGGAAATGGAAACGCAATTGCGGATTTTCAAAAGGAATTAGACCATCATCCCGAGTATGGCTATCGCGTCATTACATCTCCCAAAACACCTGAGGAAGCGGCAGAAATGCTGGCCTCGGGAGTACGACCTGCTGAAATGTACGTTTCACTCCTGCGTGGAGATGAGTCCATTGATCAGTGGTATGTTCTGGCAGAACAAGAGGGAATTCGATTCCGCTTTTTGCCCGATTTAAAGTGGACCAATATCCGACATGCTCGCGTGGATTTGATGGGGGAAATTCCGGTACTTATTCCTCGAAAAGAGCCGCTTGGTTATTGGCATAGTCGCGTCATAAAGCGAACGTTTGATATCGTGTTTTCAACCATTATTGTTCTCGGAGTGCTTTCGTGGTTTTTGCCACTTCTTGCGGTTATTATTCGATTGGATTCTAAGGGCAACCCCTTCTTTGGTCAGGTGAGATCGGGGTTGAACGGTGAAGAGTTCACTTGTCTGAAGTTGCGAACCATGGTGGTGAACCATGGAGATGAGAGTGTACAAGCATCGGCACAGGACACGCGCATTACACGTGTTGGCCGTTTTTTACGAAAGCACAACCTTGACGAGTTGCCTCAGTTTATCAATGTGTTGCTAGGGCAGATGAGCATTGTAGGCCCACGTCCGCATATGATCGCCCATACCGAGAGTTACCGTCACAAGGTAGAGGCCTTCATGGTTCGTCATTGGGTGAAGCCGGGAATTACCGGTATGGCTCAAGTGATGGGGTATCGCGGTGAAACTAAGGAAGATACAGATATGTCAGATCGCGTGAACGCAGATGTGTATTACCTAGAGCATTGGTCGCTCTTACTCGATGTTAAAATCTTCTTCTGGACCATTTGGAATATGGTAACAGGTAGGAAGTCAGGAGTTTAGTTCTGGTTATTTATTTCCATTTTCTCGAATCATTTGTCTCTTTCCGGTAGTACATTTGTAGTCAAATGTCAGCATTATCGTTGTTTGACCGTATCGCTGATGGATTAGCAGATACAGGTTACTTCTCGATTCCCAATTTTGTGTCTCGGGATGAAGCGTTAGCTATTCGCGACATAGCCATTCGACACAAAGAAGAAGGCGAATTTCGAAGAGCAGGTATTGGGAAGCAGATTGAATATCAACTCGAAAAAGACATTCGAGGGGATGAGATTTTGTGGATTGATAATGAGGATACAGCTCCCAGTATTAAGTCCTATCTCCAGCGCATGGAGGAACTTCAGAATTTTCTAAATTATACGTGTTTTCTTGGCCTGAAGGAATACGAGATCCATTTTGCGGTCTATCCAAAAGGTACTAGATATGCTCGTCATTCGGATCGATTTAAGAACAATCCCCATCGAGTGATCAGCTTTGTTCTCTACTTAAATCCCGATTGGGAGGAGGAAGATGGTGGACAGTTGGCTATTTATTTGGAAGGTAAAGATCCCGTCTTCATTCTTCCAGAAGCAGGGAAGTTGGTGTGTTTCAGATCCGAAATTGAACACGAGGTTCTGGAGTGCAATCGCGCGCGATACAGCCTAACGGGATGGTTGTTGGATCAACCTGTCGGCTTAACCTTCTTGTGAGTTAAATCCGAACTTGGCTAAAGACGAGTTCGTACTGTTCAGCTATCGACTTCCAGTTGTACTTTTCGCGAATCGCGTTGGTGTTTCGCTTGATCATCTGTAATGTCTTATCGTCTTTTTCAACGGTGTCAATCCAATGGGATACTTCATCGGAATTGCTGAAGTAATAGGCGTTTTCGTCGGTGACAGATCGGTTGAATGGATTGTCGTGTGCAACGATTGTAGCACCGCATGCCATGGCCTCTAGTAGAGATGGATTTGTTCCGCCTACGCTGTGACCGTGAAAATAGAGGTGACAATGATGCCTGAGGTTATCTACAATTTCCTTGTTGTATTCCGCATTGAGAAAGCGAATTCGAGCATCTTTAAAATCTCGTATAAGCTCCTGACCATATTTTGTGTCGAGATTGCCCATCACGAGGGTTATTCGTTGAGATGCAGCATATTTAACTCCCGAAAGAATTTCTCGAATGTGGTTTTCAGGCTCCATTCGAGCGATGAGAAGATTGTATTCGCCCGGTTGAATACTGTAGGGTTCCAATACCGCTGGGTTAGGCGACTTTAATATGTCGGCTCCGTAAGGGATGAACACTGCTTGTCCGCCAAATTTATCGTGTAGGTATTTCTCAATGGCGATATTGTCGCCAACCATGAGGTGAGAATGGCGAGCGGCCCATCGCTCAGATCTCAACAAGAATTTTTGCGTGAGCTTGTTGTACTTACTGCGCTTCCATTCCAATCCGTCCATGTTGGTTACAATCCGAGCACTTTTGGGCAACATCCATTGCCATATCCCACTGGAGGTGTACCCTAATTGTAGAATGACATCGAATTGTCTCCAGTGTGCATCAAAGATTTGGTTGAAGTCGTAGATGAATTGTCCAACTGTTCCAAACCGGTGCTCGGGGTCGTATTTATGGATAATTCGAACTCCCTTGAACTCTTTGTTGGCATAGGGGTGGCGGTGACCGTTGTATACGAATACAGAGTGTCCCATTTTGACGAGTCGAACCGAAAGCTGCTCGGCTAATTCTTCAAATCCTCCATATCTATTGGGAATGCCGCGAGACCCAATGATGCCAATTCTCATATTCTGGTTCAGGTTAATGGACTGGAAAGGTAGTTAATTAAGCGTTCAACCGCGTTTCATAAAGTTTGTGAAGTGTTTCTGCTGCTCGTTTCCAGGTGTACTGGCATGCATACGCTCTTCCACTTGAAGATGTAGGTGTTTGCAGCGCTTCTTCAACACCTCTAGCAATATCATCTGGAGCCAATGGGTTGATGGCGTGGACATAGTCTTTCAACAATTCATAGGCTCCTGCCGAGGTCGAAAGCACTACTTCACAACCTTGAGATAGTCCCTCTAAAGCCGTTAATCCAAAAGTCTCAAATGTACTTGGAACGAGGACCACTTTATGTGATCGATACAGCATTTTTAGAGCCTCCATGGAAGAGTGAGGGCGAAAGGACATGTTGTTGGTAGCTAGTTTTTTACACTCTGTGAGATAGCTGGGATTATTGCTGGCCGCATCGCCTACAAATGTGATATTCTCGTGGAGTTGAGCCAATCCTTCGATGGCTCTTTTTTGATTTTTAATTTCTTCAAATCGCCCCACTACCAGCACCCCTCTTCGCTCCTCACGTTCTTCGGGAAGTTCTTCTGAGTAGCTGCGATTGATTCCTGGTGGAACAACGTAGGTTGGAGCTATATCGCCAAAAGCCTGTTGTAGTCTCATGACTTCCTTTTCTGTGGTAGTGATGAGCAAGTCAGCTCGTTGGAGGATTTGCTGCATGGACTTTTCCTGTCCCGCTGTCAAGTACGAAAACGGCGGAATTCTATCGTTGCCAAGGATTCCTCTTGCCAGGGTTTTTAGCGTTTCCATTCGGTTTGAATTGTTGTATTCTACCCAAATGGTGCTGATGAAAAGTGGAACGGCATCCCAGTTCCTGTGGCGAATCAAATCTGCAGGTCGACCTAAGTTGAAGAAGTGTACCAAATCATACTCGCTCAAGTCCACATTTCGCTGATTCGTGATAACATCCACTTGAACTCCCAGTTGTGAGAGCTCCGCTGCAGATTGCTCAACCTGTTGGGTGTCTCCTCCTGGTTGAATGAAAAGCGTAGAACGAGTAACGAAGGCAATTTTCATTCAGCCAAGATGCAAAAAATAGGCAAAAGAAAACCCCGGAAAACTCCGGGGTTTCAATCACAAAAATTCATGATTTGGATTGGTATCTTAAGAAGGGAGGAGTGAAGAGTGGTGATCTTCAATCTTCCACTTGCCGTTTCTATTGTTGAGGACGAACGTGTATCGAGCGGGCATGGCCATTTTCTTTCCGTCGTCGTCTAACCAAGTGAAGACATAAACTCCTGAAACTACAGGTAGGCCTGCGATTTCTTTGATGTCAATTTCACGGAAAGAAACCTCGAGGTTGTGTTTTTCAGAACTGATAAATTCGTTGAAGTAATTCCGAATTCCCTGTTCGTCGCAGCGCAATCGATGCGTGATCGAACCCCAGAGTGCGGCATTCTTAGAATAACACGATACAATCTTATCGGTTACTCCATTCTTTACTCCACTCAACCAAGTTTGAAGGAGGTTGAGTATTTCCTCTTGCTTCTGATTTGATTTTAGGGCTACTGCGTACATGGTGAAGGTTTTTATAAGTAGTACTTCAAGAACACGATTTTCAATCATCGTGCCAAACCATATACGGCCCTGCGTAGGACTTTGGATTTCACTGAGGAAAAAGAACTCTCAAGCCTTGTAATTAAAGGCTTGAGAGAAGATGTTTAACTTTCTGATTAAATCGATACCAAAGGGTGAATCCAGAAACTCCAAGTCCAATTGCAAGTCCAATCCAGACCCCAATAGCACCGTATTCTAGAACGACACCTAACAGGTACCCAACCGGCAATGCAATGATCCAATACGAGATGAAAGTTACCCAAGTTGGGAATTTCACATCTCCCAAACCGCGCAATGCACCTAGGGCGGTAACCTGAACACCGTCGCTGATTTGGAACACGGTGGCAACGATGAGCAATTGTGCTGCAACGCTGGTTACATTGATGTCGTCGTTAAAGAACGCAGGAAAGAAGTTTCTACCCGCGAGGTAAATGATTCCGGTAACAGTCATGAAAATGACGGTCATTTCAAAGATTGTGGTAGAGGCAATTTTGAGGGTAGGATAATCTTTCTTGCCCAGCTGATTGCTCACCCGAACTGTTGCTGCTGCACCAAAGCCTGAAGCTGCCATGTAGCTGATGGAAGCGAGGGAAATGGCAATCTGGTGAGCTGCTTGATCATTTGCACTGATCGTTCCAATAATCACAGAAGCAGAGGCAAACGCACCTACTTCAAAGATGTATTGAAATCCTGAAGGCACACCAATGCGTAGGATTTCCTTCATGTCGGTCCACTTGATTTTAGTAGCTCTCCAGTACTGCATGTACTCATGGTATTTCTGTTTGCCATGAACCCATAGAACCATAGTAATGGTCATGAAGATTCGGCTGTAGAGCGTAGCCCATCCAGCTCCAACCATCCCCATAGGTTCAAAACCGAGGTTTCCAAAAATGAATACCCAGTTGAGAAATACGTTCACGCCGTTTGCAATCAAGCTCAAACGCATGGCCGCTTTAGTGTCGCTTAATCCCTCTGTAAACTGCTTGTATGTAAAGAAAATTTGAAGAGGGAAGAAGGAGAGTGCAACGACCGTGAAATAAGGAATCGCATTGACAACCACTTCTGGATCTTGCCCAAAAGCGTCCATCATATTTCGCACGGACATGAGTGTGCCCACCATCCATACACCGATGATGATGTTGATGATCAACCCGTTCTTGAATAAACGAGTGGATTTCTTTTTATTCCCCGCTCCATCCGCATTTGCCACAAGAGGGGTGAGTCCATAGGCTACGCCAATTCCAAATACGAGTGGAATGGCCAGTAGACTATTCGCGAAGGAAATAGCAGCGAGTGGGATGGCTCCAATTTGGCCAACCATTAAGCTGTCGATTACCCCCACGAGGATTTGACCTAGAGATCCGATCATAACCGGATATGCTAGGTTGATGTTTTTTATGTATTCTGATTTGGGTGCCTTTAGCATGGTCAAAAAAAAATCCCGCAAGTGCGGGATTCAATTATTATGATTGTTGTTCATACCGTTCTACCTCCCGTTGGTAGAACGATTCTGCTTCTTCAATAAGTGTGGAAACCTCTGCGGTGACGTCTTCTTCCGCCTCGCCAGATATATCATCAAACCATTCAACTTCGTCATTCTCCAAATTCATAATGAATCGAGGGAATTCGTTGTGGATGATGTAAATGGCATCCGGAAAATCTGTATTGTCGCCAATGAGGAACTTAGGCACCATGATTTCTTGTCTCTGATTTGAGGGGCAAATGTAGAGAAAAATGTAGGTTATGACTCGGGTTTTGAATACAAAAAAAGCCGCTTCGATGGAAGCGGCTCTCTGTTCTATGGTATTGGTTTAGAAGAGTACACCTACACCGAAGGCAATCGATGATAGGTCGAGATCCAAACCGAAATTTGATGTGGTTGTCTTTAACTCATTGTTTCCACCTGGATCTTCTGTTGTTGTTGAAGAGGAGTATCCTAAGAATCCGTAACTCGCATCAAGGAAGAACATATCGTTGACAAAGTAAGTGAGGCCAACGCCTAATCCAGCATTAAGAGCACTCATGTCTGTCTCTGCTGTGGCGTCGTTAATGTTGTCGGTTATTGTTTGTCCTCCAGAACCGAAGCCGATGGAAAGTTGACCGTACATAGAGAACTTGTCGTTGTAAGGAACATAGTATCGACCGAACAATCCGTAGGTTAGCATGCTCGTGGTAGTTTCTGTTTCTATAGGCTCGACCGTAACAGAAGTATTAGCATAGCCTAAACCAATACCAACCGCTAGGTTGTCTTGGATGAAATAGCCACCAGTGATTCCAATATTGAATGCACTGTTCGAGAAAATATCGGTAGAGCTGGTGCCATCATCTTCTGCAGTTCCACCTGTACTAAAACCTAAATTTCCAGTGGCCATAATTGATCCTTCGTTCCATTGAGCGGAGGCGCTTAGGCCAAACAATGCGAGTCCGGCTGTTAGTAATGCCTTTTTCATAACAATTGTTTTTAAGAGTTAATATCTCAATTTAGGTCGCAATGGAAGGATATTTACTAGATGAGAAGAAGTGTAATTAACGAGGCTTTGTTAATAACGCAAAAGAAAAACTCCCGAAACCTAGTGGTGACGGGAGTTGTAAGAAGATTGTTAGAAGTGTCTTTACGACATTACTTTCGGGCGTATTGTTCTACGTCAGTACCTGTGATTTCCGGTCCACAAAGGATGTAGAGTCTTTCCATCACATTTCGGAATTCGCGGATATTTCCAGTCCAATCAAACGCCTGTAAGGCTTTGATAGCATCGGCATTGATCTTCTTGGGAGCAATACCTTGTTCTTCAGAGATTTTCTCTCCAAAATGTTCCGCTAGTTGAGGGATGTCTTCTTTGCGGTCGTTTAGTCCGGGTACGCGAATTACAATGACAGACAAGCGATGGTAGAGATCTTCTCTGAATTTTCCGTCTGCTATTTCCTTTTGTAGATCTTTATTGGTGGCTGCAAGAACGCGAACATTTACCTTGATTTCTTTGTCGCCTCCCACAGGAGTAATCTTGCTTTCTTGAAGAGCTCGCAGAACCTTTGCTTGTGCACTAAGGCTCATGTCACCGATTTCATCTAGAAATAGAGTTCCTCCATCGGCCAATTCGAACTTGCCTTTTCTGTCTTTCACCGCAGAAGTGAAGGCGCCTTTCTTGTGGCCAAAAAGTTCGCTTTCAATCAATTCAGAAGGAATGGCTGCACAGTTCACTTCAATCATTGGAGCTTTAGATCTCTCGCTCTTCTCGTGGAGGTGATGTGCTACGAGTTCTTTACCAGAACCATTTGGTCCCATGATGAGTACTCTGGCTTCGGTAGGTGCTACTTTCTCTATCATATCTTTTACCTCAGATAGAGAGCCTGAGTCGCCAATCATCTCGTACTTTTTGCTCACTTTCTTTTTGAGGACTTTCACCTCTGTGGCAAGTTGTGTACGGTCTAGCGCGTTGCGAACGGTGTTCAACAGTCGATTCAAATCAGGCGGTTTCGAGATGAAGTCGTATGCCCCTTTTTTGATACAGTCCACAGCTGTTTCTATATCGCCGTGCCCTGAAATCATTACCACCGCTGTGTCGGGATAGAGACTCATGATCTTGTCAAGAACTTCAATGCCATCCATCCCGGGCATTTTAATATCACAGAGAACAAGGTCGTATGACTTTTCAGCCATGAGATCTAGCCCTGCTTTTCCGTGTTCCGCATCATCTACGGAAAAGGAGTTATTCTCTTCTGCAATGATGTTTCGCAACACATTGCGTATTGCTTTTTCGTCTTCAATTATGAGGATGTTAGCCATCTTATTTTTTTGTTCTTTCTGCATATACCCCTTCCTTCATGGAGTAGGTAGACAGTCTGATTTTTTCTATGCTTAGCAAATCGAGTACCAAAGCGATTTGAATGCCAGCGAGGTGAATCATTTCTGCTCGCATTTCTAACATTCCCGGCATCTCTAAACGCTCTTTGGTGTCTGCCGCAATCAAATCATTGATCAAGATTCGGAGTTCACCTTCATCAAAGCTACCGCTGATTTGGCCACTTTGAAGAGGAGCTCTACCATGGCGCAATGCGAGTACATCGTACAATGTATCAAAGGATCCGCTTGATCCAATTAACATTTTAGCAGGATGTTTTTGATAGGCTTCCATCAAATCTTCAAGAGCACTTTTAATGTACTCTCTAATTTGCATGGCTTGCTGCGGTAGTATGGGGTTGTGGGGTTTGAATAGGTCTAAGAGACGGGTTACTCCCAATTCATAACTATTCGCCCAGAAGACTTCGTTTTTATTTCCCAAAACAAACTCAGTGCTCCCCCCGCCAATATCCATAATTAGTACCGGTTCGTCACCAATCTCCACTGCTTGTTGAACGCCTTTAAATATGAGTTCAGCTTCGCGAAGTCCACCAATCACTTCAACTTGGATTTGAGTGGCTTCAAAGACGGCTTTCACAAATTCGTCACCATTTGCTGCGCTTCTTACCGCACTGGTGGCAAATGCTAGTATTTGATCGACCCCTAAATCTGCAGCGGTAGAGCGATGTGTGATCATCGCTTCAATGCCACGGTCAAATGCATCTGGAGCGATTTTGCCATCTGTAATTCCTCCTTTGCCGAGTTTCACGGGAATCTTGTCGTTGTGCAAGGTGGTGCCTTCATCGGTATCACGTACCAACAAATTGAAGGTGTTCGTGCCTAAATCTATGATGGCAATTCTCATTCGTTATTTTCTTTAGATTCCGGCTCTAAGGGACTTCCAGTTCTTGGATAGTCTCTCACCCAAAGGTCGCGTTGAGGGAATGGAATCGTGATGTTATTCTCTCTGAATTTCTGATCGATGATGTATCGAACGTCGCTTTTTACGGCTTCAATTCTGAAGAGGTTTGCACTGTAGAAGAAGATCTTGAAATCAAGAGAACTATTGCCGAAGTCGATAAATTGAACCGTGGGCGCAGGAGTTTTAGAAATCATCTTGTGTTCATTTACTGCATCGAGGAGTAGTTTTTCCACAAGGCGGGTGTCTGAGCCATATGCTACGCCCACACCAATGCTGAATCGGGTGACTTTCTTGCTCTGACTCCAGTTGATTACATGCTCATTGGTCAATTTTTGGTTCGGAATTATCATGTAGATATCGTCCCTCGTTTGAACGAGCGTGGTTCTCAATCCCACCTCCAGAACTTTTCCAATAATTCCATCTACCTCTACAATGTCACCTACGGTAACGGTCCGCTCCATAAGAATGATGAACCCGGAGACAAAGTCCTTAAAAGCATCTTGAAGTCCCAGACCCAATCCTACAAATAGCGCCGTGGAGCCGGCCAAGAGCACGGTGATCTTTACACCGAGATAATCCAAGCAGTAAATGATGGATATTGTCCAAAGCAGGTATTTGAGTATTTGAGTAATCGCATAGGCCTTACCCGGATCAATGCGTTTTCGCTGAACTCGGTTATCAAGGGCTCGTTGAATCAACCAAATAGCAGCGCGCGTAATCCCGATAATAAAGAGGATAATGACCACTTCAAGTACCGAAAAGGAGTACGTGCGCTCTCCGATTTCCGCATTGAAGAACTGATACTCAAGAATAGATGTGAGTTTTTCTCTCATTGAATTTTAAATAGGTCGATAGCGAATCCATTTCCAGATTTCCTTGTACGAAGTCTTTTTGCCGTACATCAAGATTCCCACTCGATAAATTCTTCCTGCAATCCATGTGGTTCCCAAGAAGCCGCCAATGAGCAACACCATGCTGAGGATCAACTGCCAAGTTGGAACGTCAAAAGGAATTCTAACCATCATGACAATAGGGGAAGTAAATGGAACCATGGAGAACCAAAAGGCCAAGTCGGAGTGAGGGTTTTCAATTACGCTAGAGCTAACAATTAGCGCTAGAACCAACGGAATCACTAGTGGGGTCATGAACTGTTGTGTATCCGTTTCACTGTCAACCGCTGCGCCTACAGCGGCAAACAAAGCACCGTAAAGCATGTAGCCTCCAATAAAGTAGAACAAGAAGCCCAGAAGGATTTCAGAAATCGGAAGCGAAGTGATTTGGTTGAATATCATCTGTGCTGTTTCATTCACTTGTTCGCCCGCGGCAATTTTTTCTGGATCGAGTTGATCAGCCATCATCATCCCTGTAGTTGCTTGGAATATGACCATGGAAAGTACCACCCAAATGGTGAATTGTAGTACACCTACAAAGCCAATTCCTACAACTTTCCCAACCATGAGTTGGAAAGGTTTTACGGATGAAATCAAGACTTCGACGATGCGATTCGACTTCTCCTCAATAACTCCACGCATAATCTGCGCAGCATACAAGAAAATGAAGATGTAGATCATGAAACCAGCGGCATAACCCACAACGATCTTTACTTCAGTTACACTCTCGGTTTCTGTGCTTTCCGAGAGGTTGAAAGTCTTTAGTTTTACCTTGGTTCTTGCATTTGCTACCACCTCTGGGTTGACGTTTTCTGCGAGGAGTTTGTGTTCCAGAATGGCGGTTTCTAGTTTCTCACTACAGTATTCTTCCAAACTCAAAGAGATGTCTTCTTTGCCATATACCGATGCGTTTCTCTTCCAAAAATCTGGATCTCCTGAAGGACTCACTGGGATGTAGAAAAGTGCATCTAAATCTTCCTGTGAATCCAGGAGTTCAAGTGCTTTATCCTTGTCATATTGCTTTGGATCTAGATAGCGAAGTTCATGCATGTCGTCGCCAGGACTTCCTGTCAAAAGCGCACTTTCATCTAGAACCACCAACACCTTTGGACCTTCTGGGATAGAGGCGATGAGGGCTGGAGCAATCATCAGGGCGCCGAATAGAATAGGCCCCAAGATGGTCATAATTAGGAAGGAACGTTTTTTTACGCGAGAACTGAACTCACGTTGAATGATGAGCCAAGTCTTATTCATGATTCTCGGTTTTGAACGTTGCGAATAAAGATGTCATTCACACTTGGGATTACTTCCTCAAAGTGGTCTATGGTTGCAAGGGGAAGCAAGGCTTCCAGCAAGGCATTGGGTTTTGTGCCATCTGGCAGTTTTACCGTGGCTTCTCTATGGTCATGCCAAGAGTGATCGTCTACCAGGGTAAACGACTCTTTGATTTTTGACGTAACCTGATTTACATCTCCGACATAAGCCACGCGATAGGTATTGGTTCGATAGTCGTCTTGAACCGATTTTAGAGGGCCTTCCAAGATTTTTCTCGATTTGTTAATCAATGCGATGTGATCACAAATTTCCTCCACACTTTCCATTCGGTGCGTTGAGAAAATGATGGTAGCACCTTCGTTGTTGAGGCGCTTGATTTCACTTTTGATCAATTCCGTATTGATCGGGTCGAAGCCGGTAAACGGTTCGTCGAAAATGAGGAGTTCTGGTTGGTGAAGAACGGTGACGATGAATTGAACTTTTTGGGCCATACCCTTACTGAGTTCTTCAATCTTCTTATCCCACCAATCAGTGATTTCAAAGCGTTCAAACCAATGCTTGAGCTTGGCTTTTGCTTCAGAGTTGGAAAGTCCTTTGAGTCGACAGAGATACATGGCCTGTTCTCCGACCTTCATTTTCTTATACAATCCGCGCTCTTCGGGTAAGTATCCAATTTTGCCAATGTCGTTGGCCGTTAGAGGTTTGCCGTTGAGTAGTAGTTTTCCAGAATCAGGTGCAGTGATCTGGTTAATAATGCGAATAAAGCTCGTTTTTCCAGCTCCATTAGGACCCAGCAACCCGAATATGCTTCCTTTCGGAATTTGAAGACTTAGATCGGTAAGGGCGTGGTGGCCTTCGTAGGATTTGTTGATGGAAATCGCTTCTAAATGTGCGTCCATATATTTTGTTGGTTATGGCTCTAAGTTAGCCATAGCCAACACTTCGTACAAGTTTGAGCAATGCTATTAAAACATTTCCGCAGAAAGTTTCATGGCTTGTTCAACATGTCGTTGTGAATGAGCGAGTACAAATGCATACGCATCCCCCAATTTCAGCTTGAGCCATTTGCCCAATAGCGTTTGGACTTTGATGCGATTCCAGTTGTAGTCTTCTGTGGCTTTGATCAATCGCTCTAATTCAGCGCAATCTTGCGAGAATTTCTCAAAAACAACGTGCTCTACTAGTCGAGCTTTAGGGTCTTTTTGGTTCAACGGCACAAGGCTGTCGAAGGTCTTCATCTTGTATCGAATCACTCCATTTTTCGGACGCATGGCATTCGACATCAACTTGCCTATCCAACCCATTTTATAGGAAGATTGTGCCCGATCCGCCGAGTTTGCCTTTTCTTCTGCTCTTCGAAACGCTTTGATGTATTGCTCGTTGGTGAGGTTGATGTGCTCAATACACTGAAGAATACTCCATTGTTCCTCCGAAGGCTTGGCGTTGAGTTGCTCTGCTTCCAAGTAATAGAATGAGGTTTCTATTTGCTTTTGAAGTTGTTGAAGATCATCAATAATGCGTTGCCCAAATTCGTGCTGAGTCATCTCTTTGTATTCAAATTAGAATAGGAGGACAAAAGTAGGTTGAATGGTCTAGACCTGATCAACAATCAATGGGCGGATGAAGTTCAGAGTGATTTTAGGTTGAAGTGAGAAGATGTTTTTTACACCATTTTCTTTGTGCATCACTTGAGGATGAACTCTTGTATAGATTGGTTGAGGTTGATAGGAAGATCGCTACTCTTAATGAGGATGTCACTTTCCTCGACTCCCATCTCTGTGAACCATTGGGTCCAATATGCTTTCAGTACTTCTTCTTCAAAAGGATTCTCTGGGTTTGGATTGAGGCCTAATAAGAGAATCTTGGTTCCATTCAAGTCATTGCCCGTTGGAAAGAATCCAAAATCACGTCTTTCCATAATGGTTTTCCAATCGGAGGTGTTCAATCCTAGTTCTTTGAAAGTCTGACGGCCAATACTCATTCTTCGACCACCTTCAGATGCCATCGAACGAGGGTGGTACATGTAGCCGTCTGTAAGTATGACGACAATGTTTTTCGCATTCGATCTCGTACAATAGTCCTTCACCCGACTTTTAAAGAATCGCCAAATATCGGAACCTATGAAGTGGTTGTCGGTTATGGCCTGATTGTAAATCTTAGCTGTGTTTTCGGCGTATTGAATTGGAATTTGGGCCAATACTTCACGTGTGATAGTATTTCTATTTAGCTCAATCCGCAAGGCTGAAAGATGTCTGGCTATTTCCGGCTCGTGGGGAAGCGGATCGATGTATGTGCTCAGACGATCATCTATTTGAATGATTCTCTTCTGCGCTACATGATGTTTAAATGCTCGAACAATGGAACCGATATGTCCCGTGTCCCTTTGATAGAACTCCATGGTTGGGTTCGGGTATTTTCCAGGATCAATCCTATCCGATAGATCAATCAGGATACTAATATTCAAATTGACACTCGGAGCGACGATCGATTCCTCAGGCATCATAGAAATTGCGCCATGCTGATCCATTGGACTCCCATAGTAAGGGAAGCTGGATGGTGCTGTCATCAACCCGGTGAACAGCAGAGTTATAGCTTTATACATCAGAATCAGGGTTAGAGCCGTAATACACTTGTTCTTGTTGATCGCCAGTTAGCTCGTATTTGTTCAAGTGAGCTTTTTCAACCTCATTGCAAGCTTGTACCAATCGGGTTTTTTCATTTTCCATGAGTGAATGAGTGGTAGATATTCCTCGATTCCATCCATTCACATAGGAACTGTGGATCACCATGTATTTTTGTTTTGGAAAGATGAATCCATCAATTCGTCCTTGCAGCTCATGTACAACTTCATTGAGCGAAGCGATTTCAGCGGTTACAATTTCTACAGAAGTGGTCATTTCGCGGAGTCTGTTTTCGAAATTGAGTTTGTCTTCCTTCAGTTTTCGGATGAAGCGATTCACTTTATCCATGTTGTGGAACTCTTTCATGGTGAAGTCAAAAACAAGGCCCCAGATGAGGTAGACTACAAAACCAGCAAAGATGATTCCCCAGAATTGAGCATTTTGAAGAGCAAACCCCAAATTGTGAGCAGGAGAATTGAGGGTTCGTGTGAACTCATAAACGTTCTTGTCAATCTGGTAGGCAAGGATCACATCAAAAATAAAGGTGATGCCAATAAGGATGGCCACTTTTACAGTCGACTTGTTCTTCATAAACATGTGAATGAGATACCCTAGTCCCATAAATGCAAAGGGGATCGTGCAGACAAAAACTGCTTCTAGAAGTCCGTCGTTGAAGGCCTTGGATAATGCTCGGGCATCAAAAATGGCGGCGGTAAGACTATCGGTTCTAAACTCCTTGAAGAAGGCGGAATAGGAAGCGGAAATGTAGAACACAAACAAGTAAATCGAAATTGGAATCAGCACGGAAAGTCCGATGTAGAATTGAGCCTTTGGTCGCTTATCAGCTTGTAGTCCATGGCGAGCTGGATGGATTTTTACCGAAGCAATGTCTTGATCAATTTGTTGCGTTTTCGACTTCAAATTGTCACATTCCTTTTGCTTGATATCTCTGTAGGTCTCCTTTTTAATGATATCGGTGAGGACTCGATTCTGTTGTTCTACGGTTGGTCGTTTTAATTCTTTTTGTTCATCCAAATTGCTACGGCATTCGTCCTTAACGGATTGATACAGATCCTCCAAACTTGCTGCAAAACTTGCCGCGCGTCCCATGGATACTCTAGAATCATCAAGGCCTCTATCGAAATATGACTCGCGAATACCTTTTGATTCAACAGTTGTTTTTTTCGCCTGGGGCTCATCAACGTGGTTGGGATAGATCAAGGTGAGATCTTTTAATGAATAGTCCATATCAGAGGGTTATTTAAGTTCGAGTAATAAGGCGTCTTTACTGATCCCAGCCCTCACTTTTTCAATGAGATAATCCGCTAAGGCAGTTACATTCTCTTCTTTGAATTGAAACTTTCTAACATACTTGATGAGTGTTTCTCTTTCATCTGGCGTCACTTTTCCGTCGGCCCAAATCATACGGGTTAAATCGTAGAGATATTCCACACGGGTCTCTATAGAATCGGGGATGTCCAAAGAGCCGGTTGTAGATAGAAGAACGCGGTCTAGTTCTATCTCCGATATTCCTCTTTCTAAGGCGAACTGATAAAGGGTTTTCCATTCCTCAGCCGAAAAATCTCCATCTGTCATGGCCATTTGATAGAGGCGCAAAAAGTGTCCTTTGATTTCTGATGTAATCTTCATAGGTGGTTGATCTAGGTTAGTGTCTATCACTCCATCGTCTGAGCTCGAAGACGGAGTTAAATTTCAATTGTAGCAGTTTAAGGGCAGGCGGGTCTTCACTGAAGAAGTGGTATTCTTGCCTACCTTTCGCAATATTGTCGATTGCATTTTGGAGTACTTCCAATGCGTCCTCTTTGGAGTCGAGATCGTTGATGAGGTTGATCCCCGCTAGATAGGATTCTGTGCTTTCCTTTCTTAGTCCAGCACACCATTGAGACAGGCCTTGGTTGAAGTGCAACTCCGGATGATCTACAAGTTCTAGTGCCTTTTGAACATATTCGATAGATGTGCTGAAGTCTCCAGCTTCATAAAACACCCAACTCGCATTGGAGTAGTTTTGCGCAGTTTCACGTGCTTCTGCATTCTCCCGTCTTTCCGTTCGGTAACTCTGAAATGCATCAATCAGCCCACTAACACCTTCTGCAATGGCATCCACTTCGTTGGCTGTTTCTTCGGGTTGAATGTTTCCTTCCTCGGACTCGTTATTTTTCTTGACAAGTGCTGTTACTTCTACATATAATGTCAGTCCTTCCCAAACATTCGGATTCTCAAAGCAGAGGTATAAGGTGGGCTGAATGGGGTCGTTTATCCGTACAATTCCCTGAGAGTAGTTTTCACGAGTGCCAGTAGTCCAATGGCTGGAGGCAAGATGCTTACTGAATTGTATGGCGTTTGATTCGTCTGTCACATAGATGTTGCAACGAACATTTCCTTCTGGGACAGTCATTGAGTTAAATAGAGAGGAGGAAATCCCAGAGGGCTCTAATGCTTCAATGAGTTGAGAGAAGAGGTTTAGGCTTTCCGAAGAGCTCTCTTTCACCGCGCGAAATGCGTAATACCATTCAATGGTGTTTTCGGGGAGTGAAAGGGCTAAGTATGTGCGATTATCTCCAGTTCCAATTGCAGCTCTAGTGGAGTTGTTGAGGTAGAAAGACTGTGTTTGTTGAACTTTTACAATCTCAAGGTTGTCCTGTGCGTACGCAAAGAATGAGAGGGTAGATAAAAGAAGGGTGATTACAGGCAGTTTCATAAGGAGGAGGTTTGTTTTGTAGGTGTAAGTACATGATAATCAGTTGTGTTGTGCGCTGGTTTTTTCCTAAGGGTAGGTATTTGTTTCCGAGATGCCCTATTGCATTTCCGCGTAATTGTCTGCAGATACTAATAAGACGGATTGGAAATCGTAGATCTGCTCAAGGCTCTCCAATGGATGGCGAGTTTCTTTTTTCTCCATATTGAAAGTTCCCAAATACTTGGTGGTACCGTTGAAGTGAAAGCGGCAGAGTGGTTTTCGATTGTTGTCGTCTAGTAGAACGCCGCAATAGGATTGGGTGTCTCTCATCGCGATTCGTTCAACGGGAATTTTGCGTCGAAGAATGGCCACTACAATTTTGAAGGCTTCGCTTTCTTCTTCCGTTGTTACTATTTTACTGACAGGCTCTGTGTCGATCTCTTCTTGCTGACGGATCTCCAACTCTTTGTTGAGTGCAGAATTTAGTCGGTCGTTTACCCGTTCGCTAATTGTTTGAGAGGCTGCTTTTTGAACCAGCTCCTGAAATTCGGTCATCACCTTTTCGGTTATCCTGCCAGAATACACTTTGGATGTTAATAGACGTACAAAACCAGGAGAGGGAGATTTGAGTTCTTCGTTGAATTGGTATTTCAATTCTTTGATATACTTCAAAGAACTCGCGTTGGTGAGAATGGTATCAACGTCAAAATTCGACTTGTGAAATTTTGCAATCTCGTTGATGGTGGCCTCTTTTACGTCGCAGATGTTGAATTCGAGAAAAGGCTTCTCGTCCATCTTATTTGCGTTTTCAAGATCGGTATAGAATCGAAATTCAATACCGTTGGTCAGAAGGGCAAAGCGCGTCTTCGTGGTGTGAAAGTATCGGAAGAGTTGTGAATTGTGAACATTCAAGTCTTCTTTCCAGTGCTTACATTCAATGATAAGAATGGGTTCTCCTTTTTGGAAGATGGCGTAATCTACTTTTTCCCCTT
Organism: Phaeocystidibacter marisrubri; assembly: GCF_008933165.1. NCBI lineage: Bacteria > Pseudomonadati > Bacteroidota > Flavobacteriia > Flavobacteriales > Phaeocystidibacteraceae > Phaeocystidibacter > Phaeocystidibacter marisrubri. Next base: position 308,707 of record NZ_WBVQ01000001.1, read on the forward strand.
TCTTCAATCCGATGTCCGCCGTGTATTCAGGAATAACTTCGAGAGGATTGAAGGTGTCATATCCTAAGGAAGCAATGAAGGGGAGTACGAAGGCGTGTTTGGTAGACTCCTCAGTATGAATTTTCTCTTTTAGCTGTTCTATTTTTTCACCCAATGCTTTGAGTTGATTCTGTAATTCCATGATTTCGTTTGTATTAGAGTTATTTACACAACCAAACCCGCACGCCTCCGTGATGGGAGCAGGTGCCTGAGCCGGTAGATTTGCTGTAGGTGCCATCCTTACAAATTGCCCCTATTCTCGAGCCTACGATGGAGTCGCATGGTACGGCATCTTTGAAGTAGGCATCTTCTGTTGGAGGAGATGCCGGATTGATAGAGCAGGTGACAAGGAGCAGTGTGAGGCTTATGTAATTCAGGTGTTGAAGCATTTTAGTTGTAAGTGTTGATGGTGTATTTCAGTTTCCATCTGCCTCTTTCATATCGGAACACGAATTCTTCCACTGGTCGCATTCCTTTGAATTCGGTCTCTTGAAGTTTCAATCGTTCTCCGTATTCATCAAAGTGAACAGAGGTTTTAACCAGTCGAATGTTTTCTTCAAATAGAGTGGTGACTACGCATTCTGTAGCTGTACGTTCTTCTATTCGAGAAATAGAGAAGTCAACCTCGTTGGTATTGATGAATGCAAAGGAGAAATCAATTTGAAGAGGAATCTCTTTTGTGATTCGGACATCCTTGTAGATGAAGGCGGCAGAATTGGATAACCAATAGGCGTGATAGGGATTCATAGGGTCCATTTGAATTCCTGCCGCGCGAATACTCCTCTGGGTAGAAAGTGTGTTGAATCCATTCGTAAATACCATCCTATTTCGGTATCTCGAAGAAATTCGGTCAAATGCCTTATATCTGTTGCTGATCTCTGTAAGGTTGGAAGGTGTTCCATTCTTTTCATGGAATTCTTGTAAATGATCGGCAGTAATCTTTTGTTCAAATTGATCCAAGTATGCGCGAATCTGTTCATTGATGGTTTTACTGTCGAGTACAGGAAGGGTGTCGCGAAGTTGAATTACCAAAGGCTGGTTGGTAGGGAAGGAGTCGAAAGTGATGGTGGTGTCGATGTTCTCAAACTCGAACCTCAGCTTCAAAGGGAGCGCTTGATGGGTGTCATATTGGATGTCAAACTCTCCAGAGTTATTGGTGAGATCCGATTGATTGAGAAGAGCCGATGAGATTTTTACATCGGGAAGAGGGCGCTCGTTGTACATGACAAGTCCGCGAAGAGTAGAAGTACTATCGCAATTATCACGTATGATGATGGTGTTGGGATTGGAGAAGTAGGCGACTAAAAATACCGCGAGCCCGGTAACGATCTTAACAATGCCAGAAGCATTTAGCTTGAATGCTCCAGGTATGGCACTACCAAAGGAAGCTAATCCAATGGAGGCGCAAACTCTGAAAAGTCGGTACTGGCTCGCGGTGGGACAGGGAAGGAAGAGACTGATAGAAATTATAAAAAGAATAATGACCAACCCTGACCATAAGGGAAGACTAGATCTCAGATGTTTGAGTCCGTAATGGATGTTAACACTTCCGAGCGCTAGGTATTTTGCCTTATAGTTTCGCATTCAGATGAATTACGGATTTGAAGTGTAGGCGTCGTATACGTTCCAGGCCCATATTCCAAAAGGAATGATGATGGTCCATAGCAGAAAAAAGGCTGCAATTCCTCCTACAATCCAAATGAGGATGCCTTTTAGAACTTCACCTTTAATCAATTGACCGAGTCCCGGTATGAAGAAAGAGACGAGAGCTGGGAAAGAGTGGGTTTGTTTATTCATGACATTGATATTTATAGAATCATTTATCGGGCTTTGATAATGCAGAAGTTGGAAGCGGGAGAGTCGTTTCCCTTTGAGCGATTGTTTTGCCATTGAAGCGGTTGAAGGTTGGAGATTTCGTCTCCGCCTCCTTTTGATACGGGAATGATGTGATCGACCTCCCATCCGGTTCCATTGTCGATGGTATGGCCATATTTTTCGAATTCAATCCATGCGCCGCATGAATCTTTTCTTCTTTTGGAGGGATCTACTCCCGCAACCACGGTGGCCTTTTTCCACACGGCTTCTATTCTTTCATCTGAGAATCGATCGCCGTGTGCGGTTGAGTTGGCCTTTCTTTTCATAAGAGGAGTTCGCATGTGTTAAAGGATATTTGAGGTTAATCAAGAAACTTCTGGCACCATTCCGCCATCTTGATGGTTAGTGGGTTTGAGCTCATTTTCAACTTCCACAAATAGGCGTGCTTATATTCCGGATGGTAGGATGGGTTTGTGAGAATACTCTTGAATAATTCTTTGAATACAATTCGTTGTTGGCGAGGTTTGAAGAGTAGGAATAAGAAGACGTGTATCCTTTTCCACAAAGTGAATTGTTGATAGAATGAAGGTGTGAAGTTTAGATTCGCAAGAAGCTGTTTGGCTTGATCTGCCGCTTTCCGTTGTTGTTCGCGCTTGCGCTCTTCTCTTTCCATTCGTTGACGCAACAGTTCGCGCTTCATCTCCTCAATGGTAAGTTGCTCAACATGGTCCAACTGATCAATGAATCGGATGAAGGCAGACGACCCCATTTTCTTTATTTCGAGATTGGAGTCGTCAATCCATTCAATCATGAGTTTTTCAACTGGAGTGATGGTGCGATTGGATAGATTCATCCACGCAGGAATCGTATTCTCACCGATCTCAATCTTGTATTCCGAGTCGGTTTCTTGAAGTTTTCGCTGCTCGAAGTAGATCACCAAAAGCAGATCGGATAATGTTTTTCTATTCTCTTCTACAGAGAGGTCATACAGCGTCGTGAAGTACTTTTTTCCAATTTCGAAATTCTGTCCAATCAGAGTACCTGCTGTGTGATTAATGACCTTCACCAGGCTCGAACGCTTCTCTTGACGGATGAGAATGGCAAGACGATTAAAGACGTCATCCAATGAAATGATATCACTTCCATCATTGTGGTAAGGGATTCGTTGAAAGGTTTCCAATACCGTCACAATTAGTTTATCCCGCAGGGTGAGTTTCTGTCTTCTATTATCTTGAGAAGTTGAATCTGCGGCTGAATCGAACCAATTATATAGAGTCTCTCTTACCATCTCAGGATAGTAGTCGTATGCTCGTTGAAGTCCAATTGCAATGGGGATTTGCAGATCGTCGATGACGGTGAATTCCTCTAAGACATCTATCAGTTGTCGACTGTGATGTTGTATGATTCGAGGTAAGGATTCAGAGAGGCGGCTGATTGCAAGCGGATCTTGATCTTTAGTGATCGTTCTCAGCGCTTCGATAAATCGTTCATCTAAGTCGTTGGGGCTGTCGTAATTTGCGGCGTACGAAAGTGATAGGGCAATCGTCGCTTTGATGTAGGAAACGGAATTGTCCTTTGATGTCCCGTCTGGCTGGTTGTCCTTGCTGTTGTATCGGATGCTCGACATCAGCGAGTGAATGCGATCGTCGGTTTGCCAATTGAAGACAGTGTTGAAGTAAAGGTCATCATGTTCGAGTTCTCTCCAGCGCGCCATCGCCTTGGCGGCCACTCTTTGAATAATGATGTTTTGATAGGAGGCCAACTCAAGGAAAATCGTTTCAACCATGTGGAAAGACAAGAGTCCGATATTGCTCAGTGTGTCTCCAATGGCTTGGCGAAGTGTCATCCTTCGTTCTCGAGTGCCATATTTTTCCCAGTTCGATTCTTTTGGGTTTACGGTATCCACCACCGATTGCTTGAGCAAGGGCAAAGTGACCAAGATGTGTCTCTTGTAGTTATTCCATGCCACGGCAATGATTTCCAGATGTTGAGCAGAGTTTCGACTTCGGATTAACCTCTTTTCTTCATTGATGTCTTCCAATGCAAAGAAGGGTAGGATGAAATCAATGTCACAGTAGTCGAGAGATAGCAATTGGGGATCGCGGTGTTGCCAAAATTCAGCCACGAACTCTTGCATACAAGAGAAGAATTGGTCGTCATACATTCCATCTAGCAAGGCCATTCCAAGCGCAACGAGTTGTTCTTTTTGGCTGAGGTTCTTAAACCAGATCGAGAGTCCAGAGCCAGAGGATGTGACCGAAGTAATGAGTTCGTCTAGTTTTTCTTCTGTGTAATTTTCTCCGTCAGAAAGGAGATGGAGAAACATTAGAATTTGTTCGGGCGAGCTAAATCTACGGGCGAGCTTTAAGATGGATATGTTTTGGGCAGAGGATTCGGTTAGCAACATATGGCGAACTGAATCCGATAATTTGTCTTGCACTCTATCAAATTGCCTTTCGGTAAAGTCTGCCAGGACCGACGGTTCGTAGTGAGGCTCGTTGGGTATGTTGAACCAACACTTATCCGCAAATGCCTCTAGGGTGTCCCATGTGTCCACCGTGCTGTCGGTGGTAACAAGGATATAGTGTCCTTTCTCTGCAATCGAGAGAAATCTTTTCAAATTGTGATCGAAAATTCTAGGATGCGCTTCATCAATGATGAAGACGGAAGGGGAGTCAAATGCTGCTAAGCTTGAAAAGAGGCTCAGCTTTTCTTCATTCTGAATTAGTTCTCTTGGTGTGAGGTCTTCTGAGTTTTTAACGAGGGAAGATGCAAGATGGCGAATGAAGCTGCTCTTGTCAAAGCCCGTTCCTCCGGCTACTATAAGGATTTTACCTCTTACTAGTTTTTCAAAGGCTGTGGTTGTAAAGGTGGGCTGTATGTAATGAGCAGCTGAATATGCATTCAGGTTCGGCTTGGAGAAAGAAGGCTGATCTTTTTCTCTATGTATGTGAATGTCACCTATAGCGGAGTATTTCGCATGAATTTGCGAATTCTCTATATGCGTTTCTCGAGTGGTATTTGTTTGTGAATTTTCCATCAATCTTTCTGGTTAATGTTGATGGTCATATCACGACCTGAAAAGTATTCTGCTGTGATCTGAGTATTCTCCCCAAGAATTACAAGCCCAGAATCCGCCACTGAATTTGTGCGTTCATTTTTGGATGCAGATTGTTCTTTATAGAGGGTTATTCTATGCAGAATAGCTAGAGCCACTTGAATGTTCTGAGGATTGAGAATGGGCTTTTTCTGCCATTCAACAGGCAGTTCTCTCAGTAGAGAATCTGTTTCTGGATGATATAGATATATAGGAGTGGTGGGAAGGCTGGCGTTTTCTGGAAGCGCTTGAATCTCATTTACGATTGCGGAGTTACTTCCTGTCAAAATAATGTGAAATGAAGCAGGATCTTCGAAGGCTAGGTTGCCCTCATCTTTCGAACTGACCCAAATGAATTTCAGATTTGATTTTTGAAGAGCGTCTTGAATATCACCATGCTCAATAGAGTCGGCCGGGTTGTGTACTACGTTGACTTTAAATTCTTTGTCAGCTTTTAACGCTAATTGTGAGAATGCCGATTTCCATTGTTCCACACACTGTTGGAAGTTGTGAAAACTCTTTAAGCCAATGAATTCAGAAAGTGAGTCAGCGTAATCTTGATTGATACCAATAGATTCTTCACTTTGTTCGTTGGCTTTTGTCAACTTACTAAGGAGATCTTGTAAGTATCTTGGGGTAATTGGAGAGGAAAAAGAGCCACCTTTGACTTCTTCGGCAATTTTCGTACTGATCTTTTCAAATCCACCTTTGTCGAGTTGACCTACGTCAGCTTTGTGGGCAGATACTTCTAAGAGTATCTCTAGGTGTAGTACAGAATAGTTGGGCATAGTCGTTTACTTTCTTTGTCGAAGTAAAGCGACTTATAGAAGCACCGTGGTGCGGGTTTTCCGAAAGCGGAATAGACTTTTCCTAAAGGAGGTTTAAGATTTCCGAAATTTTGGTCTTGTAGTTTTCACCTATGGGAATAGTGTGGTCCGCAAGGATCAGTTCGCCGCGGTCGTAGGAATCAATTTTGTTGATGTTTACGGCGTAGGAACGATGCACTTGAATAAACTGGTCGCCAGGTAGTTTCTGAAGGATGGCAGCCATGCTTTTTGAGACGTCAACTTTGAGAAGAGGTGAGGCATGGTTTGGCGAGTGGTAAATCTCACTATAGGCCCTAGACGCCTTGATGTAGTGAATGTCGTCGTAGGGTATTTTTCTCTTCTGCGACTCGTTCGCTTTTTCCTTAATGAACAAGGCTTTGATAGCTGGAGTAGTGACTGGTGAGCTTTTGGATTGCTTTAAAATGAGGTCGACTTGAGAGAGAAGTAGGGGGGCGGCGAAGGGTTTATTCATGTAGTACGAATGATGTACGTCTCTGGCTTTCTGAATGATGCGTTCGTCTGTTTTGTCGGTTAGGTAAAGAATAGAGGTTTTCTGTTGCTGATTGAATCGTGCTGAGAGTTCTATACCATCCGTATCGCTACTCAAGTCTATATCCATGATTACTAAATCTGGTTGGAAATCAAGGAATTTTTCCCACGCATCTTCAGGGGTATTTGCCTCACAAGTTTGATACGCAGAAGCTTCTAAAAGTGAAGCGAGGTTTGCAGCAGTTAGGATATCATCCTCTACAATTAATATCTTTGAGTTCATACCTATACTACTTTTAACCCTCCAAAAGTAAAGATTTGAATTACATATTGTACTACGCAGTGAATCGTCCTATTTCGCTGCTTGTATATATGATCCTATTCACTTGTGTGACAAGTAAGGGTCAATCTACAAGTATCATAGAGCAGGATGTGCAGCGAGCTGATAGTTTGTTCAAGAATAAGGAATACGACCTAGCCTATCATGCCTACATGGAGCTTTCTGAACGTTTTCAAGACGAGCAAGGGTGTCATTTATTGTTGCAAGCTGGCAGATCAGCTTATCTTCAGGATTCGCTTGCAGAATCCTTTGAGATTTTTGAAAAGTGTCAGCAGATTGCTTATTCGAACGGGTATGGTGATCTACTTTTTTTGTCTGTTAGTAGCATTGGGGGCACACTCTCACAAGTAGGCGAACGAAGAAAAGCAAATCGGTACTATTTGGAAGCTTTGCAGATTGGGGATTCGCTGGGATATCACGGTGGTGATGCCGTGCTCCATTACAACCTCGGTCTCAATTTCAAAGAAATGGGGCTGTTCGATGAGTCGATTGGACAGTTGAATATCGCTATTCGCCTTTTTGAAGCTGACAGCAATCAAAGATATTTGGCGAGAGCTTATCAGACTCTGGCTAATGCTTTTCGAGAGGTTGAGAAGGACTCATTGTCTCTTTTCAATCACAAGAAAGCCCTTGAAATGTTCAGAGAGAATGGAGAGGTACGTGAGATGTCGTCCAGTTTACAAGACATTGGCAACACGTACAAGCAATTAAAGGACTATCCCAAAGCACTTGCATACTACGAGCAGTCTTTAGCTACAGGAGATTCTGCATATAAAGCGACAACCATTGGTAATATGGCTGAGGTGTATCATGCCTTGGGTGATAATGAAAAGGCAAGGTTTTACTATCAAGAATCAATTAGGCTAAAGCGAAAGAAGAAAGACAAGACAGGTGTTGCTCATACACTCACCCAATTTGGAGACTTGTATTTGGCCTTAGGGGAGTATGAGAATGCTAAGGAGGTGCTCAATGAAGGGGCCGCTTTAGCTGAAGAGGAAGACTATTTGATCATTCTTTTACAGAACTATGAAATTCAACAGCGCCTTTATGCGAAAGTGGGAGATTTCAAGTCGGCATTTGCAGCATTGACGAAGTACAAGGAGGTAAATGAATTACTGAACGACGAGAACAAGCGCGAAATCACGGAGCGAATGACCGCTATGTTTGAGCTCAAAGAACTTGAGCAGCAGAACAGATTGTTGCACGAGGAGAGTAAGCTCAACAGACTTCAAGCCGAAAAAGAAAGAGCTGAGAAACGGTGGCTCCTAACGGGATTTATATCGTCGGCCATCTTATTAGTTCTCTTTGGAAGACTATACAATCAAAGTAAGAAACATGCGCGATGGCAAGAGGTGAAGAGAAGAGAATTACAGCATCGAACCAAGAATTCTCTTCAAACACTGATTAACTTATTTCGATTTCAGGAGCGATTTGCAAAGGCTCCAGGTGAACAAGACCTCTTGAAGCAAGGGCTAAGTCGTGTGGATGCGATTATGATGATCAATCAAAAATTGTCCAACACCAAAGAAGAGTTGAATTTTACTGAATATGTTCAAGAATTGGTAGAGCTCAATTATCAAAACTACAAGGTGGAGATCCCGAATTTGAAGGTGGAATGGGATGTAGAAGAGATAGAGGTAAACCCCAGCCAAGCAACCTTAACAGGGTTGATTGTGAATGAGTTGATAAACAATGCGTTCAAATATGCTTTTAAGGGGAATTCAGCGCCTTTATTAAAGGTTTCTCTGAAAGAAGAGTCGGGTACGCTCTATCTCACCATTCATGATAATGGGGCTGGGTGGAACGTGAACATTACAGAGAAGAAAGGCTCGGAAGGATTAGAACTCGTGGAGATTTTTGCCAAACAATTGAAGGCGGAGTTCAAGCTTGAATTTCAGGAAGGGACACGGGCTAGTTTGGTGATCAAAAAAGAACCGGCGACCTCTTGAGAAGTCGCCGGTAAGTGGATTATTTTTGAATAATCACGTACGTACTGTCTTGAACTTCAATTACGCTGGAAGTCACGACGGATACGTTGGAGACTAGTACATCAACGTAATAGTATCCAGAGTCCAGTGGATCAAATCGGAACTTACCAGAAGCATCCGCATGAGCTGTGTCCACGACGGAAGACGTGAGATCATCATACAAGATCAACTCAGAAGGATAGATGGGCTCTTCTTCGCTGTCAATCACTAATCCAATTAGAATTGGACGATCTGTATCTTCCCCACCCATACTCACGGCAACGCCATCTGATGGGTAGTCTTCTGTGATAACATTTTCACAACTGCTTAGACCAATTGCCAATGAGAATGCAAAGGCCACGGCAAAGAATTTTTTATTTAATGATTTCATGGTTATCTACTTTTTAATGAATTAAATCCTTGAAAAGCAGATGTTTGCTGAGCATAGTTATCCCCTCCAATTTCCCGCTAAGCGCGGATTGTCATAGCATGACATTGGGACCGAGCTGAGCAAACAGCCGCCGGTTGTGAGGAAGGAGGAATGGGGCTACTTTCTTTTTGTCGTCTTTTCCTCAGAAGACTCGAATTGGAAAGTTTTGCATTCCAAATGATGCTCAGAACAGAAGAAGGGATTGATCGGAACTCTTCGTCTTTTACTCTAGTTGTACATGTTAGAGGTTCTGAACTCGTGATTTGTGATCTTAAATCTGAGACTAAAGTACAGGTAGGGATAAGGTGGTCTGAACGGGCGTTGAAGAAATGATTCCCGCGTAAAACCCGCGGGAACCCGCGGAAAGATGTGAAGCGCAATGAGACGCACAGTCCATGAGTCTGCAGGAGGCAATAGGTGAGAAATAGAGCAAAAAAAAATCCCGCCTGATAAGTGCGGGATTTGAGTTTTCGACGGAGTGAATTACGATGACACTTCTTCTTGCAAAGCGAGTGGCTGAAGGAAGCTCATGGCTTCATTGATGTCTTTCACATTGGAAATCACCAAGCTAAGACGATCGTTTTTCTGCTTCATTTGTGCTCGTTTGTGCTGTGTGGCAACAAAGTTGAGCATGCCTTGGAAGAGGGGGCTATCGAAGTATTCACTGTCTTTTTTAGAAGTAAAGTAACCAATGAACTTACCCATCTTGATGACGATCTTTTCAAAGCCAAGGTTTTGACCAATCCACCGCAGGTGCATAGAGTTGATGAGGTCTTCTACGGGTTGAGGCAATTCGCCAAAACGGTCGATAAGTCCTTCTCTAAATTGATCCAATTCTTCCGCCGATTCAAGAGAGTCGAGCTCTCGATATAGGCGCAAGCGCTCTTCAATATTGTTTACGTATTCGTCTGGAATTAGAATTTCTAAGTCGGTGTCGAGCTGGCACTCTTTGACGTATTTGCCCGACTTTAGCTCGTCTTGATAAAGGTCTTTGAACTCGGTTTCTTTGAGTTCTTCTACGGCTTCTGCAAGGATTTTCTGGTAGGCGTCCATGCCCATGTCTGTGATAAATCCAGACTGTTCGGCACCTAGCATATCCCCAGCTCCACGGATTTCAAGATCGCGAAGAGCGATTTTAAATCCACTTCCCAAATCACTGAACTGTTCGATAGCTTGAAGGCGTTTTCTCGATTCATCTGGGAGCGTTCCGAGAGGAGGGGTGATGAGTTTGCAAAAGGCTTTCTTGTTACCTCTACCAACACGACCTCGCATTTGATGGAGGTCACTCAATCCAAAATTCTGTGCGTGGTTGATGATGATGGTGTTGGCATTGGGAACGTCCAATCCACTTTCAATAATGGTGGTGGATATAAGTACGTCGAATTCGCCTTCCATGAAACTGAGCATCATGTCTTCTAGCTTCTTGCCGTCCATTTGGCCATGTCCAATGCCAAAGCGGACATCCGGGCAAAGTCGCTGTAGAGTGCCCGCTACTTCTCGGATATTTTGAATTCGATTATGGATGAAGAAGACCTGGCCACCTCGACTAACTTCGTACATAATCGCATCTCGAATGGCTTCTTCATTGAACCCTATCAGTTCTGTTTCAATGGGCTGTCTGTTGGGAGGCGGGGTGTTGATTACGCTTAAATCGCGAGCGGCCATCAATGAAAATTGAAGGGTGCGCGGAATTGGCGTAGCCGTGAGCGTAAGGGTGTCTACGTTCACTCGAAGTGTTTTCAACTTGTCTTTTACCGCTACACCAAATTTCTGTTCTTCATCAATAATGAGAAGCCCAAGGTCTTTGAACTTGACATCCTTTCCTACTAATTTGTGGGTACCGATGATGATGTCGATTTTTCCGTCCGCCAAATCCGCAAGTGTGGCTTTTGTCTTAGCTGCGCTCTTGAAGCGGTTTAAATAGTCGATTCGAACTGGAAAATCCTTTAATCGCTCCGAAAAGGTTTTGTGGTGTTGAAAGGCGAGAATGGTGGTTGGAACGAGCACTGCAACTTGCTTTCCGTCAGTGGCTGCTTTAAACGCCGCGCGTATGGCCACTTCGGTCTTGCCGAATCCTACATCGCCACAAACCAAGCGATCCATTGGTATGGTTTTCTCCATATCCATTTTCACGTCTTGCGTAGCCTTGTATTGATCTGGAGTATCTTCGTACACGAATGATGCTTCCAGTTCATGTTGAAGGTAGCTGTCTGGCGAGAATGAAAAGCCCTTGGCTTCTTTCCTTTTGGCGTACAATCGAATAAGGTCGTACGCAATCTCTTTAACCTTCTTCTTGGTTTTGTTCTTGAGATTATTCCAAACCGGTGAACCGAGTTTGTGAACAGCTGGTGCGGTACCGTCTTTGGAATTGTATTTGGAGATCTTGTGAAGCGAGTGAATAGAGATGTAAAGCGTATCCGAGTCGCGATAAATCAACTTAATGGCCTCTTGCGTCTTGCCATTCACATCGATCTTTTGAAGTCCACCGAATTTGCCGATACCGTGATCTATGTGTGTTACATAATCACCGTATTGTAAGCTGTTGAGCTCTTTTAAAGTGATACTCTGTTTCTTCTCAAAACCGTTCTTGAGGCGGAACCTTTGGTATCGTTCAAAGATTTGATGATCGGTATAGAACGACATTTGGCGTTCAGTGTCTTCCCAACCTTCGTGAAGGGCACCGAGTACAGGAGTGAACTTTACTTCGGCTCCGATGTCTTCAAAAATGGAGTGGAAACGTTCAATTTGCTGCTGACTCCCGCATAAGATGTAATTGGTCCAACCGCGTTTGGTGTTCGCATTGAGCGTGTCAGTTAGGAGCTCAAAGTTTTTATTAAAGCTCGGCTGAGGTTGTCCGCTAAAAGAGAATCGCTCCTGTGTTGGGTATTGCTTGGAACCGAATTCTACAACCTTGAAACTTTTCAAGTTTTCCCCAAAAGTCTGACTATTGGTAAAGAGTTGATAAGGTTTGTAGTGATTGATATCGGACGACAAGGTGGCATAGATTTCCTCAGCCTTATCGTAGAGCTTGTCTAGGATCTGCCCCGTTGTGCTAGCATCTTTTACCCAAACAGTGGTGTTTTCTGGCACGTATTCCAAGAAACTCTGGCGGGTTTCAAGCACCTTTTTGTTGTCCACATTCGGGACAATTTCCATTTTCTTGATGGGGTCGATGGAGAGCTGAGTTTCCACGTCAAAGGTTCGAATCGAGTCTACTTCATTGCCAAAGAACTCGATACGTACAGGATGGTCGTGCGCGAAGCTAAAGACATCGGCAATCCCCCCACGAATACTAAATTGACCAGGATCCGTAACAAAGTCGACACGTTCAAAGTGGTATTCGAAAAGCGTTTCGTTTAGAAAGTCGATGTTCAGTTTATCGCCTGTCTTTACTTGAAGTGTATTTGCTCGAAGCTCCTTCTTGGTGATAACCTGTTCAAAGATGGCATCGGCGTAGGAGACAATGAGTGGCGACTTTCGACGGTTAGAAATGCGGTTGAGCACCTCGGCGCGAAGCAGGATATTGGCATTGTTCGTACCATCAACTTCATAGGGTCTTCGATAAGATCCTGGATAGAAGAGTACGTCTTTATCACCGACTAATTTTTCTAGATCATTCAGAACATACGCCGCCTCTTCCTTATCGGTAAGGATAAGAAGAATAGGGGTTTGGCTACTCAAATAGGAGGTAGCTGTAAGTACAGATAGGAAAGATCCGGGCACGCCGTCTAGTCCAAGGGCCACTCCAGAGGGGGTGTCTTGGATCTTAGATATCCACTTTTGAACCAGTGGTTGTTCGGCGTAAAGCGAGAGTAATTCTTTCGCGTTCAAATGTTTGTTATTCTTCCGCTCGAATAAAAGCTTCAGCAGTTTCTACCATTTTAGGAGAACCGATGAAATACGGTACACGTTGATGCAATTCTTCGGGCTGGATATCCAAAATTCTATTTTCTCCATCAGATGCTTTTCCACCTGCTTGTTCAGCGATAAAGGCCAGTGGATTGCATTCGTACAACAGTCTCAATTTACCTTTAGGTGCCTTGGTTCCTGTAGGGTAGATGTAGATTCCTCCCTTTAATAGGTTTCTGTGGAAATCACTTACCAAGGATCCAATATATCTAGAGGTATATGGGCGATTTGTGGCTTCATCAACCTCTTGACAATACTTGATGTACTTCTTCACTCCACCATGAAAGTGTGCGTAGTTCCCTTCATTCACGGAGTAAATTCTACCCTCTTCAGGAATTTTCATTTGAGGGTGAGAAAGGCAGAAAACACCAATAGAAGGGTCAAGCGTGAATCCGTTTACACCGTGACCTGTTGTATACACCAACATAGTTGATGAACCGTAAACAACATAACCAGCGGCTACTTGTTTATTGCCAGGCTGCAAGAAATCTTCCAATTGAACAGGCGTTCCTTCTGGAGAAACTCTGCGGTAGATACTGAAGATCGTACCAACCGACACATTTACGTCGATGTTTGAAGATCCATCAAGTGGATCCATCAGTACGACGTACTTCGCTTCTTTGTGAATTTCGTCATTGAAAGCGATGAAATCTTCCAATTCCTCACTTCCCACACCACAAACTTCTCCCATGGCGCGCATGGCGCTAATAAAAGTGTCGTTCGCAAAAACGTCCAATTTCATCTGGTTTTCACCTTGAATGTTTTCGGCGCCAACTGCTCCTAAAATATCTACAAGACCCGCCTTGTTGATTTCACGGTTAACCACTTTTGCGGCTAAACGAATGGAGGTAAGGAGTTGAGATAGTTCTCCTGTTGCGTATGGGAATTCACTTTGCTTTTCAACAATGAATTCTCCTAATGTAGTGGGTCTTTGCATGATGGGTTTTTTCTGAGCCCGACAAAGATAGCGATGTAGAATGAAAAAGGGGAGGGTCTATCGAATCGAATATATTCCGTTCGTTACTGTATCGCCTGTATTTGTGTATAAATGGATAAACCTCATGTTGTAAACAGGAGGAGAATAGTTCCCCGATGTGTCTATGGAGCCAGATAAGTAAGTAGCGTTTCTCCAAGTGTAAACTTTGCCAATAATGGGGTCTGTTTTGATCGTGTAATTAGGGCCAAGTTCATAGATCGCTGTTGAGATATGCTCATTGTTAAATCTGTGGATACGTTTTGAATATCGGTAGTGTTGCATTCCGCAGGATGTGGCAATGAGGAGAAGAGTGAATGTGATAAATTTCATCGTTTATGGTTTTAGGCTGATAGTTCAATCATTGTACCGCCTTTCTAAAATTTTCATTCATGGTCTTGTGAAATAATAAACATGATGTTATATTTTAGTTCAATGCGTTCAGAACCCTTGCTTGGTGCAATAGGTCGATTTACTTTTGCACCATTAATTGAAAGGAATCATGGATCAGACATCAATTGTTTGGAGTTCAGAGAATGCTGAAGCGCTAGTTACAGAATTTGGATCACCGTTGTTTGTATACGACACCGTTGTAATCGAAAGACAGTACAAACGACTTCGTCAGGCGTTCAACCGCTGTGCAACGCGCATTCACTTTGCAGGAAAGTCGCTGTCCAATGTGAACATTTGGAAGTTCATCCAACAATTGGGAGCCGGTTTCGATGCCGTTTCCATTGAAGAAGTGAAACTTGCCTTGCACGCTGGGTTTGATCCACGAGAAATCCTTTTTACTCCGAATAGCGTTGGCCTAGCTGAATATGAAGAGGCCATTCGATTGGGTGTTCACATCAATGTAGATAACCTATCTATATTGGAGGAGCTAGGCGCGATTTACGGGGATAGAGTGCCTATTGGTATCCGAATCAATCCACATATCTTGGCGGGGGGCAACCACAAGATTAGTACCGGACACATTGATAGTAAGTTTGGTATATCCGTTCATCAAATGCGTCATCTGCACCGCATCGTAGACCATTACGGCTTGCGTATTGATGGCCTGCACATGCACACGGGAAGCGAAATCCTAGATGTTCAAGTCTTCTTGACAGGCGCTCAAATTCTTCTCGACTTAGCGATGGACTTCCCACATTTAGAGTACATCGATTTTGGTTCGGGTTTCAAAGTGGCCTACAAGCCAAATGATCTTGAAACGGATATCGAAGAGCTTGGTGAAAAGATGTGTGGGCTCTTCAATGAATTCTGCGAGAATTACGGTAGAGAATTGGAGCTGATTTTTGAACCGGGAAAGTTCTTAGTATCAGAAGCGGGTACCTTCTTAACTACCTCACAAGTTATTAAGCAAACCACCAGCACGGTTTTCGTTGGGGTAGATAGTGGATTGAATCATTTCATTCGTCCAATGTTCTATGATTCCTACCATCATATCGACAATTTGTCGAATCCCGACGGAAAACAGCGTATTTATTCAGTAGTCGGTTACATTTGCGAAACCGACACCTTTGCTTGGGATCGTCCGCTTCCAGAAGTTCGTCAAGGTGACATCCTAGCATTCCGCAATGCAGGTGCCTATGTGATGTCCATGGCGAGCAATTACAACAGCCGACTTCTTCCTGCGGAGGTGATGTACATCAATGGTGAATACAGGCTAATTCGCCGAAGACAGGAATTGAACGATTTACTTCGTGATCAGATTGAGATTGAATGGAACCAAAACGCATTGAGTTAAGAAAAGCAGAATTGGGCGACCTAACGGACGTTCATTACCTCATTCAACAACTTGCGATTTTTGAGAAAGAACCGGATGCGGTTGAAATTTCGATTGAAGATCTCCAACGACACTACTCCGAATCCAGATTTGAAGTTTTCCTTGCGGCCATCGACGGAAAGACCGTGGGTATGGCCTTGTTCTACGAGCGCTATAGCACGTGGAAAGGACCGTTTATTCACCTTGAAGACCTTTTCGTTATTCCTGAATTTAGAGGAAGAGGCATAGGTAGAATGCTATTGGAGTGGGTGATCTTTGAATCCGATAGAAGAGGAGCTCGCAGATTGGGTTGGGAAGTTCTCGACTGGAATACTCCAGCTGTGAAATTCTATGAAAGTATGGGAGCTGTGATTGAGAAATCATGGTGGCAATGCAGAATGTATAAGTCAGAAATTGAATCGTTTGATTACCGATTCATTGAGGAGATAAAAGAAGTTGAGTCATGAGCGATGTGTTTCGCGTATATAAATTCGGTGGAGCTTCAGTGAAAGATGCTGCAGCCGTACGCAACGTTTCTGAGATCATAGTGAACCATGCGGAAGAGCCTTTAGTGGTTGTGGTTTCTGCAATGGGAAAAACAACAAATGCCCTGGAAACGGTAATCGCGGCTATCATGAGTAAGGATGAGTCGCTATTGCATTCCTCCATTCAGGTAGTGATTGATTTTCACCGGGTAATTGTCGAAGAACTCTTTGGTGCCTCTCATCCTGTTTGGTCTTCCATAGAAGGAATGTTTACCGAAATGCGTTCGCAAGCAACTCTTCGTGTAGACGAGAAATATGGAGAACTTTATGATCGACTCATTGGTTTTGGTGAGATGCTCTCCACTCAAATTGTAGATGCTTATCTAAAAGAGATGGGTATTGACTCTACTTGGCAAAATGCACAGGAGCTGATTGTGACGAATGCCGATCACAGAAGGGCCACCGTAGATTTTGAGAAGACGGAAATACGCGTTCGTGAGGCGGTAACGCCCAAAGGCGTTCATGTGATTCAAGGTTTTCTGGGCGCAACAGAATCGGGAAAACCCACCACTTTGGGACGAGAAGGTTCCGATTATACGGCTGCCGTGATGGCCTTCGTTCTCAACGCCGCTGAAGTGTGTATCTGGAAAGATGTTCCAGGCGTCTTGACGGGTGATCCAAAGGTTTTTGACGATGTAATTCAACTGCAAACCATTTCCTTTAGGGAAGCGATTGAGCTAGCCTACTACGGAGCTTCCGTGATTCACCCCAAGACGATACAGCCATTACAGCGAAAGGAAATTCCCTTACGAGTGCGAAGCTTTGTTAACCCTACTGCACCTGGGACATCTATTCAACAAGGGAAATCACTTGTGCCTATGTCGCCTTGTTTCATTCGAAAAGGCAATCAAGTGTTAATAACCTTGAGCACACGAGATCTTGCTTTTATTGTCGAAAATCATCTCTCCAAGATTTATCAAACCTTCCACAAGATTGGTGTCGCCGTTAACCTCATGCAGAATTCAGCAGTAAGTTCTTCATTTTCTATCAATAATGATCCTATTCTTATTCCTCAGTTGTTAGAAGAATTACGCGGTGATTTTACCGTGAAGCACAACGAGGATTTAACCCTTTACACCATTCGTCACTACGACGCGGCTGCTGTGAATTCTATAAAGAACAGAGGAGAGGTCTTCCTTGAACAAGTCACTCGACATACCCATCAAATGGTGCTCAAAGAAGTACAATAACCTTGTTGATAACTGCAAGTGCCTGCGTTGGGCCATAATTGAATTTCGATACCCCGAATTGTTACCTTTGTTTGTAGCATGAAGCAGACCAAACAACTTGTAGCCAAGAATGACCTAGCTAAAGCAGCAAAGCTCGACAAGATCGGGATGAGTTGGTTGGCAGGGGTAATCATGGATATCACTAAGCTCACTGAAGTCAACGCTCTGTATGAACGCTTCGGTGATAAGACTGGAATTGACTTTATTGATGCCGTATTTGAAGAGTTGGAAATTGAATTCAACTACTTTGAAGATGAGTTAAAGCGAATTCCGAAAGAAGGACCCTTTATTACCGTTTCCAATCACCCTTTGGGGGGAATTGACGGCTTGGTTCTTTTGAAGATTATCTCAATGGTTCGCCCGGACTACAAGGTGATGGCGAATTTCTTGTTGAAGAAGATTGAAACATTGGAGGATCAGTTTATTGCTGTGAATCCATTCGAAACTCGAAAAGATGCTTTCAACAGTTCAACGGGATTGAAAGAAGCGATTCAACATTTAAAAGATGGTCATGGTTTAGGCATTTTTCCAGCAGGTGAAGTGAGTGCCTATAAGTTTGGCGAGCGAAAAGTAATTGATAGAGAGTGGCAAGATGGCGCAATTAAGCTGATCGAGAAGATGGGTGTGCCTGTTGTTCCTGTCTACTTCAAGGCTAAGAACTCTTCGCTGTTTTATGTCCTAGCATCTCTATCTAGTACCCTTCAAACGGCTAAGCTACCGAGTGAATTACTCACTCAGCGGAACAAGCAAATACTTGTCCGGGTGGGTAAGCCTGTCGAGAAGAAGGAGATGGAAGAATGCAAGAACTCAGTCGAAACCATGGAATTACTGAGAGAGCGTACCTATCGTTTGTCCTCTCCATTAGAAGATCCTACTCGACTTGAGCGTCTAAAAAAAGTAGTGAGTAGACCTCCAAAGGCTCCTGCTCCCATTGTCTCCGAGACTCCTCAGCAACTCATTTGGGATGAGATTGAAGACTTGAGGGAGAAAGGTGGTAGGATGACAGAGTTTAGAACCTTTGAAGTGTTCTGTGCCGCTGCACCTGATATTCCGAATATTCTGAGAGAAATTGGTCGACTTCGTGAGATCACCTTCCGAAAGGTGGGAGAAGGAACGAATGAGGAAACCGATTTGGACGATTATGATCAAGTGTATTTGCACTTGTTTTTGTGGGATAATCAAGCACAGCGAATTGCCGGTGCCTACCGTCTCGGTATGGGTGCGGATATTTACAAAGAGAACGGGATTAAGGGATTCTATGTCAATAGCCTATTCCGAATTGAAGAAGATGCCTTCCCAATTTTCAGTAAGTCGTTGGAAATGGGGCGTGCATTTATCATCGAAGAATATCAACAAAAACCAATGCCTCTCTTCTTGTTGTGGAAAGGTATTGTGCATGTTATTCTCCGAAATCCGGATAAAGTGAGGTACTTGACTGGCTGTGTGAGTATTTCAAACCAGTTCTCGAAATTCTCTAAGGCTATGATGATTTCGTATGTTCAGCATCACTTCTTTGATGCAGAATTGGGAAAACACATTCACCCACGTAAAGAGTTTCGAGTACGCCTGAGCGAAGAGGATGAGAAATTTATTCGCAACTCTTCTGGCGATGATTTGAATAAGTTTGATCGTTTTATCGACGAAGTAGAGCCAGGGAACATGAGGTTTCCAGTTCTCTTCAAGAAGTACATCAAGCAGAATGCGAAGATTGTGTGCTTCAACGTAGATCCGAAGTTTAATAACTCCATCGATGGGTTTATGTATATAGATATCAACGACTTACCAGAGCAAACCATTCAGCCAGTTTTGGAAGAGTTGGAAGAGGCAACGAAGCAAGAAGGCAGGAAATAGCTTTCGATTTTACACCTCTCATACAGGGGCCACCAAGCCTCCTCCCCGAGTTAAAGTACGAAATCATTCCCCAATAGCCGTATGATAAACGTGTGTAAACACTTAGTTTATAACGTTTCGTGTGGATATCTAAGAAGATGAATTAAGGTGCTTTCACCACAGGATTGCCGAACTTGAGATCGGGAGGGAGCGTGAGCTCCCCTCTTGAAATTAATTTTGAAAAGGTGTTTAGGACTTAAGATGTTTTATCATCTTTTCCGCCAAGTACAGAGCCATTTTTTCAAAAGCCTCTACAGTCCAACCTCCAATGTGAGGAGAAAGAAGAACTCGGTCGTCTTGAACCAGTTTCTGGAAAACTGGATTCTCTTCAATTTGGAGTTTAAACGCACTACTTTCAAATTCCAACACGTCTAAACCAGCTCCCTTTACCTGACCTTTGTCTAAAGCTTTAAGAAGATCTTGCGTTTTTAAAACGGGACCACGGGCGGTATTTAAAAGGTAGATGGGTTTATCCAAACGGTTGAAGAAAGTCTTATTTATCATTCCACGGGTCTCTTCAGTAAGTGGAACGTGGATGGAAACGACATCTGCCTTCGATGCGAGCTCATCAAGAGAAACGGACTTAATATTTTCTGGCCAGTCGGTTTTGTAAGGATCATTGGCGAGTAGTTGAACGTTGAAACCACGAAGTACGTTAGCAAAGGCACTTCCCATGTTGCCAAGTCCAATAATGCCTACTGTTTTTCCAGATAGCTCTTCTCCTGTGTTTTCATGACGCTTCCAAAGGCCATGTCTGACTTCAATATCGGCGATTCGAATATGGTTCATGAGATTGAGTAGAAGGGCTAATGCGTGTTCAGCTACGGCTTGTCGATTGCCTTCGGGAACGTTGAAGCAGGTTACATTGTGACGTTCCGCGGCATCCAGATCGATATTTTCCAAACCAGCTCCAAACCTGCCAATGCATTTTAGCGATGTCGCGGCACGAAAGAAGGCCTCATCAATGGGGAATTTACTGCGTACTACTACACCAGTAAAATCGGATATATTTTCCAGTACTTCTTCTTTGTTCCACCCCGTTCCATCAACAAGTTCAAATCCGTTCTTGTGAAGCGTTTCTTCTAGTAAAGGATGAGTGGAGTCAATGATCAGTACTTTCATCGCATGTAGTAAGTAAAGCCCGCACTCCAAACGAGATGGTCATAATCTCCATCCAAAGAAGAAACGAAGGCGTCTAGTGCAAAGTTGTTACCTAGCAAATAGCTTGCGCCTGTTTGTATTTGAAAGCTAGAAGATCCTATATCACTCATCATGCCTTCAGCAAAAACGCCGAAATTATGGTAGTTGTAATGCACGTTAAGCGTTGCGCTAAAATTACCCAAGTAGGCTTCAAATCGAGGTTGGATATATCCAATGCTAGAGGCAATGCCAAAACTCTCACTGATCTGGTAGTTTACGTTAAGGTAAACACTTGCAGAACCGCGGTTGGACTTGCTGAGGTAATCAAAATTAAAGAGAATGGCCGTGTCTGGTTGAATCCTGTATTCCGTCCAATTATGTTGCGTCGTATTTCGAGAATAGCTGGCTTGAGCCAATGCTCCAAGGGTAAAACTCTCACCAAAGCTTAGACTGTATCGGTACCCCATTCCCACGTTAGAACTAGATGCAAATGAGAATCGATCATAGACCAAGGTGGAGCTGGAAGTGCTAAAGTCTTGGCTGTTCTGGCTAGATCCAGCGAAGAAATCAATTTCCCCGATACAAGTTCCCCACCTGAGTCTCGCGTTGAATCCCAATAGGCGGTTGTTTTCATCAGTAAACTGACTTGCTCCAGATTGTACGATGATTCCGCTTCTTAGATGCTTTGCATCATAGGTGAATCCAGGTCTATCGGAGTGAAAGGGTTCGAAATAGGGGAGGATATGGGCCGTAGCGGTATCATTTTGTCCCAATGACAAAAGAGAACTTATGGATAATAAGAACAAGGAGAGATAACGCATAACGTCAGGTTTTAGAATCCAAGAATAGCTTTTCCTATTCCAAAGTAGATAAAAAGGCCGAGAACGTCGTTGGCGGTTGTGATAAATGGACCTGTCGCTAGGGCGGGATCAATCTTGTATTTGTCGAGGATAAGCGGAACAGATGTGCCGAAAAGACTAGCGAAAATGATGACGGTTAGAAGGGCTAAACTCACCGTAAGGGCTAGAGCTTGAGAGTATCCAATAACCAAGCTCACTCCAAAAATGACAAGTGCACAGATCAATCCGTTGACCAAGCCTACGCTAAGCTCTTTCGTGAGCTTCTTGACGATGTTCTCTGAAAAGGTCTGGTTGGCCAAGGCTTGCACAACAATGGCTGAAGATTGTACGCCGACATTTCCGCCCATTGCCGCGATCAGTGGGATGAAGAATGCCAATTGAGGAATGGCACTCAGTTCGTCTTCATTCTGACCAATAACGGAAGCTGCAATCACTCCTCCCATTAGTCCGATGAGAAGCCATGGGAGACGAGCGCGTGTAAGGTTAAAAACGGTATCGCTACTGTCTACGTCTTCACTCAAACCAGAAGCAAGTTGGTAATCTCTGTCGGCTTCTTCTTTGATAAAGTCGAGAACGTCATCCAGGGTGATTCGCCCCAATAATCTTCCCATTTCATCTACAACAGGTACCACAAACATGTCGTACTTCTGCATCATTCGTGCAACTTCTTCGTTTTCTGTAGTTGATTTTACAGATTGGAATTTATTGTTGTAAACTTCCTTTATGGGGGTTTTGGTAGATGTGGTTAGAAGCTTTTTTAAACTTAGAGTTCCCAGAAGTATGTCATTGTTGTCAACTACATAGACAGCGTGAACCTGCTCTACGTCTTCTGCTTGTCGGCGCATTTCGCCTACACAACGCATCACTGTCCAGTTGTGATTTACTTTGACTAATTCGGTTGCCATCAAGGCACCTGCGGTATCTTCAGCGTGGGTTAGAAGGTTGGCAATTTGCTTGGCTTGCTCAACATCCTCTAGGTTTGATAGTACCTCGAGTTTCTTTTCTTCAGAAAGCTCTGAAATCAAGTCGGCTGCATCATCGGAATCGAGGTTTTCTACAACCTCTTCCGCAATTTCTTTACCGGTGTATGTGTCGAGAACGTCTTTTCGAGAGTCTTCATCTAATTGAACGAGAACCTCACCGAGTAAGTCGGAGTTGAGGTTTTCGGTAATGTCAATGACTTCATCCTTGTTTAACTCTTCCAGAATTTCGGCAATATCAGCGGGGTGTAGCTCCGAAAGTTGTTCGGCTACTTCTGCTGATTTACCTTCCTCTAAGAGGTCGTTGATCTCGTTGAGGTATTCTTGGGTGAGTTCAAAGCTCATAGCTTCAGGGCGTTGGTCAGTTGAATGAATTCTCGATATCCCAATTGTTCTGCTCGAAGACCGAGCATGGCTTCAGTCTCTGGCGTGTGGTCGAAAGTTAAGGATTTGACAGCGTTCCTCAAGGTCTTTCTTCGTTGGTTAAAAGCCGTTTTTACAACGGTTTTAAACTTCTTAAAGTCAACATCGGGTGGAGTGTCTTTCCGCTTCATAGTCATGACACCGCTTTTTACTTTGGGCGGTGGATCAAAGACATGCTCGTCTACGGTGAAGAGGTATTCCACGTCGTAGTAGGCCTGACAAAGTACTGAGAGGATTCCGTAGTCTTTCGAGCCGGGTTTTGTCGCAATTCGATAGGCGACTTCCTTTTGGAACATCCCGGCAAATTCAGGAATCGAGTCGCGTTCATCTAATACTTTGAAAACAATCTGTGAACTAATGTTGTACGGAAAGTTTCCAATTACGGCATAGGGTTCGTCACCAAAAATGCTGGAGAAATCAAAGCGTAAAAAGTCCTTGTGAATGATCTTATCACTCAATTTTGGAAAGTGTGCTTGTAGCCAGGTTACAGACTCTCCATCTACCTCAACTACCCATGTTTCAATCGGTTGTTTGAGTAAGAATTGAGTGAGAACTCCCATGCCTGGGCCGATTTCCAAGATGCGAGTATAGCCTTCTCCTGAAAGAGAATTGGCAATTCTTTCCGCAATGGATTCGTCTTTGAGGAAGTGCTGACCTAGGTGCTTTTTAGCGCGGACTTTTGTCATGCCTCAAAGGTATTGCAATTTGATTGAGCCAGCACTACACGGTTTTTGGGAGTAGTCCAGCTCTTCTCAACAATGCGTCAGGGGTTGGTTCACTTCCTTTGAATTCCACATATAGATCCATAGGGTGTACGGTTCCACCACTAGATAGTAATTTCTTGAACCTCAACGCAGTTTCAGGGTTGAAGAGGCCTTCTTCAAGGAAAGATTCAAAAGCATCGGCATCCAATACTTCTGCCCATTTGTAGCTGTAGTATCCAGCACTGTATCCGCCTTGGAAGATGTGAGAAAAGGCTGTAGACATCATCATTTCTACAGAAGTAGGGAAGAGTTCGAGTTCTTGGATTACCTCTTTTTCAAAGGATTCAAGATCCCCTTCAACGCCTGTGCTTCTGTTGTGCCAAGCCATATCAATCAATCCAAAACTCAACTGACGAACCGTAGCATACCCTTCCAGGAAGGTAGCGCTCTCGCGAATTTTCTCTACGTATTCTGTTGGGATGATCTCTCCAGTTTCGTAGTGTTTGGCAAAGAGTGCTAACGCTTCGGGTTGATAACACCAGTTTTCCATAATCTGAGATGGAAGTTCAACGAAGTCCCAGTAGACGTTGGTTCCGGTTAAACCTGGGTAAGTTCCTTCGGCTAACATGCCGTGTAGAGCGTGACCAAACTCATGGAAGAGAGTGGTGACTTCCTGAAAAGTGAGTAACGCTGGTTTTGATTTGGTAGGTCGAGAGAAGTTGCAAACGATGCTTATATGTGGACGATGTTCCTCGCCGTTTAAAATGTATTGGCTCTTGTAAGAAGTCATCCAGGCGCCATTGCGTTTACCACTTCTAGGGTGGAAATCGGTATAGAAAATGGCTTGTAGGTTGTTGTGGATGTCTTTTACTTCAAAAGTTCTTACTTCTTCGTGATAGACAGGAAGGTCCTTGCGCTCTTCGAATTTCAATCCATACAGTTTGCCAGCAACGGTGAAGGCTCCCTCTAATACATTTTCAAGGGCGAAGTATGGTTTCAATAACTCGTCGTCGATGTTGAATTTCTCTTTCTTGAGCTTTTCAGAGTAATAGCCGAAATCCCATCTTTCGAGTGTTTCCAACCCATCTAATTTCGAGGCGAATTCTGCTACTTCAGCTACATCCGTCTTTGCAGCATCAAGAGATTTAGATTTGAGATCCGCTAGGAATTCTTCTACGGTTTCTGGCTTCTCGGCCATGCGTTCTGCTAAAACGAATTGGGCATGACTTTCAAAGCCGAGCAAATTGGCGCGTTCTGCCCGTAATTGGGAGATCTGACGAATAATCTCGGTATTGTTGTTTTCATTGTCATTGTTCCCGCGCTTTCCGAAGGCTGTCCACATTTTTTTGCGCAACTCTCTGTGGTCGGCGTAGGTCATGAAGGCCATATACGACGGATAATCTAATGTAAATACCCATCCTTCTAATCCTTTTTCAGAAGCGGTCTCTGCGGCCATGTCACGAGCTGACTCAGGTAAGCCCGAAAGTTCGTTTTCATCGGTGATGTGGAGTGTGAATGCTTGGGTATCAGCTAGTACGTGTTCTCCGAATTGGAGCCCTAGCGTGCTGAGCTTCTCGTCGATTTCGCGAAGTTTCACCTTACCTTCGTCGTCCAATCCTGCGCCGTTTCGCGTAAAAGACTTCCATGTTTTTTCTAGAAGTCGAGCACCCTCTGGGGTTAAGTCGAGTTCTTCTCTTGATTGATAGACCGCATCGACTTTAGCAAACAAATCGGCATTGAGCAAGACATCATTCCCAAATGCGGAAAGCTTAGGGGAGATGTTGCGAGCAAGGGCTTGAATGCTGTCGTTTGTCTCTGCAGAATTGAGATTAAAGAACACTTCAGCCACTCGGTTTAATTCGAGCGAACAGAATTCCAAAGCTTCAATGGTATTCTGAAAAGTAGGTGTCTCTAGTGAGGTGATGGCAGCAATTCTCTTATTGGCCATTTCAATCGCTTGATCAATTGCGGGTTCGAATTGATCAGGTTGAATGGTGTTGAAAGGAACAGTGTCAAATGGAGTATGGTAGGGAGGAAGCAATGGTGACTTCATATCTTCTATTTTTCGGTATGCAAAGATGTTCAACCCGGAAGGTATGCACAAGGTTTTAATGGGTTGAATTATTCTGAAGATAAATAGGGGAGAATGAAAAAAGTCGCCCGATTGGACGACTTCTCATTCACAAACTCAAATTCCTTAGAATGGATATTTGTTCGCTTCAATAATGCGCTTGGCAATACTGCGGCGAAGCTCTTTGGGATTTGGTGGATTTTGCCATTTGGTAAATCTGCGCAGTCCCATTAGCATCATGCGTTGTTCATCTCCTTCGGTGAAGGCGTAGATGGCCTCTTTGCCTGCAAGATGAAGTTTTTCAGTTGCGAAATACATGTAGAGACGAGCCATTTCACGAGCGGCCTCTGCATTGGCATGTCCTGATTGAGTCAGTTTTGCCGCGCGAAGTACGGCACTCTGAGCCACATACGTTTCGATGATCATGTCGGCAACAGACATCAGTACTTCCTGCTCTTCTTCTACATTCATTCCGAAGGTTTCAACAGCCTTGCCTGCTACCATTAGAATGGCCTTCTTCATTTTGCCGAGAAGTTCCGCTTCCTCACTTAGTGGTTGACTATAATCTGGTGTGTCGAAATCAGGGATTTCCATGAGTTCCCCTGCTACCTTCATGGCGGGTGACATTAGATCTAGCTCACCCTTCATCGCTTTCTTCAACAACATACCAACGGTAAGCATGCGGTTGATTTCGTTCGTTCCTTCGTAAATACGAGCGATTCGAACATCGCGATAGGCGCTCTCTACGGTCGTGTCTGCAGAGAAGCCCATACCTCCATGAATTTGAACAGCTTCATCGGCAATGAAAGTGCTGGCCTCTGAAGTGTGCACTTTCATAATGGCACATTCGATGGCGTATTCTTCCACCCCTTTGAGTTTTGCCTCTTGTGGGTCAACTCCTTCTGCAGTAAGGCGCGCAATATTGTCTTCAATATCCTGACCCGCTCTGTAGGATGCACTTTCAGTAGCGAAATGCTTAGCAGCCATATCGGCAAACTTCGACTGGATGGCACCGAAACTTGAAATTGGTGTTTTGAATTGCTCGCGCTCGTTGGCGTATTTGATGGATACACTGATGCCTCTGCGGTTAGCGTCTAAGCAAGCTGCTGATAATTTAATGCGACCTACGTTTAGAGCGTTCATGGCAATTTTGAAACCGCCATTTCTCTCACCGAGTAGGTTGCCCACTGGAATGGTTACGTTGTTGAAGAATACCTGACGAGTAGAAGAAGCACGGATACCCATTTTGTGCTCCTCGTCTCCTAGGGTTAGTCCCTCGACGCCTTTTTCTACGATGAAACCCGTAATGTTTTTATCGTCTTCAATTCTGGCAAATACAATGAAGAGATCCGCATAACCAGCATTTGAAATCCACATTTTTTGTCCGTTGATAACGTAGCTCTTGCCGTCATCGGACAATTCTGCCTTCGTTCTACCAGAGTTTGCATCGGAACCCGCACCAGGCTCTGTCAAACAGTAGGCTCCAATCCATTCGCCCGAAGCGAGTTTTGGGAGGTATTTCTGTTTTTGCTCTTCATTTCCGTATAGTAGAATAGGGAGTGTGCCGATTCCGGTATGAGCGCCATAAGCGGTAGAAAGGGATCCGGTGGCTCCTGAAATTCGGTCACACACTAACATTCCTGTGTTAAAACCCATTCCCAATCCGCCGTACTCCTCTGGAACTGAAATGCCGAGAAGTCCGAGTTCACCGGCCTTCTTCATCACTTCTAGAGTGAAAGCGTAATCCTTGTTTTCAAATCGAGCTTTATTAGGCCAAACTTCTTTGTCGATGAAGTCGGTCGTAGCCTGAGCCATCATGAGTTGTTCTTCGCTGAATTCTTCAGGAATGAAAATATCATTTGGCTCGATGTCGCGGATGAGAAACTCTCCGCCTTTAATGAAGTTCTTATCTGTACTCATCGTTTGGATGTGTGTTTTAATTCAGTCTTTCGAAAATACCTGCAGCACCTTGGCCTGTACCTACACACATGGTAACCATGCCGTATTTCTGATCGCGTTTGGCCAATTCATTCAATACTTGAACCGTTAGCTTTCCTCCGGTACAACCGAGTGGGTGACCGAGCGAAATGGCTCCACCGTTCACGTTCACGATGTCTTGATTGATGTCGAGTTCGCGCAATACTGCGAGCGATTGTGCGGCAAAAGCCTCATTCAACTCAATCAAATCAATGTCGTTTAATTTTAGGTTGGCTTGCTCCAGTGCTTTAGGTATGGCTTTCACCGGACCGATGCCCATAATTCTAGGTTCAACACCCGCAACGGAATAGCTAACCAGTCTGGCGATAGGAGTGAGGTTGTGTTCTTCCAAGAACTTTTCACTTACCACAAATACAAAGGCCGCACCGTCTGATGTCTGGGATGAGTTTCCCGCGGTTACGCTTCCGCCTGTAGCAAACACAGGACGTAGGCGAGACAGGGCCTCAATAGAAGTGTCCGCTCTAGGGCCTTCATCCGTATCAAATACAAAGTTCTTGGTATCGATTTTTTCCTTCTCATTCAAGTACTTGTACTCTACATTGATGGGAGCGATATCGTCGTTAAAGCGCCCCGTTTTAATGGCTTGGATGGCCTTTTGGTGCGACTGGTAGGCGAAGAGATCCTGATCTTCTCGGCTCACTTTGTACTTTTGAGCGACAGCCTCGGCGGTTAATCCCATGTTGTTGTAGTAGTCAGCGTGCTCTTTAGCCAACTTGTAGTTGGGAGCCACTTTCCAACCTCCCATTGGGATGAAGCTCATAGATTCGGATCCGCCCGCAATGATGGCATCCGCCATTCCTGCGTTGATTTTAGCCGCAGCCATGGCGATGGTTTCCAATCCTGATGAGCAGTATCGGTTCACGGTAACGCCTGGAACATCAACAGTGTCTAAGCCAATCAAAGAGATTAGTCTACCCACGTTCAAGCCTTGTTCCCCTTCCGGCATAGCGTTTCCAACAATCACATCATCAATTTGTGATTTGTCGAAATCGGGGAGGTTGTTCATCAAGTGCTTGATGACATCCGCGGCAAGATCATCTGGTCGGTAAAAACGCAGACTTCCTCTTGAAGCTTTGCCAACGGCACTTCTATATCCTGCTACGATATATGCATTCATTCTGATACTCGTTTTAGTTGCGAAGCGGTTTACCCGTCTTCAGCATATGTTGTATTCTTTCAAGAGTCTTCTTCTCACCGCAAAGACTAAGGAAGGCTTCGCGTTCAAGCTTGAGTAAGTATTGTTCGCTTACTAATGTCGGTTCGGATAGATCTCCACCTGACATTACCCATCCAAGCTTTTCGGTCATCTTGAGATCGTGCTCTGAGATGTAATGACCTTCCATCATTTGGAACGCGCCCACACGGAACATACCGAGTGATTGCTGACCCAAAACTTTGATGTCTGTTCTTTCAATAGGACGTTGATATCCCATGTCAGCGAGCAAAATGGCCTTTCTCTTTGCATCTTGAATCTGACGATCGATGTTCATGCTGATATGGTCTCTTCCTTTGATGAGGTAACCCATATTCATGGCTTCAGTCGCAGAGGTTGCTACCTTGGCCATACCGATATTCAAGAAGTTCTCTCGGTAGCTGTTGAGTTCTACGTCATCCTTCAAGTAGCGGTCGCTCGCACGGAGTGTGAGTTCTTTTGTTCCACCACCACCCGGAATAACACCAACGCCAAATTCAACCAATCCCATGTAGGTTTCAGCTGCGGCTTGTACGGCATCTGCGTGGAGAGTCATTTCACAGCCTCCACCCAAGCTCATGCCGTGCGGGGCAACCACAACAGGAATGTCGCTGTATCGCACACGCATCATGGTATCTTGGAAGTACTTGATGGCAAAATTGAGTTCGTCCCACTCTTGTTCAATAGCCATCATGAAGATCATAGCCAAGTTTGCTCCTACGCTAAAGTTGGTTCCTTGGTTCCCAATGACGAGTCCTCGATAGTCCTTCTCAGCCATATCAATGGCCTTGTTTAACCCCGCGAGTACGCCACTGCCCAAAGAGTTCATTTTAGAGCGTATCTCGAAGTTTAAGATTCCGTCTCCCAAGTCGATAATTGAGCTTTCCTTGTTCGCCCATACCGTTTTGGTTTCGCGAATGGTGTCTAGGATGATGTATGCATCTTGTCCTGGGATAGCTTTGTACTCTTCGGTCTGAACGTCGTAGTAATAACGTACGCCTCCTTCGGTTTTGTAGAAGCTAGAAACACCGTTCTTCTTCATTTTTGCAACCCAGTCGGCTGCCGTTTCACCGCGTTCTTCAATGTATTTCAATCCATTGTCGAGGCCAACGGCATCCCAGAGTTCAAACGGCCCCAATTCCCATCCAAATCCGGCTCTCATCGCCTGATCAATGCGGAACAATTCGTCAGAGATTTCTGGGATTCTATTGGTTACATATGCGAAGAGCCCGGCATACGATCGACGGTAAAATTCGCCTGCTTTGTCTTTGTATTTAGCCAGGAAAGCAATTCTCTCCTTGAGATCCGTAACGGGTTTCGCAGCTTCGAGTGAAGGGAACTTAACGCGTTTCTTTGAGGAGTATTCCATGGTGTTGAGGTCCATGGCCAAGATCTCACTCGATCCGTCTTCGTTTTTTACTTTTTTGTAGAAACCCTGACGAGTTTTATCACCAAGCCATTGGTTTTCCATCATTTTGTCAATGAAAGAAGGCAAGGCGAAAACTTCGTTTTTCTCGTCGTCTGGACACGCTTTATGCAGGCCGTTGGCTACGTGAACAAGAGTGTCTAATCCCACAACGTCACATGTTCTGAAGGTAGCAGATTTAGGTCGGCCTACCAACGTGCCAGTGAGTTTGTCAACCTCCTCAATGGTCATATCTAGCTCTTTCACTTGATGGAAGAGGTCCATAATTCCATAGATGCCAATTCGGTTGGCAATGAAAGCAGGTGTGTCTTTAGCGAGTACCGTGGTTTTACCGAGGTAGAGGTCGCCGTATTCCATAAAGAAATCGACCACTTCGCTTTTTGTGTGAGGCGTTGGAATGATTTCCAATAGGCGTAAATAACGCGGAGGATTGAAGAAGTGAGTGCCGCAGAAATGGGCTTTGAAATCATCACTTCTTCCTTCGGTCATTAAGTGAATGGGAATACCGGAGGTGTTACTGGTAATCAATGTTCCAGGTTTGCGGTATTTCTCCACGCGCTCAAAGAGCTGTTGTTTGATGTCTAGTCTTTCAACAACAACTTCGATAACCCAATCAACATCGCTGATTTTAGAAAGGTGATCATCAAAGTTGCCCGTTTTGATTCGGTTGGCATATGCCTTGTCGAATAACGGAGAAGGGTTAGATTTTACTGCATTCTGTAAGTTTTCATCGGCAATTCGATTTCTTACAGATGGATCTTCTAGCGTTAGGCCTTTGGCGCTTTCTCTTTCATTGAGTTCCCTTGGCGGGATGTCGAGTAGCAATACCTCAACGCCTTTGTTGGCAAGATGACAGGCAATGCGACTTCCCATAATGCCGGAACCCAATACGGCCGCTTTACGAATGGTTCTCTTCATGATGAAGTTCTTCGTTGAGTTGTTCTATTAAAATATTGATCTTATTCATGGTCCTGAAGAAGCCATTCAAATCCGTCTTCGATACTTTTTCTTTTACCGCACGGTTGAATTTCAATACAGCTTCTTTAGCGTGTTCACGCTGTTCAATACCAAAATCAGTAAGGAAAATCAGGACAACGCGACCATCTTCCGGATGCGGAGCTCTCCGGATGAGGTTGCGCTCTTCCATTACTTTGAGAAGGCGAGAGAGGCTAGTCGGTTCCATTCCCATTTTAGGTCCCAGACTAGTACTTGGTGTACCGTTTTCTTGATCGACGTTCAGCAACACATAACCGGTTGCCATTGTCGTATCAAACTGAGCCGCATAATCGTTGTACCAACGCGCAATTCCCTGCCAAGTAAACTTGATGTGAAAATCTACAGTTTCTTCGGGGCGCATAAGAAATGTTTTGCTCAAACATAATAAATCTTATACAGAAACCCCTGTGTTTCAGTCTTAAATTTGTTCGATATTCAGGTTATTGAATCAGTAACTTCCTGAATTCATGATCTTCGAGCTCTCGGATGGCTCGGCGATACGCATCTTGTCCTGCCAGTTGTTCAGAGAGTTGAACACCTTGGAAACTGGAAAGCGGGAAACTGCGTAGAAGTCGACCAGTTTTGTCCTTGACCACTATTTCACCTGATAATCTAGAGAGGTGCATTTGATCTCGAGTTCCATATGCGGTTGCAACGGCGTGGATTTCTATCCACAAATCAGCATGTTCCTTGTACGGTGTAGTAGTGAATTGATTGCTCAATAAGAAGCTTCGTAGCGACTGCTCAATGGGAGGGTTCGGCAATGGATTGCTTTCAATGCGCTCATCACTCTCCATGTAAACGGCTGGTGCGCGAACATCCACTTTTATTTCGGCTCTGTCGCCAAATTGCCGGGTGAGAAGCATTCGCAACAATGGATCACGAGTAGCGCTTTCGGCAATAGCTACAAAGTTGATATCGGCCTCTAATCGCTCGTGCTCTGCGTTGGTTTCCGCTTTAGGTAGTGAAGTGAAGATGCGACCAAGTGCATCACTTCGAACTTGATTTTCTCGTAAGAAACCTCCAGTATAGTATAAATAGACTGGTATGTTCTCTAATGGAGAACCGTCTTTTGTGGTGGTTTCAAAGAACCAACTCTGCTCGGCTTGTGCGTCATAGCGAACGATAGTAACACGCTCCATCATGGGCTTGATCTGGATTTCGCTCACTAGCTCATTGACGAAAGTGTAAAGGCGAATGCCGAAATCTCCATCCACTCCGTTGGCCGAAATGGGTTCGTTCAAGTAGAGCTTGAGCTCAGCCAATGCAGTAAGAGTATGGGTAAGTGATTCTTGTATTTTATGTGCTTTACGCGATTCGAGTGCGAGGTCGTAGTAAGATTTCGCACGATCTACCGCAGTCTGTTTGCGGGCCGCTCGTTGTGAAGCGTAAGATGCCTTGTCTAATCGGTATTGAATCCAATAGTAACCATCCGCTTCATAGCTGCCAACAAGTTCGTAGCCATCAACGGTCTCTAGTGAGTTTAATTCGGTTTGTGCTCTAAACTCTTCTCTAAATCTTTGATTTTGCTCCATCTGATAGAGCAAGCTAGTGGCACTAATCTCTACAGAGATTTCGCTGGAAAGGTCGGAAAGTGCATTGCTCTTTGCCCGTTGAAGGTGACTGCCATCCGCCTGAATAGGTGAAACGCCGATGCCGATGTAATAGAACGGATCAATCGGTTTGGATTGAACCCATTCTGGTTTAGGCTGTCCATTACTGATCTCCTTTTTACTTCCACATGAGGCAAAAAGGAGAAGAGTGAGTGCAGTTAAAGCAAATGATTTTATTGAGAGTGGCATTAATCCTGAATGTTCATGTAGCTATTGTAAACCTCTGATGCTACTTGTTCTGAAATTTTATTGAATACACTTTCTTTCATGTCTTCAATAGAGTTGAGCTGAGTTCTCGCTCTGAGCTGATTGTCTAAGGTTCTTTTATTTCTGGAATCATTTAAGACTCTGTCACCTTCCTTGTCGCGATCCATGGTTGTCCAATCTCCCATGTACAGGAAGCGCGTTTCGCCATTGTATTGAGCGTATTCCACTTGATCGTCTTCGCTTACATTAATGGCGTTGGTTGCCAAAATTTCTCCAGTTTCTACATCTACCAACTTGAATTGGAAGATGGCATTGACCTTAGAAGCTTGCTCCACGTGATAGTACCAAACCTTGCTGTAAGTCATCACGGTGTATCTTTCGCCTTCACTGTTGGTGCGAGTGACATTTCTACCGATGTATCCCGGCCTGCGTGACCTCTGCATGTTGCCTTCCTCTACACTCATACTCACGAGTTCTCCAACCAAGATGGCTCTGGCTCCCACCAGTTTCCCAGCTTCCGCAGCAGTGGTAGGGTCGCTCTGACCTTGCATGGCTCTAATTTGTTCATCTGTTAATTGACTAATCATCGAGCGATCAATCAATTTCAAGAAGGGGTCGTTTTTTTCTTGGAGAATTCGGGTTACTCTGCTGGATATAAGCGCTTCAACGCCGCCGTAGTTCGTGTGGTTTTCAAAATTCATCAACCCCAAACCAAACTGCCCATTTCTAAGGGCGGTAGCTTTCAGGTTCGCGCTGTTCTCAAATTCGCCGTGTTGTGATTCGAGTTGATCAAAAAGTCGGTAGGCTAGTCTGTATTTGCGAGCGTCAAATGCTTCCATGGCGCTGTTGTAAAGCGGTCTAGCTTGACTCAGTCTCAAGAGCTGAGGCACGTCTTTGAAATCGGATTTGAGCGCGTTTATTTCCCGGAAAATGGCTTCCGCTTTCGAGAATTCTTTTGCTCCTAAAGCGCTTCTACCTTCTTGGTATCTAACCTCACAATAGCGATCTCTCGCTTGCTCGTAGTCCGCCTCGTGTCCGGCTGGTCGAGCAATGTTAACATTGTACTGACTAAGACGTTCTCTAAAGCTCTCTGCTTCGCGATAACTCTGAATGGCTAGTTTGTCATCGCCTCCTTGAACGGCTCTAAAAAATTCTCCGTACTTCTCATCTACTACAATTTGAGCAGTGCTCTTCAAAGCGATGAGAGCTTCGATGTTGTCGTTGTCTCTTCTCAAGGCGTCCATGTAGGCAAGGGCCGCCTGTTCGTACATTCCGGCTTCTTCTAACTCTTGCCCACGCTTAAACATCTTCTTTGAGCCGCTGCAGGCAGAAAGGAAAATACTCAAGATGAGTAGGGGTAATATGATGTAATAGTTTTTCAAGGCGATTCGATTTAACACAAATGTACTTGCTAGCAGTTAAAACAAAAGTGATGCCATCACGTTATCCTTACCCAATGTTACCTCAATGTTAATATTATGTAACGCAAATGTTGATTTTGATGAATCCGTCGCTTATATTTACAGTAACAGAGGAGACAATAGAACACTTATAAGATATAGATATGAAAAGATTAATGACGATTGCGATGATGTTGGCGGGAGGCTTACTCTTCGCACAGGAAGTAAGAACAGAGACTTACGAGAACGGACAGACAAAAACTCAATATACCGTTTACGGAAACTACATCGAGATGATTGCATTTTATCAAGATGGTCAGGTGAAAGAAACGGGATCTTACCTTGCGAATAAGCCACATGGTGAGTACCGTCAGTACAATGAAGCAGGCGATTTGATTAGCGCCGGTGAATATGTGAACGGAGAGAAAGAAGGCATTTGGTTGTATAGAGCCGGTGGTGGCGATATGCTTTACCAGATTGAATACGTAGACAATGTTCGAACAACGGTGAATCGTTGGGTGGCTGTAGAATAGAGCCAAACGATATCAGTTGAAACTTAAATCGCCTCAAGTGTTGGGGCGATTTTTTTATGTCTGTATATTCGGCCTTTCAAATTTTATGAAGTTCATCTTAAGCCCTTCCAAGCGTCAGCAAACGCAGTCGATTTGCGACTTCGAACCCAGTACCCTTCCGCATTATCAATCCGAATCGGAGAGAGTAGCTAAGGTGGTGAAGTCGTACTCTGAGAATGTGTTGAAAAAGAGACTCACTCTTTCTGATGTGCTCGGGGCAGAAGTTTATCGCACTTGGGATTCTTGGGGAGAGTCCAATACCGATGTTTTGTCTGCCATTGAATTATTTCAAGGGGATGTTTACGATGGACTTGATTTCGTTACCCTTTCAAATACGCAGCGTGTCAAGGCGGCTCAGAACGGAATTGTGATGAGTGGATTGTACGGTATGTTGCGCGGTACGGATGCTGTACAGCCGTATCGATTGGATCTCAAGGATGATGTTTCAGTGAATGGGAAATCTCTCTCGGTGTTTTGGAAAAAGACGTTCGAATCGAACTTGCTGCCAATAGCAGAAGGTGAGGTTTATATTGATTTAACGAGTTCGGAGTACTATTCCATTTTGCCAAAAATCTACAAAGAGAATTCTATCCGAGTTGATTTCAAGGAAGAAGTGAGCGGTAAACTTAAAACTGTGTCATTCTTCGCGAAACGTGCCCGTGGTATTTTCGCAAGGTGGATTGTTCAGAACTCGATTTCTGAAGTCGCTGAAATCAAACAATTCAACCTAGAGGGGTATTCTTTAAATGAAGATGCTTCGAAGAACCAATTATGGGTGTTTTCAAGAAAGCCGCAGTCGCATTAATTCTAATCGCTTTTTCTCAAGGAGGATTGGCTCAAGGAAGATTATCCTATTGGGAATTTGGCCCTTTTGTGGGAACCTTGAGTTCCTCGTCGGAAATAGCGACTGACCCAATTCCCAACATTTTCCGCGAAGCTAGACCTCAAATTGGCGTTCAGGCAGAGTATTTTTTTGGTCCCTACATCGGTATTGGTGGGAATGTGAATTTAGGATGGATTTATGCGGCCGATGAGAATCATACAAATGTTAGAAGGGGCCTGGAAGTCCGATCGAGTTTAGCTACAGCGGAACTTCATTTGACCGTGAATTTATGGTCGTATGGCCGATTTAGACGCGCTACCCATTGGGTTCCCTATTTCGCTTTGGGCGGGGGCGTAGCAGCGGTTCAGACCTACAATTACGGATCGCAGTATACACCGTCAAACACCACTTTTACGGAAGGGACAACGATGAACGGCATTCTTAACTTTGGCATTGGAGCAAAGTTCAAGCTGAGTCTTACCCAAGGTCTTGCGATTGAGTTGAACGGATCTATTATGCACAGCGATAGATTGGAAGGGTTTCGGTACGATGGAGTGGAGAATGCACCCGACATTTACGGAGGACTTCGCGTTCGATATTCTTTCATGAGCATCCTCAAACGAGGAACGTATTAAATCATCTACCTTCGTTGGACTATCTTTGTGATTTAATCGTTGTAGCTACATGCGTAAA
Source organism: Phaeocystidibacter marisrubri (assembly GCF_008933165.1). Taxonomy (NCBI): domain Bacteria; kingdom Pseudomonadati; phylum Bacteroidota; class Flavobacteriia; order Flavobacteriales; family Phaeocystidibacteraceae; genus Phaeocystidibacter; species Phaeocystidibacter marisrubri. Next base: position 345,120 of record NZ_WBVQ01000001.1, read on the forward strand.
TTGATTTTCCTCTTAAGTATAGGACTCGGTTGTACCATTTCTCTCCATGGTCAACGCTCACTTCGTTATCAAGAACTTCAACTCTCGGTAGGAACGATGAACTATAACGGAGAGATCACAACGAATCTTGATCCAGGAACGCTTCTCTTGGAAATGGGCTATTATGCCTCCTTAGATTATACTCATTATTTTGGCCCCAAATGGGGTATGGGCTCTCGGTTAGGCTACGGAACTGTATCCGCAGATGATGCCAATCACGACAATCCCAATCGCGGACTTTCCTTCAATTCGGATATTGTAGAGTGGAATGGTCATATCATCTACCACTTTAGAAAGTTTGGGAAGTATTATCAATCGCACCGCTCTACTTTTTTCCTGAAAGTGAGTGGAGGTGCCACTTGGGTACACGCATTTTATCCTGAAGGAATGCAACTTTCGGATGGAGCAGAACTTTACCCAGGTACGAACGGAGGCTTCAATCTCGGTTTAGGAGGGGGGCTTAAATTTCGCCTCAATCGAGTGTCAGTTCTCACTTTAGAGTTCATGGGGCACTATCTATACTCTGATCTAGTGGAAGGATTTTCTCTTCCCGAAGACAATGGAACGGATGGCTATGGTGGTATTCGAATTGGCTATGCCTATCAATTCCTTTGATCTGGTTGTATTTACTGATTGTTAAGTCAGCGAATACCTTATATTTGTTGCGATAGCAACTACTTGACAACTTCTATACTCAAATATCGCCTGCGGAGCATTCTGCTCGGTCTAGCCATGGTATGCACTTTTGTGAGCAATGCCGTGGTTGTACCACCCATCGATACGGCTGAAGTGTCCGATCAGATTTGGGATATGTATTGGTTCGTACGTGATCGTCCAGATTCGGTTCGAACCGTTGCCCGAGAATTGCTCGCTCAGACTAAGCAGGAACTACCCAAAGATGAATTGGGGTATCTCTATGAAGTGATTGGTGATTCCTACTACATGGTATCTCGCTATGATTCGGCCCTTCATTATTTCTTTCTAGCGCGCGAGGTATATGAGTCGATAGATGATTCGGTCTCACTAGCCTACAACTCCAATTATATCGGTACGCTGTACAACGAGATTGGGATGTACGATCGGGCGGCAAGGCAATACATTCTCGCTAAGAATATTTTTACGAAGTCGAAGAATTACTGGGGATTATCTACGGTGAACTATGGCCTTTCTCTTATTCATACCGAGCTTGAAGAGTACAAGAAGGCTGCTGCCATTTGTGATGAGGCCATTGCACAAACGCTCTTGACAAATGATTCCATGGGCTTGCCGAGTTTGTACATGCACCTTTCCAATATTCGAGTGGAGCTTGGGGAGCTAGATACCGCTTTGATCTTGGCAAAACTTGCAATAGAATACAACCTCAAATACGAAACTGGAGAAAGCGAACGATCTTTTGCTTTAGCAGCTATGGCAGATGTCTACAATGCGCAAGGCAAATATCAACTGGCCATGGCTTATGCCGATTCTGCCATGGTGTTGGCAGAGCGAATTGGTGATGTTCTAGCAACGGTTTATTTCCAAACCGCAAGAGCGATTAGCTATTATGGTCAAGGGGAGTCTGAAAGGGCTTGGAGACTTCTTCAGGAATCAGCTGGATTGTGTAGGGAATATGGTTTGGTAGGTGCTAAACGTTATGTCTTCAGACGAATGGAGCGCCTCGCTCGGAGTGAAGAAGATTGGAAGTTGGCCTTGACGTATTCTGATTCCATCAAGGCTATGAGCGACAATGTGTTGAATGACAACTTCGACATCGTGATGCTCGAGGAAGACCTCAAAATGGAGCGAGAACGCGCGGCGAAACTCAGTCATCAGCAAGCCATTCAAGATCTAACACTCGAAAGAAACACGGCTCTTCTCATGTTGTCCATCGCGCTGGCTTTGGCAGCGGCCATTGCCTTGTACATCCAATGGAAAAGCGGACAAAGACGCAATAAATTGAATGAAGCTTTAGCTATTCGTAACTCTGAGATCATTCAAAAGAATAAAGAACTGGACGTCCAAAAACAGTTCCTAGAATACAACCAAAAATTACTAGAACGTTCCAATCTAGACAAAGACAAATTGTTGGCTTTGATCAGTCATGACCTGCGCTCTCCTCTAGCTCAAGTCAAATCGGTAACAGAGTTAATCCTTGAAGGTGAGATTCGCGAGAATGAGCAGCGCGCCTTTTTTGAGAAGATCAATGAGAGCGTTGATAAATCGTTAGGAAACCTCACGGAAGTATTGGTTTGGGCACGCGCTCAAATGGACAAGGGAATCACTTCTTCTAAAGGGAGTGTGAATGTTCGAGAGTCTTTTCAGAATGCCTATAATCTGGTTGAAGAGCAGTACAATCGAAAGAAAATTGAGTGTAGGATGATTTGTCCTGAACCTCCGCCTTTAATCTTGGGGGATAAGAGTCACATGGGAACGATCTTCCGCAATTTACTGAGCAATGCAGCCAAGTTTTCCAACAGGGAATCTGAAGTGATTTTTGAAGTGAAGCAAGATTCTGATTTCGTGTATTGTTCTGTAGAGGATCATGGCGTGGGAATGAGTACTGGACGAGTAGATCAGATCCTTCAGGAGCAAGTATTCGATTCAACGCGAGGAACCGAGCGAGAAACAGGCACAGGAACCGGTATTCAGTTGGTGATGGAATTCATCAGACTAAACGACGGAAAAATCTTCATGGAGAGCGAGATTGGTGTAGGTACCAAGGTGACCGTTCAGTTCCCTAAAGCGAAATAAGAGAGGGTGTCGGGTGACTGGTGACTGGTGACTGGTGACTGGTGACTGGTGCTGGGTGACCGGAGCCTACAGTCTACTTTCCTAATTTCAATATTCGAAGTGCCCCACGGATAACAAGCACAAAAACAATGGTACCCACTAACAAGTCGGGTAGGTTGGATTTTGTGAAGAATACCGCAATACTCGCCACGATGACACCGAGATTGATGATCACATCGTTGGAGGTGAAAATCATGCTGGCCTGCATGTGCGCCTCCTTAGAGTTTTTAGATTTTTGAAGGATGTAAAGGCAAAGCGTATTTGCGCCAAGCGCGAAAATGGAGACCACCAACATCGTGGTAAAATCAGGGAGTTCTTCACCAATAATAAAACGTCTGCTCACCTCAGCAAAACCAACCACGGCTAGTAGAATTTGAAAATAGCCGGCAATTTTGGCGATTTGTTTCTTTCGAACTACGGTGCTGCCCACCGCCAAGAGGCTTATGCCATACACAAAACTATCCGCTAGCATATCTAAACTATCTGCCACCAATCCCATAGATCGGGAGAAAATCCCAGTAATCATCTCAATGATGAAAAAGGCAAAGTTGATTCCCAACACACTCCAAAGGAGTTTTCTTTGGTGAGAATCACTGTCAAAGTCGGAGCGCTCTGTGGTTTCAGTAGAAATGAGTTTGCTTCCAAGTTTTAGCGCTTCAAGGGCGTGTTCAATTTCTTCTGAACCCGCTTCATGAAACACGGCCAACTCGCGATTTGGAATGTCAAATTCTAGATGTGCAATGTTCGAAATCCCCTCAAGCTTCATGCGGATGAGGTTCTCCTCTGAAGGGCAATCCATTTGTGTGATTAAGAAGGTAGAGCGATTCATTCAGTATTCTTTAGTAGCATGAATTTGATCCGATTCAATCAGTGACGTTCTCAAATCTCAACAAATAACGGTAAAGCTCAAGAACTCGAGCCTTGGTTATCGCCAAATATCGCGAAGCTGTGAAAACAGCTTGAATACTTCCACCTCCTGAGTAATCCTCATTGGAAAGTTTTCTGTTCAAGGTCCGTTCCGACTCACGGTATAGCTGCCAGTAATTCTGAGCTTGAATTAATGTACTCTGGTCTTCCTCATTCAGTTTATCCAATAGAAGTCGATAGTATTTGTTCAGTAACTGATCGTAAGCTTCTTCTGCACCCAAGGTGTACTTTATCATTCCGCTCGTTGAGTAATCAATATCTAAGTATAACCTCAAGCGCTGTTCAATAGCAGAAGTGTCTACTTGAAAAGCAATAGAAACTTCATTCCATTCATTGGTTTTAGCTAAAGCTTCACCCAGAGTAGATACTCTTTGGTTTACTTGTTCCCTAACTTGCGTGGAATCTTTAGCAGATACTGGTCTTGGCTTTTGACCGAAACAGGCCATGGATAGCAGGGAGATGAGGAGGAGATATCGTTTCATTGAATGAAGATAATCAAGATCAAAATACCTGTATTAATTTTAGTATCTCTGCTCAGAATGATAAAAAGACGATTTCATGAAGGTCCTTTTAATTCTTGTTTTTGGCGTTTGGAGTTTTTGCGGTTCACTGGCTCAAACCGCAAAATTGACAAGTGAAGCGGATTTAGTGATAGGAGAAAGGTTGACCATCTTTTCAGATCAATTAGGGGAGGAAAGGGAAGTAAACGTCTATCTACCCGAGTCGTATCATCCAGATTCGCTAAATAACTATCCTGTGATTTATGTTTTCGATGGTTCGATGGATGAGGATTTCATTCACATTGTTGGACTCGTGCAATTTGGAAGTATGCCTTGGATTGATTTGCTTCCTGAGTCTATTGTTGTTGGAATTTCGAATGTAGACAGACAAAGAGATTTCACTTTTCCCACTACTGTTGCCGAGGATAAAGCAGATCTTCCGACCTCTGGAGGTTCGGAGAATTTCATGAATTACCTTGAAGAGGAGTTGATTCCATTCATTTCATCCCGTTACAGAACATCAGATCACCGCACCATAATCGGACAATCTTTAGGTGGATTACTTGCGACCGAAATATTGATGAAGCGACCTCAGATGTTTGAGGATTACATCATAGTTAGTCCGAGTTTGTGGTGGGATCAACAGTCCTTACTTGAATTTGAAATAGATTCTTTGTCTATGAACCAAGTATTTATCGGAGTGGGAAACGAACACCCTGTGATGCGTGAAACAGCTCAGGCTCTAAATGCAAAACTCAGCGCACTGGATTCAAATTCTGCACGCGTACATTTCGCGTATTTCCCCGAATGTGATCATGGAGATGTGCTTCATTTAGCAGTGTACAAGGCGTTTGAAGAGATGTGAGTGCTCAATCATAAACGTTTTACAAACAATGTGTTCTTTTTGCTTTAACTATACCTGTTCCGCTATCAAGTGCTTCAGGCTGATCCTCGTTTTTGAGTAGGGTGATGATTTCGCTGAGCACTCCTTCAGTAAAACGGGCTCTGCATTCATTCTAGTAATAAAGTCGGAATAGTGTTCAGGACTTGTGGCTGTGATTCATTAATACATCAATTCATATGAATTTTCACTTTCTAATTGAAGGGTGAAACATTTATCTTTCGGCTACCAATTCCGATTCCATGAGATTTTACATCACGGCGCTTTTTATCAGTTGGGGCTTACTCACTTTCGCTTATCCTTCAAATTATCAGTCGTCTATAGATAGTTTGTCCTCGTTAATCTATTCACACACAGGGACGAATGATAAGCTGAACGAGTATCAAAAAACTTTTGAAGCGTACAAACTCTCCCAATTTAAAATAGCTCAGTGGGCGGCGCATGGCGGACTTGAATTGGCTTTGAAATCCAATATTAAGGATCAGGCATATTTCTCTGAAGCAGTAGGTTATTCATATCAGAAACTCTTTGTTATGGACTCTGCCTTGAGCTATTACCTCAAGGCTTTAGAACTTTATAAGGAGATGGAGGAGCCATTGGAAAGTGCTAGGGTTCTCGATGCAATTGCTCGGATACATCGTAAGCTTCAGAATCACGAGAAAGCGTTGTGGTACTACTCTCAAGCCTTTGCGATACATGATGAAATGGACGATGACGAAGGGAGAGCTAGAATATTAAATGAGAGGGGAGCAGTATATGAAAACATGGGAGAAACACGAAAGGCTCTCCATGAATACCAAGCATCACTAAAGATCCAATTGGTAAGAGGAGATTCGGTTGGAATTGGATACTCTCTTGAGTTTATCGGTTACAATTACCTTCAGCAAGACAGTTTAGAGCTAAGTGAGGAGTATTTGTTAAGGGCTTTGGAGTATCGTGAAAACATGAGAGATGAATTTGCCCTCATGTTAAATCACTATGCGCTGGGGGAGCTTTACCATGAGAAAGGCGAATATGAGTTGTCTGATGCCCACCTCAATCAATGTTTTGAGTTGTCTGAAAAGTTGAGTTTTGCAGATATTCAGCAATATGCATTGGACATCGCCATTTCTAACCGAAAAGCGTTAGGTGATTTTGAACAGGCGATTGCCCTTCTGGAAAGGAAAACCAACTTGAGTGATAGTCTGGATCAAGTGGCGAATCAAGTGCGAGTTGATGAATTGAGTGAAAAGTATCAGTCGGTAGAGCGCGAGAATCAAATCTTGCTACAGAAGAGTGAAATTCAGAAGCAGAATTATTGGATATACGCATTGTCAGTTTCCTCTTTTCTACTTCTCTTGATAGGGATATTGATCTATAAACAACAGCGATTGCGTCAGGCCAAAATAAAGCAAGAAGCAGAGTTGAAGTTGGCAAAGATTACCATTGAAAATCAAAATCGATTGCAAGATTTGCGGATGGAGATATCGAGAGATTTACATGATAACATCGGTACCCAGCTCACTTTTGTGATTTCTTCCATTGATTCTGTAAAGCAGGTATTGAGTGAAGATGATAACATGATGGTTGAAACAAGGCTAGAGAGAATCAGTTCCTTCACACGAGACACGATTCGAGAGTTGCGAGACACTATTTGGGCAATGAATACAGCGGATATCACCATAGAAGATCTTTCGAATAGGCTGGTCAACTTTGTGAATCAAGCCGGACAATCCATGCAAGGTGTTCGTTTTGAGTTCAACAATGAATTGGATGATTCCAGTACTATCCACTTCAATTCCAAAGAAGGAATGGGGGTTTATCGCATTATTCAGGAGGCAGTGAATAATGCGATGAAGCATGCGAAGGCGAAGAAAATTGAGGTAACACTTTCACAGCAAGGCGATGAGCTTTCGTTTACAATTTCTGATGATGGTGTGGGGTTGGGAGATTATCCTAAACGAGGAAATGGGATGCAAACGATGAAGAAACGCTCACAAGATTTGAATGGAAAGTTGAGTGTTCATTCTTCCACAGAGGGAACGCAAGTGACTTTAATCCTCTCAGCGATTACGGAATGAGTTCATTTTCAATAGTTATCGTAGATGACAGCGTTTTGATGGCGCAGGCGATTGAAGATAAGTTATCGCTTTCTTCAGACTTTCACTTGAAGGGCGTTTTTCAAGATGGATGTGATTTTCTGGAGTACGTTCCAGGACAGAAAGTGGATCTGGTTCTCATGGATGTTCAGATGCCAGGAATGAATGGTATAGAAGTCACAAAGAGACTAAAGGAGAAACATCCGCAAATCAAGGTAGTGATGTTAACCGTGGTGGATAGCGATCAAGAAATTTTTGATGCGATACAAGCAGGTGCAGATGGGTATTTGCTCAAGGATGTATCTCCTCAGGATTTGCATGAGGGCATCTTACAAACCCTTGGTGGAGGAGCCGCAATGACGCCGTCTATAGCGCGCAAATCGTTGCAGCTTTTACGCAATGTGGACACCTTTAAGGAAGAAGCGGAGTTCGCGCAAGTCAAGCTTACTAATCGCGAAACCGACGTTCTACTACAAGTGAGTAAAGGACTGGACTACAAAGCTATTGCCGAAAATTTATTTATTTCACCACCGACGGTTAGAAAGCACATTGAGAATATTTATAAGAAGCTTCAAGTCCATTCCAAGCTAGAGGCTGTCCGGCTTGCACAGCGAAATAATCTGATATGAAAAAGGGGAGCTATTGCTAGTCCCCTTTATTGGTTTTTTAGGTTGAGTGAGGCCCTTACTTGTTGATCACAAGTCGTTCAAAGAGATTCCCCATATTAATAAAGTATAGTCCGTTCGGAATGTCCAATTCTACGGTGTTTTCACCTGCGTGAACATTAAACGAGTCTACGATTTGGCCACTCATATCATATACGCGAACTGTTTCGTCCTTTTCAGCTTCAATGTGAATGACATTTTCGGCGGGATTCGGGTAAACCTTGAATGATGTACCACTGTTCTCTACCATTCCAATACCTGGATCTGTTCCCACAAATCCTGGAGTGGAAGTGTAGATGTCGTCTGAGTAAGTAATGAACAGTTTATCATCTATGCTGAAGTAATTTAAGATGGGAGGTGCTAATGAGAAAATGTTAGCAGCATAGATTGGAAGTCCAGATACGTCGCACAAAGAGAAGTTTGGAATCGCCGTGTTGGATGTTAGAATGCGGGATACTGTATCACCCGTTGTTGGATAGAAAGTAGTGAAAACGTAATCTTCAACCGCGTAAAGATCCCTCATATAAACACTGCCGTAAGTGTATTGGCCATAGGTAGCCGTGTTGGTAGAGTCCCAAGTAACTCCGTTATCGTCAGAGTAGTACAAGCGGTTAGGTGTAGTGCCCGCAATACTTCCAGAAATGTACATTTTGTCATCGTGATTGCTCACAAGATTGTATGGAGTGAAGGTAGATGGTAGGCCACTAATATTTACGGTTGACCAAGTTTGTCCATTATCTGTTGAACGGTTCAAAACTTCTCCAGTGGACTGGTTTGCGTTGTTCAAGGCATACCAGGTATTTCCGAAATAGGTGAAATCGAGGTTGTACGTTCCCGTCCATGAGCTTGATGTGGGTTGATGAACCCAGGTAGAGCCGCTCTTGTGTTTGAAATACGCTCCTTGAAGCGAGTTGTAAGCCACCATGTAACCATTACTCAACTCAGATATCTCAAAGGGATGAATGTATGCCGGGTTAAAAGAGCGTGCTAGTCCGGCTGTGTCTACCGTCCAACTGTTCCCCAAGTCTTCCGAATAGTAGTAAATATTGTAATAGATTGAGTTCGCTAAGCTGATGGTTGCATATAGACGGTCATGAATGCCGTAAATGGCAGCAATCTTTGGTGTATATCCATCAATCAATGTATCGAAAATTGGCTGACCACTTGACCACGTTGCACCTTTATCAGTCGAAACGGTTAGAAAGTAGCCTTGAGAGGTAGGAGCTACGCCAAAAACAGTGTCGCCACAATGAGTTGCAAGCATTCGTGCATCCGTTCCGGTGGCAGCAATGGAAGCGTTAGTCCGCGTCCAAAATTGACCGTATCCATTCAAGGCAAATACACAAACAAGAATAAGAGTAAACAGGTGTTTCATGTGCTTAGATTTATACAGACAAAGCTCCTATCTCATGCGGGTTTGTGAAATACGACATATGCCGTATTTTGATCAATCAATGGCGAAGCTCCTCAGAGGTTAGGATTTTAGTAGCTTAGGTTACAGAGTCTTTCAAAAAGAAATCTCACTTTTGCTGAATGATTACTTCTATTCGTCATAAAGCATCTGCTGAGTCGGTTTAAGGGATGGCTTGTCAAGGCAATCGTCTTCTCGCTATCCATTTTCTAGTTAACCGACCGTCCGAGTTTCTACAGCTCGGGAAGTGACGGTATTCACAATGTTTATTTTTATTGGAGATTGAATTTTCAGTATCCGACAAATTGCATCGAGAGAAACCTGGCGATATAGCCATCGCTTTCTCGAGCTAAATGAATTCTCATGGGAAGTAATTCAACCAAAAAAATCGATTACGAGAAAATCGTAAGCGAAATCAAAAAAGAGATGAGTCACCTTTCTCTAAGGATGGGCAGGGTGGTTCAAGAGCATAAAGATCGATATATCATCCAAGCCGAAAATGATCAGATAACGGGAGAGTTATTGGGTAATTTGAGGTATTCTGCTACCAGTCGACTTTCCTTACCCGCAGTAGGCGATTGGGTATTGTTTCAAGAGTTTGATGGAAGTAGTGGAATCATTCATCACGTTTTACCTCGGCAAACCATCTTGAAAAGAAAAGCGGTGGGTGGAAAGGATGATTTTCAGATCATTGCTGCGAATATCGACTATGCCCTCATTGTTCAAGCTGTTGGACGGGATTTCAGTCTGAACAGAATTGAACGGTATTTGACTATTTGCCACGATTCTGGGATTGTGCCAATTGTTGTCTTAAACAAGATTGACTTGGCGAGTGAAGTTGAACTTTCAGAGTTCAAGAAGTTGATTCAAGATAGATTCAGAGGCGTGCAGACATTGTATACAAGTACACATGAACCAGGAGGTTTGGATAGCTTGCAAGCCTTGATGGAGTCGAATGCTACCTATTGTATGTTGGGATCTTCTGGTGTTGGAAAGTCAAGTTTAATCAATGCACTTTCTGGAAGTGAACTTTTTGGAACAAGCGAGATTAGTGAGAGTGTTCAGAGGGGTAAGCACACTACGACACATCGAGAAATCGTGCAACTTCCGAATGGTAGCTTCATGATTGACAATCCAGGGATTCGAGAAGTGGGAATTGCCGATAGCAAGAAAGGGTTAGAATTGACTTTTCATCCTATCCAGATGTTGGCTGAGGATTGCAAGTTTAAAGACTGTTCTCATCAGGCTGAAGTTGGATGTGCCGTTCTTGCAGCCATCGAATCAGGAGCGCTTGATCCCGAGCTGTATGAAAACTATATGAAGCTCAACAGGGAGCAAGAGCGATTTACCACTTCCCTTCATGAACGCCGAAAGAAGGAAAAACAATTCGGCAAGATGATTAAGCAAACGATGCAGGAGAAGAAGAAGTGGAAGAGATGATTGAACAAAGAACCCCCGACAAATAATTGCCGGGGGTTTTTCTTGTACAAATATCGGGAGTGTTCTCCTCTTGCGTCCGCCCTCCGTTCCTGGATAGCGGTTCCGGTGCTCAAGCAAGAAAATCCCAGATATCCTTAAGGTCGATGCAATGGCATTTTTAAGATCACTCAACTTTGAGCAAGCTCAGTTGAGCTCAATAAAAAATCCCATCATCACTGCTTAAGTCGTGATGTGGGATTTATTTTTCTAGTGGAGCTGAGGGGAGTCGAACCCCTGTCCAAACAAGGAAACAATGGGCTTTCTACATGCTTATTCCACTATTGGGTTTTCGACTCAGGGCTGGGAGCGGACACCCTACCTTTGAGCTTAGGTACTAAATTTCGAATTACCTCCGTACCACCAATAATTCTATCCCAACTTTTACAACACCTCTGGATCAGACTCCGCTGGTCAGGGATTCTGAGAGATGGCTCACTCCCGTACCTTGTACGGGATTAGCTAAATCCTTCTATCGAATGGATTAAGCGGCAAGCGCGTAGTTATTTTCGCCTGTTATAAAAATGAAGCTCCTGTTTAACGAGCGTAAACCTCATGGCTCGGCATGCTTACACACTCCTTCATCTTGCTGTCAAAACCAGTCAGCCCCAGAAGGAACTTACAAAGTTAGGTAGAAAGCATACCATTGACAAGTATTATTCACCTTAACAGTTTGTGTGTTTTTTAGCGTCACGGTTACACTTCTTTGTGAGTTATACGCGAAGTGTTACAATATATTTCACTCTTTGCCGAATATTGTCGAATTTCGCATCTCAATCCACACCCATGACCCAAATCGTGAAAATCGGCTTAATTCGAGAAGGAAAAAATCCACCCGATAAAAGAGTGCCGATGAGTCCGCAACAATGTGTCGAATTGATGGAATCCTTTCCAAATGTTCGCATTGTTGCTCAGAGTAGTCCCATTAGAGCTTTTACAGATGATGAGTATCGGGCGGCTGGCGTTGAAGTTGTAGACGATGTGAAGGATTGCGATTTATTGTTAGGAGTGAAGGAGGTACCTGTAGATATGCTGATTCCTGGAAAGGCATATATGTTCTTCTCACATACCTTCAAAAAACAACCGTACAACAGACATTTGTTGCAAAGTATCTTAGAAAAGGAGATTGAATTAATCGACTATGAAGTGCTGAAAGGCACAAACGGTACACGATTGATCGGTTTTGGAAGATACGCAGGTATTGTGGGAGCCTATAACGGTTTCCGTGGATATGGTGCAGCAACCGGTAGATACGAATTGCGACCCGCTCATGAGTGCCACGACAGAGCGGAAATGGAAGAGGAATTTTCCAAAGTGAACCTACCAGAGCATTTCAAGATTGTAATGACAGGACAAGGACGTGTGGCGAAAGGTGCCATGGAAGTCCTCAATTCGCTGAACATCGAAAAGGTCTCTGCTCGTCAGTTTACCGAAAGCGAATTTGATCACCCTGTGTTCTGCCAATTGGGCGTGCTAGACTACAATAAGCGCATTGATGGATTGGTGGCCACTCGAAATGATTTCTACCAAAATCCAGAGAGTTACGAAAGTGATTTTATGCGTTTTGCAGTGAATGCAGATATGTATTTAGCGTGTCATTATTGGGGGGAGGGGTCGCCTTATATTTTCACAAGAGACGATATCAAGAAGCCTGAGTTCAATATTTCTTTTGTTTCTGATATTTCATGTGACATTGATGGGCCTGTTGCTTCAACACTTCGACCATCTACCATTGCCAACCCATTCTATGCCTATGATCCTGCAACAGAAAAGGAGGTTCCATTGGGAACAGAGGGCAGTATTGGCGTGCAGGCCGTGGATAATTTGCCTTGTGAGCTTCCTAGAGATGCTTCAGAAGGATTTGGAAGAGAGCTTCTCGATAAGATCTTTCCAGAGTTGCTTACAGGAGACAAGGACAATATCATAGCGAAAGCTACAGAGACAAAAGATGGAGAGCTGACTTCTCACTTCAAATACCTTCAAAAATGGGTAAATGAAGAGGAGGAAGAAGAGGAGTGATTCTCTAATTGCAGAAATAAAAAAGGCGCTCATTGAGCGCCTTTTTCTATGGAAATATTCTTCCTTAGATCTTCTTAAGATCGGCAATGGTCGCTTCTGGGTTTTCACTGCTGAAAACGAAAGAACCCGCCACAAGTACGTCGGCACCTGCCTCAATGAGAGCTTTCGCGTTGGCTGTGGTCACGCCTCCATCAATTTCAATTTTGGTAGATGCACCGCGCTCATCAATCATTTTTCTGAGTGCACGCACTTTCTCGTAGGTTCGCTCAATGAACTTTTGACCACCAAAGCCTGGGTTTACTGACATCAAACAAACCAAGTCGATGTCTTCAATGGTATCTTCTAGTACGTTCACATTGGTGTGTGGGTTGAGGGCAACACCCGCTTGCATGCCGGCTGCTTTAATAGCCTGAAGTGTGCGGTGAAGATGCGTAGAAGCTTCGTAGTGAACGGTCAAAATATCGGCCCCTACTTTCTTGAATTCCTCGATGTAACGCTCGGGTTGAACAATCATCAAGTGAACGTCCATGGTTTTTTTCGCATGGCGTTTAATCGCTTGAATTACGGGCATTCCGAACGAGATGTTCGGTACAAATACTCCGTCCATTACATCGATGTGAAACCAATCTGCTTCACTGCGATTCACCATTTCTGAGTCGCGTTGAAGATTGGCAAAGTCGGCTGCAAGGATGGAAGGGGCGATAATAGCCATGTCGTAAAAATTTTTGGCAAAGGTACAAACGGCGAGACGAGTTCTCAAAAGAACCTATGTGTCAAGTGCTGAGTATTTTGTCGGGAGGTTAAAGCTGAACGATTTGATAGAGCTCGGGAATCTCAGCATTCCAGTGATAGGTATCTTTCAATACTCGCCTAAATGTGTCGGCAGCTTGCGGCTCACCATGCACGATAAAAACTCTTTCGGGAGTGGATTCAATCTCGTTCAACCAATCCAGTAACTCATCTTGGTCGGCATGAGAAGATAGAACTTCCATGTTGTACACCTCCGCTCGGGTAGGATAGTAGTTTCCATAAATCTTGAGGTTTTTAGCGCCGTCTAACAATGCTCGACCTCTAGTTCCGGCAGCTTGAAATCCCGAGAGAATAATGGTGGTTTCTTTCTTGGCTAAATATCGTTCTAAATAAGTGAGGACTCTACCTCCAGAAAGCATGCCGCTGCCGGCCACAATGATTTTTGGTTCATTGGAAGCTACTATCAATTTGGTTTCACGAATATCCTGCACTATCCAAAAACTCTCTTTCATTTGGGCGAATTCATCGGGTTTTAGGACGTGTGAATCCACTAATCGACCAAAAACGTCCAATACGTTACCTCCCATCGGACTGTCCATTACCATGGGTACGTCCATAATTTGTCCAGACGACTTGAGCTTCCAGAGCAAGTACATGATGGTTTGAGCTCGCTCTACAGCAAAGCAGGGAATGATGACGGTTCCTTTACGTTCCAACGTTTTTTGAATGTGGGTTTGGAGGATCAAGAGAGGGTCGTCGGTGGGATGAATTCGGTCTCCATATGTGCTTTCAACAAATAGTACATCGGCGCGTTTTGGCTTTTTGGGATCGGTCAAGAGCCAATCGTTTTTACGGCCCACATCTCCAGAGAAGACATATCGTTTCCCGTGAATATCTAGTTCGATGAAGGACGCGCCAATGATGTGTCCCACGTGTTGAAAGCGAACAGATACACCATTGAATAAGTCTTTCCATTCCCCTTCTTCTACAGGACGGAATTTCTCTATGGTATGTTCTGCGTCTTTAACGGAATACAGCGGTTCAGCAGGGGAGTGTATGGTGAATTGTTCGGCGTTGGCCTTTCTTGCTGTTTCCTCTTGAATTTTGGCGCTATCTCTCAGTACAATAGCCGCTATGTTTAGAGTAGGTTCGGTACCTAGAATGGTCTTGTCATATCCCTTCTTAACCAATCGTGGAAGATATCCGCAGTGATCGAGGTGACCGTGGGTGAGCAGCACGTAATCAATTTCGTGGATGGGAGTGGGGATGCCCTCCCAGTTGAGCAATCGCAGTTTCTTCAACCCTTGAAACAATCCGCAATCCACTAGAATCTTGTGGTCATCAACATGAATGAGGTACTTGGATCCGGTTACCGTTCCAGAAGCACCTAAGAATTGAACGAGAACGCGGGGAGAAACTTCTGATTTCATGTCGATTATCTTACAGTTTGACTATTCTGTAAGGTACAAAGAATCAATATTGAAGTTCGATGATGGAAATCATGTTTCAGACTGTTTCGCCACAAAAAAAGGCCCTTCTTTCGAAGAGCCTTTCAACCAATTACAATTCGTAATTATCCCAAGTAAGTCTTGAGGATCTTACTTCTTGATGTGTGTTTCAAACGACGAATCGCCTTCTCTTTGATCTGACGAACGCGTTCGCGAGTTAGATCAAATTTCTCACCAATTTCTTCAAGTGTCATTGGATGCTGACCATTCAAACCAAAGTAGAGGCGAATAACATCACCTTCACGTGGAGTAAGGGTAGCCAATGATCTTTCGATCTCGGTACGAAGAGAATCGTGCATCAAATCTTCATCTGGATTCGGTGAATCCGAAGAATTTAATACGTCGTACAAGTTGCTGTCTTCACCTTCAACCAGAGGAGCGTCCATGGATACGTGACGACCCGAGTTACGCATGCTCTCTTTTACGTCAGATTCGCCCATCTCCAACATTTCAGCAATCTCAGCAGCAGACGGAGCTCTTTCGTGCTCTTGTTCCAACTGAGCGTATGCCTTGTTGATTTTGTTGATGGATCCAATCTTGTTGAGTGGAAGACGAACGATACGTGATTGTTCAGCCAATGCTTGAAGGATAGACTGACGAATCCACCATACCGCGTAAGAGATGAATTTAAAACCACGAGTTTCATCAAAGCGCTGTGCGGCCTTAATCAAACCGAGGTTTCCTTCGTTGATGAGGTCAGGCAAAGTCAAACCTTGGTTTTGGTATTGCTTCGCTACTGAAACCACAAAACGGAGGTTAGCCTTGGTCAATTTCTCCAAAGCAATTTGGTCTCCCGCCTTAATGCGTTGAGCCAACTCCACCTCTTCTTCTGCAGTAATCAATTCTACCTTACCAATTTCTTGTAGGTATTTGTCGAGGGAAGCGGTCTCTCTATTGGTGACCTGTTTTGTGATCTTTAACTGTCTCATATGTCCAATCGAATACTATGGATTAATGGAACGATGAATGTCCGTATAATGTTTTACTTCTTGTCGTCGCCTTCTGGCTTCGGAAGCAATGCTTTACGCGACAATTTCATCTTGCCCTTCTCGTCCATGGCTAGCAATTTTACTTTAACACGATCTCCTTCTTTGAACACTTTGCTCACATCTTCGATGCGCTTGTGATCAATTTCAGATACGTGGAGCAAGCCCTGGGTGTTGTGACCGATTTCGATGAATGCGCCAAATGCTTGGATGCCTTTAACAACGCCTTCGTATGTTTCGCCAATCGTAGGAACGAATGCGATTTCTTTGATGCGCTTAATAGCAAAGTCCATACCTTCTTGGTCAACACCTGAAATCTCAACGATGCCTTTGTCGCCATCTTCTTCGATAGAGATCGTAGTTCCAGTTTCTGCTTGGAGAGCCTGAATTACTTTTCCACCTGGTCCGATAACGGCACCGATAAAGCTCTTAGGAATCTCTACTACAACAATCTTAGGTGCATTTGGTTTCAACTGAGTACGAGGCTCGCTGATTGATTTAGTCATTTCACCCATGATGTGAAGACGTCCTTCACGAGCTTGAGCAAGTGCTTCTTTCATCACTTGCGCGCTAATACCAGTAATCTTGAGGTCCATCTGACATGCAGTGATACCGTCGCGAGTACCTGTAACTTTAAAGTCCATATCTCCCAAGTGATCTTCATCACCCAAGATATCCGATAGGATCTGATACTTCCCTGTTTCTTTGTCGGTGATCAATCCCATGGCAATACCTGAAACGGGCTTGCGGATAGGAATACCAGCGTCCATCAGTGCAAGAGTTCCTGCACAAACCGTTGCCATAGAAGACGAACCGTTTGATTCAAGAATTTCAGAAACGATGCGGATGGTGTACGGAGAGTCTGCAGGAATTACAGCCTTCAATGCGCGTTGAGCCAAGTTACCGTGGCCAATTTCACGACGGCTAGTTCCGCGGATAGGACGAGCTTCACCCGTTGAGAACGGAGGGAAGTTATAGTGAAGGTAGAATTTCTCGTGTCCAGTGTAAGTCGCGTTGTCAATCTTGTTCACGTCAAGGCTAGTACCCAATGTTACCGTAGTAAGGGATTGTGTTTCACCACGTGTGAAGATAGCAGAACCGTGACCACCTGGAAGGTAATCTACCTCTGTCCAAATTGGACGAATTTCTGAAGTTTTACGACCGTCAAGGCGAACTCCTTTGTCCAATAAACAATTGCGAACAGCGTGGTATTCAGCCTCGTGGAAGTATGTTTTAGCAAGACCGAGCTTTTCAGCGAGTTCTTCCTCAGACCAATCTGAAATGTACTCTTCGAAGATGGCCTTAAAGGCTGCCGAGCGCTCGTGCTTGTTCGGATTGCCTTCTGAAGCAACCGCATAGCACTTGTCGTATGTAGCCTTCATCACTGTTTCGCGCAACTCTTCATCGTGCGTTTCGTGACTGTATTCTCTTTTGGTAGCAGTAGATGGAACCTGAGCTGCAAGCGCTTCTTGCGCTTCACATTGCTCGATAATTGCCTTGTGAGCAACTTCGATAGCTTGAAGCATTTCCTCTTCGCTCACTTCATCCATTTCACCCTCAACCATCACGATGCTCTCTTTAGAACCACCGATCATCATATCGATATCAGCGCGGTCTTTGTCGGACGGGCTAGGGTTGATTACGAACTCACCGTCGATGCGTGCAACACGCACTTCACTGATTGGTCCGTTGAAAGGAATATCCGAAACAGAGATAGCCGCTGAAGCCGCCAAACCAGCCAATGCGTCTGGTGCAACCTCTGGATCAAATGAAATCAAACTGATGATTACCTGTGTGTCAGCGTGATAATCTTTAGGGAAAATCGGACGAAGAACGCGGTCTACCAATCGCATGGTAAGGATTTCGTCATCAGATGGACGTCCTTCACGCTTGATAAAACCTCCCGGTACACGACCTGTTGCGGAGAACTTCTCGCGGTATTCTACGGTGAGTGGAAGGAAATCCACTCCATCTTTAGCTTCTTTGCTAGACACAACGGTGGCAAGCAACATAGTGCCGCCCATTTTCACAACTACAGAACCGTCAGCTTGGCGAGCCAATTTGCCAGTTTCAATAGTGATAGTGCGTCCGTCAGCGAGTTTGATCTCTTGCGTTATGGGAGTAGGAATCATGAATTCGATTCAGTTACAATTAGAAACAATATTATACGCGAAAAGGCAATTCATTGAATTGCCTTTCTCGCTAGTCGATTTGATCTTATTTACGTAGACCAAGCTTTTCGATGATTGCGCGGTAACGCTCGATATCATTTTTGTAAAGGTAGTTAAGCAATTTACGACGCTTACCCACCAATGCTACCAATGAACGCTCGGTGTTAAAATCTTTTCTGTTTTTCTTCAAGTGCTCAGTAAGGTGAGCAATTCTGAAAGTAAACAATGCGATCTGACCTTCTGCTGATCCTGTGTCATTAGCACCTGTTCCGTGCTCTGCGAAGATCTCAGCCTTCTTTTCTGAAGATAAATACATTCCTAAATCGTATTAGATGTTATTGATGTACTTGTATTAAACAAGGCTGCAAAGATAGCAAAATCTTTAATGCCTAGCTTGTTGTTATGATTTTTGTGACATTCTCAAGAACTGACTCATTTTGTGCTTGAGTTTTTTGCGTTCGGTTACGAAGTCTAAGAAACCATGTTCAAGCAAGAATTCAGAGGTTTGGAATCCCTCTGGAAGGTCTTTACCGATGGTTTCTTTTACAACACGTGGTCCCGCAAAACCAATCAAGGCACCTGGCTCAGCGATATTGATGTCTCCCAACATGGCAAAACTAGCCGTAACTCCACCCGTGGTTGGATCGGTTAGCAATGAAATGTAGGGCAATCCCGCTTTGTCGAGTAAGGTGAGTTTAGCAGAAGTCTTGGCCATCTGCATCAAAGAGAATGCAGCTTCCATCATACGAGCCCCTCCGGACTTGCTAATCATGATGAATGCTTGATTGTTCTTCAATGCGTGATCTATAGCGCGAGCAATCTTTTCACCTACTACAGATCCCATCGAGCCTCCGATGAAGCGGAAGTTCATGGCTGCAATCGTTACTGGAATGCCGTCCATTTCGCCGTAACCCGTGGTTACCGCATCTTTCAATCCAGATTTCTTCTTGCCTTGTTCAAGTCTGTCAACGTACTTCTTGGTATCGCTAAATTCTAATGGATCCACCGATGTCATGTTGGCATCGAGTTCAGTCCATTTTCCATTGTCAAACAAGAAGCTAAAGTATTCAGCTGCGTCAATTTTGTCGTGGTAACCACAGTTTCCACATACCCAAAGATGCTGCTGATGCTCTTCTACCGAGACAATTACCTTACACTTTGGACACTTATGCCATAGACCTTCCGGGGTTTCCTTCTTGTCTTCCGTGCTTGTGGTAATTCCCTCTTTATCTCTTTTAAACCAACCCATACGGTGTTGTTTTATTCGATTATGCGATAGTGATTTCGTCGCTCAAGTAAACGTCCTGTACCGTGTTGAGAAGCTCAACACCTTCTTTCATTGGACGTTGGAATGCTTTACGACCAAGGATCAATCCTTGACCACCGGCTCTTTTGTTGATTACAGCAGTAGAAACGGCTTCTGCCAAATCACTGTCACCCGCTGATGCACCACCTGAGTTAATCAAGCCAATACGTCCCATGTAACAGTTAGCCACTTGGTAACGCGTCAAGTCAATTGGGTGATCGCTGCTCAATTCAGAATACACCTTAGGGTGAGTTTTTCCGAAATTGATATTGGTATATCCTCCGTTGTTGGTAGGAAGTTTTTGTTTGATGATATCGGCTTGAATCGTTACACCCAAGTGATTCGCCTGGGCAGTCAAGTCAGCTGCAGTATGGTAATCTACTCCATCTTTCTTGAAGCCCGGGTTACGTGTGTAGCACCAAAGGATGGTAGCCATACCCAACTCGTGAGCGCGCTCAAATGCCTCAGCAACTTCTAAAAGTTGACGACGAGATTCTTCTGCACCGAAATATACGGTTGCACCCACAGCAACAGCTCCCATGTTCCAAGCGTCTTCAACGCTGCCATACATTGTTTGATCGTACTGAGCAGGATGTGAAAGGAACTCGTTGTGGTTGATCTTAACTACGAATGGAATCTTGTGTGCGTATTTTCTAGAAACAGAAGCCAATACACCAAAGGTGGAAGCTACTGCGTTACATTCCGCCTCAATCGCCAACTTAACGATGTTTTCAGGATCGAAATAGATTGGGTTTGGAGCGAAAGATGCACCCGCACTGTGTTCAATGCCTTGGTCAACAGGAAGGATGCTCAAGTAACCTGAGTTTGCTAGGCGGCCGTTTCCGTAGAGTGTTTCAAGACTTCTCAATACAGGAATACTGCGGTTGGTGTCTCTAAACATGCGATCTACAAAGTCTCCTCCAGGAAGGTGAATTTGATCTTTCGAAATAGTCTTACTCTCGTGCTCCAACAAATAGCTGGCGTCTTTACCCAGAAGCTCCTGGATTTTAGCGTATGACATAGGATAATTTGTTTAGTCGATTTTCAATTTCCCGTAGGATAGATGGCAAAATTAGAACTTTTTACCCGGTGGAGAAAGGCCTAATCTGTGTTCGCTTAATCTTTCGAGTTCAAGTGGCCTAAAGTAGTAAGTTTAGCCGAATCGAGAGAGAAGAGGCTAATTAAAAAGGATAGCCCAGTGCGAAGTTGAAGGTAACGGTTCTCCATTGAAGTCCGTCCAACACATATTGTCGCCCTTCGGGCTCCGTTGGGTCCCAGACTTTTATCCCCCCGTCTAATCGCAGTTGGAAGAAGCCGAAGTCATAGCGCAAACCTAGCCCCGTACCCACCGCACTCTGACGAATAAAGGTCTTGTAATTGAATTTCATGGTTTCAATCACATCGTCGGGAATACCTGGGATATCGCTGCTTCTGTAATCACGGTTGAACAACCATACATTACCGATGTCCACGAAGCATGCACCGTTTAGGTTACCGATAAGTTTGAACCGCTGCTCGAGGTTAATCATCAGTTTTACGGGAGCTACGGCGGCATAATTGGCCGTGTCGTAAACAACATTGGGTAGCCCTCCCGGACCTAATCGATAGGCGATCCACCCACGGATATCTTGTGAACCACCCGCCAGATAGTTTTTCTCGAAAGGTGGAAGGAATGGAGAGTTTCCGTAGTTGTAGGTCACCCCAGCAAAGGCACGGGTTACAAATAGGGAGTTGAGCCCCGTGCGCAAGTAGTGACGATAATCCAAATCAGCGCGAATGTACTGTGCGTAGGGAACGTCCATGAGCATACCCTGGCCGGTTTCAGGATCTTTGGTAAAACCAGTGAGGCGATCCGCAACCCAGAGCGCATTACCCGAACCTTCAAAGGAACCTCGTAAAAAGTGTCGGCTAATAGCATTGGGACGATCAAATGGAGCGTAGGTGTAGGTGATTCGCTGGGCCAAAATCAAGTTGTCTTGAAATCCCGTTTTAAAGAATAGGGAGTTGATGTACTGATCGTCGGCGTCGAGTAGGTTCACATAGTTGAAGTCCAAAACCGCCCACTGCCAAGTCTTTTCATCGCTCTCTTTCCATTGGTAGCTCATGCCGACTTTCCAAATTCGGCGTTGAAATTCAATACGGGTTTGTTGACTATAGGAGGTGTTGATGCGTGTGGTGGGACGCATCCGCTTCGGGAATCTCTCTTGGAACCGAAGTGGAATGAGAAATCTTGAAAAAGTAATCCCTGTCTCTGCACCCAGTTCGTAGGTGTTGAAGAGGTTGTTGTCTTCAGCCTGACTGTAATTCACCTGAGCTTGAATACCTCCTTTGAGACTCAAATCAAATATTTCTCCCGCTCCAAACAGGTTTCGGTTGAGGAGTGTGATATTTCCCGCAATGCCATAGTTTCCTGAGGTGTTGGTTCCTTCCATCTGGGCAGTAAAGGAACGTTTTGGAAGGGGTGTTAGTCGGACGTATGCATCAATTACGTTGGTGTCCGTGCGAAGGTTGAATTCAATTTCAGAGGCTCCAAAGACACCCAAGGAACTCAAGTGCGTGTAACTGTTTTTCACCGAAGTAGCGTTGTAGGTATCACCATTCTTGAAGTGTATGGCTCGGGTAATCAAATGAGGGTGATAGGTCTCCTCTTCTCGGATGAGGAAATCGTAGCCTTTGTAAATAATGGTGTCGTTATACGTTGCCTTAGGCTGGAGGTAGTTAAAATCGTAATCGATGTAGACTTCTCCGATTGTATACAGCTGATGAGGAACAGTGTAGGTGCTATCTTCTGTTCGGATGGGCCTATCCATGATTTCCACGATCACCTTCACTTGTTGATTGCCCATGGTCGTGTCGGCGGTGTAGCTAATCCAATCTTTGCTGAATCCGTAGAAGCCGTTGTTTCGAAAATATGTGGCAATTCTCGCTCGCTCTTCTTCAAGTTTTCCCTCGTCGTAAGGATCGCCAGGAGAAATGATGCGATTGACAGTATCTCGCATGGTGAGTCCTACAATGGCTTCGCTGGGAATCACATACTCGAAATCAGAGATGTGGTACTGAGGGCCAAGATGAACGTTGTAGATCACTTCAGCATCTCGGTCGGAAGAGTCGCGGACGATCTCATAGGAAACCACGTTGTAGAAATATCCCTTGCTAAAATAGTAGTATCCAAGCTGTGTTTGGGTACGCTGTACAAGCGACAAGTTCAGGACGGTAGGTGGAGTACCTCGATCGGATACCCATCGGCTAAAGCCCTTTTCCTTATTGGGGTTTCCCCAAGTGTAAATCCAGTTTTCTCCAGTAGGAGCAGGCTTCTGCTTGATGATGTTATAAACGTTGTCTGGAGCATCCTTTCCGTCTACTTCGATGGTGTTTTTATCTAGCCGGTATTCGCCTTCAGGCATCCATTTGCCTAAATTGCACGCACCAAGCGAGAGAAACAGGACCAACAGTCCAAAGTATCGAAGCAGAGTTTTTATCATAGACGTCTACAAAGTTAACCGGATCGAGCCGTGATCAGCAAGAATGACACCAAACGAATTAACCAATTTCAACAAAAGAAATTTCGGTACAAAGAAGGGGTATTTATTGCTGAGACCCCTAAGGTAGTTGAGGAATTCTTAATTGCTGGCTTTGTGCGTAAATATTGGTTTGCCACAGATTCGTACGAAGTTCCCAAAGGAATTCAAGGGGAACCGGTACGCATTTCTCCTGCAGAAATGAAAGGGATAAGTCGGCTCGAAACCGCAAATACCGTATTGGCTGTGTTCGAAATGCCCACCGTTGAATCGATTCAGATGGAGGGGAGAGTGCTCGCATTGGATGGGGTAAGAGATCCTGGAAATATGGGAACCATCATTCGGTTGGCAGATTGGTTTGGAATGGATGAAGTGTGGATATCTGAAGACTGTGTAGACATTTGGAATCCCAAAGTGGTACAATCGTCCATGGGATCCCTCGCTCGAGTTCGTCCCAAAATTTGTCATCTCCCAGATGCGGTTTCTACCTTTGTGAGTGAAGGAGGTAAAGCCTATGTAGCGGATATGGACGGGGAATCCCACTATTCCGTGAATTGGGCTTCCGATTGTGTTTTGATTATGGGGAATGAGGGAGTAGGGCCGAGTGACGAACTCGTTGAACTCTCTAAAAATGTGGTAAGTATCCCAAGATTTGGTGAGCATGGTCCTGAAAGTCTCAATGTGGCCATGGCTACCGGAATTCTCTTGGCAGAAATCAACCGACCTTAATCTTCTTGGTCTTTCTCGGTTTAAAGAATAGGTTGAGAAGAACCCCTGCGATCACAAGGCCAATTCCCAAAAGTGCCATGGGTTGATAGGCTACATGGAAGATGAAGAAATCGAATCCAAGTGCGAATACCACCCCCAAGTATTTCATCCCCGTTAGTCCGCTGATGGCACTCGATTGGAATGCTTTGGTCATATATACCTGAGCGATTTGCGTAAGAACGCCCATCAATATCAATAATAACCATTCCCATCCTATGGGTTGTACCCAGTAGAAAATGCTCACTACTCCCATGATAGGTGTTGCGATTAAGGGAAAGTAGAATACCACCACGACGGGATTGTCGGTGTGTTTTACCTTGCCAATCGCATTGTAGGCTAATCCCGCAAAAACCGCGCTCATCACGCCGAGTAGCAAGAACTTCAAATCTACATCTTCGTTGAATCCTTTGATCATGGCGATTCCTGCAAAGGAGATCAGGAAGAACAACCATTGATAGGATTTTACTTTTTCACCGAGGAGCTGGGTGGCGAAAATTGCTGTGAAAATAGGGGAAAGGTATTGCAGCGTGATGGCTGTGGCGAGTGGAAGCTCCTGAAGTGTGTAAAAGAAGGTGGTGAGAGCAGTAACTCCGAAGACTCCTCTGGCTATTAACCATTTTTTGTTGTTCCCGAATGGACTCAGGTTCCGACGCTTGATGAAATACAAGCTCAAGGTGAATGAAACCACACTTCGGAAGAAGACCAATTCTGGAGCGGGTATGTTTCCCAAGAATTTCACAACCAAGTTCATGGCTGAGAAGCACACCACAGAAATGAGCATGAATACAACCGCTCGACTCTTGTCTGTGCTTAAGAGTCGTTCTCGATGCCTAGCAAATGCATTCATCTTATTCGAAAGTGAGGCAGAAAAGTATTCCTCGGGTGCGGGTACTTTCTAGACCAGAAACAGGAACGGTTCCGTCTTGAACGGTGAGGTCATTCACCCCAAAAAATGCTTTGATCTGTGGAGAGAGTTTGAAGTACTCAAAGTAGATGTCCATTCCAACGCCGAAATCATAAGAAAGGTCGGATGACTTCAATTTGAAGATCAAATCGTCTTCTACTTTTTCTTTAGAGGCAAGGTCGAATGAAAAAGTGATGCCCGTAAGAACGTACCATCTGTGGTTTTCAATTCGGTCAGATTTCAGTTTCAGTTCAAATGGAGCTTGAACGAGCGAGCTTTCAATCTTTCGTTCTTGGATCAATCTCTCCCCGCTGTATTTGTTCACCATGTCAAAGTAAAGCGTTCTCTCCGTATTCACGAATGAGGGAAGAAAACGAAAGTTGAGGTGGTGACCTAAGCGTAGATCCGAAACAATACCGATGCTGTAACCAGGACTCACTTCAGAGCGAACTCCGTAGAAGTCGGCTACTTGGGAAATGTCCTCCTTCATCCTCAATTGAAAGTCGTACATGTTGATACCTACATAGAAACCAAAGTGAATAGGTCTTTGGTCATACAAACGCAGGTTCCTTGACTGTCCCTTCGAAATGAGTGAAGAGGTGGCAAGAAGAAAAAGGAATATGTACTTAAAGTGTTTCAACATGGGGAGAACGATGCTGAGAGCATCTTATTTTGTAGCCGTGTAAATTGTTGCTACGCCGAAGGTAACTTCTTTGGCAACTGGCTTTTTAAATCCGAGTTTATTCAAGATTTGAACAAAGCGATCTCCATAAGGGAAAGCATCTACCGATTCAGGAAGATAGGTATATGCCGATTCGTCTTTACTCACCAATCTACCAATGGTAGGAAGGATGTACTTGAAGTAAAAGCGATATACTTGTTTAAAAGGGAAACCTGTTGGTTGAGAGAATTCTAACACTGCAATGGTTCCACCGGGCTTAACCACGCGGTGTATTTCGCTCAGTCCTTTTTCGAGGTTTTCAAAGTTGCGCACACCAAAGGCTACGGTAATAGCATCAAATGAATTGTCTTCAAAAGGTAGGTTTTCAGAATCTCCTTGTTGAAGGGAAATTTGAGAAGTAAGTCCTTTCTTTTCAATCTTTTCTTCTCCCACTTTCAACATGCCCGCAGAAAGATCCAAACCGGTAATTTGAGTGTTTGGAATTTTAGATAGGGCAATGGCGAGGTCACCTGTTCCTGTGGCTATATCCAATATGGTGCTTGGGTTTTTCGCCCCAATCATGCGTACTACTTTACGTCTCCATCCCTTGTCAATTCCCATAGAAAGGAAGTGATTGAGGAAATCGTAGCGTGCAGAAATGTTGTCGAACATCTCAGCTACTTGCTGCTTTTTAGATCCCTCCTTAGAGGCGTAAGGCTTTACTTCGGCCATAGTGTGCAATTATTGCGTGTATGAAAACGGGTGCAAAGGTAGGTAAACGATTTAGCTTGAAGAAGGTTTACACTATCTACAGGAAAGATGTTGATCTTCTCCATCAACCCACCATGAAGTTGGCCTTCGGATACTTATAGTCGTTCGACTCTCGCTTGCGACTGCTCAAGGCAAAGGCAAGAGTGATGGTTCCAATTCTACCGATAAACATGGAGACCATAATCACGGCTTTTCCCATTCCGCTGAGTTCCGCCGTTATTCCCGTTGAAAGTCCCACAGTACAAAAGGCACTCACTTCCTCAAAAGCGAGTCGAGCTAATCCCAAATGCGAATCGGATATAGCCAGAATGAATATACCGACAAGCATGGTAGTAGCCGAGAACAAGAAGATGCTAAACGCGCGGTTAAGCAACTCCCATGGAATGGTCTGTTTGAAGATTTCAACCTTTTTCTTTCCTCGAATGGTAGCCCAAGCGGAGAGGAACACAAGTGCAAACGTACTCGTTTTAATACCTCCCCCTGTAGATCCAGTTGATGCTCCAATGAACATCAAAAAGATAAAAAAGATGAGTACAGGTAGAGTAAGAGAACCTATATCTACCGTATTAAATCCAGCTGTTCTTGTGGTAACCGATTGGAAGAAGGAAGTAACCACCTTGGAACTCGTTGAGGTATTGCTCAACGTATTGTTGTATTCGAGTGCAAAGAACACAATGAACCCCAGCGCCAAGAGGACTCCTGTTGAGTACAGTGAAATTTTTGATCCCGTTGTCAGCGTCTTCCAAGGCTTCTGCATCCGCTCACGAACTTGTCGCAAGGTGAATAGATCTTTGATGGTTCCAAAGCCGAGTCCGCCGAAAATAATGATACACGCAATGACGATGTGAAGCAAGTAGGATTGCTGAATCGGAGACTCCATTAAACCATTGGTGAAGAGGGAGAATCCTGCGTTGTTGAATGCTGAAATGGAGTGGAAGAAGCTGTAGAAAATTCGTTGCCCCAAAGAGTTGAAGGTCATGTGATCTCCCCAGCTAAAGAAAATGAGCAAGGCACCGAGTGCTTCAATTTGAAAGGTGAAGCGGATGATCTTTCGGAAGAGTTCTGCGCTTGAAGTGAGGGATTCATTGCTGTAGTTCGCTTGAATCAAACTCTGGTGACGGATGCCGATTCCCTTTTTGGTGAAAATGGCAAAGAAGGTGGCAAAGGAGATGATATTCAAGCCTCCCAATTGGAAGAGCAACATAATTAAAAATTGCCCCTTGAATGAGAAGTGGGTGGCCGTATCTACCACTTGAAGCCCTGTAACACAACTGGCGGATATGCTCGTAAACAGGGCTTCACCGTATGTCAGAACCTTCCCGGGTACCGTCATCTCTGGCAGCATAAGTAGTCCACTTCCAATCAGAATCAGAAAAATAAACGACAAGGCCAGAAGGGCAGGAGGGCTCAATGAGGCAAAGGGCAGAAAAGTACTGGCCTTTCCCAATTCTAAGAATACGATGAGTAGAAAGTACCCCTGAATAAAGAGGATAAAGAATTGATCGAGGGTTTCCATCCCAATTACTCCTCCTAAGAAACCCATGATCTCGGTCCCGAAGATGTTGATGGATAAGATGTTTAGGAACAGGAAAGCCATGAGTATTCCTTCCCATTTCGTCTCCTTCAGGTGTTGAATAGGCGAAAAGGAATAAATGAACTCAATCACATATTTGAGTAGATAGAATCCGATGGAGAACTTCACGGTGAACTCCACAACCGCCCTTTCTGGCAGATCCAGTTGGAATCCGTGAAAATAGATAAGCACGAAGATGGTCAATGAAGAAATGAGCACCCCAGCGGTGCGCAAGTCTTTTAAAACGCGATCTCTACTGTCATACAGTTTGATGTTGACCCGTTCTCGAAAGGCATTGACTCGTCTCTTCAGCGAATCTGACATAGGATTATGCGCTCAAATTATCAATGGCTACCGCCAGTCGCTTGTAGGCTTCTTCCAATTCGCTGATGGAAGCGGCGTAACTAAAGCGAATGTGACCTGGTAGACCAAAGGCCGAACCTGGAACACTGCTCACATGTCCTTCTTCGAGGAAGTAGATGCAGAGGTCCATGTCGTTTTCAATTACTTTACCGTTGAATGATTTTCCGATCAATTCAGAAATTTCGGCAAATACATAGAACGCACCTTCTGGGTTACTTGTTCTAAATCCTGGCAGCGAACCTAGCCAATTCAGCATCTTGGTGCGTCGTTCAGTGAAGGCATCAATCATGTATTGAATCTGTGAAGGCTCAGTAGAAACGGCTGCGATGGCAGCGCGTTGTGCAATGCTATTGGTGCCGCTAGTAAACTGACTTTGAACTTTGTCACATGCTTTTGCTACCCAAGCAGGGGCGCCCATGTAACCAATTCTCCAGCCCGTCATGGCGAAGCCTTTCGACAATCCATTCACGGTAGCGGTGCGATCGTACATTCCGTCTAATGAAGCAATACTGGTGTGCTTGTAGCCGTATTGAATCAATTCGTAGATCTCGTCACTAATTACAAAGATGTTCGGGTATTTGCGGAGAACACGTGCCAATCCTTCGAGCTCGCTTTCGCTGTACATTGCGCCTGAAGGGTTATTCGGAGAAGAGAAAATCATCAATTTCGACTTATCCGTAATCGATGCTTCCAATTGCTCTGGTGTGATTTTGTAGCCTGTTTCGATGCTGCTCTCAACAACTACAGGAACACCTTCGCAAAACTTCACCATATCTAAATAGCTCACCCAATACGGAGCGGGGATGATTACCTCGTCGCCGGGCTCAATCAAGCTGAGCATTAGGTTTGCCAATGTTTGTTTGGCTCCGGTACTTACAATGATTTGATCAACCCCATAGGTGAGGTGGTTATCACGCTTAAATTTCGCTGCTATAGCTTCACGCAAGTCGGTAAAACCCGGAACCGGCATGTAGTGACTGTAATTTTGGTGGATGCCTTCGATAGCCGCTTCTTTGATGAAGTCTGGAGTATCAAAATCCGGCTCACCTAGGCTCAAACTAATTACGTCTACTCCTTTAGCCGCAAGCTCGCGACTCTTCTTGGACATTTCAATTGTCATCGGAAGTTCCAACGCTTGTACACGCGTTGAGAGCTGTTCAGTCATATTTCAGCGAATTAAACAACAAATGTAAAGGTTTTCAGAAGTGTGAGGATAGATATCGGCAGGGCATTTTTTTTTCGATATTTGTGTTCCTTTCAAAATAGCTACCAATGGAGATTTTTCTCGAGATACTGAAATATACTTTCCCTGCACTTCTCATGCTGCTTCTAGCCTATCTCATGCTTTCCAATTTCACGGAAAATGAGGAGAACAGAAGGGCTTACTTTATTCGTAAAGAGGCTCAGAAGCAGGCGTTACCCATTCGAATGCAGGCCTTTGAGCGCATCACGCTCTTTCTAGAGCGCATTACTCCAAATAGCTTGTTGGTTCGAACTCCGGCTAAAGGTTTGACGGCTTCTGAGTATCAGTCTCTCTTATTGAAGGCTATTCGCAATGAGTTTGAATACAACTTGAGTCAGCAGATTTACGTTTCAGAAGAAGCTTGGCAAATGGTTGTCACAGCAAAATCTGCAACAGTGAGCATCGTTAATCGCGTTGCAGCGCAACTCCCTGCAAATGCTACAGGAGTAGATTTGAGTAAGAAGATTTTGGAGCACGCCATGGAGTTGGGGACATTTCCGACTCGAAATGCCATTCACTTTCTCAAGAACGAAGCGTACAGAGAATTTTAAGAAAACAATTTTCTTGCGGCTGCGAGTGGACTCATTTCGCCAGTCGATACACTCTTTAAAGCGGCTTCATAAGCCGCTTTTTTGTCTTCTTGAGCAAACCAATGTGCTTTTAGGAATTCACCAACCGTGTCGTCAAACCACCATGCAGCTTGTTCAGATCTCAATTGATCCCAGTGTCCCTTGAGGGTCATGTGTCGTTGGAATTTTTCGATTTCATCTAGTGCTTCCGGGAGTCCAGTTCCATCCATGGCGGATATGGGTTGAACAGGAACAGTCCATCCACGGGGATCTTCTGGATAGAGTTTAAGGGCTCTTCGAACCTCTCCTGCGGCGAGTTGTGCCTTTCGTTCCTGTCCGCTATCGGCTTTGTTCAGAAAGATGACATCGGCCATTTCCATAATGCCACGCTTGATGCCCTGCAATTCGTCGCCAGCGCCAGGAAGGAGCAGGAGAACAAACAAATCGACCATCCGCTTTACACTGATTTCAGACTGTCCAACCCCTACTGTTTCAATGATGATGATGTCGTATCCAGCGGCTTCACATAGAATGATTGATTCTCGAGTTTTTCGAGCAACGCCACCCAAACTTCCCGCACTTGGACTGGGGCGGATGAAGGCATCTTCTTCTTGAGATAGAAGATTCATGCGTGTTTTATCGCCGAGGATGCTTCCTCCGGTTTTTGCCGAACTAGGATCAACAGCAAGCACAGCTACCTTGTGGCCTTTTTCTATCCACTGTCGGCCGAAGCGTTCAATGAACGTGCTTTTGCCAACACCGGGAACTCCTGTAATTCCAATTCGAATACTTTTCCCAGAATGGGGTAAACAAGCCGTTACCAGCTCGTCGGCTAGAGGATAATCTGCTGGACGAGTACTTTCAACTATGGTAATCGCTCTACTTAGAGCAGATCGATCACCTTCGCGCATTCTTTCAACGAGCGATGTTGAATCTTCTCTCTGTCGTTTGTGCTTGAAATGTGACAGATTAGGGTTGATGGAGGATTGACCTTCAACACCTGCAACTTCGCTTAAAGCGGAAGACTTCTTCTGCTCGTCCATTGGATTTTTACTTTCCGAACATTCCTCCCATTCCTGGGATATTCGGCATTGATGATTTAGCAGCAGCTCCCATTTCAGCTTCGTTTACACTTTCTGCCTTGGCGAGAGCATCATTCATAGCAATCACCACAAGGTCGGCAATTTCTTCGGTGTCTTCCAAACTGCTGTCAATGGTTAAGTCAACCACTTTTCTATTGCCTGTCACTACAGCTACAACCTTGCCGTTGCTCGATTTACCTTCAACAGTAATGGTGTCCAATCTAGCTTTAGCTTCTTCCACTTTAGCTTGGGCTTGCTGCAATTGAGCCATCATATCTTTCATTCCTCCAAACATGGGTGCATGTGTTTTCAGCAAAGATAAGATGCGTTCAGTTGAATGAAGGGGTGGTAGAGCGCCTTCTTCCTGGTCTATGGGTATTGATTTTTCCTTTTTGTACTTTAGAAGAAACCTTATCCAACAATTTATGAAGCACATAAAATTTCAATTTCTTTCAGCAGCGGCACTTGCGCTTTTATCCCTTGTGGGCTATGCTCAGGATAGACCTATATATCCTCGTTATTATGGTAGACGATGTGGCGCCTAATTCACTGAGCTGTTACACTTTGGGTATGCAATATCCCACTCCTAATATTGATCGAATAGCAAAAGAAGGAGCGATATTCACGGATCATTATGCTCAGCCTAGTTGCACCGCTGGTAGAGCGGCTTTCATCACGGGGCAATATCCCGTACGAACTGGACTTACAACCGTCGGTCAGCCTGGAAATCCACTGGGGATTAAGAAAGAGGACCCTACACTTGCCGAGCTGCTCAAACCACTTGGGTACAGGACGGGACAGTTTGGGAAGAATCACTTGGGCGACTTAGATGAACATCTTCCAACCGCGCACGGTTTTGATGAATTCTACGGAAACCTCTACCACTTAAATGTCTCCGAAGAGCCTGAACAAGCGGATTACCCTTCAGACCCTGCTTTTCTTGAGCAGTACGGACCTCGTGGAATTATCCATTCGTATTCAGATGGTAGAATTGAAGATGTTGGTCAGTTGACCAGTGAGCGCATGAAAACCTTTGATGAGGAGCTTGTAGCGCGTTCTAAGAACTTTATGAAAGAAGCGGTCGATGCGGACGAGCCATTCTTTATTTGGCATGCCACCAGCCGTATGCATGTGTATACGCACCTCAAGGAGGAATCAGCCAATCTTGCTACGGATATTAGCACAGATTTGGACTTATTTGGTCACGGTTTAATAGAACACGATGGACATGTAGGTCAGTTGTTAGATTATTTGGAAGAACTGGGAATTGATGAGAATACCATTGTGATTTATACAACGGACAACGGTCCGGAACAAAGCACATGGCCACATGCGGGCGTAACGCAATTCCGAGGCGAGAAAATGACCACCTATGAGGGCGGTGTTCGCGCTCCTTTCATGGTCAGATGGCCAGGGCACATTCCTGCAGGGTTAATCCGCAATGGCATTTCTTCTCACGAAGACGTAGTTCCAACCGTTATGGCTGCTCTTGGTGAAGATGATCTAACTGAAGAACTGAAAGAAGGGAAGAAGATCGGCAATATGACTTATAAGGTTCATATTGATGGATACAACAACTGGGATTATTGGAGAGGCGAGTCTGACGAATCGGCACGCAATGTTTTCTTCTATTATTATGAATCTAGCTTAACTGCTTTGCGAGTAGGACCTTGGAAGATGCACTTTGCAACAAAGGAGCGTTACTTTGACGACATGGTTACCCACACTATGCCTCAGCTGTTCAACCTTAGAAAGGATCCTTACGAAAAGTACGATGATGTCACAGGCTTCCATTTGATAATGCAGAAGTCTTGGACATTGCAGCCAGCTATTGGTATTTTGAGGGATCACTTGGAAACCTTCCGTGAATTCCCACCTCGTCAAGAGGCTGCTTCGTTGAACGTCAATGAGGCGGTGAATAAGATTATGCGATCGAGCACACATCAATAGCATGTAATTGCTTTATCCCAAAAAGAAAGCCCGATTGCATCAGCAATCGGGCTTTCTGTGTTTATAAGAAGTGCGCTCATTTAGCGCTCTCAATCATTACATCTAGAATCTTGCTAGCTGCTGAAGCGATCACCGTACCAGGACCGAAGATCCCTACTACGCCAGCTTCATAGAGGTAATTGTAATCCTGTTGAGGAATCACCCCTCCAACAACTACCATAATGTCAGGTCTACCTAGTTTTTCCAGTTCTGCAATTACCTGTGGTACCAAGGTTTTGTGACCAGCAGCGAGAGAACTAACACCTAGGATGTGAACATCATTTTCTACGGCTTGTTTCGCTGCTTCTGCTGGAGTTTGGAACAATGGCCCAATATCCACGTCAAATCCCAAGTCGGCAAAGCTAGTGGCCACCACTTTTGCACCACGGTCGTGTCCATCTTGTCCCATTTTGGCCACCATAATACGTGGACGGCGACCTTCGAGCTGTGCGAATTCATCCGCTTTGGCGCGTGCTTCTTCGAACATAGGGTTAGATTTAATTTCGTTGGCATATACCCCTGCGATGGAATGGATGGTCGCGGTATATCTACCAAAACTCTTTTCCATGGCGTCGCTAATCTCACCGAGAGTTGCGCGGTGACGAGCAGCTTCCACGGCAAGCTCAAGCAAGTTGCCTTCTCCGCCATTGGCAGCGTTCGCTAGTTTGGCAAGCGCAGCTTGGGTTTCAGCTTCGTTTCTTTTGTCTCGAAGCAATTTAAGGCGCTCAATTTGAGAATGAAGCACCTTAGTGTTATCTACCTCAAGAATATCAATAGGGTCTGCAGAGTCTGGCTGGAAAGCATTAACACCTACGATGATATCTGCTCCACTGTCAATACGCGCCTGCTTTCTAGCAGCAGCTTCTTCAATTCGCATTTTTGGAATTCCCGCTTCAATCGCTTTGGTCATACCGCCGTGTTCTTCCACTTCTAGAATCAGCGCCCAAGCCTTATCGGCAATCTCGGCTGTAAGTGTTTCAACGTAATAGCTGCCTGCCCATGGGTCAACGGTTTTAGTAATGCCTGTTTCCAGTTGAAGGTGTAGCTGTGTGTTACGTGCGATACGCGCTGAGAAGTCGGTTGGAAGAGCGATGGCTTCATCCAATGCATTGGTGTGCAAACTCTGTGTTCCTCCGAAAGCAGCGGCCAGCGCTTCTATAGAGGTTCTCGCAACGTTGTTGAAAGGATCTTGCTCGGTCAAACTCCATCCAGAAGTTTGAGAATGCGTACGCAAAGCCATTGATTTTGCATTCTTTGGATTGAACTCTTTTACGAGTTTCGCCCAAATCATACGTGCGGCTCTCATCTTGGCAATCTCCATAAAATGATTCATGCCAATCGCCCAGAAAAAGGAAAGACGAGGGGCAAAATCATCAATATCAATTCCTGCAGCAAGTCCTGTTCGAATGTATTCCAAGCCGTCTGCTAGAGTGTATGCGAGCTCCAAATCAGCTGTTGCACCTGCTTCTTGCATGTGGTAGCCAGAGATGGAAATGGAGTTGAATCGAGGCATCTTTTTCGAAGTGTATTCGAAGATGTCTGCGATGATGCGCATGCTGTGTTTGGGAGGATAGATGTAGGTGTTGCGCACCATGAACTCTTTGAGAATATCGTTTTGGATTGTCCCCGAAAGTTGTTCCGTGCTTACACCTTGTTCTTCTGCGGCTACAATGTAGAAAGCCATTACAGGAATCACAGCTCCGTTCATCGTCATTGAAACCGACATTTCGTCGAGTGGAATCTGATCAAAGAGAACCTTCATGTCCTCTACACTGTCAATGGCAACTCCGGCTTTACCTACATCGCCAACCACTCGTGGATGGTCGGAATCATAACCACGGTGTGTGGCCAAGTCGAAGGCCACCGAAAGACCTTTTTGTCCTGCAGCTAGGTTTCTGCGATAGAACGCATTCGATTCTTCTGCGGTGGAGAAACCGGCGTATTGACGAATTGTCCATGGTCGTTGAACATACATTGAACCATAAGGGCCACGGAGGTAAGGAGCGATTCCTGAAACATAGTTCAAGTGCTTCAAATCACCCGCATCGTCTGCTGTGTATTGCTTCTTTATTTCTATGCCTTCAGAGGTTTTCCAATCTGAGGCGTCGATTGGTTTAGGGCTGTGCTTTGGAGCCGACCAAGTAGTGTTGCTAAAGTCTACTTTTCCCATATTTACTCGGCTTTAAGTCTAGTTTGTTCCTCTGCTTCTGAGAGTCTGCGAGCGACAATTTTGCGAATTACTTTTCCCTCGCTATTATCAGAGGCAAAGAGTGGAGTCGTAGCTTCTTTCGACATTTTCTCAGCAGCGTTGGGGAACTTGTTGGTTCCTACAAGGATGATCTTGCCCTCGTTGTATAGTTCTTGCTCAATGGCAGCTTCTCTTTCTATCAGTTCTTGAACAAATCCCGATTTCAGCGCTTCAATCATTCCACCTTTAGCTTCTATTTCTCGGAATACTTTCCAAGCTTCTTCACAGAGGTCGTTGGTGAGGTTTTCAATCGCATAACTACCTGCGGCGGGGTCATTCACTTTAGTCACGAAAGCCTCGTATTGCATCACTAAGGCTTGATTGCGGGCCACTCGTCTCGCCTGAGGTGTCGACTCCCGGAAGGTGATGTCATAGGGTTGAACACAAACCTCATCCACACCGCCAATCAGCGCGCTCATGGCTTCTGTGGTTGTACGGAGCATATTTACATTAGGATCGAAAATGGTCTTATTGCGAAGTCCTGTTTCTGCATAAATGTGTGCGGCAGCTTCCGTTTCGTAGGCTTCACCTACTTTAGCCCAAAGCGAACGTAGCGCTCGGAACTTGGCAACTTCGAGAAGATAAGACTTGCCGATGGCCATGTTGAATGTAGTGTGGCTAAATGCAGATGATCCCCATCTTCCAATAAACTCGTGGGCATGAGCTAGCGTGAGTCCGAGTTCGGTTGCAGCACTCGCGCCTGCATTGTGGTAGATATTCGCATTAACAGCGAGGTTATTCATGCTTTTCAGCGGAGAGTTTATGAGCGACTCAAGTGTGTTGAAATCTGATTCTTCCGAAGAAAACCACTCACCTGTTCTTGCCAGGTTTTCGATGGGATCAACATTGATAGAACCTCGAATTTCTGCTGGATTCAAACCGCGTTCAGTAATGATGTCCAATAACTGGGATTGAACATTGCTAGCTTCTCCATTAGACACATAGTGAACTGTGATGTGTTCAATCAAAACATCTGCCAAGAGAGGGGCTAATTGAACTCCTTTTTTCAGATAGAGCATAACTCCACTGCACCCCTTATTAAGGACGTCTAAGATGGCTTTATTTCCTTCGCTGGCATCATCTACATAAATACCTTCAATGGTATCGACAATTTTTGAAGTGCGGGTAGGGACTGCAGCTGCGCTGGGTAAGTCCTCGGAATGATAAGTGGGTGAAAGTGTAATATCTCCTCCATAGTGTGTAAAGAGATCTTCGAAATTTCCACCTTTCAATTCCTTTTCAATTTTCGCAATCCATTCTGCCTTTGAAGCAGCGGGAAACTCTTGAAAAGTTAGGCTCGAATTTGACATGAATCGAGATTTCGTGATTTGCCGTAAAGGTAAGGTATAGCAGTTAGATAAGCATGCTTCGTTCGTTTGCATAGAGGTGTCTACGCGGCATCACGGTTCTGAAAGAATCGATATTTTTTTGTATTTTTAAGAGGCTCTCATAATCTCTGCATTCAGAGATTCCCCAAGGACGTATTCATAAACATTCAGATGTTAGGTGTTGGAGTTTCAGTTATGGCGATGATCCAATCGCTTCGTTCCAATCAATCATTGTTGGAGAGAACGAAGAAGTTGGGAGGTCAACCTGTGCTTAAGCGCATAGCTTCCGCAGAAGAAAGGGAACGTCGCCGAATAAATCAACCGGTTGCTTCACCTGAGCTTTTAGCTAGCATTAGAGCACAGAATGTCGCAGATCGAGGTAGGACAAAAATGCTGAGTGCATTGGTGTTTGTAGGGTCTGCTGTAGTTGTCGCTGGGCTATTCTATATGATGTCTGCTATTACGAATGAGTTGAATTTCAAGTCGGGCGAAGTTCAAATTTCTCAAGCGGAACAAATTGTAATTAACCGAAAGAGAAATGAAGCGTTGAGGTTGGAACTTGCACAAGAACTACCTCGAGCAGAATCAATGATGCGTACGGGGGATTACTTTGGAGCTATGGGGTTGTATAAACACCTGTGGCGATTGAGAATGGATAATGAGGACTTGGCGAATCAATATGTCTTATCAACTTTAAATTTTGTGAAAGGACAGAAAACGGTAAACCAAAAACTTCTTCTAACGGCTTGGGAAGAATATGTTTCCGCTTTTCCTAACGGTTCGATGAGAGTAGAGTTAGGGGAGATGGTACTTTCGAGTAAATAGAGATTAATGGGGTATTCTGGAACAAATGGTTTAGAGCAGTTGAAGCAACTTCGCAATCGCAAAGTGGCACGAATGAATACGTTAGCTGGCAGGAGAAAGCAGCCGGTTAAGGATATGATTGGTTTAAGAGCTAAGATTCAACCCACGACAATAGAGCCTGCAGATCCGAAAGTTTTGGCTGCCATTTCAGAGCAATCCGAAAAGAACAGAAGGAATAGAGCGATAAAGCGAATCAGTGCAACGCTGGCACTGGCAGTGGTGATTTTTTTGATAATGTTACTATTAACCGACTGATATGGGCTTTGGAGGATCGGTTGTATCCATGATCATCACTCTGCGAAACAATGCGAATATGCTTCGCAAGCGCGTTCGTTGGATTGACGGTCATCCTTTGGCTAGGACAATTTCAAAGGAAGAGAGAAATCGACGATTACAAAATCTACCAACGGCCACTCCCCAACAATTAAAGCAAATCAGGGACGAGTATAAGAATAGGCGGAAGACCCAACGTATAAAACGTTTAATTGGTGTTGGTGTTTTGGGATTTGTGGTGCTCGTGATGAGTCCATTACTTTTTAAGTCACTTGATTACCCTTCGTTGTGGAGAGCTCCAGATTCTCCACAAGAATATCATATGTCGACAGAAAGGAACATGGGCGTTCAAGACTACATAAATTCAGGCTTTACTTACGAGTCGAGAGGTAATAGTTGGCTTGCTTATACGAATTATAAAAAGGCGGTAGAACTGCGTCCAGATCTTGAGGCAGTCCGCTTTAATTATGTGAAGCAAGCATTGATTTTAGCAACATCGAGTAGATTAGATCCAACTGTAGCAGAAGAAGTTTATAAAGAATACAAACGCGATTTTCCAGATTCCGATCGATTAAAGGAATTGTCAGTGATGGTAGGAGAGTGAGGAGTGAGAAAAGAAGGAGAGCCGAGATCGTGAAGCGTGAAAATGAAAAAATGAGGAGAATGGATTTAGATACCGTGATCTCTTTGGCAGCCTCGGTTCTGCCCGGGGGCGCTCCCGCTTCCCCGTTATCAATTTACGAAGAGGACTTTGTATTAGTCGTGCGGTAAACGTTTACTATCGGCTAGTCGCTGTGAATTAAAATTTCACTTGTGAGATTGCCGAAGCTCAATTTGGGAATGGCTAACTTGAAGCTGGGGACAGGGGTGCTGTCCCCGGGGGCGAAGACCACCAAAAGAATGCCTTACTTGATGATAAGCGTATGACGCCAGTCCCAAACACCAGCAATCCACCATCCAAGATCCACCATCAGTCCTTAACCCCCGAACGCCAACCACCAACCGACCGTTGTGAATAACTCCATCTTCAACCTCAAATAGTCCGTAATCAGATGCGTTACTTTTGATATATGCTTAAGAAGTGGCGCAAAAAACGATGGTTTAAGATGTTGAGCAACAAATATGTTCTCGCAACTATCGTCTTTGTGGTGTGGATTTCTTTTCTCGATCGAAATTCCTTTCTTCTTCACAGGGAGCTGAACAAGCAGATCGAAGCATTGGAACAAGGTAAAACCAACTATCAGTCGGATCTTGAGCAGAATAAGCGGGAGCTAGAGGAATTAGAAAGTGATCCAGAGAAGCTAGAGAAATTCGCTCGAGAGCAATACTGGATGCACAAGGAAGGTGAAGAAGTTTTCTTGATTGAAACAGAGGAAGAGTAGTTACTTCCAGTCCAACTTCAATTCGTAAATCACATCCCAATTTTTACCCGTAATCAGAAGGTTTTCTCCTCTGACAGCAATTCCATTCAGTGTGCCTTGGTCATCGTGTTGGATGGCAATTTCCGTAAGATCTAGGTGTCGAGTAGAAGCACCCGATTCCAAATCGATAAAAACAATTCGATCTGATTGCCATATGTTGGCGGCTAAGTAGCCTTTGTAGATCTCCGTTTCGTTTAGGTTCCCGAAATACCCATCGCTGTTCATCGACTCTTTAGTGGAAACTGTGGTAAGGGAAAATGGATCTACAAATCGAATGTTCTGTGTTCCATCGGTCCATACTAGTTGATGGTTGTAGGCCGATAACCCCCAGCCTTCTCTAATTTTGAAATCGTGCTCCTTAATAGGGGTGAACTCACTTCCATTCCACGTGTACTTCATGCATTTTCCTTCGCGCCAAGTCACTTGATAAATGGTGTCATCTAATAAGGTCATACCCTCGGCAAACCAAGATTCTGGTAGTTTGTGTTGTTGGAGGATTTTGCGACTGCCCAATTTGTAAGTACTCAAGGCCGATTGACCATATTGACCAGAACTCTCAATAATTAAGTCGCCAGAAAGGGTGAATCCTTGTGTAAATAATTCGGAAGGATGAGGGTAGGTGTTGACCACTTCGTAGGCGATAGTTGTTGATTTCTCGGACGGAACAACAAAGCACTCAACTGGGTAAGAAAGACTGTCCTCATTTCTATACGTGGTAATGATGAAGTGATTGGTTCCATATTTAGCATCGGCTGGGATGGTAAATATTCCGTTGTTTGAAATGACCTTCGTTCCACTCTTTACAATCAATCCATCTCCATTGTGTTCCACTTTCAAGTCAATCTTCATTCCACGATTGAAATTGTATCCTGAAGTAGACAATTGCGTGTGCATCTTGAGCTTTTCAGGAGTACACGCTAGAAGGGATAAAAAGCTTAGTAGAAAGAGAAGCTTCTTCATTAGTTGGCAAATTGCATGGATGAGAGTTGATAGTACAATCCCTCTTTATTTTCTGAGAGTTCGTAGTGATTGCCACTCTCGATAATCTGACCATTCTCCATCACTAAGATCTTATCTGCACTTCTTACGGTAGACAATCTATGAGCAATCACAATAGTGGTTCTACCCACCATCAATTTGTCGAGAGCTTCTTGAACCAGACGTTCCGATTCTGAATCAAGTGCGGATGTGGCTTCATCCAAAATAAGAATAGCTGGGTCTTTGAGTACCGCTCTTGCAATGGCAATACGCTGACGCTGACCACCGGATAATTGAACACCGCGTTCACCTACAATTGTTTCAAGGCCAGAAGAAAATTCAGAAATGAACTTCCAGGCATTGGCTTTTTTCGCGGCTTCGATGATTTCTTCTTCCGTAGCTTCACTTTTTCCATAAGCGATGTTCTCACGAATGGTTCCGCCAAATAGGAATACGTCTTGAGGAACAACAGCCATGTGGTTTCGCAGTACCGATAAGTTGTATTGGTTAGCTGGCTTACCATCGAACTGTATCTCGCCATTGGACGGTTCAAAGAATCGCATGATCAATTGAACGAGTGTTGATTTTCCGGCACCTGAAGGTCCTACCAATGCGATTTGATCTCCAGAGTTTGCGGTAAAGGAAAGGTTGCGAACTACATCGGTATCTGGACGGGTTGGATAGGCGAAGGTTACGTTTATAAATGCTACATCTCCTTTAAACCCTGGAATAGGGGAAGGATGATAGTCTAGATCTTCCGTTTCTTCGTCGAGAATTTTCATCAACTCTTCCGTTGCGCCAACAGCCTTTTGAACTCGGGCGTAAACGTCTGCAAATCCCGCAATAGAACCTCCAACGAATCCGGCCAATAGGATGAAGGAAACCAAGTCGCCGTGTTCAAGATGGCCTTGTTCAATAAGGGTAGCAGCTTTCCAGATGATGGCCACAATCGCACCAAACATCCCTACAACCATAAACGATGAAAAGGCAGCACGGTAGCTTCCTCCTTTAATTCCCGTTTGGGCAACTTCCGAAGTCTTCTTGCGGTATCTCGTTATTTCAAGGAATTCGTTAGCAAAGGCTTTTACGTTGTAAATCCCTTGTAAGCTCTCTTCAACAATCGTGTTGCTTTCGGCTACTTCAGCTTGAAATTGCTTGGAATATTTCCGAATGAATCGGCCAAAGAATACGGCCAACAGAACCATGGGAGGAAGAATGGCCAAGGTGAAAAGGGCCAATTTCCAAGATGTGATGACCATCAAAGTGACCCCGCCAATAATGATGATAAGCTGACGCACAAACTCGGCAAGTGTTGTGGTCATGGTTTCCTGCAGCTGAGTGATATCACTAGAAATACGAGAGTTCAATTCACCAACTCTTCGTTGGTTGAAGAACTGAATAGGGAGTTTGATAAGATGCTCGTATGTAACTTGACGCAAGCGAGCAAGTGCATTTTCTGTGACGTAAACAAAGGTGCGAACACGACCATAACTGAACAGGGCTTGTGCTAACAAGAGGGCGATGAGTTGCAGTGCCGTTTTGTTGATAGCGTCTATGTTGATACTTCCACCGCTTTGAGGTAAGAGGTTATTGACAACTTCGCCTTCTGTAGCATTGGGAGGTGGGAGAATGAGCTCCCCCATGAGCATAGGAAACGCAAGGTTGGCTAGGGAAGATAAAATCAAGAAAACCATTCCTAGAGCAAATACTCCTCGGAATGGGCGTATGTATTCGTAAAGCTTAAAAATCTGACGAATCGAATCCTTCGAAAGTCGTTTAGCTTTCTTCTCATCTTTTTGCATGGCGGCAAAGGTCGATGTTCTTCTCTAAACGAGCATAAAAAAAGAGGCCGAAGCCTCTAATTTTTAAAACCTGAAACCAATTCTCAGTTGTGGAGCCACATTCAAGAATGTGTATTTATTTACTCCGAGCGGGATCGCTAAGGTCAATTCGATGCCCGAGTTGAAAGTATATCCCACAGCGGTTGTAAACTCATAAATTAAGTCGGACGGGTCACCGGCTCTATTCAGTTGAAAGGTGCGAACACCAATACTTTGAGTGGTAAACCAATTGTTGGTGGTTGAATTGATTCTATACTTTGCTCTAATTCCAAATTGAATTAAGGAAAGTGTTTCTGGTTGGTCATTCAGGCCAATGCCCCAGTCTAGATCAATGCCAAATCCCTTATAAAAGTACCAGTCTGCTCCAAATCCGAGAACGGGATTGGTGATTATAAACCTTGAATTATGAAAATAACCACTGTAGATGTAGAATGACTCGTTCATCAACGTGTTATTCGGAGCTAGATAATCGTCCATATTAGAATCAGAAAATCCAACCGACTCAATGGTGGAAAGTGACTTCGTTATTGTCACTCCCCTGGAATTGGGAAGTTCATAACTCACTTCGTTGTCTGAAATGGAGATTACTTTTACCAAGGATGTGTCACCTTCTAGGGTAATAATGGTGTCT
Source organism: Phaeocystidibacter marisrubri (assembly GCF_008933165.1). Lineage (NCBI taxonomy): Bacteria > Pseudomonadati > Bacteroidota > Flavobacteriia > Flavobacteriales > Phaeocystidibacteraceae > Phaeocystidibacter > Phaeocystidibacter marisrubri. Next base: position 387,651 of record NZ_WBVQ01000001.1, read on the forward strand.
TGGGATTGTGCTGTTGAAAGGTATCCACATAGCAACGCGAATACAGAGAGAGTGATGCGTTTCATATCCTGCAAAATTGATGTTCGAAACTAATGAATTAGAATCGAATCGTCAATCTTATCGGTTAAGTGCTTCGTGTTCTTGCCAAGGTTCCACAAAGGCAGAATTAGGTTTGATATCCGTTCTCCCTATCTCAATCGTCTTCATATTTCATCTTCATCTCTGAATACGAGGAGTGAATCAATTCGCGCAACGTTGGAATGTGCACATCGGACAGTCGGGATACATACAAGCAAGCTGCTCCCGTTTTGAACTTGCCGAGCTTTTGAAGTAATGCGCTGTGATTTTGCAATCCAGAATTGATGGAAATACTCAGTTTGTTCTTGCGAGCAGAGAACCCAGTATAGAACCATTTGCCCTCTCTTCCCGAAGGGTATTTGTACTGATAGCTTCCAAATCCTATCAATCGATCTCCCCACAATTGGGCCTTCATACCTGTTACCTCGCTCATTATTTCTAACAGCGTCTTGCAATCTTCACGTTGCGAATCGGTATAAGCGGTCGATAGAATGTCAGCTTCAGTGGCTAGGCGAGCTTCGTGTCTGGACATGCGGAACAAGTGTTAAGTGCGTTCCTTAAAATATGCATATCAGACATTTAAAGCAAGAGCTAGATTCTTACAATTTCGACTTGATCCAATCGATCAGCTCCGGCTCATTTACAATGGACCAAGAGTGTGGTTTTCTGTTGCCATTTACGTCGTATCCGCGATCTCTTGTGTTGATGAGAGTGGCGTCCGAATGCCCTTGACTAACCAACGCAACGTAGAAGGCACTCACATCTGTCATGTTTGATTCTGCTGAGGCGGCCATTCTATTTTCAACCCACCATTCAACATCTGGCTCATGGATGAGTATAATGGGAGTTTCTAGGTACGGGGCAATTTGGGGTTCGTCGGGTGAAGAGTAGCTGTAAACTGAAGCATCAACATACTTGTCATATTGCTCAGAGGGAGTGCCTTCAAGATGAGTGAGTAAGGTCTCGGTGATTAAGTTGCACTCCCATATATTGCTTATTTCGTGGTTTCGTTCTAAGATTTTGACGCAGGTTTGAAAGAATCTCTCAAGGTCGAGCGGAGGGTCAACTGCAAAACATCCTTTCATTTTGTAACCGTACATCGACTTTCCAGAATTGCAGTATTCCGTGTACCTCAATGCCCGAGTACCACTTGCAGATATTCCTCCGATGAAGGTGTTTTTACTTGGGATTTCTGGATGCTTTTCAAAGAGTTGATGCAGTAAGGAGTCTAGTCGTTTAGGGCCGTCGTCGTTTAGATATAAATCGGGATAGTAAGCAGAAGTTCGGGTGACGAAGACCGCCATTGAATCCTGAAGTGCCAATGGCGTGAACTGATAGGTGTATCGAACAGGCAATTCCGGTAGCTCGGAAAAATCTCTGATGATTAACCCGAGAACTTCTCCTTCGGGTAAGAGGAGTATTCCCTCTGCGGAAGATGTGGTGTAGCGCTCTATGTTTTGCGAAAGGCTCGTCAGACTGAATAGCAATGCGAGTAGGAGAATAGTGTGTTTCATGAACGTAAACTACAATGTATCCATCGCATCCTTCTATATTTTAACAAACCTTAGCATCTCTGTTACTCCGTGATGAAGGATTCGAACTTGGTATACGCCATTGGCTAATTCTGATACATCGATCTTCTGATTGATGGGATACCTTGTGTACGTTTGGAGGATGATCCCATTCTCCGAGATCAACTGAACAGTGTCTAGAATAGGAGCTGGATGTTGAATGAATATTTCGCTATTGGCCAAAGTTGGAGAAAGCTGAATCTCTTTCCGAGCGACTTCGGTTGCAGAGAAACTTGGGAGAAAGCGCCAGGTTTTGGCGGAGCGAGTTCCATCACTTCTGAGGCCGAAGGTTAAATAAAAGGCCTTGTTCAAGGTCCACGCCATTACTTCTCTCAAGCCATGATCGGGTAAAGGTGTTTCGCTGTGCCAAGTAAGTTCTTGGGTGTTGAAGTACCACAGTTCATTGGAATATTGTCCGCTGGCATCGCTTCCTCCAAAAATGTACAATCGATCATCTATAGCTACCATGGCAGAGAATGCAAGCCCTCCTGCGGGATGCTGACCGATCTCTGTCCATCCGTGGCTGGGTGAGAATGAATAGAGTTCTGGTCGATACGCTCCCGTTGAATCGACTCCACCAAAGAGATAGCCGAGAGAGTCGGAGGTGATGTATGCCGACCTCCATCTAGAGCCGAAAGGCGTTTGGCCGTACAGCGACCAAGTGTTGTTAGCGATGGAGTACTTCCAAATCTCGGAACAAGAAGCGGATCCAGATTCGTCCCCGCTCACAACGTAAACATGTCCCTTTAGAAGAAAGCCAGCAGCGCCATATCTTCCGGAATCGGGTAGATTGGCCAATGGACTCCAAATTTGATTGGAGTAATTGAATTCCCACAAGTCATTTCGCGATACACCTTGGGTTAGTCCGCCAAAAACATAACCATGGATAGAATCGGAAACACCTATGGCTGCTTGACGTTCTGCACCGTTAGGCATAGCTACGCCCGGAAGCCAGTTCGGTTGAGAAGCGGCATCGGAAAAATGCTGAAAGGAGTTGAGGTTGTTGTAGGATGCATCTATTCCCGTGCCTACATACACGTCATGATGACCTTGAAGCACAAGACCATCATCTCTTAACGTTCCGGGAAATAGGTTGAGCTCCGTCCATTGTCCAAAAGACGCGAACGAGAGCGTTAGTAAAAGCGCCGTGCTCAGGGTGGGCTTCATACGATTGTTTTAGGTCTCGTGGTGAAGTTAATCACCTCAAATCAACCACGCAACAAACGCAGACAGCTCTATCGCCTTCTAATATTTGTTTTTGTCTTGGAAATCAAGGCTTTTCACGCCCAAGGCTTTGAGGAATCGCTTTGCATTAATCTTGATGGCCTCTTTTACAGATGTAGCAGCTTTACGGGCTGCAGAGTCGTCTGGACGTGAGATGAAACGACTATCGCTGTAGCGGAATCCCTCCCCAACTTCAGTGTAGAAATAGGTGTAGAAAGATTTTCTAGACTCTCCTTCGGGGATGTTGATTTTGGAATATCCGTGTGGCGAGTTTTCATCCGTATAGAAAATGACTGCACGATTGTGAGATGGAGCTACGCGCTGTTCGCAAACTTTCATCTCCTTATCCCACAACTCTAAATGACCACCGTATTCTTCTTTCCACTCTTTGTTGAGGTAAACCAAGAGATTGATACGACGCCACAAGTTGGTTTCTGGATTGTAGTTGACATCGATGTGAACATCAACATAACTACCTTGACCACCTTGGTGAACACCTGAGCCTAGGGAGTCTGGCGTGGTTTTCAAGCCTTCAATCCCAGTGATCTGCGACATGAATTTCGCGAATTCATCGCTTTGAACGGTGTCCCGTACCTCACCAAAAACGGGATTCCATCTTTCAAAATGGTAATCCTCAGATTTATTCTCGTTTAGGCTTTTTCGCTTCACATTGAGTGATTCGAGAGAGGGGAAGTTGGCAAACATCGTGTCGGCTGCTTCGCTGTCGAAGAAATCATCGAGCACCAAATGGCGGCAAGGATGACCGTTGTCGAATTGCTTTCGGAGCTCAGCAATGGCTTCTGCCGAAGTATACTTAGGATTGATGTGCTTCATGATATCTGTTGTAGCTTCCATATCTCAACGGTATGAGCGGCGTAATAGTTTATACAATAACCCTCTTGCGAAGGTATGAATTGGAATGGCTAGTAATTCTCGTCGACCAATGTAGTGGTGGAATTTATCTCCACGAATGACTTTCATCAGCTTGCGCGCGAACTCTTCAGCAGGCATGCCGTTTTCTTGAGCTTTTGAATTTACTCCGAGTTTTTGGCCAGATGCATTCAAACTGTTCAGTGTTACATTGGTTTGAATGAATCCTGGACTAATCACTTGAACAGATATTCCACGGTTGAATACTTCTTCTCTCAAACTTTCCATCCATAGGATAACTCCTGCTTTACTGGCCGAGTATGCCGCAAGATTACGCTGACCAAATTTACCAGCAATGGAAGCAATGCCAACGATCTTGCCCGACTTGCGTTCTAGCATATGAGGAAGTACGGAGCGTACCAGTGCCATGGTGCCAAGAAGGTTGATATCTATGATGGTCTTTTCAACCTCCCAAGAATTATCTTCTACGGCTCCAAACTGGCCAATTCCACCATTGCTTATTACCACGTCAATATGCCCAAAGGCAGAAATGGCAGCCTTTGCCCATTCGCTGGCTTTTTCGTGTTCCGAAAGGTTCAGTGGAACAACTGCAATATTGTTGGGGTTTGGGCAAAGCCCCATGACGCGTTTCAACTCGTCTGCTCTGCGGGCAGAGAGTATCACTTTGTGCCCGACACAAGCTAGTTGCAAGGCTGTAGCTTCTCCTATTCCCGAAGAGGCGCCAGTAATCCAATATACACGAGTAGAATTCTGCATGTGCCAAATGTACATAACGATGGGAGGATAGAGGATGGAGTGCGTCAATTTGACGATTGAATGCTTCGATATTCAGCATGTTATTGCATCTTTGCGCCAAATTGGTGGTGGAATACCGGAAAAGCATGGAGAGATAATAGAAATATTTATACTCCCTCTTTGTATTTAAAAGAAGTCGCTTATATTTGCACCCCAATTGGAGACAAGAGGTCCAAGTTCAAAGCATAGATAGACATGAAACGCACGTATCAACCTTCGAATCGCAAGAGAAAGAACAAGCACGGTTTCCGTGAGCGCATGGAGTCCGCTAATGGACGTCGTGTCCTTGCCGCTCGTCGCGCAAAGGGTAGAAAGAGACTCACTGTATCAGACGAAGGAAATTACAAAGGCTGATATGTGATGTAGATATCAATTTAGAGGTGTTGCCGTTGGTAACACCTTTTTTTTGTGCCTACTCAAATGCAACTCGTACCTTAGAACATCTGTCTAAACATCAGTAACATGCCAAAAGATACATCTATCGGATCTGTTCTTATTATCGGTTCAGGTCCAATTGTAATTGGTCAAGCTTGTGAGTTTGACTATTCGGGTTCTCAAGCTTCACGATCATTGCGTGAGGAGGGAATCGAGGTGACACTTATCAACTCTAATCCGGCTACGATTATGACGGATGAAGTAGTTGCTGATCACGTTTACCTCCTTCCTCTAGAAATTGAATCTCTAGAGAAGATTTTGAAGGAACGCAAGATTGACGCAGTTCTTCCTACAATGGGTGGACAAACCGCATTGAACTTGTGTATTGAAGCCGACAAGCAAGGGCTTTGGGAAGAGCATGGCGTTAAAATTATTGGTGTAGATATCGACGCGATCAACATTACCGAAGACCGTGAGGAGTTCCGTTTGTTGATGGAGAAAATTGGAGTTGGCATGGCTCCTGCGTCAACCGCAACTTCTTACCTCAAGGGTAAGGAAGTAGCACAAGAATTCGGCTACCCACTCTGTGTACGCGCTAGCTACACGCTTGGTGGTGCAGGAGCGACTTTTGTGCACACGAAAGAAGAATTTGAAACAGCATTGCAACGTGGTTTGGAGATTTCTCCGATTCACGAAGTGATGATTGATAAAGCTCTACTCGGATGGAAAGAATACGAGTTGGAGCTCCTTCGCGATAAGAACGACAACGTTATTATCATCTGTTCTATTGAGAACATGGATCCAATGGGAATCCATACAGGTGATTCCATTACAGTCGCTCCGGCAATGACATTATCGGATCGCACGTATCAGCGCATGCGTGATATGGCGATTCACATGATGCGATCTATCGGAAATTTTGCGGGTGGATGTAACGTTCAGTTCGCAGTGAGTCCAGATGAGAAGGAAGATATTGTGGCGATTGAAATTAATCCACGTGTATCTCGCTCATCGGCCTTGGCTTCTAAAGCTACAGGTTACCCAATTGCAAAGATTGCTGCGAAATTGGCGATCGGCTACACGTTGGATGAATTGTTCAACCAGATCACTAAAACTACTACCGCGTATTTCGAGCCAACATTGGATTACGTGATCGTAAAGATTCCTCGTTGGAACTTCGACAAGTTTGAAGGAGCCGACCGCCGCTTGGGAATCCAAATGAAGTCGGTAGGTGAAGTAATGGGAATCGGTCGTTCCTTCCAAGAAGCGCTGCACAAAGCAGCACAAAGTTTGGAAGTGAAGCGCAACGGTCTCGGTGCCGATGGCAAGGGTCTCTCAAATCAAGAAACCATCCTTCACAAGTTAGAGTATGCTTCTTGGGATCGCGTATTCGTACTTTACGATGCGATGCAAATGGGAATTCCATTGCGTAGAATCCATGAGATTACGCGAATCGATATGTGGTTCTTGCGTCAGATTGAAGAGCTTATGCTCCTTCAGCGCGAGATTGAAAAGCACAACTTGACGAGTATTCCGAGAGAACTTCTTCTCGATGCGAAGATGAAAGGCTTTGCCGATCGTCAAATTGGTCACATGATGCACTGCTTGGAAAGTGAAGTTCACAGCAAGCGTACGGAAATGGGAATCAATCGTGTTTGGAAATTGGTAGACACCTGTGCTGCTGAATTCCCTGCACAAACTCCATACTACTACTCAACTTTCGAATTGAGCATGGACGCTCCGGGTGTTGAGCCTTACGCAGAGAACGAAAGCGTAGTGAGCGACAAAGAGAAAGTAATTGTACTAGGTTCTGGTCCAAACCGAATTGGTCAGGGTATTGAGTTCGATTACTGCTGTGTTCACGGCGTATTGGCTGCCAAAGAGTGTGGGTATGAAACCATCATGATTAACTGTAACCCAGAAACGGTTTCTACCGACTTTGATACAGCCGATAAGTTGTACTTCGAGCCGGTATTCTGGGAGCATATTTACGATATCATCCTCCACGAGAAGCCTAAAGGGGTTATCGTTCAGCTGGGAGGACAAACAGCATTGAAGTTGGCTGAAAAGCTCGAGCGCTTTGGTATTCCAATTCTTGGAACCAGCTACGATGCACTTGACCTTGCGGAAGATCGCGGTCGCTTCTCTAATACGTTGAAAGAGTGTAATATTCCTTACCCTGAATTTGACGTGATCACCAATGCTGATGAGGCGAGAGGTGTAGCTGAAAACTTGGGCTATCCAATCTTGGTCCGTCCATCCTACGTATTGGGTGGAGCGGGGATGAAGATTGTGATCAATCACGAAGAACTCGAAACGCATGTAGTTGAGTTGTTCAAAGATTTCCCTGGGAACCGCGTGTTGCTCGACCATTACCTAGACGGAGCGATTGAAGCAGAAGCGGATGCCATTTGTGATGGTGAGAATGTTTACATCATCGGAATTATGGAGCATGTAGAACCATGTGGCGTTCACTCTGGTGACTCCAATGCAACGCTTCCTCCATTCAATTTAGGTGATTTGGTGATGCAGCAGATCAAAGACCACACGGTTACTATTGCCAAGGCTTTGAACACGGTTGGATTGATCAACATTCAGTTTGCAGTTAAAGATGATACCGTATACATCATCGAAGCGAACCCGCGCGCATCTCGTACCGTTCCATTCATCTGTAAGGCGTATGGAGAACCGTATGTGAACTACGCAACTAAAGTGATGTTGGGTGAGAAGAAAGTGACTGATTTTGAGTTCAAACCTGAACTAAAGGGTTGGGCGATTAAGATGCCAGTATTCTCCTTTGACAAATTCCCGAATGTGAACAAAAACCTCGGTCCGCAAATGCGATCTACAGGTGAAAAGATTCACTTCATCGAAAGCTTGAAAGATCCTGTCTTTAAGAAGATTTACGGAGAGAGAAACTTGTACCTAAGCAAGTAAAACGTGCAGATACTACGCACCATATTTTTTATAGCATTGGCGTGGCTCGTCTTTCGATTCTTGGATCGAATGGCGGCCACTCGCCGTGCTAAAAGCGAGGGAATGAACACTCGTCGTCCTCGTGAAGCTTCGCAATCTCAGCGCCGAGAAAGGCGTGAACAAGAGGTGATTATTAACTACGACCCACGTCAAACAAAAAGCGTTATTCGCGATGATGTAGGGGAAGAAGTTGATTTTGAAGAAGTAAAAGACTGATCTCGTTTGTGAGGTTCAATTGAAATTTCCAACTTGGGGGATCAATATATACTGCTACCCTCAAATGAAAGGAATTTTAGATAGCCTTGTAAGAAAAGGAATAGATAAAGCTCGTCAGAGTAAATACCTTCAAAGTGTTTTTGAAAAGCCTATAGCTCTCGATGAACTACCTCTAAAAGGAGTTTTTGTTGATAGTTTTGGTAATGAACATCACTTGCTAGAGGGCTTGCGCACCTATGTGAAGCCGAAGTGGCGACAAGGGATTTCAGGGGTTCGAAAGGAAATTACCCCTGAAATGATCAACACCTTCAAGCTCAACGGGGAAATTGCCGTCAATCGCTTACTTACTACTCTCGATGCAGAGAATATCGACTTGAGTGCTTCCAAAGTGATGGAAGTGGGATGTCACTCGGGAGGTTGTTCCTTCTCTATTGCCGAAGCAGGAGCCAAAAGTGTTACAGCTACTGAATTTACTGGATTTAAGGTAAGTGCTCATACAACCGGTGTAACAGAAGATCGTCTAGCTGATGTTGACGATTATTTGGCCACTATCCGCCAGCAACTAGCTGCTCGTTTCTCATCTAGAGAGAAGGTTGAGTTTGTCAATGATGACATCTGTAATTCTGTAGTGCCAGACGCGAGTCATGATGTGATTTGCAGCTGGGATGTACTAGAGCACATTCATGATCCTGCCAAGGCCATTGCAGAAATGAGCCGAATATTGAAGCCAGGTGGATTGATTGTCCATGAATACAACTCTTTCTTTAGCCTAAATGGAGGGCACAGCAAGTGTACCTTAGATTTTGTGTGGGGACACGCTCGTCTCTCTGTTGAAGATTTTGAACGGTACATCGATGAGTTTCGACCAGAGGAAAAGGATATGGCCATGTCTTTCTTTACGAATGGGCTTAACCGCATGACCCGGGCTCAATTGATTCAGCATCTAAAGGCCGCAGATTTTGAGATTCTATCCATTATTCCATATTCTCGCGAACAACATGCACGAATGGTGTCTGGAGAAGTGCTTGCTCAAGTACGCAATCTTTATCCCGATGCTCAGTTGGCGGATTTGGTAGCGCCTCGAACTCTGGTCATAGCTAAGAAGGTGGGGTAGTTTAATCTCTTCACTTTCAGTCCAATTCCTTTGAGGACCTATTAATTCACGATAACTTAGCAGCAACACGATTTTTTTGGGTTGTATTGCAGGTGTATGTTTTCCTATGCTCTCTCTGTTTACCTCGATTCCCAATGCAATACGCTCCCATCCATCATAGAACGAGAGAACATGATTAAGAAGACGATCAAGACAGCGCGTAAGAAAGGGCTTATTCCACCCATCATCGACAAACAGTTCAATCCCAATATGAGGGAGTGGAATGATTTGTCGCCAGACGAATGGGGAGCCAAAGAAGTAGAATCTGCTCTTGAGGGTCAGCCGGAAATTCTTCCAGATGAAATTCAAGAAGGTGGAGATAATACCATCTTGTATTTTGCACAGCCCAAATCGGCAAGTTTGTACATCAACAAGCTGGTTTCCAAAGTTTTTGAGGCAGAAGAGTATTGGGTAGGTTTCAACAAAGGTTCTGGAGATTTGTACTTTCCTAGATTGGTTGGTGCTCTGTTAGAGAATCAGCTTACCGTTTCGCATTGTCATGCGGTTGCTGATAAGTACGTCCTTGAAATGCTTAGAAATACACATCCAAAGGTATTGGTGAGTTATCGAAATTTGGGCGATACGCTGATCTCCAGACGCGACATGATTGTGCGCGATAAAGGAGCACGTGAATTGATGTCAGACAGTGGACTGGAACGCTTTCTTTCATCGAGTAAGGAAGTGCAAACCGATATTACAATTGAGCTGTTTGCTGCGCAGTATTTGAATTTTTACTCTTCTTGGAAGAGTGCGGCGAATGAGTTTGACGTTCACTTCATTAACTATGATGAGTTTATTTCGAATCAAGAACAAGAGATGATCGAAATGTCGGAAGAGTTTTTAGACCGCGAACTAGTCCGTGATCCCAAGGAGGTGATTGAAGAAATTTCTTCGGGTGGCGGCGTAAACTTTAACAAGGGAAAAAAGGGACGTGGGACCGATGAATTAACGGAGGCACAAAGAGCGAGAATTCGTCAAATTGCCGCTGTCTTTGGCTTAGAAAATTCGGATTACCTGGGCTTTTAATCCATTTTTGAAACAATGAAAGGATTGGTCAAGCAATTCCTGAGTGAATCGGGAATGTGGGCATTGTATGATGAATGGCTGTACAATACTTCCCTTAAGAAACTCAATGAGTACGGTAGGCAAACTCCAGAAGACTGGAGAAGAACTCACTTTTCTGGTAAGAAGGGAGATGTCTTTTTCTTACTAGGCAGTGGATATTCCGTCAATCTTCTCAAGGATTCTCATTGGGATCTAATTGGGAATAATTTCAGCCTCGGGTTCAATAACTGGTTTTTTCATCCCTTTGTGCCGGATATCTATGGCTATGAGGTAGGGTATGATCCGCAAATGGTTCAAGCTCAGATTAAGGCCATCCACGCTGCCAATCCCGATCTCTTTTCAATCCCCTTTTTCTTGCATAGCGGTCTAGCGAGTCAGCGGAAATTTGACAGTTCAGAGTATCCGTGGAAAGAAGAAGATGTGTACATCAATGTTCCCTTTACCCTCCACACGGTAAATGAGCGTATCATCAAAAAATACATTCGCAAATCGGTGGCCAGTGAAGACTTGAACAAACTGCTTCACTATTCGTCGTCGCTAAGTGTTTATCTGGACATGGGCATCCGCTTAGGGTATAAAAAGCTGGTGCTAGTCGGGGTGGATATGAATGACCCGAGATATTTTTATGAAGCTCCTCAGTTTTTGGATCACTCAGCTGAAGTGATGAAAAACTTGAAGCGAATTCATGAAGAATCCGGAAAGAATCAGACGATTCACGCCGTTGCAGATAAGAAGATTACATCGAGATTTGGGTGTCTTCCCGTGGATGAATACATCTATTTGCTACAGGATGAGCTGCATAAAATTGATCCAGAATATCAGATTTACGCGGCTTCGGAGACTTCACGTTTGGCAGAAAAACTTCCAGTTTATCCTTGGTGAGGCTTAGCGCCTAAAAGCCCCATCACTACCCAATAGCGAAACTTGACAAGTGTCCAGCCTTTGATGTGCTGACCTTTCAAGAGAAAGCTAAGATAGAGTAGGGCTGTCCCACCAATCTTAACGAGCTCCAGCATCCATTTGATGACCATAGCGCCCGCACCTTCTTTTTGAAGTCGTGTTCGCTCATGTCCACCAACTCCCATTGCCAGGCCTTTGACGTATTCCATGGTGATGCGCTTAGGTGGAATGATGTGATCGACCACAACTTTAGGAGCGTAGTACACGAGTCCTCCAACTTTCTTGATACGGAAGACCATGTCTTTCTCATCTCCACCTTCAAGACCATCTCCTCTTCGCCCTAGCTCCACATCAAACACTCCTGCTTTGTCGAAACACTCCTTGCGGTACGCCATATTCGCTCCCGTTGGAAATTTTCGCTTGGCAAAGGCTTTGGGTTGATCGCCCATATCGAGAGCAGCCACCAATGGAAGCAGCCATTTGCTCATCCACTTGGGTTCATCACAATCATCGTAGAGCGGATAGAGCTTGCCGCCAATGACATCTACTTTTGGATTCTCTTCAAAGAATCGGATGGTTTCTTCGCAGTATTCAGGACGAACAAAGGCATCATCGTCAATAAACGCGAGGTATTTTCCTTTGGACTCGGCAATACCTCTATTCCTTGCCCATGTATGACCTTGATTGTATTCAATGGAATAGGTTACGCGCAAGTCTGGATGTGCCGCTATGAACTCCTTACAAATAGCATCGGTGTTATCTGGGCTGTTGTTGTTGACCAGAACCACTTCGTACTTCGATTTGTCGAGTGTTTGCTGTAACAGACATTCGAGATTTCGAAGAATATATCGCTCACGGTTATACGTACAAACGATAACCGATAGAATAGGATTTTCCATGCTTAGGCTTCGCTACTCTCAGTTTTGCTTTTTGAATCGCGGTAAATCATGAATCCCAGTAGGGCAATGATTCCATAGAACAGAATGCTCATTCCCAAGTCGATTTTCTCACCCGCATAATATGTTTTCGGCTCAAACACGAATTCTATGGTGTGATTTCCACTTGGAACCACCATAGACCGTAGTAGGTAGTTTACACGGTAGTGATCTACCGCTTCACCATCTACATAAGCCTGCCAAGCTTGATTGGTAGGGGTGTAGTAAATTTCAGAGAATACAGCGAGGGCATCACCACCTGAGTTTTGCGACTTGTACACCATGTGCTTAGGGTCGTAGGATTCAAGTACAATGGAACGATTTACCGTGCTGTCTGGGGCAAAAACAAAACCATCTATGTTCTCTTGAAGGGACGATTGAGCAATGACTTCAACTTGAGGGTTGAATTCATCCATGGCTCGCATTTCTTCTACCGTGTTGTCAACAAAGGTCACTGAAGATGGGAACCAAGCGTTACCACAGGCATTTGGATTCGGAACCGCAACCTTGCCGTTTTGGCCATTTGCTTGAATGAACCACTTTGCATTGAGCATATTGAAACATGAGATATTCCCCTTGCTCAACTGTTCGTCAATGAGGTCTTGATATCTCGCTAATTTAGCACCGTGGTAACCACCAATCGACTTGTGATAGTAAGAAGTGTAGCTGTCGGAAGTCAATCCCGCCGTGGTGTTGAACACGCGGTAGTGAATATCCTTGTCTTTCAAAATCATTTGATCGGCAGCAGATGGAGCGAATGTTTGAGCAAACTCTCGTTCTGGCAACCACTCTTCTTTACCCAACTGATCTTTGTCGAATTTCCATAAATCTACCACAACCAATGCTACAATGGCTAGCAGCGCATAGGTAGGCTTAAGGCTTCCTTTAACATAGAACCAGAGAGCGGCAAAGGTCGCTGCGATGAAGAGTAGGGAAGTAAACGCAGAACTGCGCATCAATGCCTGTCTATCTCCAATTACTTTCGACATGTCCAGTTGTTGCGCAAATCGGCCATCATTTGCTCCTTCAAAAGAGAAGAAGGCAGGTCCAATGACTGCGAAGAATACGGCTATTCCACCCGTTATGTAAAGAGATCTCTTCAGAAGTTTGGTCGATTGTTCACTGCTCAACTTTCCAGAGAAGAGTCGCTCTAAACCCAAAGATGCTACCAGTGGAATGGTAAAGAACACAATGAGAAGTGCCATGGAAGGAACGCGGAACTTGTCGTACAATGGAAGGTGGTTGAACAGAATTCGGTTGAAGGATTCAAAGTGATGCCCCCATGCCATGAATACACTGATGACAGTCACACCAAGGAGAGCCCATTTCAATCGATCTTCCATGGCTTGAAATCCAAACACAATCAAGAAGAACAATACAGCACCCACGTAATAGGCACCGTTTACCAAGCTCTGTTCGCCCCAGTACATCACGCTTCCGGCGTAGCGGTTCGACATTTCAACGGCTTGGTCGCCGCGAGCTTGCTGACTAAAGTTTCGGTAGAGGAAATCGTAGGTGTCTGTGCCTTCATAGGATTGCTTTGCACCTCCACCCATAATGTTAGGGATGAATAATCCCATGGTTTCAAGCGGACTATAGGACCAACTCATGGCATATTCAAAATCGAGGCCTTTGGCTTCTGAATCTCCGCTGTTTTCATTCAAGGCTGAATGTCCACCGCGCATGGATTCTTGTGTGTACGTGTACGTGCTCCACAAGTTGCCAATATTGGGTCCAATCGCAATCAATCCAGCAATCATCACCAAACCGAGGCGCTTGGCAAAGGTGCCAATCACCCCATTTTTTACGGCGTAAACCCCTTCCGTAATGACAATGGCTGCCAAGATAAATGCTGAGTAATAGGTAATCTGGAAGTGGTTGGTTTGAATGGAAAGGCCAGCACCAATCAGGGTTAGGATTAATCCCAGTTTCCATTTTCCACGAAGCGTGAGTATCACACCCGCTACCAGTGGAGCGATATATGCTGCTGCGTGTACCTTGGCAATGTGACCAGCGGCAAAGGAAATCACGAAGAATGCAGAAAAGGCAAAGGCCAGAGATCCGGCGACGGCAATCCATGGTCGGACGCTCAATGCTCGCAGCATGATGAAGAACATGATCATCATCGATGCGAAGATGTAGATACGGCTAGGTTTCCCGAGAAGTGAAATCACTTGTTTCAGGTAGGTAATACCGTTGTTCGGATAGTTAGTAGTGATCTGAAATGTTGGCATGCCGCTGAACATGGCATTGGTCCAAAGTGGTTCTTCACCGTGGGCCTCGCGATATTCAGAAATTTCATGTCGCTTTGCGAGTCCGAGCATTTCATCATCCTGACTCAGTACTTTTCCAGTGAGAGCAGGGTAGAAGTAGATGACATTCAATAGGATAAGAGCAAGAATCGGGAGAATCCACGTCTTGAATACGGTCTGCATAAACTAGGCGTTTATTTTGTTCGATAACATTGTGAACAATAGTACGGATAATTCTTTTCTTGCAGTACTCTTAGAGAACATCAATAACTACAGAATCGTCAATTTTGAAACTGCCTGAATTTATCATTGGAGGTGCTCCAAAGTGTGGAACGAGCTCGCTGTACTTCTGGCTAGCTGCGCATCCGGAGGTATATGGCTCTCCCGTTAAAGAGACCTTCTTTTACTCCGATGCCAAGAATAATTTTGGACCCGGCCCACACTGTTCAAAGGACGACGTTTCTGTTTATGCGAAGTATTTCCAAGCAGCTTCAGCTCATCAAAAGGCGTTTGAAGCAACGGCGCATTATCTGTACTGCGACAATGCTCGAACGGAATTGATGAATCTTCCCACTCAACCCAAAATGATTTTCTTGCTTCGAGAGCCCAGCATGCAAATGTTCTCTCACTACCGCATGATTCGCTATCGTTTGAACGGGAAGCAAACCACATTTGAAGATTACTGTAAAAAAGAGGATTGGCATCGTTTGGCCGACTACTCATTGCATTTGTCGAAGTGGCTAGAACAATGGGGACATGAGCGAGTACGCGTGTATCTCTTTGAAGATTTGATGCGCAATAAAGAAGCCGTTCTCTCTGATATTTCTAACTTCTTAGACATCGATTCGGATTTTTATTCCAACTTCGACTTTGAACATCGCAACAAGACGGTTAAGATAAAATCAGGTGGCTTGCACCAATTTGGATTGAAGGTTCAGCGTTACATTCCTCATGGAGTTCAAAAACTACTCCTTCCTCTTTATATGAAGTTCAATTCAGATGTACTTCCTGAAATGACCGATGCAGAGCGTGCTTTGTTAGCAACGTTGAAATCGGAAAAGAGGGCGGACAGAGAGGAGTTGCAACAGCTCATTCCCTATTTGCCTTTACAATTATGGGATTGATTCGTCCACTTCATGGGTAAAATCAGAAAACAGAGTGTCCTCAACCTCATTGGTCTTCAGCTGGGTCAAGTAATTGGCCTTGTGAATAAGGGGATTCTCTTTCCACTCATCTTTATCGATACCAAAGAGTATTGGGGATTGATTGAGCTGTATTATGGCTATTCCATGATGATTGTTCCCTTGATTCAATTTGGGAATACGCGAATTATCACCCGCTTGCTGCCTAGGTTCACCACTAAAGCGGAAGCCTTGCTCGGGTTCGTGTTCAAGCGAATGACCTTGAACGCCATTCTAGGATTTGGCCTCTTACTCATCTTCCCACAGGAAATTGCCAACTTCACAAAGGACAGTGACCTCTTTCTGAGTTACTACCACTTGTTTGTGATTATGATTGGAGCTGTGTTTATGTTCGATTTGGGACAGTCGATAGCAACGGCACGTCATCAATCACATATTCCACTTTGGGTGAATAATATCACACTGCGACTTTCTTCCACTGCGGTTTTGCTATCTCAGTACTTTTATGGCTTCAGTATGCCGGTCTTTCTATCGGTAATGATTGGTGTCTATGTTCTAAACTTCGGTATTCTACTGTTCTATATCCTTCGCAAGGAGAAGGTGGAGTTGAATACCGATGTGTTTGCGAAAGAAGAGAAGCGTGAGTTCGTGAAATTTGGAAGAGTGATAGGTCTTACCAACGTGAGTTCTACTGCACAGAGTCAGATTATGACTGCTATAGTTGGGGGGGCATTTGGACTTGAGATCGTGGCGATTTTTGCCTTTGCGAAGAACATTTATTCTGTGGTTGAGATGCCCGGTCGCGCAGTGATGAACGCCACTACATCCACGGTTTCCATGATGATGGGAAATCATGAAATGGATAAAGTGGAAGGAGTGTACAAGAAATCAAGTCTTTCCCAATTCTTCCTGGGTGTTTTTATTCTCAGTTTGATTTTGGTGAACATTGATATTCTCTTGAATTTTTTCAAGGACGATAGTTACTACATCGCAAAGACTCTGATCCTCATAATGGGCTTGGGTAAGCTGTTTGATTACATCTCTGGAGTGAATGCCAACATCATTTCTAATTCCGATTTTTATCAATTCAACTTGTATTTCGGAATAGGGAATTTGGTGTTCCAGATCGCATTGGCGTATTTCCTCATCGATGAATATGGTTTAGTGGGAATTGCACTCGCGCTTGCGATGACACTTGTTTTGAGTAATGTGGTGCGAAGTGTTTTCGTTTACATGAAATTTAAAATTCACGGCTTTGAGAAGAGACATGTACCACTTCTGCTGTTTGGTGCTGTAATTCTCGCGATTGCACTAGTCCCATTTCCCATTACTTACACCACAACCATCCTTAAAGATGTGGTGATACTCATAGCAACGCTGTTGTACTTGAAATTCTTTAGTCCGCTTCAAGAGTTTTCAGTCATGTTACAGAAGCTACCTCTCCTCGGAAAACTTTTTAACTAGTACTGTTACTCATCGAATAAGCTGGAAGAATAATGGGGGAGATGAATTCTCGTTGAACGTGAATAATTCTACCCATCGTTTTTTATCTTACATACGTTATCTCTCTAAACGACTGTGTCTTGAAGACCCTTTTCACAACAATTTTTGTTTGCTTCTCTCTGCTGCTATTTGGACAATCTTCCAGTGGAGATGCTTTGGTGGGAACAGGAACCTCCTCGTCTTACCCTCAAAGCACAGGTAGCTCTCTTTCCAATTTGAATTATCCTTTCACCGTTTCATTTTGGATGAAGCTCAATGCCTTCTCGAGTTCAAATAACCCCATCTTTTGTTCCAGTGTGATTTCTGGTGGATATTCTGGGATACGAATTGCTTATAACTCAAGCGGTGAGATAACGGTTTCAACAGGAAACAACAATGGATTCACCTCCTTTGGTAGAAGGACCATCACCGCAGCAGCTCCAGGAGTTATTGGGAAATGGGTACATGTAGCTGTGAATATGACGGGGCCAACCACGGGTTCAATCTATTTGAATGGAAGAAGTCTAACAACTGCAACGAGTGGAACAGGACCTTCTACTTATCACCGTCCAGCTACAGGAACTGTGGGAGTGGGGATGATGGTAAATCAACAGGCTACCAATTACTTGAATGGTCAGTTGGATGAAATGTCTGTTTGGTCACGCACCCTTACGCTTGCAGAAATCCGACAACTCATGTGTCAGAAGCTTCGAGGCAACGAAATAGGACTTGAAGCGTATTGGAGAATGGATGGCACATCCACTACTATTCCAGATTTATCTCCTAACAATAACGACTTGACGTACACCGCGGGGTCGGGATTTTCTAAAGGGATTTCAGCCGCTCCGCTGGGTGATACTAGTGTTTACTTTTATGGGATCGGAACAGTTACCATGACTTCGCCAAGTGGCGTTTCACTAACCGTTTCTAATAATACGGGAGCGCCTGACGGCGTACATGCTTACTTCATTGGTGCTCATCCAGATCAAGATCAAGGTATTGGCTCATTGTGTGATACCATTGGTCACTTTGGTCGGTTTATCGCTACCAATCCGGCGCAGCCTAATATCTCTGGACAGGTGTATATCAATCCTCCTATGTCCTCTATCTATTCCAGGGCACCGGCGAATATGGGAACATGGTCTACCACTGCCGTTACTCAAACCCTGTACTTTTCCGATATCTATCGTGAGTTTCTATTCGATCCAGGCCAGTTTGCCGATTTGGAGTTGGGGCCTTATCCGGCCTGTGATTCAAGTATGCTCACTGCACCTCCGGTGGTGGGGGGAACCTTCCTCTGGAGTACGGGACAAACTACACGGAGAATTCAGAACCCGGGACCAGGAAGGCATTGGCTGACACTTACAACCAATTGTAAAACCGTAACCGACACCTTTGAGGTTTTTAGAGATACTGTCCTTGATGGGAATGCTTTGCCAGATTCGGCGTTTATGTGCGGGAACATAGGTTCAATTTCGGTCTATCCCTATGTGAATCGACCGCCTATTGATACTGTGTATTGGACTGATGGGGTGAGCGGAGTAACACGAACGGTGAGTCAGCCGGGTTGGTACTATGCCTACACAGGGCAGTCTAATTCGTGTTGGTATTACGATTCGATTTATGTTGCATCTGCTCAAAGTCAGAATTTCTCATTGGGAAATGATACCACGATATGTATTGGTGATGCCATTACTTTATCCATACCCAACTCAGCTCAAAATATCACTTGGAGCACTGGGAGTTCCGCAAATTCCATCACGGCTTCCCAACCGGGAACCTATTGGGTGACCTTTGAATGGAACTCTTGCTCTATGGCTGATTCACTTACCCTAACTACAACGAGCATTACTGCTTCCGTTACGGATACCAGTACCTTCTGTACAGGAGGTAGTGTTGTCTTGTCGGTGGCCGCTGCTGGAATGGACAGTGCCTATTGGTCCAACGGCCAATCTGGAACCTCCATTACAGTAACCAGTGGAGGAACATACTGGGTGCAAGCTTTCAATGGAGGCTGTTTTGATTACGATACCGCTTATGTATTTGAGCTTACTGGGTTGACCAATGCTCCCGATGTGTCGGTTAACTTGTGTCGGAATGAATCGGTGGATTTGACTGTGCGCGGAGTCATTGACGATCTCTACATCAATAACATTACGTGGTCTAACGGTGATGTGGGGGAATCTACAACCGTTACTACGCCAGGAATTTATACAGCAACAGGAACAACGCCATGTGGTTCCTATAATGTTGATTTCTTTGTAGACGAAGTAATCTGTGAACCCATCGTTTATTTCCCAACGGCGTTCACCCCTAATGGAGATGGACTCAATGACGTATTTGAATTCAGGTTTGAAGGTGTAGCTGAATTCCGGTTGGTGATTGTTGACCGCTGGGGGAACGTAGTGTTTGAGACAACAACCAATGGCGATTACTGGAATGCGGATGGTTCTCCGCTAGGTGTCTATTCGTATATCCTGACGGGAAAGTCGTACATCGACGAGACCTTTACCCGTTCAGGATATGTAACCTTGTTGAGGTAATTACTTGCTAGATCGCGTCCAGATGGTACTTCTACCAATCAAGCTAAACCCAATGTAGCCCTTTAGGAAAAGCTTTCCGTCGTTTTGGATATAGCCATAAAGTGAATAGGTACTTCCAGAACGCGGATCGTAAATTTCACCGTCGTCGTACTCTTGATCGTCGGCATCCCAAACGAGATTTTTGAGGATGTTAATTCCGATTACTCGTCGGTTGCGAAGGCTTTCGTCCGGGTTGTTGTTATCTCTATTGGGAGAAGAACCGTCTTCTTCTTTGTCGTTTTTCAACCAAATGATCTTTCCGAAATACTTGCCATTTTGCTTGTAGATTTCAACCTTGGCATCTCCAGGTTCATTGAGCCACACACCTAAAATGGCGTCTGGGTTTTGTGCAAGTGCTGAGAGGCTAATAAATAAACTTGCAACCAGTGTTAGGGCATACTTCATAGTGCAATATTCAGTTTTAAATGATGTTCTCTAAGGTAGAAGTTCTAAAAGGGAATTGAAAAGTGGAAGAGCAAGAAAAAATACGGTTTTTGAAGACTTTCACTTCTCAACCCTATCTTCGCCATGCCAGAATAACTAATTACAACATTGATGACTCTAAGATCTGCACTCGCATGGGTTCCTGCTGTAGGCGCCATGCTATTTTTGAGTTCTTGTTCGCAAGAACCTACTACCCTTCGCCTTAATCTCAACGAGAATTACAAGGCAACAACTACCTCGGAATTAGACATGAAAGTAGCAATCACCAACCTTATGAACAATGAGGTGAAGGAGATGAATACTCAAATGGAATTCGCCTTGGGTATTGAAGGAATGGCTCCCACAGAAGAGGGGAACCAATTGATGAAAATGACCATCGGTAGAGTTCAAATGGATATGTCAATGGACACCATGAATGTGAACTACGATAGTGATAATGTGGATCATGAGTTGTCTAATGAAGAAAAGACCTATCACTCTATGGTGGGTTCTGAGATTGAAATGGAATTGACCGATCGCGGAAACCTTGTAGGCATCGCGAACATGGAATCATTCGTTGACAATATGATTGACAAAATGGGCTATGCAGATTCTGCTCAAGCTCCAATGATTAAGGCAATGATGATGAATCAAATGACCGGTGATCAGATTCAATCTCAATTTGGCTTGAACAACATGTCCTACCCAGAAGAAGCCGTTGAAGTAGGCTCAACTTGGGTGACGGATGTAGCAATGCAAAGCGTTATGCCGTTGAATGTGGTAACCAATTACACTGTAAAAGAAATTACTGAAACGACAGTTGTACTTTCATCAGAAGGTGTGGCTGAAGTGGCTGAAGGTGGTATGCCGGGAGTTGAAATCAGTGGAACCATGAATGGAACCATGACCATTGATAAAGCTACGGGCTGGATTCAATCGTCAGAGGGAACTATGGACTTCACTTCTCAAATCAATATGGGCGCCAACAACATGGAAATGAAGATTGGTGGTGGATATAAAATGAGTACTACGGTAGAGTAAGTCCTCCATTTTTGGAAGCAAAATAAAATCCCGACTCATCGAGTCGGGATTTTTTTATTCCAGAGTATCCAGCCTGTTCCTTCGCTTTTTTGCTCCCGCAATACTTGCGTTCAATTCGAATCCCACAATGAGTCCGATGGAGTTGATGTAGATCCACAACATAATTACGAGCAAAGCACCAATGGAACCGTAGAGTCGGTTGTAATTGGAAAAGTTGTCTACATAGAAGGAGAAGGCGAAAGAGGAAAGGATGATCAAAACTGTAGCCATGATGGCGCCAGGTGAAAACAATCGCCATTCTCTCTTTTTGGACGGTCCATAGTAGAAGATCATTGAGATGGCTAGGAACATAACGACCATCAAGATGAGATAACGACCGATTTGAATGAGGTCGGTGAAACGCTCGGGGAGGTATTCCTTAGCCACCATCCACTCGGTGAAGTTCGTACTGAATAGAACGGCTGCAACTCCAATGATAATCAACAATCCCAATACAACGGTTAGTCCAAGAGCAACTAGGTATTGCTGCCAAAAGGCGCGTGATTCCAGTTGGTGGAAGGAGATGTTAAAGTTGGATATGAGCGACATGGTTCCATTTGTCGCAAAGAAAATCGTTGCGATGAAGGTGTAGGAAAGGAGGTCGGCTCTTCGATGGGTGAGGATGTCTTCTATGGTGCTACTTACCAATTCGTAGGTAGTTGGCGGTAACACCTCTTTTAGGATGAGGAAGATTTCCTCGTTCATTCCGTCGATAGGAATGTATGGAATGAGGTTGAAGATAAAGATGATAGCCGGAAACATCGCGAGAAAGAAGCTCCATGAAGTAGAACCTGCTCGCGTTGTAATCACCCCTTCAAATAGACCTTTAAAGAAGAAGCTACTTACGTCAAATAGGCTTAGCCCATCAAAAAATGGAAGGATGATTCGCTTGGATTGCTGAATGATCCCCTGCCAAATGGAAAGGCCATATTCCTTTATTTGATCGAGTGTGCTCATATAGCTTTAAAGCTCATGTCTAGTCCGTATACACTATGTGTTAATGCACCTACAGAAATAAAGTCAACTCCGCATTCTGCATAGGAACGAATGGTGTTTTCATTGATTCCTCCAGAACTCTCTACTTCTAATCTACCGTCAATTAAAGCCACGGCCTCTCGTGTGAGCTCCGTAGAAAAGTTGTCGAGCATAACGCGTTGCACTCCCGAACAAGCCAAAACTTGTCGAACTTCATCCATATTTCGCGTTTCCACTTCAATAGGAATGCTCAAATTCTTTGCCTTCAAATAGTCAGTGGCACTTTTTACCGCCTCGGGAATCCCACCGGCAAAGTCGATGTGATTGTCTTTCAACATAATCATATCAAACAACCCCATCCGGTGATTCGTTCCACCGCCCTGAACAACAGCCCATTTTTCGAGATAACGAAGTCCCGGAGTTGTTTTTCGCGTGTCGAGCACCTTTGCCTTGGTCCCATCGATCAGGCGTACAAAATGGTTTGTTTTAGTGGCAACTCCACTCAATCTTTGCATGAAGTTGAGCAAGAGTCGTTCGGCTTCCAAAAGGGAAACAGTGGGGCCTTCGGCGATGAAGACTACATCTCCTGGTGAAACTGCTGTTCCGTCTTCAATGAAGCGTTCAACAACAATGGAGTTATCCACCTGATGGAGGATCATTTCAGCCAATTCAACACCGGCTACAATTCCACTTTCTTTTATCAAAAGGTGAGCTTTGCCAATATGGTCTTTCGGAATACAGCACAGAGCGCTGTGATCACCATTGCCAACATCTTCTCTTAGCGCTTGATCTATAAGTCTTTCGAGATGTGGAATGTCTTTTAGCTTCATTGGAACAGGGGTTTTTCGCTATCATTGCAAAGTACATAACTTTCATTCCAAAGAGACAAATTCATGGATATCGTATTGCGCGTAATGGGAAAAACTTCTGAATCTTATCTGAAAGAGGGCATTGAAGTCTACCTAAAGCGACTAAAGAGGTACGCGAAGTACTCTATACAGGAGATTCCAGATTTAAAGGGGATGAAGAACCGCAATGCTTCAGAGCAGAATATTGCGGAAGGGCAGGAGTTGCTAAAAACCATTGGTCCTTCGGATTTTTTAGTGCTCTTAGATGAGAATGGCAAGCGCTATTCGAGTAGAGGTTTTTCGGAGCAACTGCAGAAATGGATGAATGCAGGTCCTTCTACGATTGTATTTATGGTCGGCGGGCCCTTCGGATTTTCAGATGAAGTTTACGCTCGGGCCAATGCCTTGTTGAGCTTGAGTGACATGACGTTCAGCCATCAGATGATTCGCCTTTTTTTCACGGAGCAGATTTACCGTGCTTTCACGATTTTCAAAAACGAACCTTATCATCACGATTGAGGTTTCAATCTTGATACAAAAGTCAATCCTTCCACTATCTTTGGCCCATGACCTTTGAGGCAATTCAATCTGAACTAAATAAGAAGATCTATCGCCCCATCTATTTTTTGATGGGCGAGGAACCGTATTTCATCGACGCGATTGTCGACAGAATAGAGGAGGAAGTACTTGACGAATCCGAAAGAGGTTTCAACCAAAGTGTACTTTACGGCAAAGACGTTTCAGCTCAAGATATCATATCAGAGGCCAAGCGCTTTCCCATGATGTCGGACAAGCAGGTGGTGGTGGTGAAAGAAGCTCAGCACATTCGAAACATAGAGGATTTGAAATCCTACGCAGAGCAGCCGCAGCCCAGCACGGTTTTGGTGATTGCTTACAAGTACAAAAAGCTAGATAAGAGAAAGGCCTTGGCGAAAGTACTCGCGAAGAGTCACGTACTCTTTGAAAGCAAGAAGTTGTACGATAATCAAGTTGCAGATTGGGTGTCCAATATGATTCGTGAAGGCGGTTACAAGGTTTCACCTAAGGCCGTAGCCTTACTCACAGAGTTTGTGGGGAGCGACTTGGGGCGGATGAATCAGGAAATTGAGAAACTGATGCTCGTTGTGCCGAAAGGTGGAGAGATTTCAGCGGATGTGATTGAGCGCAACATCGGTATCAGCAAAGATTATAACAACTTCGAATTACAAAAGGCCCTTGGTGAAGGTGATATCCTCAAGGCCAATAAGATTGTGCACTACTTTGCACAAAATCCTAAGGACAATCCACTGGTGGTTACTATTTCATTGGTATTTAGCTTTTTCACCAAAGTGATGATTGTTCACTCCCACCCAGGGAAAAGCCCACAAGAGATTGCTGGAGCACTCCGAGTAAATCCCTACTTCGCAAAGGACTACTTGCAGGCCGCCAAGCGCTACAACATGAACAAGTGCTTGCGAATTGTTGGCTATATCCGAGAAGCTGATGGAAGATCCAAAGGACTAGGGGGAGGAGATATTTCGCATGAAGATATTTTAAGAGAATTGCTCTTTAAGATTCTTCATTGACAAACCTACTGACCTATTTTGTCGTTAGCCTCGTATGGTTTCCTATTTTTGGAGCCTTCTGCTTAAGAAACTTGTATTGATGAATTACCCCAAAACGAGACTTTTAGTCACAGTTTTAATGTTGCTCTCCGGAGTGGCAGCGCTAGCTCAAGGTACCATTCGTGGTAATGTTTATGAGAAATCTTCACAAGCTCCGCTTCCTTTTGTTGGCGTAAAGATTGTTGACAAACCGGGAGGCGCCGTAACCGATATTGACGGTTACTTCCAGATTAATGAGCTCGAGCCAGGAACCTATACGCTTGAGGTGAGTTATATTGGATATGTAACGGAAACCCGCGAAGTGACCGTCCGTGGGAATAAAATTAATACAGTACAATTCTACTTGGAAGAATCTTCAGAGGTGTTGGCTGCAGTAGAAGTGAGCGCTGAACGTCAGGTTCGCCAAACGAAAGTTCTTACTGCGGTGACGAACCTCTCCATGAAGAATATTCAGCAGTTCTCTATTGGAGGTGAACCGGATTTGGTGAGAGCCCTTCAGGTATTGCCAGGGGTTGTAACTACAGGTGATCAAGGAGGTCAGCTTTACATTCGAGGAGGTGCACCTATCCAGAACCTTACTTTGTTGGACGGGATGGTGCTTTACAACCCTTTCCACAGTATTGGTTTCTTCTCTGTTTTTGACACAGATATTCTCCGCTCAGCTGAAGTGTATTCAGCCGGATTCAATGCCGAGTATGGGAGTAGAAATAGTTCTGTTTTGGATGTTCGTACGAGAGCGGGTAACCGTCAGCGAGTGGCTGGTAAAGTAAGTGCGAGCACCTATATGGGGAAGGCCTTATTGGAAGTTCCGATCGGCAAGAAAAATTCGAACGGCTTTTCTCCGATGTCGGCATTGGTGAGTTACAAAAAGTCTTTTCTCTCTGAAAGTTCAAAGTTGTTCTATCCCTATGTAAATACGGAGTACAACGGACTTCCTTTTGAGTTTGAAGACGTTTATGGTAAGTTTTCATATCAAACCAGCACGGGGTCTGAAGTGAACTTTTTCGGTTTCAACTTTTCAGATAATGTACAGTTTGCTGGAAATAGAAGCATTGGTTGGGATAGCTATGGCTATGGTGCCAACTTCACTGCTGTTCCTCCTTCTTCACGAGTGATTATCTCAGGTAATTTTGCCTTTAGTAACTACGATATTGCATCGAATGAATATGAGGGTCGTCCGCGTAATAGTTCCATTTCAGGATTCAATGGCGGACTCGATTTCAAGTATTTCTTGCGTGACTTCGACGAGTTGCGTTATGGTCTCGAAGTAATCGGTTACAATACAAACTTTGCTTACACCAACAGTGCAGGTCGAGTGCTTTCTCAGGAACAAAACACGTCAGAGATTGGGGCTTACTTCCAATACAAACTCGAGGCGGGGCGATTCTTGATTGAGCCGGGATTGCGCATGCACTACTACAGTACGCTTTCTAAGTTTAGAGTTGAGCCACGTATCGGTATGAAGTACAATGCAACAGAGTGGTTGCGATTTAAGGGTGCTGCCGGAATGTATTCCCAAAACCTTTTGGCCGCTACCAGTGATAGAGATGTGGTTAACTTGTTCTACGGATTCTTGTCGTCTCCTGACGAGAAGCCGTATTCGTACGACGAATCACTAGACGATACGCGTTTGCAAACGGCGAATCACTATGTACTCGGTACCGAAATCGATTTATTGAATAACCTCACTTTAGATTTAGAAGGGTACATCAAAGATTTTCGTCAGGTGACTACCGTTAACCGAAACAAGATTTACCCAGATGATCCTTCGTACAGCGATAGAGATGCTTACTACCGCAAGAGCTATATCACCGAGCATGGTTACGCCTACGGCTTTGATGTGTTGATGAAGTACAACACGCGAAAGTGGAGTCTTTGGGCGACTTACTCTTATGCTAAGGTTACCCGTGATGACGGTAAACAAGTGTACAATCCTGTTTTTGACAGAAGACACAATACCAACATCGTAGGGACGTACAGATTTGGTAGTGATTTGAGTTGGGAAGTAAATGTCCGTTGGAACTTGGGTACAGGTTTCCCTTTCACCCCAATTGCAGGGTATTATCAGCAGTTGCCATGGACTCAACCAGACGGTGCTCCTGATGTGTCTTATCCGTACACTACGGAGAATGGATCCGTTGGTACATTGTATGGCGATCTCAACAGTAGTCGACTCCCAACGTACCACAGAATGGACGTGACCATTAAGAAAGCATGGAAGTTTGGCGATCACCAAGCATTGGAAGCTTCATTTGCTGCAACCAATGTTTACAACCGTGCTAACATCTTTTATTACGACACAGCAGAGCGTAAACGCGTGAATCAGCTTCCGTTTATGCCTACGTTAATTGTCTCTTACAGTTTTTAATGTCAGAAAGGACCCAAAGTAGGTTTTGGGTCCCAAGGCATTTCCCTATTTTTGCCGAGATTTTTTGAAGCGAGCAAGATTATGGGGCAGTCCAACACTAAGTACATTTTCGTAACCGGAGGGGTTACATCTTCTTTGGGTAAAGGAATTATTTCATCTTCCTTAGCCACCTTGCTTCAAGCGCGAGGTTATTCTGTAACCATCCAAAAGTTGGATCCCTACATCAATATTGATCCGGGAACCCTTAATCCCTACGAGCACGGTGAGTGTTTTGTTACGGACGATGGGGCAGAGACCGACCTAGACTTAGGTCACTACGAGCGATTCCTAAACCGTCCTACCTCCCAGGCCAACAACGTTACTACAGGTCGTATCTATCAATCTGTGATTGACAAAGAGCGTCGTGGAGATTACTTGGGCAAAACGGTTCAAGTTATTCCTCACATCACAGATGAGATAAAAAGTCGAATCAAAAAACTAGGCAATACGGGTGAGTTCGAAATTGTAATCACCGAGATTGGTGGTACAGTGGGTGACATTGAGGCATTGCCTTACATCGAAACTGTTCGTCAGTTGCGTTGGGAGTTGGGAAGTGACTGTTTGGTGGTTCACTTGACCTTGGTGCCTATGTTGGGTGCTACAGGTGAATTGAAAACCAAGCCCACACAGCACTCTGTGAAATTGCTTCAAGAGAGCGGTGTTCAACCGGATGTGCTCGTTTGTAGAAGTGAGCATCATTTAGGAGACGATATTCGTCGCAAGTTGGCCCTGTTCTGCAACGTGACGAAAGAAGCCGTAATTGAATCTCTCGATGCCGAGACGATTTATGAGGTTCCAGTATTGATGCGCAAGGAAAAACTGGATGAGGTTGTTCTTCGCAAATTGGAGCTACCGGTTACGGGAGAGCCTGATTTGTCGCGTTGGAAAGATTTCCTTTACAAATTGAAATACCCGAAGCACGAGGTTGAAATTGGCCTCATCGGGAAATACGTTGAGTTGAAGGATTCGTACAAGTCTATTTACGAAGCTCTTGTTCATGCGGGAGCACACAATGAAACGACTGTAAATGTTCGCTGGATTCACAGTGAGGATTTAGAGCCAGATAACGTTTCGAGACTGTTGCGAGACCTTGATGGAGTTCTTGTAGCACCAGGTTTTGGGGAGCGAGGATTTGAGGGGAAGATCGAGGCAGTTCGCTATGCAAGAGAGAATGAAATTCCATTCTTTGGGATTTGTTTCGGAATGCAAGCTTCCGTTATTGAATATGCCCGCAATGTGCTGAACAAGCCTGAGGCTAACTCAACAGAAGTTAATCCTAATACTCCTGACCCTGTTATCGACCTTATGGAAGAGCAAAAGCAGGTTAGCGATATGGGGGGAACCATGCGTTTAGGAGCACAAGCATGTGACCTTGATGAGGGAAGCAAAGTATTCCAAGTATATAAGAGAAAGCAGATTTCAGAGCGTCATCGTCATCGTTTTGAATTCAACAATGCTTACCTCGAAGATTTGAAGAATGCCGGTTTACGCCCAAGTGGTGTCAATCCTGAAACCGGTCTAGTTGAAATTGTAGAAATCGATTCTCACCCTTGGTTCATTGGTGTTCAATTCCACCCAGAATACAAGAGTACAGTGGCAAATCCACACCCATTGTTTGTTGGATTTGTTGGCGCTGCTGTAGAATATGCGAAGAATCAGTAATAAAATGTAATGGAGAACAAACCCTCCTTTGATAAAACTCAAATCATTGGTCTAGTACTGATTGGTTTGATTTTCATGTATTTCTCATTCACCAATTCTAGTGATGAGACTCCCGCAACTCCTCAAGAGCAGCCTGCCGAAGTATTAACGGAAGAAAGTGTTGTTGTAAGCGATACAGCTATTGCCGTTGATACCTTGCGCACGCCAGATACTACTGCAGTACTTGAGCGAGAAGTTCAGACGTATTCTATCGAGAACAATGTATTGAGCTTTACGATTTCTGATCGAGGTGCTCAAGTGGTTGAAGCTCTTGTAAAGGATTACCAAACGCACGACTCCATGCCTCTTTACATGGTAAAGGAGAATCAAGTGATGGATTTCACTTTGGGCGATTGGAATTCTGGAACGGCTTGGTTTGATGTGGTGGAGAACACAGCTACATCACTGTCGCTTACTACGACTACGCCTAATGGACCCTTAACCTTGACTTGGTCGCTTCGTCCAGATGAGTATCAAGTGGACTTCAAAGTGAGTGGTGCAGTAGATTCTCCGAAGCCGCTTTCTTTAGATTGGGATGTTTCGGCATTCCAACACGAGAAGTCGCTGGATCTTGAGAACCAGAAAACAGGTGTTTCCTACTGGGAGATTGAAGATGGAGACATGGAATCTCTTTCTATGTCTGGTGATGATGTTGAATCTAGCAAGAATCTACGCTGGATCGCCAATTCTCAACAGTACTTCTCTCAAATCCTTACCGCTCAAGGTAGATTTGACAGTGCAACCATGGGCGTACGCATGTTGAGCGTTCCTGGGTACACCAAGCAAATGAACTCTTCCATTCACATCCAAACTGTAAATGGGAAGTTTGAGGTTCCTATGTATTACTACGTAGGTCCAAATAAGTACCACATCCTCAAAGAATACGACCAAGAGTATGATCAACTCATCGACTTTGGATGGGGAATCTTTGGTTGGATTTCACGTGGCGTAGTTGTGAAGGTGTTCGACTGGTTGAATGGCTACGGATTGAACTATGGCCTCATCATCCTTTTGATGGCTTTGATGATCAAGATGGTGTTGATGCCATTTACTTTCACTTCGTATCGTTCCATGGCTAAAATGAGAGTTCTAAAGCCAGAAATTGACGAGATCAACGAAGAGTATAAGGATCAAGATCCGATGAAGAAGCAACAGGCGGTTATGGAACTCTACCGCAAAGCGGGTGTAAATCCATTGGGTGGTTGTATCCCTCAGTTGTTGCAGTTGCCTATTTTGATTGCAATGTTCCGATTCTTCCCAGCGTCCATTGAGCTTCGTCAGCAAAGCTTCTTGTGGGCTTCGGATTTATCAAGCTACGATTCAATTTTGCGCTTGCCGTTTGAAATTCCAATTTATGGAGACCACGTGAGTTTGTTCACCATTTTGATGGCGATCTCTACTTTCATGTATTCGTACATGAACCAGCAACTTACAGGTTCAAATAGCCAAATGCCTCAAATGAAGGTAATTATCTACCTCATGCCATTTGTGATGTTGTTCTTCTTTAACAATTATCCAGCTGGTTTGTCGTACTATTACTTGGTAGCCAACCTCATCACCTTTGGTCAGCAGTTTGCCATTCGTTCCTTTATTGATGACGATGCCATTCACGCTAAGCTCCAAGCGAATAAAGAGAAGCCGAAGAAGCAAAGTAAATTCCAACAGCGCTTGAACAAGGCGATGGAAGAACAGCAAGGAGGCGAAGGAAACCGCCGCATGCGTCGCATGAATAAGTAATGCGAATTCGCATTCAACACTGTTAAAATGAAGCCCTCTACAATCTGTAGGGGGCTTTTTTTGTACTTTGTTGTTAATCTGTACGTTACTATCTCAAAATTTCGCAGACGATGAAACGCATACTATTGACCTTCGCAGTGCTTTTTGGCGGACTCACATACGCACAAGATCAAACAGTGACAGTGGAGCGTGAACAACCCAAAGTAGAATTTACCACGACGGGTAGTGTAACGTCTCACACCGACTCAGGCATTATTGTATTAGAGGAGGGGGGAAGAGTAGATAACTTTTTCAATTTGAAGTTTATTGAAGCTTCCGGTGTCATTGAGATCAATCCCGAGAACCAAACTTTGGTTGCTCATGGTGTAACTCGAATGGACTGGTTTCAAGCACCAGTTCTTCATATGAAGCAGTCAGATCTCGCTACTCATTTGGAGAATCGATCCGTGGTGGTGGAGTACATGGCAAGTGGAGATTTGAATGTGTCGTTTGAAGAGTAGAAGGGATGCCCTGCCCCATAAAAAAAGCCCCGCAACTGCGAGGCTTTTTTTATAAGGACGATTGGAAGGTCAAAACTCCGAATAGTATCCGTTGATGTACGCATATACATCTGGAGATCCTGCGAATTTTTCCCAAATAATGGTGACCACTTTCAAGTCAGCATTTAGGTAAGCAGGCATATCGAAATCTGGTTTCGGGATCACAATTTCCATTGGTGTGTACTTTGTTCCGAAAACATCTCCTATGAAGTACTTGGCTCCCAAAGGACTGATTGTGCTTAGTGGAATTCCGTATACGTTGGTGTCATTTACGCCTGCAGCGAGAAGTACATCTTCGTGCATGTAGATGTCACCAGGTCCAAAGAGGAAAGTAGCACTGTCAACTTTACCACCGTCTGCTGTCCAAGTTGTTGGTGCACCATTGGTTCCTGCTGAAATTCTGGGATCGCCACTCGCTTGTGTCAAGTCGATAGAACCGTAAGGCTTAGCCTCTATATTGGACATCAAGATGTAGCTCTGAATGTAGTAATCTCCCTGTAGGTCAGTGTAGAATTCCACTTTTGGATAGACCAACCAAGCAGAGTCTACTTCTTTAGTGGCATGCCCCACAATGATGGAAGGTGGAAGGTTCGCTTCAATCATCGCGTTCAGTTCTTCGAACGGATTCACCCCAACACCCACTTGAACCTGGTTTAAGAAGAGAAGTTGTGGGTTGGATTGATCGATACCCAAAGCCGCTCCTACTGCATCAGCTGCTTCAACATAAAGCGTGTCAGCATGAAGTGAAATTGGAACAATTCTACCCGGGTTTTGAGCCTTCATTACTTCCATGATTTCACGAGTGGGAGTGCATGAACCACAATCGACTGCGGTAAGCTCGGCAACGTACACGTTCTGTGTCTTGCTCAGGGTTATGTTTTCGGTTGGATAAGATTTATCAACGCCGTTATCCTCATCTGGATCACAACTAGCTAATGTTGCCATAGCTAGTGGTAGTGCGAACATCAATTTCCAATTGAGACGTTTCATTCGATTTGTGTTTGTCATTGAATTGTGCAAGATAGAAATTTTACATCCACTTAATAGTGGCGATTTTCTCAATGCACACTATTATTTTCTCCCTGCGTTCTGTCATTGAGTATTAGAACGATAGGCAGGTGGTCTGAGTATCCATTCGTAAAGAAATTGCCATTCCAACTTCGCTTCGGTCGGAAGCCTGGTAAGGACGTAACAGGTTCTATCATACTAGGATTGTAATAGATATACGTAGTATCAACTTGAATCGGGCCGTTTTGCAAATTCTCGGAATACATCCATTGATCGAGATACTCCCACTCAGCTCCATATCGATGGGTCCCCAACGTAGAGGGCATCTCTCTCATTGCGTTGTTCAGTTTTACCCGTCGTGCCTGGATCAAGGTGTCGATGGAAGCATCGTGTGGCCCATCGTTAAAGTCTCCCGTAATGATAAGGTTCAGATTCTGGGAGTGCCTTGCCAAAGAGTCTACCACATCGGCACAAATTTGTGCAGCACGAATTCTGAAGGGTTCTGAGTGTTCTTTGCCGCCTCTTCGAGAGGGCCAGTGAGCGGCAATGATATGCAGGGTGTCGCCTGAGGCAAGTGTACCCGATGCTAGTAGTAGATCTCGAGTTCGCTTTTGGGGATGATTGGGGAAATCAATTGGGATAGCCCGCGAAACGAACATCTGAATAACGTTGGGATTGTAGAGGATGCCGACATCTATGCCGCGGTAATCTGGACTTTCATAGTGAATGACTCGGTAGTTGGCACCTAACAGTGCTGGCCTTGTAGAGATATGATACAGTACGTCTGCATTTTCGACCTCTCCTAATGCAATGATGTCGGGAGGATTCCACCCCGTGGCATTGCGTAGCACTTTACTAATTCGATTGAGCTTGGTCCAGTATCTCCGGGATGTCCACTTTTTGTCCGATTGAGGAAGATATTCCGCATCATGGGTGATGGGGGAGTCTATCGTGTCGAAGGCATTCTCAACGTTGTACCAAACCAGTTGAATGAATGGATGGTCATTTCGCTCTTGAGCGTGTAATTCCAGGTTGAAAAGAAGTAGAAGAATGATATACCTTAGCATTCCATGAAGTTCAGCAATCTCATATTAGCACTGCCCATTCTCACAGTGCTATTTTCAAACACCTCCTTTGCTCAGGCAGATAGTACCTATTGGCGAGGTTGGTATGAAACACCGATAGATGTTGTGAATTTGACCCGATGGGAAACGTCAGATTGGTGGGTGGCGAGTGGTGTGCTTGTGGGAGGTGTGGCTCTTTACACGCAAGATGAGGCGATTCGAGAAAGCGTTCAAGGTTTTCGATCTCCGACTACAGACAATCTCTCCAAATATATAGCTGAACCTTTCGGAAGTGGCTACTATTCGATGGGGGCAACCGCGATTGCCTATGGAGCAGGTTGGGCTTTTAAGGATGAAAAACTTCGAAGAACCTCGTTGCAGGCGGCTAAAGCTTACGTGTTAACCGCGGGAGCCACATTTGTGCTGAAGCAGCTTACCCACAGAAGTCGCCCTTACGAATCGGGGCGCGACGATCTCTGGTATGGCCCTTATGCATTGACTTTTGAGAATGATGGTTTTCCCAGCGGACATACTTCTACCGCCTTTGCCGTGGCTAGTGTGTATGCACATGCGTATTCCGACCGACCCTGGTTGCAAGTGGGGTTATATTCGGTGGCCGGACTCACAGCCTTGTCGAGAATGAATGATGACAAACACTGGGCTTCGGATGTGTTTATTGGAGCCGCTCTGGGCTGGTACATCGGAAGAACCATCGTTAAAACCGATTCTCAACTGACCATTGCGCCAAGTGGGAATGGCATTTACTTGTCTTGGTCTATCGACTGATTTTCTGTCTTAGAAACAAACGGCTTTTTTAGAAAGAATCCGTGTGGAATTCGTCCACAAGCAACGTTCAGTACATAGTGTCCAACGGGTAGTTCGTTTACATCTACTACAAATTCAGATAGTTCATTGGAGGGAGCTTCACCCAGTGAAACCTGCTTCACGACCGTTCCATTATCCGCATACAAGGTGACATACACTTTCGTGGTAACTATCGGCTCAACACGGATGGTGAGCGTTGAGTCTATCACCTTGGAGTCGAGGTGGACTTCTGCTCTTCGCATAGCTTCGTATTCCTCCAATTCCCTCTTGACATATAAAGTGTACACATTTCCACCACCGAGAAGCGGGTGTCTTTCATCGGCTATGAGTAAAGTACTGTCGTTCCAAGCGGTAATGGCCTCTTTTTGAGAGAGGTCTCCTAGGGGAAAGATCATTTGGTATCCCTCAAAGAATCGGTCCTCTGGGAAGTCTAAAAAAGCGAGTACTGCATTGGAGGTTAGTAAGAATAAGTGCCTTCGGTCATTGCTGAGCGTGGCATCGGTAATCCAATACGATTCACGAAGTAGAGTTCCCCAATGGGTAGTGTCTCTCGCAACAGCGGTATCCTTCTTTTGGTAGATATGGTTCAGTTGAAAGTGGACTATTTCTCCATCAAAATGCTCCCTTCTATTCTTGCTAAAGGTGTGAAGATGTCCAGAGTGATAAACACAGCTTTCCCAATCGTAATCGCGATGAGCCTCACTCACAGGGAAACCTACTGGAATGTAAACGGAAAAGGTGTCGGGAAAGAGTGTCTTAAAGGAATGATTCAACGCGTTCCTATCAATCTTGTAAATGACGCGAAGCGGAACATCGTTTCGGTTATTACCGATATCACAGAGGAATAAGTTTCCCTCTCTATCCATCGTTAAAGCCTCCCAATCTCTGTTTCGGGCGGCTATGGGATAAGCTCCCATATAAGTCTCTCCCTTGTATTCAAACAAGAGAGGAGCATTGCCACTGTCATTAATGAACCAGACGTAGGTTCCGTCTGTTGCCATACCGCTGGCTTCGTGGAGTGAATCGGTTAGCTCAAAGGCCTTGTGAGATTGAGCAGCACTGGCAACAGAGAGTAGACTAAGAAAGATAAAGAAGCGAACTGTCGCCATAACTCAAGAATCTGTAGTCGTTTGTAAGTGCATGTTGATATACATCTTTCCATCGATCTCCTAATGCAGCGGCTACCAAAAGGATCAAGGTGCTGCCGGGTTGATGGAAATTGGTGATCAGCTGCGATATGACTCTAAATGTATAGCCCGGAGCAATAATGATTTGGGTTCTTCCTCTTAAGGTTGTAATGCCCGCTTCGGTAGCGTTCTTCAGCAATGCGCTCAGTGCATCTTGTGAGGAGGGAAAGTCCGTGTGTGTGTATGGCTCCCATTGGTCAACAAAGAGTTGATGGAAGTCAAGTTCTTCTCCATTTAGCGCTTTCAATCCCAACCAATACAAGGACTCCAAGGTGCGGGTGGAGGTTGTTCCAACAGCAGTAACGTTTGGAGATTGGAGGATGGAGCGAAGGAGGTTGGTTGAAACTTCAAAGGCCTCCGAATGCATGTCGTGATCTTCCATTCTATCAGCACTCACAGGCTTAAATGTCCCAGCGCCTACGTGAAGAATAACTCTTCCTAATTCAATTCCCTTTTCTTCAATTCGTTGCAATACGTTGTTGGTGAAATGAAGTCCAGCAGTGGGAGCCGCAACTGAGCCGTCGCGAGTGGCGTAAACCGTTTGGTATCGATTTACATCCTCAGGTTCTTCTGAGCGATGCATGTATGGAGGAAGTGGAATGTGTCCCAGTTCTTCGAGGATGGCAGCAAAATGCAAAGGGCCCTCCCAAAAGAATCGAATGTGGAAATTGGCACCGTCTCTCCCCAGTTTTTCAGCATGGAGAAGAGGTCGACCGGATGGATCATTCCAAGTGAGAACTTGATCTTTCCATTTCTTGGCATTGCCAACGAGGCAGATATAGCTCACTTCACCTGTGGCCGACATGGAAGACTCAATGTCTTTATTCAACGGATCTAAACAGAAGATTTCAATGGGGCGCATTCCTTCACCTCTCGGCGAAATGAGTCGGGCGCGAATGACCTTCGTTTCATTGAATACGAGCAAGCTATCTTCGGGTAGACTATCGGGAATGGCAGAAAATACCTCGTCGGTAATCTCCCCATTTCTAAATACCAGCAGCTTGGAAGCATCTCTGCGATCCAAAGGATGCTGTGCGATACGGTCTTCTGGAAGCTCGTAAGTGAATTGTTCAATCTGTATATCCTTGGGGTGCATGCCAAAAGTTTGGCGCAAAGATACACGTCGATTACTGCTTTCTAGGCCTCTTGGCTAAAGGAGTTAATCCTACTAATAAAGAGAGACCGAGAATCGCTAGACTAATTCCGATCACGAGAGGGTCGTTTGTGAGGAGCATACTTATCTTCCTTAGTGCTCAAAGAGCTGGTTGGTGTAATAGTGATTACAAGTATCACATTTTCAGGCAAAAGAATTCGTAAGAATGCTCGGACATAAGAAACTTGGGGATGTTTTGCGTTCTTTGCTCTATGCGAATAGCCATTGCAGTAACGAACGACCTTTCTACAGATCAAAGAGTTCAACGTACCATTGACACTCTTCAGAATTTGGGTTTTGAAGTCACTTTTATCGGAAGAAAATTGCCGACGAGTGTTCCTTTTAATCCCAATTACAAAACCATTCGCTTTGTTCTTCCCTTTCGCACAGGTGCTGCTTTTTATGCGAGCTACAACCTTCGACTGTTTTGGCATTTGCTGTTCAACAAGTACGATATGTACCTGGCGAATGACGCAGATACACTGCTCGCCATCGGAACGTGCGCTTCGCTGAAGTCAGTGCCATTTGTATATGACAGCCATGAGTTCTTTACGGGTGTTCCAGAAATTCAAGACCGACCGGCGGTTATTAAAACTTGGAAGTGGATAGAGCAGAAGTTTTATCCAAAGGCCAAGGCTCGCATCACGGTAAATGCGTCCATAGCTTCACTTTTAGTGAAGGCCTACGGTGGAGAAAGTCCAGCGATTGTGCGCAACATCGGTAAGCGCCCCGAACGTGTTGTTCCAACCACTCGAGAGGCTATCGGCATTCCAGAGAGTGCTTTTGTCGTCATCAATCAAGGGGCAGGAATAAATGTAGACAGAGGGATGGAGGAAGCACTTGAAGCGGTGGCGTCGTTGTCGGATGTGGTACTCCTCATTGTAGGGAATGGCGATGCAGTTCCAAAGTTGAAAGAGGAAGTGGATAAACGCGGTATTCGTGAGAAAGTGGTGTTTGTTGGAAAGGTTCCGTATTCGGAATTGTTGGGGTACACCGCTCTTGCTAATGTAGGCTTGAGCTTAGACAAACCAACCTCCATCAATTATCAATTCAGCTTACCCAATAAACTCTTCGACTATTTGCATACCGGAATTCCGGTTATTACCTCTAAGGTGGTTGAAGTGAAGCGCATTGTTGACGAATATCGCGTAGGCATTACGGTAGATTCTTCCAGCCCAAGTGCAATTGCAGAGGCTATTGAAGAGATGCGGAACGCCGGAGTGGAAAAGTATGCGGAAGGCATAAAACGAGCGCAAAGTGAGCTCACATGGAATCAAGAACGCAAGGTTTTGGAAGAGGTTTTCACCCCTTTTCTGAACGTGCAGAAATAGGACAGCTTGTAGAGGTCTAGCACCATCAAAGAGGGGTGGGCGCCACATAGCTGAGCTTCCATCGCTTTGTGGAAGATTCGGTAGAATAGAGCCAGCAAATAGTCAAATCGGTATTTTGCCAAGCGCTGTTGCGTATGGTAGAGCTTGAAGTCTTCATCTACTAACCCTCTCTCCGTAAGTTGATTCAAACTGCGAACCGACTGTCGAACTTTGTCTAAGAAGTTGGATGGTGGAATAAGTCCAGTGTGTAGAAGTGGGATGTCGGTGTGAATAGGCGTGATAAACTCGTGAGCCAATCGCTTGCCGAAAAGGGTGTCTTCGTGTCCGTATTCTACAATCTGTTCGTCGAATTTTACCTTGTCAAAATCGCGCTTGTGGATGAGGAAGCAATAGGATAGGAAAGAGCTGAAGGGGCGAACATTTCTCTGCTTGGCCGATTTCATTTCACGTGCTCGTCCGTATTTCCAACGCAGGCGCATTTCGGGGCCAGGATCCTCTTCAGAATAAACCATCTTGCCGCATATCGCGTGGCCTTTCTCCTTGCGATCTGCAAAAGATTTTAAAAAGTCATCACTTATCACCTGCGTATCGCTGTCTAGGAATAGCAGCCATTCATTTGAAGCGCGTTCGGCTAGATAATTTCTATTGGCAGAACGTCCAGATTTCTCATTCCAAAGTAGATATTCCACATTGCTCAGCGCGTTCAACTTGAGGTTGCTCAATTGATGCGAACCGTTGGGAGCTTGGTCGCAGATCAGAACTTCTGCCTTCTCGTCTAGGGCTTTGGCTTGTTTTGAGAGCGCGGTCGCCAAAGCGGTAACGTCCTCATCGTACGTTGGGATGAGAATAGAAATCACTTTTACAGGGTGCTTTGAACCGTTTCAATCACCTTTCCGTCTTCACACTTCCAGGTATTGAAAGGGAATTTGAGAATGAGGGAATAATCGTGGGTAGCCATGAGGATTGCTCTACCATTCTGACAAATTTCAGAGAGTAGAATCATAATTTCCTCGGATGTTCGTGGGTCTAAGTTACCCGTGGGCTCATCGGCCAAAATCAATTCAGGATCGTTGAGCAAGGCACGCGCAATAGCAACGCGCTGTTGTTCACCGCCCGACATCTGATGAGGCATTTTGTGACCTTTCGTGGCCATACCCACTTTGCTCAGCACCTCTTGAATGCGCTTCTCCATCTGCTTTTTGTCCTTCCAGCCCGTAGCTTTCAAAACAAACTTGAGGTTTTCGTCTACACTTCTATCAGTGAGAAGTTGAAAATCTTGGAAGACGATACCGATCTTTCTTCTGAGTGTTGGAATCTCTTTTTCCTTGAGCTGTGTAAGATCAATCCCCACAATAGAGCCGCTTCCCGTTTTCAAAGGGAGATCGCCATACAAGGTTTTGAGCAAGCTAGATTTCCCCGCACCTGTTTGACCAATTAGATAGACGAATTGTCCCTTGTCTATATTGATGTTCACGTCGTGTAGCACCAAGTGTTCGCCTTGATGAATCTGTGCATTATTTAGAGAAAGAATCGATGAGTCGCTCATTGCGGTCAATTTGGTGAGTCTGTAACAAAGGAACGAATTTAAGTGCATCATAGGATATAACAAATGAGCAATCCTTTCGATTCTAAATGGAATAGCTGCTAACAATTGACGTTGAATAACTGTATGAGAAAGACTGTAAAGGCATCTTTCAGTCTGCTAACTTTGATGCATTAATCCGAAATCCGTCTCAATGAAAAAATTGTGTTGGACCTTGAGTTTCCTAGCGTTGGCAACGGTTTCCGCCTTTGCTCAGCTAACAGATTGGGAGCTGTCGTTGACCAAGGTGTATGATGATGGGAAGGTGCTTTATGATCAACAAATGTATGCTGCGGCTGCAGAACGCTTCGAAGAAGTGATTGATCATTCACCGAATGAAAAAACAGACCTTGTGGAGAAAGCGGCTTTTCACCGTGCGATGTGTGCGGTAAAGTTGATGAATAGAGATGCGGAAGATCGCGTGAGTGATTTTCTAGCGGAGCACCCAACAAGCTCGTATCGATATGATGCATTGTGGGCAACCGCGGATTATCTCTTCAACCGCAAACGCTACCGCAATGCTTTGGAGTGGTTGGATAAGATGGATGTTCGTGAAATGCGAGCAAACGATAAAGCCACGTACTATTTCAAGAAGGGGTATTCTCACTTTATGTTGGAACAATCTCCAGAGGCAAAAGCGGCGTTTCGCGAAATCAAGGATGGCAGCTCTTCGCTGGCGCCTTCTGCAAAGTACTACTATGCACACTTAAATTATGCCGACAGCAACTATGTGACGGCGAAGCGCGAATTTGAAGGGCTCAAAGACGATCCTTCTTTTGGGCAGATGGTTCCTTATTACCTTGCTCAAATCTATTATCAAACAGGAGATGACGACCAGCTTTTCGAAGTGGGTAATCAACTGCTAGACCATGCTACACCTACTCGCAGTGCGGAAATTGCGAAGTTGGTTGCTCAGGCGTATTTCAGAAGAAAGCAATACGTTGAGGCACTTCCATACTTGGAAATGTATCGTGAGCGAGATGGTGCGATGCGTCAAAAAGAGCACTATCAATTAGGGGTGTGTTTACATGCTGCTGGTCGATATGCCGAGGCATTAGAGAGCTTGAACAAGGTAACGGCCAATTCACGTGAGTTGGCTCAACCGGCCTTTTATCTCTTGGCTGATTGTTACCTAAAAGAAGGTCAGAAGCAAAATGCACTTTCTGCCTTTAAGGCAACTATGGAAGCTCAAGGCGATCCAGCCATTGTAGAGGAAGCTCACTTCAATTATGCCAAGCTCTCGTATGAGTTGGCGAATCCATTTGACAATGCCATCAATGCACTGTCGAATTTCAAAGAGAAGTATCCGAACTCCATTCACAAGAATGAAGTGAATGAGTTATTGGCCAACTTGTACATCACCACCAAAGATTACGAGAATGCCTTGGAAGCCATTGAAGCTACAGGGTTGAGCAGCGTGGTTATGCGTGAAGCCTATCAGAAGGTAGCCTATTATCGAGGTGTGGAGTTGTACAATGCAACGCAGTGGGGAAGGGCAGCTGAGTCATTTACGATTAGTTTGCGTTACCCTATCAATTCTGCTACCGCTGCGCTTTCTCACTTCTGGTTGGGCGAGATTCACTACCGAAGAAAGGATTACCAAGCGGCTTTGGATGAATACACGGTATTTCAAAATCAGACAGGAGCGTATGGAATGTCGGAGTTCCCGATTTCTCAATACAATGTGGCCTACTCTCACTTTATGATGGAGAAATATGACGCTGCTGCAACGGCGTTCCGCTTATTTGTGGAGAACCGAAGAGCTGATGCCGCGAGAGTACAAGACGCCAACCTGCGTTTGGGGGATTCGTACTTTATGCAAGGCAGATACGCACAGGCTATACCTAATTATACCAAGTATATTTCTGGAAGAGGAAGGGAGTCGGATTACGCTTCATTCCAGCGAGCACTTTCTTATGGGTTGAATGGGCAGAACGAACAGAAGGTAGCCGAATTGAGACGAATGCTCACCACCTATCCTTCGTCTAATCAAATTGCAGATGCCCGCTACGAATTAGGAGCAACCTTGCTTCGAATGGATAAGAACAGTGAGGCATTAGAGGTCTTCAACAAGTTCTTGGAGTTGTATCCGAATTCGGTTCAATCCAGAAGAGCCTTGTTGCAAATTGCCATTATTCACCGCAACAATAGAGATTACAACAAGTCGATTGATGCCTTCAAGGAAATTGTGGAGCGCTATCCAAGTACAGATGAAGCACGTGAGGCAATCAGCTTTGCTCGAGTAGTGTACGATAGAGCAGGTAAGATTGAGGATTACTTGGATTGGGTAGAGTCGATTTCTTTTGTGGATATTCAGAGAGCATCTCTAGATTCTACCGTATACACCTCGGCCTATGAGAAGTATGGATTGGGTAGTTGTGAAGAAGCTATTCCAGCCTTTGAAACTTACTTGCAGCGTTTTCCTGATGGAATCTTCATGATTAAGGCCAACAACTACTTAGCAGAATGTGCACTTAAGGCGAACGATATCCGCAAGGCCAGAAAGGCCTATGAGGCAGTAGTTGCCGGACCAGAGAACGATTATTCAGAAGTTGCTTGGTTGCAGCTCGGCCATTTGGCGATGGCAGATGCTCGATACGATGATGCGATTGCCAACTATAATCAAGTCATTCAATCTGCCCAGAATGCGGATCGTTATCGCGCGGCCAGTGTAGGGCGAATGAAAGCAGCAGCTGAACTTCAACTGTGGAACCAAGCGGTTAATTATGCTGAAATTACCTTGAAGGATCCAAACCTCACGGAGCAAAATAGAAATGCGGGATTGCTGATCCAAGCGAGAGGGTTGTGGAAACTAGATCGATTCGAGGAATCTCGTCGAATTTATGTGGTGCTTCGCGATTCTGCTACGGGACAAGCACGAGCAGAGGCCAGTTACCATGTAGCCTTGTGGCACTCTATGGAGGGACAATACAAGGAATCGAACGAAGAGATATTTTGGATGATTGACAACCTTCCTTCGTATCAAAAGTGGAGATATGAAGCCTTGCTCACCTTGGGAGAGAATTACTGGAAACTCGATGATATTTTCCAAGCTCAATATACGCTCGACTTCATCATTGATGAGAAGTACAATGAAGAAGTGGTACAAAGGGCAAGAGCTCTGAAGGAGAAAATCCAAATAGCGGAAGCTAATAAAGAGGCGGGAAAGACGGACACCACCGAGATTCAAATCAACTTGGACGATGTGGAAGATATTGACGAACCTGAAATGAACGACCAATGAGAATTGCAGCAAGATTATCAGTTATAGCGACGGTCGTACTGAGTTCTACGGCCTTCGCCCAAGGTCAACCTACGGGTGGAGAAGAGAGCGTGGGCAACGTTGAGGTGAAAGTATTTGAACGATATGAAGCCACTGTTCGCTCTGCAAACAAGCTGAGTCAGCAACCGAACTACGAGGATACAACTACTAAAAAAATAGAAGTCGACTACGATTTCTCTCCCAGGATTGTTCAGACCAAGGTGGAATTGGATCCGATTCCAGCCGCTCAAATTACGACAACAAAGATCGAGCGATTGCCTGAGAACATGGTCAAGCTGGGCATGGGGAACTACACTACTCCAGAGTTTAGCTTGATTCTCGCCAATTCTAGAAGTGTTAGCACATCTTGGTCTTTGGCACTGGATCACTTTAGTACTGCAACCGGTGCTTTGCGCGACCGATCGGTGTTCAACGATAACTACACCATGAATAACCAGCTTCGTGCGGGAATAGTGAATGTAAATACCCGTTGGCGCTTAAAGGCCGACATCGATCTCAACTTGAGAGACATCAGTTATTATGGAATTGAGAAGATGGCCGGCTTGAATGAAACGCTTACTGATTCTGATCCTTCTCGCCAGCGTTACTACAAGTATGGGGCGTCTGCTCGCTATGAGCGAACCACCAACCGTGGAAACGATCCGTTTAGAGGTATTGGAGCTCGTTACTACTTTTTACACGATCGATACGGGGCGAGTGAGAACTTCGTGAGTGCGATGTCGGATTGGACCATTCCCGCAGGCGACTTAGATCTTTACTTGGGAGTGGGTGCAGATTATCTCAATTATGCGGCCGACAGTACTTCCACATCTGCCTATGCTATTCGATTCAAGCCACATGTGAGAAAGGAAACCAACGGTATTTACTTTACGGTTGGGTTGAACTTAGCGTTTGTGGGTTCCAACATGACTTCAGTAGAGTTCACCCAAGATCAAGCGGTGAATAAACTGTACTTCTTCCCCGATCTAAAGGCGGAATTGCCTTTGGTAAGAGATGTGTTGAACATCTTTGGTGGATGGGTTGGAGATGTTGATTTGAATGGCCTCGACGTCATCAGTACTCTCAATCCTTATATCGCCCCAGGAACCCTCGTTCAACCTACAGGAGTGAATAAGGTATACCTCGGCTTTAGCGGAAGAATTAGTCGCCGTTTTGGATACAACATTCAAGCGGATTACAATATCTACTCCAACCGAGCACTCTTCTACAGAGATTCAGCAACCTACTTTACAGGATTCGATCCTTACTTAAATGTTGAATATGCGGATATGAGTGTATTCTCTCCACGAGTAGAATTGACCTATCATCACCCTTCGGGAATTGAAGTGAGTGCAGATGCATCTGTATTTGCCTACGGAAGAGAAGAGGAGAAGATCGCCTATCACTTGCCAGACTTCAAAGGGGGGATTCATGCGGCTTACACTTGGAAAGAGAAGATTGTACTGAAAACAGACTTTACGATTACTGGACCTAGAATTGGTTTTGGTGACAACGAGGATCTTGAGGCCGCTCAAATGCCTACCTTCTATGATTGGAGGCTTTACACAGAGTACCGTTACAACAAATTCTTGAGTGCGTACTTGAGTGTCAACAACATACTTAATCAAGATTACGATCTGTGGTATGGATACCCTGCTCAGGGTACACGCTTTATTTTGGGACTTGCTCTACGATTTTAGTAGAAAAGTCTATCTGCCTACACTTAGAGCCTTAAAATAGCTCAGTGTTGATAAAAATGTTGAAAAACGCGGTTTTTGGAGAGGGGGTAAACCCCTCTTCTTCATTGTAATGGTTATTTTTGTGTTTTACGGCTTTTTGTAAAACTGTACAGACGAATGGAAGAAAAGAAAGAATACGGCGCCTCGAGTATCCAGGTCTTAGAAGGTCTGGAGGCCGTGCGCAAGCGTCCTGCTATGTATATCGGTGATGTGGGTGTTAAAGGTCTACACCACTTGGTATATGAGGTCGTGGATAACTCCATTGACGAAGCATTGGCAGGGCACGCCAGCAATATTTTCGTTACGATTCACGAAGGAAATTCCATCACTGTTAAAGATGATGGTCGTGGTATTCCTGTGGACATGCACGAGAAAGAAGGTCGTTCTGCTCTTGAAGTAGTAATGACTGTGCTTCACGCCGGTGGTAAATTCGACAAAGATTCCTACAAGGTTTCGGGTGGTTTGCACGGTGTGGGTGTAT
Organism: Phaeocystidibacter marisrubri; assembly: GCF_008933165.1. NCBI lineage: Bacteria > Pseudomonadati > Bacteroidota > Flavobacteriia > Flavobacteriales > Phaeocystidibacteraceae > Phaeocystidibacter > Phaeocystidibacter marisrubri. Next base: position 432,234 of record NZ_WBVQ01000001.1, read on the forward strand.
CTTGTGTGAATGCATTGAGTACCGATCTCAAGGTAGAAGTACACAGAAATGGAAAGAAATACGAGCAAGAATACTCGATTGGTGTTCCGAAGTATCCTGTAAAGGAAGTTGGAGAGACCGATTATCGCGGTACTGTAGTGACTTTCCAACCGGATGCGTCTATTTTCTACGAAACGGTATACCAGTTTGATATCCTCGCTGCACGTATGCGTGAATTAGCGTTCCTCAATAGAGGAATTAGCATCACGTTGACAGATGAGCGTTCAAAAGATGACGATGGGAACTTCACTTCCGAGCGATTCTTCTCTGAAGGAGGCTTGGCAGAGTTCGTTGAGTTTATCGACCAGAACAGAGAAAAGATGATGCCTCGCGTGATCTTTATGGAAGGTGAGCGCAATGATATTCCTGTTGAAGTGGCGATGCACTACAACACTAGCTACGCAGAGAACATTCACTCTTATGTGAACAACATTAACACGCATGAAGGTGGTACTCACCTTGCGGGTTTCCGTAGAGCGCTTACTCGTACGCTTAAGAAATATGCAGACGAGAGTGGAATCTTAACCAAAGAGAAGGTTGAGGTTGCTGGTGATGACTTCCGTGAAGGACTTACGGCTGTGATCTCAGTTAAGGTGATGGAGCCTCAATTTGAAGGACAGACCAAGACCAAGTTGGGTAACAGCGAGGTGAGTGGTGCTGTAGATCAGTTGGTGGGTGAAATGCTCACGAACTTCCTCGAAGAGAACCCGAATGAAGCGAAGATGATCGTTCAAAAGGTGATCTTGGCTGCAAGAGCTCGTGTTGCGGCACGTAAGGCTCGTGAAATGGTTCAGAGAAAGACGGTAATGTCTTCTACGGGATTGCCAGGTAAACTATCCGACTGTTCAGAAACCGATCCAGCTGCATGTGAAATCTTCCTAGTAGAGGGTGACTCCGCGGGTGGAACGGCAAAACAAGGTCGCGATAGAAAGTTCCAAGCAATTCTTCCATTGCGTGGTAAGATTCTGAACGTAGAGAAGGCCATGCATCACAAAATCTTCGAAAACGAAGAAATTCGTAACATCTTCACGGCCCTTGGGGTGAGTGTGGGTACCGAAGAAGATAGCAAGGCTCTGAATACAGAAAAACTCCGTTATCACAAGATTGTAATTATGTGTGATGCCGACGTTGACGGTTCTCACATTGCTACTTTGATTTTGACCTTCTTCTTCCGTTATATGAAGGAGTTGATTGAAAGCGGATATATTTATATCGCATCACCACCGTTGTACTTGCTCAAGAAGGGCAATAAACAGCAGTATGCGTGGAACGAAGATCAACGCGAGGTTGTAGCGCGTGAATTGGGTGGCGATTCAGAATCTGGAGTAGCTATTCAGCGTTACAAAGGTCTGGGTGAGATGAACGCCTCACAGTTGTGGGATACAACGCTCAATCCAGAACACAGAACGTTGAAACAAGTAACGATCGAAAACGCTGCCGAAGCAGATCGAATCTTCTCAATGCTTATGGGTGACGATGTTCCACCTCGTAGGGAGTTCATCGAGAAGAACGCGAAATATGCAAAAATTGACGTCTAACTTCAGACGTTGAAGCTGAGTAAGAACCCCGACGAATTTCGTCGGGGTTTTTTTATAGGCACGAAGGGAGAACGGAGTATTTCAGATGTAGAAGCAGGGCGAAGAGCGTGAACATCACCATTCAATACTCCCATTTAGAGGAACTTGCGATAGATTAACGCCCTGTTCACTATTATAAGACCTATCTGTGATGTACCTTTACAGTCCCAAAATCAAATTTTCATTTAATACCATATTTCCCATGAAGATTTCTGTGATCGGAGCTGGAAACGTAGGAGCTAGTGTTGCTGAATACGCTGCTATGAAGGAGCTTGCCGATGAAATCGTATTGCTCGATATCAAAGAAGGTTTTGCAGAAGGTAAGGCGATGGACCTTAACCAATGTGCCACTTTGAACGGGTTCAATTCTACTGTTATCGGTTCTACAAACGATTACTCTAAAACAGCAGGTTCATCTGTTGTTGTGATCACTTCTGGTATTCCTCGTAAGCCAGGTATGACGCGTGAAGAGCTAATTGGTACTAACGCAGGTATCGTTAAGTCGGTTACAGAAAATGTACTCAAGCATTCTCCAGAGGCTATCATTGTGGTTATTTCTAACCCAATGGATACGATGACTTACCTCGCCGTTAAAACGTCGGGTCTTCCTAAGAACCGCGTGATCGGTATGGGTGGTATTCTTGATAGCGCACGCTTCAAGTACCGCTTGTCTGAAGCGATGAACTGCAATCCAAATGATGTACAAGGTGTTGTTATTGCCGGTCACGGTGATACTACTATGCTTCCATTGACTCGTTTGGCAACCAAGAACAGTGCCCCAGCTTCTAACTTCCTTTCTGCTGAAGAATTGGAGAAAGTCGCGAAAGAAACGATGGTAGGTGGTGCTACACTTACAGGTCTTTTGGGTACTTCGGCTTGGTATGCTCCTGGTGCTGCTGGTGCCGCTTTGGTTGAAGCCATTGTGCGCGACCAAAAGAAGGTCATGCCATGTTCTGTTTACCTAGAAGGTGAATACGGTCAAACTGATATCTGCCAAGGTGTACCTGTTGTTATTGGTCGCAATGGTTGGGAAGAAATCGTTGACTACAAGTTGAATGCTGAAGAGCAAGCTCTCTTTGACAAGAGTGCAGAAGCTGTTCGCAACATGAACAACGCTCTAGAGCTCTAAAAAGAGCCTAATAGATAAGTAACCCCGGCGTTAATCGTCGGGGTTTTTTTATGGCAAAAATTGAGAACGCCATTCAGGGGGTGGGAGGGGGCAAGCTTCGTACTTGCCAAACCAACGGTAACGCACCTTTGCAATTCCGTCATACACCCAATTGCGAAACCCTCTTGGAATGAGGTAGAAGATCTTGGTCAACTGCCAACCTCTTCCAATAATACTAGCACAGCGAAGTGCGGCATCAGACTGGGTGTAAACCTTCCCATTGTGCAATAGAATGAGAGAATCTAAGCCGGCCAATTCTGGGTGCTTATTTAGAAATGATTGTGCTGTAACTCCCTGAAGAGGAGCCATCTTGAATTGAACGCGAACATCGCGCTTGAGAATAAAGGATACGGCGCCATTGCACAAAGCACAGTGTCCGTCGTAAAAAAGAAGAGGCCCTGAGGCCTCTTTCCATTCGTGTGTCATTTTTGTAAGATGATCTTGGCATAGGTGGGGCTACCGTCGATTACCATCTGAAGGATGTAAACTCCGGTGTTCCATGAAGAGAGATCTAGTTCTCCGGATGGGGAGAATTCACCTCTCGCGTGAACTTTACCATTCAAATCAATGATTTGATAGCCAACTCCATCGATGTTCTCTAGGTCTACCACGATTCTTCCCGTTGTTGGGTTCGGATATATGGATGCCTGAGTCAATGTATTGGGTTCGCGAATGCTGATATCATACTTTTCCCCTTTCATCAACAATACTCCTCCATTGTTCACGCCTATCAACATCTCAGGAAAACCGTCGAGGTCGAGATCCGCAAAATCGGCATTCATATAGCCCCAACCAGAAAGGACCTCTCCTGCGCTAGGCGTCATCGGGCGAATGGTCATTCTCGTATTTGGACGAAGTGTAGATACGGCCTTGTAAGGTTGAGCACAACCATTTGAAGTGTTGTTGTTGTATCCCGTAATATCACCGTAGGCATTCGCTCCAAAGCCTACATCTGTTGCAGCTACATCATTGTTTACCAAGGGGAGGTTTTTGCTGAAGCAAATTTCAACGACGAGGTTTGAAGTGCCATCCCATACAAAAGGCTCTTGAAGGGTGATGGTGTTCCATCCTGGAGAAACCGGTAATTGTTCGTTATAAACTTCAGTGAGTCCGGTTTCAAATGCGGTTAACTCTGTCATCGACGAGTTTTTCATTCGAACAATAATCCCATTCGTGATGCTGTTGGAGGTGTTATTCGTAGAGACGTTGAATGCGATGTCTTCGATTTGACCTACCGTAAAGCCCATGGATTGAAGCTCTTGAGCCGTGAATAGAAGTTGATTCCTGCCCGTTCTTTTCTCTGCGCCTAGCGGGGTAAGTTCAAAACCGGTGGTAGACGTGTTTCCCGTACCAAAAGTGGCTTGGGTAAAGGCTGGCTGGCCCACAATGGAACTTGCTGAATCGAATTGAGTAATGCCGAAAGATTTACTGCCGACCATCAATTGTTCCTTCCCGTTGAAATCGTAGAAACGAGGCATGGAATAGCCCGGAGAATTGCCCGCTTGATCGGCGTTAATGCCACCAAACCTATTGGTTACCAAAGTAAACGTACCATTGGAATTGTGGTAGTAATTGATATACCCATCCTTTTCGCCGATCACTAAGTCAAGCTGACCGTCGCCGTCAATGTCGAACAAATCAGGAGCAGCGTTAGATCCAACATCAATGGACTGGAAGCTAGTAGATTGTAGGGTGAATTGTGGGGTTAGAATACTTCCTGTGTTGAGGTAATAGAGCAATGTGCCATCTGTTAGTCCAACAATGAGGTCTTGGTCGTTATCACCATCTAAATCTCCAAAAGCAGGGTAGTAACCTGTTGGATTGCTTAGACCAGCTGTTGATATTAGGTTTTTAGTGACAAGTTCAAAGGAGATTGTACCACCACTCGAAGTATTTCTGAAGTACCAAAGTGAGGATTCATAGTCGCCTCCAGGGTGCCACACTCCACGATTTCCAACCACGATATCTAGAGCATTGTCACCATTCAAATCTACAAACGTTGGATGCGCTCCTTCTCCCATATCAATCATAGAAGATTGAAGGAATGAGCTATCGGTAAAAGTGAAGTTTGGTTGTGCGGTAGATGAGTTGTTGTGGTAGGTCCAAATCTGGTTTAAGTTCTTTACGCCGATATCGTTAGGAGCGGTGATGAAATCCTTTTTCCCATCAAAATCAATATCCAGATAGTAGAAAGAAGGGAATCGGAATACGTCAATTGGAACGCTTCCATCTGGAGCCCATTGAATGGACTGTGAGTTCATATAGGCGCTGTCTGGAGTTCCATCATTCATCGCAAGAACCGCGGTAGAGAACGAAACATCACCCAAAACCATATCGTGTAATCCGTCGTTGTCGATGTCGAAAGACAAAATTGTGCTACCGCTGTGCATCCCATCTTCTGGTTGATCTTGCGGAGGAGCAGCACCTGTAATGCACGCGTCTAGTTCAATGGCATTGCTGTTTAAATCTTCTCGAAAACCTCCCCAACAATCTTGAGTAACCAAGTAATCTAGTCCACAGTGGTTGGGACTCACGTTTTCGTGAAAGTAGATTTGGACACCATTGGTTTCAAACGACAAAATATCGAGGTCGCCATCACCGTCCACATCTACAATAGCTGGAACATCAATAGAAGAAACATAGACGTTGCCGTCTGTTCCGTTCATAAAATCCGTCATTAAATACGGATCATTCCCCAAGGCGTAATTAAATGACAATTCTGTGGTGCTCGTATTTTCGTACACTGCGATAGCCACTTGCAATCTGCTGGTAAAAATATCCATCTTCCCATCGCAGTTAAAATCTGCTGTTACGAGAAAGTTTACTACCTCTGGGAAGGCCTTTCTGTACTCAGGAGCGAACTTATAATGAGTATTCGAACCAGATCCTGTGGCAACGAAAGGCAGAAGAACATTACCATCCCGGTCAAATACCAACAAATCCATCTGACCATCTAGGTTCAAATCAATCTCGTTGAATTGGGGGGATAGAAGGCCTCCTGAAAAGGCATTCTTAAGCGTAGTGCCATTCACCAATACATCGGGCTGAAGGAATTCTTCAAACTTCGTTGTTTGCTGGGCAAACGTGGTTATGCCCAACAGAGATAGAGCGGTGAGTAGCTTATATTTCATGTGTAAAGTTTTATCGCAATGTGAATGTATAAAAATAGTTGATTTCAATGGGGTTGGAATGAGTAAACGGAAATTGGGATATATGAAATGAAGTTCTATATATTTGCGCGTTATTCGAAAACCCTTTACGCTAAAAACACGCTATCATGCAGAACAAAGGCGTGATCCGCTTATTTGCGATCGTCTTCGCTGTAGTTTGTTTGTGGGAACTCTCCTTCACGTACTTCGCCAACCAGGTGGAGAACGACGCAACTGAAGTTGCGGCAGGAGATGCCGAACGCAAGCAGAACTACTTGGATTCTATGTTGACCCAAGAGGTATATAGTCTTGGCTTTGAGTCAATGACCTATACATATGCCGAAGTGAAGGATCGGGAGCTTAACCTTGGTTTGGACCTTCGAGGAGGTATGAACGTTATCATGGAAGTTTCCGTTCGCGACATCTTGCATCTACTTGCAGATGATACTCAGGATCCAATGTTTATGCAGGCTTTGGCCCGCACAGATTCAGCATCAACAAGCAGTCAAGATGCTTATGTTGACCTATTTTTCCAAGAATTTGACGCTATCCTAGCTAAGTCAGGAGGAGTACGTAAGTACGCGGATCCAGGCTTCTTTGGCACTCAGAGAATTACTGAGCGCATTGGGTTTAACGCTACAAACGATCAAGTTAAAACACTCGTTTCGCAGTACGTAAGTGATGCGGTAGACGAGGTGTATACAGTCTTGAAAGCTCGTATTGACCAATTTGGTGTGATTCAACCAAACGTTCAGCGTTTGGAAGGTTCAGGTCGAATTTTGGTTGAACTTCCAGGTGTGAAAGATCCAGAGCGCGTGAAGGAAATCCTTCAACAAACGGCGCGATTGGAGTTCTGGAAGGCTTACAAGGCCTATGAAATTGGAAACTATCTGTCTGACGTGAATGAGCGTCTTCGCGGTATTGTTGAAGTACCAGAAGAGTTCAAGAAAGCGGTAGCAGCACAATCGGCTTCAGATTCTACCGATAGTGGTTTCGACGCTTCCGAATTCGCAGGTATTGAAGAAGATTCAACAGGTGAAACCACTGAGGTTGACTCTGCAGCGGCTATGGCTGAGGCGGATTCTCTTCAGAATATGTTCAACCCAATTTGGACAATCTTCTCGCCAAATCTAGATCAGAACAACAGTTGGCAAGCAGGTCCATTCATCGGTTATGCACAGGTGAAGGATACCGCTTTGATTAACAGCTACCTCCGTATGCCGGAGATTCGCTCGCTTCTCCCTGCTCAATTCCGCTATGTGAAGTGGGCATGGAACCGTCCAACCAAAGGTTCAAACTTTGTTGGCTTGGTGGCGCTTGCAGGTAACCGTGATAACTCTCCAGAATTGGAAGGTGATGTGATTACCGATGCTCGTCAGGACTTTGACCAAATGGGTCGACCAAATGTGAGCATTGCCATGAACGCCGTGGGTTCTAACCTTTGGAAGCAACTTACCGGTCGCTTGGCGGAAGAGCAAGATATTTTCGATGTACCAGGTCACCCATCTCAACTTGATGGTAACGGTAAGCGTGGTTATATCGCTATTACATTGGACGGAGTGGTTTACTCTGCACCAAGTGTGAACAGCGAGATTCCAGGTGGTCGTACAGAGATTTCTGGTTCATTCACTGTAGAAGAAGCAAAAGACCTTGCTACCGTACTTCGTGCGGGTAAGCTTCCAGTGCCAACTCACATTGTTCAATCAGAGGTAGTTGGACCAACCCTCGGTGAAGAGGCGATTCGCGCTTCCTTCAACTCTTTCCTCATCGCTCTTATTGTAGTGATGTTGTACATGATTCTTTACTACAACTTCGCAGGTATCGTTGCTGATATCTCGCTTATTCTCAACATGCTCTTCATCTTTGGTATGTTGGCAAGTATGAAGGCCGTTCTTACCCTTCCTGGTATGGCAGGTATCGTTCTAACCATTGGTATGGCGGTAGATGCGAACGTAATTATCTACGAGCGTATCCGTGAAGAACTATCAAACGGTAAGGATGTTAGATTGGCTATCCGCGATGGTTACAAGTACTCTTATAGTGCGATTATCGATGCGAACTTAACGACCTTGATCACTGCGATTATCCTTTACGTATTCGGTACAGGTCCTATCCGTGGTTTCGCAACTACATTGATTATCGGTATCCTCAGTTCATTGTTCTGTGCGATTTTCGTTACTCGTTTGGTTTACGAATGGAGATTGAGCAAGAAGGCAAAGGTTACTTTCAGTACGAAGTTTTCTGATGGATGGATGAAGAATGTAAACTTCGACATCATTGGAAAGCGTAAGACTGCTTACGTTATCAGTGCAATTCTTATCGTTATTTCCTTAGGTTCACTCTTTACGAAAGGATTGAATCAAGGTGTGGACTTTGTCGGTGGTCGTAGCTACACGATTCGCTTTGATCAACCTGTAGATATTACGGAGATTGGCGAGAGTGTGGGTGCACAGCTTGTTGATGATGATGGGGAAGTGTACACTCCAATTGTAAAGACCTTGGGAGAATCTTCTCAAATTGTCTTGACAACCAAGTACAAAGTTGCTGAAACAGGTGTTGACGCTGAAATTCAGCACAAAGTATACGAAGGGGTGAAAGGATTCTTCAAAACTCCTGTGAGCGAAGAGGTATTCATGGCTCAAGGTGATGAGGCCATCGGTCTCGTAGCGAGTCGTCAGGTGGGGCCTACCATTGCAGATGACATCGAGCGCGATGCATTCTGGGCGGTATTGTTCTCCCTACTTGCCATCTTCTTGTACATCCTCATTCGATTCAGCAAGTGGCAATACTCTTTGGGTGCGGTTGCAGCATTGCTTCACGACGTAATTATCGTGTTCGGTATCTTCTCCATTTTCGACGGTGTTTTGCCGTTCCAGTTGGAGGTAGATCAAGCATTCGTTGCGGCTATCCTTACAGTGATTGGTTACTCATTGAATGATACCGTGGTTGTATTCGACCGCGTTCGTGAGTACTTCGGCCACTACCACAAGAAGCGCGCAATGAGCAGCATCTTGAACTCTGCAATGAACGGAACACTTAGCCGTACGGTGAACACTTCCATGACTACCATGGTTGTATTGTTGATCATCTTGTTCTTCGGTGGTGACTCTATTCGCGGATTCATTTTCGCCATTACCGTGGGTGTTCTTGTAGGTACGTATTCATCGTTGTTCGTTGCAACACCGGTGATGTTCGATGCAACGAAATCAGATAAAGAAGACGACAAGTAATCGTTTCTTTACCGCATATTAGAAGAAGGTCGCCATTGTGCGACCTTCTTTCATTTTAGTAGGGAGGGTGGCAATAAGATTCCTACTTTTGCATAGTCAATACTAAGTCATGGGTACTTTTCTTTTCATCAGCATGCCAGAAATCATGGTCATCCTCCTTGTAGTGGTGATGTTTTTTGGTTCGAAACAAATTCCTGAAATCGCCAAAGGTTTGGGACAGGGGGTGAAGTACGTTCGCAATGCTACGAATGAGATCAAGCGCGATATCAATAACAGCGCTAACTCAAACGATGACATTCGCGAAGCACGTGACGCTATTTCTGAAGGAAAAAAGGCGTTGGACGATCTTACAGATTCTGTACGTAGATCAACCAAATTGTAAATGGCCGTTCTCTGGATTCTATTGGGCTTGGCTCTCCTTTTAGTTGGAGGGGAGTTTTTAGTTCGCGGTGCTTCGGGCATCGCATTAAAGATGAAGATCACTCCTCTGATAGTAGGATTGACCATCGTTAGTTTTGCCACCAGCGCTCCTGAACTCATCGTTAGCGTTCGCGCTTCTTTTACCGGACACCCAGACATTGCCCTGGGAAATGTCATTGGTTCAAATATTGCCAACATCGGATTGATCCTCGGTATCACTGCTATTGGTTTTTCTCTACCGGTTACTTGGTTGGCCTACCGATCAGATTGGTGGGTCATGATTTTTTCAAGTGCCCTTTTGGGCTTTTTCATTTTGGATGGAACTCTTTCATCCGTTGAGGGTCTCATCTTAGTTGCCGGACTCGTCAGCTACATCATCCTCAAGATTCGCGACAACAAGAAGAGTAAGAGTGCCGAAGTAGATCTCGACCCATCGGTGGCGAAAAAATCTATATGGACATTAATACTTCTCCTTATTCTCAGTGTGGTTGCCCTCCGTTACGGTGCAGAGTTCTTGGTACTTGGTGCGGTGGAGACGGCCTTGCATTTGGGCATAGAAGAAAGAGTGGTGTCACTTACTGTAGTCGCTTTCGGTACTAGCATTCCAGAATTGGCCGCTTCGCTGATTGCTGCTAAAAAAGGAGAGAAGGAAATGGCGATTGGGAATGTGGTCGGTTCCAATATCTTCAACATTCTATCGGTGCTCGGCTTTAGTTCGATTATTACGGATATTCCTGTACTGAGCAGTGATACAGTGGATTTTGATTTGTGGTGGATGTTGGGCTTTGCTTTAGCACTATGGCCTTTGATGCGCTACTTCACAAAAGCGCATATTGGAAGGGTAGAGGGTATCCTATTGCTCGCCGCGTATATCCTCTATGTGTATCTCTTGATAGCACATTAACCACTATCATCATTTTTCAATAGGGTGTTTAGCTGTAAAACGGTTGATTTTTCTGAGTCACCCCCTCTTTTCAACACATGTTTGCAAAAAATTTACATTCTTTTCGGGCTACACCCCCATGATTCTAATATCTTTGTGGCGTAAAATTCAATACTCAATTTACCATGTCCACAATTCGTTTCTTTTGTATTGAGGAAACTATGAATCGCAAACCGGTGAACTTTACACCAAATGCGGGTCGTGTTTCTGACTACTTTGGTTCACACGTCTTTAATGATAAGTCCATGAGGGCTTACATGACAAAGGAGGCGTACAGAAGTGTACGTTCAGCCATCGATCTCGGAGCTAAGATTGACCGTGAAGTTGCGGATCAAGTTGCAGCAGGAATGAAAGCCTGGGCAGTTAGCAAGGGTGCTACGCATTATACACACTGGTTCCAACCGCTAACAGGTGGTACAGCAGAAAAGCACGATTCATTCTTCGAGCCAACAGAAGATGGAGATGCAATTGAGAAATTTAGCGGTGGCATGTTGGTTCAGCAAGAACCCGATGCATCGAGCTTCCCAAATGGAGGTATCCGCAACACATTTGAAGCGCGTGGTTATACAGCATGGGATCCTACTTCTCCTGCTTTTGTGATTGGAACTACTCTTTGTATTCCAACCATTTTCGTTTCATACACAGGTGAAGCACTCGATTTTAAGACTCCTCTCTTAAGAGCTCTTCAAAGTGTGGATCAAGCAGCTACAGATGTAGCTCAGTACTTCGATAAGAACGTTAAGAAAGTAAATGCGACTCTCGGTTGGGAGCAAGAATACTTCTTGGTGGATAGCGCATTCTTTAACGGACGTCCGGATATGGCTTTGGCAGGTCGTGCACTTCTAGGTCACGGTCCAGCAAAAGGTCAGCAGCTTGATGATCATTACTTTGGAAGTATTCCAGAGCGTGTGATTCAGTTCATGCAAGAAATTGAGTTTGAAGCATTGCGTTTGGGTATTCCTATCAAAACGCGTCACAATGAAGTAGCTCCTTCACAATATGAATTTGCTCCAATCTTTGAAGAGGCAAACGTGGCCGTTGACCACAATTCACTCTTCATGGACTTGATGGAGAAAGTGGCACGTCGCCATAATTTCCGCGTACTTCTTCACGAAAAGCCTTTTGCGGGAGTAAATGGTTCAGGAAAGCATAACAACTGGTCACTTGCAACGGATACGGGGGTAAACTTGCTTCAACCGGGTAAGACGCCTAAGAGCAACCTACAGTTCCTTACCTTCTTTATTAACACCATCAAGGCAGTTCACGATCACGCCGACATGCTTCGCGCTACTATCGCGTCTGCAGGTAACGATCACCGCTTGGGTGCAAACGAAGCTCCTCCTGCGATTATATCTGTATTTATCGGCGAGCAACTCTCTGCCGTATTGGACGAATTGGAGCGTTTGGAGTCTGGTAAACTTAGCCCACAAGCAAAGACTGACCTCAAGCTTAACGTAGTAGGTAAGATTCCTGAAATCCTATTGGACAACACCGACCGTAACCGTACTTCACCGTTCGCGTTTACAGGTAATAAGTTCGAGTTCCGCGCTGTGGGGTCACAGGCGAACTGTGCGCAGCCTATGACCGTTCTCAACGCTATCATGGCCGATCAACTTCGCAAGTTTAAGTCGGACGTAGATGCCTTGATCAAAAACGGCATGAAGAAAGACGATGCCATCTTCAACGTGTTGAAAGACTACATCAAAGCGTCTAAGAAGATTCGTTTTGAAGGCGATGGCTACGGGGATGCATGGAAAGAAGAAGCAGCTAAGCGCGGCTTGAACAACGTTCCTGACACCCCGCGTGCGTTGGACTTCATGGTAACCGAAGAAGCTATCCGCATTTTTGAAGAAAACGGCGTATTGAACCGAGTAGAAGTAGAAGCTCGTCACGAGATTCTTTTGGAAGAATACCAAAAGAGAATTCAAATTGAATCTAGAGTATTGGGTGATATTGCGGGTAACCACGTTATTCCAACGGCAATTCGCTACCAAAGTACTTTGATTGAGAGTGTGCAGCGCTTGAAAGATTTGTTCGACGAGAAGACTTACAAATCAATGGCTCAGGCTCAGTTGGATATGATTTCTGAGATATCAAAGCACGTGACGGTGATCATTTCTGAAAAGAAAGCGATGATTGAAGCGCGCAAGAAGGCGAATGCCCTTACTGATACACGTGAAATGGCTATTGCCTACTGCGATACTGTTAAGCCAATCATGGAAACGATCCGCTATCACGCTGATAAATTGGAGCTGTTAGTAGACGATGAAATGTGGCCATTGCCTAAGTTCAGAGAGCTACTTTTCACACGATAATATGGTGTGACTTTTCCGAAAGTTGATAATTCCCCGTCCATCTCTTGGTCGGGGAATTTTTTTTAAAGCCGCAAATGGCTATTTTAGCGACTTTCGCACAGTCTAGAACGCAGATTATATTTTATGAAATACACGCGATTCGCCAGCCTATTGGCTCTTGTTATGATGTGTAGCCTACCAGTAATGGCTCAGGATACTGGTTCAGGAGAGGATCAAGACCCACGGGCAGACGAGCATAAAGAAGCCGACGAGTACTACGATGCTCGCGAGTTTGCTATTGCTGCTGAGTTGTTTAAAGATGCTTATTCTGAGGCTAACTCCAAGAGTGAGAAGGCCGAGATTACATTCAAACTTGCAGAATGTTACAAGTACATGCAGGATTACCGTTCTGCAGAAAGACAGTACAGTAGAGCTTTCAGTTTAGATTATGGACCTATTTGTGTCCTCCGCGAAGCAGACATGCTCAAAAACCAAGGTGAATATGAAGACGCCATTGGTAAATATGAAGAGTATCGTCAGCTCGTACCAGCCGATTTGCGCGGTGAACAAGGCATCCGTTCTTGTCGCCAAGCCGTAGATTGGATGGAAAATCCGCCTACCCGTTATCAAGTTACTAACATGGGTCGCGACTTGAATACCCGCGATGAGGAGCTTGCTCCAGCCTATGCCGGTAAGATGGGGAGAGAAACGGAAATGCTTTATTTCGTTTCAAACCGCGAAGAAGCTACTGGAAATGAAGAAGACGGATGGAGCCAAGCTGGTTTTACCGATATCTTCATGATTGAACAGCAACGTGCCTCTCGCGCAAGAGGTCGCAGAAGCAGCGCTCCAGAAGAAGTTTCTTGGTCTGCACCAGTTCAGATTGATGGCGAAGAGGAAATTATCAACACCGATTATCACGAGAGTGCACTTTGCTTCGACAAGATGATGAAGGAGATGTACTTTACTCGTTGTCCACGTGAAAAGCGCGCTCACTTAGGTTGTGCGATTTATGTGGCCAAGCGTTCAGGTACCAACTGGTTGCCTGCAGAGCCAGTAGTTCTAGCTCCAGATAGCACATATTCAGTAGGTCACCCAAGCTTGAGCGAAGACAATACCATTCTTTACTTCGCAGGTGCACTTCCAGGTTCTGTGGAAGACAGTAGAGATATTTGGATGACGACGTACAATCGCCGTGAGAGAAAGTGGAATACGCCTACCAACTTGGGTCCAATTGTGAACACAGGTGGTGATGAACTTTTTCCACGTGTTCATGGCGACGGTTACCTTTACTTCTCCTCAAACGGCCTTCCAGGTATGGGAGGTTTGGATGTTTGGAGAGTGAAATTGGGTGAAGATGGTATGCCAGAAGGCGAAGCCGAAAACATGAAGTGGCCTATCAACTCACCTGCCGATGATCATGGTTTGATCTTCGATCCAGGAGATCAAGCGGCTCATGGTTATATGGCTTCTACCTACTCAGAGCGCGATGACCACAGAGGAGGGACAGACCTTTATGAGGTGTACTTGGTTCCTTTGGAATACACGATTTCAGGTACTATTGTTAGCTCGAAAGACGGCAAGCCAGTTCCTCAAGTTACCGTTACTCTCGAAGGTGGCGAGGCTCCAATTGTCGTAAATACCGATGCGGATGGTTACTATATGTTCGACCGCAATCAATTGGAAGAAGGAGTAGTTTACAAATTGACTTACTCTAAGGCGAAGTTCTTCTCTGGAGAAGTGAGCACAACTACGGTTGATATTCCGCTTGCGGCACATGAATTAGTAAAAGATCCTCAGGGGGATTACTATATCCACAATATTGCGCTCAGTCCGAAAATTGAGCCGATTGACGTTCCAATTATTCTTCCTAACGTACTCTTTGCTACGGCGAAGTGGGACTTGACTCCAGCTTCTCAAGCTGCATTGGATACAGTGGTTGATATCTTGAACCGTAACCCGAACATCACAATCGAACTTCGTTCACATACGGATTACACCGATGATGCTGATAAGAACTTAATTCTTTCGAAACATCGTGCAGATACTTGTGTGAGCTATTTGATCTCTAAAGGAATTTCTCCAGATCGCTTGACTGCGGTAGGTAAAGGTGAGACTGAACCACGTACTATTCCAGAAGGATACGACGGATTGTACAGCGATGATTTCGAAGATGGTCAGGAGTTGACCGAAGCTTGGATTAAGCGTC
Organism: Phaeocystidibacter marisrubri; assembly: GCF_008933165.1. Taxonomy (NCBI): domain Bacteria; kingdom Pseudomonadati; phylum Bacteroidota; class Flavobacteriia; order Flavobacteriales; family Phaeocystidibacteraceae; genus Phaeocystidibacter; species Phaeocystidibacter marisrubri. The sequence continues at coordinate 447,263 of NZ_WBVQ01000001.1, forward strand.
AGAGCAAGGAAATTCAAGACAAGGCGAATCAATTGAACCGTCGTACCGATATGAAGGTGTTGAGAGACGATTACGTTCCTTCAGCTCCAGTTGGAGAAGATGGCGAAGTGATTGAAGCAGAGGAGGAAGAAGTAGTTCTTGAGCCTAAGCTACACGAAGTACAGGGACGTGAATCACTCGGTCGTATTGCTCGTGAATACAATGTATCGGTTCGTGATATTAAAGAGTTGAATGGAGGAATGCGCGGAGTGCGTGTATTGCCAGGAATGATTTTGAAAGTGACTCCAGGCGCTGATTACAGTGAGTTCGACAGAACGCACTACCAGTGTGAACGAGGAGACGATTGGGATAAAATTGCAGAGAAACTCGGTATGGATGCCGATACACTTGAAGAATTGAATCCTGATGTTGATGAAGATCAGTTGTGGCCAGGTCGCTACATCGAAATCGAATAATCAGATATTACTATCATGGAAGCGCCCTGCATTGCGGGGCGCTTTTGTATTTTTGCCCCATGGAAAAGAGTTCACGTTACGCAGAAAGAGGAGTTTCTTCTGGTAAAGAAGAAGTTCACAAGGCCATTGCCAATGTTGATAAGGGTTTATTCCCTAAAGCATTCTGTAAGATCATTCCTGATTATTTGACAGGAAGTGAAGACCACTGCTTGGTTATGCATGCGGATGGTGCCGGTACAAAATCGTCACTCGCCTATGTATATTGGAAGGAAACAGGAGACATTTCTGTTTGGAAGGGCATTGCACAAGATGCGTTGGTGATGAACATCGACGATCTACTTTGTGTAGGTGCAACTGAGAATATTCTTCTCTCTTCAACCATCGGTCGTAACAAGAACCTTATTCCAGGTGAAGTCATCTCAGCGATCATTCAAGGAAATGAAGAGTTGTTGGAAGACTTTCGTAAACACGGAGTTGATATCGTATCAACAGGTGGAGAGACCGCTGATGTAGGCGACCTTGTAAGAACCATCATTGTGGATAGTACAGTAGTCGCTAGAATGCGTCGCGACGAAGTGATTGACAATGCGAACATTCGTCCGGGTGATGTAATTGTTGGCCTATCGAGTTATGGTCAGGCTACCTATGAAGATCACTACAATGGTGGAATGGGAAGTAATGGACTTACTTCGGCACGTCACGACGTCTTCAATAAACTCGTAGCAGAGAAATATCCAGAGAGTTTTGATCCTGCCGTACCATCTGATCTAGTGTACTCCGGTAGCGTGTCTCTTACTGAAGAAGTAGAGGGTACTGGAAGAACTGCTGGACAATTGGTCCTTTCGCCAACCCGTAGTTACGCGCCTGTCATCAAAGAAATTTTGAACCACCATAGAGGAGATATTCACGGAATGATTCACTGTTCAGGTGGAGCTCAAACTAAGATTCTTCATTTCGTGAATGGTGGGCATATTATCAAGGACAATCTTTTCCCAACTCCACCACTGTTTAGCCTGATTCAAAAGGAGAGTGGTACTTCATGGGAAGAGATGTATCAAGTATTCAACATGGGGCACCGGATGGAGCTTTACATGAATGAGAATGCAGCTCAAGCGATCATCGATATTGCACAGAAATACGGTATTGAAGCGCAGATTGTGGGAAGAGTAGAGGAGTCGGAACAACCTCACCTTACCATTACAAGTGAGCATGGAACTTTTACCTACGGTAAATGAGCACATTAGATAGATTAAATGGCATTCGTCAGCGATACGACGAGGTGAACGATTTGATCGTTCAACCTGATATCGCCTCAGATCACGAGCGCTATGTGCGATTGCACAAGGAGTACAAAGAGCTGAAGCCCATTGCAGAGGCTAGAGATAAGTATATCCAATTACACGAGCAGATTGAAGAAGCTCAAAGTGTAATTGCAGAGGGAGGAGATCCTGAATTTGTCGAGCTGGCTCAGATGGAGCTTGAAGAATCGAAAGAACAGCTTGAGCAGCTTGAAGAAGACATCAAATGGATGTTGATTCCCAAAGATCCGGAAGACAGCAAGAATGCTGTTTTAGAGATCCGAGCGGGTACAGGAGGAGATGAAGCCAGTTTGTTTGCTGGAGATCTCTTCAGAATGTACCAGCGCTATGTGGAAGGTCGCGGTTGGAAAATGGAGTTGGTAAACTCCAATGAAGGCACTGTTGGTGGTTACAAAGAAATCGCGGTAGCCATTACCGGCGAAGATGTTTACGGAACATTGAAATACGAGAGTGGGGTTCACCGCGTTCAGCGTGTCCCTTCTACAGAAAGTCAAGGCCGTGTACACACTTCAGCGGCCTCTGTAGCCGTATTGCCTGAAGCAGAGGAAGTGGATGTCGATATCAATACTAATGACATCCGAAGAGACACCTTCCGAGCAAGTGGTGCAGGTGGTCAACACGTGAACAAAACCGAAAGTGCCATTCGTCTAACTCACCTTCCTACTGGGATTGTGGTGGAATGTCAAGATGGTCGTTCCCAACACAAGAACTTGGAGCAAGCCATGAAGGTGTTGCGCTCAAGAATCTACGACCTCGAGTTGCAGAAGCACAATGATGAAATTGCTGCCAAGCGCAAGACCTTGGTTTCAACAGGTGACCGATCTGCTAAGATCAGAACCTATAACTTCCCGCAAGGACGTGTAACCGATCACCGAATTGGTCTTACCGTTCACAATTTGCCTGACGTATTGAACGGCGATATTCAAACCTTTTTGGATGAGCTGAAGATGGCAGAGAATACAGAGCGCTTAAAAGAAGGAACGGAAAGCTACGGATGATGAATAGGAATGAAATTGTCGCTCATATTGAAGAGACAAAAAGTTTACTCTGTGTAGGATTAGACACCGATTTGGACAAGATTCCTACACATCTTCTTTCGAATGAAGATCCCATCTTCGCTTTCAATAAGGCTATTATTGATGCCACTGCAGCGCATTGTGTAGCCTACAAACCCAATACGGCGTTTTATGAGGCGTATGGGCTTGAAGGCTGGAAGTCTTTTGAGAAGACCGTGTCGTACATCAAAGAGAATTATCCCAAGCACATGGTGATTGCTGATGCAAAACGCGGGGATATCGGAAACACCGCAGCGCGTTATGCCAAGGCTTTCTTGGACACTTTAAACTGCGATGCTATTACCGTTGCACCTTATATGGGCAAGGACTCTGTACAGCCTTTTTCTGGTAGAAAAGGGAAATGGGTTATCGTACTTGGCCTGACTTCAAATCCAGGCGCCGATGACATTCAAAAGTTGGAGTTGAGCAATGGTCTTGCTGTAAGTCAGTCTGTGATGGACTCTGTGGCCAGTTGGATTCCCAATGACGAACTCATGTTTGTAGTAGGGGCAACACGTCCAGATGAATTGGCAAAGATCAGATCGAGATATCCAGAAACCTTCTTCCTAGTTCCAGGTGTTGGAGCACAAGGAGGTTCTGCGGCTGAAGTGGTGGAAGCGGGCTGTGTCAAAGGCATATATGGCTTGTTAATTAACGCTTCAAGAGGTGTTATCTACGCTTCAAGTGGTGATGATTTCGCAGAGGCGGCAGGTAGAGCAGCAGAGAAGCTGAAAATGGAAATGGCAGGCGCTTTTGCGTAAGTTAATTCAGACAATAAATTGAAAGGCGGACTCGTTTGGGTCCGCCTTTTTTTATGCCTAGTGATTGGGCGGTTGTAGGAGAAAGTGTACTTGGTCATGCCGTTTGTAAGAATATTCATCACAGCCTCAGGAAATTCTTACAAATGTTGTCGGCTTTGTAGGAAAGGTCTTGTTGTCTGCCAGTGGTGTGGATAGCAATTTAGTGGTGCGGATAAATACTAACCTATGAAATCCGAAGAACTAGTTAGTTCGTAAATGAGACCTGGACTGCTAATTTTTTATTCGAAAAACTACCAAAAATCACTGCAATGAGAACTTTGACTACTCTCAACTCGAACTGGAAAAGTACGGCCTTCTTCGTTGGTCTCTTTTGGCTAATTTCTGTAGCGGCTTCAGCACAAGTAACGACCACCGACACTTTGTGTGTAGAATCACAAGACGTTACCTACGGCATTACAGGAGCAGATCCAACCTCTACCTTCGCTTGGGGATTTGCCTCAGGTTATACGCCATTGGGTACCATTGATAACTCAGTGAGCTCAAATAATTCTACCATTGAAATTGACTGGGGTAGCGCAGATGGCTCTACTCGAATTTACGCGATAGAACAAAGCGCTGATGGATGTTACGGTGACACCGTTTACTTGGACATCATCCTTAATCCACTACCTACCATTGCTCTTACTGGAGATCAAGTCTGTGAAAATGACTCATCCAGTGTGAACTTTACGTTAACCGGAACGGCTCCTTGGGACATCGTATTGTCTGACGGAACAAACACCTACAACTATCAAGTTTCTAATGCAAATGCAACCGTTAAAGTAGCGGCCTTTGCGCCGGGTACAACGAGCATCAGCGTGGTAAGTGTAAGTGATGCAAACGGTTGTTCAGGTGATGTGACTGGCGTAACTCCAGCTACAGTAACCATCAATGCTAAGCCTACAACAGGTGGCATCTTCCACTACTAGGATTTCACTGAAGTTAACAACATTCAGAACGAACCTCGGTGCGTCGATATCGCCTACATATTATAATCGCTTTACTCAGTGCCTTTGCAGGGACAGCCCAAGCACAGATCGTGGATACGATCTGTGCACTGGGTGGGCCCTCCAACCTAGCGGTACCGGCAACATCGGGCGCTACCTATCATTGGTATGTGAGTGCGGGGACGATATTGAACGGACAGGGGACTTCGGATATCACCGTAGACTGGCCACGTCAACAGGGACTTTACGATACCTATGTAGTTGAAACTTCATCTGACGGTTGTGTAGGAGATACCATCAAAGGTCAGGTGTTCATCGCAGAACCTAACTCAACCTTTATTACGGGGCCAAGCTATGCTTGTAGAGGACAGTTTGTTGAACTTAATGCCATTGATTCTAAGAATACAGGTAAGTTCATTTGGAACAGTGGAGATTCAACCAATACCATTGGGTTTGTAGCAAAGCGCGATACCACCATTTTTAGGGTGGCTTTGAATGATGAATGTGAAAATGATACTGTGTTTCATCTAGTTCGTGTATTAGACGTTCCAGTGATTTCAGTAGATACCGATGCACAGTCCGATACTTTATCTGCAGGTTCCTTAGTGAATTTCCAATACATGGGAAATCAATCTGAAACCGTAGATTGGTATTTGAACTCCCTTTGGATGGGGTCAGGTTTGAGCATGGATATGACTTTTAGCCAAGTGGGTTGGAATGAATTACAAATTATCGCATCTTCAGGAATGTGTAGCGATACATTGAATCACCGACTTTGGGTAGAAGATGAATTTAGAGTTCATGCTCCGACTGCATTTTCTCCAAATGGAGATGGCCTGAATGACATATGGAAGTTCGAAGGTTTGGGCTACCTGAAATATGAAGTGACGATTTATGATAGATGGGGAACCATTATCGCCCATTGGGATGATGAGAACCCTTCCGGATGGGATGGAACCTATCAGGGAAATACCGTAGCACCTGGAGTGTATACGTTTAGAGCCAGCGCTTATACAACGTATAATCACAAGAAGGAGTTCGGTGGACCGATAACTGTGATCCGATGACTTGAGACCTGATCGGATCTATTTAGGGGGAGAAAGCGGCTAACTTGGTTAGTCGCTTTCCGTTTTTATGCCCGTACCATTTGCATTCGTTTGTATACGATTGTTTGCGTCTATTGACTCTTCTATTTGGGAGATTGAGTGCATGTTAGAAGAGTATATTCAGTTCATCTGGTACACCGGACACTTCATTCAGAAGAGACTCCAATCTACTACAGGGGAGGATGTTATGGTTATTGATCAAGGGAAGTGGAACGATGCTAGTGGTCCAGATTTTTCCAATGCGGTGGTTCGCATCAATGGAACCACTTGGGTGGGGAATGTGGAAATGCACCTGCGCTCATCAGATTGGTCAAAACACGGTCACCAAACCGACTCGGCTTATTCCAATGTGATCCTTCACGTGGTATGTGAAGACGACGAGCCGCTTTATCGATCTGCATCGGAGCCTTATAGGGTTCCTACGGTAATTCTCAACTCTGAAGTCTTGTCGCTTTTTCAGTTTGAATATGAAAGATGGGTGAGTGTAAAAGGCCGAATACCCTGTGAAGACGTTTTACCTGAAACCCCAAAGCAGACGGTAGAGGAATGGTTGGAAACCTTGGCAAAGAGGCGGTATCGTCGCAAGGAAGAGTTAGGACAGGAGATTTTGGAATCCAAGTTTGGCGATATCATGCTCGCCGAGATTGTTGTTAGCGCCGATGCCTTTGGTAAGCCACTCAATTCCGAACCGATGCGGCAATTGGCCAATCAGGTTCCATGGTACAAGGTGTTTCGGAAAGAATGGACATGGACAGAATTTTCCAAATGGTTGTTGAGTATGAGCGGACTTGAACCTTTTGATGAGTTTCATTGGTTCAACTTGTGGGGAGTACAGCCATTGGATGGTTCGTGGTGGAAATATGGAAAAATGCGTCCCACTTCCTTTCCGAGAGTGAGGGTGGTGCAATGGGCGCGTTGGATTTATGTTCGATTCTATCTAAAGAAAGTACACCTAGTGGATATCGTGAATCGACCAGAGGAGGTTTGGGATGAAGAATACGGTGGTGTGGTTCCCGGTGTTCAAATTCGAAATACTTGGCTGATTAATATGTATCCCCTCGCCAAAGTAATAGGACAGCTCGGAGGATGGGAGGAAGATACTTTCAGTTGGAACGAATTGAAGCCTGATCAAAACAAAATCGTCGATCAATTCGTTGCGAAAGGCATAGTGGTAGTTACGGCAAATGATTCTCAAGCCATTATTGAATTGTCAGAAGCGTATTGTAGGTACAAAAAATGTGTAAATTGTGCGATAGGTAGATATCATCTCAAAAAGATAAAGTATGATTGAAAGGTTGAAAGGAGAATTTGAGAGAAGAGGCTTCGAAGTTTGCCACCGAATGGGGGAACGCTTGGGAATACGACCCTCTAGGATTCGCATTTTCTTTATTTACACCTCCTTTATTACACTGGGATCTCCTCTGATTGTCTACTTAATCTTGGCTTTTATTTTACGATTGAAAGATGAAGTCTCTCAAAAGCGTGCGTCCATCTTCGACCTATAATTTGGCTCGAGAGCATCGTATCACTAGTTTTGGGGACAATTGAAGGATTTAGTTATCTGATAATTGGATTATTGGATGATCAAAAAGCATCCCTTCCTACCGAAAATTTACTCTATGAAGAAATTACTCACTATCCTCAGTGTGGCGATTGCAGGAGTGGCCTATGGTCAAACTCCTTTAAAGATTGATAATATTGAAATCCACAATTCCGAATCTGGAGAAATCAATGACGCACATGCTACTGTTCATGTTGCGGGAGGCGTAGCCCCTTACACGTATTATTGGTCAGATCAGAATACAAGCACAGAAGCCAAACAAGCATTTAAGTTAACAGAAGGAGTTGGTCATTCAATTCGAGTAGTAGATGCAGAGGGAAATGAAGTTTCGCAAGAGTTCGAAATTCCCAGTGAGTCAATAGCCGAAAAATTTAATGGAGCCTTTACTCCCATTGTTGGAGGGGTAGGTTCTGTATTGTTGGGGGATCCATTTGCAGCCTTGGGCTTGTATGACAATGTCATTTATGACGATAACGGAGAACCAGCACGTCATGCCAACGGTGATATTCAAACCAAAAGCATCCCTTTTATTGTAGTTTGGTTGGTATTGGGTGCATTGTTTTTCACCCTGAGGATGAAGTTTATCAACGTAAGAGGGTTTAAGCATGCCATTCAATTGGCCAGAGGTAAATACGATGAGCCGAATGCGCCCGGTGAGGTTACGCATTTCCAAGCCTTGGCCACAGCTGTTTCTGCCACTGTTGGATTAGGGAACATTGCAGGGGTAGCGGTAGCCATTTCGGTAGGTGGTCCAGGTGCTACTTTTTGGATGATAGTCGCTGGTCTTCTAGGAATGTCTTCCAAGTTCGTTGAATGTACTCTCGGTGTTAAGTACAGAACCATTAACGAAGACGGTTCTGTTTCTGGTGGTCCAATGCACTATCTGAGAAGAGGTTTAGAAGGAAAGAATCTTGGCGCGCTAGGAAAGGTGTTAGCAGGTATGTTTGCCATTCTAGCCATTGGAGCCTCTTTCGGCGGAGGGAATATGTTTCAAGCTAACCAGGCTTATGAGCAGTTGGCTGGACAGTTTCCAGAATTGGCGGGCAAGGGGTTTTACTTCGGAATTATCCTTGCAATCCTTGTCGGCATCGTAATTATTGGAGGTATTAAGAGTATTGCCCGAGTTACTGAGAAGATCGTTCCTTTGATGGCGGTCATCTATATCATCGCAGCTTTAGTGGTTGTGTTCTCTCACATCGATCATCTTGGAGCAGCATTTGGTGCTATCATCGATGGAGCTTTTGATGCAGATGCACTCAAAGGTGGTTTCATCGGGGTATTGATCCAAGGGTTTAGACGTGCGGCTTTCTCTAACGAAGCGGGTGTTGGATCTGCGGCTATTGCACACTCAGCTGCAAAGACCAAACATCCAGTGGCGGAAGGTTTTGTTGCGTTGCTAGAGCCATTTATCGACACGGTTGTAGTGTGTACACTAACAGCATTGGTACTCATCTTCACAGATATGCACATGGTACAAGGAATTGGAGGAGCTCAGTTGACTTCAGATGCGTTTGCGACTGTGATTGATTGGTTCCCGTTTGTACTTGTAATTGCCATTTTCCTATTTGCCTTCTCTACTATGATCTCGTGGTCGTACTACGGATTGAAAGCATGGACCTTCATCTTTGGAGAGACCAAGAAAATGGAGATCACCTACAAACTTCTTTTCCTTGTTTTTGTAGTGATTGGTTCTACTGTTGGACTTGGAGCTGTAATTGATTTCTCGGATATGATGAACTTGGCTATGGCATTCCCGAATATTACAGGCTTGTTGATTATGTCGGGTGAAGTGAAGAACGACCTCGCTCAGTATATCAAGGATTTGAAAGCGGGCAAACTGTTTAGAACCCCTGATAAAGTAAAAGCGTAATTTGATAAGAACCGTTTGCAGTCGATTGTAAACGTCTACTTAACGGCTTGATACAAAGCGTCACATCACCTTAGCGGTATGTGGCGCTTTTTTTTATACTTCCATATCAAGAAATCAGAACGCAAGAGGTTAATCTTTGCCTTTGGCTTTCCTATTTTATTTTGGCTGGGATATTATTGGTTTTCGGTGCATCGAACTTCAGATCTTGAAACGGTTGATTATCAAAGCGTGCTAGACTCCATTTTGAAAGTGAAGCATGTGAGAGAATTAGCGCTTTTAGATTCACTGAAGGACATTCAACCTTTCTATTCAGATACCACTTCACTTCGGGCTTGGAGAAAACTGGGGATGTCCGCACAAGATTCCACGCGCTTGTCGAGGTATTTTGCAGCAGGTGGAGCAATACGGCAGTCATCAGATTTACAGAGATTGAGGGTGGGTGATAGTGTGTGGCAAGTGATAATAAGTTCTCGAATGATGAAAGTGGAGAAAACCCATTATCAGGAAATGAGTCGGGAGAGTCCGTTTGCTTCACACCCTACATTTCCGATAGCTGTCAATCATGTCACCGATAGTTTGCTGGAAAGAACCGGTTTGTCTCCTTGGGCAAAAGAGAGATGGATGAGGATAGTGTCGTCAGGAAGAGAAATATCTACATCATCGGAATTTGTGGCATGGATACGGCCCGACTCGCTTTGGTTCGATCAATGGAAGGGGCAGCTTCAGTTTGAAAAGTCTACCACTGTAGTTATCATTCGGGTAAATCAACTTGACAGCACACGAATGGTTCATGCGCAAATCGCATCTCCTTGGGAAGTGATGAAGTGGAAGCGATATGGTCAACGCTTGGGAGGGTATGTGAAGTTAGAGCAATTGTATGAAGCAGGATTGGACAGTTCCACGGTTCATAGTCTTTCCTCCTTTCAATTGGAATTAGAGGAGGTAGAGAAGAGAGATTTGAACGTTGAAGAAATAAAGGACTTGGCACGACATCCCTATATCGGTTGGGATAGGGCTAGGTCAGTGGAGTATTATAGGACACGTGTTCGTCCCATTCAAAGCGTGGTAGATTTGAAGGGGCTAGAAGGGTGGACAGATCGAGACATTGGCAGGGTCTCTCAATATTTCAAATAAACATTGCCAGTTTAGATAATTACATCTACTTTTGTCGCCCTAAAGAGAGGAGGTGTCACGCACATGTTAGTAGTACAAGTAAAAGAAGGAGAGAGCATTGATCGCGCGTTAAAGCGTTACAAGCGTAAATTTGACCGCACAGGTACCATGCGTCAGCTCCGCGGCCGTCAGCAATTCACCAAGCCATCCGTAGCACGTCGCGCTCAGATGATTAAAGCGGCTTACGTACAACAGTTACGTACAAACGACGAAGAATAATATTCTCCGTCTCACTATATAGAAGGTCGTCCTAATGCTTAAATTAGGACGACCTTTTTATTTATGAGTCCATCCACACGTGCATTTATAGAATACTTAGAAGTAGAGAAGCGATCTTCTTCTCATACACTCACGGCCTATTCAAATGATTTAGAACAGTTTGAAGCCTGGTGTCGGTTTCAGTATGATCTAGACGACATTGCTCAGTCGAAAACCTCCATGATACGAGATTGGATGATGGACATGAGTGAAGAGGGGATGGAAGCCAAGTCCATCAATCGTAAACTTTCCAGTTTGCGTTCCTTTTACAAATTTCTCTTGCGGATTTCAGAGATAGAGAAATCTCCGATGCAACCCATCAAGAGCATGAAAGTTCCCAAGCGAATTGTTCGTGCGGTACCTGAGAACGACATGGAGAAAATTCTTGACCCCACCATATATGAAGAAGAGGAGGATGGCGTTAGGGATAGACTGATGATGCTCACCTTTTATATGACCGGCATGCGTAGATCCGAATTAATTGGATTGAAATGGGGGGATATTGATTGGGGCAGGAAAGTCATCAAGGTTATTGGAAAGCGGAACAAAGAGAGGTATATCCCTGTGAATGATAATTGGTTGCATAGTATGGAGGTATATCGTCAAAATGACAGCGGCGAAAATTCCTATATATTCCAGTCAAATCGCGGCAAAATGCTCGATCCAAAGTTTGTTTATAATCGGGTAGTGCACTATATTAGTAAGGTAAGCTCAGTAGAAAAAAAGAGCCCACATGTATTACGGCACACATTTGCCACACATCTCTTAAACATGGGCGCAGACCTGCAAACAATTAAAGAATTATTAGGCCACAGCAGTTTAGCCGCTACGCAGGTGTATACCCACAGTTCCATAGATCAAATTAAATCAGTGTATAACGATTCTCACCCACGGGATAGGGAATCTTAAAAAGCGACGCACATGAAAGTTCAAGTTCAATCTGTCAACTTCAAGGTGGATCAAAAATTGGTAGACTTCATTCAGCAACGAATGGACAAGTTGGATCAATTTTACGATCGCATTATAGATGGAGAAGTATTTCTAAAAGTGGATAACAATCACACGCGTGAGAACAAGATTGTTGAAGTACGTGTGAACGTGCCGGGTAACGACCTGATGGTCAAGAAGGAATGCACTTCATTTGAAGAAGCTACAGACCTAGCTGCAGATGCATTAAGGCGACAATTGGACAAGCACAAAGCCAAGCTCAGAGGCGTCTAAGGCCTATCAACACTACAATCCCCCATTTTTTGGGGGATTTTTTTTGCAACTATTTTGAGGGAACAAACAAAAGTGTATTTTTGCCCCCGCTTCGGGAATGATGCGGTGTTCTTTTAAAGAGTGATCAAGTTAGATTCGAAGAAAAAAATATCGGACTACACTTGTACGAATAGGAATCTTTCATACATTTGCAGTCCCTTAGAAAAAGCCGAAAGAAATGACGGCGTGTTCTTAGGAATAATGCGGCATTACGCCGAAAACGACAAGCCTGTATAGCTCAGTTGGTAGAGCAGCTGATTTGTAATCAGCCGGTCGGCGGTTCGAGTCCGTCTACAGGCTCAAATTTTCCGGGAAACTGGAAAGTTCTTTATGTATTGAATTTTGGAATGGGGAGATACTCAAGCGGCCAACGAGGACGGACTGTAAATCCGTTGGGAAACCTTCGCAGGTTCGAATCCTGCTCTCCCCACAAGGCATTGAGGTTTGATTAAGCGCTCGGGAACGGGTATGTTTGGTTGAACCTTACTGTGTTGGTTATGCGGAAGTAGCTCAGTTGGTAGAGCATCAGCCTTCCAAGCTGAGGGCCGCGGGTTCGAATCCCGTCTTCCGCTCTGGGCTTCCCTGGGGGCGCCGGGTAAGCCGATGTAGCTCAGGGGTAGAGCGTTTCCTTGGTAAGGAAAAGGTCAGGGGTTCAATTCCCCTCATTGGCTCTAAGATTGTTTTTTAAGTCTTTCGGGTTCATTTAATAAAAAGACGACTCATCATGGCAAAGGAGAATTTTGTACGTTCCAAGCCGCACTTGAACATTGGAACGATTGGTCACGTTGACCACGGTAAAACTACTTTGACTGCTGCTATTACTACAGTATTGGCAGAAGCAGGTTTTGGCCAAAAGCGCGATTTCGATTCAATCGATAACGCACCAGAAGAAAAAGAACGTGGTATCACGATCAACACGTCACACGTAGAGTACGAGACGGCTAACCGTCACTATGCTCACGTTGACTGTCCAGGTCACGCTGACTACGTTAAGAACATGGTAACAGGTGCTGCTCAGATGGACGGTGCTATCTTGGTAGTTGCTGCTACTGACGGTCCTATGCCACAAACTCGTGAGCACATCCTTCTTGGACGTCAGGTAGGTATTCCTCGTATCGTTGTCTTCTTGAACAAAGTTGACATGGTAGACGACGAAGAGCTACTTGAACTAGTTGAGATGGAAGTACGCGATCTACTTTCTTTCTACGAGTATGACGGAGACAACGCTCCAGTTATTTCAGGTTCTGCACTTGGTGCATTGAACGGTGAAGGTAAGTGGGTTGATACCGTTATGAAGTTGATGGAAGCTGTTGACGAATACATCCAAGAGCCAGAGCGCGACAAGGATAAGCCATTCTTGATGCCTATCGAGGACGTATTCTCAATCACTGGTCGTGGTACAGTAGCTACTGGTCGTATTGAGACTGGTATTGCTAACACAGGTGATCCAGTAGAAATCATCGGTTTCGGTGACGAGAAGTTGACTTCAACTATCACTGGTGTTGAGATGTTCCGTAAGATCCTTGACACAGGTGAAGCTGGTGATAACGTAGGTATCCTACTTCGCGGTATTGAGAAGAAAGATATCCGTCGTGGTATGGTGATTTGTAAGCCTGCTTCAATCACTCCACACAACAAATTTAAGGCTGAGGTTTATATCTTGAAGAAAGAAGAAGGTGGTCGCCACACTCCTTTCCACAACAAGTACCGTCCTCAGTTCTACTTGCGTACTACTGACGTTACTGGTGAGATTCACCTTCCTGATGGAGTAGAAATGGTAATGCCTGGTGATAACCTTACTATCACTGTAGACCTTATCGCTCCAGTTGCAATCAACAAAGGTCTTCGTTTCGCGATTCGCGAAGGTGGCCGTACAGTTGGTGCAGGTCAGGTTACTGAAATCCTCGAGTAATTCGATAGATAGATTTTCGGCAAAGGTGTTCCGTAGAAATACGGGATACCTTTCCGCCGTAATACGGGTGTAGTTCAATTGGCAGAGCAGCGGTCTCCAAAACCGCAAGTTGGGAGTTCGAGTCTCTCCACCCGTGCAAGCTAGCATAAGCACAATGAATAAGATCAAAGGATACCTACAGACCTCATATGAGGAATTCGCTCAAAAGGCAACATGGCCTACCATGAGTGATTTGCAAAAGAGCACAGTGTTGGTGGTTATTGCATCCATCATTTTTGCCCTTCTTGTTTTTGGAATGGATGAAGCGATTCAAGGAGTCCTTTCGTTCGTTAGAGGTCTCTTTTAATATCCCAGGCGCTAACTACTATGAGTGACGGTAAAAAGTGGTACGTAGTCCGCGCAATCAGCGGTCAAGAAAACAAAGTGAAAACCTATATCGAAAGTGAGGTTGAACACTCTGGCTTGACAGATATGATGGGACAGGTTTTGGTACCAACCGAAAAGGTTTACCAAATCCGTAACGGGAAGAAAGTATACAAAGAGCGCAATTATTATCCAGGGTACATCATGGTAGAGGTTGTCCTCACCGGTGAAATGGTTCACACCATTAAGAATGTACCTGGTGTTATTGGCTTCTTAGGTGAAACTAAAGGCGGTGATCCAGTGCCATTGAGAATGAGCGAGGTGAACCGTATGCTTGGTAAGTTCGACGAACTTGCTGATACCGCTGAACAGATTAACATTCCATACGTGGTAGGTGAGTCTGTGAAAGTGATTGATGGTCCTTTCCGAGATTTCTCTGGAACTATCGAAAAGATCAACGAAGAGAAACGTAAGCTTGAGGTGATGGTGAAGATTTTCGGAAGAAAAACACCATTGGAATTGAGCTTTATGCAGGTAGAGAAAGAAAGTTAAGACGAGATGTGAGCTCGGCCGACCAGAGGAAGCTTCCACCCAATGGTCAATGCACGCTAACTCATTTTATAAAGAATTGCAACAATGGCTAAAGAGGTAAGTGCGCTAATTAAACTGCAAGTTCGCGGTGGTGCTGCGAACCCATCGCCACCAGTGGGTCCTGCCCTAGGTGCGAAGGGTGTCAACATCATGGAATTCTGCAAGCAATTTAATGCAAGAACCCAAGACAAACAAGGCAAACTTCTGCCAGTTGTTATTACGGTATACGCAGATAAGTCATTCGACTTCGTCGTTAAGACTCCACCTGCAGCCGTACAATTGATGGAAGCAGCTAAAATCAAAAAAGGATCTTCTGAGTCAAACCGTACAAAGGTGGCTAAGGTAAGTTGGGATCAAGTTCGCGCTATTGCGGAGGACAAGATGCCAGACCTTAACTGCTTTACCGTTGAGAGCGCCATGTCTATGGTAGCTGGTACTGCACGCAGTATGGGTATTACGGTAACCGGCCCGAAGCCGTTCTAACGCATAAAAGCATTGGAGATGGGAAAAATGACCAAAAAGCAGAAGGCTGCGGCTGAGAAGATTGAGGCAGGTCGCTTGTACTCGGTAGAGGAAGCAGCTAGTCTCGTTAAAGAAGTAAACACAACCAAATTCGACGCATCTGTTGATTTGGCAGTACGTTTGGGTGTAGACCCACGTAAGGCAAATCAAATGGTACGTGGCGTTGTTACTCTTCCTCACGGTACGGGTAAAGATGTGCGTGTACTCGCACTCGTTACTCCAGACAAGGAGCAAGAAGCAAAAGACGCTGGTGCTGACTACGTTGGTTTGGATGACTACATCAATAAGATCAAAGATGGTTGGACGGATGTTGATGTGATCGTAACTATGCCTGCCGTAATGGGTAAGATTGGTCCTTTGGGACGTGTTCTTGGTCCACGCGGTTTGATGCCTAACCCTAAGACGGGTACGGTAACAATGGATGTGGCAAAAGCGATCTCTGATGTGAAAGCCGGTAAAATCGACTTTAAAGTTGACCGTTACGGAATCGTTCACGCTTCTGTAGGTAAGGTGTCTTTCACCGCTGACAAGATCAAAGAGAACGCAGAAGAATTGCTTAAAACATTGATGCGCCTTAAGCCAACTGCGGCAAAGGGAACTTATGTGAAGAGCGTTTACATGTCGTCTACGATGAGCCCGGGTATCCCGGTTGAATCTAAGTCACTGTAAATAATATCTGCCAAACGACAGTGCAATGACACGAGAAGAAAAAAATAATGCAATTGAAGAACTAGTAACTATCCTCGAGGGTACGAACATTTTGTACATCGCAGATATTGCTGGTCTAGACGCCGAGACGACTTCGAACTTGAGACGCGCAGCGTTCAAGAACGACATCAAGCTTAGCGTTGTTAAGAACACTTTGCTGAAGAAGGCTATGGAGCGTTCTGAGAAACCATTTGATGGTCTTTTCGAAACGTTGAAAGGCAACTCCAGCATCATGATCGCTGAAACAGGTAACGCTCCTGCTAAACTCATCAAAGAGTTCCGCAAGAAAAGCGATAAGCCTATCCTTAAGGGTGCCTACATTGAAGAGGCTATCTATGTAGGAGACGATCAGTTGGATGCACTCAGCAACATCAAGAGCAAGGAAGAACTCATTGGAGATGTTATCATGCTCTTGCAATCGCCTGCTAAGAACGTTATTTCTGCACTACAAGGAAGCGCAGGAAATAAGGTGGCAGGTCTTGTTAAGGCTCTTGAAGAAAGAGCTCAGTAATTTAGTACGCACTCAGCTTCCATATACCGCGTAAGTTTTAAACACTAAAAAGAAGTCAAAATGGCTGATATCAAAGAATTGGGCGAAGCTCTAGTTAACCTTACTGTAAAAGAAGTTAACGAACTCGCTACCTACTTGAAGGAAGAGCATGGCATTGAGCCTGCAGCTGCTGCTGTAGCTGTTGCTGGTCCAGCTGCTGGTGGAGAAGCCGGTGGTGGTGACGAGAAAACAGAATTCGACGTTATCCTTAAGTCTGCTGGAGCTTCTAAGCTTGCAGTTGTGAAATTGGTTAAAGAAATGACCGGTCTCGGACTGAAAGAAGCTAAGGAGAAAGTAGACAGCGCTCCTGCTGCTATTAAGGAAGGCGTTGCCAAGGACGAGGCAGAAGCCTTGAAGGCTCAGCTTGAAGAAGCTGGTGCCGAGGTAGAGCTCAAGTAAGCTCTCCCCCTGGAACGGTAAGGTTTAGGTCTTTCCCGACGTAATAGTCGGGATGGGCCTAAACCCTTTTGTGTATAAATTAACTTTGCTTCATAATGGCGAATCCTCTGGCGCATACATCGGAAAGGATCAGCTTTGCTTCAACGCTAGCCCAAGCCGCTTACCCGGACTTCTTGGACATCCAGCTGAAATCCTTTCAGGACTTCTTCCAAATTGAAACCAAACCCGAAGAGCGAAATAGCGAAGGTTTGTACAGAACTTTTGCTGAAAACTTCCCTATCACGGACGCACGCAACCAGTTCGTTTTGGAGTTTATCGACTACTTCATTGACCCACCGAGATACTCAGAAATTGAGTGTATCGAGAGAGGATTGACGTTTAGCGTCCCTCTAAAGGCCAGACTCAAACTTTACTGTACAGATCCTGAGCACGAGGATTTTGAAACCATCGTTCAAGATGTGTTCCTCGGTTCTATTCCGTACATGACCCCAAGGGGTACATTTATCATTAACGGTGCTGAGCGTATTGTCGTATCTCAGCTTCACCGTTCACCAGGTGTATTCTTCGGTCAATCATTCCACGCGAATGGTACGAAGCTCTATTCAGCTCGTATTATTCCTTTCAAGGGATCTTGGATCGAATTTGCAACTGACATCAACAGTGTAATGTACGCGTACATTGATCGTAAGAAGAAGCTTCCGGTTACTACCTTGCTTCGTTCTATCGGTTATGAGCGCGATAAGGATATTCTTGAAATCTTCGACCTAGCAGAGGAGGTTAAAGTTTCTAAAACGGCATTGAAGCGCGTTGTTGGACGTCGTCTAGCAGCTCGTGTTCTCAAAACGTGGATTGAAGACTTCGTAGATGAGGATACAGGTGAAGTTGTATCTATCGAGCGTAACGAGGTGGTATTGGATCGCGATACACTTCTTGAGAAGGATCACCTAGATGTTATCCTGGATGCAGAAGTGGCAAACATCCTTCTTCACAAAGAAGATGTAGAAAGTAGCGAATACGCCATTATCTACAATACCCTTCAAAAGGATCCTACGAACTCTGAGAAAGAAGCGGTTGAGCACATCTACCGTCAGCTTCGTAACGCTGAACCACCTGATGAGGAAACCGCACGCGGTATCATCGATAAGTTGTTCTTCTCGGAACAGCGCTACAACTTGGGTGAAGTAGGTCGTTACCGTTTGAACAAGAAACTCGGTCTTGAAATTGAGAGCGATGTTCAAGTTCTTACCAAAGACGATATTATTCACATCATTCGCTATTTGATCCAATTGATCAATAGCAAGGCTGAAGTGGATGATATCGACCACTTGTCAAACCGTCGTGTTCGTACAGTAGGTGAGCAGTTAGCGAACCAGTTCGGCGTAGGTTTGGCTCGTATGGCACGCACTATCCGTGAGCGTATGAACGTTCGCGATAACGAGGTGTTTACGCCAATTGATTTGATTAATGCGAAGACTCTAAGCTCGGTTATCAACTCGTTCTTCGGAACCAACCAGTTGAGCCAGTTTATGGATCAAACTAACCCGCTTTCAGAAATAACGCACAAGCGTCGTCTTTCTGCACTCGGGCCTGGTGGTTTGAGCCGTGAGCGTGCGGGCTTTGAGGTTCGTGACGTTCACTATACGCACTACGGTCGTCTTTGTCCGATCGAAACACCAGAAGGTCCAAACATTGGTTTGATTTCTTCCCTCTGTGTGTACGCCAAAGTGAACAATATGGGCTTTATCGAAACTCCTTACCGCAAGGTAGAGAATGGTAAAGTTCGCTTGGATCAAGCTCCAAACTACCTCAGTGCTGAGGAAGAAGAAGAGAAGGTAATCGCTCAGGCAAATGCTCCACTGAATCCTGATGGAACATTTGAGAACAATCGCGTTAAAGTACGTGATGAAGGTGATTTCCCTGTTCTTGAACCAAGTGAGATCAACTACATGGACGTTGCTCCTAACCAGATTGCGTCTATCTCTGCATCACTTATTCCATTCCTAGAGCACGATGATGCAAACCGTGCATTGATGGGATCGAACATGATGCGTCAGGCCGTGCCTTTGTTGCGTCCTGATCGTCCTATCGTTGGTACTGGTCTCGAAGGTCAAGTGGCTCGCGATTCACGTGTACTTGCTCAGGCAGAAGGAGACGGTGTGGTTGAATTTGTTGATGCTCGTGAAATTCACATTCGCTACGATCGCACGGAAGAAGATCGCCTTGTAAGTTTTGACGACGATGTGAAGGTTTATCACCTCACCAAGTTCCTCAAGACCAACCAAAGCACAACCATCACACTTCGTCCAATTGTTGCTCGCGGTGAGCGCGTAACGAAGGGGCAGATTCTTTGTGAAGGATACGGTACAGAGAAAGGTGACCTTGCATTGGGTCGTAACCTACTCGTAGCGTTCATGCCTTGGAAAGGGTACAACTTCGAGGATGCGATTGTAATCAATGAAAAGGTAGTTCGTGAAGATATCTTTACTTCTATCCACATTGACGAGTATACTCTAGAAGTACGCGATACGAAATTGGGTATGGAAGAATTGACTTCTGACATTCCTAACGTATCTGAAGAGGCGACTAAGGACCTTGACGAAAACGGTATCATCCGCATTGGTGCTGAAGTGAAGCCTGGTGATATCCTCATCGGTAAGATTACACCAAAAGGAGAAAGTGACCCTTCACCAGAAGAGAAACTCCTCCGTGCAATCTTCGGTGATAAAGCAGGTGATGTGAAAGATGCTTCATTGAAAGCTTCTCCATCTCTTCAAGGTGTGGTAGTGAACAAGAAATTGTTCTCTCGCGCTGTGAAAGATAAGCGTCAACGTCAGTCTGATAAAGAAGAATTGGAAGTACTTGAACTCGAATTCAACAGTCAGTTGGAAGGTGTTCGTGGTATTTTCATCGAAAAACTATCTCAACTCGTTGCGGGTAAAACATGTCAAGGTGTTACCAACGACTTGAATGAGGAAGTAATTCCGAAAGGAACGAAGTTCACTCAAAAAGTATTGAATAGTATTGAGGACTTTACTCGTATTACGGGTGGTACTTGGACTACAGATACCGACAAGAATGAACTCATCACCAACTTGGTACACAACTACAAGATCAAGGTGAACGACCTTACCGGTATCTACCGTCGTAAGAAGTTCCAAATCTCTGTAGGTGACGAATTGCCAGCAGGTATCATCAAGCTCGCTAAAGTTTACATCGCTAAGAAGCGTAAACTCAAAGTGGGTGATAAGATGGCGGGTCGTCACGGTAACAAGGGTATTGTTGCTAAAATCGTTCGTGAAGAAGACATGCCATTCCTCGAGGACGGAACTCCAGTAGATATCGTATTGAATCCATTGGGTGTACCTTCTCGTATGAACATTGGTCAGATTTACGAAACCGTTCTTGGTTGGGCCGGTAAGAATCTAGGTAAGCACTATGCAACTCCTATTTTCGACGGTGCATCATTAGATGATATCAAGAAAGAAACAGACGCTGCAGGTGTTCCTGAGTTTGGTCACACTTATCTACACGATGGTGGTACCGGACAGAGATTCGACCAGAAAGCAACTGTTGGTGTGATCTACATGCTTAAGCTTGGTCACATGGTTGACGATAAGATGCACGCACGTTCTATTGGACCATACTCACTTATTACACAGCAACCATTGGGTGGTAAAGCTCAGTTTGGTGGTCAGCGTTTTGGTGAGATGGAGGTTTGGGCACTCGAAGCATTCGGTGCATCGAACATCTTGCGTGAAATCTTGACTGTGAAATCCGATGACGTTGTGGGTCGTGCGAAGACGTACGAGACTATCGTTAAAGGAGAGCGCATGCCGGAACCGGGAATCCCTGAATCGTTCAACGTATTGTTGCACGAGATGCAAGGCCTCGGACTTAAGATCACTTTGGACTAAAGGTACTCCCCCGGACGCTGTTCCGGGGGACCTTAATAATTTTAATCCTAGCGTACAATGGCTCTACGAAAAGGAGATCAGAACACCAATAGCGGATTCAACACGATTACGATTAGCTTGGCATCGCCAGAGTATATTCTCGAGCGTTCAAGCGGCGAGGTGTTGAAACCCGAAACTATTAATTACCGTACGCACAAGCCTGAAAGAGACGGACTCTTCTGTGAGCGTATCTTCGGACCTGTGAAGGACTACGAATGTGCATGTGGTAAATACAAGCGCATCCGTTATAAGGGAATCGTCTGCGACCGCTGTGGTGTAGAGGTTACCGAAAAGAAAGTACGTCGTGAGCGCATCGGTCACATCAGCTTGGTGGTGCCGGTTGCTCACATTTGGTACTTCCGCTCATTGCCTAACAAAATCGGTTACTTGCTCGGACTTCCAAGCAAGAAGCTAGATATGATTATCTACTACGAACGTTACGTTGTTATTCAACCGGCTGACGCAGTAGATAACGAAGGCAATCCGCTAACACAAATGCAGTTCCTTACGGAAGAAGAATACCTCGATGCACTCGAGCGTCTTCCAGTAGAGAACCAATATTTGGACGAAAACGATCCAAACAAGTTCATCGCTAAGATGGGTGCTGAAGCATTGATTTCATTGCTTCAGAGAATTGATTTGGACGAATTGTCTTTTTCTCTTCGTCACAAGGCGAATACAGAAACTTCACAACAACGTAAGCAAGAGGCTCTTAAGCGTCTTCAAGTTGTTGAAGCTTTCCGCGATGCCAATGGCCACATTGAGAACAAGCCAGAGTGGATGATTATGAAGGTGGTGCCTATTATCCCACCTGAATTGCGCCCTCTTGTTCCGTTGGATGGTGGTCGTTTTGCAACATCCGACTTGAACGATCTTTACCGTCGTGTCATTATCCGTAACAACCGTTTGAAGCGTCTACTCGAAATCAAGGCTCCAGAAGTGATCTTGAGAAACGAGAAGCGTATGCTTCAAGAGGCTGTGGATAGTTTGTTCGACAACACCCGTAAAGCAAGTGCTGTTAAGACCGATGCCAACCGTGCATTGAAATCACTTTCTGACAGCTTGAAAGGGAAGCAAGGTCGTTTCCGTCAGAACCTACTCGGTAAGCGTGTGGATTACTCGGCTCGTTCGGTTATTGTTATCGGACCTGAATTGAAACTACACGAATGTGGTCTTCCTAAGAACATGGCAGCGGAGCTTTACAAGCCGTTTATCGTTCGTAAGTTGATCGAGAGAGGTATCGTTAAGACGGTTAAGAGCGCGAAGAAGATTATCGACAAGCGCGATCCAGTAGTTTGGGATATCCTCGAAAACGTAATGAAAGGTCACCCGGTTCTTCTAAACCGTGCTCCGACTCTTCACCGTTTGGGTATTCAAGCTTTCCAACCAAAGCTGATTGAAGGTAAGGCAATTCAACTTCACCCGTTGACCTGTACGGCGTTTAACGCTGACTTCGACGGTGACCAAATGGCGGTACACCTCCCATTGGGACCTGCTGCAATTTTGGAAGCCCAGTTGTTGATGTTGGCCTCGCACAATATCCTTAACCCTGCAAACGGTTCACCAATTACAGTACCGTCTCAGGACATGGTTCTTGGTCTTTACTACATGACCAAGATGCGCAAGAACAGCGAAGACCATAAGGTTCGTGGTGAAGGCATGATTTTCTACTCTCCAGAGGAAGTGGAGATTGCCTACAACGAAGGTATGGTTGATCTACACGCTACCATTAAAGTTCGTACAGAGGACTTGAATGAGGATCACGAGGTAGAGACAATGATGATCGAAACTACAGTAGGTCGCGTTCTCTTTAACAAAGTGGTACCTCGCGGTGTAGGTTATGTGAACGAAGTATTGACAAAGAAAGCCCTTCGTGATATTATCGCGAATATTCTTCGTCGTTCTAACGTTCCAACGACTGCTAAGTTCCTTGATGATATGAAGAACTTGGGTTACTCAAACGCCTTCCGTGGTGGATTGAGCTTCTCCCTTGGCGATATCATCATTCCAGAAGCAAAAGAGAAACTCATTGCTGAAGCAGAAGGAGAGGTTCAAACCATCTTCTCTAACTATAGCATGGGTCTTATCACCAATAACGAGCGTTACAACCAAGTAATTGACGTTTGGACAAACACCAATGCGCGTTTGACACAAGCGGCTATGAACGAGTTGATCAGCGACCGTCAAGGTTTCAACCCGATCTACATGATGCTTGATTCAGGTGCACGGGGTTCCAAAGAGCAGATTCGTCAGCTTTCTGGTATGCGTGGATTGATGGCCAAGCCTCAAAAATCTGGTTCAAGCGGTGGAGAGATTATCGAGAACCCGATCATTTCCAACTTTAAGGAAGGTCTATCGATTCTCGAGTACTTTATCTCTACTCACGGTGCACGTAAAGGTCTTGCGGATACGGCGTTGAAAACGGCGGATGCGGGTTACCTAACTCGTCGTTTGGTTGACGTTGCTCAAGACGTTATCATCATGGAGGACGATTGTGGAACACTCCGCGGTCTTGAAGTTTCTCCATTGAAGAAGAATGAAGAGGTTGTTGAATCTCTTTACGAGAGAATCGTTGGTCGTGTTGCGTTGAACGATATCATCGACCCACTTTCAGGTGAAGTTTACGTGGAAGGCGGTTCAATCATCTTCGAAGAGAATGCACGTCGTATTGATGAAAGCCCACTTGAATCTGTAGAAGTACGTTCACCACTTACTTGTGAAAGTAAGAAAGGGATCTGTGCGAAGTGTTACGGTCGTAACCTCGCTACTGCTAAGGACGTTCAAATGGGTGAGGCTGTTGGTGTTATTGCAGCACAGTCGATCGGTGAACCAGGAACACAGCTTACACTACGTACCTTCCACGTGGGGGGTACCGCAGGTAACATTGCTGAAGAAAGCACTATGCGTGCTAAGTTTGATGGAATCATTGAATTTGATGACGTTCGTACTGTATCGGGCGAAGATTCAGAAGGCAACACTGTAGAGATCGTAATTGGTCGTACAGGTGAAGTGAAGGTGGTTGATGCGAAAACGGGTATTGCCGTAATGACCAGCAACGTTCCTTACGGTTCACACTTGAATGTTGTTGATGGTCAGAAAGTGAAGAAAGGTGACGAGATTTGTGCTTGGGACCCTTACAACGCTGTGATCATTGCTGAGCACCCGGGTGCCGTTGGATATCAAGATATCGTACAAGGTGTTACCTATAAGGTTGAGATTGACGAACAGACTGGATTCCAGGATAAGGTTATCTCTGACTCACGTAACAAGAAGCTCATCCCAACCATCCAAATTTTGGATAAGAAGGGCGCTGAAGTGAAGCACTATACTCTTCCAGTAGGTGCACACTTGATGGTAAACGAAGGAGAAGAAATCAAGTCGGGTAAAGTACTCGTTAAGATTCCTCGTAAGTCTGCCAAAGCGGGTGATATCACCGGTGGTCTTCCTCGTGTAACAGAATTGTTCGAAGCGCGTAACCCATCTAACCCAGCTGTGGTTAGTGAGATTGATGGTACTGTTAGTTACGGTAAAATCAAGCGTGGTAACCGTGAGATCATTATTGAATCTCGTACAGGTGAACAACGCAAGTACTTGATCAACTTGTCTAAGCAGATTCTTGTTCAAGAGAACGATTACGTGAGAGCGGGTATGGCGTTGTCAGATGGAGCGATTACTCCTAGCGACATTCTTGCTATTCAAGGTCCAACTCGAGTTCAAGAGTACTTGGTGAATGAAGTACAAGAGGTGTACCGTCTACAAGGTGTGAAGATCAACGATAAGCACTTTGAGGTAATTGTACGTCAAATGATGCGTAAAGTTGACATCAAGGATCCGGGAGACACTAGCTTCTTGGAAGGTCACTTGGCTCACGTTACTGACTTCATCGAAGAAAATGATCGCATTTTCGACAAGAAGGTAGTTGAAGAAGCTGGAGATAGCGATGTATTGCGTCCAGGACAGATTATCAATGCACGTCAATTGCGCGATGAGAACTCTCGTTTGAAGCGTGCCGACAAAGCATTGGTAGTAGCTAGAGATGCAAAGCCAGCAACAGCCGTTCCAGTACTTCAAGGTATCACAAGAGCTTCCCTACAAACGAAGTCATTCATGTCGGCAGCTTCCTTCCAGGAAACTACCAAGGTATTGAATGAGGCCGCTGTAGCCGGTAAGCAAGATACTTTGGAAGGCTTGAAGGAGAATGTGATTGTTGGTCACCGTATCCCTGCTGGTACAGGTATTAAGCACTATTACAAGTCAATCGTCGGATCGAAGTCGGACTACGATAAGATGATGGCTAATAAAGATGTTGAAGTAGAAAGCGCAGAATAATATGGAAGGAGATCCAAAAGACCCTAAGGGTACGAATTCGTTGAATATTGAATTGACGCCGGAATCGGCGGATGGTACATACTCGAACTTGGCCATCATCAATCACAGTCACTCTGAGTTCGTGGTGGATTTCGTTCAGATTATGCCGGGCATGCCAAAAGCAAGAGTGAAGTCGAGAATCATTCTTACTCCAGAGCATGCAAAGCGTCTCGCTAAGGCACTTTCGGAAAATGTAGCTCGCTATGAGCAGATGCATGGAGAGATTGCCGAGAAGGAACAGCCAGGAATTCCATTGAATTTTGGTGGTCCAACGGGACAAGCTTAACCTTCAATAATAGGTATAGAGCCGCTCACTGCAAGGTGAGCGGCTTTTTTGTTGCTATGTAACGTGAAAATTATGCATAAGCAACATATAGGTTATCAAACAGTTACGAAAAAGTTGCACAATTGGGGTAAAAAAACCTTCCCAAAAGGCTTGCGGGGAAGAAAGACTAGCTTACATTTGCAGCCCTCAACAACGAGGACGTTCATTGAAGGTAGCGCAGATAAAGACTAAAGATCAGCGATGGTTGGAGGTTAAAAAATCGGGAGCTAAGGAGAGAAAAAAAACTTTGAAAAGAGTTTGGATGATAAAGAAAAGTCGTTCTATCTTTGCAGCCCTTTTGCTAGGAAGCGTCAAGCGAAACTAGCGCGTTATTTGAAAGGAAAAAACGGCGAAAAAAACTTGGATAAAGTTTTGGTCAGAATAAAAAGCTGACTTAATTTTGCCGCCGCTAAAAGCTCAAGCGATCACATCAATGAGCGCGTTTTTTGACACTAGCGACGGCGAAAAAAAAAACTTCAAAAAAGTTTTGGTCAGAATAAAAACCTGACATACTTTTGCCGCCCCTTCCGACAGCAACGAAGCTGTGAGCCGCGAGGTTGACAAGCAGAAACAACGGAAGCGGGGAATAGATTAAGACAAGAAGTTCTTTAACATATTGCGTACAAAGAAAACAAGGAAAGCCAAGCCCTGAGATACTTTGAGACCTAGAGGCGAAAGCCTAGAGGAAACAGCAAAACAGCATCAAACGCTTTACAATGGAGAGTTTGATCCTGGCTCAGGATGAACGCTAGCGGCAGGCCTAACACATGCAAGTCGAGCGGGATTAATTAGCTTGCTAATTATGAGAGCGGCGCACGGGTGCGTAACGCGTATGCAACCTACCTCAAACAGGGGGATAGCCCGGAGAAATTCGGATTAATACCCCATAGTATTATTGATACACATGTATTAATAATTAAAGATTTATCGGTTTGAGATGGGCATGCGTCCCATTAGCTAGTTGGTGAGGTAACAGCTCACCAAGGCAACGATGGGTAGGGGGCCTGAGAGGGTGGTCCCCCACACTGGTACTGAGACACGGACCAGACTCCTACGGGAGGCAGCAGTGAGGAATATTGGTCAATGGACGCAAGTCTGAACCAGCCATGCCGCGTGCAGGATGACGGCCCTACGGGTTGTAAACTGCTTTTGTATGGGAATAAACACCACTACGTGTAGTGGCTTGAAGGTACCATACGAATAAGGATCGGCTAACTCCGTGCCAGCAGCCGCGGTAATACGGAGGATCCAAGCGTTATCCGGATTCATTGGGTTTAAAGGGTCCGTAGGCGGGTCTTTAAGTCAGAGGTGAAAGCCTACAGCTCAACTGTGGAATTGCCTTTGATACTGGAGATCTTGAGTGTGCGTGAAGTAGGCGGAATAAGTCATGTAGCGGTGAAATGCATAGATATGACTTAGAACACCGATTGCGAAGGCAGCTTACTAAAGCACTACTGACGCTGAGGGACGAAAGCGTGGGGAGCGAACAGGATTAGATACCCTGGTAGTCCACGCCGTAAACGATGATAACTCGCTGTCGGCGATATACGGTCGGCGGCCAAGCGAAAGCGTTAAGTTATCCACCTGGGGAGTACGCCGGCAACGGTGAAACTCAAAGGAATTGACGGGGGCCCGCACAAGCGGTGGAGCATGTGGTTTAATTCGATGATACGCGAGGAACCTTACCAGGGTTTAAATGCAGAGTGACAGACTGGGAAACCGGTTTTTCTTCGGACACTTTGCAAGGTGCTGCATGGTTGTCGTCAGCTCGTGCCGTGAGGTGTTGGGTTAAGTCCCGCAACGAGCGCAACCCCTACCATTAGTTGCCAGCGGTTCGGCCGGGGACTCTAATGGAACTGCCAGCGCAAGCTGAGAGGAAGGTGGGGACGACGTCAAATCATCACGGCCCTTACACCCTGGGCTACACACGTGCTACAATGGTAGAGACAGAGGGCAGCGACTGCGCGAGCAGAAGCGAATCTTCAAACTCTATCTCAGTTCGGATCGTAGTCTGCAACTCGACTACGTGAAGCTGGAATCGCTAGTAATCGCGTATCAGCCATGACGCGGTGAATACGTTCCCGGGCCTTGTACACACCGCCCGTCAAGCCATGGAAGCTGGGGGTGCCTGAAGTCGGTAACCGCAAGGAGCTGCCTAGGGTAAAACCAGTAACTAGGGCTAAGTCGTAACAAGGTAGCCGTACCGGAAGGTGTGGCTGGAACACCTCCTTTCTAGAGAAAAAAGAGAGCTGAAGAATAGGTTCTTTAGGGATGAAAGGATTGAGGAGTTTGGTTTTTCCTTCTTTGTATGTAATAGATAATGAGAAAGGCTTGGACCTTTCCTGGTAGGGGCGTCTACCGTAGAGATATGGGAGATGTCATTTAGCAATGAAAACAGTCCCGTAGCTCAGCTGGTTAGAGCGCTACACTGATAATGTAGAGGTCGGCAGTTCGAGTCTGCCCGGGACTACAAGATACCAGAGAAGGGGGATTAGCTCAGTTGGCTAGAGCGCCTGCTTTGCAAGCAGGAGGTCATCGGTTCGACTCCGATATTCTCCACAGTCTGACTTTATGAATACTTTGAACGCGGTAGCAGTATTGGTGTTTAGGGTAGAGAGTTAGAAAAGTTCTTTGACATATTGAATAGAGCAACAAAAAGAATTTCCGGTTGCAAGATGTATATCGTGTTTTGCAACACCGGAAGAAGAAAGTAGATAAGGGCATACGGCGGATGCCTAGGCTTCTAGAGACGAAGAAGGACGTGATAAGCTGCGAAAAGCTACGGGGAGGTGCACATGACCATTGATCCGTAGATATCCGAATGGGGCAACCCGGCATGTTGAAGACATGTCATCCGAAAGGAGGTTAACCCGGGGAACTGAAACATCTAAGTACCCGGAGGAAGAGAAAACAATAGTGATTCCCTCAGTAGTGGCGAGCGAACGGGGAATAGCCCAAACCGATTTTGTTTCGGCAAGGTCGGGGTTGTAGGACTGCGACGTAAGATGCATAATTAAGCTGAACCTACTGGAAAGTAGGACCATAGGGGGTGATAGTCCCGTAAGCGTAGCGTTATGTTATTTTTAGCAGTATCCTGAGTAGGGCGGGACACGTGAAATCCTGTCTGAATCTGCCAGAACCATCTGGTAAGGCTAAATACTCCTAGAAGACCGATAGTGAACAAGTACCGTGAGGGAAAGGTGAAAAGCACCCTGAATAAGGGAGTGAAATAGTACCTGAAACCGTGTGCCTACAAGCGGTCGGAGCATCCATGAGATGTGACGGCGTGCCTTTTGCATAATGATCCTACGAGTTGCTCCTCACTGGCGAGGTTAAGAATTTTAGGTTCGAAGCCGAAGCGAAAGCGAGTCTGAATAGGGCGTGCAGTCAGTGGGGGCAGACGCGAAACCAAGTGATCTACCCATGGTCAGGTTGAAGCTCTGGTAACACAGAGTGGAGGACCGAACCCGTTGACGTTGAAAAGTCTTGGGATGAACTGTGGGTAGGGGTGAAAGGCTAATCAAACTTGGAAATAGCTCGTACTCCCCGAAATGCATTTAGGTGCAGCCTCGGTATTGAGTGTTATAGAGGTAGAGCTACTGGTTGGATGCGGGGGTTTCATCGCCTACCAAATCCTGTCAAACTCCGAATGCTATAACATGCTTGCCGGGAGTGAGGGCATGGGTGCTAAGGTCCATGTCCGAGAGGGAAAGAACCCAGACCATCTGCTAAGGTCCCCAAATGTATGCTAAGTTGATCAAACGTGGTCAGACTGCATTGACAGCTAGGATGTTGGCTTGGAAGCAGCCATTCATTTAAAGAGTGCGTAACAGCTCACTAGTCGAGCGGTCCGGCGTGGATAATAATCGGGCATAAGCATACTACCGAAGCAATGGATTGTATTTATACAGTGGTAGGGGAGCATTCTATTTGCGCCGAAGGTGTGCTGCGAGGCATGCTGGAGCGGATAGAAAAGAAAATGTAGGAATGAGTAACGATAATGCGGGTGAGAACCCCGCACGCCGATAGACTAAGGTTTCCTCAGCAATGCTAATCAGCTGAGGGTTAGTCGGGACCTAACGCGAACCCGAAGGGGGTAGTGGATGGACAACTGGTTAATATTCCAGTACTTGTATATACTGCGATGGGGTGACGAAGCTGTGACAATCCCGCGATCTGACGGAATAGATCGTTAAAGCGTGTAGATATTGACGATGTAGGCAAATCCGCATTGTTAGTCGAACGTGATAGTACTCCAAGTCTTCGGATGCGGAGATAGTGGATGTAATCGTACTTCCGAGAAAAACCTCTAAGCTTCAGGTATATACAACCCGTACCGTAAACCGACACAGGTAGTCAAGGAGAGAATCCTAAGGCGCTCGAGTGAATCGTGGCTAAGGAACTAGGCAAAATCGCCTCGTAACTTCGGGAGAAGAGGCGCCCCACTCCGGTGGGGCCGCAGTGAATAGGCCCAGGCGACTGTTTATCAAAAACACAGGACTCTGCGAAATCGAAAGATGAAGTATAGGGTCTGACACCTGCCCGGTGCTGGAAGGTTAAGAGGAGATGTTATCTTCGGAGAAGCATTGAATTGAAGCCCCAGTAAACGGCGGCCGTAACTATAACGGTCCTAAGGTAGCGAAATTCCTTGTCGGGTAAGTTCCGACCTGCACGAATGGTGTAACGATCTGGGCACTGTCTCGGCCACGAGCTCGGTGAAATTGTAGTATCGGTGAAGATGCCGATTACCCGCAGCGGGACGAAAAGACCCCGTGAACCTTCACTACAGCTTAGTATTGACTTCGGACAAGTAATGTGTAGGATAGGTGGGAGACTATGAAGCGGCGTCGCTAGGCGTTGTGGAGTCGACGTTGAAATACCACCCTTTACTTGTTTGGAGCCTAACCCCTCACGGGGGACAGTGCTTGGCGGGTAGTTTGACTGGGGTGGTCGCCTCCAAAAGAGTAACGGAGGCTTCTAAAGGTACCCTCAGCACGCTTGGTAACCGTGCGTAGAGTGCAATGGCATAAGGGTGCTTGACTGTGAGACCTACAAGTCGATCAGGTACGAAAGTAGAGCATAGTGATCCGGTGGTTCCGCATGGAAGGGCCATCGCTCAAAGGATAAAAGGTACTCCGGGGATAACAGGCTGATCTCCCCCAAGAGCTCACATCGACGGGGGGGTTTGGCACCTCGATGTCGGCTCGTCACATCCTGGGGCTGGAGAAGGTCCCAAGGGTTGGGCTGTTCGCCCATTAAAGTGGCACGCGAGCTGGGTTCAGAACGTCGCGAGACAGTTCGGTCTCTATCTGCTGTGGGCGTAAGAAATTTGAGGGAATCTGACTTTAGTACGAGAGGACCGAGTTGGACGTACCGCTAGTGTACCTGTTGTGGCGCCAGCTGCACCGCAGGGTAGCTATGTACGGAAGGGATAAGCGCTGAAAGCATATAAGCGCGAAGCCCATCCCGAGATGAGATTTCTCTTAAGGGTCGTTATAGACGATGACGTTGATAGGCTACAGGTGTAAAGGCAGTAATGTCATAGCCGAGTAGTACTAATTACCCGTGAGCTTTTTTCTTCCCGAAAGTCTTTTTGTATGGCTCTATCAATATGTTAAAACATACGGTCTTAACCGACCGACGATTTATGGTGACTATTGCGTTAGGGATCACCTCTTCCCATTCCGAACAGAGTCGTTAAGCCTAACAGCGCCGATGGTACT
This sequence comes from Phaeocystidibacter marisrubri, assembly GCF_008933165.1. Classification (NCBI taxonomy): domain Bacteria; kingdom Pseudomonadati; phylum Bacteroidota; class Flavobacteriia; order Flavobacteriales; family Phaeocystidibacteraceae; genus Phaeocystidibacter; species Phaeocystidibacter marisrubri. The sequence continues at coordinate 478,481 of NZ_WBVQ01000001.1, forward strand.
GGGTTCGCCCCGGGAGAGTAGGTCGTCGCCATCCTTCAAGCCCTGTCAGTTCTGCTGGCAGGGCTTTTTTTTGCGCTGTACTTTTTTACTCAGTACTCAATCCTTATACGAGGTACAAGATGGTATGTGCTGGGTAGGTACAGAGATGTCTGGTCGCCTGCTAGCTGTCAGGGATGAGAGGTGAGCGCGTATACGATGTACTTCATCATATATTAAAAAGGATGCTAATTGCTTTTGGCAATTGAAGTTTAGCGACTCTTTCTCGAATCTGACTAGATGCTGGTGAAGTCTACTTCTCCTTCATCAATGATCTTTCCTTTGGAGCAGCTAAGAGCTATAAGAAAGTCTCCTACCGCGGTATCTTAAACACTATACAGAATCTATTCTCGAGTGGTTCAAAACTCAAAGTGCCACCGTGTTGATGTACTAGGATCTGAACGAGCTTGAGTCCCATTCCTCCCAATTTCTCATTACCAGTTTCACTTTTGTGATTGAGCTCTTTGAGGAGATGATCCGGTATCCCTTTTCCGCGATCACAAATCTCTGTCACTAGAAAGTCCTGTTCTACGTAAATCGTGCAATTAACTTCGGTGTTTTGTGGAGCGTATTTCAGGGCATTGCTGATCAAATTGCGTAGAATAGTACTGTACGCATGGGCATCGAGTCTCCAAAATAGATGAGGATCTACTTTCATAGAGAGCTTCATATGACGGACAGATTCTAGCACACTCATCAGGTTGTAACACTGCATAGCAATGGCATGAATATCAACATCCGATTTGCGGACTTTTAGATCTTTCGCCTGATCTCTCGACCAAAGAAGTAGGTTCTCGAGTAGGCCATGAACTTCTGTCAATCCTTGTTGGATGTTTTCGTGAATGGTTAAGCTCCCTGGTGTAAGACTGTCTCCTCGTTGAGGAATTTCTTTTAAAAGAAATAGTGAGTTACCAATGGGGCCTCGTAAATCATGACCAATGATGGAGAAAAGTCTGTTCTTCGATTCGTTTAACTCATTTAAGTACATGGCGTTTTCAGAAGCCTCTTTGCGCTGCTTAACCACTAGTTTGTACAACTGGAACATTACAAGTAGGAGGATGATTAGAATTCCCACACCAGTGTAGAGCAGGTTACGCTCATTGTTTAATTTGATGTTTTGAAGCGATGCTTCACGTTCTTTGATCTCTAATTCCTTTCTGTAAATTCTTTCTTGAATTTCACGCTCCATCGAGTTAAACAACTCTGTGTTGCTCATAAGGATGTTCTCCTTCACCAAAGTTGCATATTCCGTAGAGTAATTCAGAGCACGTGTCATATCCCCTAGCTCTGCATACAAATCCACCATGGATGCCGTGACGTGCTCGAGGATGAAATTGAATTCATTTTCTTTGGCCACTGGGTAAACCAAATCCGCGTAGTATACCGCTTTTTCGTAGTCTTCCTTTTTGAGGTACAGTCCGAGCAAGTTGGCCCAAATGACTAATCGTTGTTCTACAAAGCGGTCGTGCTTAAAGTAATACCCTGTATTTTCTGCCTTGTGAAGATAATAGGCTGAAGAATCAAGGTTTCCGAGTTGGAGATGGGCTATGCCTAAGTTGATATTGTTGTTGTTGATGTTCATTGTGTCTCCCGCAATCTTCGCAACCCTTCTGCTCATGTGCTCCATTTGAATACATCTTGGATCAATAGGAGAGCTGTTGATCATTGCAAGGCCAATGGTATTGTAGCATGCACACAGGTCGTGATAGTCTTCCATCTTTTCGAAATATGGAATGGCCTTTTCACAGTATGATATACTAAGAGAGTTGTTGTCGATTTTGTACAATAATTTGCCTAGCTCGAGGTAGGTGAGAGGTCGATAGACGGAGTCGGTGTAGGGCAACCAGCGCAATGCATTGTATTGTTCTTCGATGGCTCTGTTGAATTGGTCCTTTTGATTGTAGGCTACACCTTTATTCCGATATAAATACCCAATGTTTGTACTGTCTTTATGGGGAGTATGAGCCAAGGCTTTATCGATGTAGTACAAATTGGAATCTGTCTCCATTCGTATAGCGTGAAGAATGGCGTGTTCCCCAATAATTTTACTGTACATCAAACTGTCTTGTTTCGGATTCACCCGTGATAGCGCTGTTGCCAAAACGAAATGTGAGAATTCTGGATGTTCCCACAAGTGAGCCCTAGAGTTTTGTACAGCCCAGTTTTTAATGGCCGTATTCGTCTGACATGTATCTAGTTGTCGAAGAATTTCAGTGGTATCCTGACTGTAGGACAGCAGGCTACTGACGAAGAGTAGAAGGGTAGCGTATGGTTTCATAGAGGTCAATTCACACCTAAAATACAATTTCACTTCGGTAGAAACTTTCCGTAGCTTCGGATTCTCTATGAAAAGTGAAAAGAAATCTATTCAAAGGGCCTGGGCTTTTTATGATTGGGCGAATTCATCGTATTCTCTAATCATTTCTACGGCCATTTTTCCAATCTATTACAGCGCGATTACAGAGTCACATAACAATGGGCAACTTGAGATTTTCGGATCTTCATACAATAGCTCTGCGGTGTATTCAGCCACTATTGCAGCTTCATTTTTACTTATCGCTACACTCTCGCCTTACTTGAGTGCTCTGGCTGACGTCTCTGGACGCAAAAAAGCATTTATGCGCGGATTTGTGTTCTTAGGATCCATCTCCTGCATGAGTATTTTCTTCTTCACAGTAGATCACATTTGGATTGGACTGGTCGCGGCATTTCTCGCCAGTATTGGATTCTCTGGTTCATTGGTTTTTTACAATGCATTCTTGCCTGAAATTGCAGAACCAGAAGAGCAAGATGGACTTTCGGCGAGAGGGTTTATGTTGGGATATATAGGTAGTTCTCTATTGTTGATCGTTCTGTTAGTCATCATTCAATATCCAGAATGGCTAGGTACAACGAAGGCGTATGCAACCCGTTGGTCTTTTGTGGCCGTAGGTTTATGGTGGCTACTTTGGAGTTTTTATCCACTCAGAAAACTTCCCTATAACCCATATCACAAGCAAGCAAATGAGGGTTTTATTGGAGATGCGTATAAAGCACTCAAGAGTGCTTTTCTAACATTGATACGACTTCCGAGGTTGGGAAGGTTTGTCATGGCCTTTTTCTTCTTCTCTTGTGGAGTTCAAACGACCATTTTCTTGGCAACCTTGTTCGGAACGGAAGTACTAGATATGAAAAGTGGGGATTTGATTCTCACTGTACTTATTATCCAGTTTGTAGCTATTCTGGGAGCCTGGTTGTTCGCCAAACTTTCTGCTTTAATCGGCAATATAAAGGCAATAGCAGTGGCCGTTCTCGTTTGGGTATTGGTTTGTTTGGCAGCTTATTTCATCACAACCACCAATCAGTTTTTAGTGCTAGGAGGCGCTGTAGGGTTAGTGATGGGAGGTATTCAAGCTCTAGCGAGAAGCACCTATTCTAAAATGTTGCCAGAAACCGAAGATCACGCGACTTTCTTTAGCTTTTACGACGTGGCAGAAAAGGTGTCTACCACCTTGGGGATGGGCACTATTGCTTATTTGAGTGAGACAACCGGCGATCTTAGGAATGCGGCGATAGCACTCACCGCATTCTTTGTGATCAGCTTGATTTTCTTATTCTTTATTCCGAAAAGCAAGTACGTTTATTGAAAACGAGCTTGGTCGATGTCCAAAATAGTGGTCCCGAAGAGGTCATCTATCTTGAATCCAACGTAACGAGCTTTAACAGTAACCTTCATTCCTCTTTGAAGGGAGTCTGGAATAACAACGGTAGAATCTAGGTAACAGTTAATGCTTCCATCCAATTCAAAGCTTCGCTGTTCCATGAAAGTCACTTCGCCCGTAATGACTACAGGTTGATCTTCGTAACTCGCCTTGAATGCGGTAGAGTCCGACTCAAACTCAGAAAAGAAATCATGAGCGTAGCCTGAGTAAACGGCATCTTCTGAATGGATATCCCGGTGAGGCTTGAAGTACATCATGGAGCCAACAGCTACTCCAATAATGATCACGCCAATGAATACGAGTAATACAGCTTTCTTTTTTTGAGTCATGGTGGTATCGGTTAGAACAGAAATCTAAGTAGAATCTTTGAAATATCTATACGACTAGTTTCTTTTAATGGTTGTATACTAGATGGCAACTATATTTTAGCTTCTTACGTATATTTATCATTACGCGTAAAACACTATCTAATGAAGAACCTGTCGAAAGTCCTAGTACTTTCATCTTTCTCGGTCTTTGCACTGTCTACCAGTTGTTATTATGATAACTACGAAGACATGTATCAATACCTCCCCGATGAATCGTGTGACACTCCATTGAGCAGCTTCTCGGCAGATATCCAACCTTGGATTGATGCACAGTGTGTTTCTTGTCATGGTGATGTTTCTCCACAAGCTGGATTGGACTTAACAACTCATGCAAATGTAGCTGCAAAAGCGGCAAGCATATTGGATAGAATAAGCAGGCCTGAAGGAGATGGACTGCTCATGCCGCAAGGGGGATCTCCGCTAGACCAATGCAAGATTGATGGATTTAGCGTTTGGATAGACCTAGGGACACCGAATAACTAATAACACACCTATTGAACATGAAAAAGGCATTATTGACACTGGCTATTTTGGGATTGGCAACCGTTCAATCTTTCGGCCAACGCTACATGACACGTGAAGGATACATCCAGTTCTATTCTTCTACACCTATGGAAGATATTGAGGCTTCTTCGAATCAAGCGACTTCCGCTTTGGATAAATCGAATGGCCAATTGGTTTTTCGCATTTTGATGAGAAGCTTCACTTTTGAGAAGGCCCTGATGCAAGAGCACTTCAATGAGAATTATGTGGAGTCTGAAAAGTTTCCAAATGCTCAATTTGCGGGAACCATTACCAACTTATCAGATGTAGATTTTGACACAGACGGTGCCTACAATGTTAGCATTACTGGAAAACTCACCATTCACGGTGTTGAAAAGGAGCGCACGGTAAATGGTCAGCTACACGTTAAAGGGGAAGAGTTGTTACTGGAAACTGAATTTATGGTTGCTCCAGAAGACCACGATATCGAAATCCCTTCTGTAGTGAGAGATAACATTGCTAAGGAAATAAAGGTAACCGTTAAGGCCAAATACCAAGCTTCAGGACGATGAGTTTAAGAAGATTAATTACTGTGAAGAGCGTGCAACGCACGCTTTTCTTCATTTTCGGGACAGCCCTCTCTATTAGCTCCTTGGGGCAAGACGATATGTTCGACATGTTGGGAGAGGAAGAGGAACCGACGGTTTACACCACCGCCACTTTCAAGGGATCACGCGTGATCAACTTGCAAAGTACAGAGATGCCATCTGCAGGTGTGGGCCAATTTATCATCCTCCACCGATTTGGCGCCATCAACGATGAGCCTTTGTACAATTTCTTTGGATTGGATGTCGCTTCCGTCCGACTTTCATTCGATTATTCCATCAATGACTACATCAACTTTGGCTTGGGAAGATCTTCAGGTACCAAAGTATATGATGGTTGGGTGAAAGCAAAGCTACTTAGACAATCGTCAGGGGCACGCAACATGCCCATTTCGCTTTTGTACTACGGCTCTGTGAATGTGAACACGTCTAAATTTAATGATGACTACGATCACTACTTTTCCGAGCGTGTGAGCTATGTGAACCAGGTAATTGTCGGAAAGAAGTTCAATGAATCTTTCAGTATGGAGTTGGTACCAACCGTTGTGCACTTTAATGTGCGGGATACCCGTGAGCAGCCCAATACGCTCTTTGGCTTAGGAGCGGGTGGTCGTCTTAAGCTGACGAATAGAGTGGCAATTACCGCAGATTATATGCTGCAATTGCCTCAGAAGAACACCCGCTTGGTGAATGGAGTAGAAACGGCCTATAACAATTCCTTCTCTATTGGAGTTGATATTGAGACCGGTGGACACGTATTTCAGCTACACCTGACCAACTCTAGGGCGATTAGTGATCCGAATTGGATGATGAATACCCCAGGTAATTGGTTTGACGGAGATATCTTTTTTGGATTTAATATCTCTCGTGTTTTCACATTGCGCCGTCCTGAGCAACCAGAAGCACCAACTTTTTAATGGGATTGAATCATGAAAAAGCTCGTTTTCTTTACCGCCCTTTGCATCGTAGCGCTGTCAAGTTGTGTGCACGATCCATTTCCACCAGACCCAGAAACGGTTTGTGAGCAAGGAGGAGTTGATTTCGTAAACGAGATTCAGCCTCTGCTAACTGCAAACTGTGGAATGTCGGGTTGTCATGGCCAGGGATCTGCTCAAGATGGTTTCTCTGTAGAATCATACGCATCCATTCGAGAAGAAGTTGAACCTTTTGAGTTGAACGAGGGCGATTTGTGGGAACTCATTAATGAATCAGATCCTAATGACAGGATGCCTCCACCTCCAGCTAGTGCACTTACCGCTGATCAAAAAGATCTTATCAAAAGATGGATTATGGAAGGTGCTCAAGAAACGGATTGCGGCAGAACGGGATGCAATTATGTGGCCGTTCCGAATTACAATACGGACATTGTGGCCATTGCCGACAAATACTGTGGTGGAACTTGCCATGCCGGAGGTTCGCCTTCGGGAGGGTTTACACTTACCTCAAAGGCCGATTGGGAGAATGCAATTGACAACAGAGGATTGATTGATGCTTTAACCGGAAGTAATGGAAGAAAGCAGATGCCACCAAGTGGACAACTCGATTCATGCATCATCAACAATATAATAAGATGGAATACAACGGGGAGAAATTAATCTCTCCGTTGGATTTTTTCTACGGTTCCGATATGGAATAGTGCATCTCCTCGGTGGACCATTGGAATATTGTTGTGTCCAATGATGTAGCCTGAAATAGGCGAGATTACTTTCACCGAGAAACTGTTGTGGGGATTATTGATACGACCGATCAACTCTCCTTTTTTCACCTTTTGACCACTTTGCTTGTAACTGATGAAGAGGCCACTTGCATCAGCTCGTTCCCATTGAGCTTCATTGAAGTGAATCATTCGAGCAGGGTCTTTCATCTTCTTGTCCGTCATGCCCAAATCGTAAAGTACGCGCTTGATGCCTTTCACTGCTTTGGAAATGGCCTTTTCGTCGAAACGCAGAGATTCACCTCCTTCAAATACAATGATGGATTTACCCAAGTCGCGAGCTGTAGCTCTTAGTGACCCAGGAATAATACCACTGGTTAACGTGAAAGGCGCTTTGAAAGATTGAGCGATCTTCTTGCCAACTTCATCGCTTTCACTGTATCGAATTTGAGGATAGTTTGTTCTACTCGCTCCCCCAGTGTGAAAGTCGATACCGAAATCAATGATGGGTAAGATCTTATGAGAGATGGTATGGGCAACAATGGCCGCTAGTGATCCATCTGGAGATCCTGGGAAACTTCGGTTGACATCTTTGCCGTCGGGAACTTCTCTTGAAAAGTGGATGAACCCATAAACATTGATGATAGGAAGTGCAATGACGGTTCCTTTCTTCAAGTTGCGCAGTAGTTTACCGGCAACCATTTGTCTAACAATTTCAATTCCGTTGATCTCATCACCGTGCAATCCTCCTGAAAGTAAAACCACAGGACCTGGGTTTTCGGAACGGAAAACATGCACTGGCATGTGAATTAACGTACCAGAAGGCAGTCGAGCAATTTCAACTTCAATGATGGTTTCTGTCCCGGCTGGAACAGAAACCCCATCTATTGTCATGGTCTTATTATCCACCTTATTGACCGGTGTAATTGCTCGGTGTGATCGCCGTCAGTTCTTCTCGAACTTCAGGGGTAACATCCAAGCCCTTCACAAATTCAGCAATAGAATTTGCATTGATACCCTCATTGGTTCGGGTCAAGGCTTTCAGCGCCTCATAAGGTTTTGGATAACCTTCTCTTCTCAATATCGTTTGAATCGCTTCTGCAACAACGGCCCAGTTCTTTTCGAGATCAGCGGCAATCGCGTCGCGGTTAACGATGAGCTTACCAAGGCCTTTTAAGGTGTTGTTGAAGGCAATGATGGTGTGCGCCAATGGAACCCCCACATTTCTCAAAACCGTACTGTCAGTAAGGTCGCGTTGAAGACGTGAAATAGGCAACTTAGCGGCAAGGTGCTCAAAGAGTGCATTGGCAATTCCCAGGTTACCCTCGCTGTTCTCAAAGTCGATAGGATTTACCTTGTGCGGCATAGCCGATGACCCTACTTCTCCCGCTTTAATTTTTTGTTTGAAGTAGTCCATAGAGATGTAGGTCCATACATCACGGTCTAAATCAATCAATATCGTATTGATACGTTTCATACAATCAAAAAGAGCAGCCATGTTGTCGTAGTGCTCAATTTGAGTCGTGGGATTTGAGCGTTCCAATCCCAATATTTCGTTCACAAAGTGATTGCCGAATGCGTGCCAATCTCTATCTGGATAGGCCACATTGTGAGCGTTGAAATTTCCTGTAGCACCACCAAATTTAGCCGACATAGGGATGTGGCGAATTTGACGTAGCTGTTGGTCCAGACGTTCAACGAATACCATGATTTCCTTGCCCAAGCGAGTAGGGGATGCAGGCTGTCCATGAGTTCTGGCCAACATTGGAATCTCCTCCCACTCATTCGCCAATTCTTGAAGAGAAACGATGACTTCACCCAATAGAGGCAAGTACACTTCTTGAACCGCTTCGTGAATGGTAAGTGGGATGGAGGTGTTGTTGATGTCTTGAGAAGTTAGTCCAAAGTGGATAAACTCACTCCACTTCGTTAAGCCCAATTTCTCCATGTGCTCCTTAATCAAGTATTCCACCGCTTTCACATCGTGATTGGTGGTCTTCTCAATTTCTTTCACTCTCAGAGCAGAGGTTTCATCAAAGTCGAGATAAAGATCACGAAGCGCGTTGTATTGATCTTTTGGAAAATCTGCCAATTGAGGAATTGGAAGCTCCACTAGAGCGATAAAGTATTCTACTTCAACACGCACTCTATATTGAATGAGAGCGAACTCAGAAAAGTACTTTGAAAGGGGAGCACTGTGGCGTGCATAACGTCCATCTACCGGAGAAATCGCGTGCAATGCGGCGTTCATGTCTGCTGACTTTAATTTGAAAGCGCGAAGGTACGAAAAGCTATAGGTTTACCACATTAAAGAGCCCATCCTCATTCTGGGATATTTTACATGGCTCGCCCCTACATCACTCTCAGCATCAATCCCTTCAAATAATGTCCTTCTGGAAAGAAAATGTTTTCTGGATGATCTGCAGGTTGACGAAGTTCTTTCAGAATTTGAATGGGCCTTCCGGTTTCAATGGCCGCAGCGCGAATTGTGTCCGTAAACATTTGAGTGGATACATTTTGGCTGCACGAGAAGGTGAAGAGCAACGTCCCCGGTTTCATGTGTTGAATAGCAGTTGCGTTAAGTCGTTTATAGGCTTGAACCGCTTTGTGCACAGCTTTCTTTCTCTTCGCAAAGGCAGGTGGATCGAGAATAACGACATCGTAGTCGTTGTCCATGGTTTTCAAGAACTCTTGCACGTCGGATGCAAAAGAGCGGTGAGCAGTGGCGTTGGAATTCAGCGCTGCATTTTGATCAGCAAGTTCACAGGCCTTTTTAGAAAGATCTACAGAGTGAACTTCACGAGCCCCGTTGTTAAGTGCGTACACTGAAAATCCTCCGGAATACGCAAAGGCATTCAACACTTTCTTGTTCTTGGACATTTCACCAACGAGTTTTCGATTGTCGCGTTGATCTAAGAAGAAACCGGTTTTCTGTCCTTCTACCCAATTTACCGTAAAGGAATTGCCGTTTTCGAGAATGGTGGTCTCTTGTGTATCTCCAAAGAGAAAAGCACTTTCTATGGCATCGTGGTGTAAAGTATCGCCACTCTTGTCGTAGATCGTTTGAAGTCTTTCACCTGCAATAGAAGTAATAGCACGTTGAATAGAATCCAAGGCATTGTAAATACCTAGTGTATGGCATTGAATTACCACATGACCATTGTACCAATCGATGATGAGTCCAGGGATTCCATCACCTTCACCAAAGACCCATCGGAAGGCATTGGTTTCAGGATTCACCATTCCTGGGATAGAATGACGCATGTCCCATGCCTCACGTAGGCGATTTTCCCACCAAGCGTATTCTAGAAGTACATCTTCAAATGATAAGATCTTGATTCGGATGGATGCATTTGGGTTTTGGTAGTGACCGATAGCTAAGAATGCACCTGTAGAATCGCGTACGGTAACTATATCCCCTTCATTTACAGGGTCTTCCTTTTTAATGCCGCCACTGAAAATCCAAGGGTGGCGTCGCTCCATCGCTCTTTCTCGTCCTTTTTGGAGATAAACTGACTTCAATTCCATGACGCAAAGGTAAGGTGCAAAACACCATTTTGAGTTTACGGTGTGGTTCAATGAGTAATTGAGATTTTAACTTTACAATATGTATAGAGTTAAGAATAAAACTCAATGTTATCCAGTTGAAAACTATTTTTCTTCGTTTCCATCAACTATTTTCGGGCAGTTCAGAAAGTGCGTGTTGTATTCGTATGAACCTGAATGTTTTAAATTTCACACTTATCTTAAAAGTCTGTACATACATTGAAGAATGGCTGTGTAGACCTAACACAAAAAACTCTATGAAGAAATCTACTCTTCGGAGGTGGCTTGGAACAGCTACCTTCATGTTGTCGGTTTTACTGTCGCCCGGAGTGCAAGCAGGTAATTATACCTTGAGCTTATTAGACTCGTACGGTGATGGTTGGAACTCCAACTCCATCGAACTAAAGGTTGATGGACTCTCTACAACTTATACTCTCGAAGACGGGTATCAGTTAGACGTACAAATTACTGCAGAAGACCCTTCAGCAGTATTGATGAATTATATTGATGCAGGATCGTATCAATCAGAAGTGAGTTTTGAGCTTTTGGATGATAATGGGAACGTGATTTACTCTTCAGGCAACGCACCAATGAGCGGGTATCACATTTCATCAGCACTTCCAGCATTTAATGCAAAGAAAAGTGTTGTAAATCCTATTACTACCTTCCCTTACTTACAAGATTTTGAAAGTGGAGATGGTGGTTTTGTGGCAGGAGGGGTTAGCTCTTCTTGGCAATGGGGAGGTCCAGCAGGGACTGTGATTGCAGCCGCTAATAGCGGTGACAGCTGTTGGGTTACGAATCTTTCGGGTTCTTACAACAACTCGGAAAATTCAACTCTAACTACTCCAATTTTTGATTTTACCTCTTTCACCAACGCCGTTCAAATCAGCTTCGCAATTTTGTATGAAACTGAAGGATGTTGTGATGAGGGCTACTTTGAACTTTCGGTAGATGGCACAACTTGGCACAAAGTGATGCCAAATGCACTTACTACCAACTGGTACAACGACCTTGGAAATAACTGGTGGGATGGAACCAACAATGGTTGGTTGACAGCTACGGCTTCTATTGACTCGTTGGCGGGTCAAAGCTCTGTGCAGTTCCGTTTTGTATTCAGTTCTGACGGTAGTGTAGTTCGCGAAGGTTTTGCCATTGATGACTTCCAGGTTACTGAAGCACCGTGTTCTTACCCTAGCAACTTGACTGCCACCAATATTTCTATGACTAGCGCAGATTTGGTGTATTCAACAGTTGCATCAAACTCAAACCTCGTTTGGGGTCCTGCTGGATTTGCGATCAATACCGGAACATTTGTATATGATGCAAATGATACCGTTTCCATCTCTGGTCTTACTATGGCTACTCAATATGAGTTCTATGTTCAAGATAGCTGTGGTGTTGGTAACGCTAGTGTTTGGGTAGGCCCGTTCTCTTTCAGAACACACCAAATGACAGTTACATCTCTTCCTTACTTTGAAGGTTTCGAAGGTGGTAATGGTGGTTTTATTACTTATGGAACGAACCCTTCATGGCAATTTGGAGCTCCAACAGGTACTGTAATCAATGCTGCATACGCAGGAACAAATGCATGGGTTACCAACTTGGCGGGTTCTTATAACAACAGTGAAATGTCGTATTTGACTTCTCCAGTTTTTGACATGTCAAGTGTTATGATGGGAGTGGAGTTGAAGTTCGCCATGCAATACGAAACTGAAGCCTGCTGTGATGAAACATGGGTAGAGGTTTCTCTAGATGGCGGTGTTACATGGAACAAAGTAACAGCCAATGGTTCAGAGCAGAATTGGTACAACGATACATCAAATGATTGGTGGGATGGAGCGAGCACAGGCTGGCAAATGAGATCTATCTTGATTTCTTCTGTAGCGGGTCAAAGTGCGGTTCAGTTCCGTTTCGCATTTAGTTCAGACGGTAGTGTGATTCGCGAAGGTGTTGCAATCGACAACTTCGAAATCAATGAACTTCTTTGTTCTTATCCTGATAGCCTTGCTATTTCTAATATTGGTAAGAATTCAGCAGATATCTCTTGGACTTCATCTAGTTCAAACCCTAGCATTGTAGAATGGGGTGAAACTGGTTTCGTTCAAGGTACAGGTTCATTTGCACACAACACATCTTCTCCAACCATCATGACGGGTCTATTACCTGGTACAGCTTATGATGCGTATGTTAGAGATAGCTGTGGTCCAGCTGCTCTTGGCCCATGGAGAGGACCGATTACGTTCTATTCAGCACAAGACACACTTTCTACACTTCCATACGTAGAGAATTTCGAAGCAACTGCTGGTGGCTGGGTTTCAGGTGGTACCAACGGAACTTGGGAATGGGGTCTACCAGGTGGTACTGTAATTTACGAAACCATCAAGGGTAAGAAAGCTTGGGTTACTAACCTAGACGGTGATCACAATCCAGGTGAATCTTCTTGGATTCGCACTCCAGGATTCGACCTTTCTGCAGAAACTCAAGATATCGTTGTTGAATTCAATATTCAGCATGATCTCGCAACTTCAGGAGATGGTGCATGGTTGGAATTGTCTACAGACGGTACAAACTGGCACAAGGTAATTGACAATGGTAGCGGTGTAAACTGGTACAACAATACTTCATCACAGTGGTGGAATAACGTTGATTCTGCTTGGAAAACATCGCGTATCATCCTCGATAGCTTGGATGGAATGAGCTTCGTTCAATTCCGTTTCATGTTCTCTTCAAATACCTTTACTCAGAATGAAGGTGTTGCAATTGACTTCTTCAATATTGATGTGTTGACTTGTTCAGTTCCTTCGAACGACACAGTTACAAACATCACCAGTACTTCTGCAGATATCATCTATAACTCTACAGCTTCTGGTTCTAATGTTGAATACGGAGTTAAAGGATTTATTCAAGGTCAAGGTACTTTCATTGCCAATGCAAACGATACCATTGCTCTGACTTCTCTTACACCAGGTACCACATATCAATACTACATTCAAGATAGCTGTAGTGCTGGAAACATTGGTGTTTGGGTTGGACCATTTGAGTTCACTACCAACCAAGAAGTGATTTCCACTTTCCCTTACTCTGAAGGTTTTGAAACTGACAATGGTGGTTGGATCGCCGGTGGCGCAAACTCTTCTTGGGAATGGGGTGTACCTGCGGGAACATTCATCTCTATTGCGGGACAAGGTTCTAACTCTTGGGTTACTAACCTAGATGGCTCTTATAACAACAGTGAGAATTCATATATCCGTTCAGTGATCTTCGACTGTAGCTCATTCACAAATGATTTGAGCTATTCATTCACAATGATCTATGAAACAGAGGCGTGTTGTGATGAAGGGTATGTTGAATACTCTTTTGATGGAACAAACTGGATGAGATTGGTAGACAACGGTACAGCTACCGCATGGTACAATGACCTTGGTAACCAATGGTGGGACGGAACAGATGCTAACTGGAACTACAGAACGAATGTAATTCCAGGTTCTGCAGGTCAATCTTACGTTCAGATTCGCCACGTATTCTCTTCTGACGGATCTGTTATCCGTGAAGGATTTGGTGTGGATGATATCTTCGCTGAAGAATTGACTTGTCCTATTCCTGCATCACTTGGAGCAACTAATATTGGTACATATGATGCTGATATTTACTGGACTTCTACAGGTACTCAGTGGAATGTTGAATATGGCCCTGCTGGATTCACTCCACAAACAGGTATGGGTACAGTAACTTACGTGACTAACGACACTGTAAACCTAGCTTCATTGACTCAGAATACTTGTTACGATTTCTACGTACAGGATTCTTGTTTGGCAGGAAACAGCATCTGGGTTGGACCTTTCAACTTCTGTACGCTTCCTACTTGTCCGGCTCCATCTAACTTGGGTACCGGTGATGTGACTACAACTACAGCTTGGCTAACTTGGACAGGTAACAACGTTCCAGGTAACTACCAAATCGAATATGGTGCAGGTAACTTCCAGTTCGGAACAGGTACAGCAATGACTTCAACTGCAGATAGTCTTGAATTGACTTCATTGACAGCTGCAACTGAGTACTGCTACTACGTTCGTGAAATCTGTTCAGTAGGTGATACCTCTGCGTGGTCTGGACCATTCTGCTTTGCCACAGATTGTCCGGCAGTGATTCCAGGTGACGACTACGCGTCGGCTATCCCTGCGACTAGCTTCCCGTACACCTACAGTGGCAATACTGCGTTCTGTTACACTAATCAAGTTTCATTGAGATCTTCTCAAGAGGTTGTGTTCGCTTATGTTCCAACTGCAGTGGCTACTGGAGTAACCGTATCACTTTGTGGTTCAACCTTCGATACGTACTTGTATGTACAAGACGATCAATTCAATACACTCGGCTTCAATGACGACGCCTGTGGGTTGCAATCTGAGGTGACTTTGACTACTTCACCAAGTGCGATTTCAGATACACTTTATGTAGTTGTTGAAGCCTTCAGTACTGGTCAGGGTGCGTTCACTTTGAACATTACAGAGGTTGTTCCTTGTCCGGTTCCAACGGCTTTGACGATGGGTACTCAGAACTGTAACTCTGTTCAAGTTTCTTGGACAACTACAGGTGCTGTTGACTATCAAGTAGAAGTAGGTGCTACTGGATATACTCCAGGCTCAGGTACTGCTTCAACCACTGCAAACACAAGCACTACTATCAATAACTTGATGCCGAATTCATCTTACGATGTTTACGTACGTGCAAACTGCGGTAATGGTGATACTTCATCTTGGGCAGGTCCACTGACCATCAGTACCTTGAATTCTGTTGTTCCTGCAATCAGCGCGTCTCACACTATCGGTGCGATCACAGCAACCGATGCAACAGTAGACTTCTCTGATGCGGGTACAGTTGCGGATAGCGTGTCTTGGGACTTTGGTGACGGTTCTGCCGTTGTATACGGAAGTACACCAACTCACTTGTACACCAGTAACAATACCTACACTGTAACGGCAACTGCAATTACAGCATGTAGCACAGATGACACTACGTTCACTGTGTTGATTGAAGGTATTTCAGTTGAGGAGAACACCATCCATGCATTCGACGTATTCCCTAATCCAACTACCGGTGTGATCACTGTTCAGTTTGATGAGGTAACAGGTAGAAATGCAACATTGGAATTGGCTGATCTTCAAGGTAGAGTTCTATCTCGTGAAGGAGTAGAGTTCAGTACTGCTGGAAACAGCGTTCAACTCGATCTTTCTAATCTACCTAAGGGTGTTTACCTTCTCCGATTCAACGGAGAGAATGCATCTCAAATTGAACGTATCGTTCTGAAATAGGTTGATTAGCATTTACTAGAATATGAGATCCCCTCGTCGAAAGGCGAGGGGATCTTTTTTTATTGATTAGTAGAGGCCGTTGAGGTGTAAATCGTCTTTTCCCAGTAGGCAATGTTAAGGTGCTGGAATTGCTCCCAACCCTTGTGTCAGAATGATGGGAGTACCAGTATAGGGAAAGTGCAGGGAAGACTCTACTCAGAGGCTCTGTAAAGCCGTTAACGGATGGATTAGAGGTGAGAGGTCACTAGCTGGACGAGCTCTTCTTCAATTGCGCTAGAATAGGCAATGATCTCTCTGCCAAAAATGGGGTCGTTGGTTGGTGTAAATGCGCGAACCTTTCCACCCGCTTCTTCCACGATATGCGCTCCAGCAGCTACATCCCAAGGATTGAGACTGTATTCGAAGAACCCATCGAATCTTCCACAAGCTACATAGGCAAGGTCAACGGCCGCAGAACCCCAACGTCGAACGCCTCTTGTTTTCTGGAAACACTCACGAAGTAGGTTGAGGTAGGCTTCCATCTTGTGGAAGTCGTAATACGGAAAGCCCGTAGCAAGCAGGGAATCCGATAGGTGAGGGTTGGTACTGACGCGAATTGGACGGTCGTTACAGAAAGCCCCTCCGCCTTTCCATGCGTAGTAACACTCATTCTGTCCTACTTCATAAACCACGCCCATAATAACCTTCTCGCCGTCGTGCAGCGCGATGCTTACGGCGTATTCAGGAAGTCCGTGAAGAAAGTTCGTCGTGCCATCCAAAGGGTCAACAATCCAGTTGGCTCCATTTTTATTGGGTTCACCTGTTCCTTCTTCAGCAATGAATCCAGCATCAGGGTAGATGTTTTTCAAACCGAGAACCAGGCGTCTTTCCGCTTCTTTGTCCACATGGGAAACTAAGCTATTCAAGCTCTTTGTTTCTACATCCGCAGCGGTAACCACACTTTGCTCTCTGCGCATATATGCACCTACTTCTCGTGCAAGGTGCACCGTTTCTTTACAGATCGCTTCGAGTTTCATGAACAGAGTTTAGGTGGTTGGTATGGATGGATAGGGAATGAGGTTTCCCCGAATTACGCTTCAATTCCCACGGGTTCAAAACGCACAAGGCCGTCATCATCGATGCTGGTCAGTTTTACTTCAGCAACAGAGTTGACCAGAGCGGGATCCCAATGGGTTTTCACTTTGACGTAGTTCTCGGTAAAACCGTGAATCCAGCCCTCCTTGTTTTCACCTTCAAATAAAACGCGGCGAACAGTGTTCATTTGGTCCTCATAAAAGGCTCTTCGCTTCTTAGCGGAAAGCACGCGAAGCATCTTATTGCGCTTCTTGCGGATGTCTTTTGGAACCACTCCGTCCATGTCCCAAGCTTCGGTGTTTGGACGCTCACTGTAGGTGAATACGTGTAAATAAGAGATGGGAAGTTCTTGTAAGAAACGATACGTTTCCATGAAGTGGTCGTCCGTCTCTCCCGGGAAACCTACGATCACATCCACACCAATACAGGCATGAGGCATGACCTCTTTGATTTTGGTTACTCGATCTACGTATAGATTGCTCAAGTATCTTCTCTTCATGCGCTTTAGCATATCGTCGCTTCCACTTTGAAGAGGGATGTGGAAATGAGGCACAAAACGAGAGCTCTTGGAAACAAAATCAATTGTTTCGTCCTTGAGTAAGTTGGGCTCGATAGAAGATATTCGCAATCGATCAATTCCCTCAACTTTGTCGAGTTCTCTCACCAATTCAAGAAAAGTGTGCTCATGGCGTTTGTTGCCAAACTCACCTTTTCCATAGTCGCCAATATTAACTCCAGTAAGAACAATCTCCTTGATGTCTTGCGCGGCAATTTCAGCCGCATTTGAAACCACATTCTCCAAGGTGTCGCTTCTACTAATCCCACGAGCGCGAGGAATGGTACAATAGGTACACTTGTAATCACAACCATCTTGAACTTTCAAAAAGGCTCGTGTTCTTTCACCAATGGAATACGATCCGATGAAGGAATTCGCTTCGTCGATTTCACAGGAGTGAACTTCGCCGTGATCCGACTTGGTCAGGTCATTCAAATAATCAGTAACCTTGAATTTCTCAGTGGCACCTAGTACGAGATCAACTCCATCAATCGCTGCAATTTCCTCGGGTTGAAGTTGGGCATAGCATCCAACAATCACCACAAAAGCATCTGGATTCTGGCGCATGGCACGGTTCACAATGCTCTTGCATTCTTTGTCGGCATTTTGCGTAACAGAGCACGTGTTGATCACATATACATCTGCCGCTTGCTCAAATTCAACTTTAGCGAAGCCTTTATCCACAAAATCACGCGCGATGGTGCTTGTTTCTGCAAAGTTCAACTTGCAGCCAAGTGTGTGAAATGCAACTGATTTACCGTTCATGTCCATAGTGGCGGCAAAGGTACAACAAAGCCCTATCCTGAACCAAAGGGCTATTGTCTCACTCTATCAGACAAATATCATTTGATAGAATCTTACATTTGGCCTATGATCAAAACTGCATGGATTCAGCGGTCTGCTGTATGTCTATTTATGTTGATTTTTTCGTGCTCTACGGTTCCAGAAGTGCCAGAGGAAACGGTTTTTCGCTACAACGAATCCACCGGTATCTCCACTTTAGACCCTGCTTTTGCGCGGGAACAGTCTAGCATTTGGGCCTGTAACCAATTGTTTAACGGATTGGTACAGATGAATGATGATCTTGAAGTTATACCCTGTATCGCGCAGAGTTGGACGATCTCAGATAGCGGCAGAACGTACACTTTCGCATTGCGCGATGATGTGTTTTTCCATTCTCATTTCCTTTTTGGAGAGGACAGCACACGTAGGGTGGTGGCGAGTGATTTTGAATACAGTTTTTATCGACTTACTGATCCGAAAACGGCTTCGCCCGGTGCATGGGTGCTTCAAGGCGTTTCATCCATATCTGCCACTCATCAAGACACCTTGGTGATTCACCTGAAAGAGCCATTTAGTCCTTTTTTAGGGATGCTGACGATGAAGTATTGCTCGGTAGTGCCTCGTGAAATAGTGGAAGACTTGGGCGATCAGTTTGGAAGGGAACCCATTGGTACAGGGCCATTTTCTTTTCAATGGTGGTCCACCGATGAAAAGTTGGTCTTCCGCAAGAACCCGCTTTATTTTGAGTTTGAAGAGGGTGTTCGTTTACCATACTTAGAAGCGGTTGCTATTGATTTTATCACCGATCGGCAGGCGGCCTTCTTGGAGTTTCTCAAAGGGGATATCGATTTGCTTTCAGGTTTGGATGCCAGTTACAAAGATGAATTGCTGACCAGTGATGGAGTACTTAAAGAGGAATACGAGGGACGCTTTCAACTTCAAAAGTTGCCTTATCTCAATACCGAGTACTTGGCAATCAATCAGAGCTGGGGAGAAGAACAAGTCATTTCTGATGTGGAATTTCGAAGAGCCCTCAACCTTAGTGTAGACCGCGTAAAAATGATGCGCTATCTGCGCAATGGAATTGGCCATCCTGCCGATGGCGGGATGATTCCATCGGGACTAAAGGGATATCATCCTGCAAGAACAGGAGGCTATTCCTTTCAACCCGACTCGGCAAAAGTACTTCTGGAGATGGTTCGCAGTCGCCACAATGGAGCAATTCCGTCGGTTACCTTAAACACCACGTCCAATTATTTAGATTTATGCGAGTATCTTCAATCGAGCTGGAACAAAATGGGAATTCCTGTTGAGGTAGAAGTACTTCCCGCACCAACACTACGTGAGGGAAAAGCAGAAGGGACTTTGGCGTTTTTCCGGGCATCTTGGATTGCCGATTATCCAGATGCTGAGAACTATCTCTCCCTCTTTTATTCAGAGAATTTCACGCCAAACGGACCCAATTATACGTTCTTTTCTAATGCTGAATACGATCGTCTCTATGCCTTGGTAAGAGCCTCTACAGAGGATGGCGAGCGAATAGAGTATTACCAAAAAATGGATAGCATTTTGGTGGCAGAATCTCCAGTGGTTCCACTGTTCTACGATGAAGTGGTGAGGTTTGTCCCTCGCAGTGTGGAGGGGTTGACACCCAATGCCTTGAATTTGCTAGACCTTAAGCGGGTGTTCAAGTCAGTTCGATAATTGAATTTTACACACGACCGGTTTGTGATCACTCACATCTACAGGGAGTGTTTTGAAATTTCCCACTTTGAAGGATGGATGAGCAAAGATGTAATCAATGCGGAGTGAAAATAGCTTCATCTTGTTGTAGGTGTCACCCGTTCCCGCTCCAGATTCTGCGAATGCATCATTCAAATTCTCCGCAACTTGATGATAAGCATAGGAGGAAGGAGTGTCGTTAAAGTCGCCGCAGAGAATCACGGGATATGGAGAATTTTCAATAAAGGCCTTTAATTCATCCGCTTGATTTCCACGGATGGAGTACGATTCAGCCAAGGTTCTATAGATGGCCTTTCCTTCTGTTTCAAGTTTCTTGGAATCCAACTCCGTTTTCGATTCTCCCCCTAGGGATTGATAATCTTCTGGTGTTAGTCCCGTGTTTACCAAGTGAACATTAATCACTCGAACCACCTGTGAGTCGATTTGTAAGTCGCTCCACATGAAAGTTCGATACGTGCCTCGCTGTTTGCTGAACTCAACCTGACCTGAGTTTACAATTGGGAATTTTGAAAAAATGACATATCCCAAACCGCGATTGAGGCCATTGGAGAACTGAACTTGATGAGGAAATTCAAGTTGGTCTTTGCCGCGTAACTCACGGAATTCTTGAAGACAAACTATGTCGGCTTCTTGCGCATTGAGGGCTGAAACGAGTGTTTCTATTCCATCTCTAGCTGGTAAGCTATTGTATGGAGACCACGCTCTGACATTCGCCGAGAGAACTGTGATAGACTTTGCATCTTCTGGTAAACTGGAAGATGAAAATTTAAAGACGGTGTTCCAATGAGGCCAAAGTCCAATAATAAGAATGATAGCACTTCCTAGAGCAACCTTGCCCGACTTCATCAACCAATAGACCGTAAAGATCAACTGGGCAATGAGAAAAACGGGATAGGACAAGCCAGCTACACCTGCCCAGTGTGCCGATTCTGGATTAATCCTATAGGCATAGGCAGAAATGAGAAGTCCAATCGCGATGGGCGATTGAAGAACGAGTAGGAGACGACGGCCAATTTTTAGCGATTTCACTTCTTGGAGAATTGAAAGAGGAAGTCTTTTTCCTCTTTGGAAAGCTTGTCGTAGCCGTTCTTTTTAATCTTATCCAAGATCTCGTCCATTCTAGCTTGATCTGAAGTTTGATAGGTCGTTGACGCTTTTGTCTGTGTCGTCTTCGAATATCTCGATCTACTCTTGTGAACCGTTTTCAATTTTGGTTTACGCTTGAAAAGTTCGCTGATTCTCCTGATGAAATCCCAGAAAGAATTCGACCAATCGACGTTTCTGTCTAAGGCTTGAACATAAAGATATCCCACCATGGCTCCTCCTAAGTGAGCAAGGTGACCACCCGTATTTGAGCTTGAAATGCCGGATATATCTAACAGTACGTAGGCAACAGCAATCCACCAAAATTTGAACTCAAAAGGCAATAGCATCAATCGTACAGGGAGGTTGGGAACCTTAGTTGCCGCTGCAATCATGATAGCCATTACACCTGCGGATGCTCCAATCATCATACCTCCTGGTTCGAGATTAGGAGAGATATTGTACATCAAAATGTAGACGGCGGCTCCTGCAATCCCCCCTAGAATGTACACGGGGAGTACGCGCTTGTCGCCCAAGAAATCCATAAAAATCCTTCCAGAGAAGAACAGCACAATCATGTTGAACAAGATGTGAAGGAATCCAAAATGGGTGAACATGTACGTAAGAATCGTCCACGGACGCCACATTAACTCGTATAAGCTCGAAGGAAGGGAGAGTTGTAGACTGATAAAAGCATCAATGTCAAATCCAGTAATGAAACTGATTGCACTCAAAATGATGAGCAACACAAACACCCCTAAATTGATATAAATCAATCGGTTTAGCCAATTGGCTACTAGGAAGCTTTGCTTGATGTTATTGTATAAATTGGACATGATTTAGTATCTCCGTTTATTCCAATATCGAATCAATAAAAATCCGAAGAGCATCCCTCCTAGGTGAGCAAAGTGTGCAACAGAACTACCTGGATTGTTAAAGCCGTTGTAGAATTCAAGAATACCCAATACAAGTACGAAATACTTGATTTTAACAGGAATGGCAAAGTAGAGGTACACCGTGTTGTTCGGATAAGTCATTCCCATAGCGAGTAAGACACCGTAAACAGCTCCAGATGCACCTACCACTCTCAACTCGTTGAAAACACTGTTCAAGTAGTTGACGTCAGCCTGATTAACGGCCTCTCCCATGTATTGATAGTATTCAATCACATTGACCAATTCATACAGAATGCCAGCGCCAATTCCGGTAATCATGTAGTAGATGAGGAACTTTTTACTACCCCATCGGTTCTCCATCGGCGATCCAAACATCCACAGCGTGAACAGGTTGAAGAAGATGTGAGAGATGTTCGCATGCATGAACATCGACGTTACGAACTGGTAAGGATAGAAATTATCCGACATGGGAAAGAAAAGAGCGAGGTATTCACTCAAGTCTACCCCAAAGGTGTTATTCACCGTAAAGGTGGCAAAGAAGAACAAGATGTTAATGATGATCAAGTTCTTGATGACAGGTGGAAGTACCTGATATCTAGCGGGTCCTATTTGCATTATCTAAATTTTTTATCAAGTTCGTCCAAACCAATTTGTACAATGATCGGACGACCGAATATGTCGGTATAAGGCATCTCACACGCAAAAAGTTCATCAATGAGATGTTGCATCTCTTCGCGGTTAAGCACTTGCCCATTTTTAATTCCAATATGGCTACTCAAGCTTTTTGCCATGGCATGTGATGGATCGTTTCGGAACACATCGGCATCCGATTTCACGTCTTCCACCAATTGGTCGAGCACAATTTGAGTTTCACCATCACTGATGTGCATGGGGATTCCCTGTACCAACACTTGTTGAGCACTGGGGAATTCCAATTCAAAACCCATTCTATGAAGGGTGTCATTCACGCTCTTGAGTGCTTCCATTTCTCCGCCATTCATGTGAATAGAAATGGGGAATAGGAGTTGTTGAGATGGGGCGTGATGACCATTCAACACTTGTAAAAATCGCTCGTAATTGATTCGTCTGTGCGCTCTTTGCTGATGAATGGCGATCAAAGCACTTTTCACCTTCGTAATCACATATCGATTGTCGAGCTGGAAATGAGTTGCGTTTTTTTCAATCGTATCATCTTCCCAACCTGAACTTATTTGAATGTTGCCTGACTCTGTGCTTTCACTTCCCTTGTACAACTCTTGCCAATTGTCCGTAGGAGTTTTGCCAAAAGAAGATGATTTGAAGGAAGAGGAAGCCCCACTTGACTGAGCTGGAGTTTTAGGAGTCTCGGTGTTGAATGGGTTGAAGTTAGGATCTACCTGAATGGTAGGAGGGATCACCGCTCGCGTTGGATCGGGGATGGGAATATCTCCTACATTTTGATTGAAATCAAGAGTTGGGGCAATGTTGAATTGTCCCAATGCATGTTTTACAGCCGAACGAATAATCGCATAAATCGCCTTCTCGTCATCAAACTTGATCTCCGTTTTTGTCGGGTGAATATTGACGTCAATTCGCTTGGGATCTATACGAAGATAGAGGAAGTACGATGGGTGTTCATCGCCTTTGATCAGATGTTCAAAAGCGTGATTAACAGCGTGGTGGAGGTAGGAGTTCTTGATGAATCTATCATTCACAAAAAAGAACTGTTCCCCCCGAGTTTTGCGTGCATATTGCGGCTTGAGTACAAAACCACTCAGGGCCACAACATCGGTGATTTCTTCAACAGGAACCAATCGTTCGTTGAATTTCTTTCCAAAAACAGAAGTGATTCTCTGCCTATAATTTCCCTCTGGCAAGTGGAAAATCTCCACATTGTTTTGGGTGAATTTGAATGCGATTTCTGGATTGGCCAGGGCAACGTGCTCAAAGGCGTCAATGATGTGACGGTTCTCTACGTTGTCTGATTTCAAGAATTGCCGGCGTGCTGGAATATTGAAGAACAAGTTGCTCACGGCTAAGCTCGTTCCACCGCCGCATTGACAAACTTTTTGATGGATGACTTTACTTCCTTCAATGCGCAACTCGGTGCCGAGATCTTCATCGTGAGGACGCGTTTTGAGTTCCACTTGAGCAACGGCAGCAATGGAAGCCAAGGCTTCACCGCGGAAGCCCATGGTGTGGAGATCAAATAGATCGTCAGCCAGTTTGATCTTACTGGTGGCGTGTCGTTCAAAGGCCATTCGGGCATCAGCATAGGACATTCCCTTGCCATTGTCGACAACTTGAATAAGGGTTTTGCCTGCATCTTGAATGATGAGGTGTATCTCCGTAGCTCCAGAATCTACTGAGTTTTCAAGAAGCTCTTTTACTACGGATGACGGTCTTTGAACTACTTCACCAGCAGCAATCTGATTAGCAACATGATCGGGAAGTAGGGAGATTATATCGGACATCGAATGGGTTACTGCGAAAGGAAAATATAAGCGATAAGCATGAGAAGTGCGAAGATAACGAGGATACGCATGGTACTCCCCTTATTTTGCTTAGAGTTATGACGAGATCTTTCCATTTTATCTCGAACATTTCTCAAATAATCATCCTTGTTTTCATCGGTAACCCCTTCCTGGCCTTTAGCTGCCATCATCCGCTGCAAGCGATCCTTGCGCTCATCGTAAATGCGATGGCCCAAGCTAAAAGGCTTTGGTTTGCGTTGATTCAGAAATGGTATTCGGGGCATAACGGTCTTTAATTTACGAATTCACTACTCAAAAACTGAGCCAGCAAGCGGAATGAATATTGCTGAACCCTACTCGATATCGTATTATTGACGGATCAATTTAGCTATACATGCACACAATCCGGTTGAACTTCAAGCTTTCTCTACTTTTTCTGATGATGACGGCCTCTTTTGGCCTCTGTTCACAACCCTTTTATCAAGGTGACGATGCGTCAGTGTGGGCTGACAGTACCATGAAATCTATGACGATTCAACAGAAAATTGGTCAGTTGTTCATGGTAGCTGCCTACTCCAATAGAAACGCGGCGCACGAACGCGAACTTACTTCCCTTATCGAGAATCACCATATTGGAGGGTTGATCTTTTTTCAAGGGGGACCTGTTCGTCAGGCTAGAATGACGAACCGATTGCAAGCCAAGTCTGACGTTCCTCTAATGATAGGAATGGATGCTGAATGGGATTTGGCCATGCGTTTGGATAGCGTGACTCAATTGCCTTGGCCCATGACACTGGGGGCAACCAATGATAGCAGCTTGGCTTATGAGTACGGAAAGACAATCGCGCGTCATTGCAAGCGTTTGGGAGTTCACTTCAACTTTGGGCCTGTGCTTGATATCAACACCAATCCTGATAATCCCATCATCGGAGTTCGGTCATTTGGAGAAGATGTGGAACGCGTCAGTCGCTTGTCGGTTGCCTACACTTTGGGAATGCAAGACCATGGCGTGCTCGCTTGTGGAAAGCACTTTCCCGGACACGGCGACACCGATCAAGATTCACACAAAACTCTTCCATCTGTTCACCAATCCTATCCCCGATTGAGCGAAGTAGAGTGGGCTCCGTACCGCGAGAATTTTAAACATGGTTTGGCAAGTGTAATGGTCGCTCACCTCAATGTTCCTTCGTTGGACAGATCAGGAACGCCTACCTCACTTTCACCTATTGTGGTAGATTCTCTTCTCAGGAATGAACTTGGCTTTGACGGTTTGGCCTTTACAGATGCGCTAAATATGCGCGGTGTAAGCGATTTATATCCACCAGGTGAAGTTGATCTCAGAGCCCTTTTGGCAGGAAATGACGTGTTGCTATTTGCGGAAGATGTTCCTGCCGCGGTTCAAAAGATTACGGCGGCCATTGCTTCTGGAAAATTGAGTGAAAAGGAGTTGGACCTTCATGTACGTCGAATTTTAATGGCCAAGTATGGTGCAGGTTTGGCGAATTATTCACCCATTGCGGTAGAGAATATTATTGCGGATTTAAATGATCACGATTCACGAGTGCTCATCAAGCAGATTTATGACCAAGCAGCAACAGTGGTGGTCAATAAGGACAGAATCTTGCCCCTTCAAAACTTGGAGAATGAAAAGGTAACCGTTGTGAATATCGGTTCCCGAATCAACAACAACTTAGCCGATGCTGCTGCTCATTACTCTTTGGTGGAATCTTTCGATTTTACGGGAGCTAATGCCTCTGAGGTCCTTAAAAAAGTGGCCCTGAGTGATTTGGTGATCGTGGGATATTTTACGGATAATACCAATCCATGGAGAAGGTATGTGATGAACGAAGAGGAGAAGCGGTTTATTCAACGACTTTTGCTTCAGAACCGAGTGGTCTTCGTTCACTTTGCCAATCCATACGGACTCAAATCTACTCCTGAAATATTGGAAAGTGAGGCCGTTATTCAAACCTATCAAAATACGTTTGATGCCGCTCTTAGTGCGGCCCAGATCATCTTTGGCGCACGCGAAGCATCTGGGACACTTCCGGTGAGTATTGGTGTGCTCATGCCTTCCAATCACGGAATTCCTACGCTGGATTTAAATCGTCTTCGCTATGGGTTCCCAGAAGAAGTGGGGATGGATGCGACAACCCTCGCAAGAATAGATGCCGAAGTTCAGCGTGCTATTCGTGCCAAAGCCACGCCAGGTGCACAAGTGGTGGTAGCCCGAAGAGGAGTGATTGTCTATGAACGATCATTTGGGAAACCAATGTATTCGAGCTTGGAAACGGTAAAGTGGGACGATATTTACGACATTGCTTCGATTACCAAAATAGCGGCGACACTTCCCATGGTGATGCGCATGTACGACGAAGGGAAACTGGAACTCAACGACGAGTTGGGCAAATTTCTCCCCGAAACCATCGGCACGAACAAGGAGCATTTGAAAGTGATTGACGTTCTGACACATCAAGCGGGTTTGCAAGCGTGGATTCCATTTTACATCGAAACCCTTGAAGCACAGAAACCCAGCAACACCTATTACAGTAAATCTCTCAAAGAAGGCTATACCATTCAGGTGGCCAAGGATTTGTACATCCGCGATGATTACCGCGATACTATTTATGATTTGATACTAAAATCGCCCTTGGAGAATCCGGGTAAATACAAGTATTCTGATTTGGGGTATTATTTAATGAAGAAGATCGTAGAGCAGACCTATCGCGCTCCCTTGGACGTATTGGTTCAAGAGTTCCTCTATCGTCCATTGGGTGCATGGAGTATGGGTTTTCATCCGCGAGAGCGTTTTTCACTGGACAAAATCATCCCAACAGAGGAGGATCGCTACTTCAGGTATCAGCTCATTCAAGGCTTTGTGCACGATCAAGGTGCGGCCATGATGGGAGGTGTAGGTGGACACGCTGGAGTGTTTTCCAATGCAAACGACTTGGCAAAGCTGATGCAGATGTACCTCAACGACGGAGAGTACGGCGGTCACCGATATTTTCGCCCTGGCACTATTGAACTCTTTACCAAGTGTGCTTTTTGTGAGAATAAGAATCGCAGAGGTATTGGATTCGATAAACCACAATTGGAAGGGGCTGGTCCCGCTTGTGATTGTGCAAGTCCCAAATCGTTTGGTCATACCGGATTCACCGGAACTATTGCATGGGTGGATCCCTCCGAGGATTTAGTGTATATTTTCCTGAGCAATCGCGTCTATCCTGACGCTGAGAACAGAGCACTTATTTCCATGAACATTCGCACCAATATTCAAGAGATAATCTACGATAGCCTTTTACCATGAAGAAGTTCGCACTAGCATTCGGATTTATCCTCTCCATTGGACTTTCCGCTCAACCTGATACGCTTCTGCTTCCCGACCACATCAATCAGGAGAACAGGAAGGGAGAACGCGTAGGGACATGGGTAGATTTACATTCCAACATGTGCGTAAGTACCATCACCGAATATGTAGATGGTAAGATTGATGGATTCCGCATTATGTTCACCGATCGAGGACAAATGTTGTCGCAAGAACTATTTTCAGAAGGCAAGTTGAATGGCCTTCAACGCTATTACGATCAGAGGGGAAATCTCGTACGCGAACTCACCTTTGAGGAGGGTGTAAAGAATGGAGTGGAGTGGGAGTATTATCCTGGACACTTCACGCTTAAGCAGTCGTTTTCTTGGAAGGATGGCGTAAAGAATGGAGAGTCGGTTTGGTACTATCCAGGAGGTGGACCGAGCGCGCGATACATGTACGTGGATGGCGAGATTGAAGGAGAGGTAATTTATTACTACGAGGATGGTACTGTGAAGCAAGTTTCAGATTATGTGGCTGGCAAGCGAACCGGATTCCATGAAACGCGTTATCCTAATGGAAATAAAAAGGAAGTTGGAGAGTATTATGAGAACCAGCAAGTAGGAACTTGGTACTTTTACAGCGAAGAAGGAGAGCTCATTCGAACAGAAGAGCACAAAGCAAAAGACTAATGATAATCGGGATTGTTTGTTACCCAACCTTTGGAGGATCGGGTGTTGTGGCTACAGAACTAGGTGCTGTACTTGCCAAGAAAGGACACAAGGTTCACTTCATCACATATAATCAGCCTGTTCGATTGGACATTCTGGAGGAGAATATTTACTATCATGAGGTGAATGTTCACGATTATCCATTGTTCCAATACCAGCCTTATGAGCTTGCGCTCTCCAGCAAGATGGTAGATACCGTATTGAATGAAGGGATTGAAATTCTCCACGTTCACTATGCTATCCCACATGCATATGCAGCCTACATGGCAAAGAAGATTTTGGCAGATAAGGGAATCCACATTCCAGTGGTTACCACCTTGCACGGAACGGATATTACATTGGTGGGAAGAAATCCATCGTACAAGCCAGCTGTTACCTTTTCCATTAATCACTCCGATTATGTGACTTCAGTGTCTGAAGACTTGAAGCGCGAAACTTTGAAATTCTTCGTGGTTCGCAAGGATATTGAAGTCATTCCAAACTTCATTGATCTCAGTTTGTACAACAACGCCAAGCGATGCAATAGAGCAGGGCTAGCACATGAAGGTCAGAAGATCATCACCCATATATCCAACTTTAGAAAGGTGAAACGCATCATGGATGTGGTGGAAATCTTTGCCAAAGTGCATGAGACGGTTCCATCTCGACTGGTGATGATAGGTGACGGTCCAGAGCGCGAACGCGCCGAAGATAAGGCCAAGGATTTAGGTGTTTCTGAAGATGTTCTCTTCTTGGGTAAGACCAATGAAGTGGAGCGAATACTTTGCATGAGTGACCTCTTCTTACTCCCTTCAGAAACAGAGAGTTTTGGTTTGGCAGCATTGGAAGCCATGGCCGCAAAAGTTCCAGTTATCTCGTCAAACGCCGGAGGTCTCACAGAGGTGAATATGCACGGTGTGACTGGGTATACCGCCAATGTAGGAGATGTAAAGACGATGGCTAAATACGCCACAGAAATACTAACGGATGACGCCAAGCATGCGGAAATGAGCATGGCTGCGTATCGTCAAGCAGAGACCTTCAGCATTGATCGCATTACGCCGAAGTACGAAGAGTTGTACGAAAGAGCATTAAAGAACGTAACGCCGTTGGTTTAACCGCCAACGCGTTTCGTTTTGTATCCATGGTCTTCTAAATAGGCCATTACTTTATCGCGTACAGCTCCTTGAAGGAGGATTTCTCCATCTTTTACGCTACCTCCCACGCCACAATGTGAACGAAGGTCTTTAGCGAGCGACTTTACTTCATCTTCTGTTCCGGGATGCCCCATCACGAGCGTGGCTATTTTTCCTGCTCTTCCCTTTTTGGAAATGTGGACTTCTAAGGTAAAATCCTGACTATCATTGTCCTCTCCTCGCAAATCTGCAAAGAGGTCGCCAAAGGTTGCGCCTGGATTTGTCGAATAAACAATTCCGTCTTCGTCGTTTGTATGACGTTTTGATCTTTTACTCATACTGCGAAGGTACATCTGTTACCTAGAATACCGAACTTGCAAGCCGTATGAAAGAGCTAAATAGTATTCAGAATCCTACGGTTAAGAAGGTTGTTTCTTATATTGAAAAGTCTCGCGACCGCAAGAAGGATGCGGTTTTTGTTGTTGAAGGATTGAGAGAAAACGCTCGTGCCATTCAAACGGGATTGAGTCCGAAGTGGCTCTTTTATTCCAGTGAGTTTCTCAATGAAAACAAGATGAGAGACCTAATTGAGTACAGGGAGCCTGACGCATTGGTTCACGAGTGCTCAGAAGCCGTATTTGAAAAGATTTCATTTCGCTCTGGAGTGCCCAATGTAGTGGGGGTTTATCCTCGAATTGACAAGAGTTTGGCCGAGTTGGAACCAAAGGAGAAAGCCTTCTATTTGATTGTTGAATCGGTAGAAAAGCCAGGAAATTTAGGGGCGATTCTTCGCACGGCAAACGCGGCCAAAGTGGATGCTGTGATAGTGGCTAATGGGGTGGTGGATGTCTTTCATCCCCATGTGGTTAGAAATAGTCTAGGAGGCTTCTTTGATGTTCCCGTAGTCAGTGCGAGCAATGATGAAATTAGTGACTTTCTTTCTTCCCATAACATTCCGTGTTTCGTTACCTATTTGGAAGGTGCGGTGCCACATTTTGAATGCGACTTTAGAGAAGCTTCTGCCATTGTGATGGGAGCTGAAGATACAGGTGTTTCCCAACATTGGATCGACGTGGCAGATGCTTTGGTAAAGATTCCGATGAGTGGAGTAGTGGATAGCTTGAACGTAAGTGTTGCTGCGGGAATCATGCTTTTTGAAGTGGTTCGCCAAAGAAGCTAAAAGCATGCCTTTTGAGGTAGGAATGGTCAGAAAATGAAAGACCCGGGTTTCCCCCGGGCCTCACACCAAACCAATAAACCTAAGCTACCCAGGTAGATCCCTGGGCATTAGATGAGTCAAATATAGAACTTTATCTTTCATAACATTCCCCTAACATCAATTTTTTTGAAGCGAAATGGAATTTTCACGAAATCCTATGGGTAGTGCCTCAATTTGAACTTCTAGGCGAAATTTCAGGGTCAAATGAAGGGGGTTACATTCTTCAATAAACCTCCATTTGGAGGTAAGTTAATTGTTTTTTGAGGGCACATCAGTACTGGCAGTTTCCAGTGCGGATTTCCACTTGAGCTTTGTTTTATCGTCCACTTTAACCTCTTTTAGATGTTGGTGGTTGTGACTTAAAATGGAGTTGAGCTTTTTATTTTGTTTGCTGAATAAGGTGCAAAGTGCGCACCATTGCATGTGCATCCAAAGTCTCATTTGATCCAATCCAGATAAGGCCTTCTGTTCGTTCATTTCAGCCTTCATGGTCGCTTCTTCGCAGGTGAAGAATAACTTGTGAAATAGGTTTTCCATTATTGGGCTTCGAATTTTTTCAATTCATTGAAATACGATTGGTCAAGGCAGTCTCTTAGTTGCAATTTGGCGCGGTGGATTAAAACCCAATAATTGGACGAGGTGATATCAAGTACCTTACAAATCTCCTCAGATTCTTCATCTTCTATATACTTCATTCGGAAAGCTGAAGCCCCTTTACCTTTCAGGTTGTCTATGCACCTTTCGAGTGCGCTTTTCAATTGAGAATTTTCCAATTCACCATCGGGTTGGTCATCCCAACTTTCATGGGGCATGTGTTCGCCGTTCCAACCGCCGCTTTCATCGAAATAGGAGCTGATACTGACTTCTTTTTTAACGGAGACATCATCCTCACTTTGACGAGTACGCGTCTTTCGGTAGTGATCGATGATTTTGTTTCTGAGAATGCGCATCAACCAAGTTTTATCCGAAGCGCGCTCTTCAAAACTATCGAGAGATTTAAAGGCACTGAGCAAGGTGTCCTGAACGAGATCTTCTGCTATTTCCTTACTTCCCGTTCGTTGATAAGCAAAGCGAAAAAGCAAGTCTCCATAGGTGTCAACCCATTCACTGGCACGTTTTTGAGGATTCAATGGAGTAGTGTTAGGATTATATTCAATCTCAAGGTAGTATTATTTACCTTTCCGTTGACGAACGTACAATTCGTATCTTACATTTGATGTGACAAATCCTCATTCTGATGAAAAAGAAGAACACCCGCAGAATTTTACTTGGATTGATTTTCGTCCTTGCCGCTATGCAATTTATTCAGCCGGCTAAGACCAATCCAACAGATCCAGCAGAACAAGATTTTGCGAATGTTTACGACATTGATGCCGTGGATATGGAGATCATTCACAAAGCGTGCTACGATTGTCATTCGAATGAGACGGTATGGCCGTGGTACTCCAATGTAGCACCGGCGTCATATGTGGTTGTCAATCATGTGAACGATGCTAGAAAGCATCTGAATTTTTCCAAATGGGGCAGCTATGCCGCAGATCGCAAAGACCACAAGCTAGAGGAGTGCGTGGAGGAAGTTGAAAGTGGCGAAATGCCAATGTCAAGTTACATTCTCGCACATAGTGAGGCTCGAATTTCAGCAGAGGAAAGAGCACGCTTGGTCGAACTCTTCAAGTCGCTTCGCTAGTCTATTTTCTCTCGAATCGCTTCTCCGGTGGCGTTTCCTTTCAGTTCTAAAATACCCTCGGGCGTGCCTTGATAAAGAAGCTCACCGCCTTTTTCGCCACCTTCCGGTCCTAGGTCAATGAGCCAGTCGGCACACTTGATTACATCCGGGTTGTGCTCGATAACTACGATGCTGTGTCCCTTCTCGATCAAGGCATTAAAGGACTGAAGTAGTTTGTGGATGTCTTCAAAGTGAAGACCCGTCGTTGGCTCGTCAAAGATGAAGAGTTTCTTTCCTTCAGATTGCCCCATGATGAGGAAGCTGGCGAGCTTTACGCGCTGCGCTTCGCCACCTGAAAGTGTAGAAGATGATTGTCCGAGGTGTACATAACCCAAGCCTACTTCCCTAAGCGGGTTAAGGCGAGTAACAATTTTAGGTTGCTCGTGTTCCTTAAAGAAATCAATGGCATCATCCACTGTCATTTCTAGTACATCGTAGATGTTTTTCCCTTTGAACTGTACAGCCAGCACTTCGTCTTTGAATCGCTTGCCATCGCATTGTTCACACTTGAGGTGAACATCCGCCATAAACTGCATTTCGATCGTAACCGAACCCTCACCCTTGCAAACGTCACATCTACCGCCATCGGTGTTGAACGAGAAGTGCTTGGGTTTTAGGTTATTCATCTCTGAAAGCTTCTGCGAAGCAAAGAGGGCGCGAATTTCGTCGTAGGCTTTGAGATAAGTTACAGGGTTGCTCCGGCTTGATTTACCAATTGGATTTTGATCCACGAATTCCACTCCTGAGATGCGGTGGATGTCGCCTTCAACCGATTTGTGCTTTCCCGCTTTTTCGCCATAGCCTCCCAGTGCTTTCTGAAGCATAGGGTAGAGGATTCTGCGAACGAGTGTGGATTTACCTGAGCCGCTTACTCCTGTAACTACCGTGAACATGTGGAGAGGAAAGCTCACATCGATGTTCTTCAAGTTGTTTTCACGAGCTCCAGCTACTTCAATGGTGTACTTGAGTTCACGACGTTCTTTCGGGGTGGCAATTTCCTTGGTTCCGTTCAGGTATTGAGCGGTGAGGGTGTCTTTTTTCAGAAGGTTTTCAAGCGTTCCATCAAACAGAACTTCACCTCCATTAGAGCCCGCCCCCGGACCAATATCCACAATAAAATCTGCCGCCTTCATAAAGGCCTCGTCGTGTTCTACTACGATAACGGTGTTCCCAATGTCTCGAAGGTCTTGAACCACTTTCACTAAGCGGTCGGTGTCGCGCGGATGCAAGCCTATGCTAGGTTCGTCTAAGATATACATAGAACCAACAAGGCTAGAGCCCATGCTTGTAGCGAGGTTGATTCGTTGAGATTCTCCACCTGAAAGTGTAGCTGAAAGGCGATTTAGTGTTAGATATCCTAAACCCACCTCTCGGAGGTAATGCAAGCGATTGGTGATTTCGATGAGTAGACGTTTGGCTACTTTGTGATCGAACTCAGACAATGAAAGATCGGCGAACCATTGGTGGAGCTTGTCCATGCTGAGATCCACCAACTCCATGATGTTCTTGTCGCCCACTTTTACATACGATGCATCAATGCGCAGACGTCTTCCTTTACAATCTGGACATTTGGTCTTGCCGCGGTAACGCGAAAGCATAACGCGGTATTGAATCTTGTACGACTTTGACTCAAGATGCTTGAAGAAGGCATTGATACCTCTGAAGTACTTGTTGCCTGTCCACAGCAGCTCTTGCTGTTCGGTCGACAAATCACCATAAGCGCGATGGATGGGAAAATCGAATTTATCTGCATTTCGCACCAACTCATTTTTCCATTCTTGCATGGTATCTCCCTTCCAAGCCGCCACACAATCTTCATATACACTGAGAGCGCTATTCGGAATCACCAAATCTTCATCAATACCCATCACATTGCCAAAACCCTCGCATTTCGGACAAGCGCCGTAAGGGTTGTTAAAGCTGAAAAGGTGAAGTGAGGGTTCTTCAAATGTGATCCCGTCTGCCTCAAATTTGTTGCTGAACGTGACAATCTCATCTTGCTGAACCCAATGAATTCTACATTCTCCGTGTCCTTCAAAGAACGCCGTTTGAATCGAATCGGCGAGTCGGCTGTCGTTATCTTCATCGTCTTTCTTCGCCACCGCGCGATCAATGATCAATTCGGCATCTTGTGGCCAATCTTTTGGCTTTTGTTCGATGAGGTCATTGATATCTTCGGCTGTTCCATTCCACCAGATACGAGAAAAACCCTGTTGATGAAAGACGTTCAAGGCCTCTACTGTGGTTCTACCGTTGGGTTTAACAGGAGCAGTAACCATGAGGCGAGCACCTTCTTCTACGCTGTGAATGTGCTCCAGTACGTCGGATACGGAATGACGCATGACTTGCTTTCCAGAAGTAGGAGAGTAGGTCTTTCCGATACGCGCAAATAGAACCTTGAGATAATCGTAAATCTCGGTTGTAGTACCGACCGTAGATCTAGGATTTCTTGAAATCACCTTTTGTTCGATGGCAATGGCAGGCGCCAACCCTTTTATGTCATCGACTTCCGGCTTGTTCAATCTGCCCAAAAACTGCCGAGCATAAGACGAAAGGCTTTCCACATATCTACGCTGACCCTCAGCATACAATGTGTCGAAGGCCAAAGAAGATTTACCACTTCCTGAAACTCCCGTAATCACAACGAGTTTGTTTCTGGGAATGGTTAAATCAATGTTCTTCAAGTTGTGCACACGCGCACCAGAAATAACGATAGACTCGTCCATTTCAGCGGGTGTGGAAGTGATGTGTGGCGCCGTTTTTTCCATGGTTTGCAAAGGTAATCAATAGTGGCTAGCTATGAGCTATTGACCTCTGGCTATTAGGGGGAAGGTTGGGGGATAGGTGGGGAGGCTCACAATGTGGAATGATACGGGAGATTAGTGCTTTACAGGCTAGAGTTCAGGAGTCACGTGCCAGACACTAGGAACCAATTTCTACCTCCGATTTGCATGTTTCATTTGAAATCGTTTATATTTGGAGTTCAAGGCTCTCTCAAAAGCGCCCCATTTAACCTTATAAAGACGACTCTATAGCAACATTTCTACCCGTTTAATCAGGAATTAGGAACCAAATCGAACGGTTATGGATATGTTGCAATTGGATGACTCCGTCCTAGTGAAGGAGTACATGAATGGTCGTGAGGCGTGTTTAGAAGTTCTCATCAACCGCCACCAGTCAAGAGTTTACTCATACATCATTAGCAAGCTTCGCGATGAAGACTTGGCAAACGATGTGTTTCAAGACACTTTCGTCAAAGTGATTAATACACTTCGCGCTGGACGTTACAATGAAGAAGGAAAGTTTTTACCATGGGTGATGCGTATCGCACACAACTTGGTTATTGATCATTTCCGTAGAGCGAAGAGAATACCAACAGTATCTCCTTCAGATGACTTCGACATCTTTGATATCATTAAAGATGGAACTCCTACGATAGAGAATGTGATGATTCGCGAGCAGATTGAAAGTGATTTGACTCGTTTGGTTGAACAATTACCAGACGAACAGAAGGAGGTCTTGAAGTTGAGAATTTACTCTCGATTGAGCTTCAAAGAAATTGCCGAGCAAACGGATGTAAGCATAAATACTGCGTTAGGGCGTATGCGCTACGCTTTGATGAACTTGAGAAAGATCATCGAACAAAATGGAGTGAGTCTTACCGTTGACTAAAATTTTTCGGCGTATGCAATAGGCAGAATATTCCGGCGTTCTTGGAATATTAAACGATGACAAATTGCCTATGTATAACATTACTCCTAGCGAACGTAAAGCGAATGAACAGAAGAGAAACGCCCCTAAAAAGTGCATCGACTTCGTTCTTCAGTACAGCAAGAGTTTGCACGCCGACAAATTAGATGAGCGAGACGTGTTCATCCATTTGAATTAATTGGTTTCAAAACGAAAAAAGCCCCCGACATCTCTGTTGGGGGCTTTTTGTTTTAGATAGCGGGTGGTTGCTTTCAGGTTCGAGACTGGAGTCTGAAGTCTAATTAGCCACCTCACTTAAAAACTTCAAGCGAATCAATCTCAATTCTTCTTCGCTGTAGTCTCCATCAAATTCTTCGTAAGCCTCGGTGATTTTTCCATCATCTGACTCATCCATGAAGTATTCGTAGATTTCTTCAATGGAGTCCTCGTCAAGAATATCTTCCAAATAGTAGTCGATGTTCAACTTGGTTCCAGAGAACACAATCATCTCCATTTCCTTCAAGAGCTCGTCCATGGTTAGACCTTTTGCACTGGCGATGTCGTCTAATGGAAGCTTGCGGTCGGTACTTTGGATGAGGTAGACCTTCAACTGACTCTTGTTGGCAATGGACTTGACCACTAAATCCATCGGTCGGTTGATGTCATTTTCTTCAACATACTTCTTGATGGTATCCACGAAAGGCTGGCCAAACTTCATGGCTTTACCCTCACCGACTCCACTCATGTTTTTGAGTTCATCAATGGAGGTAGGGTAGTGCGTAGCCATTTCGTTGAGGGATGGTTCCATGAACACGGCATAAGGAGGAACGCCTTTTTCTTTGGCTACTTTTCGCGTCAGGTCTTTCAACATTTTGAAGAGTTGGTCATCTAACGCGATAACCTGACCACTATTTGGACTCGATTTGTCGACGTACTCTCGCTCTTCAGGGAGCATGAATGCCACAGGTTCTTCAATGAACTTCAATCCAGATTCACTCAGACGAAGAACGCCGTAGAGTTCAATTTCTCGATCGATATATCCCTGAACAACAGCCTGGCGAATCAAGTTGTGCCAGAATCGGTCTGGATGGTCGGTTCCCTTGCCCCATTGAGGTAAGGTATCGGAATTGTGATTCTTGAGAAGAGCCGTTAGGTTTCCAATCAAGATGTTGACAATCTGTTGAGCTTTGAATTTTTGATTGGCGGCCTTCACGGTTTGAAGGGCTAAAAGGAGCTGATCTTTTGCATCGTGCAACTTCTGTGGATTGTTACAGTTGTCGCAATTTCCACAATTCTCTTGCTCGTACACTTCGCCAAAGTAGTACAGGAGATAGCGACGTCGACACATGCTGGTTTCTGCATAGCTCATCGCCTCTTGCAAAAGTTGCTTTCCAATTTCTTGTTCAGCAACGGGCTTCTTCGCCAAGAATTTCTCCAGCTTTTCGATGTCTTTGTAGGAATAGAAGGTGATGAGATTACCTTCGCCACCGTCTCTTCCAGCACGTCCTGTTTCTTGGTAGTACGATTCCAGACTCTTGGGCATGTCGTGGTGAATCACATAGCGTACATCTGGCTTGTCGATTCCCATTCCAAAAGCGATCGTAGCGACAATCACATCGGTGTCTTCCGATAAGAATGCGTCTTGGTGACGAACTCTTGTTGAAGCGTCTAAACCAGCGTGATACGGCAAGGCCTTGATTCCGTTGACTTGGAGCTGTTGGGCTAAATCTTCAACCTTTTGACGTGACAGGCAGTAAACGATAGCGCTCTTGCCTGCGTTCTCGCGGAGAAGTCGAATTATTTGGCGTTCAATATCCTCTTTAGGACGCACCTCGTAGTAGAGATTGTCACGGTTAAAGGACGACTTGAAAACTCGGGCGTGTTCTACGCCGAGCGTCTTCATGATATCACTCTGAACCTTTGGGGTGGCTGTTGCGGTGAGCGCAATAATCGGCTTTCTTCCAATGGTTTCAATGGCGTGTTTCAGGTTTCGGTATTCAGGTCTGAAGTCGTGACCCCATTCCGAGATACAGTGAGCCTCATCAATGGCAAAGAATGAAATCTTCAATTCGCGAAGCATTTCAATATTCTCTTCCTTGTTTAAGGATTCTGGCGCTACATAGAGAAGTCGGGTCACTCCGTTGTACAAATCCTCCTTGACTTGCGTAATTTCCTTCTTGGTAAGTGAGGAGTTCAAGACGTGTGCAACGCCATCGTGCTGTGAGAAGCCACGCATGGCATCTACCTGGTTCTTCATAAGCGCGATGAGCGGGGAAACAACAATCGCTGTTCCTTCGGTCATCATAGCCGGAAGTTGATAGCACAGCGACTTACCGCCGCCGGTTGGCATAATTACAAAGGTATCTTGACCGTTCAGAACATTCTTTACAATGTCTTCTTGTTCTCCCTTGAACTTGCTGAAACCAAAGTACTTTTTGAGTTCAGATGTAGGATTCAAATGGGCTTCTGCCATGGCTAGTTGTTAGCAATCGTGCTGATTCATACTGCATTCAAAATGTACGAAAATTCTGCGGAGAATATCGTACATCCATTCACATTCCAAAAAAGTTGTTCAGGTAGGTGTCTCTCACTTGCAAATTTAATCAGCTTCAACGTTTTGAGGAAATGATTTGTGCAGGTAGCTTTGCAAATCTTATGGCAAGTACTTCAAATCAGGATAAAAACGAGATGAGTTTCCTCGATCACCTCGAGGAATTGCGCTGGCACTTAGTCCGCGCAGCCATCGCAATATTGGTGTTTGCTATTGCGGCATTCGCTTTTAAGAGCTTCATCTTCAACGAAGTAATCTTCGGTCCGAAAACTCCGGGATTCTGGACTTATGAGCAGATTTGCAACCTCTCCTCTATGATGGGCGGCGATACATTTTGCTTTGATGAAATGCCTTTTATCCTGATTAATACCGAGATGTCTGGGCAGTTTTCTACCCATATGTGGGTGAGTATTGTGGCCGGAATCATAGTTGCTTTCCCATATGTGGTCTTTGAAATGTGGCGTTTCGTCAAACCTGGGCTGCATGAAAACGAGCGAAAGAATGGAAGTAAGGTGATCTTTTTTACTGCGCTTCTCTTTATTATGGGCGTGCTTTTTGGCTATTATTTGATTGCTCCACTAAGCGTTCAATTCTTCGGAACGTATACGGTAGATCCATCGGTAGCCAATCAAATCCGACTCAGCTCGTATATCTCTATGGTAACAAGTACAACGCTTGCTTCTGGACTACTCTTTGAACTTCCCGTATTGGCTTATTTTTTCAGTGTAATAGGATTGCTCACGCCAGAATGGATGAGAAAGTACCGCAGGCACGCTGTTATTGTGGTCTTGGTTTTGTCTGCGATTATCACCCCACCTGATATTCTGAGCCAAATTTTAGTTACAGTTCCGATTATGATTCTCTATGAGGTATCAATATCACTATCTTCACGCGTTAACAAGCGTAAGAAAGCAAGCGCATGAAGCTCGTAGCAGAAAACATTGTTAAGCGATACCGCTCACGCACCGTTGTTAAGGGTGTTTCTTTTGAAGTGAATCAAGGGGAGATTGTTGGATTGCTCGGTCCTAACGGGGCGGGTAAAACTACTTCCTTTTACATGGTTGTGGGCTTGGTTAAGCCCGATGAAGGCCTCGTTAAAATTGATGATGAAATCATCACTCGAGACCCGATGTACCGCCGTGCTCAAAAGGGAATTGGATACTTAGCTCAAGAGGCCTCCGTCTTTCGCAAGATGAGTGTGGAAGACAACATCATGGCGGTTCTTCAAATGACGAAGTATAAGAAGGCGGAACGATTGGAGCGATTAGAATCCCTTCTCGATGAGTTTGGATTGCAACACATTCGCAAGAACCGTGGTGATCTTCTATCTGGTGGAGAGCGCCGAAGAACGGAGATTGCTAGAGCATTGGCAACCGATCCGAATT
The DNA here is from genome assembly GCF_008933165.1 of Phaeocystidibacter marisrubri. Taxonomy (NCBI): domain Bacteria; kingdom Pseudomonadati; phylum Bacteroidota; class Flavobacteriia; order Flavobacteriales; family Phaeocystidibacteraceae; genus Phaeocystidibacter; species Phaeocystidibacter marisrubri. The sequence goes on from NZ_WBVQ01000001.1 coordinate 518,498, forward strand.
TTATCCTCCTGGATGAGCCCTTCGCGGGGGTTGACCCCATTGCGGTGGAAGATATTCAGAGCATTGTTGCTCAGTTGAAGAAGAAGAATATCGGGATTTTGATTACCGACCACAACGTACAGGAAACCCTAGCAATCACGGATAGAACGTATTTGATGTTTGAGGGGAAAATTCTGAAATCTGGCTCAGCAGAAGAGTTGGCTTCAGATGAACAAGTGAGAAGAGTTTACCTCGGACAAAACTTTGAGCTTCGCAAGACACCTCGCGTTGAGAAGGAACGCGAAATGGAGGATTAATTCGATTTGTAAAGTGCTCGCTTAAGACGGTCGTTGATAGCCTTGCCCAACCCTTCATTAGGAACCATTTCCACTACTGCTGCTTCAATCTCCATGTTGTCTAATGCGCGCAAATGCCTGAATAAGTTCTTGGCTGCTTCGCGTAAATCTCCCGTTTTACTCAAGATTAATTGTTTCTCAGCAAGAACTCCATGGATGGGGTTCGTGAAGGAGATGGCTCCTATTTTTTCAATCGAATAGGAGGGGAGTAAGTCGTCAATAGATGAAGTGAAGAGTTTCACCCCTGGTGCATAATGGCTGTGAAGCATTCCAGGCGCATGCGGAGCGGAACTCGACAGGCGGATGTCGTTCAACTCCATTCCAATAATGGATTCGAGTTCACTCAATTCATATCCACCCAAACGCAATATCACGGGTTTCTCTCCCGAAAGGTCGATGATGGTCGATTCGATTCCCACTTCACAATCGCCTCCATCTAAGATATACGGTATTTTACCTCCCAATTGATCGGCTACGTGAGAGGCTTTGGTAGGACTTACATACCCAAACGGATTAGCGCTTGGCGCGGCAAGGGGATAATCAAGTCGACGCAAAAGCTCCAACGTAAGTGGGTGATTCGGAATGCGAAGTCCAACCGTAGGGTGTCCACTGGTCACCAAATCTGGAATGATGGGCTTTTTACGGAGGATGTAGGTGATGGGACCCGGGCTCAGCTTTTGGACCCATGGAATTACTTCCGCAGGAACATCTGCATATTTGTGAAACTCATTTACAGAGTGAGTGTGAACAATGAGTGGATCAAATGCCGGACGGGCTTTCGTTTCAAATATTCGAATGACCGATTCACGTTCTAGGGCATTTCCAGCCAGACCGTAAACGGTTTCTGTAGGAATGGCAACAACCTCATTTTTATTGAGGTGATCAATTGCTTCTGATATGGATGTTCCGATGGTAGCCCTCATGGCGGGCAAAGGTACGAGCCTTAATTGAGTCTTGGGCTTGCGAAAAATTGGAAAGTGGGGATATTTACTTCAAATCGTTCTGAAGAATTGAGTCGCACCATGTTGTAAACTCCTCGCATGGCGCCAATGCTTGCGCGTAAATGACAACCCGAACGGTAGGTGTGAACTTCACCTGGGGCAATAACTGGTTGCTTACCAATCACCCCATTTCCCTCTACTTCACTTGGGCCTTCACCAGTGTCGTAAATAAACCAATGTCGCCCCAAGAGCTGAACGGTTTCACTGCTTTGGTTCTCTATGGTTACATCATAGGTAAACACGTAAAGAGGACCGTGTTTTGAGAAAAATCTTCCTTCAAAACCGGTCTCCACGCTAACGCGAATTCCTGAAGTGACTTGAGTGACCAAGGTTAGTTAATAGAGTATTACAGAAACGGTTGCAACTAAAAGTATAAAAATTATCGTTACGATGAACAGTACGATATTGAGGATAGAGAATTTTATAAAGGTGATGAACCAGTTTTGTCGGTAGAACCGTTTTATTGCAAGGAAGATGTAGGTCATGATGCCAAGGTAGTAGACCAAGTACAAAACCTCCGATTGCAATATCCAATAACTCATGATGAGCAGAGACATGTACAAGGACAGCGCCGTTTGTATATGGGTGGCAAAGACAAAGTGATCTACATAATAGATTCCCTTGTAAATGTAGAGCCCCTTCATGACCAGTGCAATGATGGGAATAAACAACAGAAGGATAATCAGCACATTGCTGCTGATGTAATTCACGAAGTCATCTCCTTTCATCAGAGAGATCTTCAGTGCCGTCGAATAGAGGAGGTGGTTGGTGAAGGTGGGTTCGAAGTTCAGCTCTTCAAGCGCTTCGTCTACGGGTTGGAGTTTGTGGTTGTATGAATATTGATAGAATTCAGAAAACCGCGAGTCACCAAAATACCAATTGACCGTATTGCTATAGCCCTTGTTAGGATTTACCAGAAATCTGTTTGAAGCAGTATCTAGAATGATCCAGTCATTTTCAATCAAGCTGTCTAGTTTCGCTGGACTTATTCCACTGGTGTCCACATTGAGGTGTACCACGGAGGAAAGCAAGCTGGCCCCTTCGTTTTCCAGTTGAGGTCGATCAACTTCATACCATCTTTCTTTATCAATGCTGTTGTTACAAGAGATAACAGCGAGCAAGAGGAAAATGGAAATGATGAAGAGACGAATGGGGAGAACGTATCTCGACTTCTTGCCCTCTACGTAATTAATGGTGAGCCGCCCGGGGCGAAAAAGAAGAGGCCCGAGGGTCTTGTAAAAGCGCGAATCAAATGCAAACAGGTTTTCGAGAGCCTCGCGAATCAATTCAAGTACATTCGGCTTTTTCGAGTTATTGAACTGTCCACAGTTAGGGCAATAATTCGCATCGCCTTGATGTGTTCCGCAATTGAGGCAGGTTTCTGTTTTTTTGATCCGCTTGGCCATTGGGTGGGATTAGGTATCGAATGATACGAAAATAAACCGTGTTAATCGCCGATGTAGTTGGATGTGGTTATGCCAATCACACGATCGTAGCGGATGCCAATTTCACGATGGTACACAATGATGGTGTATTCGTTTTCTGTCTGCCAGTGGTCACCTTCAAATGGCGTAGTATCTGCACCTCCGGCGGCTGTCATGGTAGCGTACTGGTAATTGTAGAAACCTTGCTTAAAGTAGAACTGTCCAGTGTATGTGCCCTCGTCGTGATTGTATGTGAGTGCGTACTTCGGATCTACGCGCCAGTTGGTCAATTCTCCAAAAAGATAACACCCTCCTGGAAGTGGGTAGTCGTATTTGAGTTTGAAATCCATGCGGATATAATCGGCCTCCGTGTGCTCGTCTTCTCCATCTTGCTTAATGATGCGGTAACCACCGTTGAGGTCTTCCCAAGTGATAAACTGCTTGAACCTACGGGACTCTTCGTCCATTACATAAGCGACAAATGCCGTATCAATTTCGATTTTCCGGACACGGAGCGAAAGGGATCGCATATTCTTTGTGTTGAACTCGCGGAACTCATTGCCTCCCAGGAAATTATTCTCTAGATCGTAATCGTAGTTGAGCGTGTTGTTGCTCATGAAACGTGGCTTGAGGTTGGTAATGGCATTGTCCCATCTATGGTTCTGCATCACCGTCACTTTAAGATCGCGGAAAGCATCTGGTATGGGGTATTCACCGTGGTAGATGCTAAAATCTACTTGCTGGTGGTCCGCCATTTGATCTGCTGTAGTTGCACGGTGTGTGTCGGAAGAAATATTCACAACGTCTTCATAAATCACAAACCGAAGGGTGAAAGCTGGTTCATCGGGGGTATCGAGGTAAACGATAAGTAAGTAATTACCCGACTTGGTGAATTTGATGTACTGATTTGGGAATGACAGTTCGTAGTGCGTGTAGGGTACGTAGGTATTGAATGAGAAATTGTAGTCTCGAATAATCTCCTGCTGGTATGTCTCCATATACTCCGCTCGAATCAAATCGGAAGGGGTCCAATCTGCGTTGCAATGGAGAAAAGTGTACTGGTAATTTTTGAAGTCGGCTGCGAGGTCATCAAACATCAACTTGATGGCGCCATTCGCTCCCAATCGCACAAAGGGCATGCTTTCCGTTTCGCCTACTCTCAGTAGTCGAACTGTGCGAATATTATCGTCGTATACATTGTTAACTGCTGGAATGTCTTGGCCTGTGATCGAGAAAGACGCAGCGAACAGAAGGATAGAAAATAGATGCTTTCGTGTCATATTCTTCAGACAACGTTTAAAATAGGTGCCAAAGTACCCATTTATTTAGTAATTTCGGCCTCCCATAAACGGTGGCTATCAGTATATAGTTTAGAACTGTTCTAAATAGCTTAAAAGCGAAGTTAGAGCGTGACTAATCATTACTTTTGCCCGTGTTTTTCTAAACGATAATCGTCTCGGTGACATGTCGAAATTGATCAAGATCCGCAAAGGATACGACATTAAGCTTGTGGGTACGGCTGAATTGAAATTCGGCGAAACCCCAAGAGTAAGCCACTATGCGCTAATTCCCGACGATTTCAGCGGTGTTATTCCTAAACTAGAGGCACGCGAGGGCGACAAGGTCCAAGCGGGTGATGTGATCTTCCACAGTAAGGTAGATTCACGCATCAAGTTCTGTTCTCCAGTGAGCGGTGAAATTGCTGAAGTTGTACGCGGAGAGAAGCGTAAAATAATGGCAATCCGCATCATTGCGGAAAGTGAAACAACTTATCGCGACCTCGGTAAGGCCAACCCTTCTGACCTCTCGAGAGAGCAGGTGATTGAGAAGGTGTTGTCCAGTGGTATTTGGCCGACGATTCAAATGCGTCCTTACGGTCGTATTGCGAGTCCGGACGACAAGCCAAGAGCGATTTTCATTTCAGGTATGGACACTGCTCCATTGGCTCCTGACTTGAATTTTGCACTTCAAGGCTTGGAGAACGAATTCCAAACCGGTATCGATGCACTGGCTAAGTTGACAGAAGGCAAGGTGTACTTGTCTCTGGAAAACGGAGTGTCTGCTTGTCCGGCTTTCGCCAACGCGAAAGGGGTAGAAGTAAACCACTTTGAAGGTCCACATCCAGCAGGTAACGTGGGAACTCAAATCCATCACCTCGCTCCAATCAACAAGGGAGAGGTAGTTTGGACAATGAAGCCTCAAGACGTTGTGATGTTGGGTCGACTTTTCTCTGAAGGTCGTTACAACGCTTCTAAGGTTGTTGCACTTACAGGTTCTGAAGTAGAAGCTCCACAATACTATCACATGGTAGCAGGTGCATCTATCGAGGGATTGGTTTCTTCAGGTATTAAGGGATCGAATAACAGATTCATTTCAGGTAACGTGTTGACCGGCCGTAACACCGGTGCGAAAGGTTACTTGGGTTACTACGATACACAACTCACTGTCATTCCAGAAGGCGATCAAACGGAGTTCCTCGGTTGGGTACTTCCTGGCTTCGGTAAGTTCTCCTTGTCGAAAACTTTCCTCACTTGGATGAATCCAAATAAGAAGTTTGTTCTCGATACCAACATGCACGGTGAAGAGCGAGCTTTCGTGGTTACTGGTCAGTACGAGAAAGTATTCCCTTTTGATATTTATCCACAACAATTGATCAAGGCCGTTATGGTTCGCGATATTGAATTGATGGAAAACTTGGGGATTTACGAAGTGACTGACGAGGACTTTGCACTTTGTGAAGTGATTTGTACTTCCAAATTGCCGTTGCAAGAAACGGTTCGTGAAGGTCTCGACTACATGTACAAGGAAATGAACTAAGGACGGAACAAGTTAGAGATATGAAATTCATTCAAAACATACTTGACAAGACGCGTCCGGCGGTTACTACAGGTAAATTGAAGCCTTTGTACCCGTTGCATAACGCCCTCGAAACGATGATGTTCGTGCCGGATCACACTGCTCATAGCGGTGCCCACGTGCGTGACTCTATCGATTTGAAAAGAACCATGGTAACTGTAATTTTCGCATTGGTACCGGCTATGATTTTCGGTATGTGGAATACAGGTTACTGGCACTTCACCGCTCTAGGTGTTGAGAGTACACTGATGGAAAACTTCCTTTACGGTGTGCAGATTCTCCTTCCAATGATCATTGTAACGTATGCTGCAGGTCTTGGTGTTGAGATTCTATTCTCGTACCTCCGCAAGCACCCTGTAAACGAAGGCTTCTTGGTTTCAGGTATGCTTATTCCATTGATCATGCCTGCCGATATTCCATTGTGGATGGTGGCTATTTCTACCATCTTCGCCGTACTTATTGGTAAAGAGGTATTTGGTGGTACTGGTATGAACATTTTGAACCCTGCGCTTACTGCTCGTGCCTTTGCATTCTTCGCTTACCCAAGCTGGATGTCGGGTGACCAAGTATGGATCAGCGGTCTTAAAAGTGGAGAAGGTGTGGTTGACGGATTTTCTGGAGCAACGGCTCTAGGACAGTATGCAGCGGGTTCTGAAGCTCCAGCTATTGGAGGTCAGGCTCTCGATGCTTACCACGCATTTATTGGTCAGATTCCTGGTTCCATTGGTGAAACTTCAACCTTGGCTATTTTGATCGGTGCAATTATGTTGATTGCATCGGGAATTGGTAGCTGGAAAATCATGCTCAGCGGGGTTGCAGGTGCTCTAACCATGGGCCTCATCTTCAACTTAGTTGCTGACTATGCTATCAGTACTGATCAACAAGTTTACATGGCACTTCCATTCTGGCAGCACCTCGTTTATGGTGGTTTCGCCTTTGGTATCGTGTTGATGGCAACAGATCCAGTTTCTGCCGCTCAAACCGAGAAAGGCAAATGGATTTACGGTTTCTTGACAGGTATCTTCTGTATCATGATTCGCGTTTTCAACCCAGCTTTCCCTGAAGGTGTGATGCTTGCCATTCTCTTCATGAATGTGATGGCTCCGTTGATTGACCACTATGTGATTCAGGCGAATGTTAAGAAGCGTCAGAAGCGCGCACAACTAGCAACTGCTAACTCATAAGCCATGGATGTAAACAGTAATAAATACACATACCTATTCGCATTGGTGATGGTTGTTGTGGTAGCTCTTTTGCTATCAGGTGCATCCATTTCACTAAAGGATAGACAAGACGCAAACGTTCGCCAAGAGAAGCAACAAGATATCTTGAAGTCAATTGGCATCATGGTAGAGCGTTCTGAGGCACCGGCTGAGTTCGACAAGTTCATTACTGAGCAAGTAGTTGTTCAGAATGGTCAAGCCGTAGAATCAGAAACAGGCGCATTCGAAATTGACATGGCCGCAGCCGTTTCAAAGCCAGTTGCAGAACGTCAAGTTCCACTTTATGTGGCTAGCAAGAACGACACAACTTTTTACATTGTTCCGTTGAGAGGTAAAGGTCTCTGGGGTCCAATTTGGGGATACGTATCTCTTTTGTCAGATGGAAGCACCGTTTACGGTACTACTTTCGGTCACAAGGGTGAAACTCCTGGCTTGGGTGCGGAGATTACAACTGACCGTTTCCAAGAGCAATTCTCTGGAAAGCAAATCATGGACGGGAACAATTTCGTTTCTGTTGAGGTTGTGAAGACAGGTGCAAACAACGAACACGAAGTTGATGGTATCTCTGGAGGTACAATTACTTCGGTGGGAGTTGGAAACATGTTGAAAGACTGTTTGACTCCGTACGTTGACTATTTCAAGAACACTAACGCACAGTAAGATGAGCACAGAAACTCAAGAAGTAGCAAAATCGCGTGAGCCTTTGTTCTCTAAGAAGAACCGTAAGCTCATCTCTGATCCGCTCAATGAGAACAACCCGATTACCGTTCAGGTATTGGGTATCTGTTCAGCCCTTGCCATTACGGTTAAATTGGAGCCGGCCATCGTTATGTCCATCTCCGTGTTTGTGGTATTGGCAGCAGGTAACGTGATCATCTCTTTGATGCGTAACATTATCCCTAACCGAATTCGTATCATCGTGCAGCTGGTTGTCGTTGCATCCTTGGTAATTTTGGTTGACCAAGTTTTGAAGGCCTTTGTTTACGACGTGAGTAAACAACTTTCGGTATTCGTTGGTTTGATTATTACGAACTGTATCATCATGGGACGTTTTGAGGCATTTGCCTTGGGAAACACACCTTGGAAATCTTTCCTTGATGCAGTGGGTAACGCAGCAGGTTATGGTTTTATCCTCGTAACCGTGGCATTTTTCCGCGAACTTTTAGGTTCGGGTACACTCTTCGGAATCGAAGTGTTGGGTAATGCTGCAGATAAAACCGGACTATACGCTATTGGTTATGAAAACAACGGTATGATGTTGCTTCCTCCAATGGCATTGATCGTGGTTGCTTTGATCATTTGGGTTCAACGCAGCAGAACGAAGTCACTCATCGAAGAATAATAGATTCAAAGCTAGATTACGATGCAAGAATTAGTAAACATATTCGTGAAGAGTGTTTTCGTTGAGAACATGATCTTCGCATACTTCTTGGGCATGTGTTCCTATTTGGCCGTGTCTAAGACTGTTAAAACAGCTGTGGGTCTAGGTGCCGCCGTGATTTTCGTTCTCGGTATCACATTGCCTGTAAACTGGTTGCTTGAGAACTACGTATTGAAGGCCGGAGCCCTTTCTTGGCTCGGCTCTGAATTTGAGAATGTAGACTTGAGCTTCTTGAGCTTTATCATGTTTATCGCGGTTATCGCTTCTATCGTTCAGTTGGTAGAAATGATCGTAGAAAGATTCGCTCCAGCGCTTTATTCTGCCTTGGGTATCTTTCTTCCACTTATCGCTGTAAACTGTTCCATCCTTGGTGGTGCACTCTTCATGCAAGAGCGTGGCTATCAAACTATCGGACAAGCTACTGTGTTTGGTCTAGGTAGTGGTGTGGGTTGGTTCTTGGCTATCGTTGCCATCGCAGCGATTCGTGAAAAGATCCGCTACTCTCAGGTTCCTGCTCCACTTCGTGGATTGGGTATTACCTTCATCATCACTGGTTTGATGGGTATTGCCTTCATGAGTTTCATGGGAATTAAGCTCTAACCGAAACGGGAAAAAGAAAACAGATATGTTTTTAGCTAGTACATCAACTATTGTTATTGCCAGTGTAGCCATCTTCGCATTGGTGATTATCCTACTCGTAACGGTCTTGCTTCAGGCTAAGGCTCGTTTGGCTCCTTCTGGACCCGTGAAGTTGGATATCAACGGTGAAGAGGTGGAAGTGGAGTCTGGAACAACACTTCTCCAAACATTAGGCAACCAGAAAATCTTCCTTCCATCTGCCTGTGGTGGTGGTGGTACTTGCGGTATGTGTAAGTGTCAGGTTACCGAAGGCGGTGGTGAAATTCTTCCTACTGAAACAGGATTCTTCAACCGTAAACAAATTGCGGAAGACTGGCGATTGGGCTGTCAGGTTAAGGTGAAGAACGACATGAAGATCAAGGTGCCTGAAGAAATCTTCGGTATCAAGAAGTGGGAATGTGAAGTGGTTTCTAACTACAACGTTGCTTCCTTCATTAAAGAGTTTGTCGTTCGTTTGCCAGAAGGTGAATCACTTGACTTTGAAGCGGGTGGTTACATTCAAGTTGACGTTCCTGCGTTGGAGGTTGACTTCAGCAAGGATATCGACATTACAGCTCACCCTGACTTAGGTCGTGATCCAGATGACTTTAAAGGAGAATGGGACAAATTTGGTCTTTGGGATTTGAAGATGAAGAACGACGAAGAAATCTTCCGAGCGTACTCCATGGCCAATCACCCAGCCGAAGGAAACATCATCATGTTGAACATTCGTATTGCTACTCCACCGTGGGATCGCAAGAAGAATGCATGGATGGATGTGAACCCAGGAATCTGTTCTTCATTCGTGTTCTCACGCAAGCCAGGAGACAAAGTAACTATCTCAGGTCCTTACGGTGAATTCTTTATCAAAGAGACCAACGCAGAGATGGTTTACATCGGTGGTGGTGCAGGTATGGCGCCAATGCGTTCACACCTTTTCCACTTGTTCCACACTTTGAAAACTGACCGTAAGGTGAGCTTCTGGTACGGTGGACGTTCACGTCGTGAGCTCTTCTACTTGAAGGACTTCCAAGACATTGAAAAAGACTTCCCGAACTTTACTTTCAACATTGTTCTCTCTGAGCCATTGCCAGAGGATAATTGGAAAGCTAAGCAACACATTGATGACGAAGGTGACGGTTACGTCGGTTTCGTTCACCAAGCATTGATCGATAATTATCTTTCTAAGCACGATGCTCCGGAAGATATCGAGTTCTACTTCTGTGGACCTCCTATGATGAACGCTGCGGTAATCAAGATGTGTGACGACTTTGGCGTTCCACCAGAGAATGTAAGCTTCGACGACTTTGGAGGCTAATCCCTCAGAGTTTCCCTATACAGCCCCGATGAGAGATCATCGGGGCTTTTTTTATAACCTTTGGAGAGTTCGAAGGGAATTGGGTTCAATTGGGTTGTGATTTCAGCAGAATGCACAACCTAGACTCTGGAGGAGAATCCCAGCTTTGCGATGAAAGTTCTAGTAGGGGTAGCCCAATTTGTCTAGCTCTAAGTTATAGAGCTCGTTCAAGGCATGGTTTCCCGAACGGTATAATTCGGAGTACTCTTTTGCTTCCTCTTCTGAAACATAGCTCTTGTGCTTCGAGATCACGGAGAAAATATACGGGTCGAGGAATTTCTCAGAGAGGGAGCGCATCTTCCAAGTCGTTAAACGCTTTGGAACAAAAAGAGTAGAGGGGGCGTGCGCGCTAAAAGTAAACTTGTTGGTGAACCTCAAGAAGGCAATCCCTAAATTGGATAGACTTTGATTTGATCGAGCTGGAGTTTTGGATGGCGTGTATTTGCCTCCAGTGAATCGTTCCACCAAGTCAATTACTCTAGCTTCATCCTGACGAATCCACTCATTGGGAATGACCAATACGTTCTCTTTTCCATAAAGGTCAACATAGTACTCAATGAGCCGATAAAAATCAAAATGCAACGGATTCGGTGCAAACTTCCACTCATGCCAGAAGGTTTTGAAACGAAGAGTACCTCCCTCTTGAATGTATTGGCGGTAACAGGAATCTATGAGTTTGATTTGGTCGCGAATGGTAATAATAATCTTCGTAGCTCCCAGTTCTTGCAAACGATGAGCGGTATCCGTCTTTCCCAATCCAGTGTGATAGAAAAGCGGCCCGGTGAGCTGCTCTGCAGAATGTAGAAGTGGCTCTTCTCCCCACGACTTCACACGTTCAGCCACTTCAGACCAATCTACCTCCAAATGTGAAGATTCACTGGCGACTACAATGCAGTCATCCTCCATTACATCCACATAGTTGACTCCTTTTAGGTTGGGAAACAACTGTGTTTGTAGATAAGTAGTGCCGGTTTTGTGATAACCGATGTGAACGATCATAGGATAATAGTTGCAGAATCTAGCCGAAGATACGGCTTATGCCTGTTCTTAAATCTGATAACTGTAGGAGAGTCGAACAATATGCCTATTGAAGAAACTACCCGCTGGAATGCGCTCTTGATACCAATTGAAATATCCCGCAGCAAACTTGTGATGTTTAAAAGCGGTGTACCACAGGTTGAATCCAATTCTGTTTTGATCCAATCTATTGGTAAGTACTTCAGATTTGCGGAAGGTATTGACGTGAATTTCATCGTACAAATCAAGTCGTCCCCAGTCTGAAATAGCGAGTTGTGCCATAATGCGGTAGCGAACACGAGTGGTGGCGTATTCGTAGGTATCAAACCCTTCAATGAAGCGAAATTCTGGCCATAATCTTTGGTGTATAGCCCAATGTTCGTTGACATGCCATTTGTGCGATACGTGAAGGATAGGACGCAATTCTCGAAAGGTGGCGAGTCCTTCTACATGTGGATCGTTAGGAAGGGTTTGTGTGAAGTATACGAACCCCGCCCCAATGCGAAAGCCGCTTCCAATTCCCTTTGTTACCAGTGTTCTCTCTTGGAAGATATGCTGACGTGCCGGAAACCAGTATAGTGCTTCTTCAAAGTCTTGTTGTAAGGTCCAATCTGAACCCCAGTTCGCCTTCACTTGGGCATGTGTCCAAAGCACGCTTTGTGTTGTACGGGTCTGCCCGAATGTTTGACAAACAGTGAAGGTTAGAAGTAGTGTTAGAAGTCGACTCATGTAGGAGGATTGTATCACCAAAGGGAAAGTTATCCGAAAAGTACAAGTTGAGTTAGCGCTTGTATTCCGTGATCATATCGATTCGAATTCACGCATTTCTTCAGAGGTCAACTCTGCAAGATCTGTAAAGTGCGTACGTCTTGGTCGAAGGAGACCCATGATGCCAATCACAGCGATTGCGATGTACAACATGAGCGTGTTGCCTGTCAGCATAAATACCACAATAGTGAAGAGGTTTGCACCTTCTATAATCGCATATCGAATGATCATTGATACTTGATACTGGTGGAATTTAGTCTTTAGGTTGTTCCCGTTCTTTACCTGATTTAAGAATTTGTTCGAAATGAAGTAGTTCGCTGTATTCCCCACTATCACCAAGGTAATACAAACAACGTAGAGCACATTGGAAGTGAGGTTTGAATTGAAATGCATAACTCCTTCTTTATCCACGTTGAGGAATGCCACAAAGCAGAACAGAATTTGTCCCATCAACAAGGCAATATGAATGATCTGAAGGGTTTTGAAACTCGGTTTAAAATTCGGGTCAGGAGTGGCGTTTATCATGTTTAAAGAGAGTTCATGTTATGGGACATCAAGTTGGCGATATGTTTCGCTCTAGTCTTCGCTTCATCTGCTTTGGTACCCGAAAATAATTCGTTTACCGTGTATTCCCAAGTGGTTAGCCAGCGTTCAAAATGTTCGGGTTTCATGCGCTTTCTGCCGTTCATGCTGTAATGCTTGTGCATCGCATTTCCAGAATAACTCGAACCTCCCAGAAGCATGGTTTCCCAAAAATCGTACATAATGGGCATGTGTTCTTTGAGGTTGATAGGAGATACTTCGGTGAAGAATACCCCAATCAAGTCATCAACCATTACTCTTGAGTAAAACGTGTCCACTAGGCGAATGATGTCCTCTCGAGTGGAGATGTCCATTAGCCTTTCTTTACAAATTCCGACTTCAATGCCATGGCGCCAAAGCCATCGATTTTACAATCAATATTGTGATCGCCATCAGTGAGACGAATGTTTTTCACTTTGGTTCCTGCTTTAACGGGTCCTGAAGCTCCTTTTACAGGAAGGTTTTTCAGAACAATGACGGTGTCACCATCCGCCAAAACATTACCATTGGCATCTTTGACAACCAATCCTTCTTCTTCCACGTGATCCGGATTCCATTCGTGACCACATTCCGGGCAAACCAATAGCGAATCCATAGGGTAGGCATAAGCTGAATTGCATTCCGGGCATGGAGGGATTTGAGACATTTTTTTGGGGTTTTGTTTGAGATTGTAAAGATAGGGAATCCGTCACCAGCCACCTGTCATCGGTCCCCAGACATCCGTCACCCGTCACCCAACTCATCCACCACAATCTTCTTCATATTTCTAAAGTTCTCTGCGGTACGGCGAGCCGTTTCGGGGTTGCTCATCAATTCCGATAGTTTACGCGGGTAGATTTGCCAGGCCACTCCAAATTCATCGGTACACCAACCGCACATTCCCTCCTTGCCGTAACGGGTGATGGCATTCCAATAATGATCGATTTCTGCCTGATCTTCACACTCTACCATGAAGGATATCCCATTGTTGAAGGTGAATTCATGTGGTTCGGGACTGTCCATGAACATGAACTTTTGACCGTTCAGCGCAAATTGAGAATGCTGAATCATTTTCTCGGTTTCGTCAAAATACATGATCCCATCAAGGTCGAATTTATCGAAGAGGCGAGAGTACAATTCAATTGCTGGGCGAGCCTTTCCCGCATATTGATTGACGAAAAGTAAAGCAGGAGTGATCTTCTGACCAATTTCTTCCCATTCATGAACGGCAATTTGCCAACTGATCCCAAATTTATCGCTTATCCAACCATAAAGTGGACTCCACGGATAGGAGTCGAGTGGAACCATCTCCTGCCCATCTAAACTTAATCTTTCCCAAAGATCGTAGGCCTCATCTTTTGTTGTGCACAAGTGGTAAAAGGAAATAGAAGGATTGGGAAGTTCGGACGTGTTACCCGCAAGGAATCGGAAGAGTTTTCCACCCATTGTCAATTCCACCAGCATCTCACTCTGTGAACGCACTTCAACATTTGGGAAAATAGTGGTGTAATAATCTACCATCTCGCTGAGATTAGCTGAATGCCAGATGCAGGGGGTGATGTCTTTCATACTCGAGGATTTGAGTTAGCAAGTTATAAAAGCCATGAGATTAACAGCCTTGATGGACCCAATAGTACTGGCCGTTTATAAAAGTAATAAGCCCTTTACTTCCAATTTCAGATTTTCTGCGAACTTCTATGGACACATTTTCAAGTTCAAGTGGTTTCTCTACGATGTCGCCGTCACTGACTATATGATCGGTTGTACGCTTGGGAAGAACGAGTCTCCAATCCTCAGCCCAACTGTAATCGGCCAAGAAATTGCGATAAGTTCGATTGAACCCTATCAATGTGAGCATTCCCGATTTGCCATCAATTATTTGGATTCCAGCTACCTGACCTTCTTTGAGAAATGATACTTTCTCCGGGGATTTATCACCATTGAGATCTGCGGTAAGTACGTGTGACAACGGAACGTAGCACGTATCCGTTCGAGTTTCCAAAGTGCTAAGGTCCACGGGAATATTGAGATGTACAGAAATAAGAGTGAGAAGGTGCATTAGGTTTTGACGAGATTCCAAGGGAGCAGATGTAAACGCAGTGTCCAGTAGAATCCGTCTCTTTAGACTTGTGTAACTCTCAATTGGAGAACCTTCGCGGTCAAATTCACGTGCAATACACTTCCCAATACGCATCATGTTCTCTTCCCAAGAGCTGTCCCATGTTGCAGCTTGTTCTGCAAATTCTATGGGATGTGTGTATACATAATTATAGAATGGAGTTCCCAAGTTTTCTGAAATAGAGGCGTTAGCCATGTTGAGGATAGCGATTGCCGAAGGAGTGTAATAGGACCTCACATGAGTTTTCGGATGAGTCATGCTATCCAGAACAGCGTACGTCATCCAAGTTTCTCTCGGATGAATGAGTTGTGCGGTGAGTGAATCAGCATAAGCGCGAAGAGCGATTTGTAGAGTGTCTGAATGAATGGCAGAACTGGGTGTATTCTCAGCTTCAGGCGATTCATTCGAGGAGCAGGAAGCCAGTGTCAATAAAGCGATGGAAAGTGAAGTGAGTGTTTTCACAATGAAAGAACTTAGAGCCTAAAGATACGAAGCTGGTCATTGTATACCTTTGTGTCAAAGAATCAAGACATGCGAAGTTTATTACTCGGATTGGTCAGCCTATTTCTACTGATTTCATGTTCTGAAGAAGACGTGCAGTTGAAATATACGTTACGAGGAAGAGCACAGGGGACAACATATTCCATCGTGTACATGGCATCAGCGGGGAAAGACTTCCACACCCAGGTAGACAGCATTCTCTTTGAAGTAGATAGAAGCCTTTCGGCGTGGAATCCAAACAGTACGCTCTCCAAAGTAAATTCAGGCGAGCTGGATTCGGTGACCGATCCACTTTTCATTACGTGTATTCAGGCAGGACAAAGAATCAGCCGAGAAACAGGCGGAGCTTTCGACATGACCGTTGGGCCACTGGTAAACTACTGGGGGTTCGGTGCTGAACAAAGAGGAGAATTAGACTCTGCAGTGGTGGATAGTCTACTCAAGTTGACGGGATTCTACAATTTGAGAATGGGAAGCGACGGCAAATTGATTCGGCCCAAAGGTCTTAAAATTGACGTGAATGCCATTGCGCAGGGCTATAGTGTAGATCTACTTGCCGAGTGGTTGGATGCCCGTGGAATTTCCAATTACTTGATTGAAGTGGGAGGAGAGATGAAGGCGCGAGGCGTTAATTTAGAAGGAAATCCATGGATTGTGGGAATAGATAAACCCAGTGAAGAAATTCAGGAACAGCGCTTTCAAGTAATTGTAAACCTTGATAGCGCGTCGTTGGCCACTTCTGGAAATTACCGCAAGTTCTTTGTTGACTCTATCTCGGGAATTAAGTTTAGTCATACCATCGACCCCAAAACAGGATATCCCGCGCGCGACCGACTCTTGAGTGTGTCCATTGTGACGTCCAGCTGTATGGATGCAGATGCCATCGCCACGGCGTGTATGGTAATGGGCCTAGACAAAGCCAAAGCATTTGTGCAAAGCAGAAGTGATGTGGAAGCCTACTTTGTATTCGGAGGCTTAACGGGCGATTGGGAAGTTTGGAGCACGGAAGGTTTTGATGCGATGGTGCATTAATCCGCTTTCGAATTCTACTTATCCCAATTCAAATAGTAATTGATCCACTTCAGCGCGTTTCTCGTTTTTCCCATATCGCAAATCAATTGATCTTTGGAATATGCGCTAGGCTCAAAATCTCCGCGATCTAGCGATTGAAGTTGATCGAGACAAACAAGACCTCTAGTTGCCACTACAGCAAGTAGACGAGAGAATTTCTTTTTGTTCTTTTCAGAGAATTCCATTTCATCAATCAACTGAAAAGCTCTGCTCATCAGAGATTTATATGTTGCACGAAGTTCCGCTATTGATTTTGTAGTGGTGGCAAGTGTATGGATGCCTCCATGGTAGTCCTTATAAATGTCGAACGTGTCATTTTCAAGTTGACCTAAGAATCCAATTTGAAAGAGCAACTCCTTTTCCTTCTCTGAAATTTCTCCTTCTAGGGCGCAGCGGTAGAGCAGAATAAAGATTCCCCCTTTTTGTCGGGTGATCTTTGCAATCTCTTCCTGTGTCAATCCCGGGCGGAGTTGTTTTTCACTCTGCACCTGAGCCTCCATGCCTGCCAGATAATATTCCTTTATCCAATTCGCATTGGGATGATTCAGCGCCTTGGTGTAGAACTGAAGGAAGAGCTTTTCGTTTGGGGTTTGAGCGTCCTTGAGATTTGGATGAGTGAGCATTTTTGTCAATTGCTCTTTAGAAGTATGGTCTTCGTCGAAGAAATCGTCAAACAATCCTGTCGTTCCTCCTAAATAGGTAAGAGAGTTGATATCGGTGGTCGACAATTGATAGCCTCTCAATTCGCCATAGAACTGCCCGATCACGGGAACAGCCAAGCCATAGTAGAATCGAATTTTCTCGATGTCCTTCTCCGTCAACGTGTGATCATTGTTGGCAATAAAGTCTTCTAAATCAGCAAGGATCGTTCCCTGCATGAATTTTTTCTGTGCTTTATAACGCTTATAAATGAACGCGAAAATGGAAGGGATGCTCAGAAAATTGCGAAGTCGCTTGGTTGCCATGAAAGAGGGTATCTAATAAGGGTCTAAAACTAGGGTTGATTTTTTAAAGTTCCTAGCTTAGGTAGCCTGTTGGTTATTAGGTTGAGGCGCTTGAAGCTGAAGACCAGAGACTAAATAAAAAATCCCCCAAACCAACAGGCCAGAGGGATTTCGTATTCTTTTGATGTAAAGCGTTTACGCCTTTTCTTCCGGCGATTTGCACTTTTGATCAGGTGTTGCTCCACAGAAGCTGCACGATTCACCTTCTTTGTTTAGGAAGGGACTCTGACTTGCACATGTTCCTGCAAACTCACCGTCTTTCTTCGCCCAAATCTTAATCGCGATACCCAAGAAACCGAGTCCGATTAGTACAAAAGCGATTAGAAAGAGTTTCAATGCCATCATAACTGTAATATTCTTTAGGATTACGTCTATTTGGGCAGACGTAAAACTGTGGACAAAATTACAAAATGTTCACCTCGGGTTCTAGTAAAATGCCAAAACGTTCGTGTACGTCTTTGATGATGGTTTGAGCGAGATCCCAAACCTCCGCGCCACGTGCGTTTCCATAGTTGACCAATACGAGGGCTTGCTTGATATGAACCCCAGCGTCGCCTTTTCGGTAGCCTTTCCAACCACTTTGATCGATAAGCCAACCTGCAGCGAGTTTCATTCTTCCTTCGCCGGCGGGGTAGGCTACTACATCTGGATATTCCGCTTTTACACGCTCGTATTCGGTTATAGCTACTACAGGATTTTTGAAGAAACTGCCGCTGTTACCGATTTCGGCAGGGTTGGGAAGCTTGCTTTGGCGAATGGCAATCACAGCTTTCGAAACATCGTCAATGGTAGGTTGAGCGATATTCCACTCATCCAATTGTGCATGAATGGCGCCATAGGATGTGCGAATGGCGTGATCATTTACCGTCAGCTTAAAGCGAACCGCTGTAATGATAAATTTCGCCTTCCACTCGTGCTTAAAAATCGAGTCTCGATAGCCAAATTGACATTCTTCTGCGGTGAATGTTTTGCGTTCACCTGTTCCCAAAACAACGCCGTCCAAAGAATGGAAGTGATCCTTCAACTCTACGCCGTATGCACCGATGTTCTGAACGGGAGCTGTACCTACTTGCCCGGGGATTAGTGATAAGTTCTCCAATCCTCCAAAGTTGTTTTCAACCGTCCACCGAACAGTTTCATGCCAGCTTTCGCCCGCTTTTACTTGAAGTAAAACGTGTTTGTCATCCTGAGAAAGAATCTCTCGTCCCTTTAGCGCAATATGTGCCACAAGACCATTGATGGGGCCTGTGAGCAAGAGGTTAGAACCACCACCCAAAATGAGTTGGAGTCGGTTAAGTGCAGCCTCATCTTTCGCAAAAGTTACTACGTCTTCTTCCGTTTCCAGTACCCAAACTTCGCGGGCTCTTTCATCGAGCCCAAAGGTGTTGAAGTTTTTGAGTGATGGATTCTCGTACTTTCTCATTAGATGTGTCCGCCAGGATATTCAGCCAATGCTCTACGCATCAATTCCACACATTTTTGAAGGGATTCTTGATTGAGTACATAGGCCAATCGCGCTTGACGCTTACCTAAGCTAGGCTTTGCATAGAATCCAGATGCTGGAGCAATCATTACAGTTTCGTTGTTGTGCTCAAACGACTGAAGGAGCCATTGTGCAAAACGGTCGGCATCATCCACAGGAAGCTGCGCTACACAATAGAATGCCCCTTGTGGCTTTGGACAAAAAACACCGTCAATGCTGTTCAGTCCATCTACCAAGATGTCTCTACGCTTAACATACTCATCATTTACCTCTGTGAAGTAAGATTCAGGAGTGTCAAGTGCTCCTTCGGTTGCAATCTGAGCGTATGTAGGAGGACTCAAACGCGCTTGTGCAAATTTGAGAGCTGTTCTCATCACGTTTTGATTGCGGGACACGAGCATACCGATACGCGCACCGCACATGGAGTAGCGCTTGGATACAGAGTCGATCATAATCGCATGCTGTTCCAAATCGGGAAGTGTCATAATACTGTGATGCTTCACTCCGTCGTATACAAACTCGCGGTAAACTTCATCCGCAATAAGGAAGAGGTCGTATTTGAGTACGAGTTTGGCCAATTGTTGAAGCTCTTCTTCTGAATACAAGTAACCGGTCGGGTTACCTGGGTTACAGATGAGGATGGCCTTCGTTTTATCCGTGATGTGCTTTTCAAAATCTTCAATGGGAGGCAAAGCAAATCCGTTGTGAATGGTCGCTTCAACTGGAACCACTTTCACTCCGGTTTGAATGGCGAAGCCATTGTAGTTGGCGTAGAAAGGTTCTGGGATGATGATTTCATCACCGGCGTCCATGATGGATCCGAATGCAAAAGTCAATGCTTCAGATCCTCCGGTAGTGACAAGTAAGTCGCCTGTAGTCACATCGATTTGATGCGAGCGATAATAATGTGCCAAACCATTTCTCAATGACTCGTTGCCCGCAGAGTGACTGTACGCAAGCGTATCAATCTCTGCATTTTTCACGGCATCAAGTGCGCCTTGAGGTGTGTGAATATCCGGCTGACCGATATTCAGGTAGTACACTTTGCGTCCTTCTTGTTCTGCCGCTTCAGCAAAAGGAACTAGTTTCCGGATAGGGGATTCCGGCATAGCCATTCCCTTGGTCGATATTCTGGGCATGACAACTGGTATTAAAAAGTTCTAAAAACACAAAGCCCCCGAAGGAGCATTCCAACGGGGGCAAAGGTGATAAAATTTTATCGTTAGCGCGATACGCGTGAGGTAGGAGTGTTCTCATTAACAGGAGTAGTTTGCGCTTGGCGAACATTCCCTTTGATAGTCAACACGATAGTTCCTTGTGAAGCATTAGAGGTTACTGTAACCGACTTCTGGAATCTACCCACTCTGTGTGTGTCATAACGCACTTTAATCTCTGCACTTTCACCTGGTGCGATTGGCTTGTTCACGATACTTTGATCAGGAACAGTACATCCGCAAGAACCTCGAAGATTAGAAATAATCAATGGCTCTTTACCAGTGTTGGTGAATTCAAATACTCGAACTCCGTTGGCATCTTGTTCAATAGTACCGTAGTCCATAACTGTAGACTCAAAAGTCATAACGGGTGCGTTAGGGTTCTCTTGAGCAGATGCATAGGTCATTCCGAAGAATACCACAGCTAGAGTCATCAGTAATTTTTTCATTGTTCTCGTCCTTATAGTTAAACTCGAAGGGTAAAGTTACTACAGTTCGTAGAAATCTACCTAATTCTTTACACATTCTTATAAGCCGTTCAAACATCATGCCCCGTCGATGGATTGCATTTTCTAAATTTGCGGCTTCAATCAATTCAATAGCATGGAGATTCCTGCAAAATACGACCCGACTTCAATTGAAGACAAATGGTACGCTTACTGGATGAAGAATAACTTCTTCCGATCAGTTCCAGATGAGCGCGAACCGTATACTATTGTTATCCCTCCGCCTAACGTCACCGGCGTTTTGCACATGGGACACATGTTGAATAACACCATTCAAGATGTCTTGGTTCGTAGGGCTCGTATGCGAGGATTGAACGCTTGTTGGGTTCCGGGTACAGATCACGCCTCTATTGCAACAGAAGCCAAAGTGGTTCAAAAACTTCGCGCTGAAGGGATCAAGAAATCTGACCTTAGTCGTGAGGAGTTCTTGGAACATGCGTGGGACTGGACGCACAAGCACGGAGGTATCATCCTTTCGCAATTGAAGAAGCTCGGTGCTTCTTGTGATTGGGAACGCGAGGCATTTACCATGGACGAAGCGAGAAGTGAAAGCGTCCTTCAGGTGTTTGCAGACCTTTATGAGAAAGGTCACATTTACCGCGGCAACCGCATGGTGAATTGGGATCCAGAGGCGAAAACAACAGTTTCGGATGAAGAGGTGATTCACAAAGACGTGAATGCAAAACTCTACTACCTGAAGTATTTTATTGAGGGAACCGAAGAGTATGTGGTAGTGGCTACTACCCGTCCGGAGACAATCATGGGCGATACTGCCGTATGTGTGAATCCAAAGGATGAGCGCTACACCAAGTTGAAAGGAAAGAAGCTTATCGTTCCTGTTGTGGGACGCGCAGTTCCTGTGATTGAAGATGATTACGTGGATCTCGAATTCGGTACAGGTTGTTTGAAAGTGACACCAGCGCACGATGTGAATGACTACGAAATCGGACAGCGTCACCAATTAGATACCATAGATATTTTCCATGCGGATGGCACTTTGAATGAGAATGGTCTTCACTATGAAGGTCAGGATCGATTTGTAGTACGCAAGGCGATTTACAAGGAACTTGAGGAGAAAGGCCTACTTGAGAAGGTAGAAGATTACAACACTTCGGTGGGAACTTCGGAACGCACAGGAGCTGTGATTGAACCGAGATTGAGTTTGCAGTGGTTCCTACGCATGAGTGAAATTTCTGAACCGGCTCTAAAAGCTGTGATGGATGATGAGGTGAAGCTCATCCCTGAGAAATTCAAGAATACATACCGCCATTGGATGGAGAATGTTCGCGATTGGAACATCTCACGTCAGCTATGGTGGGGACATCAAATACCTGCTTACTACTACGGGGAAGGGGCAGATGACTTTGTTGTGGCTTTGTCGGAAGAGGAAGCAATTGCAAAGGCTACTGAAAAAGCGGGAAGAGCGATCACAGCTACCGATCTTACCCAAGATCCAGACGTTTTGGATACTTGGTTCAGCTCATGGTTGTGGCCTATTTCTGTTTTTGATGGCATTCGCAATCCTGAAAACGAAGAGATTCAATACTATTACCCAACCAACGACTTGGTGACGGCACCGGAGATTTTGTTCTTCTGGGTGGCTCGAATGATCTTGGCGGGTTACGAATACAAAGGGAAGAAGCCATTCAGTAACGTTTACCTCACAGGTATCGTTCGCGATAAATTGGGTAGAAAAATGTCGAAGTCACTCGGCAATTCTCCAGACCCCATCGATTTGATGGCAAAGTATGGCGCCGATGGAGTTCGAGTGGGAATGTTGTTGACCTCTCCTGCGGGGAATGACCTTCCGTTTGATGAAGAACTCTGTGTTCAAGGAAGAAACTTCTCCAATAAGATTTGGAATGCTTTCCGTCTTGTTAAAGGATGGGAAGTGTCAGAAAGTGCTCCAGATGCAGCAGGTGAAGCGGCAGTGGAATGGTTTGGTGAACGTCTAAAGCAAGCGACGGCTGAAATCAACGATTCATTTAGCAAGTACCGTATCTCAGACGCCCTGATGTCAACTTATAAGTTGGTGTGGGATGATTTCTGTTCATGGTACCTGGAGTTAGTGAAACCAGCCTATCAGCAGCCTATTTCCAAAACTACCCTTAACTCGACGATTGGATATTTTGAGGAACTCCTGAAATTGCTTCATCCATTCATGCCATTCCTTACAGAGGAATTGTGGCAATTGATGACGGAGCGTAAGGACGGCGAAACTATCATGTACGCCCCTTGGCCAAGTGAAGGAGAGGTGAATGAAACTGCATTGACTTCGTTCCAACACGCTCAAGAGGTGATTTCGGGAATCCGAAACATCCGAAAGGAGAAGAATATTTCTCCAAAAGAGCCATTGGAGTTGGTGAGCACGAGCGACGATTCGCCGGCGTACTTGCCGTTCATTACGAAGTTGGGACACATCTCTGAATTTGTTCAAGCCAAAGAGAAGCCAGAACAAGCTTTTGCCTTCCGTGCGGGGACTTCAGAGTATCATATTCCTGTTTCAGATGCCATTGACATCGAAGCGGAAATTGAGAAACTCAACAAAGACCTCGATTACCAAAAAGGTTTCTTGGTTTCTGTGAACAAGAAGCTGAGCAATGAGCGCTTCGTGAACAATGCCCCAGAGCAAGTAATTGCCAACGAGAGAAAGAAATTGGCGGATGCTGAAGCTAAGATCAGTTTGATTGAAGAGCGTTTAACGGCCTTAAAGGGCTAAGCTTTACACGAAGTAGAATACTAGCGGGTGAATAGAATTTTCTGTTCACCCGTTTTTGTTTTCACGATGTAGCTTCCCGAAGGGATGTTGAGTTCGAGTACTTTTTCATTCATGCCCGGAACCAACTGCCAGTCGGTTTCAAAGACCGATTTACCCGATACGTCTACAATTTGGAGTGGGGTGGAACCACTGGCTTCAGCGAGTAATTCAATTTTTAATGTGCCGTGGTTCGGATTCGGATAAACTCGCAATGGAGGTATGCCCATTCCCGATTCTTTCAGGCCGATATCTGCGGAAGCATTGGCCAACACATAATCTCCCGGGAGTATTTTTGTCAGGTTAATTTGACCGAATTGATCACTTGCACTGCCCATTGTGTTTTTCGTGAAATGAGGATAAAGAGTCCATTCTTCCGAGGCATCGAAGCGATAGAGGAGAACTAAACTGTCTTCTGTAACGGAAACCAAATCGTCATCCATTCCTCCGTTGGCAATCCTGCCATCGTAAAATAGTCGAAGTCCAGCGTCAAAATCGGAACCCCACATGCCACGGATGGTCCAAAATCTATTGCTTGAAACATTGGCAATGGAGCTTCGCCGCTCTGGACCTGCCCAGTGGTGAGCTACATATACGTAATGCGAATCTGTGGCTGTATTGACGGTGAGTCTTGCTTTGGCATTGTCTAAGTTGAATATTCCAAACCCAATTCCTTTCACTCTGTTATAGGTGGTTCCTGCCAAGTAGTCCTCGCCTTCGTTGATGGTGGCGTAAACGGGGTTAAAGTTGAGTCCGACCAACAGATGGCTTTCATGAGCCTGCTCTACCATTATAGTGGTGCGGTGCTTTTCTCCATTTGGGCCGTACAGATTGAGTACCATCGGTGCAGATGAGAGATACGTGCTTCGCGCTTTTCGATTCTGCGAAAGATCAATCCTGACATCCCAATTGTTACCAGAGGCCATACTCTCAATAGAGTCGATGGAAATAGCAACATGCCCAGGAGTGGTGATCCAATCGCTGAAGAAATCAGCCAAACTAACTCCTGAAGCTGCGCTCATGTAGTTTTGAAATTGAGCGGTAGTCACATTGGTGTGAGCGTAGTTGCTCAAAACGGATGTCACCGCAGCAGAGAAAATAGAGTCGCCGAGATATCCACGCAAATTGTGACCAATCCATGCGCCTTTTTGGTAAACATGGGTTCCATATGTTGTGCTGTGGTCAATTCCGTTTAGGGCGAAGTAGCCTCCGTCGTCTTTTCGAGCGTAATTCAATACATACAATTGGTTCCCTCTCACTGTGCGAATGTATCGTTCACGGCTGTAGACGTCTTCTTCATAGAGGTGAGAGCTGAATTCTGCCAATCCCTCGTTGATCCACATATCTTCAGCTGTGGCACATGTAAGGAGGTTTCCCCACCAGTGGTGCGCCAATTCATGTGCAATAATATCCTCGCGATTGTACGTTCCATCCGCTAAACCGACAGGAAGGTGGATGCTCGTTACGTGCTCCATGGCTCCGGTTGCTGTGAGTGCATATCCCACTTTGTCCCAAACGTAGGGACCATACCAGTTTTCAAAAGAGGTGAGGATTCCTTGAAGGTGACCAAAGCTCGACTTCGCATTGGCAGTGTCTGCAGGACGACCGAGAATTAAACTAGGGACGGTAGAACCACCTACTTTGCTCAAGGTTCCTTCTAATTCTGCATAGTTAGAAACGGCTACACTTGCGAGGTAGGCCGACATGGGATCTGTACAATCCCAAGATTGATGGATGGAATCACCGTTTATAACCATAGCAGTTCGCACGCCATTCGCGTACGCCTTGCGTGGGGATTTTGTCAGGATATTGAAACTGTATGTGGAGTGCTCCACAAAATTGTCAAATGCAGGGAAAAGTGATCTTCCATAACTGTGTGGATTCACACCAAATCCAACCCCAAGGTTGAAATAATAGGGAGATGTTTGATGCCATCCGCCCCAACCGGTAGGGTCTGCTGGAGCAGCGCCGCTGTAATAGATCACCACATTAGCATGTGTTCCTACCGACCAAGATGCAGGCAGTGAAGTGAGTTGAACAAAAGGTGAAGTTCCAGCTGGAACAACCGTTACACTTTGTCCATTCACGGTAGCTGAATCAACAGAGAAACCATCCAGTTGAAATCGAAAAGAGGATGAATTCATCAATCGCTCCACATCTAAGGAAGCAATGGCCTTGAAATCATTCACTGGAATAGCGTACAAGTCTAGATCCAAGTGGGTATGATGAATATCGAATGTATCGCTGAGAGCAGAGTAATTCAAATTTGGAACACCTGCTGGTGATGCAACATTCTTGAAATCGCCACACGCAAATTGTCCGTGTGCCGAAAACTGAAATAGGCCGATAAAACCGGCGAGTATTAGTGAGCGCATCCCGTAAAAATAGGGAATTACTCCAATCGCCGAACGCTCTATGCTTTTCTTTGGCGCACCGTTTCCCAAAGAACGATTCCCGCAGCAACGCTAACGTTCAGAGAGCCGATATTTCCCATCATTGGAATTCGAGCTCTGTGTTTACAGAGTTTCATCACCGCTGGGGAAATTCCATCTTCTTCCGAACCCATCACAATGGCGAGCGGTTGATTGAAATTGAGGGCATACATTTCTTCCTCGGTCTTCTCTGTACATGCTACCGATTCAATTCCCGAATCGTGTAGGAAATGAAGTGTGTCTTGTAGGTTTTTAACGCGACAAACGGGGACGCGAAGCAGGGCTCCTGCGCTACTCTTTACGGCATCCTCATGCATTGGTGCTGAGTGCTTTTCTGGAATAACGATGGCATGAACGCCTGCGCACTCTGCACTTCGAGCTATAGCTCCAACATTTCGAACATCGGTGAGACGATCGAGAAGGAGCAAAAGTGGTGTTTCGCCTCGTTCCCAAATACTTGGAAGAATATCTTCTACGGAACCAAAAGGAACCGCACTAACATAGGCGATTACGCCTTGATGATTCTTTCTTGTAAGCTTGTTGAGTTTATCAAGAGGTACGTGCTTAAAGGGAAGTCCACGTTCCTTGATGTAAGGCCAAAGTTCTTGGAAAACTCCACCGCGAGATCCTTTCTGAACATAGATGCGATCAATTTCGAGACCTTCCTCTATCGCTTCTATTACCGGTCTAATACCATATATGAGGTGCGGCTGTTTGCCTGAGTTGCTGGTCTCGTTCATCTTGTGCCTTTTTGATATCTGAGACATCGTAAATACGCCCATGTCTCCATGCGTCAATCGCCATTCCCCAGCCGTATCGGTATTCCGAAGAGCGACGTAGGCTATAGTCGTTTCCGGTATACGGATTGACCATGCGATCGAATGCAAAGGTAAAGTTAAGTGAGCTGGTCTCTTCACCATAAACCCATATTTCGGTGTTCAGGGTGCGATAAATCTTTTGAGGAGGACCATAAATTACATAAAGCACCCCTCTGTCTGTCATCCATCCTTCTTTGTAAGAGGTGAAATAAACATTGGCAGCTTCAACGCGCTCGTAGTATTCTTCAATCTGATCTCTCGCTCTTTCCTCGTTGCTAGCGTGTGTGAGCCAGAATTTGTCGATGGCGTATTTGGCGGAATCTTCATCATTTAAATTGATACCATCGTATTCCAAATTGGAAGTGAGGTAACGCATAGGATAGATGAGGTGCTTTTTGTCTGTCACCAGAGGATAAGTGTCGTAGAAGTTGTACAGGGTGAACCCATCGCGAACACTTGGATCGGTTTGAAAGTGATAGAATCCTTGCTCATGGACTTGAAAACGTTCGCCATTGGACACTCTGAAGGTAGAATCTGCGGTATGATCAAAATTTCCTTCTCCGGGTTTGGCAAAAGGAGGGAGGCCTGGGTTGAACTCGCGATTGTAGTACCGAACGTGAAGTTGTTTATCGTCGGTATTTGCCAGTACTCGGTAATCTTTATTGAGTAGGATGTGGTCTCCAAAAACCACATTACTATCGGCATCAAGCACTAAGTAGTTTTGTCTACTCAATGGATTGGATCGCTCTAGGAGCTGGATCGCGTCGAAGTAGAGTTTTCTATTTCGATCATTGAAGCGAATGAGCAGCACGTACTGTTCCAGAGGTCGCATTTCATGAATGGCTACATCCACCTCTCCATAAATGGTGTGAGGTGTTAGTTCCATGGTACTTTCTGAAATGCTTGTAGAAAAAGTGTCGATAATGGAGCCTAAACTGAAGTCTTCATAAACGAAGATTTGAACATCCACGCTGGCTTCAAAAGGTTCATCAGCACGCAATCGGCTGTAAAGAATTTCTTCAGAAGAGAAAGAGAAGTAGACTTTGGAGTTGAATTGATCGGTATTGTAGATGCGAATTCTAGGTCGAACCAAAGTGCCATCTTTTTGATAGATATGATTGAGATCCAACGCCCCTAGGCCCTTGCGAGAACCACAAGAAGCCAGCGTTAATGCCAAGGCAATAAGTGCGATATAGGTCAGAGAAAGTCTCATTCAATCAACTCATTATCACTGTCGTTATCCAACAACTCTTTATCAATACTCTTTGTTGTTTGGAGTCCAAGTTTCTTCATGTTTTCACCTCTGCGAAGCAAATTACCACTTCCTTCAGAGAGTTTCTTCATGGCTCCTTCATAAGTACGCTGAGTAGTGTCCATTTGTTTGCCCAACTTCTGCATATCTTCAACAAAGCCTACAAGTTTGTCGTACAACTTGGCACCTTCATCCGCAATTTTTCGGATGTTTTGATTCTGGTATTCCTGTTTCCAAATGGACGCTATGGTTCGAAGCGTGGCTAGAAGGGTGGTTGGACTAACGATAATGATATTCTTGTCGAGAGCGTCCTCATAAATCGCGTTGTCGAATTGTAGAGCCGCGTTAAATGCGCCTTCAATGGGAATAAAGAGCAGCACAAAATCTGGACTTTTCTCTTTGTGTAGTTTTTGATAGGCTTTGTCGGATAGACCTTTTACATGCGCTCGTACCGATAGACTGTGTTCCTTGAGGGCTTTTTCAATGTCCTCTGCTTCTTCGGCTCCAGCCAATTTTTCATAGGCTACCAATGAAACTTTAGAATCGACTATCACATATTTTTCGTCGGGAAGGTGGATCACTACATCGGGCTGAACCAATCGACCTTCATCATTTCGAAAACTCTCTTGGGTAGTGTATTCAAACCCTTTTCTCAATCCAGACGATTCGAGTATTCGTTCCAGGATCACTTCTCCCCAATTTCCCTGTTTCTTCACATCTCCCTTAAGGGCCTTGGTGAGGTTTTGAGCCTCTTCGCTCAGGTTCTTGTTTTGTAGACTGAGTTGTTCTACCACCGCTTTTAAAGCAGCGCGTTCAGAAACTCCTTTTTCATGGGTTTCTACCACTTTCTTTTCAAAAGAGACAATCTTTTCTTGAAGTGGTGAGAGGATGGTTTTCATCTGTTCCGAGCTTCGCTTTTGGAAGTTCTCGGTGTTTTTGTCTAAGATGCGATTGGCAGCCAGTTCAAACTCCTTCTGGAATTTTTCTTGAAGCTTTTCCACTTCAGCGGCGTGTTCTTCGAGACGACGCTCTAAATCAACTTTAGCCTGTTTCTCCGCTGAAATCATTCTATTGAGTTCCATCAATTCGGCACTCAATTTTTCATTGTTCGATTTGAGTTCAGCTACATAGGCTTGCTCACGCTTGAGCAGGTCAACACTTACATAGGCATTCAAGTCTACTTCGGGCGTCTTGTTCGTTTGAGATCGAATCAGGAGAATCACCAACAGAATGAAAGACAGGGCAGAGAGTATGACAAAAAGTATTTCCATCTGAAAATTAGACGTTTGAAAACAGGTTTGGGGATTCGAGACACCAATCAATGGGCGATTTTCCCGAATCGACAAGGTACGCATTCGTTTTGCTGAAATGAGCGCATCCAAAAAATCCTTTATACGCTGAAAGAGGTGAAGGGTGAGGTGCGGTTAGAATGAGGTGTTTGTGATCCTCAATCAAAGTTGATTTAGAAATCGCATGACTTCCCCACAGTATAAAAACGACGTTTTTCTGTTGAGCGGAAATGTATTGAATGAGGGTGTCTGTGAGATCTTGCCAACCCGATTTTGCGTGGCTACCTGGTTTAGACTCTACAACGGTTAGACTCGAGTTCAACAAGAGAACACCTTGTTTGGCCCACGATTCTAAATTGCCCGAACTCGGTGTTCCACATCCTATATCATGTCCCATTTCCTTAATGATGTTCTTGAGAGAAGGAGGGATAGTGATGCCATTGGGAACGGAAAAGGCAAGGCCGTGTGCTTGGTTGGGACCGTGATATGGATCCTGTCCAACAATTACCACTTTGATCTCTTCTGGGGCACAATATTCCAGTGCTTTGAAGGTCTCTTCTTTGGGGGGATAAACCTTTTTGGTAGAAAATTCGTTGTCAATATAGTCGAATAGTGAATCGAATGTAGACGGAGCATTTTTTGGAAAAATGGCATCCAACCAACGCTCGGGTACGTACTTACGTATGGACAATGTGGTTGTGGTCATGTAAAGCAGAAGAGAATTTGTCTGAAGCGCTTACGCTATTTTGGCTACATTTGTCATTTATACAAAGAACAGAAAAATCACCAGAATGAAGCGATTGACTTTTGCATTGATAGCAGCCTTAGGTCTTCTAGTAGCCTCGTGTGGATCTCATGAACCTTGCCCAGCATTTCAGGGTGACGCGGGTCAGCCTGACGTAGAGTACCGAGCATGATGAAAGGTTTCATCGAGCTCACTTCGGAGAGCCAATTGGATGAAATTGATAGTGCTTCTCGGAATGGCAAGGGTGTGTTGATTTACAAGCACAGTACCCGTTGTTTCATTTCATCAATGGCACAAAGACGTTTGTCGGGGTTAGATACGGATGAAATTCCCGCTTACTATTTAGACCTGTTGAGGTATCGTTCTGTATCCAATGCCATCGCAGAAAAGTATGGCGTGGGTCATCAGTCGCCTCAGCTACTATGGATAGTAGACGGAAAATGTGTGGAACACACTTCTCACGAAGGAGTGAGTTCAGAGGTAGTAGATACTTGGATGGAACATGCGTAAATTTCTAACGATAGGAGTGGTATTGTTGAGTATGTTGGCAGAAGGTCAGATTGAGACAGATGCCGACTTTCGACGTACGGTCTATCGAGAGGAATTTTCAGTGGGTTTGATCTTACACACGCGATCTCCTTGGCCGGGAGTTAATTTTCGCCGACTTTCTTACTCTGATGGTTACAATAAATGGGGATACGAGATAGACTACACCAGTTATCGTCATCCCAGAGAAATAAAATACCCAGTTCAAAGCATTTTGGGGAATTCTCGAAGCTTCACCTTTGGTAAAATCAATGATTTTTTTGCCCTGCGTGGAGGCTATGGACGGGAGAGAATCCTGTTTGACAAAACCGATCAGGGCTCGGTTTCCATTTCGCTTCAAACCTATGGCGGTGTCGCTTTGGGGTTTTTGAAACCGATTTATGTGGAAGTTCGAAAGGTTAGCGGTGATGGTACTTACATCGATGTGGTTGAACGCTACAATCCAGACGAACACGATAATGTATACGTATACGGTGAAGATTCTTTCTTCACTGGATTTAATGAAACCCAAATGCGCCTAGGCGTATATGGAAAAGTGGGAGTTAGTTTTGATTACAACTTCCTCGATCAACGCATCACCTCCATGGAAGTGGGGGCGATTTTTGATTACTACCCAAGTTGGTTTGGGTTGTATGAACCGGGTGGAGTTCCGGTAATGGCAGAAACGGACAACTTAGCCTTGTGGTGGCAGTTGTACGTAAGTTTCAACTTTGGAAACAAGTGGTTCTAAATGAGCACTTCAACAGAAGAAAATAAGACAAAGACAGGCAAGCCAAAATGGTTGCGCGTCAAGCTTCCAACCGGAGGCAACTACAAAAGCGTTCGCAAACTGGTAGATAATTACGATCTACATACCATCTGTGAAAGCGGACATTGTCCCAATATGGGAGAATGTTGGGGTGCGGGTACTGCTACCTTCATGATTGCGGGTAACACGTGTACGCGATCGTGTGGTTTTTGCAACGTTGCTACAGGTCGCCCAGATGCCATTGATTGGGATGAACCTGAGCGCGTAGCTCGTTCTGTGCGTTTGATGAAAGTAAAGCACTGTGTCCTTACTTCAGTAGACCGCGACGATCTCGCCGATGGTGGTTCCATCCTATGGGCTGAAACCGTCAAAGCGGTGAGAAGAATGAGTCCAGGGACAACCATGGAAACCCTAATTCCAGATTTTCAAGGGATTACGCGCAACATTGATCGAATCGTAGAGGCCAATCCAGAGATTGTTTCTCATAATATGGAAACGGTAAAACGCCTTTCCAGAAAGGTTCGTATTCAGGCGAAGTATGAGAGAAGTCTTGAAGTTCTTCGCTATTTGAAAGAGAGTGGAATTCACAGAACGAAGTCGGGCATTATGCTCGGACTGGGAGAAACAGAGGAGGAAGTAATTGAAACATTGCGCGACTTGAGAGCGGCGAATGTGGATATTATTACACTTGGACAGTACTTACAACCAACCCCTAAGCACCTTCCTGTCGTTAACTTTGTTGAACCTCAACAATTTGATAAGTACAAAGAAATTGGTTTAGAAATGGGATTCAGATATGTGGAGAGCGGACCGCTTGTTCGGTCGAGTTATCACGCTGAAAAACATTTAGTGTGAAGTAAGGGTTAAGTTTTTCCCTTGTAAAACACACATTTTACCTATTTTTAACGCCTCAGAATCGCGATAACAAGATTTGTGTATGAAAAATGGACGTTTACTCCTTGGTTTAGTTGGAATTAGCGTTGTTGGCTCAGCATTGTTTGCAACGCAGAGCTTACAAGCACGTTATACTCCTAGAGCAACTTCCTCGGGAGTTGAGGCTATTGCCGGAGCGGCAGAGTATCTCAATTCACTTCGTGTAGATATCACAACGGGTACTGTTGATCCAAGAATGGAACAAGAGGCTCGCCGACAAGCTTCGGCTTTGTCGAGTAACAAAACGCTTAATCTCCAGTGGGAGAGTCTAGGGCCAGCAAACTCTGGTGGTAGAGCTCGAGCTCTTTTGGTAGATCGCGATTCTTCTAACATCGTATATGCTGCTTCCGTAAGTGGTGGACTTTATCGTTCACGTACAAGCGGTTCATCTTGGATTCCAGTGAGTCCAATGGATGAAAACCTAGCAGTAGTTTCTATTTGTCAAGCGACAAATGGCGATATCTACTACGGTACTGGAGAATTCCCATTCATCGGTTACTTTGGTAATGGTGCTTCAAGTACTCCTGCTTTCATCGGTGGTGGTATCTTCAAGAGTACCGATAACGGTAAGACATTTACTGTATTGCCGAACACGGTTCCTTCTAGCCCAACAACCAACGATGGTTGGGCCGCTGTTGGTGATATTGAAGCCGATCCAAATGATGCAAACACAATCTATGCCGCTACTCCAGGTGGTTTGCGTAGATCTCAAGACGGTGGCCAAACTTGGAGCATCGTTCTTTCTGGTTTCACTCGTGACTTCACAATTGACGTGAATGGTAACCTTTATGTAGATAATGGTAGCCGTTTGATGTACTCTTCTACAGGGAACGCGGGTGATTGGACTGAACTTTCTTCAGGTTCAGGTATGGCAGGAACACTTCCTCGTACGCAAGGTCGTATGAGAATTGCGGTTTCGCCACAAGACCCTAACTACATCTACGTGGTTGAAGGTAATGGTAGTCAATTGAAAGGTGTGTACCGCTCCATTGATGCAGGTGCTACCTGGACTCAAATCGGAACGAAAGGTGCTCAGTTCGATCCAATGTGTAGTGGTTCTAGCTGTCAAGGTATCTACGACCTACTTTTCTCCGTTAGTGCAAAAGATAAAAATAGAATTTGGTTCGGTGGTATTACACTTTGGACCTGGTACAACGGTCAGTGGAGCCAAGTGAATACTACCAATGATTCTCCTGGTAACCCTTACTACATCCACTCTGACCTTCACGAACTTATTTCAGATCCTAAGAACCCAGACATTTTGTGGTTGGCGAGTGACGGCGGTATCTTTAAATCAAGTGACCACGGTGTAACTTGGGGAGAGCGCAACTTGAACTTCCGTACCATTCAGTTCTACAAGTTCGGTTTGGGTCAAGATCGCAGCCTACTTGGCGGTACACAAGATAATGGTACTCAATTGATCGACGGTTCTCAAAACTTTGCTAGTTACAGCACGCGTTTGCAAATCAATAACAAGTTTGCAGATGGTGGTGAAGCTGAGATTTCTTGGTTGGTACCGAAGGTAATGTTCGGTGAAAACCAGAACGGTGACCTTGGTCGTTCAGAGAACAACGGTGAGTCTTTCTCTGCTTTCTACGAAGGAAACATGAAGAACTTGTTCCAGCCTATGTCGGGTGGATTTGCCAACTGGATTATGCCTTATGAGCTTTACGAAGACGATAACGACCTAGAGTCTATCGACAGTGTAATGTTCTACGCTTTCCCAGCTTCTCAAAGTCTTGGTTTCGGTAACGGTACAGACGTTACGTTTACATCTACTTTGTCCCGTCCTTATGCTCCAGCAGTATTTGATGCATCATCTTTTGAAATTGTAAGTGGAGCCCTTTCACTACAATCTGATGCAGCAGGTAATCTAACGGGTGACGGTACAGGAACGTTTGATGCTGCAACAGGAACTTACATGGCAACCTTCAATACAGCTCCTCTTGCTGAGATTGTAGTTACTTGTAACGTGAGCTACCCTGCTGGATCTGAGTTCCGCGTACCGAGTAAAACAGGTGGGCTTTTAATGGATGTTCAATTGACACAAACTCTTGGTGCTAACGATACCGCTTACTTCCAAGATGTTGTTCAATCCTTCTTGATTGCAGGTCTTACTTCTCACGATAACAACGGTGCTTTTGCCGGTGGTATTTGGATGACTCGCGAAGCACTTGACTTCAGCGGAACTCCAGATTGGTGGAAAGTTGCGCAGCTTCAAAACGGTGAATCTCCTTTGAGCATGACCGTAACTTCTGATGGTGATATCTGTTACGTGGGTACCACTTCTGGTCGCCTTTACCGTATCTCAAATCTTGATGCTGCCCGCACCGACGATGCAGATATCTTGTTCGATACTGTAGGTCAACCTACACCAGTTGCTGTTGATTTGATCCGCAGCTTTGGTAGAAACGTGACCAGTGTTTCTGTAGACCCTAACGATAACGATCGCGTGATTGCAACTTTGGGTAACTACGGTCAAACAGATTACGTATACTACTCAACAAATGCTACCTCTGCTTCGCCAGTATTTACATCTAAGCAAGGTAACCTTCCAGCTATGCCAGTATATGCCTCTTCATTCGACAAGGGAGATGCAGGTGCGGTTCTACTCGGTACCGAGTTGGGTATGTTTGCCATTCAAGATATTGATGCGGCAGGTACTCCACAGTGGACCAATGAGAACAACGGTATGCCTATGGTTCCAGTGTTTGAAATTGAGCAGTACCGCACAAACAAGTTGAGCCCAGCTGATACAACAATTGTAGAAGGTGATTTCTACATCGCAACTCACGGTAGAGGTTTCTACAGAACAGGTTCAACTCTTACCAACCGTCCGGTTTCTGTTGAGGAGAATGAAATGACATTCAATAACCGTGAGGAGTTGAATATCTTCCCTAACCCAGCGAAGACCAAGTCAACGATCGCATTCGAATTGAACGCAACTTCTGAAGTATCGGTTACTGTGCGCGATTTGAATGGCCGTGTAGTTCGCTCTATCAACTACGGTAGAATGGGTGCAGGTGAGCAAACTGTTGAAGTGAACTTTAACGGATTGAGTGCTGGTGCTTACATGGTGAGCTTGGCTAACGGTTCCACCATTAACACTGCAAAAGTGATTGTTCAGCGATAGTATTCGCACACTTTAATACAGAAGAAGAGCCGCCATTGTGCGGCTCTTTTTTTATTCTGTCTACCTCGAAGTTGTACTTTCGTATTCTCAATTTATCGCGCACATGATTCGAGTTGGCATTAACGGCTTTGGACGTATTGGGAGAATGTTCCTCCGGATTTCAGAAGCATCAAACGCTATTCGCGTTGTTCAAATCAACGATCTAGCCGATGGCCCTACATTGGCTCATCTTCTAAAGTATGATAGCGTTCATGGAAGATTCCCTGGTGAAGTAGATTTTGCAGATTCGCAGATTCAAGTAAATGGAAGACCCATACGCTTGTCTTCTTCAAGTACACCTGCTGAAATTGAATGGAAGGATGTGGATGTGGTATTGGAATCTACCGGGAAGTTTAAGACCCGTCCAGATTTAGAACACCACTTGAGAGGTCATGTGAAGAAGGTGGTTCTCAGTGCGCCTCCTGCAGATGCAGAAGTTCCGATGGTAGTATTGGGAATCAATGATGAATTGCTCACCACACATCCATCCATCGTTTCTAATGCGTCGTGTACAACGAATTGTGCTGCGCCAATGATCAAGGTGATTCGCGAGAATTTTGGCGTTGAGCACGCTTATATCACTACTGTGCATAGTTTTACGAGTGATCAACGTCTCCATGATGCTCCACACAAGGATTTGAGAAGAGCTAGGGCTGCGACTCTTTCCATGGTGCCTACTACAACCGGAGCAGCAAAAGCACTTTCTAAGGTGTTTCCAGATTTAGAGGGAAAGATGGGAGGATGTGGAATCCGCGTTCCTGTTCCTGATGGTTCATTGACCGATATCACCTTTACCGTTAAATCAGATACGACCGTAGAAGAGGTGAATGCCGCATTTAAAAAAGCCTCTCAGAATGAACTGAAAGGCTTTTTAGGCTATACGGCAGATCCGATTGTGTCCGCCGATATTGTGGGTTTGAAAGAGAGTTGTCTCTTTGATGAACAACTAACTTCTGTACTCGGAAAACAAGTGAAAGTAGTGGGCTGGTACGACAATGAAGTAGGGTATAGCAACCGCCTTCATGATCTCATCAGCCGCATTTCCAATTAATTTCCCAAATAGATCTCTAATTTTTGCTCAAGTGCTTCGCCACGCAAGTTGGTTCCCAAGATGTAACCTTCACGGTCGATGAGTACAGTGAATGGAATACCTTCAATGCCATAAGAAGTAACCACTTCAGAGTCCCATCCCTTTAAGTCGCTGACGTGATTCGGCCAAATCAAGCCGTCCTGTTGAATCGCATTTCTCCAATCCTCCCTAGGAAGACCCCTTTGATTCGGCAAACCATCAAGACTAACGGAATAGATGTCAAATCCTTTGTTCTTGTACTTGTTGTACATACTCACAAGGTGTGGGTTGTTTTGTCGACATGGCATACACCAAGAGGCCCAGAAGTCAATCAACACCACTTTACCGCGCAAATCCTTTAGAGCTCTTTCTTCTCCGAAAGGATCTTTTAGAGTAATGCTCGGTGCCAATGCCCCTTCTTGAATGCTCATGCGAGCTTGTTGGGCAGCACGCTGACGAGCAACGTTCTCGCGGAATTTCTGGATGCTATTGTGGTAGGTTTTCGCAATTGGGTGGTCGGGATATCTCGAAAACACACCGTTGTCGATGCGATAAAAGATATCAATGTCGGTTGAAGGGTTCAAGACAGGAGAATTTCCCACTTGGTGATAGATCACAAAGATGTTGGTGAGGTTCGTACTGTCGTCATTCACCATGTCAATCAAAGCCTGACGATGATTAATCATGGTGCTTTGATAGACTTGATTGAGTCCCATGCGAACCTCTTCAAAATTCACACTGTCTCTGTACATCTTGTTGATGCCATCCAATGAGTCAAGCACGCTGATGGTGTTTCCCATTAGTACTTGCTGCTCCTGAAGCAACTTGCTGTATTCGTTTCCTTCCACCGTGTAATGTAGGAAGGTCGGTGTGATGTTAATATCAAATTTCAAGGTGTCATTTGGGCTTGCCGCAAAACGGAAATTAACGTTTCCAGCAAACATCACATTGTAAATCCCATCTTCACCATTGGCCGGAATATCAGCGCTAAAGTGGCTCCCCGATAAATCGAGAGTGTCTACTACCACTGTACTGTCACCCATCAATTGTTGGATGTAAGCAACATCATCTGTATTCACATTTCCTTCAATGTGAAAAGTCTCCTGATTCGATGTGTTCGAACAGGAAGAAAGCAATGCAATTCCTGCAATAGCAGCTAGATAAATTCTCATGGAAATTATTTTTCTAGAGTTTCTCTCAACATTTGGCTGGCCACTTTCGGGTCAGCCTTTCCTTGTGATAGTTTCATCACTTCGCCCATAAAGAGTCCGAGTACACCTTTCTTTCCATTTTTGTACTCTTCTACCTTGTCTGGATACTGTGCCAAAGCCGCATCAACATGTGCTTGAAGGGCGTTTGAATCGCTCTCTTGAACCCAGTCGTTTTCTGAAGCAATGGCCTCTGGTTTGCCGTCTGGTTTTTCCAAAAGAAGAGGGAAAATCTTCTGATTGGCCACTGTGTTACTCACCTTGCCATCATCTACGAGTGCAATCAGTTCTGCAATCGTAGCCGCTGGAACTGGGAAGTTTTCAATGACTTCTGCACGTTCATTCAGCCAACCTTTAATTGGACCTTGAATCCAGTTTGAAGCACCTTTGGCATTTTGAGTATGAGCCAAACACTCCTCAAAATACATGGCTACACTTTTATCTTCGGTTAATACTTTGGCGTCATAATCCGATAGCCCCAAGTTCTCCGTGTACTTCAAATAAAGTTCTCGCGGTAGGGGAGGGAGCGTAGTTTTTACCTTCTCTACATAGTCTTGTGTAACAACAACGGGTTGTAGATCTGGTTCAGGGAAGTATCGATAGTCGTGTGCGTCTTCTTTCGCTCGTAAAATAGCTGTGGCACCGGTAGACGCATCGAATGTTCTGGTTTCTTGAACAATGGTTTCACCCGCTTCAATAGCTGCAATTTGGCGGTTGATTTCGAAGTCGATGGACTTTTGAACATTGCGGAATGAGTTCAGGTTTTTCACCTCTACTTTGGTTCCAAACTTTTCTGTTCCTCTCTTTCGTACCGATACGTTCACGTCACAGCGAAGCGAGCCTTCCTCCATGTTCCCATCACTGATGTCGAGGTAGCGCACGAGCTTTCGAATCTCGTTCAAGTACGCATAAGCCTCCTCACCATTTCTAAAATCAGGTTCAGAAACGATTTCTAGAAGGGGTACGCCGGCACGGTTCAGGTCGATTAAAGAGTGGAAAGGATCCAAATCGTGAATACTCTTTCCCGAATCCTCTTCCATGTGAATTCGAGTCAGGTTGATGAATTTCTCACCTCCTTCTGTCGTTTCAATTCTCACAGCACCTCCTGTACAGATAGGTGTTTTATCCTGAGTAATTTGATATCCTTTTGGAAGGTCGGCGTAGAAGTAATTCTTGCGCGCGTACTCATTCCATTCACGGATGTCACAACCACAGGCTATGCCCAATCTCACGGCGTATTCAATCACCGATTTGTTGGCCACAGGTAAGGTACCTGGATGACCTAGTGATATTGGAGATACTTGTGAATTGGGTGCAGCGCCATACTCTGTTGCGTCAGAGGAATAGGCTTTACTCTTGGTACTTAATTGGGTGTGGACTTCAAGTCCGATAATCGCCTCCCAGGCGTCCATTTTTGATGCGCTCATTGATCGCGTTTTTGCAGCAGTGCAAAGTAAGTAAATCCGCAGGGAATCTGGGAATGTGTTAACACTCTCTTAGGCCTGAAAGTCAGAAATAAATCGATCGATGATTCTGTAAATAACGCCAGAATCTTCATCCATCTCAATGGAGATGTCTTGAATGTAAGTGGGAATGGCATCTAACTCAGCATTGGAAGGCCAGCGAACAAAGTCTTTACGGGTGGTAATGATACATTCTACATTGCTGTTTTCAAATGCATTGATCATCCTCTGAGCATCGGAATGGGTATAATCCCGATGATCTTTGAATCGAAGGGAATGAACTTCAACACCTCGATCTATGAGGTGGTTGATGAGGTGATCTGGACTCGCAATACCCGTTACTACCAATGCTGATTTGGGGTTCTGCACGCTGTGATTCTGCGCATTGGTGAGGGGGAGGTAGGTCATTCTACTCATGGACAGAGTGTGGACATCCGTAGGATTAATCTCCTTGCGTAGAATTTCACGCTCCTCTTGATTCAGTTTATGTGGACACTTGGTCACGGTGATGATATCCGCTCTTTCCAAGGCTCGCACATCTTCACGCAAGTTTCCTGCGGGCAGTAGAAAATCTTTGGTGAATAAGTCGTTGTACGGAGTGAGAACCCAATTCAATCCTGCATGCACATAGCGATGTTGGAATGCATCATCTAATACAATTACATCGGGGGCATTTTTATCTTGAAGTAATTGATTCACACCATTCACTCGATCTTCGCAAACAACCACCTTAACATGGGGGAAGCGCTGCGCGATTTGAAGTGGTTCATCTCCGATTTCTCTAGCGGTGCTATTAGGAGTAGCTTCGAGGTAACCCTTGGTTTTTCTGCCATACCCCCTGCTCAAAACAGCAATTTTATATTTTTCAGAAAATTGATGTAGAATCCACTCGGTGTGAGGTGTTTTTCCCGTGCCACCCGCAGATATGTTTCCCATACAAATGATGGGAATGGGGAATGACTTAGAGCGAAGTATTCCCAAGTCGAACAGGGAGTTGCGAACAGAAGTTGCAATCCAGTAAAGGGGTACAAAGGGTAGAAGCAGTGGTCTTCGCATGCGACGAATTTAGCGCAATTTAGATTCGATAGTTACTAATGCTTCATCGAAATCCGTAGGATTAAAGAGACGTAGATCGCTCTCTTTGCGATTCCATGTGAGCTGACGCTTCGCGTAGTTTCTGCTGTTCTGTTTTATCTTGGCTATGCAGGTTTCTCGATCCATCAATCCGTCAAAATGGTCAAACCACTCGCGGTACCCCACCGTTTGCAATGCCGTAAAGTGTCGGAAGGGTAGAACTGAACGAGCTTCTTCTTCCAATCCCTCAGAAACCATGAGATCTACTCTTGTGTTGATGCGCTCATACAGAATTTCTCTCTCCCAATCCGGAGCGATTTTAATCACGTCAAAAGGCCTACTTGTACGCTTTTTACTGCGGAAAACGGAGTAAGGCTTTCCGGTTTGAAGACAGATTTCTAGGGCTCTGATCACTCTTTGGTGGTTGTGCAAATCCACCCGTTTAGCATGTTCGGGATCTAATTTGAGTAACATCTCACGCAATGGATCGATTCCGTTTTGGGCAAATTCCGCATTGAGTCGTTCGCGAATGGAAGGATCAACTTCAGGCATGTCATCAAACCCCTCCATCAACGCTTTGGCAAAGAGTCCACTTCCTCCAACTACAATCTGGACAGGGTTTTTGGAGAATAGCATATCGAGCTTAGCTAGTGCCTCACGTTCGTACTCGCCTGCAGATAGCGGTGTTTCAATGGAGCGGTCGGCAATGAAATGATGAACAGCTCTGGCCAATTCTTCTTCGGATGGGCGGGCAACACCAATTTTGAGCTCACGATAGAATTGACGAGAATCACACGAGAGAATTTCTGACCCGAAGTGTTCTGCCAATTGTATGGCCCATTCGGTTTTTCCAGAAGCGGTTGGGCCTAGTACTGCAATGAGCGTTGGTTTCGACATGGGACAAAGGTCGACATACCCTCGACATAATGCAATCGCCCCGCGCTATTAACGCAGGGCAATACACACAAACAATCACAAAAGAAAGAGGAGCTTAGTCGGTATGAGCTGAGGCTTGAAGATTTTGATAAAGTCGCATGAGCTGGATAAAGTCTGAACGTTCTCCATTTTCATCTCGACCTTTTCCGTTTACGGCTAGTTCAATAATTTCAGGTAGTTCAATTCGGAAATTATCATCTTCACGAAGAAGACCTGCAAAAGAGGCAACCGATAAAGCGAACAATTGGTCAGTGCTCATTTTGTCCTCAACACGATTTGAAATAGGGAGACTTTCTATGGCGCTAATATGTCCATTCGGAGATTTGTATCGAATGGAAACAGAGGCAATTTCTTCCGTATTTCCAGTAGGAGAAGAAGATTGATATTGGAGATTGGATTGTGAGCTGCCATCTCCTGGAACAATCTCATAGATTGCGGTTACTTGATGATTGATTCCCACTTCGCCTCCATCTACTTCATCGTTGTCGAAATCTTCATCCTTTAACATCCGGTTTTCGTAACCAATAAGGCGGTATTGCTTCACAAATAGTGGGTTGAACTCCACCTGTATTTTTGCATCCTTGGCCACCGTAAAGAAGGTGCCTCCAAACTCTTCTACGAAAATTCGTTTGGCATCATATAAGTCTCGCACATAGTTGAAGTTGCCATTTCCATTGTTGGCGAGTTGCTCCATGGTTCCTTCTTGGTAATTTCCAGAACCAAAGCCCACCACACTAAGAAAGATGTTTGTTTTTCTCTTTTCAGAAATCATCTTAATGAGTTCACTTTGAGTGGAGATACCAACATTGAAATCACCGTCTGTACAGAGAAGTATACGATTCGACCCCGATTCAATAAATCCCTCTTGTGCTTGCTGATAAGCCAACTGAATTCCACCTGCGCCGTTGGTGCTTCCAGAGGCAGATAAATCCTGAATCGCATTGTAAATTTTGTCTTTTTCGGTTCCTGGTGTACTGGCAAGAACGACGCGAGTACTTCCCGCATAAGTCACTATGGAAACGCGGTCTTGATCGCGCAACTGGTCAGTCACCATAATCAGCGCTTTCTTGATCAGGCCGATTCGATCAGGGCCCATCATGGAGCCAGAAACATCAATTAGAAATACCATGTTAGAAGGAGGGAGGTCATCTGTCCTTACATTTTCGGTTGCTAAACTCACTCTGAGGATTTGATGATCTGCATTCCACGGACACTGGGTAAGTTCCGTTGTAAATCCGAATACATCGTCTTCACCCGGTTCTTTTACGCTGTATCTGAATGCATTGATGAACTCTTCAGATCGCACGGCGTCGGTTGGAACGGGAGTCCCTTCTTCAATCATGCGTTTAACATTGGTATAGGAAGCGCGATCAACATCCATGGAAAAGGTAGAGAGAGGTGCGTAGCCTATGCTTTGAAATCCAGCGGGTAGGTTGCGATTGTATTGCTCGCGCTGTTCTTCGTTTGAGGTTCTATTTCTATGCGCATACACTGGAGCATTATAGCCGAACTCGCTAATTTCAATGTCATCTTCAACAACTTCTAGTAGTTCAATGGAAAGCTCTTCAGGTGCGAGTTCAACGTCTTTTTTCGTTAACTGGCCAGGTTTAATGATGATGTCAGTGATGTCTTTGGATTCGTAGCCGATGTGGGTTACACGCAGGGTATACTTTCCGGCAGAGATGTTTTCAAAAAGGAATTTACCTTCAAAATCAGTGACAACTCCATCGCTCATGGTATTGTTTTGTATGAGCATTAGTCGAACCCCAACCAGAGGTTCTTTGTTGTTTTGATCACATACCACACCATTGAGTTTGCCAGTTTGTGCTATAGCTAGTGTGGTAAGAAGGGTGAGGAATAGTGCGAGTAGTTTTCTCATCATCATCGAATTTGAGTTGAACTTCGTTAGGTCTTCCACTCAATCAACGCAAGAATTGAACCAAGAGTTAGGTTCAGAAGAAATATCGAGATGGTCAACCACTGCTGGTTGAGCGAATTGAGAAATTCACTATCTTATACTTTCCCCATAAAGCAAGTTGACAAATGAATACAGGTATCCGAACAAATAGTACACAAATGAGCCTTGAACAAGCTTATGAAAACGCTCAACTCATCGAGAAAGAAGAGGTAGTTGGATTGGTTTTTCCAAAGGATGAAGTGCTCCGTGACGGGCAGTCGATTAAGGAGCGTGCACAGCGAATTCACCGCGCTACAAGTTTAGGCAACTTGGAGAAGTACAAGGTTACTATCGTGTTTGAGGATTCTGTGGGATTAAAGAAAATTACCACCACAATATGGGCTCAAACCGAGAAGAAGATTGTGCTTAAAGGCGGAAATAGTGTTCCCGTTCATCGTATTTGGGACGTGGTTATTTAGCGATTATCCGTTGGCTTTTAGTTCAAGTACTTTAAGCCAACGGCTATCGACTATTCCCACATTCCTTCCCCTTCATGGAGGTCGCCGTCGTATTCTTCGTCGTCACCTTCACCTTCGTCAAATGCGTCGCCAAATAGGCCGCTACCACTTGATTTTCCAGCATCACCACCAAAGTCTTTGGATGGAGCTTCTTTAGGGGTATCTCCGTATGTGAGTGATACAGAAGGGTATTCTTCTCCTTCAATGGCTTCGAAGGTGGAAACGAATTCCACGAAGAAAGTCCACATGTTCAGGTAATCATATACA
The DNA here is from genome assembly GCF_008933165.1 of Phaeocystidibacter marisrubri. Classification (NCBI taxonomy): domain Bacteria; kingdom Pseudomonadati; phylum Bacteroidota; class Flavobacteriia; order Flavobacteriales; family Phaeocystidibacteraceae; genus Phaeocystidibacter; species Phaeocystidibacter marisrubri. The sequence goes on from NZ_WBVQ01000001.1 coordinate 562,059, forward strand.
TATAGAAGTCGGTCGGCCGGACGAACAAGAAGGTCTTCCACATGAACTTGAGCCATGCTAGCTGCATCGGGATGTCCACCCATGTCTACCATTGGAATCTCCTCTCCCTGTGCCCAATTCTCATCGGTGTGAAAGAAGCTAGCCATTTCACCGTCTTCAATCCCAAAAGCATTGAGGACCGCTGAGTGAAGCTGCTCTAAGGTGTGATCCGCAGGAACATCGATGTCTCTAAAGATGTCTTCCTTGGTGTCGAGGATTACGCGTAGTTTGTGAATAGTACTCATGACAGATCTTTTTATTCAGCGGGTTTTAACCCCATTTCTACTCCTTTTGAAATCATAAAAGCATGGGCTGCTTCGTGTTCATTGGGAATATCTCCTTCTAATATTGCTTCGCGAATGGCATCCTTAATTTGTCCGATTTCAGGTCCCGGATTCATTTGGAATGCCTTCATTATTTCATCTCCAGAAATAGGTGGTTGCCAGTTTCTCAGGCGATCTTTTTCCTCAACTTCAACCATTTTGTTTCGAACTACATCATAGTTCTTGAGGTATCGCTTCTTCTTTTTCGGATTCTTTGTAGTGATATCGGCTTCGCACAAAATCATCAAAGAATCTATATCGTCTCCCGCATCAAAGAGTAATCGTCGTACGGCGGAATCTGTAGCGTCATCGCTGACCACGGCAATAGGACGAGAGCTCATTTTTACCAATTTCTGAACGAATTTCATTTTGTCGTTCATTGGTAGTTTAAGGCGTTTGAAGATTTTTGGAACCATTTTACTTCCCAAAAACTCATGACCGTGAAAGGTCCATCCCACCTTTTTTGAAAACTTCTTGGTTCGAGGTTTTCCAATGTCGTGTAGCAATCCAGCCCATCGGACCCAAACGTCATCGGTTCGTGTGGCGATATTGTCTACAACTTCTAGAGTGTGCCAGAAGTTGTCTTTATGCGTTTGTCCTTCAACTTCCTCCACGCCTTTTAAAGCTAGCATTTCGGGAAGAAATTGTTCGAGTAGGCCCGTTTTATAGAGAAGAGCAAGCCCTTTGCTCGGTTGAGGAGCTGCCATTATTTTATTGAATTCATCCATGATTCTCTCCATGGAAATAATTTCCAATCGAGAAGCTTGAGAAGCTAGGGCTTTCATGCTTTCGTCCACAATGGTAAAGTTCAATTGCGTTGCAAAGCGAACGGCACGCATCATTCGAAGCGGATCGTCAGAGAAAGTAATCGTCGGTTCAAGTGGTGTACGAATCAGACCGTCTTTCAGGTCCTTTAGTCCATCAAAAGGATCAAGGAGTTTTCCGTACTCACCTTTACTCAACCCAATTGCCAGCGCATTTATGGTAAAGTCTCTGCGATTTTGATCGTCGGATAAAGTGCCGTCTTCCACAATGGGTTTGCGCGAATCAGCGCGATAGCTTTCCTTTCGGGCACCTACAAATTCAATTTCGAGATTGCCGTGCTTGACTTGAGCTGTTCCAAAATTCTTGAATACACTGAGATTGTTCTTACCCGGAAGCGCTTTCGCTACTCGTTTCGCTACGTCAATTCCCGAGCCAATGACCACAACATCAATGTCTTTTCCATTGCCGCGATTTAGCAACCGATCTCGGACATATCCGCCAATTACATAACAAGGCATGTCGAGTTCATCCGCACACTTTCCAATAACGTGAAAGATGGACGTGTCTACAAATTTGGCAATGTCTTGAGCTTTCTCCATGGTTGAGAATGAGCCTGTTTAGGCGTTCATCGCATTTAAGATAATCAATGCAATGAGCAATAAGTACAACCCGTAATTCGAGTTCTTGATTTTCTTTTTGAGCTGAACCACTTCATCATTGTCGTCCTCTTCAATCACAACAGGGAACATCAATGGATAACGAAGGAAGGCTTCCACACGCAATTTTCGTTCGTCGGCATTCTTGAAATCAAAAAAGACAATGTCCATGATTCTTCCCGGCTCCATGTGCTTCTCAATCTGGATTAATTGCAGATGGAGCCCTACTTTATAGGCATAAACCGCTAAAATGGCGAGCACAGCAACGATGAACAAAAACAGGGTTGCAATTTGAATGAGCATGTGCTGGGTGAATTGACGTCGAATTAGGGCGCGAAGTTAATAAAACGATTGCGAAAAGGCCTTTGGAATTGTGGATTACGAAAGAAGGGAACGCACATTTCCAACTTGCTTTAACTAGCTTTGCTGGAGTTCATTTTACGCTCACTTTTTAGGAGAATATCACTTGGCATCGAAAAGACCTATTATTTGGATTGATACGTATCGAACAAAGGTTCCAAATTCCGGTCTGGGGCAGTTTTCTATGCGCTTTGCCGAATACGCCGTAGAGAAGGGGAGTGATGAGTTTCAATTCGAAATTTTCGGATGGGGAGCTCCAGAACATCTGTTTGCTGATAATGCGAAGAAGGCGAAGTGGCATCATCGGTATTTGCGATCGGGAAGTACGGCGGATTTATGGCACAGTTTGTACCAACTTCCTTCGCATAAACCACCGCGTAATACGAAGTGGTTGCTCACGGTTCACGATTTGAATTTCTTGTATGAAAAGTCTCCTGCAAAAGCCGCGAAGTACCAAAAACGCTTAGGAGCTGAAGTGAAGAAGGCGGATTACATCACTTGTATTTCTGAATTTACCAAGGGAGATTTGCTCAAAGTGTTTCCACAAGTAGGACGAAAAGTGAGCGTCATTCACAATGGAGTAGAGTTGCAGTCAAATGTTGTTTCTCAACCCTTGAAAGGTTTCAACCCTGAAATTCCCTTCTTTTTTAGCATTGGCATTTTCAACCCCAAGAAGAATTTCCACTTATTGGTGGAAGTTATGTTGTCTTTTCCTGATTACCACTTGGTTTTAGCTGGAGATTCATCCACCTCCTATGGTGCAGAAGTGAAGGCAGAAATTGAGAAGTACGGACTTTCGAGAAGAGTTCATTTGCCGGGCAAAATCAGCGAAGGCGAAAAAGATTGGTGCTATAGAAATGCGTCGGCAGTACTGTTTCCCTCCTTTGCCGAAGGATTTGGAATGCCACCAATTGAGGCGATGTCGGTTGGTACTCCCGTGTTTTTGAGTAGAGCCACCAGTTTGCCCGAAATAGGAGGAGAGGTGGCTTACTACTTTGAAAAGATGACCGCTTCAAGCATGGCCCACAAGATCAAATCGGGGTTAGACGCATTCTCTAAAGATGCAAATGCCGCTGAAAAGTTAAAAGATCGTGCGAGCAAGTTCACTTGGGACGAAGCCATGAAGAACTATCTAGACTTGTATCGAGAAATTCTACTCTAGTTACTTGAATAGTTCTTTTTGGAAGGTTTCACCTCTGTGCATTCGGTAAACTTTCACATATCGCTGAAAAACGTTCCAAGCGTTCAAACAGGAAAGGATTAAGCCCGGAGTTCCATCCTTGAATCCACCTTTTAATACATAGTGCTTGAAGAAGGTGAAGAAGGGCTTAATGATAAAGTGAAATCCAGTCACTTTGGGAGTCTTGTCGATTTTATCCATAGCAGACCACGTGCTGTAACGCAGTGATTTCAACATGAATGAATCGTATCCTTTTCCTCTATATGTGTCGTGTTGAATAGGGTGTTGAAGAGTTTTAACTGGACCATTAGCCAGTATTTCACCGTGAACCTCCTTGTCTTCGTATCTACATTTGTTCTTGTTGATCAATCGAATTACCGAATCTCCCTTCCAAACGTGGTTCACGGGTTTGTCCATGAAGTAATTGGTGCGCAGTGATCTAAAGGCGACGTATTCGCTGGGGTTGTTTGCCATTTCGCGCAGTTCCGCAATGGCATCTTCTTCTACCCATTCATCTGCATCTAGGATGAACACCCAATCATTCTCCGCTTGGGGAATAATCCAGTTCTTCTGTGAGGTGGAGTTTTTGTATTCGTGTTGAATGAACTTCACCTTGTCGTATTCGCGAACAATGGATTCCGTACGATCTGTGCTGAAGGAGTCTACCACAATCACTTCATCAGCCCAAAGAACAGATTCTAGGGATTTGCGGATACAAACCTCTTCGTTGTATGTGGGAATGATGGCAGTAATGGGAGTCATACGCTATTTTTTCAATCGCTTATAAAGGGTGGTCCATTCTGAAAGCAGTTGCGAAGTACGGAACTTCTCGGCAAATGTATATCCCGCGTCAACGGCAGATTGTCTGAGGTCGGAATCATTGAGCAGAAGCTGAACGGAATTGGCCAGTTCTTCTTCATCTTCTGGATTGATATACAGAGAATCTGGGCCTCCGGCTTCTGGGAAAACACCACTGTTAGTTGTAACTACTGGTGTTTTAGATCGAAGGGCTTCAATAATCGGAATGCCGAATCCTTCGAAAATTGAAGGATAGACAAAAACGGTAGCCATTTGATAAAAGGCCACTAAATCTCGCATACCATCCACACGGATGTGGTGAATTCGATCGGAATATCCCCCCAGTTCCGCCTCTTTCATCAAGGCTTCAAAGTAAGGTGTAGAGCGACCAACGAGTACCAATGGGATTTCAGGAATGTGAGCTAGCATTCGTACTGTTGTTCCCACATTTTTCCTTTGCTCGAGGGTCCCTACTTGGAGGATAAACTCCGAAGGCAAGTTGTAATCTCGGGTGATTTTCGAGAGTTCCTCTTCACTGAAGTTCGTGTCAAATACGGGGTTACAATCTTGGTAAATAACTTCAATCTTCGATTCTGGAACCTTGTAAAATTCCATCAAATCGAACTTCGTTTGTTCGCTGATAGCTACAACTATGTCTGCACTATGAGCGGCATGGTAGAACTTCTTCCGATAGATCTTTCGATCAGCGGTTTTATAGAAACTCGGATATCGCTCAAAAATCAAATCGTGAATGGTCACTACAGACGCAATTCCTTTTTTGTGAAGACCAATCGGAAGTTCATTGCTCAACCCATGAAAGATATCGATGTGATCTGAGGCGGCCTCACTTGCCAATTGGGTAGTCCTCCACACGGAACCGAGTGGACCTTTCCAAATTCCTGATGGAGTATGGATGTGTGCATTCTTCGGCGGTGATGGGTAGGCGCTTCCGGTTTTGGGCGTATAGAGGTGAAGGTCAAATTCCTCCGGAGCAGTAGCTAGCATATCTACAATATGCCGACTATAATTTCCAAGTCCGGTGGTATTTCTAAAACACCTCTTTGCGTCAAAACCTATTTTCATCAAACGGCAACGTTATACTCGCGTAGCGCATCATTTAGAGAAGTCTTCAAATCTGTTGAAGGCTTGCGCTTTCCGATAATAAGCGCACAAGGTACTTGATATTCTCCTGCTGGGAATTTTTTCGTGGTTGTACCTGGTATTACGACAGATCGCGCTGGAACTCTTCCACGAATTTCAACAGGTTCATTACCCGTTACGTCGATGATGCGGGTAGAAGCCGTTAGGACAACATTAGCACCGAGAACAGCTTCGCTTTCCACGTGCACACCTTCCACTACAATACATCGAGAACCGATGAAGCAGTTATCTTCAATAATAACAGGAGAAGCTTGAACTGGCTCAAGAACTCCACCAATTCCAACACCTCCGCTGAGGTGAACGTTCTTTCCAATTTGAGCACATGAACCCACTGTAGCCCACGTATCTACCATCGTGCCTTCGTCTACGTAGGCGCCAATGTTCACGTAGCTTGGCATCATAATCACTCCTTTAGATACATATGATCCGTAGCGAGCAATGGCATGAGGAACAACGCGAACTCCTTTAGCTGCGTAGTCTTTTTTCAATGCGATTTTGTCATGGAACTCGAATGGACCCACCTCGATGGTTTCCATTTTTTGAATAGGGAAGTAGAGAATCACTCCTTTTTTCACCCATTCGTTCACCTTCCAGCCGTCGTTAGTCGGTTCAGCAGTGCGAAGTTCACCGCTATCTAACAATTCAACTACTTTTCGAATCGCGTCTTGTGTTTCTGAGTTTTGGAGAAGATCTCTGTTTACCCAAGCGGCTTCTATCTTTTGTTGAAGTGTATCAATCATGACAAAGTGTTCAAATTTTAAGTCTGCAAAGATAAGGTCTGAATCAAAAGGATGGTCCTCTATTCATAAACGATTGCAGGATGAGTACTGCGGAAATCTGGTCGACCATTCCCTTTTCTTTTCTCTTCTGTTTTTTCATTCCCCCATCAATCATTGCGCGTTGAGCCATTCTTGATGTAAAGCGCTCATCTTCACGTTCTATAGAAAGATTAGGGTGGGCAGATTGCACCTTGACAATGAGCTCTGAAATAAACGTCTCTACGTCGGAAGGCACACCGTGCATTCGAATAGGTTTACCAACGACCAGGGTTTCAACTTCGTTGTTGGATAAGTGCGATGTCAGCCAGTCGAGAAGCGTTGAGGTTTCCACGTAGCCTACGGGAGATGCAATAATTTTCATCGGATCACTTTCTGCGATTCCCGTTCTGCGTTCGCCGATATCAAATGCCAATAATTTACCCATGGCGCAAAGGTCTGCAATTTAGATGGAGTAGCGAGATTACATCCTCATTTCTCTGCTTAGATTAGCGTTGTAACTTTCATACCTTTGCCCTTCAAATTAGAGATAGATGATTTTACCGATTGTAGCATATGGTGATCCTGTTCTGAAAAAGAGAGGAGAGGATTTGGAAAAGAACGATCCAGAGTTGCCTAAGCTAATTGAAGATATGTACGAGACCATGTACAACGCACATGGTGTTGGGTTGGCGGCACCCCAAGTGGGAAAGTCACTTCGACTATTCGTTGTAGATGCCAGTGGTTTTGTAGAAGAGGGAGATGAGGAATACGAGACACTCAAAGACTTTAAGAAAGCCTTTATCAATCCAGAGATTCTGAATGAAGAAGGAGAAGAATGGGCTTTTTCTGAAGGTTGTTTAAGCATTCCTGATATTCATGAAGATGTCTATCGCCATGAGACATTACGCATTCGCTACTTCGATGAGAATTGGGTTGAACACGAAGAAGAGCTGAGCGGTTTAGCTGCTCGGGTGGTTCAACATGAATACGATCACATTGAAGGAGTTTTGTTTGTGGAGCACTTGTCACCATTGAGAAGACGTATGATTAAAGGCAAGCTACAGAACATCTCGAAAGGGAAAATCAAAGTGGATTACCGAATGAAATTCCCAAAAAAATGAGAAAGTTCATCGTTGCATTTTTCATGTTAGCCGTGCTTGTAAGCTTGGTTTCATGCGAGCAAAAAGAATCTCAGGTAGTGGATAGAAAGGCGGAAATGAAGACGAGTATCGATTCGTTGGAATCGGTGTTGAAAGCTGCCGAGGGAGATTTGGATGAAGATTTAGGTCTTCAAATGATCGATGCATACGTGGGGTATGCCAAAGAGTTTGAAGCGGATACGGCGTCTGTTATTTATTGGTACAAGGCCGGTGAGATTGCTCAGAATATTCCAGGTAAGGAATTGTACGCTGTTACATATTTCGCCAATATCTTTGAAGACCATCCCAACCATGCATTGGCACCTCAGTCGGTTTTTCTATCGGGTGTAGCCTTTGATAAAATGGGAGATAAAGAAAGAGCAGCCGTGAGCTTTGAGCATTTTTTAGAAGCCTACCCATCCCATGATTGGGCTCCAGATGCGCAAGCGATGTTGCAAATGAGCACAGACACAACGGATCTTGATACCCAAGTGAAGGCGTGGTTGGAGAACGCAAACAAAACACAAGAATAAACTAGATCGACAGTATGAATTTAGAAGGTGTATTAGCCATTGGTGGCAAGCCGGGTTTATATCAACTCGTAGCACAGAGCAGAGGCGGGGTGATTGTTGAACATCTCACTGACAAGAAGAGATTGAGCATTGGTGCTCAAGCACAGGTAAGTGCACTTGAGGATATCGCTATTTTCACAATGGACGACGAAAAGCCTCTCAAAGAGATTTTCGAAACAATGTTGGAAAAGCACGGTGAAGAGAAAGCACTTTCTCCAAAGTCGAGCGCACGTGAACTCGAAGCGTACTTCGCTGAGATTCTGCCTGAGTATGACACCGATAGAGTATATCCAAGTGATATTAAAAAAGTGTTGAGCTGGTATAACATCTTGCATCAAACAGGTCACCTTACTGCGGAAGCTCCAGAAGCCGAAGCGGAAGAGGTCAAGACGGAAGAATAATGATTAAGGCGAGTTTTCTCGCCTTTTTTTACACCTCACCCCATGCATACCCGAGAAGAGAACTTAGAGGCTTTTAGTCGACTACTGACCATCATGGATGAATTGCGAGAGCAATGTCCGTGGGATAGAAAACAAACTATGGAGTCCCTTCGTCACCTCACCATTGAAGAGACGTATGAATTGGCCGATGCCATTGTGGACAATGATTTGGAGGAAATCAAGAAGGAGATTGGCGACCTCATGTTACACATGGTTTTTTATTCAAAGATTGGTTCAGAAAAAGGAGCTTTTGATGTAGGAGATGTTCTTCACGGCATTTGCGATAAGCTCGTTCATCGTCACCCTCATATTTATGGCGACGTAAAGGTGACAGGTGAAGAAGAAGTGAAAGCCAACTGGGAGAAAATCAAACTCAAAGAAGGAAACAACGAAAAGAAAAGTGTTCTTGAAGGAGTTCCTCGCTCTCTTCCTGCCATGGTTAAAGCCACCCGTATTCAAGATAAAGCAAGAGGCGTGGGCTTTGACTGGGATAACCGCACTCAAGTTTGGGACAAAGTTCACGAGGAATTGAATGAGTTTCAAGAAGCGGTGGAAAGTGGAAATCGTGAAGAGATGGAAGCTGAATTTGGCGATGTGCTCTTTTCGATGATCAACTATTCCCGATTTGTAGATCTCGATCCTGAAATGGCCCTTGAGCGCACCAACAAGAAGTTTATTTCCAGATTTAAGTTTATGGAAACTGCCATACGGGAAGATGGCAAAAGCATGAGCGAGATGAATTTAGAAGAGCTCGATTACTACTGGGATAAGGCGAAAGCTGCTTCGAAGTAATTTCGCCTAATGAATACAGAAAAAGGTGAGTTTGGGAATATTCCAGACTCACCTTTTCAATTTGAAACAGAAGTGTAGTTTCGTTATCTCAGAATGGAAACTTTCACAGAAGTGGACGAGTTATCCGCACTTATGACTCTGAGAATATACATGCCATTCTGAAGCTGATTCACAGGGAGTGAGAGGTCTTCATTCGGATTTTCTACAGTTGTGTGAACTTTTCCACTGAGGTCACATAACTCAACCCGGATTACACGATTCCAATTGGATCGCTGAACATGCAATACCGATTGAGCCGGATTGGGATAGACGACAGCTGTGGGAGAATGGAGATCATTGAGGCCTATATCTTGCACGGAGAAACAGTTGGAAGTGTCCTTACATCCGCCTTTAGTTACAATCACCGCATAAGAACCATTGGCAGGAACGTAGAATAGTCGACCGGTAGCTCCGTTAATAATGCCAGCATTCGGGTTGTCACATTTAATCCATTGATATGAGGCTGAAGTTTCACCAACTTGTAAGATGGTTGAATTCGGCTGACGCGTAACGGCCATATTCACGTTGACTGTGGTTAAGGTGATATTCACAATACTGTCGCACCCTGCAGCGGCTCCTCCTACTATAGTGTCTGTGTAGGTACCTGCCGTTTGAAGTGTTCCGTTGCCCGAAGGGAGCGTGAAAGACTTACCATTGCAAATTTCAACCGCGATAGATCCTTCAGCTTCGAGATCAAGATCAAAATGATAAACCATTATACAACCTGATCCAGAAGTTGAAGGAACGGTGTCCAAAAATCCAGTTCCACTTTGGGTATAAGTCGTTCCGCTTGGGGCGGAATACGGTCCACATGCTCTTTCTATAGTTCCCATGTCTATGTTTAAATAGCATTGGTTGGAGCTTTTTACACGGATATGCGGAGCATTCAATTCGGGCGTAGTGAAACCGAAATACCAACTTGGGTTCGATTTTGTGAAGTACATAATGCTTGCAAGCAGGGGTTGAATCACTTGCTGATCATTCCAGATCGCTATGTCTTTTGTGCCATTCAGAGTGTTTAGTTTTACCACCACGTAATAAGCCCCTGTTACCGACATGTCACAATAGGCCGAGCTGCCTGTAGCTGGGGTTGCCATGCTGATTTCGGCCATTTCATTATTGATGTCGGCTTGGGTGATCGTATGGCTAGCGGTTGCGATGGGGTAAGTAGGAAATCCAGAGGACAGATTGAATCCAGCAGTATCGTAAATGGATACTTCAAGAATTCCACCTACGTCCGTGTTATTTCCGTCGATACCCACTTGGACACTGTGGATGTATTCATCTTGCAGAAATTCCATACGAACGGCAATCTGTCCTGTATCCCCTAGTTCATTGGAACCAATACTATTGTCTTTGTGACTAAAATCAAGAGACGTGATGTAATTGGAAAACGAGAAGGGGAGAGAATCGTTGGAGGAGGTAGTGAGCGAATCGGAAGATAGATAATACTTCAATTGGTATTCATCAATGGTCGAAGGCGTCCATGTGCTGGTTGTCGTTTGTGCTCTGCTTGCCGTTGCTCCTTGGAACAAGGTGTCGATAGCGATGGAGGAACAGGTATGTACAACCACGCCAGCGCTATTCACGACATCAACTTTGAGCTGAACATTCGTTTGGTAGCTAGCTCCTGTGTTTTCAATAATTCCCGAGAAAGCGATGGGGCGGGCTTCATCTACAGATTGATGCCCGTAGATACTCTTGAGAGGCTGCGCTGGATTTCCAGCCTCTACGAAAATGGCAGGACGGTTATTCACAGAAGTAATCTGAAGCTCATGTTGAGGGATCACCTCAATGCGGATGTCGTCAATCATCCAATAGTAATAGCCGTGATTGATTGTATTGCCTGGTGTTCCATCAAAAACAAATCGAATCATTGCATTGCTAGCCCCTGCAATGGTGGAAGAAATGTCTCGGGACGCTACTGTGGCGTTCGAAATGAACCCATTGATGCCGAGTGTATTATGGCTTGCGATCGTGTCTGAATACGGCCATGTCAGACCTCCATCAACGGAGTATTCTACCACCAAGTTTGCTTGATAAACACGTGCACTGTGTTCAAATACTAAGCGAAGATTGAATTGTCCTGACAAATCAATGGTGTCCGATCTGAGGATTCCAACGTGTCCAGTAGGCGCAGGTCCTTGACCTTGATTTGCGCTTACACCCCCGTTGTCTAGGTAGTCGGAGTCAAAAATCATAAACCCATTGGAGCGGGTGGTAGAGTTAAGTGGTTGATTAAATCCATTCGAGCTAGTACTATAGGCGCCTCTAGATCCCACAGTATTGTTAGGAGTTGTAGACGTTCCACGATACTCCCAAATACAGGCAGGCATAGGGGTTCCTGAAGAACTGTAGCCATAGGTGTTCCATCCTGCGGGAACTCCATTTGAAAAGTTCTCGGAATATATGGTTGTTGTTGCCCTTTTAGCGCTGGTGACAGAAGTAGCGTTGTGGGTAGGGGGATGGGAATCAGTTAGTTCCTGTACTTGGTAATGAAGCGATTGCCCCATCAACCCTATTGAAAGTACCATCAAATGGAAAGCCCATAAACATCTTTGAGAGCGTAGTGCTGAGGTCATAAAGAGAATCTAAGGTTAGACGTTCCTTATAACGAATGTAACTAATTTACGGTTGGTTCGTTTTATCTTCCAAAGAGTCTATCCCAGAAGCTTCGATCACCTGTATCGTTCGTGTCTACTTTTCTTTCTCCATCGTCGAAGTAATTACCTAGACGCTCAAGAAAATCTGCTTCGCGTATATCAGGACAATCTCGTACATCCAAGCTGTCAGATAGTGGGTTGAGCTCAAAACTACCCGTGTACTTAGAACGGTAGCCTGAACCTTCAATACTTCGGAAGAATCTCGCCCAAATCGGTAGAGCCATGTGTGATCCAGCACCAAGTGCTCCATTTCTGAAGTGAACTTTAGGATTACTCGCTCCAACCCATGCACCAGCTACAAGCTTTGGAGAGTATCCAATAAACCATCCATCGGCATAGTCTTGAGCGGTTCCCGTCTTCCCGGCGTATTCACTGCTCAGTCCGTAGGTAGAACGTGCACTTCGTGCGGTACCTTCATTGATGACTGCTTGCAAGTATGACGTGAGTTCATCGCATACTGCATTCTCTATAGCATCTGAACTCGACGCTCCTGGGGCTTTGTATATCACAGTGCCAAATGCATCTGTAATTTTTGTGATATACCGGGGACGAACGCGTTTTCCGTGATTGGCAAAGGTGCAGTATGAATTCACCATCTCAAGTAGGGTGGCTTCATTTGTTCCAAGTGCCATAGATGGAACGCGACGAATTGGGCTTGAAAATCCAGCACGCTTGGCGAAGTTCTCTACTTTGCCCATTCCTGTTCGAAGCAAGACTTCAACAGAAATTACGTTCAGCGACTTTTTCAGAGCTCCTCTCAGGTTATAATAGAGAGAATCATCTCCACCAGAGTTGGTTGGATGCCAATTGTCGTAATCAGGATAAGTTTGAGAGACATTTCTGAAATAGGTACACTCATCAATGCCCGATTCAATGGCTGCGCCGTACACAAAAGGCTTAAAGGTTGAAGCTGTTTGACGGCGAGTGGTGACATGGTCATACGGAAGGTAGGTATAGTCCAATCCCCCTACCCAAGCCAAGACGTTTCCTGAATTGGGTTCCATGGCTAGAAAGCCTGTGTGTAACATGGACTGGTAATATCCTATGCTGTCAAGCGAACTCATTTCCACATTCTTCACTCCGTGTTCTCCACTGAGATCTACCACAGTCATAGGGTGAGGAATCGACATCGCCTCGATGATTTCTTCATCACTTTTTCCATTGGCTTTTAGTCGTTTGTAGATTCCAGTTTTTACAACTTGGCTTTGAATCACACTGTGGTTATTGCCCCACGGATTGTTATGTCCCCAATGAGCATTGAACTCACCTTGAAGAGATTTCATGTGTCGTTCTACAGAGGCAACGGCATATTGTTGCAGACGACTATTTAAGGTCGTTTCAATTATCAGTCCGTCCGTTCTCAAGTCGTATTCTGAGCCATCAGGCTTTCTAAGCTCATCAAGAATGGCCTTAATTTGAGGTTCAATATGAGCGATGAAATAGGGTGCGGGATTATCGGATTCCAAATTGTAGTAATTCAATTCCATTGGGATGGCTTGAATAGAGTCCGCTGCTGCTTCAGTGATGTATTCATACTTCGCCATTTGGTCCAACACGGTATTGCGACGATCGAGTGCGAGTTCTGGATTCCTTCTCGGATTGTATAGAGTGTTACCCTTGAGAAGTCCTACAAGTACGGCACATTCCTCAATAGAAAGTGAGGCGGGTTTCTTATTGAAGTAACGTTGGGAGGCGGTTTCGATCCCATAAACGTTTTCACCAAAACTCACTGTATTCAAGTACAACTCTAAGATTTGCTCCTTATTAAAAGTTTCTTCGAAGCGCTGAGCGATAATGATTTCTTTCACCTTGGCTACGGGCATTGACAAAAAGCCAAAGTCGTCTCTACCATAGGTGTTTTTAACTAGCTGCTGAGTAAGGGTAGAGCCACCACCGGAAGAGGCGTCTTGCAAGATGAGGGTTTTAAAGATTACACGAGCAAGACTTCGCTTATCTACTCCATTGTGTTCAAAGAAACGAGCGTCTTCCGTGGCAACTAACGCATCGATCAGTGTTTGGGGAATCTCGTCGATGTTAGCCCCTGTACGGTTTTGAACGAAGTATTTACCAATCAAGGTGTTGTCTGAACTGTATACTTCAGAAGCTAAATAATTGCGGATGGATAGGATGTCTTCATCATTGGGTAACCGACCAAAAGCACCGGCCCACACCAAGAAGATGAACAAAGCTAGTAGGGCTGCTCCGGCAAGAGCAAGTTTGAATAATCGTACAATCCAAAGGCGACGAGTGGACTTCTTTTTCTTCTTCATATAGGTTTTGAGAGGAAATGACTACAAAATACGCGACGTGATTTCGGTGAATCCGCTATTCGTAACGAAGGGATTCTATCGGATCCAAACGAGCCGCTTTAACTGCAGGGTATAAGCCAGAAAGAACTCCAGTTACAAATGTGATACTCACTGCAAAAATCACCCAATCCCAAGGAACAGTAAATGTGGTTCCTAGCTGTGATCCAACTGAGTTACCAATGATAATTCCAAAAATGATTCCCATTACGCCACCCAGCTGACTTACTAACGCCGCTTCCGTTAAGAACTGGAGTACAATGTGTCTTTGCTTAGCGCCAATAGCCTTTCGGGTACCAATTTCTCGCGTACGCTGACGAACGCTAACCAACATAATATTCAGCAGGTTGATGGCAGCTACTAATAGTGTGATGAGGCTAACAGCAATGGCTGCAATGTAGAGTTGATTCTTATTCTCTAGTAACATTGAGCTAAGCGCATCACTTCGGGTAATATTAAAGGATGATTCTTCTCGTGGATGTTGTTTTCTGATTGCGCGCATTACGGCTGTCGCCTCACTCACGGTGGCATCTAAGTTGGCGCCATTTCCCGTCATCACATTAATGCTGTAGCCTGATGAGGGGGAGGTGAGGCTAGCTCTAGCTCGGGTGATCGGAATGAGCACGGCATTATCGCCAGAGAAAATGGATGAGGAACCTTTGGGGTTTAGAATACCTACCACGCGATAGCGCTGTCCGCGCATGGAGATAGATGTGTCAATTGCTTCATCCGTTCCAAATAGTTTTTCATAAACGTCCTTACCTAAGAGCACAATGGGGCGAGAATCTGAAATGTCTTGTCTTGTAAAACCGCGACCTTCATTGATCGAGTAACCGCTCGTTTGCAGGTAGTTTTCATCGATAGCCCAGACCAATACATTGGGATCAGTCGCCTTAGAACCATGTTTGACTTCCATGGCTCCTGTTACGCGGTAAGACAGAGAAGAAGTGGCGCCATTATACTGGAATCGATTAACAAAATCATTGGCTTGGTCCCAAGTAATGGGCGGGTGCGTCTTCGGGCGAGAGCCTCGTCGGCCAATTTGTATGTTCATACCACGGCTTTGAATGGTGAACGTGTTGGCACCGAGTGAAGAGAAATTATCCGTGACTGCTTGTTCAAGAGATCGAACGCTTGTAAGCATTCCCATCATAGCCATAATACCAATCGCAATGACAGAAGCCGTTAGGATGGCTCGCAGTTTTTGCGTCATTAATGCATCTATGGCAATTCGTATGTTCTCTAGGATTTGAAGGCGGCGCATGCTTGGTTTTGTCTATTCAAAGCTACGTTTTTTTGCGACAGAAAAATGTGGCTTCGGTTAGGATCAGGTTAAAGAAAACTCAATATTTCAAAACTTAGGACAGGTGTGATTTGATAGAAGAATGTGGGGACTACCGTCCCGCCCCAGTCTCAAGTTACACTTTGAAATAGATAACCGTACTGATCTCAGTCTGCAATATTATCTCGTTGAAAACTAGTCGATTGTAAACGTTTATCCCTAGGTGATGAATTGGGTGATTCGTAACTTAATTGCGGGAGGAGGATGGGTGGCCCCTGATCGAACTACCAAGTTTTTGGCTAGAGTTGCAACAATTTCTTTCAGGACACAGAGGTCTTGGGTGAGTAAGGGGACTACCGTCCCGCCCCAGTCTTAAGTTACACTTTGAAATGGATAACCATACTGATCTCAGTCTGCAATATTATCATGTTGAAAACTAGTTGATTGTAAACGTCTATCCCTAGGTGATGAATGAGGTGATTCGTAACTTAATTGCGGGAGGAGGATGGGTGGCCCCTGAACAAATCTCAGGTTCATTGGCTAGAATTGCCCGATAGGATCTAAGAAAAACATTTTCTTCCATCTCTGTTTCTCTCCATCTATTTTCCAAGGTCGTGGCATTAGTGAGAACACAGAATAATGCAGATGGGGACTTTTTCCGCGAGCATTTCCAGTGCTGCCAACGGTTCCGATGGAGGTTGAAGAACCCACAAGAGTAAGTGGACTTGTTTCTATACTATCAAGGTGGGCGTAGTAATGAATCCTCCACTTGGGTCCCAAAACAATAACAACTTTCCCTCCCGATTCTAATGTGCCTGTGTAAAGAACAATTCCGCGTGTACAAGATTCTACAACAGTTCCCGCTTTAGCGAAAATGTCCACTCCTTTGTGTGTGACAGATTTCCCCCATGGATAATACCAAAAGGAATCGGGATGATAGTCTGAAGATGTAGCGCCATCCACGGGCATGTGCGCTCCATCTGGTGTCAAGTAGCCAACGATGAATAGAGTGAGAAGAAGAATACCTCGCTTCTTTTTGATAAAGCGAATTCCTCTCATTTGGATGATGATTGGGTTAGTTCCGAAAGAGGAGTTTTACTCGTGTATTGCAATTCTATCCTATTTTCCGGCTGAATATCAACTGAATACAATATCAGTGTGAATGTCCATTCGAGTGGCTTCATGAGAAGGTAAACTAGGTGCGAAATTCGTCGGTCTTTGTATACATCGTAGTTTTTGTGAATGTGGTCGCCGACTTTGTCGTAGTGCCTGCGAATCCATTGATGAGTTTTTGGAGATACTTCGGAAAGCCACTGCTCGAATGCATTACAGACGAGTAATTGTCGGTTACAGGCAATCAATTTACTATTGCGGATGCCCACTCGCTTCGAACCGACAAACCTTGGGTTTCCGTTGGCTGCCACACTACAGAGGTAATGGCCGCCACAATCCACATTTTCACAGAGTGGGGTGAGTGTAGAGAAGGTGTGATAGTATGTTTCTGTGAACAACTTGATCATACCATCCGGACGTTGGGTGAAGATGTATTGAACAAGGTAAATTAGAAAGCTCACAGGCAGGAGACCGATAAAATACTTCAGGATTTGATTCGCAAATCGTTCAAACGAGTAACGTCCTTTGGGATTCTCGGGAAGATCCAAGTATTCTTCGTCTTCATAGGATTCTTGTTTCCCTCCATTCATATTGAGACGGGCTTGCATGACGTGCCATAACCAAAGGTAGATAGGGGAATTGCCAATGAGGATAGGAATCCAACCTCCCGATTGATCACTGGAAATAATTTGAATCCCAATGGCGGTGTTTAGTAGAAATAAGAGAAGTACACTACCTCCCCCCAGCAACTCCATGAAAGGAGGCCATGGTGACCTGCTGTATTTGTAAGCTAATGAGATAGAAAGTACGGGAATGCAGAGGATGTAAAACTCCGGTAGATACTCCGTATTGAATGCAGAGGATGCACAACAATCATGATTATCCACGACGAATGCGGCGAAGAAGACGATAGGATTGAAAATGAAAATGACCAACTCTATCAATACTTCAAGTATTGGGTGGAATTGATAAGTTGGCCGACTAAACCTTTTGGCTGTTTTGATGAGTAGTACTAGACTAGGCAAACAAAAGGCTGTGATAGTAAGTACGAACAAGAAAGAGCGGTTTTATGATTAGAGACTTAAAAAGTAACGCTCCATTGGATCAAAATAGTAATCTTCCCATCCTTTTTTGTACTTCGCGCCATCTGAAGATAAGTGACTATGATGAATAGTGACCAAGCATCCTTCTCCAGATTTTTGAAAGGTAATTTCAACTAAAGAATCCTCTGTTTTTTGCTTGAAATCTGTAGTCCTCCAAGCCTGAAGAATTCTCGTCTTTCTATCAATCTCCAAATTAGTGCCAGAAATGTATTGATTCCAAGCATGAAATCTACCACCAACTTCCGCACTAACATGTGCAGGAGAACCCGTCATGGCGCTGTGCTTTTCGCTGCTTAACCATGCGTCAAAAACATCATCAGGAGATGCAGGAAGTTTAGTCTCTATCGTAAATTCCATGTAGTTGTTTGTAGGTGAGGTTAAGATACAATAACTGTCCTAAAATCTGGAATGTCTTGTTACATTCCTGTGCAAGATGTCATATTCACGTTTATCTGATATTAATGACTTGTAAAGTTGAGTTGAATATTCAATCACCTGAAGAAAGGTGATCGTGAAGAATGGTGTGATGTACACTTCTTCGCATTAAAGTGGACGAAATTTCGGTGAGTCAGTATGATGGAGTGGGATTCTTTTGTGTTCATTATCAAGAGATAAGAATGTTTAGAAGGCTTATATTAGAATTTAGTCAGCCTTGCTGTGTCACCTTGACTCACCGCAGTCCTCTTCACACTTTAATTACTTAGTAGTAAAATATTGTGCATCATGAAAAGACTCGATAATAGGGTGGCTATCATCACTGGTGGCGCCTCCGGTATAGGTAAAGCAGCCGTCGAAAAATTTGTAGCAGAAGGCGCTCGTGTTGCTATCTGGGATATGAATGAGGAGCATGGCAATGCTCTCGTTGCAGCCATGGATGGTAAAGCATCTTTCTACAAAGTGAATACAGCAAATTCGGATGAGGTGAATGCTGCAGCCGAGAAGGTGATTGCCGACTTTGGAAAGGTAGATATCTTGGTGAACAATGCTGGGATTACTCGGGATGCCACTCTTTTGAAAATGACCGACGAGCAATGGGATGCCGTGATCAACGTAAACTTGAAAGGGGTGTTCAACTGCACTCGTGCATTGGCCGGACATTTTAAGGACAACGGCTACGGGAGAATTGTGAATACTTCATCTGTGGTTGGACTTTATGGAAACTTCGGACAATCCAATTACGTGGCAACGAAAGCCGGGGTGATTGGAATGACCAAAACATGGGCGAAGGAGTTTGGCAAATATGGAATTACGTCCAATGCAGTAGCACCGGGTTTCATTGCTACAGATATGGTGAAATCCATGCCAGAGAAAGTGTTAGATATGATGAAGGACAAGGCACCGCTCAAGCGTCTAGGACAGCCAGAAGATATCGCAAATGCATACGCTTTCTTAGCTTCCGATGAAGCTTCTTTCATCTCAGGAACCGTGTTGAGTGTTGATGGCGCAGTAACTATTTAACCTTCCTCTATGAGAAATGCTAGAATAACAGGAACAGGTTCAGCATCCCCAGATCGTGTGGTTCCCAATGCTTATTTCAACGAATTATTAGGGGAAGATGTAGATACTTGGTTACGTGAGAATGTTCAGATTTTCGAAAGGAGATGGCTCGCGGAAGATGAGTCGGTGGCTGATTTGTGCGAAAAGGCCGCATGTATGGCCATAGAGCGTGCAGGCATTTCAGCAGAAGATCTCGACTTGATAATCATTGCTACCGATACTCCTGAATATATTTCTCCTTCAACCGCATCTGTTCTACAAGATAGATTGGGAGCAAAGAATGCGGGAAGTTTCGATGTGAATACAGCTTGTGCAGGATTTGTTTCTGCCATGGATACTGCTTTTAAGTACATCCAGGCGGATGGTCAGTATCAGCATATTTTGGTGATTGGCGCCTATGCCATGAGCAAGTACTTAAACCTTCACGACAAGAAGACGGTGACGCTTTTTGCCGATGGGGCTGGTGCAGTCGTCTTGTCGGCTACTGAAGAAGAGAATGTGGGACAATTGGCATCTCTTCAAATGACCCAAGGTCAGTATAATGAATGGATGGGGATCTATGCAGGAGGTTCGAATACGCCAATTACTGCGGATGTGGTGGAGCGGGGTGAACACAAGCTGCAATTCGTAAAGAAATTCCCGAAAGAGCTCAATCCAACCATGTGGTCGAGTATGGCCAAAGAGATGGCCAAGAAGGCAGGAAAAGAAGTGAAGGATGTAAAGATGTTCTTCATGACTCAAATCAACATCAACAGTATTTATGAGATGTTAGACATTCTGGGGTTGCCACATGATCGCGCTATTTACATCATGCACAAGAATGGATACACTGGCTCGGCGGCGATTCCAATGGCACTCAACCAAGCAGTAGAAGCTGGAGAAATTGAAAGAGGTGATTTGATCACCTTGATCGGTTCGGGCGGCGGACTAGCCTTTGCTGGTAGCCTCGTTCAGTATTAATGCTCAAAAAGAAAACGGATGTTGCACACAAAGAAGATCAAAACGCCCTCCCTCACTCAGCATATCATTACCAACGATGTATCTTCAGATGAGGTGGTTCTATTCATTCACGGAAATGCAAGTAGCAGCGTTTTTTGGGAAGAACAAATGGAGATGCTTCCACCAAATTATCGTTCCATCGCGGTAGATTTAAGAGGGTATGGTGAAACAGAACCTGTCGTTCACGATGCCACTCAGGGATGCCTTCAATGGGCGACTGATATTCTTGAACTCATGGATGAACTGAAAGTGGAAAAGTGCCATGTTGTTGGTCATTCCATGGGAGGTTCAGCCGTATATAACCTCTTAACCATCGCTCCAGATCGCATTGTAAGTGCAACTCTGGTTGCTCCTGCATCACCTTTTGGTTTTGGAGGAACAAAGGATGAAATCGGTACCCCGTGTTATTCAGATTTTGCGGGAAGTGGAGGAGGAACGGTGAATGCAGAATTCGCGCGTAGAATGAAAGAAGGTGACACTTCGGAAGAAGATCCAAATGCGAGTCCACGGGTAGTGATGAACAGTTTTTATTGGAAACCACCGTTCCGTCCGGCGCGTGAAGAAAAGCTTCTGCTTTCCATGATTTCAGAACGCGTAGGTGAGGATGCTTACCCTGGAGATTTTGTGGCATCAGAAAATTGGCCGAATGTGGCTCCTGGGATTTATGGTCCTGTGAATGCGAGCTCTCCTAAATACGCAATTCCTGCTGCTGAGAAATTGATGAAGTCGGGAATCCAGACTCCCATTTTATGGGTGAGAGGTAGCGATGATCAAATTGTATCAGACAACTCTTTCTTCGAGATGGGAACTTTGGGGAAATTGGGTTTGATTCCAGGTTATCCAGGTGAGGAAGTCTATCCTTCACAACCCATGATTGCTCAAACTCGCTATGTACTTGAAAAGTTGAAAGAGGGAGGAGCTACTTACAAAGAGGTAGTTATTGAAGAAACAGGACATACCCCTTACATTGAAAAACCATCCGAGTTTGCTGCCGTATTTCATACACATCTGAAGGAAACCGCCTAATTCCAGTTTGAATTATGACAGAATCTGCGTCATCATCGATGGTATGGGCAACGGCAGCCTTGCTTGTTCTCTATATGGGAGTCATTCTGTTTTTTGTGATCCGCGGAGCACTGCGGACCAAGAATATGGATGACTATGCTTTAGGAAGTATTGCTTTCTCTCCCGTGGCCATAGGCTTGGCGTTGGCAGCGTCGATGACCAGTGCGGCAACGTTTATCATCAATCCAGGAATCATTGCTTATTTCGGCATTCCTGGCGTTTTGTCGTACGCCCTTGTAATGCCTGTGGCCGCTCTCGCTTCCTTGGTAATTCTAACTAAGAGATTTCGCAAGCACGGAAGTACAGCCAAAGCCCTCACAATGGCGCAGTGGATGGGGTCGAAGTTTAAGCACGAGGGAATGGAACGCTTTTTTGCGTTTTTGTCGATGTTATTAATCACTTTCATTGTGCTGATTTGCGTGGGACTCACGCAAGTGATTTCGAAGAGTTTGGATGCTGATCCTGTTTATGTCTTACTGGGCGTTGTGGTTTTCGTCTTTGGGTACATGATGTTTGGAGGTGCGAATTCTATGGTTTACACCAATACTATTCAAGCCCTTCTTATGTTGGTAGTAGCCTTTATCTTATTGGGTTCTGGCTATGAACACTTCAGCAATGGGGTTCATGGCTTCATCGATAAGTTGGGCGCGATCGATTCGAAGTTAATTCAAACCACAGATGCTTCTAGTCCGCTATTCCGCGACTATTTTGAGATTGTTTTTTGTCAGATTATCATCGGGATAGCGGTGATATTCCAGCCTCACATCATTACCAAATCGCTTCTCCTCAAGGATGAGAGAGATGTCAATAAGTACTTGTTCACAGGCATAACGGTGGAGATTCTCTTCTTCCTCGTTGTGCTTGTTGGACTGTACGCAAGACTTGAATTTCCAGACCTAACCATGGGGGGGGCGCCTATCAAGGTGGATGAAGTGGTCTCTACATACGTGGTAAATGAGTTTCCCGTATATCTCGGACTTTTGGTTGTTTTGGGATTGATATCTGCCGGTATCTCTACGCTTGAAGGATTGATTCAATCTCTAAGCACAACCATTACAGCGGATATCATACTTCCGTTATCGGGTCGAAAGAAAGCCGAGAATATGGAGGAAATGAAGAAACAGGTCGTGTTGAATCGATGGGTGATCGTACTGCTAGCCGTTGTGGCTTTTGCTTTTTCCTATCAGCAAATTGTGCACCCAAATTTGAGTGTTGCCATCTTCGCTCAAAACGGAGTTTATGCGTATTTCGCAGCAGCCTCTATTCCAGTTTGTATGGGTCTATTTTTCCCATCGGTTAGTGGCAAGACTGTGTTTTTATCAGCGGTAGCAGCCGTTGTGGTTCACTTTGGCATTTACTATTTGAGATTGGGTAGTTATATGCAAATGGAAACTCGAAATCCAGCTATTCCAGCAACCTTTGCAATTCTCTCAGCAGTGGTAATTGCCGTTGTTTTTCATCAACTTACAAAGTCTAAAAATACAAGTAATGTATAGCACCGACTGGTTTTCGAAATGGAGTGTGTACAGTCCCGATAAGGTGGCGCTGAAAGACGCTTCAACCGGAGAAACCCGCACCTATGCAGAGTTGAATAAAGAGGGCGAAGCACTCGCCTTGTACCTGCACAGAAATCACGGCTTGAAGAAAGGTGACCGCATTGCAGTGGTGTCGGATTTCGGTATGCCGTATTTTATTCTTTTCGCCGCGGCGCAAAAGCTGGGCTTTGTACTGGTTCCTCTTAACCAGCGCTTGGCTCCAAGAGAAATTGAATACTTGCTCAACAATAGTGAACCCATCCTTCTGGTATACGAAGACAAATATGCTAGCCTCGCCAACCATGCTAACCAAAGTCTCGGCATTCTTTCGTTGACCAATGAGGATATTCACCGTTTTTCGTTAACTCAAATTGATGGGGATTTGCCAGGTGGTCCGGATATGGACGATCCTATCTTCATCTTGTATACCTCTGGGACTACAGGATTTCCCAAAGGAGCTCTGTACACGCACAAAATGATGATGTGGAATAGTCTCAATACGGCCCTTCGACTTCACATCACGGCCTTTGATCATACGTTAATGGTGATGCCACCTTTTCACACTGGGGGCTGGAACGTGTTGACCACTCCTTTTTTGCACTTTGGCGCTTCAGTCACTCTATTACCCAAGTTTGAGGCAGATCGTGTATTGGAACTGTTGGAGCAAGAAGGAACTACGCTGTTTATGGCGGTGCCAACGATGGTTAAGATGTTGGCAGATAGTCCCGTTTTTAACCACGTAACGCTTGAAAAGCTCCGCTATTTTATTGTGGGGGGAGAAGCCCTGCCAATTCCCATGATTGAAAAATGGGCGTCGAAAAATGTGATGATTCGTCAAGGGTACGGCTTGACAGAAGTGGGAACAAACGTCACTTCGTTACCGGCAGAGGACGCTATTCGCAAGAGGGGCTCCATCGGATTTCCGAATTTCTACATTGAGAGCAAATTGGTGAAGGAGGATGGTAGTGAGGCAGGGCCGAATGAACTTGGAGAGTTTTGGTTGCGAGGCCCAGTGGTGACACCAGGGTATTGGAAGAATCCGGAGGCAACCAAGAAGAGCATTGTGGATGGGTGGTTTAAAACAGGCGACCTTCTTCGCAAAGATGAAGAAGGCTATTTGTATGTAGTAGATCGCATCAAGAACATGTTTATTTCAGGCGGTGAAAATGTTTATCCAGCGGAGATTGAAAAATATTTAGTGACGCATCCCAATGTGGTGGAAGTGGCTGTTGTAGGCGTTCCCGATGAGAAATGGGGTGAAGTAGGTAAAGCGGTTTTGGTGGTAAACGCCGAAATGACAGTAGAGGAAGTGAAGGCTTTTTGTGTGAAGGGATTGGCTAAGTTCAAGGTTCCTAAACATTTTGTGTTCACCGACAAATTACCTCAAACGGATTCGGGGAAAATCGACAAGAAGGGGTTAGCGGAAGCATAATCACTTTTCTGTCTGACCTCTTGATAAGTCAATCCTCACGTTTGTTATCTTTAGTGAATGAAGCAGAAGTTGGCCAAATTCACCGAGTTTGCAGAGAACCTCTTTCCGCACGAAGTTTACTACCTATCGCGTATTGAGAATTTTCAAACCCCAGAGAACAAGGGGATTTTTGAAGTGATTCTCTACAATTTAGACCATCGCGCAGATCCACGGGCCTTTGATGAATCCATAGACAAGCGCAAGTATTCCAACTTGAAGAAATGGATAGATGAGAAGCTGAATGAAGCAGACGTCGATCATCAACTTAGAGTGATTCAAGAGCTTGAGGCTAAAGTGCTGCTCGATCAAGTAGATAAACGCACAGAGAACGAAATTCAAAAGTGGCTACAGCGCGGTGTTCCTTCTCATTATTACTTCCGCAAGATCTATGAATTAGCCCAGCATTATGAGCATTTCCTCTTGATTCGCCTCAGAGAAAATGCGGGAGCTAAAGTGGGTGCTTACCTCGATCAGTACAGAGCCAACTTTGAATATGCCCAAGAGGTGTTCAATAAATTACAGCAGGCTACTTCGGATATCATCAGCGAATATCGAAACCGTTCGGAAACGCATTTGGGTTGGGAAGATTTTCTAACGCGAGTGGTTTACAGTGAGAATATAGATGGAATGAATCAGTATTCTGCCTTTATTCGATTGTCCCTGCTTTACTCCAACCGCGGTGATTACCACAAGCTAGAAGGGTTGTACAATTATATTGATGACCGTTTTGTGGAAGGTCGCTATTACTCCAAGCGGATTTTGGCAAATTATTACGCCAATCGTCTTTTGTATACCAGCCGATTCAATAGTCTCGATGAAGCGGAGCAGTTTGGCTATTTGAGCATCAAGTATAAGAATGCCGACTATCTCTTCTATTTGACGAATCTGGCAGCCGTACTCATTCGCCAAGGTAAGTCCGAACGTGCCTTGGGTTTGCTTCGAGAGGCTTTTCCCGAGATGCGACAAACCAACAGCTTGCACAACAAGGTTGGTTTTATCGCCTTTTACATCAAGTGTATGGTTGATATAGGAAGGGTGAAGGAAGCAGAGGCATTTGCCGATTCGTACTTAAAGGCATATCCTAAACAAGTGATGAACGGAAGATGGCATTTGTTCTTTGTGGCCTACTTCCGATCTCTTATGATACAAGAGAAATACGGTCGTTTGCTATATCTCGATCACCATTTTAAGATTGAGAGTTTAGATAGAGCAAACCGAAGTAGTCATTCATATCTCCCCACAATAAGCTGGTATATCAGTATTGCTCGATTTGTTGAGCATGGAGGTGATCCGGATTCACTGATAGCAGATATGAAGTCGGCCTTGCGAGGTGTGGAGCTTTCTGGGAAGCGTGCAGAACGCGTAAAGCGCATCTATGATGAGCTGATAGAAGTAGCTCCACAAGTGTTGAAAAAAGGAAAGTCAGCCATCTTTGATGAAGTTCTAGAGGTTTGATTCACAGAATGTTATTTTCAAGATGGCCCAGATGTTACTCTTTGGTCAATCTAGACGAACGATAGAGTGAGGTGATGTGGGATAGAGACAATATTAACTTAGTGTGAAGTTACTTGAGTGTAACCCATAACAACCCATAATTACTAGTCAAAATGAAGAAATTAATCAACCTATCGCTCGCACTCGTAGGTTTTGCAGTGATCGCGACGTCCTGTAAGAAAGACGAAACGAACGACGACAATAACAACAACACGGCGCAGGGTATACAAGGCGAATGGCAATCATCTGGTGACGATGTTGCCCCTCTTCTCGCAGCATTGTTCGGAACCGATTCCATCTATGCGAATTTCGCTATGGATATGAGCTATACTGTAGAGCAGTATGATTCAACTGGTGCAAAATTGACACTTTCAGGTGTGTATACTCAAACCAAATCAGGAGTTGGTGATATCTGGACCATCACCGTGAACCAATCTTCTCCTGCGGCTTTGGATAGCGAAGGTATTTTTGAAGTCACCAATTCAACGATGTTGTACGAAATTGTTCAAACCAACCCAGATATAGGTGCTGTTCCTCCTACAGCTGCAGGCGGATTCGGTAGTACCAATGGAGGTGCTCTGGGAATGATGAATGTTCAGACATATCAAAAGATTGAGTAACCAAAACTTTTGAGTATTGGAAAAGGCGGACTTTCCGATTGACCGAAATCAAACCGGTCGAATGATCGGGGAATCCGCTTTTTTCATGCCCTTTATCCAACAGCCATGAAGAAATTACTACTTGCCATTTGCTTGTCTACTGGTGTGGCTTTTGGCCAAGTTGAGCCAGCAGGTGGGACGAGTGTTTTTGACAAGGAACTTCCACAGGATAGCGAACGCGAATTTCAGTTTATCGCGTATTGGTATAGCCAGGCGGTTTCGTCAAACTACTATCCCACTAACGACTTTCTCAAAGGTCAGGTGATTGGTCGATTGTTCGGTCAAAATACTACGCAAACTTCGGCGGAGAATACATCGCTATATGTGGAACAGCGTCTTCTTCCATTCTTTATCTATCAACCTAAATTATTCAACGGGAGGGCCGTTTTGCGCGCTTCTTTTGAAATCGATTTTACCTGGGGAGATGTGGCATATGGAACAGGGGGTAACTTTGGGGGAGCGGTTTCAGCAGATCAAGTAAACATTCAGACTCAAAACGTTGAATTGGAGTTTATTCCATTTAAGAATTGGACCATTAATCTGGGGCTTCAACGCATGTTTGACAATCCGTACAACCCTTACCGTACCTTGTTTGATTACCAAACACAAACGGGCTATCGTTTAATGTATTGGGGGACCGATGCTTCTGGTATTACGGCTCGTTACCAAGGCGATTACAACCGTTGGAAGTTTGGAGCATGGAAGTTCTATGAAAATCAAGTTCAGGAGAATGATGACGTGAGTATGTACGAGGTGATGTACGAACGTGACATTACCCAGAACTGGCGCTGGGGTGGAAGTGTGAATTACGTACGCGACCGTGCCAATGGTGAGGGAGGACCCTCCATTCTTGGTCAGGGTTTGAACTCTACCCTCAGTGAATACAACGGTACATTCCGCTTTCCTTTAGGAGGTAATCCCTATAGAGCTGATATCTTCTGGTTGGGGAGCTTTTGGAGTAGAAACGTGAATTACACCAGTGATCGCTTTATGACAACAGGTTTCGTTAAGTACAACCTTGGTTCGGTAGACACTTTAGTCGCTAACGAAAATTACGCTCAACGCGCTTCCATTGGAGGTCTAGCAGTGAATTTGCACGGTGGGTATCGCTACGGTATAACGAAAGGGGATGTCTTGACGGTGGATTTCCTCTATACAGCTGGAGATGGGAATGGTATCAATGACAACCACTACAGCGGAGTGATGACAGGGAATAACTGGGGTTCTCCTGTAAGTGTTTGGATTAGCCATGGTGCCTATATCCTGTTCCCACATGGGAATGTTGTAAACCGTTTTGTAGCGGCTGTTAATGATGTATCCAACTTGGGGTACGGACTTACGGGAGGTACTGTTAATCTTTATCATGACATCATTCCGAACAAGTTAAACGCGAAGATTGGTGCGGCATCTGCCATTAGTAATGTTGCGCCGCCCAACGGTGGATTCTTAATGGGAGTTGAGGCCAATGGCAGGTTGAGCTGGGCTCCGAAGGTATACATGAACCTAGAACTCCATGCGGCATATATGTGGCTGGGTGACTTTTACGATAGCGGACGTGTGAATGGCGGAAATGCCGAACGTCCGGTTAATCCTTGGACCGTATTTCTCGGATATAAATGGCTAATGTTCTGATCATGAAAAGAGGTATAAAATATTTTCTCGCCATTGGAGTCACAGCGCTGATGGCGGCGTGTGCAACTCCGTACGCCGAGATTGAAGGCCTTGGTTCGATGGAGAACGACCTTCAATATCCATTTGAAGTGAAACGTCAAGCTCTCAGTTTTGGTGGAGAGGTAGCCTATGTAGATGAAGGTTCTGGTGATCAAACCATTATTTTAATTCACGGGCTAGGTAGCTATTTGCCTGCATGGAAAAAGAACATTCCTGCATTGGCTGAGAACTACCGTGTGATAGCCCTCGATCTCCCAGGGTATGGGAAGTCGTCCAAAGGAGCTTGGGAAGGAAGTTTAGAGTTCTTTTCTGAGTCGGTTATTGAA
Source organism: Phaeocystidibacter marisrubri (assembly GCF_008933165.1). Classification (NCBI taxonomy): domain Bacteria; kingdom Pseudomonadati; phylum Bacteroidota; class Flavobacteriia; order Flavobacteriales; family Phaeocystidibacteraceae; genus Phaeocystidibacter; species Phaeocystidibacter marisrubri. The sequence goes on from NZ_WBVQ01000001.1 coordinate 590,265, forward strand.
TTAGCCGATAGTCTTGGTATTGATCAATTCGTTTTGGGCGGACATTCAATGGGGGGGCAAATTACCATCGTCACAGCATTGGAACACCCAGAACGAGTAACAAAATTGATTCTTGCTGCACCAGCGGGTTTCGAAACTTTTCACGACGGAGAAAAGGAGTGGTTTCGATCCGTTGCAACCCGCAGCTTAACTCGTCTAGCAAAGCCTAAAACCATTCAGGAGAACGTAGAAATCAACTTCTATAGCATGCCAGACGATGCAGAGTTTATGATCCGCGATAGAATTGCCATGCGTTCTGCAGCTGATTTTGAAGGCTATGCCTACATCATTTCAAAGTCCATCGTTGCCATGGTAGACCGACCAGTTTTTGATTACCTCAATCAGATCCATCAACCTACACTTGTCTTTTTTGGTGAAGGTGATCAATTGATTCCCAATCGTTACTTAACTGGAGGTGAAACTCAAAAAATCGCCGAAAGCGGAAGTGCTCAAATTCCCAACTGCACCCTTCACATGGTTCCAAAGGCTGGGCACTTTGTACACTTTGAACAATCGGAGTTTTACAATGAGAAGGTGAAGGAGTTTATGGGGTTGTAGAGGTTTGATGGGTTTAAGGAGTTTAAGGGGTTTAAGGAGTTTTAGGAGTTGGATGGCGGATGTTTGGTGACGGGTGTTGGATGACGGGTGTTGGATGACGGATGACGGATGACAGGTGACAGGTGACAGGTGACAGGTGACAGGTGTAGGATGACAACCTACAACTCTCTACTACCGCGAGAATCCTATCGCGTGGGTATCCAGGTGTAGGGATGCTTGGTGATGGGTGTTGGATGACAGGTGCTGGATGCTGGAAGATTGGAGCCTAGTGTTCTGCCCAATACCGCCCTCCATTTCCCCTATCTTTGCGTCATGCACAAAAAACCAAAACCGATTTCCTATACCGTGCCTAAGGAGGGATCTTTGGCCTTGTTGGCTCTTGGAGCGGTTGGAATCCGAGCATGGCGGGAAGCAAAGCAAAAGGCGGAAAAGGATGAAGAATAAACTTCTAGTCATCGGTTGGGATGCAGCCGATTGGTCGGTTTTGAATCCTTTGTTACAATCGGGGAAGATGCCTGCTCTTGCACGCCTGATGAGCGGTGGTTTTCATGGGAAATTGGCTAGCTTACAGCCCATGTTGTCTCCCTTGCTATGGACGTCTATCGCAACGGGAGTGCGTCCTCATCAACATGGAGTATTGAACTTTGTAGAGGTAGATCCTCAGGGTGATTCGGTTCGCGCTGTTCGAGGAAGCTCGAGGAAGGTGAAGACGTACTGGGAGATTCTCTATGAAAGAGGAGTGAAGTCTAACGTGATTGGTTGGTGGCCTTCACATCCTGCGGGTAACTCAGGAGGAGTTCAGGTTTCAAATTTCTACAACAGATCAGGAGATGTGGAGCTGGATCCTCTTTTAGAGGGGACCGTGTTTCCTCCGAAGAAGTCAGATGAGTATGCATCACTTCGCGTTCATGCTACAGAAATGACGTCTCGCATTTTAGCTCCATTTTTCCCTCATGCTGACACTTTAGATGGCAGCGATGGTCTCTTGAGTTCTTGTGCCAAAATCATAGCGGATGCGTCGAGTATTCAAGCAGCTGTGACAGAAGCGATGGCTACAACAGAGTGGGATGTGACTTCCGTTTATTGGGATGCATTAGATCACTTTAAGCACGTGGCCATGAAGTACCATCCTCCACGTGCAAAGGATGTTTCTGAGGAAGATTTTAAGAAGTATAGCGGTGTTGTTGAAGCGGGCTATCGCTTTCACGACATGATGCTAGATCGTCTACTTGATTTGGCTGGAGATGATTGCCATGTTCTCTTGTTGTCGGATCATGGATTTACAACAGGCGAAGAACGGTTGAGTAATACTCCTGATATTCCCGGTGGCCCTGCCGCAGAACATCACCCATTTGGGATTTTGGTAGGGAAGGGCCCAGAATGGAAAACGGGAGAAGTCTATGGTCATTCGTTGCTCGATATTTGTCCGGCAATTTTACATTTGTTCCGAGCCCCACTGGCCGAGAATTTTGAAGGTCGATTGCCGAGAGAATGGTGGAAACACCCGTATTCTTCAAAGAGTGTTGCTTCTTATCCTATAGAATCTGAAGCGTTAGCAGGCAGCTCACAAGATGAAAGGCGACTCCTTTCGGATTTGCAAGCTTTGGGTTATATATCACTTCCAGATGACGATGCACTCGCCAAGCGCGCAGTTGAAGGTGATTCGCGATACAATAAAGTCACTTCGCTTTTGGATGGGCGCCTGCTTCAATCCGCAGAGAACGAATCAGAGCGGTTGTTCATGGATTTTCCGAATGAATCGCGATTTGCATATCAGTATTTGGGCATCTTACTTATGACGAATGACGTGCGTTTCTCGAGTGAGTTGACTCGAATTTCAGCGCGTTTCCCTTCGATATCCGCACAGTACTTTCACGGTATGGAAGCGCTTCGAAGTGGGTTTCCAGGAAAAGCGGTGCAGTATTTTAACGAGGTTCTAGTCAATGTTGGAAGTCAGCCGAATATTGAGGTTTCCATCGCCAAAGCATTACACTCCTCCGGAGCAACAAACGAGGCAATTGAGATATTGAAAAAGGCAAGTGAAGCACACTCCAGACTACCATTCGCGCCCTTGGCTTTGGCGGTGATTTACGACCAAATCGGTGATTCTTCCAAAGTGATCATTTATGCAATTACTGCCATAGAGCGCACATTCTACCTTCCAGAAGCTCATGCACTTGTTGCAAAAAACTCTTTGAATTTAGGGGATGTGGAATCTGCCGAGGCCGCCTATCGTCTCCTCTTGCATATGCGACCTAGTGATGAGGTGAGTAGAAAGGCCTTGCAACAGATTTTAAAGGATTCAGGTAGAAGTGAAGAAGCGAATTCTTTGCATAGAGAAGAACAGTCGCCTCAAATAATCGTAACCGGCTGGCCGCGTTCAGGTTCTTCAATGATGATGCTCATGTTGGAAGCAACGGGATTGGAATTGTTTCGTGACACCCATCGTGAGGCCGACGATTCGAATCCATATGGTTATTTTGAACATGAAGCGATTACCCGAACACACGTGGATGCTTCATGGTTAGATCTTGCCAAGGGCAAAGTGGCTAAAGTGTTGCACCCTCAGTTTCGTCAACTTCCGGGCGACCGAAGCTATCTTGTAATCTGGATGGATCGTCCTCTTACAGAAGTGGTGTTAAGCCAGGAAGTGATGCTTGGCAAAGAGAAGGAAACCGTCATGAATCACTTTCCATTTGGAAAAGCCATGCAGATGCAAGTTGAGATGGACGCCACTTTGAGTTGGGCGGAATCTGCTGGAAATATGCAGATGTTAAGGGTTAGCCACAATCATTGTCTACTGCACACGAAGGAAGTGGTTCAAAGCGTTGTTGACTTTTTAGAAAAGGGAGGAGTACATCGTACATGGAATTTCGAGGCCATGGAAAACGCAGTCGATTCCGCCTTGTACCGGTCTCGATTGACTTAGTTTCTCCCGCGGATTATCGAATATTTGCCTCGCATTTAGCATCTTTGCGCACGATGAAAGACCAGAAGAAGAGTAAGCTTACCCAGTATACCGCAATGGCGGGTGCTGTATTAGGAACCAGTGCTGTACAAGCACAGATCAATTATGTCAATATCAATGATACTACCGTAGATACCAATGGCGGGTATTACGATATCGACTTAGACAGTGACAGTTCACCGGATTTCCGAATTACTCAATACCTCGATACCGGAGCCACCGGTATGTTGGATGGAATTCTCATCACTCCGTTTGATAGTTTGTACAGTAGAGTTGCTGGAGAACTTGAGAACGGATTCAACTATCCGTTTAAATTACTTCCGGGCGACAGTATTCAGTTGGATACCAAGTGGTCGGGGAATACCCAGACATCACCGGGTTATTTGGTCTTTCAGTTCGATGGAACACCTTATCCAAACTCCTATTGGAAAGGTCCCGTTTCCAACGGTTATCTGGGACTTCGCATCATGAAAGATGATGGCTTCCACTTTGGATGGGCTCGTATAGACGTTGCTGCTGATAATCGCAGTTTTACGGTGAAGGATTTTGCATACGAAGAAACTTTGGAAGGTTCTATTCTAGCTGGTGCACCTCATCTTTCGGTCATTGAGCGCATGTTAGAGCAATTGGTGATTGGTCAAGGTGAAGGAGTCTTGTATCTCACAAAACCATCCGAGTACAAGGTGGTAGATGTTCGAGTTTACAACGTGTCTGGAACAGAAATCACTCGAATGGCGTGGGAAGGTGAGCAGGCTCAAATAGATCTTTCCAATGCGCCTTCAGGAGTTTATTTAGTGGAGTTCACATACAACGGAGTACGCAACACCCGTAAAGTAGTTCACGCTCAGTAGACTACATCTATATCAATTTCGCAAATCTGTCGATTCAAGGTCTCTATAAACCTTGTTCAAGGCTTGTCTTTTCGCTATCTTCGCGAACCTCACGAGGAACTCTAACGTAAAGACATCAAACATGGTATTTGATCTAGACATGATCCGCGCTTATTATGCAGGTATGCCTGCAAAGATTGAAGCAGCGCGCAAAGTCCTTGGTCGCCCTATGACCCTGGCTGAAAAGATATTGTATACCCACTTATGGAGCGGAGAAGCTACAGAAGCCTTTGAGAGAGGTAACTCTTATGTAGAGTTTGCTCCAGACCGTGTTGCCATGCAGGATGCGACCGCCCAGATGGCATTGTTGCAGTTCATGCAGGCGGGTAAAACGAAAGTAGCAGTTCCTTCTACAGCTCACGCTGATCACCTTATTCAAGCGAGATTAGGCGCAACTAAAGACTTACAAGAAGGTATCAACAAGAACAATGAAGTATTCAACTTCTTGAGTTCTGTTTGTGATAAATACGGAATTGGCTTCTGGAAGCCAGGTGCAGGTATCATTCACCAAGTAGTATTAGAGAACTATGCCTTCCCTGGAGGTATGATGATCGGTACCGATTCTCACACTGTGAATGCAGGCGGTTTGGGTATGGTTGCTGTTGGTGTAGGTGGTGCTGACGCCGTAGACGTAATGGCCGGAATGGCTTGGGAATTGAAGTTCCCTAAACTCATCGGTGTAAAATTGACCGGGAAGTTGAACGGTTGGACAGCGCCGAAGGATGTGATCCTAAAGGTGGCTGAAATCCTAACGGTTAAAGGCGGTACAGGTTGTATCGTTGAGTACTTCGGAGAAGGAGCTGAATCTATGTCATGTACCGGTAAGGGTACCATCTGTAACATGGGTGCTGAAATTGGTGCCACCACTTCAACCTTTGGTTACGACGACTCCATGAGACGTTACTTGAACGCTACAGGTAGATCTGAAGTGGTTGAGTTGGCCGATCAAGTTGCTGAGCACCTTACAGGCGATAATGAGGTTTACTCTAACCCTGAAAAGTACTTCGATCAAGTCATCGAAATTGATCTCGATACTTTGATGCCACACTTGAACGGTCCGTTTACTCCAGATTTGGCTACAGAAGTAGGTTCAATGACAGAGAAAGCTGAGGCTAACGATTGGCCATTGGACGTAGAATGGGGATTGATTGGTTCTTGTACGAACTCTTCTTACGAGGATTTGTCCAGAGCTGCTTCTATCGCTAAGCAAGCCGTTGATAAAGGTTTGAAGACTAAAGCACAATTCGGTATCAACCCGGGTTCTGAGCAAGTGAGATACACCGCAGAAAGAGATGGTCTTTTGAAGCATTTCGAAGATCTCGACGCTACTATCTTCACCAATGCATGTGGACCTTGTATCGGTCAGTGGGGTCGTTACAGTGATCCTAAAAATGCTCCTAAAAACTCCATCGTTCACTCTTTCAACAGAAACTTTGCGAAGAGAGCGGATGGTAACCCAAATACACATGCTTTCGTAGCCTCTCCTGAAATGGTGGCTGCCATTGCAATTTCAGGTAGATTGGACTTTAACCCAATTACCGATACCCTCGTTAACAAAGACGGGATAGAGGTTAAGCTTGATCCACCACATGGTGAAGAGCTTCCTACAAAAGGTTTTGCGGTTGAAGACAACGGATACCAAGCTCCAGCAGAAGATGGTTCTAAGGTTGAAGTTATCGTGAACCCAGAATCTAGCCGCTTGCAATTGTTGACTCCTTTTGAACCTTGGGATGGCAAGAACATCACAGGTGCGAAGTTGTTGATTAAAGCAGAAGGTAAGTGTACAACTGACCACATCTCTATGGCAGGTCCATGGTTGAGATACAGAGGTCACCTTGACAATATTTCCAATAACTGTTTGATCGGTGCTGTTAACGCATTTGGCGGAGCAACCAACGAAGTTGTGAATCAATTGACAGGTGAGAAGTCAGAAGTTCCTGCAGCAGCAAGAGCTTACAAAGCTGCCGGTATTCCTACGATTGTTGTGGGTGATCACAACTACGGTGAAGGTTCTTCCAGAGAGCACGCTGCTATGGAGCCTCGTCACCTAGGTGTAAGAGCGGTAATCGTGAAATCGTTTGCTCGTATCCACGAAACCAACTTGAAAAAGCAAGGTATGTTGGGCTTGACGTTTGCGAACGAAGAGGATTACGACAAGGTAAGAGAAGACGATACCTTCAACTTTGTAGATCTTGAATCGTTTGCTCCAGGTGTGCAGTTGACTCTTGAAATTGTTCACGCTGACGGTTCTAAAGACGATGTGAAGTTGAATCACACCTACAATGAACAACAGATTGGTTGGTTCAAGGCAGGTTCAGCCCTTAACTTGATTAAGAAGCAGAACAACTCGTAATTCACGAGAAGTTCAAGCATAAAAAATCCCCGCTCGTCTGATGATGAGCGGGGATTTCTTTTTGATATCAACTCTATCGCAACCGATAGCGTTGAGGTCTAATTTATAGTAGTAGACCGATACTCAAGCGTGTCTTAAATACCAACGGGAACTCTTCAAAGCCACCTATAAAGTTGTACGACGAAGGCATTACTTCGTAGTAGTCAATATTTCCTTTAGCGGCACTTGGAAGAGTAGTGGATGTTGATCCGTAGCCCATTCCAAAACTGTAGTCGAGCACAAAGCTGTTACCCATCACATACTGCTTACCATAGCTCAGAATTAGAGCGGCACCTACAGATGATCCTCTACCACTTTCGTAGGCATAGGTGTTGTTGTTGTAGTATTCTACATCATGACCATAAGCGCTGAATGCACCTTCAATCATGAAGTAGGATCCCATCATTCGATGTGATCTTTTCTGGCGTTCCAAGTAGTATTCCGGACTCGTCATAAACTTATAGCCTACGCTAAACCCAATACCTCCGGGATTTTCTTCGTACAAGTCTTTACCCAAACCGATGATATTGGTTGAGGCGAGGAGAGATTGACCGGGCTTTAGGTTGTGTTCATACTCCACACGGAAAGATCCGTAAAGAGGAGTAAAGAATCCAACTTTCAGAGCTCTGTGACGCTGCAAGTTGTAGTCAGGCGCTGATACAATTCGCTGATCTAGTTCAAATTCATAACGTCTGCCATTCTCCATGATAATCATGGCTACTTCGCTCTTGGCAACACTAATTTGAACGCGACTGGTTTCTGTCTCTTTGTATGAGATTTCCTCAACGCCAATTTCTGTAATGTAAACATCGAGGACATCTCCGTTGCGCATGTGCAAGACGTCTTGCGCATAGCTGGAAATACTCAGGAATAGCATTCCCACAAGAGAGAATAGGAGAGATTTTTTCATAATTTAAGGATATTGGTTTGATCAAATATACCTCAAATTAGAATAAGAATTTAAGACTTGCCTCCCGAACGATTGAAAATATCCTTTCGGCTATTTATCGAAGAAAGCGTCTAAGATGATGGACAAGGCTCTGATAGTCAGTCCTACTGCGACAAACATGAGGACAATAGCAACTCCAGCCCACCACCAGTTTCCTTGCTGCAGCTCAGGTGCTCCTTTCCAATAATAGAATGCAGGTCCGAAGAAATAAAAAGGGAAGGCGATTGCCATGATATTGATCCCTTTCATCAACTTGTTCTTGTCTGTAGCCATTTTACAAATGTCGGAATTATCTAGAAAGAGTGCTGCATAAAAAAACGCGAGCATTTGCCCGCGTTCTAATTTCTGTATGGTCAATCGTTATTCAATGCAATCGAGCCATTCGGCATTGCCATAACTCCAAGTTAGATCAGAGTTGATGTTAATTCCAAAACTGGTACAAACATCGCCATCTTCATCTTCCAATTTGAGGTCGTATGTACCCGGTTGAAGATACAATGAGAAGGTACCTCCATTAGATGTAATCACATCTGACCCCAATTGATCAGAACCCCAATCTTCCTCTGGGGCCGACATGTAAACGTGATAAATCGTCCAGTCTGAATTATTGCGGATGGTGAACTTTACAGCCCCAGCTTCTCTTGTTCCCGAGGTGCTCGCATTACTGCTAGAATTATAGCCTTGGCAATCAAGTAATTCTTCGTTGCCAAATCTCCAATCGATGTCGTTGCGAATGTTTACGTTGTTCGTCACACAAACATCGTCATCTTCATCAATCATCTTGATGTCGTAGTTGGAAGGATAAACCAAGGTGGAATAACTACCTCCACTTTCGAGTACGTCATCTCCTAATCGATCTTCTCCCCAATCTTGACTATCGGAATTGGATAGATACAAGTAGAAAATGCTGTAATCAGAGTCGTTGTGAATGGTGAATGTTACCAGATCGTTTTCCGCCGCAACAAATAGAAAGGATAGGGGAACAAAAAAGAATTTGATCCACCGGGTGAGTAGAGTTTTCATCAGTAAGAGGATTAAGTTAGGACTCTTCGAATATACGATATCAGCATGTAAAATTCCGTGCCAAGATCTTTTCGAACTCACTTTCTGAAGGTAGTTTATCTACATCGTATGTAAATAACTCTAGTTCCGTGTTTTTTCGATTCCCTCTAAGATAATTTTGCAAGAGCGATCAATCTCTTCATTTGATAGGGTAAGTGGAGGTGCAATTCGCAATGCCGTTTCATTGAATAGGAACCAATCTGTAATTACTCCCTTCTCCAAACAGTACTCGATTACTTTCTGAACGCGCTCAAAAGTGTCAAGTTGAATGGCTAGCATATATCCCATACCACGAACTTCACGAATGAGGTCATGCACCAGCAGTTTTCGGAAGCGTTTTTCTCCCTCCAATGCATTTTTCCAGAGTTCGCCATCGCGAATGACTTTTAAGCTGGCTAGCGCGGCTGCACTCGAAACTGGGTGACCACCAAAGGTGGTGATATGTCCGAGTATTGGGTTTTCCTTTAAAGCATCCATGATTTCCTTTCTGGATACAAATGCTCCAATAGGCATTCCGCCTCCCATTCCTTTAGCGAGGGTTACGATATCAGGTCGAACATTTTCTCTTTGGAAGGCGAACAGTGATCCGGTTCTACCAAAACCAGCTTGAATTTCATCGAAGATTAAAAGTGCACCAACTTCATCACACTTCTCGCGAAGAGCAGCTAAATATCCTGGATGGGGAGGAATGTAACCCGCTTCACCTTGAACGGTCTCTACAATTACAGCTGCTGTATTAGAATCAATGTGGTCGAATTCATTTACATCGTTAAATTCAAGGTGAACAATGCCAGGAAGGAGGGGGCGATATCCTCTCCGAAACTCCTCATCCCCTATAATGGATAAGGCTCCCTGTGTGCTCCCGTGGTAGGCTTTATTGAAGGCGACAAGTTTGCGTTTCCCCGTAAAACGCTTTGCCAATTTCATGGCGCCTTCTATGGCTTCAGAACCACTGTTTACTAGGAATACATTATCGAGATCGTATCCCAAAGCCTCGGTAAGAGCATGTGCCAATTCCGCTTGTGGACTTTGGATGAACTCGCCGTAAACCAGCAAGTGCATGTGTTTATTCACTTGCTTGATAATCGCGTCCACAACATCAGGATGGCGATGGCCAATATTACTAACAGAGATTCCTGAGATGAGGTCTATATAAGGTTTCCCATTTACATCCCAAATGGTGCAGCCTTCGGCTTTTTCCATTTCGAGTGCCAATGGGAAATCTGTAGTCTGTGCCAGATTGGCAAAGAAAAGTTGTTTTGTACTCGCCATGCGGCGAAGGTACGAAAGGGGCAGTGATTATTCCGGGCGAGAGCCACGTCCTCTTTGAGGATAATCTCTTTCAGGGCGACCTCGATTGGAGATTCGACGGATCAACTCTCTTTTGAATTTTTCCTGGGCCATATAGAGTAAGGCGACCTTTTTAGGAGATAATACACTGAGGTATTTCGTGTGGTATTCTTTCTTCAAATTGAGCTCACGTTGATCGAGTTCAAACATGGTTAGCATTTCCTCGGCTAACTCCTCTTCGTCTGCGTTGGTCAATTCTGGATTACGCATTCGTCGTTCCATAATGGCATGGCGCTCCCGTCGGATCACTTCCATTTTAGCTTCGAACTCATTGTGCAAGGGCCAAAACTTTTGGGCTTCTTCGGTGGAGAAGTCTACCTGTTCGGTGATGTATGCAATTCTCATTGCATCAATTCTCTCTCTACCGCGATCATCTGGTTCTTGGGCATGTCCGTAAAGAGGGAGTAAAAATGCGAGTAACGTGAGTTTTACTAGTGCTTTCATCCGTTCAATAGATTATAAATTTCTTCGTCGCTGAATTCGTTGAGTAGTTGTTCTACGTTGAGTTGTTCGTCGTCTATATTTTCGATTTCCTCGGTGTCAAAAAGAGTTTGATCCTCGCCAAAGGCTGAATAAAGCAAGTCCCCATCAAGGTCGATGTATCCCGCACGGTACACATCCATTAAATCAACTTTCGCTATTTCGTTGAATGGATCTATTGCAGCTGGGGTAGAACCGGGGATGGCAAAGTACAAGAGTGCGGCAACACAAGCGGCCGAGGCAACGGGAATCCAAACGGGGATACGCTTGATCTTTGTGCGCCTTTCTACCGAAACATCCGAAATGGATTTCAAGCGCGTCGCATTCTTCTCAAGGAAGTCTTGAGGAATGTGAATACCGTCCTTCTTTTTGTGATTACTCATGATGCTTCTTTGATGCTTAAATCTTCAAATTGTTTAAAACGAATCACTTCAGACTCAATCTTTTTTACGGCATGATGGTAACTCGCCTTCAAAGCGCCTTCACTGGTTGACGTGATTTCCGCGATTTCTGAATAAGGGAGTTCATCGAAATAGCGCATTTGAAAAACCAATCGCTGCTTGGCTGGAAGCGTGTCAAGCGCCCTGTAGAGTGCTACCATAGCTTCATCTCCATCAAAAAAAGAACTGGCCTCCAGCTGCTCCGTTACCAAAGGGTCAGAAGTGGTCATCCATTTCTTCTTTTTTCTCAAATACATCAGGGCTTCATTGGATGCAATCCGGTAAGTCCAAGTACTCCATTTACTCTTGCCTTCAAATTTCTCCAAGTTCTGCCAGATCTTGATAAAGGTGTCTTGCAGTAAATCGAGGGCTTCATCGTGATCACCAACAATCCTCAAGATAACACGCAGTAATTGTTCTTGTTGAGTTTCAACAAGAGCATTGAAGGCGCCTTTAAAGTTGTGCGCTTCGTAGAGTTGAGTGATGTTTGCTTCGGTCACGTTGCTTTGATGCAAGCTAGAGTGTTTCGTTTAAAGGTAGGTACAAAAAAAGTCCCGCCGGGTAGGCAGGACTTTCGTATTCATTTCGAAGATGTTCTTACTTGCGCTTCATTACCTTTTCAGCAGCAGCCACAATGTTTTCTTCGCTGAGACCATACTTGATCATAAGTTGATCTGGAGTTCCAGATTCTCCGAAGCTGTCGTTTACAGCCACGAATTCTTGTGGAGTAGGAGTAGAAGTAGCGAGAAGTTGAGCAACGCTATCGCCCAATCCACCGTTCATTTGGTGCTCTTCTGCCGTAACTACACATCCCGTTTTGCGAACCGAAGCTAAGATGGCTGCATCGTCGAGGGGCTTAATTGTATGAATGTTGATGACTTCCGCATCAATACCTTTTGCCTCTAATGCATCTGCTGCTTGAAGAGCTTTCCATACCAAGTGACCATTGGCAATGATGGTAACATCTTTTCCTTCCTTGAGCATTTGTGCCTTGCCAATTTCAAACTTCTCGTTAGGATCGGTGAAGTTGGCTACCTTCGGGCGACCAAAACGGAGATAAACCGGACCATTGTGTTCAGCAATAGCAATGGTAGCTGCCTTGGTTTGATTGTAGTCACATGGAGAAATGACGGTCATGCCAGGAAGCATTTTCATCAATCCGATGTCTTCCAAAATTTGGTGAGTTGCTCCGTCTTCTCCAAGAGTAAGACCCGCGTGTGAAGCACAAATCTTCACGTTCTTGCCAGAGTAGGCAATGGACTGACGAATTTGATCGTAAACGCGACCTGTAGAGAAGTTGGCAAAAGTACCTGTGAAAGGAATCTTACCACCGATGGTCATACCTGCGGCAATGCCCATCATGTTTGCTTCCGCAATACCGGTTTGGAAGAAGCGATCTGGAAAATCGTTTTTAAAGGCATCCATTTTAAGGGAGCCGGTGAGGTCTGCACAAAGTGCTACAACATCAGGGTTGTTTTTGCCAAGTTCGTGAAGGCCTGCTCCAAATCCGGAACGAGTGTCCTTGCTTCCGCTGTCCGTATATTTCATCTCACTGAATTTTGACTATGGTTGAATTGCCCGTGGATACGGTAAATGATTCTGTCTTACTGTACGAAGTGTTTTGCGCTGATTGCACACGGAAGATCACCTTGTAATTTCCCGGTTGCAACGCAAAGGATTGTCGGCTACTGGTTGGATCTAAATCCACTACCCATTCAAGTTCATCGCCTCTCATTACGAAGATGGCTCCCGGTCCAGGGGCAATGGTTTGAAACGTAACAGTACCCGGCGTTGGAATGGCTACGCGAGTAGAAGTGCTTTGATCTATTCGCACGCCATTTTGATAAATTCTAGGCAGCGTTAAAATCTCTAGGTCATATATGCCCGTGAGGTATTTCTGCTCTGTGTTGAACCGTTGTGTGTTAACGGTGGCCATTGTGTTGTGTTTTCGCACAATGGTAATTGGCATGTCGTTGTTGCGCGGAGAGCCCATTCTCAACTCTAGCGAACCTTGTCCCGCTTTTGCACCCACATGATTGTGTCTTCCGGCTACAATTCGAATGGAATCCGTTCTAACGGGTGGAATGGTGTGAACCACCATGTCGTAGGTTACTAACGGATCTAGGTAGATTGTATCTGGATAGCCTCTAAAATTCATCGTGTGAACAAAGGACTCTTCCAATTTTCCAGAGGTGTGATTGTAGAGCGTGATTGGAACATCTGTCTCCGATGCCGATCCGTTGTCATCTATCAAATTGATTTGCGCGGTGGTGTTGTTGAGCGCCTGACTAATCACTACCCCAAGAACTTCTCGGAAGGTGTTTTCATCGGCTGCATCATAATAATTCCCCACGCATTCAAACGTTTCGCGGAACTCCATATCCAATCCAATTCCAATTACAAAAGGCTTCAAAATGATGCCTCTGCTTTGGAGCATTCTAGAAACTGCACAAGGATCACCATCACACTCTTCAATACCGTCGGTAATCAAGATGATAATGTCTCTACAATTGTCGCATGGAGGAAAATCCGAAGCGGCGCGCTCCAGCGACCGTGCAATGGGCGTAGTGCCCTTTGGGATGATGCTTCGAAGCGTTCGCTTAATTCGATTGAAATTGTTATCGGCAAACGGCACCTCCAGATGTGTATCGTTACAATCTTGAGGCGGAGAAGGCTTCGTATGACCATACACGCGAAGCCCTAACTGGAAATTTTCAATGCGGAGTGAATTCAGACTATCCAACATTTGTGTCATCAAACGTTGAGCAACCGTAATCTTTTTATCCGATTCCCATCGTCCATGCATGGATCCAGAGCCATCGAAAATAAAGAGAATACGCGTAGTTGGGGGATTGTCATTTTGAGCATGCACCCCAAAGCCCATCCCCAAAAAGAGGAGGGTTAAGAAGATATGTCTGAATTGAGCTCTATGCATTAATAGTCAGCCAGTGTAGATGGAAGCTGGGCAAGTGCCGCTTCGAGTTGCTCGTCGTTTGGAGCAATTCCGTGCCATTTGTGTGTACCTTCCATAAAGTCGATACCGGCACCCATCTCTGTTTTCATAACGATACAAACTGGTTTTCCTTTTCCAGTTCTCGATTTTGCTTCATTTAGACCTGCGATTACTGCATCGAGATCGTTTCCTTTCTCAATAGTCATCACATCCCAACCAAAGGCTGCAAACTTGCTACCGATGTCGCCCATAGGAAGAACGTCATCTGTAGAACCGTCAATTTGCTGACCATTGGCATCGATGGTACAGATCAAGTTGTCAATTTTCTTACCAGCTGCATAAAGCGCTGCTTCCCAAATCTGACCTTCTTGAAGCTCACCGTCGCCATGTAGACTGTATACTAGGTGAGAGTCGTTGTTCAATTTTTTTGCTTCCGCTGCACCAATGGCAACCGACATACCTTGTCCAAGGGAACCACTAGCGATGCGGATTCCTTCAAGACCTTCGTGAGTAGTAGGGTGACCTTGGAGACGAGAGTTGATTTTCCGGAAAGTATTCAATTCGTCAACTGCAAAGAAGCCGTTGCGTGCAAGAACACTATAGTAAACTGGGGAAATGTGACCATTGGATAGGAAGAACAAATCCTCATTGATGCCGTCCATAGTGAAGTTGGCAGCGTCGTATTCCATCATTTCGCCGTAAAGGGCTACAAAGAATTCTGTACAGCCCAAAGATCCACCTGGGTGACCGCTATTCACGGCGTGTACCATTCGTACAATATCTCTGCGAACTTGTGTACAAAGTTCTTTTAATTCAGTGTTGGCCATCTGAGTATCAGTTGTAGATTGAATATCGCGGGCAAAGGTACACATTACCGACCTATATAGAGGAGCAAATTTTTAGTGCTTTCCACCATTTTTCAACGCTATGCGAATATGAGCTAGATGATGATCTCCATGCCATGCGTATAAGCCGCATTGCTCGTAAACACTAACGTTGACTTTGTTTTGAGGATGATAAAACGTTCGACTTAACTCATCTTCTGATAGGGTTCTTAACAAGTAAGTCCATCGCGTATGTATCCCCTCTATCCATTTTAAACTGATGTTGATAGGTAAGTCAGAAGCGTCGGGTAGAGACGACCATTTTACCTCATTGTACGTTTTGATTTCTGGCTGGTCTTCAGTCAGTGCCCACTTTATTCTTGTAAGCCCATGCATGTGGCTGTCAGCGAGGTGATGAACCAATTGTCGTACGTTCCAACTTCCGTCGCGATAAGTTGCATCCAACTTTGAAGGCTCAACGTTGTACAGTGTTTGTCCCAATTCAAAGGGGAGACGTTCAATGCGTTGAATCCAGTGGTCGAGGAGGTCGGTTGAAAAATCATTGGGCATGCTGAAGGTGCCAATTGGATATTTCAAGTCCATCTGGTTTGGATCTAATTTCGTCTTTGTCATGGGTTTTACAGCTGTGGAGTCAATCTCATTTCCTACTTTTGCCGCCTCAAATCACGCAGTATGAAATGTGGCATCGTAGGCTTACCGAATGTAGGTAAATCAACTCTATTCAACTGTTTGAGCAATGCAAAGGCTCAAGCGGCAAATTATCCTTTCTGTACAATCGAACCCAATATGGGAACGGTGAACGTACCTGATCCGAGGATTTACAAGCTCGAGGAGTTGGTGAATCCAGAGCGTGTGATGCCTGCAACGGTTGAGATTGTTGACATTGCCGGATTGGTGAAAGGTGCGAGTAAAGGCGAAGGATTGGGAAACAAGTTCCTCGGTAATATTCGCGAGTGTAATGCAATCATTCACGTATTGCGTTGTTTCGAAAACGGGAACATCACACATGTTGATGGAAGTATCAACCCTGTTCGCGACAAAGAGACGATCGACACGGAACTTCAGCTTAAGGATCTTGAAACGTTGGAAAAGCGTTTGGAGAAAGCAAAGAAGAACGCCAAAGGATCCAACAAGGAGGCATTTCGCGAGGTGGATATGATTCAACGTCTTACCGCTTTTGTGGAAGAGGGAAAGTCGGTGCGTGGATTTGAGCGAAACGATGAAGAAGCCGAGTGGTTGGAAGATTATCAACTACTTACAGATAAGCCGGTTCTTTACTTGTGTAACGTTGAAGAGTCGAATGCCGCTACTGGAAACGATCATGTAGAAGCCGTTCGCAAGGCGGTGGCAGACGAGAATGCTGAGGTGATTTTTATCGCAGCTGCAACCGAAGCCGATATTGCTGAATTGGAATCTTACGAGGAACGCGAGATGTTCTTGGAAGAGGCGGGATTGTCCGAGCCAGGTGTGAATCGCGTTATTCGCGCTGCATACAGCTTGTTGAAATTGCAAACCTACTTCACCGCCGGAGTGAAAGAAGTAAGGGCATGGACAATTCCTCAAGGATGTACCGCACCACAAGCTGCTGGAGTAATTCACAGCGATTTTGAAAAGGGTTTCATCCGTGCAGAAGTAATCTCTTACAGCGATTACGAGAAGTATAAGACTGAAGCTGCTGCCCGTGAGGCTGGTCGATTACGTGTAGAAGGGAAGGAGTACATCGTTCAAGACGGCGATGTGATGCACTTCCGTTTTAACGTGTAAAACCACGTCTAATCATCTGAATACGAGTATTCCACAATTTGTGGAGAAATACTGTTAAAAAGTTGCTTTCCGACACCTCGGGGTAGGTCGGCTAAATGCTTATTTTTAGCCATTATTGGAGAAATTACACTCTTTTAAGCTACCTCTATCCTATGTCAGGAACACAGTATACAGAAGATAATATTCGGAGTCTAGATTGGAAGGAACACATCCGCCTTCGTCCTGGTATGTATATCGGGAAACTCGGCGATGGTACTTCACCAGATGATGGTATCTACATTCTTCTGAAAGAGGTGATTGACAACTCGATTGATGAGTTCGTCATGGGCGCTGGTAAAACCATTGAAGTTTCTATTCGCGACGGAGTGGTGACCGTACGAGATTACGGTAGAGGTATTCCGTTGGGAAAAGTGGTGGACGTGGTTTCAAAGATGAACACTGGTGCCAAGTACGATTCCAAAGCGTTTAAGAAGTCGGTGGGTTTGAACGGTGTGGGTACCAAAGCGGTTAACGCATTGTCGAGTACTTTCCGCGTTCAAGCAGTTCGAGATGGAGAAACGAAATACGCCGACTTTGAAAAGGGGAACCTCGTTGAGGAGTCGAGCGTAGAACCCACCTCGCAGAGAAAGGGGACAAAAGTTCAGTTTACTCCAGATCCATCTATCTTCTTAAATTACCGCTATCGCGATGAGTACGTTTCCAAAATGCTTTGGAATTACGTTTATCTCAATCCGGGTCTGACGATTTATTTCAACGGTGAGAAGTACTACTCTGAAAATGGTCTGAAAGATCTATTGGCAGATAACCTCACAGGAGAGATCATGCACGATATCATTCACCTTAAAGGTGAGGATATCGAAATTGCATTGACCCACGCAGAGCGCTCTCAAAGTGAACAGTATTACTCGTTTGTAAACGGTCAGCATACCACGCAAGGAGGTACGCACCAATCTGCTTTGCGAGAGGCCTTGGTGAAAACGATTCGCGATTTTTACGGCAAGAACTACGACGCTTCAGACATTCGTCAGAGTGTGATTGTAGCCATCAGTGTAAAAGTGATTGAACCCGTGTTCGAGAGTCAGACTAAGACCAAGCTCGGTTCAAACGATATCGGTCCAGATGGACCATCACTTCGAACGTTTGTAAACGATTTCCTCAAGAATAGTCTCGATAACTTCCTTCACCGAAATTCGGATGTAGCCGATACCATCCAGAAGAAGATCATCCGCGCAGAGCGCGAGAGAAAAGAGTTGAGTGGTATTCAGAAATTGGCTCGCGAACGCGCTAAGAAAGCCAGTTTACACAACCGCAAACTTCGCGATTGTAAGATTCACTACGTGGATAACAAGGACGAACGTCACGGTGAAACCACCCTCTTTATTACCGAGGGTGATTCAGCATCGGGATCGATTACGAAAAGTCGGGATGTGAAAACTCAGGCCGTATTCAGTTTAAAAGGGAAACCGCTGAACTGTTACAGCTTGACCAAGAAGGTGGTGTACGAAAACGAAGAGTTTAACCTCCTCCAAGCGGCCTTGAACATTGAAGATGGCTTGGAAAACTTGCGTTATAACAACGTGGTGATTGCAACCGATGCCGACGTGGATGGTATGCATATCCGCCTTTTATTGATTACCTTCTTCTTGCAGTTCTTCCCAGAACTCGTTCAAGAAAGACATTTATATATTTTGCAAACCCCGCTCTTCCGAGTGCGCAATAAAAAGGAGACGATTTATTGTTACAGCGAGGAAGAGAGGAGAGCAGCAATGCTCAAATTAGGTAGTAAACCGGAAATTACTCGATTTAAGGGTTTGGGTGAAATCTCCCCAGATGAGTTTAAGTACTTCATTGGGGATGAGATTCGCTTGGAACCTGTGCTTTTGGGACCTGGGCAGAAAATCGAAGACATTTTGGAATTCTACATGGGTAAGAACACACCTGAACGTCAGGAGTTCATTATCAGTAATTTGCGTGTTGAAAAGGATCCTGTAGAAAACCAGTAGACATGAGATTGAATACGATAAAGAGGTATACGTATCAAAAGTACCTGTACCTCGTTCTTGCCATATTCATCGGCTTTGATGTGCTCCTCTATAACATTGATGGCTCGTATGGAATTGGCGATTTGTATGTGACCCCATTTGTTATTCTTCTCGTGATCATTCTGATTTATCGGGGAAATCCAGTTTTTCGTTACGACAGCGATGGAGAGGTGTTGATTGTGGATAGCAAGGAACCTTTCTTAGGTGGTGTTTTCCGTTCCAATCGCATGTATGAATTTCCCAAGCGCAAATTTGTAGGATATAAAATCAAGAAGTACCCACTTAGAAGGGTGTTGATTCTTCGCGTGAAAAGCAAGGAATCAAAGTTTAAAACAATGCGAGTGACGATATCTTATCTCACTCGTTCTGAAGTCAAGGATTTGTCGAGATCCCTAGAATCAGTAGCCAAAACATATAAGAACCACAACGAAGAGGACCAACATGACAATTGAGAATGAAGATGGTCGTGATTTGAACGAAGAGTTGAATGGTGGAGGCGAATTGGAGAATCAAGAAGAACTCCAAGACGAGGATTCATCGGATAAAGTGACAGTTAGTAAGGTTTCTGGGATGTATGAAGATTACTTCCTAGACTACGCTTCGTACGTTATTTTGGAGCGTGCCGTACCTTCGTTGGAAGACGGTTTTAAGCCGGTTCAACGCCGATTACTCCATGCCCTTCGCGAGTTGGATGATGGACGTTTCCACAAAGTGGCAAACGTGATTGGTCATACCATGAAGTATCACCCACACGGTGATGCCTCCATCGGTGACGCTTTGGTTCAGTTGGGACAAAAAGACATTCTAGTTGATACGCAGGGAAACTGGGGTAATATCCTTACCGGGGATAATGCTGCAGCTCCTCGTTACATTGAAGCACGCCTCAGTAAGTTCGCTCTTGAGGTGGTCTTCAACCCTAAAATTACAGATTGGCAACTTTCCTACGACGGTAGAGCTAAGGAGCCGATTCACCTTCCTGTTAAATTCCCATTGCTCCTAGCTCAAGGCGTTGAAGGGATTGCTGTGGGTTTGAGCACACGTGTTCTTCCCCACAATTTTGTGGAATTGATCGATGCTTCTATCAAAATCCTAAGAGGTAAAAAGGTAGAAGTCCTTCCCGATTTTCCAACGGGAGGTATTGCTGATTTCACGCAGTACAACGACGGTATTCGAGGAGGTAAGGTTCGCATTCGTGCAAAGATTTCTCAGCTCGATAAAAAGACATTGGTGATTACCGAAATTCCATTCGGTACCACCACTCAAAGCTTGATTGATTCCATCGTTAAAGCCAACGAGAAAGGGAAGATCAAGATCAAGAAGATTGAAGATAATACGGCTGAGCACGTAGAGATTGTCATTCATCTTCCGGCCAACATTTCTCCAGATAAGACCATCGATGCACTTTATGCTTTCACCAGTTGTGAAAACAGTGTGTCGCCACTTTGTTGTATCATCGAGAACGACAGACCGCTTTTTATTGGCGTGTCTGAATTGTTGAGAAGAAGCACAGAACACACACTCGAGTTGCTCAAGGCTGAACTCGAAATCAACCTCAAAGAACTTCAAGAGAGCTGGCACTTTGCTTCGTTGGAGAAGATATTTATCGAGAATAAGATTTACCGCGAAATTGAAGAAGCCGAGACTTGGGAAGAAGTGATTGGCAATATTCGGAGAGGATTAGAGCCGTTTATCAAGCACCTCTTGCGTCCAGTTACAGAAGAGGATATCGTTCGTTTAACGGAAATTCGAATCAAGCGTATTTCGAAGTTTGACTCTACCAAGGCCGATGAACATATCGTGATTCTTGAAGGTAGGATTGAAGAAATCAAGAACAAGTTGGCCAACTTGGTTGACTATGCGGTAGATTACTTCAAGAATCTCAAGAAGAAATATTCAGAAGGCAGAGAGCGTAAAACGGAAATTCGTGTATTCGACGAGATTGTTGCGACGAAGGTGGCTATTGCCAATGAGAAACTCTACGTGAACCGCGAAGAGGGCTTTATTGGAACTTCTTTGAAGAAGGACGAGTACGTTTGTGATTGCTCGGACATTGACGATATCATCATTTTCAGAAGAGACGGTGTGATGTCGGTGACCAAGGTAGATACGAAAACCTATGTGGGTAAGGACATTATCCATGTGGCCGTATTTAAGAAAGGCGATAAGCGCACGGTGTACAACATGATATACCGCGATGGAGGTCCAAAGGGTAAGGCGATGATGAAGCGCTTTAACGTGACCAGCGTGACGCGCGATAAAGAATATGACTTAACAGCGGGCACAAAAGGTTCTGAAGTGATGTACTTTACCGCAAATCCCAATGGTGAGGCTGAGGTAGTTACGGTTCACTTGAAGGCTCTTCAACGTTTAAAGAAGCTCAAGTTTGATCTTGATTTCTCTGACTTGGCCATTAAGGGACGAAATGCAAAGGGAAATATCGCTTCTAAATATCCCGTTCGTAAGATCGAATTGAAAGAGGAAGGTGTAAGTACACTTGCTCCACGAAGAGTGTGGTACGATGACACCGTGCAACGACTTAACTACGACGGACGAGGTCAGTTGTTAGGTGCCTTTAGGGGTGATAATAAGATACTTACCATACTTTCATCAGGACACTATCGCCTTACTAGTTTTGATGTGAGTACCCACTTTGATGAGGATATGATCCTTATGGAGAAGTGGCGCCCAGACCAGCCGATTACAGCGGTTTACTATGACGGAGCAAAGGATAGATACTATGTGAAGCGCTTCCTCATAGAGGTGGTGAACGGAGAGAAGAACCTCTTCATTTCTGACGCAGATGGATCTCGATTAGAGTTGGTATCCACTTCGGATGAGCCTTCTATTGAAGTGATCTTCAAGAAAGTGAAGGGCAAAGAGCGTGATCCAGAAACAACCAACTTAGCAGAGTTTATTTCCGTTAAAGGATGGAAGGCATTAGGTAATCAACTTACGCCACATCCGGTAAAAGTGATTAACTTGCTTCCAGATCCTGAACCTGAGGAGGTTGAGGAAGAAGAAGTAGATGAAGCTGACGAGAACACAAATACAAATGAACCGTCTCATTCCAATTCCTCTGCGGATGATGATGGTCCAGCCCAGATTACTCTGGAGTTCTAATTATGAAGAAGCACATACTCGCACTCGTTGCGTTCGTTGTGATGGGAATGGTCGCACATGCCCAAACGAATGTTACGTTCTTGAATCAAAAAACATACTCTGCCAATCTTAATGATGTGTGGGGTTATGTGGATGCCGATAGTAATGAATACGCCCTCGTTGGTGTTCGAAATGGATTTAGCGTTGTAGACGTCACCGATCCTTCGAACTTGGTAGAGCAGTTTTTCATTCCAGGAAAACCCAGTACATGGAGAGATATCAAGACCTGGGATCACTTTGCTTACGTGATGCACGATTACGCCGGAGGCGCATCGCCAAACAATGGTTTGTTGATTGTCGATTTGGACAGCATGACCAATCCTACCTATGAGTTTATGTATCCAAAGTACATTGCGAATGATAGTATTGTTGCCGATTCTGCAACTCGTTCGCACAACTTGTGGATAGATGAAAACGGTTTCTTGTACATCTTTGGTGCTGATGTTGCCCTAGGTGGAGCGCTTATTTATGATATCGCAACAGATCCGTGGCATCCAGAATATGTGGGGATTTTCAATTCGGCATACCTCCACGATGGATACGTTAGAAACGATACGCTTTATGGGGCTGCTCTTACCAATGGAATGGTGATTTCCAATGTTTCAAACAAGAGCCAACCACAATATCTAGCCTCTTTTCAAACTCCAGGAAACTTTGCACATAACTGTTGGTTGAGCGATGACGGAAAGACCATTTTCACAACAGACGAAATCAGCAGCGGTTATATCGCGGCCTATGATATCTCTAATTTTTCTAACATTGGAGAAACGGATCGTTTCCGTGTAACGCCAAACAATCAGACTATTCCACACAATGCACATGTGTTGAATGAATTCGTTGTGACAAGCTACTACACGTACGGACTTCAGATCTTGGATGCGAAAGATCCTTCTTGGTTGATTGAAGTGGGCCAGTACGACAGTTCCCCTTTGTCTGGTGATGGCTACGACGGAGCTTGGGGAGCTTACCCTTTCCTGCCTAGTGGCAATGCCTTAATTACAGATATTCAAGAAGGGTTATTCGTGGTTTCTCCATCCTATACCGCGGCGGCTCGTCTTTATGGATCTGTAGAAGACAGCGTATCGGGTACTTTGTTGCCGAATGCAAAAGTATACTTGAAGGCGAATGCAGACTCAGTAGCACTAAATCCTTTAGACGCCAGCTTTAAACGTCATCATGTTGGGAGTTTCATCGATACTATTGAGATTAAAATGGCGGGATATCGCGATTTGAAACTTCCTGTTTCTTATCTCGAAGGTGGTTTGGATACGGTTGTATTCAAGATGCTGCCCATTGATTTCTCAGTTTCCGAAGAGAATTCATCTCAATTGGTTATGGCTCCCAATCCAGCGATTGATGCTGTGACCATTCAGTCGGAGGAAGGCCTCAAAGGAGCAGAGGTGAGTGTGATTGACCTAACGGGTAAAGTTGTTTATTCCAAAGCTTGGAACTCGGGAAGTACCGAAATGAAATTGAATCTCGATTTGGCTTCTGGTGTTTACCTGATCAAAGTGAGTGGCTCTAAGGTAAACTGGACTGAACGTCTGGTAATCCGATAAGAACATCAACTCGTACAAATATAGAGAGCTCCCAATGTGGAGCTCTTTTTTTTGTGTGGAAGAAATATTAGAAGTTCGGCTTGAGAAGATACTTGGTGTAGAATTCGTCGATATGTGCTACGGCATCTTCTGCAGTATCTACGACTTTAAAAAGGTCGAGGTCATTTTCTGAAATATTGTGGTACTTGGTTAGAACGGTTGTTTTAATCCAGTCGATCAATCCTCCCCAAAATTCAGTACCTACAAGTACAACTGGGAACTTCCCGATTTTATGTGTTTGAATGAGCGTCATAGATTCGAAAAACTCATCCAAGGTTCCAAATCCACCGGGCATGACCACAAATCCTTGACTGTATTTTACGAACATCACCTTCCTCACGAAGAAGTAATCGAACATTAAGTTCTTGTCTTCATCAATAAAAGGATTGTGATTTTGCTCAAATGGCAAGTCGATATTGAGACCAACGGAGGCACCCATGCCTGCTTTGGCGCCTTTGTTACCAGCTTCCATGATACCCGGACCACCTCCTGTGATAACTCCATATCCCTTGCGCGCTAAGCGTTCGGCGATATCGGAAGCCAGTTTGTAGTAGGGATCATCGGACTGGGTTCGGGCTGAACCAAAGATGCTAACGCAGGGACCAATTCTAGAGAGATGTTCGTATCCATTCACGAACTCACTCATGATTTTGAAAATAGCCCAACTGTCGTTGGTTTTAGTTTCGTTCCAATTCTTGCGCTTAAACGCGCGTTTGATTTTTTCCTCTTCTGTCATATAGGGATTTTCTGTGGTTCAGTACTATAATGTACGCTAAACACCGCTATTTAGTTCAGAACGGACCACAAAAAAATCGCCTTACTTCAATTCTAGAGCGAGGAATTGGCCTGTTAAACTCTCTTCAACACGGATGATTTCCTCTGGAGTTCCTTCAGCTACAACTGTACCTCCGGCTTTACCACCTTCAGGACCGATATCGATAATGTAATCAGCTTGTTTGATCACATCCATGTTGTGTTCAATTACAAGAATTGTATTGCCGCGCTTCACCAGTTTTTGGAGTACTTCCATCAGAACACGAACGTCTTCAAAGTGAAGCCCTGTGGTGGGCTCATCTAAGATGTACATGGTGTTGCCTGTGTCGCGTTTGGCTAATTCGGTAGCGAGCTTTACCCGTTGTGCTTCACCGCCAGAGAGGGTAGTGGACTGTTGTCCTAAAGTGATATAACCCAATCCAACATCGTTCAGGGTCTTGAGTTTGTTCTTGATTTTTGGAATGGCTTCGAAGAAGTTAAGGGCATCTTCAACCGACATATCGAGTACATCGGAAATCGATTTCCCCTTGTAGCGAACTTCTAAGGTTTCGCGGTTAAAACGCTTGCCCTGACAAGTCTCACATGGTACGTAAACGTCCGGCAAGAAGTTCATTTCGATCACACGTACACCTGCACCTTCACAGGTCTCACATCTTCCACCTTTTACGTTGAAGCTAAAGCGTCCCGGTTTGTACGCACGGATTTTTGCCTCTGGCAATTGAGCAAAGAGGTTTCGTATATCACTGAATACTCCGGTATAGGTAGAAGGGTTAGAACGTGGGGTTCTTCCAATTGGACTTTGATCGATATCAATAACTTTGTCCAAGTTCCCTATGCCTTCAAGGCTATCGTATGCCAGTGGGTTTTTCACTGATTTGTAGAAATGCTGACTCAAGATAGGGTACAGCGTTTCGTTGATGAGTGTCGATTTCCCAGAGCCTGAAACGCCCGTTACCACAGTAAGAGTGCCCAAAGGAATGGAGATGTCCACACCTTTTAAGTTATTGCCCTTTGCACCCTTTAGTACGAGTGAATGTCCATTTCCAGTTCTGCGCTCACTCGGCACAGGAACTTCTTTTTCTCCAGTTAGGTATTGAGAAGTAAGACTTCCAGAGGCGAGGATGTCCTGCAATCCTCCATGAGCGACGATATGACCACCATGAACACCCGCACCTGGACCAATATCTAGGATGTAGTCGGCCGTTTCAATCATATCCTTGTCGTGCTCCACAACCAGTACGGAGTTTCCCACGTCTCTCAGGCGTTTGAGAGAGTCTATCAACTTGTGATTGTCGCGTTGGTGCAGTCCAATACTCGGCTCATCGAGAATGTATAGAACGTTGACAAGCTGAGAACCGATCTGCGTAGCGAGACGGATGCGTTGTGCTTCTCCACCGCTCAAGCTCTTTGCCGGGCGATCCAATGAGAGGTATCCCAATCCTACTTCGAGTAGAAAACCTGCGCGATCTCGCAATTCTTTAATGATTTCTGAACCAATAATGCGTTGGTTCGGCGTCATTTGATCGGTTGCTGATTCCAACCATTTTCCGAATTCAGTGATCGGCATACGAGTGAGGTCGGCGATATTGTAATCTCCTACCTTGAAGTGTAAGCTTTCCACTTTGAGTCGAGCTCCTCCACATTCTGAACAGTCGGAAGCTTCCATAAAGCCATCGGCCCAACGTTGAATGGATTTGCTTTTAGAGTCGATATGCTGACTTTCGATGAAGTTCACGATTCCTTCAAAATCGACGCGGTATTTACGCGTAACACCTAGTGTTTTACTTTGAATTTCAAAGGTCGTTTCAATTCCATAGAGCAAGGCCTCCATGGCTTCTTCAGAGATTTTATTAATGGGAGTAGACAGATCAAATCCGAACTTCTCTCCAATCATTTCAATCTGATTGAAAATCCAGCTCTTTTTCTGTTCACCAATGGGAGCAAACCCACCTCCTTTTATGCTTTTTGAAGAATCGGGAATCACTTTGGCCAAATCCACTTTCTTCACCGTACCCAAACCGTTACAAGAAGGACAAGCGCCTTTTGGACTGTTAAAGGAGAAGGTGTTTGGTTCAGGATCTGGGTAGGCAATACCGGAGGTTGGACACATCAAGTGTCTACTGAAATAGGCAATTTCCTCGGTGTCGAGGTCCATCACCATCATAATTCCCTTACCGTGGAACATGGCGGTGCCAATGGAACTTCTCAACCTCTTATCGGCCTCTTCGTCCAGTTGCATTCGATCAATCACCACTTCAATGTCGTGGGTCTTGTATCGATCCAGGCGCATGCCTTTGGTTATTTCGACCAATTCGCCATCTACACGTGCACGGATGAAACCTTGCTTCGCTGTCTGTTCAAACAATTCTCGGTAATGGCCTTTTCTCGAACGAACCAGAGGGGAAAGAAGTGCAATTCGCTTACCTTCAAATCGCTCATAGAGACTGTCGCGAATTTGTTCGTCGGTGTAACTCACCATTTGCTCTCCCGTATTGTACGAGTAGGCCGTACTTGCTCGCGCAAAAAGGAGTCGAAGGAAGTCGTAAATCTCCGTTACCGTTCCTACGGTCGATCTCGGATTTTTGCTGGTCGTTTTTTGTTCGATTGCAATAACCGGACTAAGTCCATCTACTTTGTCTACATCAGGACGTTCCATTCCACCCAAAAACTGGCGGGCGTAAGCAGAAAAGGTTTCGATATAACGACGCTGACCTTCCGCATAAAGCGTGTCGAATGCGAGGGATGATTTACCACTCCCGCTCAATCCTGTAATGACTACCAATTCTCGTCTTGGGATGGAGACATCAACGTTCTTCAAATTGTGAACACGTGCTCCGTGAACATCAATTTGTCCGTGTTTAAAAGTCTGTACTGGGGAAGTAACTTCAGAGTCCGACATATACCGATTCATTCAGATTTGCAAAGGTACAACCCTGCGACGGGAAAATGGGGTCGATAAAAAGGTTAAGTACGTTTATTCTTCCGATTGGATAAATGACTTATCTACGGGAATGTCAAACGTATACGTGCGGTTGTCTTTGTTCTTGAGGAAGGAGTCGCGCAACCAAGGGTTATGGTATTTCAGCGTCTTGTAGTTGATTCCTAGATCGAGTGAAAACTGTGCTAAATCTGCAATGGCTGAATCTACTGTTACCGCTTGGGTTTTAAGAATGGGGTAGAGGTCTGATTCACGGACATGAAAACCGTACTCATCTGGGTTTTCAATGATTTCTTTGACGGCAAGAACGCGGAAAACGTATCGAGAAGTCTCCGAATTTAGAAGTAGGTCGTAGTAATTGCTTGCTTTTTGTCGTTCGAGTTGGCGTTCAACTCCGGCCATACCCATATTGTAGCTGGCAACGGCCAAAGTCCATGAGCCAAATTTTTCGCGAGCTGCCTTCAAGTATTGGGCTGCGGCTCTGGTGGATTTCATCACGTGATATCTCTCGTCAATTTCACCCTGAACTTCCAGGCCGTATTCTTTGCCCGTAGATTCCATGAATTGCCAAAAGCCAGTAGCACCAGCTGGAGAAACGACATTCTGAAATCCACTTTCAATAAGTCCCACATATGTGAGATCGGTTGGAACCCCTTCTTCGGCAAAAGTCTTTTTCATGTCGGGCATGTAGCGGGCTGCGCGCTTAATAAGAAGGATGGTATTGCTTTGCCAATAGGTGTTCACGAGAAGCTCTCTATCTAAGCGCTCTCTAACATCCGGATCATCCATAGGCACACTTTCGCCCCCAAGCGTAAGGTCTTCGGGAAGCGGGAGTGAATGAATGTTGTAATCTTTCGCAATTCGCGCTTTTTGTTCCTCATCTCCCTGACCATCATACCGATTGTTACCTGCAGTTAAGGAGAGGAAAAGGACAGCTGCCAATAGATGTGAAAAGCGAATATTCATGATTGTTTCTGCTTATTTAGAGGTAACTTCAAAAGTACGAAAGAACTTGATGCGCTCGTGTTTAGGTAATTAATGTCTATATTCGGATAACTAACTACACCAACACAACCTATCACGTGAAATACCGATACATATTGCTCATGATGGCCATTATTGGCTACTCAACAGCGTCGTATTCTCAGTTGAGTCTTCAAGCTTTTACAGGCTATCAATTTTTTGGTTCTGCCTACACCTATCAAGGTCAGTTGCGCATTCAACCCAGCAATGTACTTGGAGCTGCGGTTACGTTCAAAGTAAGACGAGACGTGGGCTTCAATATCATGTACTCCTATCAGAATACGGATGTCAATTTAGAGAGGAGTGCCAACTTCTACGAGGAGCGCCTCTTCGAAATGGACGTACATTATGTCATGCTCGGATCTTCGTATTTCCATAAGACGGAAAGCAAGTTAACACCGTATGGAGGTGTTTTGTTTGGATTGTCCATTATGGATCCCTTAGAGCGTTCCCGAAATTCTGAAGTCTTTTTTGCCATTGGAGCACAAGGAGGTGTTCAGGTAAAACTTACCCCTGTTTTGGGCTTGAACTTTAGAGGACAGATTTTGGCTCCTCTCACCAATGTAGGAGCTGCTTTGTGGTGTGGAACTGGAGGTTGTGATGTGGGCTTAAGTGCCGGATCTACACTGATACAGATGAACGTTTCCGCCGGATTAGACATTACTCTCGATTAAATTCTAACACATCAAAATACCTATGCGATTACTAAAACTGAGTTCAATGGGAGCTGCGCTACTCTTGATGGTAGCTTCATGTGGACCTAGCACAAAGATGGTGGGCACTTGGAAACCTGAAACAGCATCTGAGAATCTTCCTTACAAGAAGGTGTTCATTCTTCCAATGACCGAGAATATACGAGCTAAAGCAGCTTTCGAGAATTCAGTTGCTGAGCAATTGAAGCGCAGTGGAGTGGACACGGAATTGAGCTCCACACATTATCCTCCAGAGTTTGTAGCAAGTTCAGCACAGGATCGATTAAACTTGGTGGCCAAGATGAAAGAATTGGGTTGTGATGCAGTTTTAGTGATGTCGCTTCTCGATTCACAAACGGAAACGCGGCACGTTCAAGGTAACACCTATCCGGCTGGTGCGTATGGTTATTATGGCGGTTTTGGAACGTATTACGGTTACCGTTATGGAATGGTGTACGACCCAGGATACTACGTAGAAGACAAGATTTATTTTCTCGAAGCCAACGTGTATGACGTGGCCTCAGAATCCTTACAGTGGTCCGGGCAATCTAAGACCTACAATCCAAGCGACTTGGAGAGTTTTAGCACTGGTTATGCGGAGATCTTGGTCATGCAATTACTCAGAAACAATATTATTGCGGAGTAAGTAGAAACACATACAGAAAGTGGAAGAGGAGAGCTGAATCGTGCAGCTCTCCTTTTTCGTTTTTAGAACCTATAGCTGACGTAGAACGACAAGGTCCATTCCCACGCTTCGTTTCGCTCGCGATTGAGGTGCATGGGCTCATTGGGTGCATTGGGATCGTCATTTTCTCTCCCGTCTAGTACATATTCGCGATCTCGTGTAGGCAATTGATTTAATCGCTCTTGCCCGTCTCTAAAGAAAGAAGTCCTTCTCATGGAGTTTCCGTACAGTCGGTGAGCATTCCGAATAAAGTCAATTCCAAAGCCCAATCCACGTCGATTTGGATGGGCATACCATCGGTATTTTAGACCAATAGCCCAGTTCCATCCTGAATAATCTACCACAAACTGTTCGTATGCAGATGCTGTGTCTGGACTATTCGGATACGTTTTATAGTGATAGCCTCTGGACTTTGTTCCTGAAGTGAAACCAGCGCCAACCACGAAGATTAAATTGCTATTTTTTCGAGCATTCCATTTCTCTCGTAAAAGGTTATATCCGATAGTAGCATTCGTGTGCCACAAACTGTAGGAGATTTTTTCCGCTAATTGGTATTCACCGTTGATGAGACCGTAATAAATCCAATCTGGAGAGGGATCGATCGTAGTGCTGTATCTGCCCCTAAGGCCCACAAAGTATCCCTTTTCATGAAGCCCATCCATAGAAATAAACGGACCTGTTTGAATTCGGTATCCCTGATTTCCTAACCTGACAGGTGAAGGGAAAGAACTTGGGTTGTTCAATCGATAGGGGACTATAATAAAATGCTCCCAATTGGGTTCTCTTGGATCATCCCCTAAAAACGACGTATGAATTCCCGTGGAGATATTCATCTTCCAAGGGTTGTGAAGGAATTGCTGGCCCAATGTGGACGCTGAAATAAGTAGACCTGTAATGAGAGAGAAAACTTTGTACATGTTCAGAGGGAGAGAGAAAACAGTGATTTTATCACGGGTTGATTTCGTAGAATAAGAG
Organism: Phaeocystidibacter marisrubri; assembly: GCF_008933165.1. NCBI lineage: Bacteria > Pseudomonadati > Bacteroidota > Flavobacteriia > Flavobacteriales > Phaeocystidibacteraceae > Phaeocystidibacter > Phaeocystidibacter marisrubri. The sequence goes on from NZ_WBVQ01000001.1 coordinate 620,841, forward strand.
AAACATCCATTTGTAGGCAAAGCCTGAGATTGATGTAAGCCTATACGTATTGCGCGAAAATTAAAGCCCCTGAAACTTCTTCAGGGGCTTTCAAGTCTTCGTTGACGATTGATCACATCGGATGGCAATGGAACAGTACAGAGTCGGACTGCATTTCACCAGTATGGCTGAACGCGGCCGTAACTCTCACTTTCATATCGCTGTGATCGGCCACATGGTTAACCCAGTATTCATCGAAATAAATGAGTGCGTCGTGCGCGTGAACATCTGTGGAGAAAACCACTGAGTCTGTGGTGAGATTGGTGATGACAACACGATAGCCGTGAAGTCCATCAGGGTACTCAATAGCCCCACGGACGAATACGGTGTCGTTGAGCATGTAGGTATCTCCAGTACTTGGTTCGTCAAAAGTGATTTTTGCTGTCTCAGAAGGCGATGCAGGTTTGGGATCATCTACCTCACAAGAATTAAGGGAGATAAGACCCGATAGCAGAAACAGTGTTGCGAAATTGAATTTCATCTTGTGTCTTTAAAAGTAAACTTGAAATTGTACGAAGGCCGTTGCGCTGGCTTCCACCAAGCCGCCACCAAAATTTTGAGCTAGTGGAATTTGCGTGTATGCGGCTAGGGAATACTCATTCCATTGGAAAATCAGTCCCGCCTTTGCCATGTGGAAAGTCCCACTGGTTTCCTCCTTCATGTTGATGGACGTCCCGTCAGAATCGGGTGCATCATAGGCGAAGCCATATCCTCCTTCAAACCAGAACCCCGACATTTCCGAAGCACTGCTCCATAGTCGAATGAGTTCACTCGCTTCTGCATTCACTTGGTTGCCAAAGTGGTATGAGTCACCATTGGAGGTGTTCATTCGGTAGGCAATAGCCAGTCGAGTGGCAAAAGCGGGAGAATGTCGGTAGGTAAACCTCGAGCCTAAAAGGAAGTCGGTTGACCCCGTGCCCGGAAGCATGTTTGCTGGAATAGAGGTAGCCTGATCGTTCGACCAAGGTCCTGTAGGTAGCTTCACGGTTAGGCTGACATCGGCAACCCACGGAGATTCATCAGTGGCTACTTTCCAGATGTAAGCGCTGGAAAGAGCAACATCTCCTATGGCCGTTTGAACACTCTTATTGTCTGATAATTCGTAAGTGTTTAGGGCCATCGGAAGAGCGGCATACAAACTCCATCGATCATCAATGCTGTACTTGCCGGAAAGGGCAAGCGTTCTAAATACTTCCCGAGATACTTCGTATTCACTCGGATTAAAAAGGCTTAGGTGTTTGCTGTGAAAGACGTTTTGCTGGAATGACAAACCAATGGAAGTCCGACTAAAATAAAGTGGATCTCCAGATAGCATTCCAGGTCTACATCCACAAACATCACAAGCCATGCTGCCCACCGATAGACCAAGGCCTACGGTAAGCGCAATTACTTTTTTCATGTTTTGGAAATTGACGTGTTGAACAATAAAATCAACAGGTCAATTGCGGGGGGGCGTGAGGAGGGGTGAGGTAAATGCGTTGAAGGGAACCACAGTTGAGTGGAATTCGTTGCTGTTCTGCCACGGGTATGAGGGGAAATGACAATTCGGTAGAACGAATATTCGCGATGAACTCCAATGAGCGGTAAGCCGGTTTTTGAGGAGTCTTTTTAGCGGGATCAGGCTGCGCAGAAGTCTCTAGTTGGGTAAGCTCACTCTTGAGGTGACAGGTGCCATGACATTCCAATTCAGGTTTGTCCTTGTTTACACAGAATTGCTCTTCGATGGTTTTCATCTGAAGGACATAGTTCATCATAGTCCCCATTTGCAGGAGTTGTGGGAGAACTAAGGTGATGATCAAGAATGAAGCAGCTATGCGTTTCACACCGCAAAGATAAATGTCGCTTCAATGAAACGAATGCAATTTGAGTCACATTTCTATTCGCTCCCGTCCTTTATACACTCTACCATTGCGACCTCGTCGGAATTTCTTTTAGAAAACCAACCTTACCTGTTGTAATGTCTACCGAAGCAACAATCACTTGAAGTCCGTTAAAGAGCACCGTTAAAGGGGCATTGATTTCCGTATTGTATCTACAGGCCTGATGGAACACCTCTTCGGTTAACGCCACATTGGGAGCCTTGCATTCAATAAGGATAGCGGGTTTTGATTGGACATATACCAATGCGTCGAATCGCTTGGGCATTCCGTTTATCTCAATCACCTTCTCAATAGCAATGCTGCTGACGGCATAGTTTAAGACATGGTGTACATGAAGCAAGAGGTGTTGTCTGACCCATTCTTCGGGTGTTAGAACCAGCCACTTCTTTCGAAGAGAATCGTAAATGTAATCGGTACCTCTTTCCTTCTTCAGACGAATTTGGTCAGAGGGATAAAGAGTAGGAGGGTAGGAACTCAATGGATCTGCGGATTGTAGTTCTCAGGATGCTTTGGATGAATAGGGCGATATTTCTCTTGAATGAAGTTGAAATCGCGTTCTTCATTACCAGAAAGGTCAAATACATCTAGCACACCACCAATTTTTTCTTTGTAATCGAGATAGCCCAAAGAAACGGGCACATTCGCACCTAAAGCAATGTGATAGAACCCTTTTTTCCATTTATCGACATATTTGCGCGTTCCTTCAGCGGGAACGAGAATCACCATTTGTTCGTGTTGATTCAGGGTTTGGATGGAGTGTTCAACAAGGTTGTTGCGCGCCGATCGGTCTACTCCCATTGCTCCCGTCCATTTGAACAGGAAACCAAAGAGTGACTTCGTATAGGTGTCTTTGATGAAATAACGAACGTCGAGCCCCATGATCCAAAAGCCTGCAATGGCAAATAGAAAATCCCAGTTACTAGTGTGGGGAGCAGCCAACATCACTGACTTTTTCACCTTTTGCATGTCTGCTGAAGTCACCAGCTTCCATCCAAAAATGAAATAGACAAATTTTCCGAACAATCTCTTCATAATGTCGTTGGCTATGTATAAAGGCTATGAGTTTATAAAGGCATTTTATAGAGTATTCACGACCTTTATATCACAAATTAACTACAAAGTATGACAACAGCGACAAATATGATTGGTTTGAACGAAAGTGGAGTGAATCAACTTACTGAAAAGCTCAATACCCTTTTGGCAAATTACCAGATTCACTATCAAAATTTAAGATCGGTACACTGGAATATTCGTGGTAAAGATTTCTTCCAGTTGCACGTTAAATTCGAAGAGTATTATACCGAAGCACAGGTTAATATTGACGAAATTGCAGAACGCATCTTGACACTAGGGACAGTTCCTCTTCACACCTTCCAAGATTACATCGACAACAGTTCCATTCCGGTTGTGAAGAATGTTTTCGACGCAGAAGGAACGGTTAACGCTGTAGTAGATGGATTTCAGTCGCTCATTAAATTAGAGCGTGAAGTTGTTGAAGTAGCAGGACAAATGGGAGATGAAGGTACAATTGACCTTCTTACTCCAATGGTTTCTGGTCAAGAGAAGCACGTTTGGATGTTAAACGCCTGGTTGGGCAAACCGAAAAAGTAATTGGACGTCATTACCGACATTTTCAATGATCATAATCGCCTTGTACACGAGTTGCGCAAGGCGATTTCTCCTTCCTTACCCGGACAGGAAGCTCAGTATTTAGCCGTTCCTCCTAATAGAGAAAGAACCAACATACAAGAGGCAAAAGCAAACGCCAATACGCGCAGAGCGGCTGTGATGGCGCTTCTTTATCCCAAAGAAAACATCACTCATATTGCGCTGATAAAGCGCAACGAATATCCAGGAGTTCACAGCGGACAAATTTCCTTTCCAGGAGGAAAAGAAGAGCGGTCAGATTCCGATTTATTGCAAACCGCCTATCGTGAAACTGTAGAAGAAATAGGTGTGCCCAAGCATTATTACAAAGTATGGCTCCCGCTTACCGAGGTGTATATTCCCCCGAGTCAGTTTCTCGTTCAACCCTATGTGGGGATTGCCGAAAAGCCCCTGCAGTTTGTTCCAGAGGCTCGAGAAGTAGTGGAGATTCTTCAAGTTCCTCTGCAGCGATTGTACGGTCGCAATGCCATGGAAAAACGAAAGATGCAGTTTGGCGATTTTACCGCCGACGTTCCTACTTTCCCCATTGATGACCATGTTATTTGGGGGGCAACCGCCATGATGATCAGTGAGTTAATGGTTCTTATTGATCGGATCTTAGACAGGGGGTAATCGAGGTACAACGCACTGAGGTAAGAAGTGTATCTTTGCCCTGTTTATACGGAATCCATGAGTTTGAACCCTTTTGCAAGAGACCCCTTTGGAAATAACCTTTTATTGAAGAGGTTGGTCATTTTCATTTTTGGATCTATTACTTGGTACCGATTTAACATTGCCAATAAAACCAATGTTGAAGGAACAGAACACCTGATGGAACTTCCAGATACACGGGTTCTGTTTGTAAGCAATCACCAGACGTATTTTGCGGATGTGTCGGCTATGTATCAGACTTTCAACCATGTAAGATGGAAGAAAAAGAATAGGATCAATAGCTATTGGACCGTTTTCGCACCCAAGGTTAATGTGTACTTCATTGCGGCGCTAGAGACTATGCGAGCGGGTATTCTGCCTCGCTTAATGGCCTACGCTGGATCGGTATCCATCAAACGCAGCTGGAGAGCGGCTGGAAAGTCGGTGGACAGAGGTGTAGATCCCAAAGACATCGACAAGATTCGAATGGCCATGAACAGTGGGTGGGTGATTACTTTTCCACAGGGGACTACGCGACCTTTCGTGAAGGGACGTAGGGGAACCGCACATTTGATCAAAGAAATTCAGCCCATTGTTATTCCCGTTGTTGTGGATGGTTTTAGAAGGGCATTCGATAAAAAAGGCCTCTTCTTGAAGAAGAAAGGCGTAACACTTAATGTTCGGTTTAAGGCTCCTCTAGATATTGACTACGACGCTTCCTCTCAACAGATCCTCATGCAAATTATGGAGGCTATTGAGCAAAGCGAACAGTTCAACATTGTGAATCAGTTGAGCTGGGTGCCAGAAGATATTTGAGCTAAATAGCCGAAACAACGTACTCACTCATTCATATTCATCGTTGTGATTAGGGTCACAACAAGTGCACGTAGGATTTAATATCTTGCTGCTTGGATAAAAACGCCATCATGAAGAAGAACGCACTATTCTTTACGCTCGCATCACTTATGCTTCTTTCACTCACTTCATGTGAAGAGAAAAGCTTGATTCCGGATGATCAGAAACACCCGGATAGAAGAAATATTGAAGCCTATGTCTTCAATTACTGGAATGGAGGCTCGTTCTATTTCGATTCGGTATATGCTGTAGCTGGAGGAGAGATCCAAATCTCTGACATCACGATGGTATTCTCGGATTACGAGTTTTCACTTTCAACGGCCGATACGGTAGATGCCGATACCTCTTTTGGGGTGGCTAACCTGCGCAAATTACCAACGAAAATTGGTCTTCTGCCAGCCGGTACATACACAGGGGAACATCAGGTTACTATTGGCTATACAGAGTCTATGTTCAATACACCTCCTAGTATGGCTCCGAGCGAAATTAAGGCAGACGGACTCTTGCGTTCCGACGTAGGATACAACCACTTGTTGATTCGCGGTAAGTACAGAGTGGAGGGAGATACGATTAATTGGCTTCCAACCATTCCTTTTGAATATCGCCTAGGTGGAACCGAGTTTAATGTTCACTTCGAACGCCCGATGAGCTTCTCGGTTACAGCCAACAACCCTGTTTCTATTTTCTTCAATCTTCAAGTGGATATGTTGTTCCAAGGGGGACTAACTCCTCCAAACATTCCATTGATTGTTTCCGATCCTAACGATAACGACGACTACACCGCTGCTACTCTGCTCTTTAACAATTTAGATCAAGCATTGTCACTCGATTAGCCATGAAAAGAGCATTCATTTTTTCGATTTTCATCATAACTGCAGCCACAGTCTTCGTGAGCTGTAAGGAGGATGATCCCGACCCAGGGAAACTTCAAATCACTTTCGAAATGGCCAAGGATGGCCAGACAGTGAATTTGAATGAAACTTTTGCAAACGATAGCGTTGCAGCTGTGCGAATTGAAAATTTGAAGTTCTATTTGTCGCATATCATTCTAGAAGATAAAGGCGAGTTACGCGATGTAGAGATTGTTGACTTTGTTCAAGGTAGAATAGCGTTCACCTTTGATGACATTGATGCAAAAACCTATTCTGGTCTTTCCTTTGATGTAGGCTTGGACAACGATCAAAATGCATCGTATCCCCCTGACTTTGAAACGGGAACTCCACTAAGCGCTTCTTGGGCGATGTACTGGAGTTGGGCGATGAAATACCGCTTCGTGATCATTGAGGGGAGAGGGGCTCCTGACGGTACCTTCGATGCGAGTCCAGATGATTTTAATCTCGTGATTCATCCCGGAATGGACGGATGGAATCGTGCGGTGAATTTGTCGGATGACATCGTTATCAAAGAAGGAAGAACCACCTCATTGACGGTTCAAATTGATGTTGACGACATGTTCAATGGTCCGGCTGGATTCATGGATTTGCGACTGGAGAATACATCGCATACCACCCCCGCAGATAAGGACATTGCAGAGAAGTTCATGGTGAATTTCGCTGCGGCTATGTCGGCAAAATGAAGCGTTTACTCTTCACTGCATTCGGAAGCGCGCTCTTGATAATCGGTTGTTCAGAACCTACACCAGACGCGTTTCAAGTTTCACTTCCAACTCATATTCCGCCTGTTCCATGGCCTGAAAGCGCGCCAACGGTTGCAGAGGTTGAATTAGGTGAAGCACTCTTTCATTCTACTCAATTGAGTTTGAATCGGGAGATATCCTGTGCATCCTGTCATCTTCCATCCCATGCTTTTTCAGATACGTCATCAGTAAGTCTTGGAATCCACCGTCAGTCGGGTTTTAGAAACACTCCCTCTATTTTCAATGTGGCTTGGAAAGAGCATTTTTTCATGGAAGGAGGCGTGGATCGACTGGAGCGTGCCACCTTAGGCCCCATGTTGGTGGAAGAGGAGATGAGTTTGCAAGCGCCTGAATTGATGAAAAGATTGCGCGAGGATATCGTCTTTCATGAAAAATTCGTGGCGGTATATGGCGAATCTTATGATTATGCCAATGTCGTTGATGCCCTCTCTGCCTTTCAGCGGAGCGCGATTAGTGTAGACTCTAAGTGGGATGCGGTTCAAGAGGGAATTGAAGAGTTTTTGGATGATGAAGCCTTGGGGCTGGCTTTATTTGAATCGGATTCTTTGGCTTGTAGTTCTTGTCATAAGCCTCCATTCTTTAAGGACGGAGATTTTCATGATGTGGGAATGCCAATAGGGGAAGACCCCGATTTTGGAAGAGGACGATTCACTTTTGACACTACCGATTACTACAGCTTTAGTACACCATCCCTTCGAAATGTAGAGCTTACAGCACCTTACATGCACGATGGGAGTATTTCTACACTAGACAGTGTGATTCGCTTTTACGAGGCAGGTGGTGTGCGAGAATCTGAAATCTCTGCGTTTACATTACAGGATGAACATCGATCGGCATTGATCTCTTTCTTGAAAAGCCTATCTGGACGAGAAGCAAAGCGGGCTTATAAGGAATAAGTGAACGGCGTCTCTTATCTTCGCACAAACGACTAATTTTTCCAGTATGCGTATCCATTTCATTGCCATTGGAGGCTCTGCCATGCACAATTTAGCCTTGGCACTTCATCAAAGAGGTGATGTGGTAACCGGTTCCGATGATGAAATCTTCGAACCTTCTAAGTCAAGGCTGGCCAAGTCTGGCTTACTTCCTGAAACGATGGGATGGGATGCCAATCGAATAACGGACGATTTAGATGCCGTGATTTTGGGCATGCATGCGAGAGAAGATAACCCAGAATTGCTAAGGGCAAAGGAATTGGGTTTGTCGATTTACAGCTATCCAGAGTACTTGTACGAGCGCACCAAAGACAAAACACGTGTGGTGATCGCTGGGAGTCATGGCAAGACGACGATCACCAGCATGATTCTACATGTTCTCCACTATCATGAGAGAGTAGAAGATTTCATGGTGGGCGCACAATTGGATGGATATGATACCATGGTGTCGCTTGAGGACGATACCTATTTTGCAGTTTTGGAAGGTGATGAGTATTTAAGTTCACCCATTGACCGCCGACCAAAGTTTCACCTGTATCATCCAAATATTGCTCTTATCAGCGGCATAGCCTGGGATCATATCAACGTATTCCCAACTTTTGAGGACTACCTTGAACAGTTCAAGATCTTCTTGCAAACCATGGAAAGAGGAGGCGCATTGGTTTACAATGCCGATGATCCTGAAGTTCGTCGCCTTGTGGAAGCCGATCAAACTGAGATTAAGAAATTCCCATATCACAAGCCAGAGTATAGAGTAGAGGGAGGAAGAACTATTCTCTTGACTCCTTATGGTGAGGTTCCACTTCAAATAATCGGAGAGCACAACCTTCTAAATTTGGAAGGAGCTCGATGGATTTGTCTTGAAATGGGCATTCAAGAAGATGAGTTCTACGAAGCCATTGCTTCATTCTCTGGGGCTAGTAAGCGCCTGGAAAGATTGTCCGAATCTGATAATACTGTAGTCTATAAAGACTTTGCTCATGCGCCTAGTAAGGTGAAAGCAACGGTTTCTGCAGTGAAGGAAACTTACCCTGATTATAAGGTGGTAGCTTGTTTGGAACTCCACACGTTTTCCAGTTTGAATCCAGACTTTTTGCCAGCCTATAGCGGAGCAATGGAAGATGCGGATGAAGCTATCGTTTACTTCAGTCCAAAAGCGGTAGCCCATAAGAAGCTACCACCATTGGATGAGGATATTGTAGCAAACTCCTTTGGCAGATCTGATCTGCGTGTGATTACACAAACTGAACTGATGTTAGATACACTTAAATCTGAAAAATCCGATAAGACCGTTTACTTGATTATGAGTTCGGGTAATTTCGATGGAGCAGATTTACAGGAGTGGGCCAACGCGCTTGTGTAAGTTGAATCCGACCTATAAAAGAAAAGCCTGACGATTTCGTCAGGCTTTTCTTTTATGAAGATAAACGTATGCTTACAGCGTTTCTTTCACGGCGCCACAGGTTGGCATTTCATCGCCGAAATAAGGATTTGCAATCGCTTCTTGATCTGAAATCCAATAGGCTCCTTTAAAATCAAAGGCCATTGGACAGAATTGGCGATAAAGGCTTCTTCCCGTTCCACTTTGCTTGAGGTACAAGTACATGTTATCAGAAATAACTTCAAAAGCAGAGCGCTGAAGATCTAGATTCTTTGATGCTGAAAGCGAATCAGAGGCCACTATAATCACTGAAAGTAGAGTGTCGGTTTCTTCTAATCCAGATAATTCTTCCTTGAGCTTACTGGCAGCTTGTGCGCTTTGTTCAGCATTGGAATTGAACAGAGCGTCTTTTAAGCTTAGATAGGCATCCACTGCACCTGCAGTAGCGTGATTATCCTGCGAGTTTACCGATTCCGTGCTGGTTACCTCAGTTGTTGATTCTGTAGAGGTATCCTCTCCAGATGGCGTACAAGCGAACATGATTAAAGAAGCAATGGAAAGGGTGATATAGGGTTTCATGGCGAATATTTTAATCAAATATAAGGTGAAAGATCAGATTACACGCCACGAGGTGAAGTTGACTGTAATCCTCCCACATATACCAGTCGGTGACCTGAAGCAGGACTTACACTGGGAAAGCTCTCGTGCAGTTCAGGGGTAGAGTCTTGAGAAGGGGTTGGGATTTCTACACATTCACTTCCATTTGAGTCAATGGAAGGTGGTTGGAAGTTGGTTGGGCTATAGTCATCTTCCGCACGATTGAAATTCCATATTCCGAAAACAATCGCTAGAAGGAAGAAAGCCAAGATCGGGTAGCGGATGGTTTGAGATTGCATGTCACAAGTTTAATGATTGCTTGTGAGTCAAGGTGTTATAGAATATTTAAAACCCTGTTAAAATGTGTAAAAGCGATGAGGTGGTTATTCGTCGATGAGGGACGATTGCTTGATAATTTCGTGGATCATGTCGTCCAACTCACTTGTGGCTGTATGAAGGTATTTAATGATGTCCCCGTTCATGGTCGACTCAGGATTGTCTTTGTCGTACAAAGCGAGTAGTCCTAATATAGAACTAACCGGTTTGCGAAGGTCGTGTGACAGGATGAAGGCGATCTTTCTGAGGTTTTCGTTTTGTAATTGGAGGCGATTCGCAACTTGCTTATCCTTTGTGATGTCTGTTTCAATGGCGATAAAACGCTTCACTTGATCTCCTTCCCAAATTGGGGAAATGGTCATCCGAACCCAGTACTTCTTGCCGTTTTTATGATAATTGATCAATTCAACCGTAATGTCTTTATGTGCTTTAATGGCTTCTGACAGTCGGCTAATGGTTGCGGGATCAGATTCAGGGCCTTGAAGAATGGTTCCAGGCTTTTTACCTTCCATTTCATCAAGCTTGTAACCCGAAAGCTTCTCGAAAGCTTCATTACACCATTCAACTCTGCCCTCTACATTTGTAACGATCACTCCTGTAGAGGTGTGCTTGGCAATGTGTGAGAGATTTTCAATTTCGTCTCGGGTCTCTTTTAACAAGTTGATATCTTGAAGGGAACCTAGCATTCGCGTTGGAGCATTGTTTTCATCTCGATTAACGATCCCTCGATCAATCACCCGTAGATAATGACCTTCAGCATGTCTGAAGCGGTACTCACAATGCCAGCTTCGATTTCCACGCTTGATAGACTCATCTAAACTGTTCACCGTCTTCGTGCGGTCATCCTTATGAACTCGATCTGACCACCAGTCGAGATCCGTAGTGGTTACATCGTATCCAAACGTTTTCTGGATGCCCTCACTCCATTCGATTTGATTGGTTTTTAAGTCTAAGTCCCATATCGCATCCATAGTGACTTCAGAAAGAATGGTATAGCGTTCAACGGCCTTTTCCAGAGCCACACGTTGTTCTTCAGACTTGGAGATATCTCGAGCAAAGCACGCTGCACCTAGAATGGAATTCGTTTCATCGCGAATGGGCGACATGCGAATGTCTAGTCGGTTGGCTACGGTGTTTGAGTTCGAAAGATCCAGTACTGTCTGGATGTTTTCACCTCGTAGCGCTCGAGCATAGAGAGGGGCGAACAATTCCCTGATTTCAGGTTCTACACTTTCGGGGAATGCATGATCTCCTGCTTTTCCAGGTCGGTCTAAGTATTTAGCCAATAAATCTATGATGGAGTTGTTGGCAACGAGAATTCTGTAATGGTTATCAATGGACCAGATAAAATCTCGAGTTGTGTTGATGACAGAACGAAGATTGGCTTCATTCTTTTTGATTTCTAGTTCCTGTTTTTTGTTTTCAGTGATATCTCTGTAGAAGACGGTCAATCCATTTGGATAAGGATACGCACTGACAAAGAACCATTTGTCAAAATAGGGATTATAGGCCTCAAACGAGTTACTCCTTTGTTCCTTAATAGCTTTAGGTAGCTCCACAGAAGAACGCGTATGATTGAAATTGGGAAGGACTTCCGATAAGTGCTGATTTTGGATATCCTCAATTTTTTTACCCACCAGTTTTGCAAACACGGAATTGGCGAGCTCAACATGTAGGTTTTGATCCACCATAAAAAAGCCATCAATTACCGAATCGAGGATTACTTCCAATTGTGCTCTACTCTTTTGTCCTTCACCACGGAATTTTTCAATGGCCGAGCTATCCATTCCCACTCCTTGAACTCCTGAAATGTTACCCTTTTCGTCTAGTGTGGTCATTAATTCCCACGAAGTGTGAATCCACTCGTTTTCAACTAAACTCGGACTGCGTAGGTCGATGGCCTTAATGGATCCGGGATGTTCGATACAAAATTCTACCGCTTTGATACACTTTTCAATATCTTCTGGATGGAGGGTTTTTGAAATGTGAACGCCTTCAAAACTAGAGGCTATATGGCTAAATCGCTTGTTGAACGCCTTATTGGTAAAAGCGTAGATGCCATCAAAAGTAACCCGAATCAGAAAGGTTGAATCTGAAATGGTAAGAGCGTCGAGAAGTCGTTCTCTTTGTCGCAAGGCGTTGTGAAGCTCTTCTTTTTCTGTGATGTCGCGCAGACTCACGAGAGTGGCTTTTCTTCCTTTGAAGGAAATTGGCCCTGCTTTGGTATCCACAAAAATGGTTGTATCCTTAGCTGTTCGGTGTTCTTCTGTTTGGTCCGATAAGTGCTCGAAAGGAGATATTCGCAGGTCGTTGAGCGTCATTTTTAATAACGACTCTCGTGTAAACCCATATTGGTCTATTGCGGCTGAATTACTATCTAGAATGGAAAGGGTAGCGGGGTCGCAGATCAACATGGCTTCAGGATTACCTACGTACAGCGCCTTGTAGCTTGTTTCGGCTTGTAATAAGTTCCTTTCGCTTCTGCGAATGAGTAGGTAAACAACGAGAGAAATAACAGCTATAAAAAAACTACCCTTCAATGAAGCAGCCCATTCAAAGGGCCTATCAGCGTGACTTTGAATGTGTAGGTAGTAATCACTACCCCAAATCCAAGCCCAACCAATAAGCAAGGTGATTAGAGCGGTTTTAGCGGCGGGTTTCATGTACGGGTTCTCTAGGTAGACCAATGATACAGAAAAGTACGCCTTTTTATGCGGGATTAAGAATTGTCTTACAAAAAGTATGAAGGTGAAGGAAGTGTCTGGTGATTAGAATCGGTACCCGAACCCGATGGCTAAAGAATTGAATGTTTGCGTGTTCGTCTCGATGGATGACTTGAATTCGAAGGTTACAAGCCAATCTCCAAGCCGTTGTTCATAACCGAGTCCAAGTACAGGACTGAAGCCACTTCTAGACGTTCCATCGTTTGCAGTGAAGCCACCGTTGCCATCCGGTTCAATGTGCGTGGACATGTTGGAACCGTAGCGAACACCAGCAAGAACCTTTACGTCATAAGGTGATTTTAATCCGTATAGACGTCCGATCAAATTTAATCCTATGCCGTATCGCGAAGCGTGATAACCTTCATATGTATTGGCGTGATGAGCAGAAGCACTGAGGGTGGCCTCCGCAGCAAAATTATCCATGAACGCATATTCATACGAGGTGTTCATGTAGGGGCCAAACTTGTTTTCAATATCGCCAAAAATCAATCCACCGATATCCAATCGAATCGTTTGGCGAGAAGGTTCGTAGTTCTGCGCAAAAGAAAGAACAGAAGAGAACAGAAGTGCGATTAGAATTGACTTACGCATGATGTTTGGGTTTCATTGATGGGACGAAAGTAACGCGTTTTTTGATGCCAAAAAAAAGCCTAACCATCAAGGATGATCAGGCCTAGATATACGAACGCAGGACAACTTACTTTCGTACAGCCGTCTCTGTTTCTTGCATTTGACGAGTGCCTTCAGTGGAAAGGGCCTCTGTTTCTGTTTCTACTTCCTTTTGAATGGTTTCGTGCGTTCTACCTCCTTTTGACGCTTGGGTAAGGTGTCCACCTTGACCAGCAGTTGATTCTTCAGCAGGAGCTTCGGTAGCTGAAGAAGCGTCGTTTGCAGGTTCCTCCATTTCAGACTTGTCATCTGTTTCGTCCATCTCTACTTCATCCATCTCCATTGGAGCAGATTCATCCGTGCTTTCGTCGTTCATGGTTTCTTCCATTTGCATGTCAGCACCTTCTGAAGCATTTTCTGTCGATTCTCCACCGTTACAGGCAACTAGGCCCATAATGGCTACAGCAGCAATCCAAGTTCTTTTCATAATTGAGTTGTTAAGGGTTCTCTATTCTGTAAAGCTATTCAATTAATTACAGATGTGAATATGGGGAAGGATGAGACTGCGTATCATTTTTTCAGATTCTCCTGATCTCTGTTGTGCAGGGTGATACTACTTTCGCTATCTTCGCCGCTGAAAGTATGGTAATCAAGACTCTCATCGGCCCCGTAGAAATTGACGTCATTCTTAAGCGTTTGGCTTGTCAATTGGTTGAAAATCACAATGATTTTAAGAACACAGTGTTAATTGGACTTCAACCCAGAGGTATTCCTCTGCTCGAAAGATTGACCTCCATTTTACAAAGCGACTACGGGGTTTCAAATATCCCTGTAGGGCGTTTGGACACTACGTTTTATCGCGATGATTTTCGCCGAAGAGATGAGCCGTTAAAAGCCAATCAAACTCGTATTGATTTCTTGGTGGAAGGCAAGCGTGTGGTATTTGTAGACGATGTATTGTTTACGGGAAGATCCATCCGTGCAGCCCTTGATGCTATCTTGTCTTTTGGTCGCCCACACGAGATTGAATTGATGGTGCTTATCGACCGCAGATTCAGTCGAGAGTTACCCATTCAACCGGATTACGTAGGTAGACAAGTAGATTCTATCGCCTCAGAAAGAGTGAAGGTAGAGTGGGATACCGAAGGAGCTGAAAATAAAGTATCTATCGTGCAAATTGAAGGCGATGAATGAGTTAAGTGTAGATCACTTACTGGGGATCAAAGATGTAACGGAGAACGATATCCGTCTCATTTTTCAAACAGCCGACCAATTTAAAGAGGTGATTAACCGTCCTATTAAAAAGGTTCCATCTCTTCGCGATATTACCATTGCCAATCTCTTTTTTGAAAACAGTACGCGAACCCGACTCAGTTTTGAGTTGGCCGAGAAGCGCTTATCTGCCGATGTTGTCAATTTTTCTGCATCGTCATCTTCTGTTTCTAAAGGGGAAACGCTGATTGATACGGTGAATAACATCCTATCCATGAAAGTGGATATGGTAGTAATGCGCCACCCGAATCCCGGAGCAGCTCAATTCTTGAGTAAGCATATTGATGCTCGAATTGTGAATGCTGGAGATGGAACACATGAACATCCAACACAAGCTTTGTTAGATGCGTATTCCATTCGTGAAAAGCTCGGTGATTTAAGTGGAAAGAAAGTGGTGATTGTTGGAGATATCCTTCACTCACGAGTAGCTCTTTCCAATATCTTTTGCTTGCAAAAACTCGGAGCAGAAGTAATGGTTTGTGGACCTACAACCTTGATTCCAAAGTTCATTCACACCTTGGGTGTGAGAGTGGAATATAACCTTGATAAGGCACTTGCTTGGTGTGATGTTGCAAATATGCTTCGCGTTCAACACGAGCGAATGGATATCAAATACTTCCCAAGCATTCGTGAATACACCATGCAATACGGTGTAAACATGGAGCGCTTGAATCGACTGGATAAGGAGATTACGATTATGCACCCTGGTCCAATTAATCGCGGGGTGGAAATTACAAGCGAAGTTGCGGATTCCGACCAAGCACTTATCTTGCAGCAGGTTGAGAACGGTGTTGCAATACGAATGTCGGTTCTCTATTTGTTGGCCAACCGAGGTTTGGTATCTTCAGGCGATTAACTGATTATCTAATATGTCCTTCAAGTTTGAAATCAAAGATTCCGTACTCTCCATTCGCTTTGGCGGAGATGAGTTCGG
Source organism: Phaeocystidibacter marisrubri (assembly GCF_008933165.1). Taxonomy (NCBI): domain Bacteria; kingdom Pseudomonadati; phylum Bacteroidota; class Flavobacteriia; order Flavobacteriales; family Phaeocystidibacteraceae; genus Phaeocystidibacter; species Phaeocystidibacter marisrubri. The sequence continues at coordinate 636,357 of NZ_WBVQ01000001.1, forward strand.
TTCAGGCGATGCCGCACAGCTCGCAGCTCTCTTAAAAAAGCAGCAACCTCAAGATTGTATTGTCAATCTGATGAAACCCGAAGTGATTGAGGCTCCCGAAGATTTGGAGGCTGTTCAAGATCAATGGTTTGAAGAGGGGTTTGCCATGGTTTTCATCTTACGTCCCGCTCACTATTTTCTGTTTTCAGAGAACTGTGTGATGGTTGAGTCGCACCAAGAGGCGCTGGATTGGTTAGAGGAGAATCAAGAATAAACTCTTTGTTCATTTTGCTGTTGAAATTCTATGGAGTGTAGTTGACTACCCTCGGTAGAATTACTTATCTTTCTTTGCATAAACACATTACATGAAAAAGCTTTACACTACTTTTCTTGCTTTGCTTATCGCCGGAGGAGTGTATGCTCAATGCACACCCAATGGTACGTATACCAGTCCGGGTATTTATCCACCTGCAGGTAGTTCCATAAAACACGATTCGATATACGTTTTGCCTGGAGCTTCTATTGGTGTGAATTACAGCGAAACGATTAATCTGGTTGTTCCAGAGGATACCACCATTATGTTTGGTGCAACCACCATTACTGCTGATATCGATTCGATGCGCGTGCTTCAAGTAAACAATATGCCAGCTTGGTTGAGTTATGCTTGTAACAGCAGATGTTCATGGGTAGGAGGTGATAATGGATGTATGAATTTCTCTGGATTGGTTCCGAATTCAACCAATACCTACCTCATGGAAGCTAAATTGGAAGTATTTGCCAATTTGGGCGCTTTTGGTCAAGTTTCTGACACTTTTTCTATTTGGATTGAAGTGTCAACAGGAAATAGCATTGGTTTGGCAACCGTTCAAAAGAGCGTGCCTACTATTGGACCAAATCCAATGTCTAATCGCCTACAAATTGTTTACACTTCTGCTAGGGCCGAATCTTGGTCATTCGAGTTGATGGATGTAACAGGTCGCGTGGTCCACAATGAGCGCGGTCAGTTCAGAACGGGAAACAACCGTGTATCGATTTCTAGAAATAACTGGCCAGAAGGGATGTACCTGTATCGTTTCCGCGTGGGAGACGATCTTCACACAGGCCGCCTGATTGTCCGCGATGGCTTATAAGCTGCTCATTCTCGGAGCCGCTTCGGCTACTCCTACGTCTACGCAGTACACAACTTCACAGCTGCTCACCATGCGTGAGCAGCTGTTTTTAATTGATTGTGGTGAGGGATGTCAACAACAGCTCCGCAGAAATAGAGCGAAGATGTCTCGCATTCATCACATTTTTATCAGTCACCTTCATGGAGATCATTACTTTGGATTGATTGGATTGATCTCTAGTTTCCATTTACAAAGGCGCACAAAGACTTTGCACGTATATGGTCCACCCGCCCTTGAAAATATCATTCAAGTGCAACTCAAAGCCTCTAAAACGTGGCTTTCTTATCCTCTGGAATTTCATCCTACCCAAGCTGACAAGGTTGAACATATCTTAGATGGAGAAAAGGTGGATGTGTATTCTATTCCACTAGTACATGGAATTGCAAGTACGGGTTTCAAGTTTGTAGAAAAGCCGAGCTTGCGCAAACTCAATGTAGAAGCGGTTGAGAAATACGGTGTGGAAGAATCGGATCGACGTAACCTACAATTGGGACAAGATTGGGTAAGCAGTCAAGGTGAAACGATACCGAATACAGCACTGACTCAAGATCCCATACCTCCATTGAGCTATGCGTTTTGTTCCGATACACAATACTCCGAAGCCGTGATTCCCGCTGTAAGTGGAGTGGACTTGCTCTATCATGAATCCACTTTTACGAAGCGAGAAAGAAGTCTTGCTGAAATTACGAAGCACAGCACGGCGGGAGATGCCGCACAAATTGCTGCACAGGCAAATGTTAGAACATTAGTTTTGGGACATTATTCCTCTCGATATAAGACACGTGACGTACATTTGCGGGAAGCGCGGGAGTACTTTCCCGAGGTGATTGCAGGAACCGAAAACCTGTGTATACACGTAGATCACGACTCTATTCATGCTGTTCAAGAATAAGGCGATTCTAGTTATCATATTCACGGTTTTTATCGATCTCGTGGGTGTGGGACTTATCATTCCGATTTTACCCAATTACGCGAAAGGCGAACTTCAATTGACGGAGACTGTCGTCGGAATCATCATTGGTATTTTTTCCTTGATGCAATTTGTCTTTGGTCCCATACTAGGTAGTTGGAGCGATCGTGTAGGTAGACGTCCCATTATTTTGATTACATCAACAATAACCGGGATAAGTTACTTGGTCTTTAGTCAGGCAGATACCTTAGCTCTCTTGCTTTTGGCTAGAGCTTTAGGAGGAATAGGGGGTGCCAATATCGGAGTGGCCCAAGCCTATATTTCGGATGTGGTAGAACCTGCTAATAGGGCTAGGGCTTTCGCTTACATTGGTGCTGCTTTTGGGTTGGGCTTTGTAATTGGTCCGTTCCTCGGTGGTATAGTTTACGAATATCTCGGCTTTTCATGGGTGGGGTATGTTGCAGCCATCATCTCTTTTGCCAATGTTGGCCTGGCATATCGTTTATTGACGGAGTCTGTAAAGGAGAAATCTTCCAGAGCGGGCAAGTCTAGAAATCCTTTTGCCGACTTTATACGAATTCGCAAGTATCCAGCTGTAGCCGGACTTATGACCATCACCTTGATTTTCATGGCGGCCTTTGCCATGATGCAATCCATGTCGGCCATCATGTGGAAGGAAGAATATTTGCTCACAGAGAAGCAAGTGGGGCTTATGTTTGCCTTTATTGGTGCCATGGCATTTATCATCCAAGGTGGATTGATTGGATGGTTTCAAAAGCGCATTTCGGAGCGTCTGCTCTTGGTGTATGGGAATATCTTGGTAGGGATAGGATTGCTGGGACTTTCTTTTGTTCCCGTTCATCATCTCTTTCCATTCGAGTTTCTATTCATCATCTGCATGTCGCTCGGTATGGCCTTTTTTACACCAACGATGTCCAACCTACTCTCCAAACTCGTTTCAGAAAAAGAGCAGGGGAGTGTGTTGAGTGTCAATCAGAGTATGTCTTCGTTGGCTCGAGTAATCGGCCCAATCATTGGTGGAGCGCTGTATCATCAGTTTAACTACCACACTCCGTTTGTTACTGGAGGGGCCATTGTTGCGGTGCTCGCTGTCTATTCTTTCTTCTACTTGAAAGGAGCAGAAAAGGAAGAGCCCCTCAACTAAGTAGCTGAGAGGCTCTATTTGCGTCCGAGAATACTTTCTCGATTACTCTCCTTTTACCAAGAAGGTCCCTTTCATCAATGCATAGTGACCTGGGAACGTACATACGTATTTGTAAATTCCCTTTTCTGGAGCTGTAAAAGTGATGGTTTCTTCTTCACCTGGACCAAGAATTCGAGTGTGTACAAGTACTTGATCCATCATATCGGGTACTTGATAACCATCTTCTTTGTGATCGATGGCTTTAGTAGCATAAGTGCTGATATCTGCATCTTTCACAAAAAGTGTCCAGTTGTGTCCCATACTTTCAACCGGCATAGTGCCGATATTCTTGAAAGTTAGACGAACGGTTTGCCCTTCGATCACTTCCATTTTGCTGAGATCAAACTGCATCTGATCATTCCCAGTAATGGTGAATTCTACCATCTCTGGAGTGGTTTCGGCGGGTGTTTCCGCAGGAGTTTCTGTAGAGGGTTCGGTTGAGCTCACTGGCTCAGTAGATTTCTCTGATTCACCTCCACCACAAGAGATCATCATTGCGCCCATCACAGCGAAACTAAAGAGTTTCAATGCATGCGTTTTCATATGTCGGATAATTGAATTGATAGTTAAATGACGAATCAAATGTAGCATGCATACGCATAAAAAAAGCGCGAATTGATTCAATTCGCGCTATGGGATTATGGAGATAATAGATTCTAGAACTACCCGTTCATGCTAATCAAAAACTCTTCATTATTTACCGTTTTACTCATGCGATCGTGCATGAATTCCATGGCTTCAACGGCCGTCATATCGGCTAGGTGTCTGCGTAGGATGTACATTCTTGCAAGAACATCTTTATTGAGCAACATATCCTCTTTACGAGTACCCGAAGCCATGAGATCAATGGCAGGGTAGATACGACGGTTAGAGATGCGACGATCAAGTTGCATTTCCATGTTACCCGTACCCTTGAATTCTTCGAAGATCACTTCATCCATTTTGGAGCCTGTATCGATCAACGCTGTGGCGAGAATGGTTAGAGACCCTCCACCTTCGATGTTACGTGCTGCACCGAAGAAACGCTTCGGTTTGTGAAGTGCGTTTGCATCAACACCCCCAGAAAGTACTTTACCCGATGCAGGGGATACCGTGTTGTATGCTCGAGCCAATCGAGTAATAGAGTCCAAAAGGATGATGACATCATGTCCACATTCTACCATTCGCTTGGCCTTCTCTAATACAATGTTGGCAACGCGTACGTGACGGTCAGCTGGTTCGTCAAATGTAGAAGCAACAACTTCCGCATTTACACTTCTAGCCATGTCCGTTACTTCCTCTGGACGTTCATCAATCAACAAAATGATCATGTAAGCCTCTGGGTGGTTCGCTGCAATAGCGTTGGCCACTTCCTTTAACAAGGTGGTTTTACCTGTTTTAGGTTGTGATACAATCAATCCACGCTGGCCCTTACCAATAGGAGAGAAGAGGTCGATGACACGAGTGCTGAGTGTAGATTTTCTATCGGTGATATTGAACTTTTCATTCGGGAAAAGTGGAGTGAGGTGTTCAAAGGCAACGCGATCGCGAACGTAGTCTGGTTCACGTCCGTTGATTTTATCAATTTGAGTAAGTGGGAAGTACTTCTCACCTTCTTTCGGTGGACGCACTTGTCCACGTACGGTATCTCCAGTTTTAAGTCCGAACAACTTAATCTGACTCTGACTTACGTAAACGTCGTCTGGAGAGTTGAGATAGTTGTAGTCGGATGATCGCAAGAAACCATAGCCATCGGGCATAATTTCCAAAACGCCCTCAGTTGTGATGATGCCGTCAAATTCGAATTCTGGCTTCTTCGGACGTCTTTCGTTTTGATTGTTATCGCGATTTTGACCGCTGTTTTGGTTGCGGTTTTGATTGCGATTCTGGTTTTGGTTTTGATTGCGATTGTTATCGCGGCTTTCGCGGTTGCTATTGTCGCGATTGTTGTTGTCGCGATTCGTATTCTCGCGACTATTTCTTCTTTCGTTCGATCTGTCGTTTCTGTCGCCGCGATCAGAGCGATCTCCTCTGTCACTGCGCTCATTGCGCTCGTTGCGTTGATCGTTGCTGCGTTCAGTTCGTTCGGTTCGTTCAGCGCGTGGTCTGCGCTCTACAGGGCGACCTTCTTTGCGTTCTTCTTTTGGAGAATCGTTGGATGAAGAATCGGTGTTTTCACTTTTTTCTTCTGAAGAAACTCTCGATCTGCGCGGTTTTTCTGTGCGAGTGTCCCCAGCTGGAGCTGCTGATTCAGCAGGCGCCTTACTTGGGGTTGAATCCCCTGAATTAGGTCCATTTACAATGGCATCGATAAGTTCGGGTTTGCGCATGTAACGCGCTTTTGGAATGTCGAGAGCGATGCCAATCTCTTTGAGTTCGGGCAATTTCTTCTCGGCTAAATCAGCTTTTGTGTACATCTGTTAATCCTACTTGAAAAGTAATAGGTAAGTGGGGATCGATATCATTCAACTCCTCAGACGAATGTCTTTGAATTACGTAAGGAGATGATATATGAGTTTAGTGGAATAGGTGTATCGCGATGGATACATTGCAATTATACAACAAAATCAATCTGTGAAGACCATGTAGGGATTTTTTTTGACAACTTTGTGGCTGTAAACCCAATGAATATCATGATTCAAAGAATTCAATCCGTATATCTTCTTCTTTCTGCGATAGTTATGTCGGCAGGAATCTTCCTATCTCCACTTTTTATGGTGAACGGAGAAGCCATCGTTCTATCGTCTTCAGGCTTTTATGTGGCCCTTGCTGGTGGTGCAGCGGGTATTTCTCTAGCGAATATTTTCGCGTATAGAAATCGCAGATCACAAGTGGTTCTCAACCGTTTGAACATCATTGCATCCTTTGTATTGAGTGGATTTATTGTGGTTGATTTCATCAATCAGCCAGAAGGAGCCATTGTAGAAGTGGGCTTGGGTATGATGATGCCACTGATCAACGTGATATTACTCGTTTTAGCCAATCGCGGTATCATGAAGGACGAGATGTTGGTAAAGGCAGCTGATCGATTGAGATAATTACTTTATTGAGCCGCGTTTGCCAAGTTCAATTACTTCGAGGTTTTCCACCTTGCCTTTATGCACTTCAAAGCGAAGCATGGTCCGCATACTGTGAAAACCATGAATTCCTGCTGCGCCCGGATTCATATGAATCAAATTGAGGTCTTTGTCGAATTTAACTTTTAGAATATGAGAATGCCCGGATATAAAGAGTCCGGGTTTTTCTTTTGCGAGCTGGTCCTTAACCCCAGGAGCATATCTTCCTGGATAGCCTCCAATATGGGTGATGAACACTTTTAGTCCCTCTACCACAAAGCAATTCACCAGTGGGTATTCTGCGCGAGCCTTGTGATTGTCAATATTGCCATACACAGCGCGTAACGTCACTTTTTCGGCGATGCGATCGGTCACGCTTAAATCGCCAATGTCGCCCGCATGCCAAACTTCATCAGCTGCTTCTACGAAATTCATGATTCGGTCATCTATGTGACTATGTGTATCGGATAAAAGAAGAATGCGTTTCACGTGGTGCTTTATGTACTTTTGCTATTCATGTCCGAAACTACAAACAAACCAACAGCTCATCGTTACTTTGTTGAGCTTTCCTATGATGGAACTGCATTTCACGGCTGGCAGGTGCAGCCCAATGCGCGTTCTGTGCAGGGAGAATTGATCGATGCATTCTCTACCTTTTTCCGGGAAGAGGTCTATGTGGTAGGAGCTGGTCGAACCGATACCGGCGTTCACGCTTCACACATGGTGGCGCACTTTGAATTGCACAACCCCATTGAATCTCCAGAAGATGCGGTTTACAAGTTGAATCGCTTTTTGTCGGAAGAAATCGCCCTGCAAGAAATCTACGAGGTGAAGGTGGAAGCGCATGCTCGTTTCAGTGCGACAGAAAGAGCCTATGAATACGTGCTCTCTCGCGTGAAGAATCCCTTTGCTACCAAGTATGCATGGCAGTTTCAACGTGAATTAAATTTCGCGCAGATGAACCAAGCTGCTTCCTTGTTGTTGGAGCATAATGACTTTGCCTGTTTCTGCAAGGCTGATTCCGATGTAAATACGACGCTTTGTGATGTGCGAACTGCACATTGGGAAAGAGATGGAGATACATGGATCTTTCACATTGCGGCCGATCGCTTCTTGCGCAATATGGTTCGAGCGATTGTGGGTACATTGGTTGAAGTAGGAGAAGGCAAACACACTATTGAGGAATTTAAATCGATATTGGAATCGGGAAGTCGGTCAAAAGCAGGAACTTCGGCACCAGCTGGGGGATTATTTTTGTCTAAAGTGAGTTACCCATCTGATATTCGGACTACACATACGTAATTTATGGCATCAAACGTAAGCGGTAAAGCTTTCGATAGATCTCTGTTGAAGAGAATGCTTCGCTACATCGCTCCCTATAAGGGGGTGTTTTGGGGGGCATTTGCAATTACCATTTTGCTCGGGTCGCTGGGAACCGCTCGCCCTATTCTTACCCAGCGAGCAATCGACAATTATATTCTAAAAGGGGATGCGCCGGGATTGCTCAACATCACCTTGCTCATTCTCGGGGTGCTTCTCGTGGAATCCATCTTTCAGTTCCTGTTTACCTATGCAGCAAACTACTTAGGGCAGAGTATTATTCGGGATATTCGACTCCAGCTTTATAAGAAGATCACTCATTTTAAACTGAGCTTTTTTGATAAAACGCCCATCGGAACTTTGGTTACACGTGCGGTAAGCGATATCGAAACCATTGCCAGTATTTTCGCCGAAGGTATATTGGTGATTTTCGGCGATCTCTTCAAGATCGTGGTGATGGTTGGCGCCATGTTCTGGTTTTTCGATTTCAAATTGGTGGTTATTTCCCTGTCGGTGGTTCCCATTCTCTTTATCGCTACACGCTGGTTCCAGAAGGCCATTAAAAAGACTTTCTCGGATGTCAGAAATGAAGTAGCTGCTTTGAATGCCTTCGTACAGGAGCATCTTTCGGGGATGAACATCGTGCAGATGTTTAACCGGGAAAAGGCGGAGATGGATAAGTTCAAGGTGATTAACAATCGACACCGAAAGGCGAATATTCGTTCCATCTGGTATTTCTCCATTTTTCTTCCTCTTATTGAAATCTTGTCGGCCATCAGTATTGGTTTGGCTATGGGGTATGGAGGATATGCGGCGATTAACAGTTTCGACTCTCAAACCCTCCAAATGTTCTTCTATGAAGTTATGGGATGGAGTACAGCGGAGATGGAACAGCAGATTACCATTGGTACGTTGCTCGCTTTTGTAATGTTCATCAATGCTTTGTATCGCCCATTGCGTCAGCTTGCCGACCGATTCAATACGCTTCAAATGGGCATGGTGGCCAGTGATCGTGTATTGAAATTGCTAGATAACAACGATGCGGTAGAACCCGAAGGAAGTGCTCAACTTACTGAAGCTTCTGGTAAGATTGAATTCAGTGATGTTCACTTTGCTTATGTTGAGTCAGAGCCCGTTTTACGCGGTGTAAGCTTCGATGTAAATCCCGGTGAAACGCTAGCGATTGTGGGGGCCACGGGTGCAGGAAAGAGTACCATCATTAGTCTTTTGATGGGATTCTACCCCTATCAAAGCGGCAGTGTTAAGTTGGATGGAATTGAGATTACCGACCTTTCACTGGGAGAATTGCGGAAGCAGTTTGCACTGGTACTGCAGGATGTTTTCCTTTTCAGTGATTCGATCTTCAATAACATTTCCCTCAAAGCCGATATTCCGAAAGAGGAGATTGTAAAGGCGGCCGAGCAAATTGGGGTGGATGAATTCGTGAAGGAATTGCCAGAAGGTTACGATTACAATGTGAAGGAGCGAGGACAAATGCTTTCTGCAGGACAACGTCAGCTTCTCGCATTCTTGCGAGCCTATGTAACAAATCCTCCCATTTTGATCTTGGATGAAGCGACAAGTAGCATTGACAGTCATACCGAGCAGCTCATTCAACGCGCAACCGATGTAATTACAGAAGGTAGGACTTCTATTATTATTGCACACCGATTGGCTACCATTCAAAAAGCCGATAAGATCTTGGTAATGGATAAAGGCCAAGTGGTAGAATCGGGTACGCACGAGACTCTTTTAGCGGAGAATGGCTATTACACCAAGCTTTACGAGATGCAGTTTAAGGAACGCGAAGCCATTTAAATACTAGTAAAACCTGATGTTCAAGCGATTGCATCAGGTTTTCTTTTTACAAATCTTGTTTATATCATAAACTAGTCTATATATTTGCAAAGTAATCAGAAACAACTAACCGATGGAAAAAGTATTAGATCACGAAGGCAGTTTGGCCGTCATCCATGAGATGATTCAAAAGACTAGGAAGAATATTACGGAAGGTTCATTCTACTATTTGGTATGGGGATGGTTGACATTAGCTGCAGCTTCAACCCAGTACATTTTGCTAACCGTGGCAAATTCAGAATGGCATGCTATTGTCTGGCCCGTCATGGGAGTGGTAGGTGGTATAGCAAGTGCGATTTATGGAAGAAAGAGCAGCGCAAGGAAAGGTCACACCACATTTGTAGATAAATCGATGGGCTACGTTTGGATTGCCTTTGGAGCAATGATGGCGCTAGCGCTCATCATTGGTGGAACCCAGTCGTGGAGAGTAGGATACAGCATCATCATTGCGCTTTATGGAATGGGAACCTTTGTTTCTGGTGGATTGCTGCGCTTTAAGCCCCTCATTTATGGAGGTGTTGCTTCATGGGGCATTTCCGCATTTGCTCTGTTGGCAGAGGAATGGACACAAGAGTTTCCAAATATGATTGTGCTTTTGGTGGTGAGTATCATTGTGAGTTATCTCATTCCGGGATATGCGTTGAAGTCTGCAGAGAAGAAGAACAATGCTGCCTGATTTAGACCCCTTATTACACACACAACTGCGCTTGCAGATTGTAACGCTATTGGCAGGAGTAGAGGAAGGTGACTTCAACTGGCTGTTGGAGAATACGGGAGCTACTCGAGGCAATTTGAGCGTACAGATCAACAAGCTTAAGGCTGCGGAATACATTGAGGTTAAGAAGGGGTACAAAGACAATTACCCTCATACCTTGTGTGTGATAACTAAAAAGGGAAGAGCAGCTTTTGAAGCCTATGTAGCGGCCATTTCAAAATACATTCAACACAAAAACAAATGAAAAGAATAACCATACTTGCACTGATGCTCCTCTCCATAGGAGTCATTGCACAAGAGCGCACTTCAAAAGGGTGGGGAGTAGGATTCCAACTCAACGAATGGGGCAACGACTTCGGCATGGGGATATCGGCATTTTCTCCTGAGTTCTTTGGGGCGTTGACCATCGACGTATCGTACGTCAATCAATTTCGTTCCTCTATTACTATTTCGGGCGAGGCATGGCAGCCCTATGGCATGGCCACTTTAGGTGTCCGCGGTAAAGCGGGACAAATTACACCATGGTTCCACATGTATGGTTTTGGTCGTGTTTCGTTTATGACGAACGGTCCATCAGATTGGAATACCGATAAAATCACCGGTAGCGGGGGATTCGGCTTTGAGTTTAATACCCAAGGAGCTGGTCTTTCTCCTGTGAGTTACTACATCGAAATGGGAGGTTATGGTGGATTTTCGAATGTTCATCCTCTACATCAGTCGGTGGCAGGTGGATTTGGAACGACAGTTGGACTTCGCGTCTACTTCTAGAGATATCAATGCACTGTAAAAACGAAGAGCTGTACTATCGGTACAGCTCTTTTTTTATGATTCTGATTTCGGCAATCGGCCTGATTCCTTAAGTGCTTTGTGAAGCAGGTATTCTATTTGTCCATTCGCACTGCGAAATTCATCCGCTGCCCATTTCTCTAATGCGGCGTGGACATCGGGATCTAGTCGGAGTGCAAATGCTTTTTTCTTAGCCATGTGAACGATTATTCACTCGGTTTGTAATACTGATCTATGGCCTTTTTGGCCATGGCCCCATCTGTAATCGTAAGGAAGTACGGTGTTTTATGGGCAGAAGAAACAATTCGCAAGGCAGAACCTCCACGCATAATGATTCCCCTTTTCACTTTAGGAACAATCCGATATCCCCATCCTCCAAATTCACTCAAAGGTTCTACGGTTACCGTATTGATTTCTGCAATTTCCCTCCACTTTATCGTCTTCAGCGTTCGAACATAAGGAAAGGCCTTATAATGTACTCCTTCAAAGTCGATTCGCACATATAAAGGATACCGGAATAGAAGGAGATACATCAGCAAAAATACGCCTACAACAAAACCGAGCGAAGTAAGCACCTCGGCTCCTTTTTCGGCATTGGGTCCGTCTTGAAAATACTCCAGGATTGGACCATGGCCCACTGCCAATATGATGACTACAGCAAAGGAGAAGGAGCTTCCCAATAGAAATAGGACCCAAGTGGGATATTTCTGTCTTGACTCAAATTTCATCAGTACAAGGATCCAGTGTTTACAACAGGAGAGGCCGATTTATCAGAACATAACACGACCATGAGATTACTCACCATGGCGGCTTTGCGTTCATCGTCCAAATTGACAATTTCTTTCTGTCCCAACTCATCCAATGCCAATTCTACCATACCCACGGCACCCTCAACAATACGACGACGAGCAGCGACAATTGCGGTGGCCTGTTGACGCTGCAACATGGCTCCAGCAATTTCGGAAGCATAAGCGAGGTGAGAGATTCTCGCCTCAATCACTTCAATACCGGCCATGTCTAAACGTTCGGTGAGCTCTTTCTCCAACATTTCATTTACTTCTTCAATGTCGCTTCTCAAACAGATCTCAGCTTCTTCATCATCAAAGTTATCGTACGGATAAGAAGTGGCAAGTTTTCTAATGGCTGCATCGGTTTGAACAAATACGAACTCGATGAAATTGTCAACTTCAAATCGAGCCTTAAAGGTGTCCTTTACCCTCCAAACCAAGACAACTCCAATCATAATAGGATTGCCCAGGGCGTCATTCACTTTGATAGGATCACTGTCGAGGTTACGCGCTCTCAATGAGATCTTCTTTTTACTCATGAAAGGATTCACCCAAAACAAACCATTCGCTTTGATGGTCCCCTTATATGCACCAAAGAAGGTTAAAACTGATGATTCATTGGGATTCAGAACCAGAAAGCCGGGTAGTATGAAGATGATTACAGGAATCAGAAAGAGTCCGGCGAGAATTTTATTCACTATTGAAAATACAACGAAGCCAATGAGTACCAGCTCTAGGACGACCATTAACCAGCCTACTCCCGTATTCGCCTTTTTGTGTTTTTCCATTGTTTCAGGTTTTATATTGATATTAATATGATATCAAAAATAATACAAAAATTGACATTTGCAAGTTTTTCGATGTTGAAACACAGTTAGTTGCAAATATTTATTAATGTTGTAACATTGAAAAGAGATAATATTGTAGATTTGTCCTGTCTAATCCTAATTAATATAGATAAGAATGAAAACAGCACGTTTCTTCACCATCGCTGCATTGGCAACTTCACTTGTTGCATGTAACGACGCGGCTGAGTCGGAAGCTGCCACTGGTGCAGCACAGGAAGTTAAAGAAGTAGCAGAAGCGGTAACATACCCAGTATCTGCTCAGAGCGGTCACGTTGCGTGGATCGGCTTCAAAACCAACGTAGATTGGAGCCACAACGGAACTATCCAAGTTAAAGACGGTGAGTTCAAAGTAAAAGACGGTGAGCTTGTAGGTGGTAACTTCACTATCGACATGAAGACGATTCGTCCATTGGACCTTGAAGAAGGTACAGAGAACTACACCAACCTTGTAGGTCACTTGGAATCTCCAGACTTCTTTGAAACTTCTGCTTACCCAACCGCTACTTTTGAAATCACAAATGTTTCTAAGGTTCAAGGTGGTGCAGCTTCACACGAGGTTCAAGGTAACCTTACTATGAAAGACACTACAAACAACATTACTTTCCCAGCTAACATTCAAGTTACTGACGGTGTTGTTTCTTTCAAAACTCCAGAATTCTCAATCAACCGTACGAAGTGGAATGTAATGTTCCGTTCTTCTGGTATTGAAGGAGTAATGAAAGATGACTTGATCGACGATTACATCAAATTGTCTGTTGATCTCACTGCTCAAAAGTGAGTTAAGCTCAGGTCACTTTTGACTAAGGAGTCCCGCTAATGCGGGACTTTTTTCGTTTATAGAGTATCCTTTAAAGCAGGTTCTAGTTCATTCCACTTCCACTCAAAACCCGTTTGAGCGAGTTTATTGGTAGACACCCTATTGCTATCTAGTGCAATTTGAGCCATACTACCCATGGCTAGTTTGAGGGCGAAAGTGGGAACGGCAGGCATAAAGTGAGGCTTGCCTAGTGCATTCGCGAGGGCCTTGCTAAACTCGGCGTTTTGGACAGGATTTGGAGCAGCTGTATTGTAGGCGCCGCTCATATTATCGTGTGTAGCTGCATGTAGAAAAATACGGGCTACATCTTCTAAATGAATCCATGGCATCCACTGCTTGCCAGAACCCAGGGGAGAGCCAAGTCCCATTTTGTAGATGGGAAGCATTTTGCCCAAAGCACCACCGTCCTCGGATAAAACTACTCCAATTCTGAGTCGGACGGTACGAATACCATACTTCTCCACTTGCTTCACTGCATTCTCCCACTGAACCACTACATCATTCAAAAAACCATTGCCCGGTTGATCGTCTTCGTGCATGGTTTTAGTGAAGTTGGACGGATAATAACCCACCGCGCTAGAACTGATAAAGGTGTTGGGCTTGTGTGCGCCTTCTTCCCAAGCGCGTATAAAGGTGAGTGTGCTTTCAACGCGACTGTTCACAATGGTCTTTTTATTCTCTGCATTCCATCGCATAGCCACATTGGCGCCGGCAAGATGGAAGACCGTATCCACATCTTTTAAGGCCTCTGTATCGATATCATGGCGCATGGGATCCCATTCAAAGACCTTAACGCCGGGATAGGAGGTGGAAGCACTTCTGCTCAACCATCTAACTTCAATTCCCCTCTCGATAAGTTGCTTTGTAAGTTCCGTGCCTATTGTTCCGGAGCCGCCTGATATCAGTACTTTCTTCATAAGTTCGCGCTTTGTCTATTTTTCACACTTACCAAAACAACAGAATCTCAAAATCGTTCCGATAGGTATGCAAGATATAGAACCATACTACAATTGGAGACACCTTTATATCGCAAGCGAAGATGATCGTTCACCGCTCTATGGTTACTTCAATTCTGAGGTTTATTACACCGATGTGATGTACGACTTCGTCATTCATCCACAATGGGATAACATTGGATGCGAGACACTGTTCATTAAGATATTATACGCCGATTACGAAGAGGGCTTTGCGATCATTGAGCTTTTTGGAGAATGGAATGATGTGCTTCACAATGATATCATGACATTGAAGCGAGAGATCATAGATATGATGCTCGATCAGGGAATAGACAAGTACATCCTCATTGCTGAGAACGTGCTTAATTTTCACGCAGATATTACGGATTACTACGATGAGTGGTTGGAGGAGGTTCCCGATGGTTGGATTGCCTTCCTCAATGCTCGAGAGCATGTGGCTCGAGAGTTGGCCGATTATCACATCGACCAATATTTATTGTTGGGAGGGAAGATGAGTGACATTGCTTGGAGAACAAAGTCCCCACTAAAACTTTACCGTGAAATAAAAAGCCTAGCCGAAAAACGGCTAGGCATGTAGAGTATTACTTCACTTTGGTCATCCAGTTGAAGCGATCTTCAACTCGACCTAATCGTATGTCGTTGAGTCCGGCTCTAATTTTAGAAGCCATACCATCGGTTGGCGTAGGAATATCGAAGCGTTCGTTTTTAAATCCGATTTGTTCGATAACACTTACCACAGCTGCGGTTCCCATACCAAAAGCCTCCATGAGCTCACCATTTCTAGCGGCTGCAATCACTTCGGTAACGGTGATTGGACGTTCTTCTACATCTGCACCCCAGTCGCGAAGAAGGGTGAGGATGGAGTCGCGTGTGATTCCTGCAAGAATGCGATCGGTTAATGGAGGAGTGATCATCTTGTCGCCAATGCGCAACATGATGTTCATAGTGCCGCTCTCTTCAATGAGTTCGTGGTTCGCGTGATCGGTCCAGATCACTTGATTATATCCCTCTTGAATGGCTTTGGCAGTTGGATAGAATGCGCCACCGTAGTTACCAGCTGCTTTTGTGTATCCAATTCCTCCGCTTGCGGCACGGGTGTATGTATCTTCAATCTTCACCTTTACGGCACCTGCATAATAAGGGCCAACAGGAGAACAGATTATAGCAAAAGTGTATCGTTCACTAGGGCGAGCGGCAATAAACTCACTACTTGAGAACAAGAACGGGCGGATGTAAAGTGATTTCACTTCATCTTGAGGTACCCATGCTGCATCGAGTTCGATAAGCTTGTTTAGGCCATCTAAAAAAACTTCTCTTGGAACTTCAGGCATGTACAAGCGTTCAGCAGAACGATTCAAGCGTTCCCAGTTCTTTTCAGGACGGAACAATTGAACTTCACCACTTTGGTTTCGGTAAGCCTTCATTCCTTCAAATGCAGCCTGACCATAATGGAGGGCGTGTAGAGCATAGGTCGATTTCAATTCACCATAAGGGAGAATTTCAGGCTCGCTCCAAGCTCCATTCTCATGATGACAAACCAGCATGTGATCCGTAAAGTATTTTCCAAACGGAAGGTTGTCGAAATCGATCTGATCGATCTTCGATTTGGTTACAGTCGTAATTTTCATGAGCCTTGAATTTGGCGCAAAAATAGGTAATTGAATTGAGAGATTCATCCTGCACACTACTTGCCTCAATATCTTATCTTTGGGGTTCAAAAACTTATGATGATGAAGAAATACTGGATGTTTGTCCCTGCCATTATGGGACTAGTGGCTTGCAATTCTGGAGGAGCAGAAGAAGCGAATGCAGATAATGCAGAAACTACATCAACTGAAGTTGCTCAAAGTGAGGACGCTATGTCGACAGGCGAGCTGATGTACTTTGGTGATACGGTAACTTTTGAGAATGCAGTTAGCACGGAAGAAATGATGGCTGTTCTCAATGAGAACGATTCTGCGCAGCTGAAGGTGAAAGGCGAAATTTCTGCGGTTTGTACAAAGAAGGGATGTTGGATGAGCATGCCATTGCCACAAGGAGGCGATATGCACGTTTCTTACAACTACGAGTTTCTACTTCCAACTGGAGGAATTGAAGGTAAAGAAGTAGTGGTTGAAGGGCAGGTGAAAAAAGTAGTTCACTCGGTGGAGTACTTGCGTCACTTGGCTGAAGATGCAGGCAAGTCACCTGAAGAAATTCAAGCGATCGTTGAGCCTAAAACCAAAGTTAGCTTCCTAGCTACAGGAGTAACTATTAAGTCATAATCATGAAGAAGCTATCTGTAATTGCAGGTATTCTTTCATTGGTTTTCTTTGCGATAGCGTGTAACGAACCGGCACCAGCTGAAGAACCAGCAGCCGAGGAGCAAAGCGCGGTTAAGGAGGAGATAATAATGCCAGAATCATCAGAACTAGCGCTACTTATGCGCAAGATGTTTGATGAGAATATGGCGATTAAGCAGGGAATTTTGAATGGGGAGTTACCTACTGCTTTCCCTGAAGAGTTTTTAGCTATCCACTCTTCCAATGCAACTGAACCAGAAAAGATTACAGAAGCGTATCACGCTATGGCGGATGCCTACTTGGAAGCGGTGAAGAATATGGTAGCTGCAGACAAGGATCACTCGGTGACTGCATTTAATCATATGGTTACGACCTGCATCAACTGTCATAAAACAGTTGCTTGTATGGGACCCATTCCCAAAATCAAGCAATTGAGAATTAAGCCAGATGAAGCGTGAATTAAAAGTCACATCTGACGGTTCCAAAACTCTCTACATGGAGAATTGGGACGAATGTTATCACAGCGTGCATGGTGCTCTTAATGAGTCCATGCACGTTTTCATTAAGAACGGTCTGAATGAAGTTGAAGCGGATTCACTTCACATTTTGGAGTTTGGTTTTGGAACAGGATTGAACGCCTTACTAACGCTCTCTGAACGAGGTGGAAGGTCGATTCAATACACGGCTTTGGAGAAGTATCCGCTCAGTGAGGAGGAATGGAATGCCGTTGCTTACGGCAGAACATCAGAAGAAAGGGTTGCATTTGCTTCCATTCATCTGGCTGATTGGAACGCACCAGTTGAAATTGAATCAGGCTTCGTTCTAAAGAAGGTGGAAACAGGGTTCGAAGAGGTGGAATTCGAACCGAATTCTGTAGATCTAATTTATTATGATGCTTTTGCGCCTAGTGCACAGCCAGAATTGTGGACCACGGAACTCTTTACAAAGTGTTTTCAGACTCTAAAGCCCGGGGGCTTCTTAGTGACCTATTGCGCGAAAGGTCAGGTGAAGCGAAATATGAAAGAGGTTGGATTTGAGGTAATGGCCTTGCCTGGACCACCCATGAAACGCGAAATGACCAAAGCCACAAAACCTTCAAATGTCTAGTACAAAATATACTCTTCGCGTGTACGGTTTTTTAGTCAAAGACGATAAAGTCTTGATCAGTTCAGAGCATTTTAAAGGAAAGCACCTCTTTAAATTTCCTGGAGGCGGAATGGAAGAGGGGGAAGGAACGAAGGATGCCTTGATTCGAGAATTTGACGAAGAGTTGGGATTAGCGGTTGAGGTTTCACAACATGTGTATACCACTGATTTTTACCTGAACTCTTTTTTCGATCCTGCGTATCAAGTGATGTCTATCTACTATCGAGTAGAAGCAAAAGAATCTCTCAGTTTTGAAACTCACCCCAAAGGAGAGATTCCAAAACCTGGAGATTCTGAATCTTTTCAATGGTGGGAAATCTCAGACTTGAACAGCGAGATGTTTACCTTCCCAACCGAAGCGAAGGCCTTTGAAGCCTTTCGTACTCTCTTTAACTATTGACTTTAGCAAAGTACTTGCTGTGCCATGAGTCCTTGGCAGGCACTTCCCACTTTGTTCTAAACTCACCGAGGTTCGATACAAGGTTGTTGAACACCATGGTCTCTTCATCAATTTCGCCTTCTACGGCCATTGTTTTGAATGAAGACATATCGGTGCTCACCACCAAGTTGTTCTCGCTGCGGAATGCAATCTGCATTCTGTCCATCAAATCTAGGTTGATTTGATCTTGAATCTTGCGAATAACGGCTACACTGTCATCAATGCTACAACCAGTGGCCGGTTGAACCGATTCATCTACTGCCAGTATAATAAATCTGCGATGGAGGAGTGCATAACCGGCAAACAATTCCTTGCCGTGAGCTTTCCAATCGGAGACAAAGTTCTCTAATTCAGCGGCGATCACTTCTCGCTCTTCAACAGTGAGAGGGCGAGGCGCCTGATAGATCCAAATACGTGAATGGTTCGGTAGCTTTTCTAAACCAACATTCATACTCTCTAGTTTTTGTGATTAGCCTTCGGCTTGAGCGAGCAATTCGGCCACGTCGTACACTTTCACATTGGCTTGCTCTTTAATCTTAACACCATCCGTCATCATAGTGTTGCAAAAAGGACAACCTGTGGCGATAATTTCTGGTTGAGTTTCGAGAGCTTGCTCGGTGCGTTCAATATTGATGTCTTTGTTGCCCTTTTCAGGTTCTTTAAACATCTGAGCTCCACCGGCGCCACAACAAAGTCCGCGTTGTTTGCAAGACTTCATTTCAGAGAGATCGGCTTCTAGTTGGGCTAGAACTTCTCGAGGTGCTTCGTATTCATTATTCGCACGACCTAAATAACAAGGATCGTGGAAGGTGATACGCTTTCCTTTGTAGGATCCGCCTTGAACTTTCAGGCGACCATCATTGAGAAGCTTTTTCAAGAATTGGGTATGATGCATAACATCGTATTTCCCTCCCAATTCTGGATATTCATTTTTGAGCGTATTGAAACAATGCGGACAAGTGGTAACGATGTTTTGAACTTCGTATCCGTTGAGGACTTGAATGTTCATCATTGCCTGCATTTGGAATAGGAATTCATTTCCGGCCCGTTTGGCAGGGTCGCCAGTACACGATTCTTCTGTTCCCAGAACGGCGAAAGAGACACCAGCTTTGTTCAGTAGCTGAACAAAAGCACGAGTGATTTTCTTTGCTCTATCATCAAAACTTCCTGCACATCCTACCCAGAAGAGTACTTCAGGCTTTTCTCCTGAAGCCATCATTTCTGCCATCGTAGGTACTTTCAACGCATCGCTCATATCGATCTGGACTTTAGAGTCTTATTCTTCGTCTTTAAAAACTTGGATTGTCATGGTTTTATCCACCAAATCAGAGAACGTTCCTTTGTAGCGCGTTGCTCTCACCAAGTGATTGTCAATCCAATGGTAATTACCTCCTCTAGGTTTCCCCATGAGTAGGCCATGGTACTTAAATCCGTGCTTATTCAGCCAAGTCTCGGTCACTTCTCTATGTTCTTCCACTCGTGAAGTGAAGAAGGTGATAATATGACCTTCATTGTACCATTTGTTCAAAGTTTCGAGTGCATCCGGGTACAATTTAGCAGTAGCCATTCGCTCGGGTTCCTCGTTGGGAATATCGTCGCAAATTGTGCCATCAATATCGATGAGATAATTCTTGACGTCTTCCGGGAGCAGTGGACTTACATGCTGTCCGTCAACAATCTTTTCCTCTAATTTGAGGTCTTTTTTTTCGTTCATCAAGCTTCGTCTTTCCAGTTGAGTCGGTCGGCTTGGCCGTATTGCCAAGGTGCGCCATTGTTTTCAACATTCGACATCATGATGTTCAACTCTTGGGGAGCAGCGGATTCTTCCATAACGAGGAAGTTTCTCATCTGCACAATAATGCTCAATGGGTCGATGTTCACTGGACAAGCCTGAGTACAGGCGTTACAGCTGGTACATGCCCAAAGCTCCTCGCGCGTGATGTAATCGCCCAACAAGCTCTTTCCATCGTCTTGGAAGGTACCATTGTTCGCATCAATGATGGCACCAACCTCGGTTAAGCGGTCGCGGGTGTCCATCATGATTTTACGAGGAGATAATTTTTTACCGGTGATATTAGCAGGGCATTCAGATGTACAACGGCCACACTCTGTGCAAGAGTAGGCGTTCATCAAGTTAACCCAATTCAAATCGGTTACGTCTTTCGCTCCAAAGCGTTCAGGTTCTGCGTTGGCATCACCTTCAGCTGGTGCTGCAAATGGATCGGCATTTGGATCCATCATCATTTGAACCTCCTTCGTAACAGAAGCCATATTTGGGAACCTTCCTTTCGCATCTAGGTTGGAGAACCATGTGTTTGGAAAGGCCAAAATGATGTGGAAGTGCTTTGAAACAGGGAGGTAATTTAAGAATGCGAGAATTCCTAAAATGTGGAACCACCATGCGAATCGCTCTACAAAGTGCAACGTAGACTGGGTGAATCCATCGAAAAGTGGAGCCAAATACTGTGAAACGGCAAAAGGTCCAGCACCTTCTATGGCAAAGTTGGCTTCTGCTGCGTTCATGGTGAGCAAAGCCGTCATCAACACAATCTCAATAACGAGTATGTTGTTGGCATCTCTAAAGGCCCAGCCTTTCATTTCTGGACTATGGAAACGCTTTACTTTCGTTACGTTTCTGCGAATCAAGAATATCACGCAAGCTACAATGACAAGCACCGCAAGGATTTCAAAGAATCCAATCACTACATCATAGAAAGAACCCAAGAACTCGTGGAAAATACGGTGAGTACCTAGCAATCCATCAATGAGAATTTCAAGGACTTCAATATTGATAAGAAGAAAGCCAGCGTAAACAATGAAGTGAAGGATTCCGGGAATAGGGCGAGCTTGCATTTTACTCTGCCCAAAGGCCACCCGGAGCATGGTAGACCAACGCTCAGATTTGCGATCGGTTCTGTCGATGTCCTTTCCTAGGTTGATATTTCTTCGAATGGTTCCAACCTGCTTGGCGAACCAATATCCTGCTCCGATTAATACGAGGGCAAAAACAATATTATCAACGTACTGCATGCGGTTAGTTTTCTTGAGTAGCGGCTTCTCTTTCCTTAAGTCGTTGCTCTTCCAATTGGTCGATTTCTTCTTGAGAATATCGAGGGCTAGATCCAAAGATGCTAAATTCTACGTAACGATTCGGATTGTATCTCAAATCGAGAAGTAGGCGATCCAGTGCGGCTGTTGCACTCGTCAGGTTGTGGTAGAGCTCAGGGTCATTGAGTAACTGACCCAAGGTCCCTTCGCCGTTGTTAACTTTCAGCAAGATTTCATTGGCCTGCTTGCTGGCTACGGCCAACTGAGACATGGTTTCAGCAATTCTCGCTTTTGCCAACGTATCCGAGAGAGAAGCGAGGTTACTAAAGATGGTATCTAGTCGGCCTCTATTAGCATTCAGTGTAGAGGTAAGATTGTCGAGGTTTGACGTGATGTTCTGCAACTTTGGTCGACTACTGACGAGGTACACATTAGCTTCATGAGTGATGCTTCTCAAGTTTTCAAAACTCTCGTTCAGGTTCGCGAAAGAGTTGCGGAAATCGCTCTGAGTTTCTTTCGTGAGGAACCCTTGGAATACAGCGAGGGCAGTATCTAATGAACCTAGTAGTTTCTCTGTTTTCGCTTTGAGAGGAGCTAATTGCTCATTCACGGCTTCGGTTAATCCCGGTTGAATGAAAGTTGGAAGTGTATCACCAGACACAGCAGCATCACCTAAATAATCTAGGCCATTGATGTTGAGTTCAACGGTTTTGTTCCCTAAAACATCGCTGACAATAGTGGCTTTGGCGTTATTGGGAATGGGATAATCTGTCGTGATCTGGAAGGTCACCAATAGTGTTCCCGAATAATCAGGGGTGAAATCAATGCTATTGACGATTCCCACATTATTTCCATTGATCGTAACGGGTCTACCAGGATTTAGACCTTGTGTATTGTCATATACACCATAGAGTACGGTATGCGATGTAAATACATCGCTCCCTTTGAGGAAATTCACGCCCCAATAGAGGACTACCGCGCTCAGGACGAATAATACGCCCACCTTAATCTTCTTATTTACCTTCAAAGTACTGCAAATACTGGGTTTACACCACAATAATACGACTATTGGAGCAGACGTTCAGCCTCGCTAACTGAAATCTTCTCTTCTCCGAGAAATGCGATGATGTAGGCGTCTTCAAAACCCGCTTCACGAGCTTCGTTTTTAGCCACTTCGGCATCCTTTAAAGAACTGTATTCACCGTAAGTGTATTTGTAGAGTCTTCCTTCCTTATAGTAGGATACACCATCTAGTCCTCTAAAATTCTGGGGCACGAGTTCCTTCAGGGAGGAAGAAACGGCAATTTGAACAGTGAAAGAAGGAACAGAAGGCTCTGGTTCTTCGATGGTTGATTGATCAACCGCAATCACTTCTTCGATGGTTTGTTGAGGTTGGTCAACTTTGATGCCATCAGAAACGGCGTCGCGGTGATTCTTATAATCGCGGAATGCACGGAACATAGCGGAGGCCATAAGCTCTTGACCATTGGTTGTGATCAAGAAATCTTCTTCACTTCTATTGGTAAGGAAGCCCAATTCCACTAGAACACTTGGCATGAAAGTGTAGTCCAACACGTAAAGCACACTTTGTTTCACTCCTCGGTCTCTTCGTTGAACTCGACCTTTAAATTGATTCTGAACGAGCGTGGCATATTCTATACTCTGATCTAGATAGGCGCGCTGCGCGATGGTGTTGGCCATGTTGGATACGGGAGAATTCGGGTCGAAACCCTCGTAATTCTGTTCGTAGTTGTCTTCCAAGAAGATTACCGAGTTCTCTCTTTTAGATACTTCGAGGTTGGCATCTTCTCGGGCTAGTCCCATCACGAACGTTTCTGCTCCGTAGGCACTTCGAGGACCAGAATTACAGTGGATACTGATAAAGAGATCGGCATGTTCACGGTTGGCAATGGCCGTACGTTCATACAATTCCAAGAAACGATCGTCTGTTCGAGTGTAAATTACTTTCACTCCTTCGATGTTTTCAGAAATATATTTTCCCAAGAGAAGAGCAGTAGCCAAGGCAACATCCTTTTCTTTTTTAGAGTATCGTCCCGTACCTAAGTTGCCTGGATCATGACCACCATGACCAGCATCTATCACTACTACATCTATTTTTCCATTGTCAGTTTGCCGAGGCACAATCATTGCGATGTTCGGCAAAATGAGACCGAAGAATACGAGAAGTATCCATCGTTTCGTTGGACGTGTGTAAATACCGTGCACTTGTTTCGACACGTTCGCGTGTTTTTTAAGTAGTTTTGACCCGATTTTTTCGGGTATTACAAAAGTAAAATTTCCGTTGCGGCGCGTACTAGCCCTCATACCTAAGTTATTAACGCTACTTGTTGGCTTCCAATTGTCGGCTCAAGTCCACAATTCTGGAGACACAACAGGCGTATATCTATCCGATTCACTGGAAGTGCCGGGTGATACACTCATTGATTCTACCGTAGCATTAACAGATACCATGCCTAAGGGAGGCAGTGATGCCCTTCGCGATAAAGTTAATTACAATGCGGAAGATTCCATCTCATACGACGTGCACGGTGGAACTGCTTATCTTTTCAATAAGGCGCATGTAGATTACGGCGACATCACCTTGGAAGCGGGATTCATTGCCATCAATTTTGAAACGGGCGTGGTTACGGCTTCGGGAATACGAGACAGTTCTGGAATCATCCAGCAGAAACCGATTTTCACCGAAAAGGGAAAGCAGTACGCTTCGGATACCATTCGATACAACTTCAATACTCGACGGGCAAGAATACAAACTATTACCACCCAAGAAGGGGAGGGGTATATACACGGCTCACGAGTAAAGATGGTTGATCAGAGCACATTCTTTATTGAAGACGTGAGTTTTACTACCTGTAATCTCGAGCATCCTCACTTTGATATAGTAGCTAGGAAGGCTAAAGTAGTGGCAGGTGAGAAAGTGGTAACTGGACCGGCCTTTTTACGTGTGGCGGATGTAACCACACCGCTCTTTGTGCCCTTTGGGTTTTTCCCTATGCAAGAGCGAAGAGCAAGCGGTATCATTATTCCCTCTTATACGGATCAAATTGATAGAGGATTCGGTTTGTTGGGAGGTGGGTACTATTGGGCCGTGAACGATTATGTGGATCTCATTTTTACTGGTGATATCTATACCAAGGGCACGTATGCCTTGAATTTGGGGTCGAATTATCGCGTGAAATATGCGTACAGCGGTAATATTTCAGCGGGTTTCTCTAGATTGAGAACGGGGGATCCACGCTACTCTGAAGCTGGTAACTATGGCGAGCAAAGGGACTTCAATATTCGTTGGACCCACAAGCAAGATCCTAAGGCTCGTCCAGATTTGCGATTAAATGCGAATGTGAATTTTGCGACGAGTTCATACTATAGAAACAACTCTACCAATCCTGAAGACATCCTTCAGAACAGTTTTCAGAGTTCTATCAACCTCGCTAAGACTTGGCAAGGGACGCCGTTTACTTTAAACATGGCACTTCGTCATCAACAGAATAACGGTACACAAATCTTTACTATGGATTTGCCTGAAATAGCATTTGCTATGAACCGTATCCAACCTTTTGAAGGAGATGGAATAGGAGCGAAGAAGTGGTACGAGAACATCGGTTTGGTGTACAATCTCAATGCGAAAACAGAAATTCGAGATAGCATAGCGGCATATAGTGATATAAGCAGACTCACTCAGCAGAATCGATTGAGATATGGCGCCCAGAATGTTGTAGGTATGACTTGGAATACCAAGATATTTAAGTTCGCCACTTTAACTCCGACTGTAAATTATTCCGCTTCACTCTTACCCAAGAGATATTCCTACGCTTACGATGATGTGAGTCAGTCGGTAGTGACCGATACCATTGATGGTTTCAACCTCTTGCAACGCGTAAGTGCCAATGCCAACTTCACCACGAAGCTTTATGGTATCTTTAATTTCAAGGGGAGATTTAGCGGTCTTCAACACATCATTACACCGACCATTGGAATTAGTTACACACCAGATTTCACAAGTGATTTCTGGAACTACTATCAAACTGTTCAAATTGATTCGGCGGGTAATACGGAAGATCGATTTGTTTATCAAGGCCTATTGTATGCGCCTACACCAGGACAAGGTGGTGGTCAGATCAACTTCAACCTCTTGAATAACTTCAATGGTAAGTGGAGATCTAGAAACGATTCCATAGGAGAGAAAAAATTCGCCTTACTCGAACGATTAAATATTTCAACGGCTTATAATTTTCAAGCGGATCGCTTTAAGATGCAGCCTTTGAATATCAATACCAATAACACCTTCTTTGACGGTAAATTGGGATTCAATTACCAAGGGGTTTTTGATTTCTATGGGATTGATACAGCTGGGAACAGAGTGGATGTTTCTGCATTGGATCAGAATGGAAAACTACTCCGAAACACGCAGAACACCCTTTCGTTTGATTTGCGATTGAGCGGTGGAGAAAAAGGGGAGAATAAGAGAGCGACGGGTCCTCTTGGGTTGATGCAAAACGACCCCAACTACTACATGATTTACGATTACATGAATGTAAGTGCACTGTGGACGTTGAACTTCTCTTATTCCTATCAAACTCGAGTTAATCGACTAAAAACCAATGTGACGCAAACCTTGCAATTTTCTGGATCAATAGAGCCTACTCCGAATTGGCGACTCGGCTTTAGCTCGGGGTATGATATTGAGAATGGAGGATTGAGCTATACAACCATCGATCTAAAACGAGATTTGCACTGTTGGGAATTGAGCGTACGTTGGGTACCGTTCGGCACACTCAGAAGTTACACCTTTGCGATCCAAGCAAAAGCTGCGATGTTCCGGGATATTAAGTACGAGCAGAATCGCAGACAGGGGCAGTTGTAACCCAGTTAGAAAGAAATACTCTTCCGAATTTAGTCAAGATACTCTCTGGGTGAAACTGGAATGCCACCCAAGGCAATGTGGTGTGTTGAATCGCCATGATTACCCCTTCTTCGGATCGTCCTAAGACCTTCCAATCCGCAGGTAGCTCAGATTCTACTGCAGCCCAACTGTGATACAATCCGACTTCCGTTTTATGAGGGATTTCGGCAAACAGGTTGCTATCGGACAGTTCAACGGTGAATGGAACTCCGTGGCGAACGGACTTGAGGTTGTAGAGTCGGCCACCCGTGATTTCGACCATGGCTTGAAGTCCGAGACAAATACCTAGAACTGGAATTTTTAGATTTCGAATCTCTTCCAATGCAGACATCAATGCTCCAGATTCAGAAGGGAGTCCAGGCCCCGGGGAGAGCACAATTCTATCGAACATTGTGAAATCAACTCCTTCTAATGCATCATTGCGAAGTACCTGTACCGACACTTCGGTGGAAACGCGTTCTAGGTCGTGGACCAAGTTGAATGTGAAACTGTCGTAATTATCAATGAGGAGCATCTTCATGGAGAGCGAAATTACCTAAGTTTGGTCAAAACTCTCAAGAAATGAAAGAAGTCATTACAACTGATGAAGCACCAGCCCCTATTGGTCCATATAATCAAGCGATTAAGAGCGGGAACACTATTTATGTATCCGGGCAAATTGCCATCAATCCAGCAACGGGAGAATTAGAAATGGGTGATATTCAGATTGAAACCACTCGAGTTTTGGAGAATTTGAAAGCCGTATTGAAGGCCGGAGGGTTTCAATTGTCTGATGTAGTTAAATGCAGCATTTTCATTTCTGACATGGGCCAGTTTTCTCAGATCAATGACGTGTACTCCAAGTATTTTGATGGACACGAAGCACCTGCACGAGAGACCGTACAGGTTTCGTGTTTACCAAAAAATGTGAATGTTGAAATCAGCTGTATCGCTGTTCAATAGTTCGTTGCGGCCATGGCAGTGAGCATTGCAATGAAGAAAGTGACAATGATGAAGGCCAAATAGATAATGAGAAGAATTCCGTAGAATTTAACGGCTTGGGTTAGTTTTTCCAATGCGTAAATTCCCTCTGCCACAGATGCTGAACGAATCGCTCTTGCACCAGAAGTACAAGATTGGTGAAATCTGAAGATGGGGTATATGGCAACAACTGAGATTACCACATAGATAAAACCAACCAAAACTATTGATCCACCACTGGAGCGGTTTAAGAAAGTGCCATATGCATTTCGATGATCGGAGTAGGTAGATGCGGATATCCCACTCATGATAAGGTACAGTCCTACAAGCAATAGTAGTCCCAACAGAATATAGGATGTGATGGAGATGAACTTACCCCATTTAGAATAGGTGGTAATCGTTTTAGTAAGCGAAGAATTCAACAAAAAGTCATTGGAACCTTCATTGTGTACGTCGTCGTCTAATGTGTCAATCATGAGAGATAGAATGAAATTTTTACGGACGTCGAATATAGATTCAAATCTCATGAAACGCGAATGTGCTTGTGGAAGGATATTCAGACAATAAGACTTACCTTCGCATACCGATATAAAAATGTACTCCCATGGATTTTGATTTGATCGTTCTCGGTAGTGGTCCCGGCGGTTATGTAGCCGCAATTCGCGCAGCTCAACTAGGGCTTAAAACAGCTATCGTTGAAAAGGAGAACTTGGGTGGTGTCTGTCTTAACTGGGGTTGTATCCCTACAAAGGCATTGATCAAAAGCGCTCAAGTATTCGAATACATGAATCACGCAGAAGACTACGGTCTATCTGTAAAAGATGCTTCTCACGATTTCTCGAAAGTAGTGGCTCGCAGCCGCGACGTTGCCAACGGAATGAGCAACGGTATTCAATTCTTGATGAAGAAGAATAAAATCGAGGTAATCAAGGGAACCGGTGTTGTGATGCCGGGCAAGAAAATTGAAGTTACGGATGAAAAGGGTGGTAAGAAAACCTACGCAGCCAAGAGCATTGTAATTGCTACAGGTGGTCGTTCACGTGAGCTTCCAAACCTTCCACAAGACGGGAAGAAAATCATTGGCTACCGCGAGGCTATGACCTTGGCTAATCAGCCTAAGAGCATGGTGATTGTTGGTTCTGGTGCGATTGGCGTTGAGTTCGCCTATGTATACAGCGCATTGGGAACGAAAGTGACCATCGTTGAATATATGCCGCGTATTGTTCCTGTTGAGGACGAGGAGGTATCAAAAGAACTCGAACGTACCTTCAAGAAAGCAGGTATGGATATCAAAACCGGAGCAGAAGTAACCCATGTGGATACCTCTGGTGAAGGTTGTGTGGTAACTTACAAGGACAAGAAAGGCGAGCAGAAGATTGAATGCGACGTGGTTCTTTCTGCAGTTGGTGTTACAGCAAATATCGAGAACATTGGACTCGAGAAAACTGGAATCAAAACAGAGAAAGGAAAAATCGTTGTTGACGAATTCTACCGTACTAACGTAGATGGTTTCTATGCGATCGGTGACGTAGTTCCTGGTCAGGCGCTTGCTCACGTTGCTTCCGCTGAAGGAATTATTTGTGTAGAGAAGATCGCAGGTCATTCTCCTGAGCCATTGGATTATGGTAATATCCCTGGATGTACTTATTGTTCTCCAGAGATTAGCTCTGTAGGTTACACCGAATCAGCAGCCAAAGAAGCCGGTTACGAAGTTAAAGTAGGTAAGTTCCCATTCAGTGCGTCAGGTAAGGCTTCTGCCGCTGGTGCTAAAGGTGGATTCGTAAAAATGATCTACGATGCAAAATACGGTGAACTTCTAGGTGCCCATATGATCGGCGCAAACGTAACTGAAATGATCGCTGAGATTGTGGTTGCGCGTAAGCTCGAAACTACAGGTCATGAAATTTTGAAAGCTGTTCATCCACACCCGACAATGTCGGAAGCTGTAATGGAAGCTACTGCTGCTGCTTACGATGAAGTGATTCACTTGTAAGAAGTACGGATAAATAGATGAAAGCCGACTCGCATTGAGTCGGCTTTTTTTATGCACATTTCTCTGATTATTACTGCCCCCAGATCAGGGGCCACCAAGCCTCCTCCCCGAATTAAGGTACAAAACAGTCAACTATTAGTCGTATGATAAACGTTTACAATCAACTAGTTTTGAACTGTTTAAGCGAGGATTTTCTGCCTTGAGATTTGCTTTACTTTTCTTCGTAATCCTTAACTTGAGACCGGGTGGGCGGAGGAACTCCCTACCATCCAGAGTCGTACAGAATGACGACTTTTTCAGTGTCCAGCATTCTCAAGAATGCCTCCACCATGGGGTAGTAAGCATTTATAAACTCTATATATTCGGGTGACGACTTGCTTTTGTATTCGTACAAGTTTTTGAGTTGATTCTCTCTTTTTGCGTGTAAGGCTGCCATGCTTCTCAAGGTGGCAATGACTTCCTCTGTGCGCTCTGAGTGCTCATGAATGAGTAGGTAGAAAGTAGGATATAGGATATCAATGCAGTCTTCACGCCCACACATGTTGAAAGGTACAGTGAAGAACGCCGTGTCAATTACAGCTGAGGTCATCCATTCCGCATCATCCGGACTGAGAGTACTGAATATACCATCCAACGTAGAACCTTGATAACTCTCAATTAAGTTCACTGTGATAATCTGATTAATCTGAATGCGAACCGTATCGCTGAGTGCGTAATGATCACCAAATGAATAACCAGAGCTTATCATTTTTGGGGAGTATACCACGAGGTTGTAAAAGAAGATGGCCACACTGTCAGATTCACGGTTGTACGCGAATAGCTCTATCCATTTTTGGAGACTAAATGAAGAATTGGGACGGTCAAATCCGTAGTGATATACTTGGTATTCACTTAATGTACCCTGTTCATCTTGCGTTACGATATCAACTTTAGTGTAGTAATCATTATATTCGGAATATGCCGTCAGACTGGTGAGTATGATGGCGATGGTCATCAATTTCTTCATTTCGGAACGTGTATTGTTTTCAAGATAGCGAACTTCGCAACATGCGGTATCTACTCTCTTTTTTTGTCTTACTTTTTTCACTTTCAACAACCGCTCAAAGGGATACAGCTCGCGCTTTTCAACAAGTGAGGATCAGTTTGAATGTTCCTTTTGCTGTTTCTGGTGAAGCCCGGCCAGGCTTCGGCGTTGAGTTTATGCATTACGGCGTTCAGTGGGAACGCAGCGCATTGTATTTGTTGGGCGGAATTCATGTGGTGAATACCTCCAACTTAGACTCGAATGTGGTTTACGACTTTGAGAATGCAGGACGTACGATCATGTACAATCATAAGGTTCAATTTTGGGAAGTTCAATTGGGACTAGGTTATAGATCTCTGATTTATGGAGATCGTTTTGGATATGAAATAAATGCACATGTTGGATTGGGGGCAAGCCGACTTCACGGAGCATTGATTCAGCCCAATCCGCGAGATTATACCTATTGGAATAATGCCGGTTTTACAGGAGGAGGCAGTGTCGGATTGTTCTATGTGTGCCATTGGAATGAGCATTTAATTCCCCTATCCATAGGCTATGACTGGAACCATACGCTGGGTAAAACTCGTCGTCGAACTGCCTATTCACACACGGGGCCTCTTCCTTCCATCCGATTTTCTATAGGATGGCTTTTTTGTTGATGTGAGATCTTGGTGAGAACAAACCAAAGGTCGTATCTTCAACATATGACTGATGAATTCTTGATGGAAGAAGTTCCGGCGTTGTTGCGCAAGTTGAACGAGGATAGAGAGCCCCTCTGGGGAAGTATGAATGCGCTCCAAATGGTGGATCACGTCTACAACGCGTTTGTGTTGAGCCAGAATAAAACCCATTGGGCAGTTCGTGCCCCAGAAGATAAATTGGAGGCGGCCAAGCATTTCCTGCACAGTGAAAAGCCCTTGCCTCGAAATGTCCCTCTTCCGGAAGGCTTTGTTAAGGCCCCCGTAGAACCTTCAGCAAACCTTAAGGAAGCTTCTGAACGTTTATTAAATGAGATACCTTCTTTTCTCAAAGCGATCGATCAGCCAAATTATGTGGCTTATCATCCTGATTTTGGGAAGATGAATGCGAAGGATATTCTCATCCTGATGCGCAAACACACTCGCCATCATTTCGCACAATTCGGACTTATAGAAAGATGACAGAAGACCAACGGAAATTATGGGTGAAGCTAAGGCTGTACGCTCTAGCTATGGCTCATTTTTTTCCAATTCAACTGCTTCTGATTCATTTTAAAAGAAGTTGGCTTTTCCTTGCCTTTTGGCTGTTGCTCTTTGGGATGGCTGGTGGAGTTTTCTTCAATACGTTGGGAATTCCATATTTGTTTATCACCCCTGAATATTTGGAGGAGGTAAATCCGCTCTCTTATTTTATCATTGGTATCGTGCTCGGACTCTTTACGATGTCGTTTCACATTACATCGTATATTTTCTATTCTCACAAGTTTCCATTTTTAGCGACCTTATCCCGACCGCTCTATCGATTTAGCTTCAACAATAGCATTATACCGGTATCCTTCTATCTGTTTTATACCTATGAGATTGCCGTAGAACTTTATGCAGAGCATTTGAGTGTTGCATGGATTGCAGCCAATATTGCAGGTCTGTTTATAGGTGCAATTATTAGTGTGACATTCTCTTTTAGCTGGTTTTTTAGCACGATTCGCCCCAGAGTTTTTGAAAAGATTGGTGAAACTCTCGATAAGACTCTGAGTAAAATTATTGTGGAGGAAAAATCAACCGATAAACTCGATATGCAAGAACATTATCGAGTGGTAACCTACCTCAAGAATTTTTATTCGGTTCGATGGGCAAGAGATACAACTCACTATCCCAAAAGAGATCTTCTCGGCATTCTGCAACAACACCATAGTAATGCAGCTTTGTTTCTATTGATTCTGACCATCATCATGCTGAGTCTTAATTGGTTTGTAGATCAACCCTTTTTGATGATTCCTGCCGGTGCTAGTATTGTCTTGATGATGACCTTCTTCCTGATGATTGTCGGTGCATTGTACTCGCGATTCAAGGGATGGACTTTCTTATTTTTCCTACTGGCTGGACTGTCGATTAACTATGTGTCGGGGTTGCCTGAATTCCAACGTACGCATTCGGCATTTGGACTTGACTATGATGGAGAGCCTGCCGAATATTCCATTAGCCGACTTCAGAAGTTGAGCACAGATGAAATCATGGCGCGGGATAAGGCGGAAACACTCCGAGCATTGGAGGCCTGGAAGGAGAAAACAGGAAAGCGGAAACCCAAATTGATTATCATTAATTCTTCAGGAGGTGGTTTGCGTTCTTCGCTTTGGAGTATGGCCATGATGCAGAGGTTGGATTCTTCAACCCACAGTGAGTTCTGGAAGAGTACTTTTTTAGTAACAGGTTCCTCTGGGGGAATGGTAGGGACTGCTTATTATAGAGAGCTACAGAGGAGGCTGCACACGGTTCCAAGTGTTGACCCAAATAGTCCACTTGCGTACGAGAAAATGGGAAAGGATCTTCTGAATCCCATTGGTTTTACCATGGTCTCTACCGATGCATTCTTTTCTTTTAAGAAGTTTGAAGATGCAGGCAGTACGTACAGCTATGATCGGGGGTGGTCGTTTGAGAATCAACTGGATTTGAATACAGGTGATGTGCTTCCGGCTCGTTGGCAAGCATATCGCGCTGAGGAGCAAAGTGCCAGCATTCCTTGGATGATTCTTTCTCCTACGGTCATCAATGAAGGTAGACGTCTTTTGATCTCTAACCTTGGGGTGAGCTATTTAACTAGGAATGACAATCCATGGAGCAAAACGCCTTCCCTGGAAATAGATGGGGTTGATTTTTATAGATTCTTCAAGGAGCAAAGAGGAGATTCTATTCGTACGACGACAGCTCTTCGATTGAGCGCTACATTCCCGTACATCACACCACTAGCTAGCTTGCCATCTAATCCCAGAATGGAAGTGATTGATGCCGGTGCGCGAGATAACAACGGATTCGAATTGTCGCTTCGCTTTGTGTACACCTTTAAATCGTGGATTGAAGAGAATACTTCCGGTGTTGTGTTTGTCCAACTCCTAGCGAATGACCCACCAAGTGATACTATTGCTGGATCACCGTACAAGAGTCGATTTGATGCCTTGATTAAACCCATCGGAGGTGTGGTAAATTCTTTCACGCATCTTCAAGGATTTTCGGCTACAGAACACCTTCATTTTGCCCGTTCTTGGGTTGATTTTCCGTTGGATGTGGTTTCTTTTCAGCTCCTTTCGGATAGGAAGCAAGAAATTGCGCTATCGTGGCACTTGACAGAACGTGAAAAAGCATTTATCAGTGAAAGCGCAAAGAGCAATCGAATTACTGAGGGAGTAAATGAACTCCGTTCTGCCATGGAAGAGCAGTAGGAGTTCCGTCTATGCTGTACGCATGTTGATTATCTTCGCCACATGTTAGTTGTCCAGAATCTCACATATGCCTATACATCGTCAGAATCCTTTCAATTGGATGTGCCTGAATGGGAGTGTCCAGAAGGGAGGCGTGTTGCAATTGTAGGGAAATCAGGCAGTGGAAAAACGACCTTTCTCAAGTGCTTAGCTGGACTTCTTCAACCAGATTCGGGAACGATTCGTTGGAAGGATGAACGGGTGAAAGGTGCCGATGAACGCTTGGTTCCTGGCAATGATCGCATCAAGTTGGTCCACCAAGATTTTGGTCAAGATCCCCATATGAAGGTGGTTGAGAATCTTCGTAAATACATTCTTCAACACGATGATGAAGCCCGTGCCGATCGCATTCAGAAATGGTTGAATGAATTGGCCATCGAGGAACTCGGTTCTCGGAAGACGGTTCAACTCAGCGGAGGACAATTGCAACGTGTTGCTCTTGCACAAACGCTGTTGGCAGAACCTGAAGTGATGTTGATGGATGAACCATTCTCCAATTTAGATCCCATACACAAACAAGAGTTTATTCCATCTCTCCGTCGTTTGTTCGATAGAGAATCAACTACTTTGATCAGCGTCATGCACGATCCTATGGATGCCCTACAAATGGCAGAAAGAGTCGTGGTTTTTTCCGATGGTAGAATTCTAGAAGAAGGTACACCTGAAGAGTTGCTCAATGCTCCAAAATTCCTTGAAACCGTTCGCTTGTTTGGTGCGGTCAATGTGCTTCCTGAAGCTGAATACACAGCATTGTTCGGAGAGCAGGCTGTGCATCCTACCATTGATGGTTTCAGGTGGTTCCGTCCTAACGAGATGAAGTTGGACAACCTCGTTAAAGATTACCATCTAATCCGCCGAATACCTATGCCAGGTGAAACTTGGCTTGAACTGGAAGTGGACGAGACTATTCTAGTTGTATCAGAATAGGTAAAGAATCGACACCCCATAGCTTTGCCATTCAACCTCTCCTTGTCCAATTCCTTTGATTGGCATCTGATAGAAAGGCTGAATTTCTAGTTGCTTGCCGTACACGGGAACATTGAATCCCAAGCTAAACACCGCATGAGAAACCCAAGAGAAGGCATTGGTTTTATTGACGTAATTGTTGGTGTAATCCTCGTTGTAGCGAGATTCATAGTGAAAGTTGTATTCTTCTTGCTGAACATAATAGGATCGTATTCCAGCTCCAATATTCATCCATTTCACAGGATGATATCTCACTTCTAGAGGAATTTCTATCATATTGCAACTTCCATCGGTCCATGCCAATTCATCACCATATGGAAGTTCATAGTCTTTTAAATCGTACTCTTCTTCCCAAGCGGTGTAGCCTAGCTGACTGAAGTTGATTCCGGTATTGATACTCAAGGAGGAGAGAGGTGAATATCGAACCCCAAACCCTGCGCGCCATCCAAATCGAGTGAGTCGGTTAAGTTGAGTTCCACCCTTTTCAGCTCCAGCGAGTACGAAGAAATTCCATCTTCTTCTCGTAGAAGTTTGTGGAGAAATAATTTCGTTGGAAAGACTGTCGGATTCACTATTAAGTGCTGGACTTTCAGCAATGGGTTCAGATTCATAATTCACAACGTACTCATCCTCATTAGCCTCTAGTCGCTCATTTTCTAGCTTCGAGAAAGCGGAATCAGTAGTGGGGAGATACTCACCGGATAATTGTTCTGGATCCTCATTGTTTCCGCTTGCATCCACTACGTTTGGTTCATTCACAGAAATAGTAGATGCCTTTGGAGAGGTAGGCTCAGTATTCACCTCTTGCTGCGGATTCATTTCCAATTTCTTCGGTGCATCGATTGAAGACGGCACTCCTGAAGGTGTAGATTTAGGATTACTAGCTGTGATGGTCTTTGGTTCAGAGACGGCTGGACTTACGTCCATTGTGCTCCTTTCTACCTCCATTTCTGGAGTAGCGTGTTCTTCAAATGTAGGATTGGCAATCGCGTTATCATTTGATGAATTGGGCATAGAACTCTCCTCTATGTCCGAATTTGAATCTTCCCAACGTTGTTGCGTAGAAGGGCTGGAATTGATGCTCCATGGCCAGAATGGAAGGCTTATCAACAGAAAACCAATCAATAGATATCCAATAAAATTACCTCCTCTTTGAGGCATTTCATAGTCTAATCGGGCTTCAAGTGCTTCCCAATCCTTTTCTTCAAAAGGATAATCATACTTCTCCGCGCGATCGCGGAAGAGTTCTTCCATTGGATCGTGCTTACTCATTTCGTCTCAAGTTTCTCCAAAGCAGTGCGTAGGTGAGCTTTTGCTTTGAATAGGTTAGACTTCGACGTTCCCACAGAGATTTGCAGCATGTCTGCAATCTCTTCGTGCTTATATCCTTCTATCACAAATAAATTGAATACTGTTCTGTACGACGGACTCAAGTTTTGAATCAGTTTGAGAATTTCTTCATAAGCTAGGTTCCCCGTGATAGTTTCTTCGTGTCCAGGTTCATGAACCATGTCAATGTCACCATTGTCCATTATCCGCTTTCTTACGCGTAAATGATCAATGGCGGTGTTGACCAATATTCGTCTCAACCAAGGCTTGAATGGCTTGTCGAGATCATAACTTGAAAGGTTCTTGAAAACTTTGACGAAAGAAGTGTTCAATATCTCCACAGCATCTTCTCTATCAGATACATAGCGGAATGAAACGCTCATGCTATAACCGTAGAAGTGTTCGTACAACTCCTTCTGTGCTAAACGGTCGTTGGCACGGCATGCTTCGATTACACGTATGAAATCTGTTGGTGAATGCAATGGCACTATGTTCGATTTGATTCCCTATACGAGGGTTGGGTAAATAAGGTTGCAGGGATGTGAAGATAATTCACAATTTATATTCCTTATATAGAAACACGAAATATAGAATACTGATAAATAAGGAGTTGGGTAGGGGAGGTTTATTCTGAAAAAGTCCAAACACCCAGTCCAACAAAGATAGGGAAGTACTCCGAATCAATGTTCTCCACATAGCGAAGATGTCTCAAACTAAAGCTACTCCGGATGCTTGACGATACATTAATCTCTTTGGTAATGAAATACCGAAGCGTAATATCATCGTACAATTGTCCCAAGATTTCATAGTTATCCATCACTTTTCCTGGCGAATCAACTTGATAGGAAACATAACACAATCCCCATCCTAGATTGACATCCAAGGCGAGTTTTTCGAGAAGGAAAAATCGGTATCCAGGAAGAATGGATACAGAGTACTCAGCTATTTGCTCAGGAAAACCAATGTAGTCGAAGTTTAAGGAAGCATTCCAGCCATGATCTCTACCGTGGAATATCTCTCTCGCTTGAGCCTAGAACCCACTAGATCTGCGAATGAACTCTGAACTGATACCATTAGAATACTGAAGATTCACTTCATCCGTGAAAATGGGCTTTTGCCCAAATCCACTCAGCGAAATCAATGCAAAAAGAACAAAGAGTGACCACTTCACCTTGAGTACATTCAAAAGGAAATGACTCATTTTCTAAATTTATTTGTTGGTGACGCCGCCCATTTCTGTCAATACTTCATCTACAGGTTCCCATAGCTCTATCTTGTTGCCGTCGCGGTCGAGAATGTGAACAAACTTTCCATATTCATACGAGGCGATACTGTCCAATACGTTGACTCCTGAAGCGCGCATTTTGCGAACTAATCCTTCTATGTTTTGAACTCTATAGTTGATCATAAAGTCACTTTGGGAAGGATCTAAGTACGATGTACTATCGTTAAAAACACTCCATTGAAGATAGTTGGTTTCCGAAGGACGTAGGGCGTTTCGGAATTCAAAACTAGATCCCCAATCGTTCATCTTCATTCCCAAGTGTTGAGCATACCATTCTTTGGTAGCTACAGGATCGTTTGATTTGTAGAAAATACCACCAATACCTGTTATTCGTGGAGTTGTATCACGCACTGGTGTGGAGTCTAATTGAAATTCTACATCGCTAATGGAGGTCTCATTGGCGATTTTTTCTGCGCTGTTCGAATCACAACCGATGAGGAGTGTGCTGAAGGCGATAATGGAAAGAAGTGTTTTCATAGCTCGAGGTAAGAGTTGTTCTATAAGATATAACAAACATACTTTTACCCAGCTGAATTCACTCCTCTAAATACTGTTTTAGTCCTGTTAAAGCATTGAAAGGTATATCGGTAGAGGCGGAGTTCGCCAACCAACCGGGAACCGATCCGCCGGGTTCGGCATGGAGTTGATAGGTGATGCGAGTTTGATTATCGGCCAACTTTTCAAGTAGGTAATAGCCTTTCGATTCAGTCACACGAACATAGTCTTCCTTCTTCGGACCATATTCGGGAACGGCTTCTATGTCAATCCTTACCCGATTTGCAGATTCAGTGTAAGTGAATTTGACATAGGAATCCCTATCGTCAATAGGGAAGGGTGCGTCGCTGATGGAATATCGATATTGAACATTGTCTTTGGCCTCAACCACTTCACAATGAGAGGTGTTTTTGGACCATTCAGACAGGACACTTGCATCTTTTAGCGTCTCAAAAACTTTGCTCAACGGAAAATTTAGCGTGGTGATGGCCTTGAACTCGTCCATGCTTGATCCTTCAACCTCTCGAGTGTACACTTTGATATTTTCCTTATCAACTTCTAGGGACCAATCTTGAGCTTGTGAGTGGAATGAAGAGAAGGCCAGTAGCGCGATGGCATATGTGTGTATTCTTTTCATGAGAGATGTGTTTTGTTGAAAGTTCTGCTGATTATCAACGACAACATAGGCTACATAGTATCACCTTTATCCCATCCTGTCTAATTCCATCTTGCGATAGAGAACCATTCGCTGAATGAGTTTAATGGGCAATGGCTTGTTTAGCGGAAACTGTACAGATCCTTTTCCCTTTTTGTAGTCAGATAATTCTTCGGCGAACGCCTTTATAGTTGTGGGGAAAGGGTAGAAACCTACAAACTTTGCATATCCTGCCATCATTATCTGTTGGTCGCGTTTGCCTCCAGGTACCAAAGTGAAGGAAGGCACTTTGTAATTGAGTACTTCAATGGCATTTGGAATTACCTCGAGTATTGCTTTTCGCAACTCCATCAGTACTTTTTGAACTTCTACAGGTTGATGGGCAATGTAGTCATCAATAGTTTCGAAGTTGGGCATAGGACCTCGTTTAGCCATAATACATAGTATTTCGATTGTACTTTTTGTGAATTTAGGGCTTCTGTAGATTTTTGCCATCAATTGTACAAACGCCTC
This sequence comes from Phaeocystidibacter marisrubri, assembly GCF_008933165.1. Classification (NCBI taxonomy): domain Bacteria; kingdom Pseudomonadati; phylum Bacteroidota; class Flavobacteriia; order Flavobacteriales; family Phaeocystidibacteraceae; genus Phaeocystidibacter; species Phaeocystidibacter marisrubri. Next base: position 675,272 of record NZ_WBVQ01000001.1, read on the forward strand.
ACACACGTCGAATCATAACTTAATTCTACGATTGTACGTTGAAAACCCCACTGCGCATCGCTTGGTCAGACATACAGTAGGACATGTCATAGAAGTTTCCATCACTATTGAATGCAATTTTCGCCATACAGCAATCACATGCAAGGTGAAGGCTACAGGAATCCGTCATGAGATGTGGACGGCCAACTTCATATACCTTGCCTTGCATGTTCCATTCCAACGTTACGTCGCTGTAGGTAACGACATTCTGAGTCGCCGTGTCGGTTGATGTAGGCGCATTCTTGGCCGATGGAGATGCGTCATTGCAGCTTACTAAAGTCAGGGCTATGAGTAGAATCAAACTTTGGAGCGGAGAGAGGAGGCTTTTGAAGAGCATGGTTGCAGCTTAAATACGTAAGATTTTTTCCATTTTTCGTCCTTTGGCTAACTCATCTACAAGCTTGTCCAAGTAGCGCACTTGCTGAGTCAAAGGAGTTTCAATATTTTCAATTCGATATCCGCAAATAACACCTTTAATCAAGTGAGCATTGGGGTGTAATGTGGCACGCTGAAAGAAGGTTTCAAAGTTCACTTTCTCTTCCATTAGCGCATCTAAATCCGATTTTGAGAAGCCGGTCAACCACTCAATAACCTCATGCAATTCTTCCACGGTTCGCCCTTTGCGTTCTACTTTCGTTACATAATGGGGGTATACGGAAGCAAAGGTCATCTCTGCAATTTTGCGGTCGTGTTCTGGTGTGGTTGTCATGGTGAAATTAGCTTGAAGTGCGAAGATAGGTCAATGTCTATTTCAAGACATTTCCAAGTGTTGCATTCTTCTCAAACTCTGCTTTCGCAAATGGACAAAGTGGAATAATATAGAGGCCGTTATCTTTGGCGTAATTGACAGCGGCATAGACCATTTTCTTGCCGTATCCCTTTCGTTCAAAACCAGGCTCAACGCCAGTGTGATCAATGATAAATTTCTTTTCACCTGCCCAGGTGTAGGTCATTTCCCCAGCCAATATGCCGTTCTCGTAAATGGCGAAGCGCCCTTTTTTGCCATCGTCCTCTCTGGCAATTTTCGTAGGTTGATTTCCTTTGATACTCAGCGCTCCTGATGGACAGGCAAAAACTTGATCGATGATTGCTTGGGTACTGGCCTTCTCAGCTTTGATCCACGGTCTTTCGGAAGGATTGTAAACACTAGGCAATTTCTGAACACAAATTCCCGCATGTAGACATTTAGAGGCTTCCCATACGATGGTGACTTCTCCGTTGGAATATTCTTTTACTGACATAGTTCTTGGGCGAGATTATAAATTAATGTGCACGGTACATCAAGCAGAGTGTCCTGAGATGCTTGCCGCATTTGAAATGTAGTAAAAATCAAATCCTATAGGAGAGGGGCAGTAGGGCTATGAGTAAGAATATTCCATTTCCAATCATACCAATCATCAACTGATAATTCATTGTTTCCTTTTTGTACAAGGCCAAGATGGAAGTGACAATACCTGCCACCAGTAGTAGATTGGCTAAGATGTTTATCAGAAATATTTTCTCTGAAAATTCAACAATAGCTTCTTCTGAAAACGCAGAAAAGTTAGCGACCAGATAGTAAAGACTAATTTGGATGATGACTTGGTAAATGAAGATGCGTAAGGACCACTTTCTGTATTCGGAAGTACTCTTCTTATCCACTTCAAGGGTGTTGCTCATTGCACACGTTGTATTAGTTCTGCTGGGCCTTTTTGAACGGCGCCTCCATGATAGCACGCAAATGGGTCTTGGACATCTGCATGGCAACTCCCATTTCGAAAATGAGTCGCAATTCAGAATCGTCAATTTCACCATCAGATGCAGCCACGGACAAGGCGCTTGAAATAACGATCTCTTTGCCGTGTTCATTCAGCATGGGGCCGATTTTAGAAAGGTAGTTGCTCACGCTCAAATTCTCTTCTTGAACCTTCTTGATATGGGCTTCTAGCTGAGCGGGCGTCGCTTCATACTTGCCAATACCATTCAGAATGGTGAGTATCTGTGTTTTTTCATTATCATTAATTACCCCATCTGCCAACATGATCATGATTAGTGAATTGCGAACAGCAATTTCATATTGAGCTTGAACTTGTTCTTCTGACGGATTCAATTGGGCGGTGAGTACGCGTGGGACAAACGTTCCTTTACATTGATTACATTCCACATACTCTCCAACCCGGCTCAAAGGAATGAGTGGTATAAAGTAAAGTGTGAAAAATTGGGTGACTTTTCTGTGGCGGTAAGCCTTTTGTTCGGCGCATTGCGGACAATTAAACTCACCTGTGTTGATGGTTGATTTTACACCACGGGTTCCGAAAATGATCATTGCATCTGTTGTTGAGAACAACGGCCAAGGCCATAGATGCGAGAACATGAGTTATGCGAATGCATCACTTGCCGAGAGAGTTGTTGAGTTTCCTCCTAAAGATAGCGAGATTAGTGAATTCTACAAATCGAAATGAATCAGCACTATAGGCTCTGAAAACTCGCTATCATTTCAGAGATGCCACGCTCTGTTGAGGTCGTTTGAAACGCTGGAAATCGCTTGTGGAATTTCTCCCAAGACATCACATAAGGCTGATCGAATTGATAGCGCATTTCAGCAACTTCTCGAATAGGAGTTGAGAAGAAGGAGAGAAGGGATAGGGCGAATTTTGGGACTTGAGAGAGGGAGTAGTGGGTTCCTAATTGACGGTTGAAAACGTCGAGTACCTGACGATAGGTAATGGGTTCTCCAACCGGTAAATGCCAGACTTCCCCATGACAATCTTCGTGAATGGCTATGTCTACGAGGGCTCTGGCATTGTCGTTTACATTGGCCCAAGTGTGCGGTATGGAGGTGTTTGATAATGCGATAGGGCGCTTCCCAGCGAGCATGTTTTGAAGAAAGGAAACATAGAGCATGCTGTTGGTTGTCCCCGGACCGTAAAAGTCAGCTGACCTTCCAATTACTCCTTGAACTTTTCCACTTTCGATGGCGGAGGTGAGCAATGTAGCCGTTCTCTTGCGAATCGCTCCCTTTTTTGAGCTCGGGTTTTGTGGGGTTTCTTCGCTAAAGTTTAAGGGCAAAGGAGGAGCATACATATAAATGTTATCCAAGAAGATCACCACGGCACGAATGGTAGCACACGCTTCAATGACGTTGCTCATGATGATTTCCCATTCTGCACTCCACACTTTGATGTCGTAGGGCAAACCAATGCACAGATAAACGTGAGAGCTGCCTCGAACGGCTTCTAAAGTGGAAGAAGCAGAGAGTAGGTCCGCATGGGTAGTTTCTACATTGGGAATGCTACTCGATTTAGTCACGGCTCTAGTTGGCAGATTTCGTGCGTGTAATTCGTTTAAAACCGCTCTACCAGAAGCGCCTCGCGCGCCCAATACGGTGTGAAGTTGACTTTCCATAATCATGTTTTTTTACACGTGTAAAATTCGGAAGGTCAAGCCTATATGTACTGAACAAATGTTAAGAAATTTGCTTTCGGAGACGGCTGAGATGCTGCGGTGTGATGCCCAGAAAAGAGGCCGTGTACTGCAGGGGGACGTTTAAAATGATATCCGGATTTTCACGAATCATGGTCTCGTAACGTTTCTGTGCCGATTGGTTCCTCATCATCGATAATCTTCGTTCCATCATGATGTAGATATTCTCCACGAGAACTCGACGCCAGATATGTAATTGAGGGATGTCTTCACAAAGTTGATCCATTGCATCTCTTTCAATAATCAACAGTTTTGTATTCTCTAAGGCCACGAAGTTATCCTTGCTCGGAGCTCTGGTTAGCATGCTCGTAAGTGAAGAAGTAAACTCGTGCTTTCCGGCGAAGTGGCAGGTGGTTTCATCTCCCGACTCATCGCTGTAATACACGCGAATTTGGCCGTGTTCAACAAAGGCAATGCGGTTACACACTTCCCCAGATTGAATGAAGTAATCTCCCTTCTTGAGTAGATGTGGATGGAAAGCAGCTTCAATCTTGGACTGCTCTTCTGGCGCAAGATCAACTACGGCTGTAATACTTTCTATCAACTGGCTCATAATAATGCGTTTCTACCGTCAAAGTTCGGTATTATTTGACGGATCAATTCATTTTGTGGTTGAACGGATGTTAATGAGATAAAACCCTAGGAGTAGCTCCCATGAAGGAGTATGAAATAGATCCTATAGGGTCCTCTTTTACCTGTCTAGCTAAAGAAGAGCTGTCCCGCAATTCAAATTGCTGTTCGTTTATGTAACCTTCAAAACCTTTGGTAACGAATATGTTCTCTCCTATTTGCAGTCGCAATCGCATGGAGGTTTTGCAATCACCGTGGTATTTTCTCACCAAAGCCAAAATGAATTGTCCAGGTTGGAGGACTTGATAAAAGCGTCCATTTCCACAAAAATCGAATGGACGATGTTCAATGGGAAACCAATGCCCATATCTGCCATTGGTTGAATCCACAGCTTCCTGAATTCCCAAGATATAGGTGTCTTTGGCTTGGAATAACTTGTTCGTATTGGTCGTGTTGATAATGAATATGGGGTAATACGAATACATCATTCGTGAAGCAGAAGGGTAGTGGGCATACCAAATAGTTTGATCATAATCGGGAACAATGGTGAGACCTACTATATCCATACTATCCGCCATCCTATCGGAGGTAGGGTAGCGATCAGCAAAGTTTTCATCGCCCAGTTTGTCTGAATAAATGTCGATTTCTCTTTTCCAGTTGTGTCTTCCCATGTAGATGATATCACTGGATCGCATCTCATTCAAGGCGGAGGTGTCTGGTACCTGTTTATCCAGTGGTTGAGAGTTGACAATTTTCGGAGCTACAAAAGCGCGATCTGTGATGGAAGATGTGGTTGTTGTGCATGCGATGCCGCCGACTCCAAGGAATGCGAAGAGAATGTACGTTTTCATAGTCGGTGGTTGAAGCAGTAATAACGCAAAATGTTACCATATCTGATTGGTGATGAATCACAATGGGCTCCTATTCTGCTCTTCTATGAAGTAAGAGGGCTTCGTGATTTATATGTAACAAAACTTGTTACATTAATAAAATATCGTACATTTGTCCCGTTATGAACAACACAAGGTTTGCCACTGCATTACATATTCTAACTCTTTTGGCCCATGGGGAAGAGGAGTGGATGAGTTCCGATTGGATTGCGGGCAGCATCAATGTGAACCCTGTGGTTGTGCGTAAGGAGTTAGCCGTTCTTATTCAAGCCGGACTTGTAATCAGCAAGAAAGGGAAGGAAGGTGGATCCGCATTGGCGAAGAGCAGTTCAGACATCACACTGGATCAAATTTATTTGGCCGTGAAAAATTCTGATGTGCTTGGAAAGAGAAACACGCATACCAATCCAAAATGTCCCATTGGTAAAGACATTAATTCCAAATTGGATGGACTGTTTGCAACTGTGGATCACTCTGTTTTGAATGAGTTGAAAGGCAAGACATTAAGTAGTTTCGTGGAAGAGTTCCACTGACTATTTTTTTAACCAAAAATGTAACAAGTTTTATTACAGTTAAAGTTCAGATTATGAAAATTGGAATTACTGGAGCCACCGGACAATTGGGATCTCTCGTAGTAGAGCATCTAAAGAACAGAGTCGATGCAAGCAACTTGGTAGCCTTGGTTCGTTCGCCTGAGAAGGTAGAGGGAATTGAAGCTCGTGCCTTTGATTACGAAAAGCCTGAAGCGCTAGTAGATGCTTTGAAGGGTATTGATACACTACTGTTGATTTCCGGGAACGAAATCGGTAAACGCACAACTCAGCATACCAACGTGATTAACGCTGCTGTAGAAGCTGGGGTAGGAAGAGTGGTTTACACCAGTATTTTGAAGGCCGATACCACCTCTATCAGTTTGGCAGGTGAGCATGTGGAGACGGAGAAACTTCTGGAAAAATCAGGAATCAATTATACCATTTTGAGAAATGGATGGTATACGGAGAACTATACTGCAAACTTGGCTGGATCTGTACAGGCGGGTGCATTGGTAGGTAGCGCAGGTGAGGGTAAAATCTCTTCTGCAACCCGTAACGACTTTGCGGAAGCTGCGGCTGTGGTGCTTACCCAGAACGAGTCAGGCCAGAAGGTATACGAGCTTTCTGGTGATGAAGCTTACACTCTTTCTGATTTGGCAGCAGAGGTTTCTAAGCAAACGGGAAAGAACATCCCATATCAGAATCTACCAGAAGAGAAGTACAGCGAAATTCTCAAAGGCTTAGGTATTCCAGATCTATATGCTGAAGGAATTGCCAGTTGGGATGTAAGTGCGTCAAAAGGCGATTTGTACGATGACGGCACTACACTTTCAACCTTGATTGGTCGCCCAACCACTCCGCTTTCTGAAGCCGTTAAGGTAGCCCTGAGTTAAGATTTCAAGACGATAGCAATAAGCCGCTGTGGGTAATCTGCAGCGGCTTTTTAATTAGAGTATACTGTATTGCCTTCTTTGATGGACTCAACTATTTGGATGTTGTGGATTTCCAAAAGATCAATTTTGAGTGGATTTTTATCTAGGATGACAAAATCTGCAAGTTTGCCTACGGTTAAGGTTCCTTTAGAGTTTTCTTCGAAATATTGAAAGGCAGCCCAGTCGGTTAAAGTTTTAAGTCCTTGATAAGGCGTAACTCGCTGATCAGGTCCCAACACAAAACCAGAACGTGTAACTCTGTTGACCGTAGCATCTAACACACGCATAGAATTGGGAAAAGTCACAGGAGCGTCATGATGAGAAGTTATAGTTAGTCCAGCATTAATGGCGTCCTTACATGGAGAGATATATTCTGCGCGTTCTTCACCTAATACCGATTCACGATGCCAATCACCCCAATAATAAGTATGCATAGGGAAGAGGGAAGGAAGGATATTCAATTCAACGAGAGATGGAATTTGATTCTTTCTCAAGGTTTGTCCGTGAATCATGACCGTTCTATGATCCTTATAGCCATAGTTAGACTGTGCTGATTCAATGGCTTGAATGTATTGATCAATTGCGGCGTCCCCATTGGTGTGAGCAAGGAGTTGCCAATGGTTTTTAAAAGCAGTCTCTACATAACCTATAGCCGTGTTATCATCCATGATAGGGTAGCCAGTGTAGCAACCATCTCTTCCTTCTGGATTCACGTGATAGCATTTTGTAATCCATGCAGTCTTTCCTTGTGGTGAGCCATCCAGGGTTAGTTTAACTCCGCCAATTCTGAATTTACCTTGATATATTTTAGAAGGGGTATACTTTCCTTGGGTGAGGTGCTCAGTTCCTAAAGTGATGTCTGGATAAGCCACTACATCAATAAAGTACATACTGCTATCTGCTGCCATTCGAAGAGATGCCAGTTGCTCGATAGTGGTTCTACCATCTTGAGCAGTCAAGTATCCATTTTTGGCATATTCTTCTTGCCCTTTAAGGATACACTTCATCGCCATATCCTCATCAATCTTTCCTAAAAGAGGGAACAAAACCTGGAACAGGGCACCTTCCTCTAGAACACCCGTAGGATTGCCATTCTCATCTCTTCGGATTACTCCACCTTCTGGATTTGAGGTTTCGGAATCAATGCCCAACAGTTCTAAAGCAACTGTATTGATTGCCCCCAAATGCCCTGATTGATGAATGATGATAACAGGATATTCCGTACTTATACCGTCGAGTGTTTTCGCATTTGGGTGATTCTTTTCTTCTAATTGAGAATCATCATACCCATTGCCCATAATCCATCCAAGTTTTTGAAGCACATACTGTCCATCTTCTGATTGAATATAGGTGCGCATGGTTTCAACGATGGATTTGTAGTTGTCGCCAGGACCATCAGGCGGTGGAAGTAAATTAGCGCAAAGCGCTGTAAATCCTACATTGTAGAAATGACCGTGCCCATCGAGAAAGGCAGGGAGCATTGTCTTCCCGTTGAGGTCAACTCGATTCGCATTCCCGAATTTTTCATTGGCCTCTTCAAGCGTCCCTACAAAGACGATCATTCCATTTTCTTCAACAACGGCTTCTGCATAGATGGCAGAATCGGATTCCATTGTAATAATATCACCGTTGAAGTACAAAGTTGAAAAATTACCTTTTTCTGTCGTGTTGTTATTGCATGAAACAGCTGAGAGTGAAACGAGTATTATCAAAAAAAAGGTGAAATTTTTCATGATGATGGAGTTGATTTAGAAATTAAAAGTTACGATTCTTTTACAAAAAGAATTGTCTATTGAACGATTTCTAAAGGCTTCCAAAGAAAGTATCGAGAAGGATACTTTTTGATAAGTATCCAGTAATCTCCAGGTTCTAAAGAAGAAAGGTCATGGATTGATTTTTCCTTCGCTAGACTGGATTCAAGAAGCACCTGTGTTTGGGTCTCATCGTAAATGGAGAGTTCAGATTCCTCAGCCGTTCGGTAATAACAGAGTGATGTACCATTTATTTGAAGTGGCTCCTCAGAATTGAAATCCTCCGAGGTAATGTGGTAGCCGAATGATTCGAATGTGAACTCAATGGGAACTTCCCAATATAAAACGGTGGCCGCCTGACGTTGTGATTCTTCTAAAACTCCCAATTTGAAGACGATTACGGTCGTATCCTTTGGCGCAATTGTTTGACCAGATACGACGCGAAAATTAGAAGGTATCTCAGTTCGAAGTGAAATGGGACTATCGCTATAGGAGACAAAGGAGGACTGAAATAGGACGGAATCTCCAATCGGTTCAGTGAGGTAAAAGACTTGCTTATCGAGTCGTTCGAGTTTTCGGTCTTCTCCGTAAACCCAGGTAGCTCTCCATCGGTAATATTCTCGTTTGTAGTAGTGCAGGTTGGAAATACCGCTTGTTAGTTCGGTATCTCTATAATTAAGACTCTCTAGATATAGGATTGAATCTGGTGAATTAGCGATTCCTAGATCAAAAGCAATTCTCACATTGCTCAAATCATAGGCAGTAGGAGGGTTGTACACTTCAATAACCCGTTGGTCATGCTCGTTGACGGTGTGCCACTCACCAATTTTTAAGCCATTGGAATCTAACTGATTGTAAGGATGTTGAGCTTTCAGTGCCGGGCTCAACAAAAGAAGGAGTATGCCATATATTTTCATAAGGAGAGAGTTGACTCCATTTAAGTGTGCTGATAACAAGATAGTTAATATTCAACACCTCTCTTCTCTCAACGCTCAACTCCGAACTTATAACTCTAATCCATCCTCTCTCTTAAGCACTCCAGAGCATCACCTTTGTACGTCCGACTAATGGGTAGCTGGATTCCATTCACAATGACTTCAGTAGTTGAAAAGGAATCCACTGCATTTAGATTCACCAAAAAGGATCGATGGATTCTGATGAATTGAGTGGGTAAGGATTCTAGCAAAGTTGATATCCTCTGACGCGTAATTAACTCCCTTTCGAGGGTTACTACTTTTACATAATCATTCAAGCTTTCAATGTATAGAATCTGATCAAAGGGAACAGGATGGTTCTTTCGGTCCGCTCGAATCACGATATGCGGTTGATGATTTCTCTCGGCCTCAGAGGCGAGGGAAGCCACTTGGACTTCAACCCTTTTATATTGAATGACCAGTCGAATAAAGCTGGTTGCGAAGACGATGAGGTAGAGGGTGGCACCTAGGATGAAAATGGAAATTCCCTTCAAATTGATCTCACTGGTATTGAAGTCGGCCAACAGAACAAAGGACCCCAATGAAACAAGCATCTCCAAATACAGTGAGATTATCAACATATAAATGAAGTAAAGGGCAAAACGACCGTATTGTCCCTTGAAGAGATACTTGGGTACCAAATATCCATTAAAGAAGTACGTGGTTCCTATTACAATAGGGAGTAAAAAACTCGAGAAGTAAAATGCCAAGGTGTAGCTCTTCCAACTCGACCCGAAGAAGAGGGTGAGGAAGAGGGTTATGACTGCCCAATAGACCAGATGAAGTACAGTTCGATTTTTCATGCGTCGGTGGAGCGAATATCGCAAAAACCCTTATAAAACCAGCGTTTGTCGGTAGAATGCAGGTTTTGATATGGATTCGACATTGTCTAATTTCACTGCTCTGTCCACTTTTGGAATAAGCAGTATCAACCATTTTAAACCACGAAATTATGATGGAGCTATTCTATATGGGTGGACCCCTTTTTATGGGAATTCTAACTTTTATTTTCATCGCCATAATTGCCATAGCGGTCATAAACGGCATCCCATTCTTGAAAGGAAAATACTCAGATTTAGATGAAGGAAGAAGAAAGCTAGCTTATATCAAGGATGCAGGACTTCTTGCATTGGTGATCGGGGTTTTGGGTCAGCTGATTGGCTTGTTCTCCGCTTTCAAGGCCATCGAAATGTCGATGATGGATATTTCTCCAGCCATGCTTGCCGGTGGCGTTAAAGTATCGATGATTACAACGATTTACGGGCTGGTGATTTATGCTTTGTCGCTGTTGATTTGGGTAGGGCTTCGCAGGTAGCTTGGGGCAGGGGCTTCGCAGGTGGCTTGAGGCAAGGGCTTCGCAGGTGGCTTGAGGCAAGGGCTTCGCAGGAGGCTTGGGGCAAGGGCTTCGCAGGTGGCTTGAGGCAAGGGCTTCGTAGGTGGCTTGGGGCAAGGGCTTCGCAGGTGGCTTGGGGCAGGGGCTTCGCAGGTAGCTTGGGGCAGGGGCTTCGCAGGAGGCTTGAGGCAAGGGCTTCGCAGGAGGCTTGGGGCAGGAGCTTCGCAGGAGGCTTGAGGCAAGGGCTTCGCAGGTGGCTTGAGGCAGGGGCTTCGCAGGAGGCTTGAGGCAAGGGCTTCGCAGGTGGCTTGAGGCAAGGGCTTCGCAGGTAGCTTGAGGCAGGGGCTTCGCAGGTGGCTTGAGGCAGGGGCTTCGCAGGTGGCTTGGGCAGGGGCTTCGCAGGTAGCTTGAGGCAGGGGCTTCGCAGGTGGCTTGAGGCAAGGGCTTCGCAGGTGGCTTGGGGCAAGGGCTTCGCAGGTGGCTTGGGCAGGAGCTTTAAAGTTCCAAAATAAAAAGGGGCAATACATCCATAGAAGTGAGTACTGCGGATTACTCTTAGTTAATCGATAATCACATTTCGATCTGATGAGAAGTAACCGAGGAGCTAGAACTGCCCATTGATCAATGGCAGGGATCGTTTGCCATTCACGTTCCACAATCCAAATTGGAATCCTCTCAATTCTATAGCCATGTTGTAAAGTCCAATCTGAACTCCATCTAATGCTAATTCTATGTTCATCCTTACCTGGGGCATTACACCAAAGTCTGAGGTTGCCATTTCGTGCAGATCATCATTGCACTTCCTTAGGAACATTTAAGGGAAACGCTGCGAGTTCTCCAGTAATTAGGGCTGCTAGGATTACAAGGGTACTTCTGTACGGTTCATTGGAGATTTCGCAATTGTATCTCCATGGTAGCATTCATTCTACAGGTTAAATCCAAACCTTACTTCCCTCGGTACAGTTCTGACAGATGTCGATGTTTTGACGAGACTGAATGATGCTATTTCTAAAATTCTGGTAAGTTTTATCGTACCAGATATCTTGAAAAGTGTGATCCTTCAAAGTACCCATTTTGTACTTGGCATCTTTGTCAAAACAGCATGGAACGATGTCGCCATCCCAAGTAACAACAGCAGAATGCCACAATCTCCAACAGTGATTGTGCAGCTTGCTTTTGATGCTATAGGTTCCGTCGGGGTTTTGCTTGTAACGACTGTATTTTTGGTCGGATGGAAGCAGTGGACTCCCGTTTTTATAGTCGTAGATTTGAGCGGTTTTGAGCGCCACTTTATCTACACCCATCTTTTTCGCCAATGCGTGCAGGTCGTCAATTTGATGCTCGTTGTGCTTCACTACCAAAAATTGGAAAATGATCTCTGGAGCATTTGACTTGAGGCGTTTCTTCGCTTCAATCACATTGGCTGTTCCTTCTAGAACTTTATCAAGCGTGCCGTGATAGCGATACATCTCATAGGTTTCTTGCGTGGTTCCATCCACACTTACGATCAATCGATCCAGTCCTGATTCTACAATTTCATCGGCCACCTTTGGACTGATGAAATGGGCATTGGTAGAGGTTGAGGTGAAAATACCTTTGTCGGAGGCATATTTCACCATCTTCAAAAACTGCTTATTGATAAAAGGTTCTCCTTGGAAATAGAAGGTAAGGTAGATGAGTTTCTTCGATACCTGATCAATGATTTTTTGGAAGAGATCCATTCGCAAGTTCCCCGTAGGTCTACTGAATTGCTTCAAGCCACTGGGACACTCAGGGCAGCCTAAGTTGCAAGCGGTGGTTGGTTCAATGCTGAGGCTGAATGGCTCTCCCCACTGAATAGGCTTCTTGGTGATTCGGGAGGCATAGTACCCAGAAATCAGTTGAATACCGTTCCAAATTTTGGCTGGACTCAATTTTCGAATCAAGCCAGTTAGATTGTGAAGTTTGGCTGCTTTCATTGAGGACAAAGATGAAAAATTATCAAAGGGGGAACGAAGATGTGGAAAGTAATTTTGGCAGGACTTGGACGTGAGACTCTCAATTCCAGTATCCGAGGCTCTGCCAAGGGAAAACTATGTTCATCAAATCCATTGAGCGCATTGTCATCCAAATTATTCACCATAGAAACGGAGAATCTAATTAGAGCGAATGTATCGCTTGAATCTCCGGATTGTTTTCGGGTGGAGATTTCCCAGCATTCTGAGCTTCATGAAAAGGCAGTCATATTGATCGGGAGAGTACGACTATCATCCAACGGCTAGAATGGGAGAGGGGGGATTCAGAAGATCCTATCGATGTTGATCAATAAGAATGGCGTTCCCATCTGGATCTTTCATGGTGATATGAGCGGGGCCTGAGGTGTTGGAATCGGCTTCAGCGGTCAAAGGAATACCATGCTTCTTTAGGTGCTCTTGAATAGCGCGCACATCGTCAAATTCTTCAAGGTTCTGAGCATCGCTATCCCATCCAGGGTTGAAGGTGAGAATGTTTCCTTCAAACATCCCTTGGAAAAGACCAATCACGGCATTTTCATTTTTCAGTACGATCCAATTTTGATCAATATTGCCTCCTTTATACGTGAAACCTAGTTTCTCATAAAAGGCTTTAGACTCGTGAATGTCTTTTACAGATAGACTGATAGAAAATGCTCCGAGTTTCATGTGTTGGTTTTTGATTATGATTTATAAAATTACGGAATTGATGGCAGTCTTCAGAGCTTAGACTTCAACACCCCCCATCCGTCACCCGTCATCCAACCCCTCAAACCTCTAAAACTCCTCAAACCTCTAAAACCTCTAAAACCCTTCAAACTCCTAAAACAACCAACCCCCAACAAAAAAAGCCCCACCAATTTGGTGGGGCTTCACTGTAAGTCTTGCGGAGTGTTTATTTTACTTTCTCAACGATTGCTTTGAAAGCTTCTGGGTTGTTCATCGCTAGATCGGCTAGAACCTTACGGTTAAGCTCGATACCAGCAGCTTTTACTTTACCCATGAAAACGCTGTAAGACATACCGTTCAAACGTGCACCAGCGTTAATACGCGCGATCCACAATGCACGGAATGTGCGTTTTTTGTTACGACGGTCTCTATAAGAGTAAACAAGACCCTTTTCAACCGCGTTTTTGGCTACTGTCCAAACGTTCTTACGACGTCCGAAGTAACCTTTTGATAGTTCCATAAGGCGCTTTCTGCGAGCGCGAGATGCAACGTGATTTACACTTCTTGGCATAATTTGATCATTTTTTGTGAGGCGCGTTCTCCGTTTCCAGAGAAACTTTTAGGAGCGACAACACAGGGTTTAATGAGATGAACCAGGCAATTCGTACCTGAAATCAGATCAGATAACGAGCTGCTGCTTAATTGATTTTACGTCGGCTTTGTCTACCAAAGTAGCATCCGTCAAACGACGCTTACGGTCAGTTGCTTTCTTGGTCAAAATGTGACTTTTGAAAGCGTGCTTGCGCTTAATCTTGCCAGTACCAGTGAGCTTGAAACGCTTCTTAGCACTAGACTTAGTTTTCATTTTCGGCATAATCCTACAGTTTATCGCGAGACTTACAGTTTGCTTATTTCTTTTTCTTGGATCCGATGAACATAATCATACGCTTTCCTTCAAGCTTAGGAAGTTGTTCAACCTTTCCCACGTCTTCTAGATCCTGAGCTAGACGCAACAAGAGAATCTCTCCCTTGTCCTTGTACACGATGGAACGTCCCTTAAAGAATACAAAAGCCTTAAGCTTTGCACCTTCTTCCAAAAACTTGCGTGCGTGCTTGAGCTTAAACTCGTAATCGTGGTCGTCAGTATTCGGACCAAATCGAATTTCTTTTACGGTGACCTTCTGAGCTTTCTGCTGAATTTCCTTCTGCTTCTTCTTCTGGTCGTACAAGAATTTCTTGTAGTCGATGATACGTACAACTGGTGGATCTGCCTTTTCAGTGATCATCACCAAGTCTAAGTCTTGCTCTTTTGCAAGTGACAACGCGTCGCGCGTAGCCATGATTTGGGGTTCTGCTCCTTCTTGTATCACACGTACTTTAGGCACTCGGATCTTCTCATTTGTCAAGTGAAGATCTTCCTGTCTTTGTACGCGCTGTGGGGCTCTTCTTGGTCTCCTCAGAGTTCTAAGATTTTAATTTAACTTCTTTTTATTCAGTAAGTTAGTCTTCAAATGAAGCTAGCTTTTCTTCAACTTCGGTTGAAACCACTTTGGCGAATTCTTCCACACTCATGGTTCCAATATCTCCTTCTCCATGTCGACGAACAGCGAGCATTCCGCTTTCGGCTTCCTTTTCTCCTACAATCAACATGTATGGAATCTTCTTGACTTCAGCGTCTCGGATCTTTCTTCCGATCTTCTCACTTCTGTCGTCAATCAGGGCGCGAATATCGTAATTTTCAAGCAATTTCGAAACTTTAACGCTGTAGTCCTGATACTTATCTGAAATTGGAAGGATGGCAACTTGCTCTGGCATCAACCAAAGTGGGAAGTTTCCTCCGCAATGCTCAAGTAACACAGCCACAAATCTTTCCATAGATCCGAATGGTGCTCTGTGAATCATCACCGGTCTGTGGAGTTCGTTGTCGCTCCCTTTGTATTCCAATTCAAAACGCTCGGGTAGGTTGTAATCTACCTGAATTGTACCCAACTGCCAACTTCTGCCTAATGCATCTTTCACCATGAAGTCGAGCTTTGGACCGTAGAAAGCTGCTTCACCATATTCTACAACCGTATTGAGTTTCTTCTCTTCGGCAGCTTCAATAATGGCGCGTTCTGCTTTCTCCCAGTTTTCGTCCGATCCGATGTACTTCTCGCGGTTCTCTGTATCTCTTAACGATACTTGAGCAGTAAAGTTTTCAAAATCAAGAGTTTTGAGGATATAAAGTACAAGATCAATTACTTTCTTGAATTCATCCTTCAACTGATCCGGTGTACAGAAGATGTGTGCATCATCTTGAGTAAAACCTCTCACACGAGTGAGACCGTGAAGTTCGCCGCTTTGCTCGTAGCGGTACACGGTTCCAAATTCCGCTAAACGAAGAGGGAGGTCGCGGTACGAGTGTGGGGATGACTTGTAAATTTCACAGTGATGTGGACAGTTCATCGGTTTCAACAAGTACTCTTCGCCTTCTTCTGGGGTGTGAATTGGTTGGAAGCTGTCCTTGCCGTACTTCGCATAATGGCCAGAGGTTACATACAACTCCTTGTTTCCAATGTGCGGAGTGATCACTTGTTGGTATCCAGCCTTCTTCTGAGCGCGTTTGAGGAATTGCTCCAAACGCTCGCGAAGGGCTGCACCTTTTGGTAACCACAATGGCAAACCTTGACCCACTCGCTGAGAGAAAGTAAAGAGTTCAAGTTCCTTACCTAACTTGCGGTGATCGCGCTTTTTAGCCTCTTCCAGCAACTCCAAGTACTCGGTTAACATGCTTGCCTTCGGAAAGGAAATGGCATAGACACGAGTAAGCTGTGGGTTGTTTTCGTTACCTCTCCAGTAGGCACCGGCCAAGTTCATCACTTTCACTGATTTGATGTAACCGGTGTTTGGGATGTGACCGCCTCTACATAGATCGGTAAAGTTGGCGTGATCGCAGAAAGTGATGGTTCCATCCTCCAAGTTCTGGATCAATTCCGTCTTGTATTCGTTGTCCTTGTATTCTTCCAAAGCTTCAGCCTTGGTAACTGAACGCATTTTGAATTCCGACTTCTGTCTGGCGAATTCAAGCATTTGCTTCTCAATCTTCGGAAAATCAGCTTCTCCAATAGAAACGCCATTGAAATCTACGTCGTAGTAGAATCCATTTTCAATGGGAGGTCCGATGGTGAGTTTGATGTTCGGATAAAAATGAAGTAGGGTTTGTGCAAGTACGTGGGCAGACGAGTGCCAGAATGCACGTTTTCCTTCTTCTTGATCCCACGTAAATAGCGTGAGTTCTCCATCGCCATCTAAAGGTTCCATCAATTCGATGGTTTCTCCATTGTAGGTTCCGCTAAGTACATTTCTAGCCAAACCGTGGCTGATGTCTTTCGCCACATCCATGGCGCTGCTTCCAACGGGCATTTCTTTTACAGACCCGTCGGGTAAAGTTACTTTGATCATGCTCTTCTTCGTTACGAGTGAAGGTAAAGCACAAAGGTAGTGGGAAGATTAGAGGTGGGAAAGGTTTTTTTGGTGAGGGTGTGAGGAATTGTGGGGATAAGGGTTGAGGGTGTTGGGTTTAAGGTGTTTTAGAGGTTTAAGGGGTTGGATGTCGGGTGACGGTTGATGGATGTAGGTTGATGGATGTTGGATGACGGGTGATGGGTGACGGATGGCGGGTGATGGGTGACGGATGGCGGATGACGGGTGATGGATGTTGGATGACAGATGAAATCTACATTTCCTTTCTACCGCGCGAATCCTTTCGCGTGGGTGTTCGAGGTGTTGGTTTTAGGTGATGGGTGTTGAATGCGTTTAATGAGTTTAAGGGGTTTAAGATGTTTAAGATGTTTAAGATGTTGGAAGACGGGTGACGGATGACGGATGACTTGAGTCAGTAACCGTTTCATTGATAACTGCCAGCGGCGGTAACTCCGTTAGCCCGATGGTGAGGAGGAACGACGCTACCTAGGGCTAGTTAGGAGGGGTTAATGGGTTTACGGTGTTTTAGAGGTTTGCGGGGTTGGAAGACGGATGGCGGGTGACGGGTGACGGGTGACGGATGACTTGAGTCAGTAACCGTTTCATTGATAACCGCCAGCGGCGGTAACTCCGTTAGCCCGATGGTGAGGAGGAACGACGCTACCTAGGGCTAGTTAGGAGGGGTTAATGGGTTTAAGGTGTTTTAGAGGTTTACGGGGTTGGGTGACGGATGGCGGATACTTCTGGTAACTGACATTTTATTACGGTTTAGTTGGCAAAAACAACCGAAGAGGGAACGGGAGGAGAGCGAAGCAGTTCATATTCAACGGAATGATAATGTCGCTTAGTTGGATGCTACAAGCTTGGATGTGTCAATTCCATCTGGACCCACTGGTTCACATATGAATGAATTGACTCCTGAATCAGAGAAGTTAGAAGTGTTTATTTCACCGTGATAGGCTTGGTTGTCACGGCCTAAAGCAATGAAGGTGAAGCGGGTATCCGTTCCTAGCTTCATTACTTGAACCCCTGTTTTATTGATGTTCTGATCCACAATGGCATTGTCGCTGGCATCTATTAATCGCAAATAGGTGATGTCTAGGTGTTGGCCATTGACATTGGTGAACTGTACGGTAAAATCGCTAGAAGGCACGCGGTAGAATCGGTCGCAATTGAATATACCAAAGGTATTGATGTCAAAATTCCTTGAGAGGGTTTCAGAGACGCGATCCATCCTTTGAGTGATGCGCTCTCTGTATTCTCGAATCGAATCAGAATAACGAGTCCATTTGCTATTCTCGCGTCTTACTTGCGCATAATAAGCAGCTGGATCATTAATCCTGCGATAGGATTCTGGGTATTTCCCTAATACAAATTGGACGGAAAGGCGATATTCATTTCCATATTTATCTCCATTGATGATATTATTGACAAAGGCAGACGTTCGCGTTAAGTCGGTGCTCCATTTATCACCGTTGTATTCTTTCTTCGCCACTTTAACAAGTCGGTCGGAGAGGACCATCAATGCACTATCACATCGCCATTTGTTGTGGATGCTCTGCTGAACCTCCATCGCATGTCGACGTTGGTTTGGTGTATAGTTTGGAATCACTTCTACCAATACGGAGTCACCGTCGTTTCTTCGGTTGTAGGAGTACATTTCATAATGTCCTTCAGGCGTTTTTCTGAATTGAAGATAGTTGGTACTCAATCGCATAGATCGTTTGAGGTTCTCCTCGTCAACCGCAGAAAAGTACATGGGTCGAAAATTGGCAAATTCCCAATGTGTCATGGCCTTGCTTATATCCATTCGAATGCTCAAAGCATTGTTGGCATTGTACTCTTGCCATTCCACTGGGCGTTCATTGTGAAACTGACTCATGCAAGTTGCTGGATAGTATACGAAGATGTCTTCGAACACCTCAGTGGCACAGGTGCGAGGTTGACCACGGGGGTCAACCACAATATCCCAAATACCCGCTGTACTCAATGGAGGGATTTCCACAATACTCTCATCTTTATCGGTTTGCGAAGGCTGCGTGGTTGTGGTGGTGGATACCTGTGTGGATGTTGAAATCTGTATCCATTCACCGGATTCTGCATCAAATCTCCAAAGGGGGTAGTCGTCTTTGGAATCAGCGGGTAGCTGAATGGACAAGGATTTACCATCGGCAATCGTAATGTTGGGGTCTGAAGTGATAGAAATCATCCCGGCAGTTTGAAAACTTCCTAGGGTTCCATCTGGACTTTTCGCTGTCATGGTAATGTTTGAATTCAGAACAGCAGAAAGGGAAGTCATGTCCTCTACATACAGCGTTACTGTTCCTTCAATGAGGTTTCCGCTGGCGTCGGCAAATGCGTTTTTAGGTACTTCGATTTCTACACCGCTTTTCAATTCAATCTTACCGCCACTTGATGCATGAATGGCGTGCTCAGAGATCTCATTTTTAGGGAGGTGAGCTAGAAGGTTATCGGCATAGTCGACGGATTCAACTTCAGTAGGTTCAACTACTTCTTCAGTATTGGGATTCTCTGAAGATTGACAAGACGGGAATAGGAGAAGGCAAAAAGCCGACATTCTGAGAAGAGAGTGAATTTTCATAGCGAGAAAGGTTTCACTTGGAACGAATGAAGTAAAGTGAATCGTATTTCTTTATAGAAGAAATTTTCTCGTTTACTCGATCAGGCTTTTCGATCTCTCACTTCAACCCTTCGTTAACTGGAAAAAGAAAAGTTCTGGTATTGCAAATTCTTAAACGGGTTTTGCATCATTCTTCCACTTAGTTTCGACGCTTTGTCCTTCGTTTTTCCGAACTTGTATAGGCCTAATAATCAAAACACAACCTATAGAAATTATGAAAGATAAAGTGAAGAAATCCGGAACTTCTGGTGCGGTTTACGGCTTAGGGATGATTGGCGCCATGGTGTACTACATCCAAGCAGCAACCTCTTTTTGGATGGGGGTACTCGGTGTATTCAAAGCCTTCGTTTGGCCTGCATTTTTAGTGTATGAAGGATTAAGGGCAATGGGAGCTTAGGGCTGATATTTGTTCTCAGCGTGGTATCTTTGCACTATGACTAAAGAAGAGAAACTAGCACATTTCAATGCGATTTCAACAAATACTTTGATGGAAACGCTTGAAATAAAATACATTGACTTCGGTGAGGATTGGGTGAAGGCCTCTATGCCTGTGAATTCTCGCGTTCATCAACCTGTAGGATTGTTACATGGAGGTGCTACAGTAGCCCTTTGTGAATCTTTAGGAAGTGGAGCCTCAATGATGTTTGTAGATGATCCCGATAAGTATGTGGCGGTAGGAATAGAGATTTCTGCAAACCACGTGAGAAGTATTACCAAAGGGATGGTGTATTGTACCGGAAAGATTATCCACAAAGGACGATCTACCCATCTCTGGGAAATGAAGGTGGAGGATGAAAACGGCAAGTTGATTTCTTTTTGCAAGATGACTAATATGATTGTTCCTCGTGCCAGCAAGCAAAAGTGAACATAGTAATATCCTAATTTGGCGCATCCCCGGTCTGCCCACTCAAGGGTGGAAGCTTTCGGAAGATGTGCCAGAGCGACTAGGTGATACGAAAGTTCACGTGAGTCCATTCATAGGGCGTGCCACTACTTTTCATGCCGAAGGTCCATTGGATGCTGCGGAACTTTGGCCTTCTATCAACGCCCAAAATATCCATGAGCTGGCGGATGTTCATTCCGATTCTAAGGAAGCGCACATAGAGCGAGTGCGAGCAGCTGTAAAGCAGATTGTTCAGAATCATCTGCGAAAAGTGGTCATTGCACGAAGAGAAGATTTGGAAATGGAGCTAGACTATGCGTCCACTTTCCAAAAACTAGTAAATGCTTATCCGCAAGCTATTGTTTATGCCCTTTTTATTGAAGGCCGACTATGGATGGGAGCTACTCCAGAAACGCTGTTAACGTCAGATGAGCACGCCATTTATACCATGGCTCTTGCGGGGACGCGTAAACCTGATGGACCTGAGTTTACTGAAAAAGAGTACGATGAACAGTTGGCGGTCACAGAATCGATCAACGATACGCTGCTTCAGTTGGGGTCTGCTAAGGTAGATGCCAAAGGTCCTGAAATAATTGCAGCAGGTCCCGTTCAACACTTGATTACCCGTATCACTGCGGGATTGCCCAATGAAGGGACTCCTGTGGACTGGGCACATTCGCTCCATCCAACCCCTGCTGTGTGCGGAATGCCCAAACGCGATGCCTTGTCCATTATTGACGCACTCGAGAATTTCAACCGAGAGCTCTACGCAGGGTATTTAGGGTGGACATCCGAAGAGAACTCCAGATTTTATGTAAATCTTCGATGTATGCAGGTTGGGCAAAAGCGTGTAGCTTTATACGCTGGTGGAGGAATTACGGCTTTGTCGGATCCCGAAGCCGAATGGGAGGAAACAGTGATTAAACTGAATACTCTCAAAAGCGTTATTACTCAGGAATAACTATCCCTCATGAATTACTCCGATAAGCGGAACGTACAGTCCCTTCTCGAAATCGCCTATTTCCATGGTATTCGAACGGTGGTGTTTTCACCCGGATCTCGAAATGCCCCCTTGGTGATTGCCTTTCAACGCGATGATCGTTTTGAAAAGGTCATCATTCCAGATGAGCGAAGTGCTGCGTTTTTCGCCTTGGGTGTGATTCAAGAGCGGAGAGAACCCGTTGCGGTTTGTTGTACTTCTGGTTCTGCAGCAGCCAATTATTTGCCTGCTGTGGTGGAGGCATTCTATCAGCGGTTACCCTTGGTTCTTCTCACCGCTGATCGTCCACGAGAATGGGTAGATCAAGGCGAAGGACAAACCATTCGTCAGGAGGGTTTATACCGAGAACACGTGGTGGCAGAAGCCAATCTGTTGGTGGATAGTCCGAGTGAAGCCGATCGTGCTTACAACGACAGAATTCTGAATGAAGCACTGAGTATGGCGGCCTTGCGAGAAGGTCCAATTCACGTGAATTTGCCGTTTGAAGAGCCCTTGTACGGACTTACGGAAGAGCGTTTCATTCCGAAGAAAATTGCGGTAGTTGGCGGTCGACCACAATTGTCGAAGACCGAACTGGCGGAGGTGATTGATATCTGGAATACGGCCTCAAAGAAGTGGGTTCTTGTGGGACAATTACTTCCAGGTCCTCATTGGGCCGATGCCATTCATCAATTGGCAAAAGATGGAAGTACTTTGATTTGGACAGAGTCGACAACTAATTTGCCAGAAGAAGCCACTATTGGTCATATTGATCGAGTAATCAATACGTTGTCAGATACAGATCTCGATGACTTGGTGCCCGATGTGCTTCTCACTTTTGGAGGAGCGATTGTCTCGAAGAAGGTGAAAGCCCTCCTTCGCAAGAATCCACCGAAGTATCACATTCACGTGGATTTCAAATGGCCTCAGCCCGACACCTATCGGGCTCTCACCCATGGTGTGATTGCTCGACCTGAAGAATTTTTATCTCATTTTCTTCCCAATATTCAACCTTCAAATAGCGCGTATAGATCCACATGGATGGAAGTCGCCCAGAAGCGAAGAGAAGCTCATAATCGATATGCCGTTTCAGCTCCTTTCAGTGATTTCTATCTTTTTCGAGATACGCTAAAACGCATTCCGTCGGATTGGAAACTTCAAATAGCCAACTCATCGGTTATTCGATATGTTCAGCTCTTTGATGACGGCAGAGAAAACCTGCACTTCAGTAATAGAGGAACCGCAGGAATTGACGGAAGTTCAAGTACCGCTGTAGGAATGGCTTGGGCGAGTAAAGAGCCTGTTTTGCTACTGACAGGTGATGTTAGTTTCTTTTATGATTCCAATGCATTCTTTAACAAAGTAGTTCCACCTTCCATGCGTATTCTCCTTATTCACAATGGCGGAGGGGGGATATTTCGATTTATTCAAGGACCGAGTTCCACCGATGCACTAGAGGAGTATTTTGAAACGAAGCACGCCACTTCTGCCAAGGGTATTGCAGAATCGTACGGATTGAATCACCGAGAGGTAAGAGTTGAAGAAGAGTGGCTTGAGGGGCTCTCCTGGTTGCTTCAAGAAGGAGATGGTCCGAGGTTGCTAGAAGTGTATACGCCAGGAGAGAAGAACGCAGACGTACTCAAATCGTATTTCAGCTTCCTTCGGGAAGAGGCTTGATACCCCGTCTTGTTTCCGTATTTTCGAGGCATAATTTCTACCTATGTCCGCTAAATCGTGGGTGGCTGCGGCCCGACTCCGAACTTTACCACTAGCATTTTCCTGTATTTTTTTGGGGAACTTCTTGGCGCATTCAAAAGGAAGTTTTGAATGGAGCATTCTCATTTGGTCGCTTGTTACCACATTGTTATATCAAGTCTTGAGCAATTATGCGAACGATTATGGAGATGGGGTAAAGGGGACGGATGATATTCGACAAGGAGAGAAGCGCGCCGTTGCATCGGGTGAAATTTCTGCCAATGCCATGCGCAATGCCGTCTGGTTGGTCGCTATCGCTGCGTGGCTGTGTGGGGCATGGTTGAGTTATATCGGAACTCGACACACCGAAACGTGGGTGTTTTACTTGTTTTTACTCCTGAATACGGGAGCCGTTTCTTCAGCTATACGTTACACTGTAGGGGGAAAAGCTTATGGTTACAAGGGATATGGCGATGTTTATGTGTTGATTTTCTTTGGATGGATTGGCGTGATGGGAAGTTTTTACCTGCAGACTAATCTCCTCAACTTTTGGATATTATTGCCAGCTTCTTCTATAGGAATGTTGGCCATGGGCGTATTGAATCTGAACAATATGCGCGATATGAAAAACGACGTAGCGGCTGGCAAAATCACTGTTCCAGTTCGAATAGGATTGACTGCAGCAAAACGCTATCATACCTTACTGCTCTTTGGTTCATTGGTCAGTATGGCGTTATACGTCTATTTTCAAACAGAAACCATGGGAGCATGGTTATTCATACTAGTGTCTCCATTGATCATTATACAACGCCAAAAAGCCATGAAGGCCAAATCGGCGGATGAGTTTGATCCACTACTAAAACCACTGGCCATAGGTACCTTGCTCTATGCACTTATAGCAGGTGTGGGTATTAATCTTCACAGCTTCTTGTAAGCCGACTAAATCTGATATTGAATATGAAGGCTAGATGGATCAAACACGAATTACAGTTTCGTCAACCAGCAGGCACCAGCCGAGGTGTGCTCACCACAAAAGAAACGTTCTTCATTATCGTAAGAGAAGAAGGGAAGTATGGCATTGGTGAATGTGGATTGCTTCGTGGATTGAGTCCTGACGATGTCCCTGAATATGAAACCAAGTTGGATGAGGTTTGTAAGTACGTCAACAAAGGGATGAAGTACTGGTATCCTCGCTTGGCTGAATTCCCATCTATCCAGTTCGGTTTGGAGCAGGCTGTTCGCGATTTGAATACGTCCGAACCACTTTCTCTCTTCGATACTTTTTACAGTAGAGGAGAGGAAGGTCAACCTATTAATGGATTGATCTGGATGGGGGATGAGGATTTTATGCGAAAGCAAGTTGATGAGAAGATTGAAGCCGGATTTCGTTGTTTGAAAATGAAAATTGGTGCTATTGATTGGGATACAGAACATCAGATTTTACAGTCTATTCGATCTAGATATTCAGCAGAAGAACTCGAATTGAGGGTAGATGCCAATGGTGCTTTTACACCAGAGAATGTGATGCCTGTCCTTGAACAACTCAAAGCTCTGGATATACACAGTATTGAGCAGCCTATTAAAGCGGGACAATGGGATGAAATGGCAAAACTTTGCGCCAGTACACCTGTGGCAATTGCGTTGGATGAAGAGCTTATCGGAGTACACGACTACGAGAAACGTCAGCTTTTGTTGGATACCATTAAGCCTCAGTTCATCATTCTAAAACCTTCCTTTATTGGCGGGTGGACAGGAAGTAGAGATTGGATTACTCGAGCAGAGAAGGCTGACATCGGATGGTGGGTGACTTCTGCTCTCGAATCAAACATAGGATTGAATGCCATTGCCGAATGGACCAGTACTCTGGGCGTGGAAATGGCTCAAGGATTAGGAACAGGTTCACTCTACACCAATAACATAGAAGGTCCACTCTACATTTACAAAGGCCATTTGGTTAAGGTTCAACGCGATTGGGATTTGAGCTTGTTCGATCTTTAGCGTGTGGAGTGATCTTTGATGGGAGAGTTGTATTTTGAACTACTCAAACCTCAGTTATGAAAAAGCTCCTCGTTTTCGCTCTGTTTATTCCTGCTATTTCCTATTCTCAACCTTTTATTTCGCACGATAAAATGGATGTCCGAATTTCCTATACGTCTGGAAATGCAGGATTTCAAAGAGAGTTTAATGCAGCGAATTATGAAGACTTTTTAGTTATTCCCTTTCAATTGGAAGGAGTTACAAATGCGGAGTATTCACGACCATTTGAGAATCGATACCTCACGAATTCATATTCCATTGGTTTCCATTTTCCAATTTCATCGAGCAGGTTTTTTCTTGAAACAGATGTGATGTACAGCGAAGGTGAATACTATTCTGATTTCTTCGGACCGTCTACCTACAACGGAAATACGCCACTTAATAAATTGCAGGTAAGCGAAAGTATGACGTATAAGGCCGGAGGTTTGGGGCTAGGGGTTGATTTTTTAAGTGATGAAGAGTTCGATTTGGAACTTGTTTTTAAGATCTATGCTGGCAATAGGACTTGGAAGCTGGAGTCCACCTTAATGGATATGACCGACGAAAAACCGCATGAAGCATTAGAATCATCTGAATTTAATTTTCAGCACTCTTTGTCGATTCGTTGGGGGCAAACCATTGTTCCCCGCTTTGGCTATTTCATAGGATTTGGAGTCTTTCAAGGATACTCCTATGAATTGGACGAAGTCTATCGCACAGAATTATCATCGGGTCAGTATGATGTAAAAGATGGGACGAATATCCGATATCACTATATGAGCGGTACTCAAGTTGATGATATTGAGAAGGATGTTTTAAAGGTCTCAGAGCTTTCTATCCAATTTGGATTGTTTTACACGTTGGAGTGAAGTATTCGAATGACTAGAGTTGCTCAATCATTTTAGCCAGTGCATTCACTGTGTTTTGATTCCTCGTGGTAGCACGCTGTCCCAGAATCTTTTCTAGAACATTGTTGTTGATAGATGGCTTCGCAAGCGATTTCGGATAGGATAGGTACACGGCTCTGCCAACCACTTTTAGCGATTCTTCTAATCCGAGCTTTTCTCGCAATCGGTTCACTTCTGTTGCACTTGGTGCTGTTTCGAGTAAGGTGATGTAGGCTTTGTGATCTTCGGGAAGTTGGACAAATACCGTGTTCATATCCGACTGAACACTTTTCCATTCTTCAGGCGAAAACAACATGGTTGGAACTTCAAATCCGGTGCTTCCTAGAATGGCATTCTCAAGATCACTCTTTAAAACTTCGTCTTCCGATTGAAAAACGGCATTTCCACTCTGGATGTACGTTTTCACATTATGTAACCCGATGGATTCGTAGCATTCACGGAGTTGAGCCATTGGTATTTTCTTATGCCCGCCAACATTGATACCTCGGAGAAGATGGATGAATGTTTTCATGTCCTCAAGGTACTGCTAATTGTGAACGCCAAAGTTGTGCAGGGTTGATGTGTCCTGTAAATGTATCGCTGTAGATGGTAGTTGCCGGTCTGTTAAACCCATCGCTGTCATCTGTCTCTTCGAGAATGCCCGTAAGTGCAACTCTCAATTCGGTTTCAAATTGACCTTCAAATTCTGGAAAAATGTACGTTGCTTGATGCTTAGGAGGGAAACATATCAGTAAGTATTGAAACTTTTTTCAGTTCATAATTACGTGAGAATAAATAATTTCCGAAAATCAACTTCAGCTTGACTCATTACAACGATGAAGATTAATGTTCTAAATTCTCTGCTGTATTCATTTTTTCTGGGAATGTCTGTAGTTTGCTTTGCTCAAGAACAAGAAAGATCTCACGCCCTAGGTGCTGAAGTGCTTTCTGAATCACCTAATGGTGTGATCTCAGTATCACCGCAACTATACGAAAGAATAAAAGCATGGCTTGCTATAGAAGAAATACCTCTAGATCATTTCCTAGCAAGTTCAGAACTTCCACAGGGTGAAGTACAAGAATTCCTCAATCAATTCAATGTAACGTTTTCGAAAACCGGTTCAGATTGTATTTGTGCGACGATCCGACCTAACATAGTGTATTCATATCGTACAATCGACCCAAATCAATGGACGGACAACCATGAAGTAGTCGATGACGGTGACTGGTTTGGAGGAGCTTATCGAAAAACGACACGCTTAATGGATGGTCCTGGTATGAATCTCGATTTGTACTTCTATTGGGATGACGGAGCCTTTAACACTTCTATTGAAATCAAAGAATCTTTGATTCAAGTAGAACTATTAAATCTTTGCACACAATTATTTTATCGCAATAGTGAGTGTTTTTGTGAGAAGCCTCTTCGCGTCTCGAGTCGCGCTTACTACAATTATAACTATGACTCCAGATCTTATGGTTTGTTTACGAGCCATGGCAGAGCAGGAGAATTAGATTTTGGATTTTCTACTTTGGTTCTTGATCTCGAGCCGAATATCAATGGTCAGAACATTTTCTCAGAGTTAGATGTCAAGAGCTTCGAAATTTACAATGGCTATTGGAAAGCATGGATTAATCCTAATTGGAAGGGCTACCTTAAATTCGGAGGAGAACTTGCAAAAACCATTTACGGTATTGCCACGATATCACCTACTGGAGCTATTGTAAAAAAAGATAGTACTGGAAATGTAGGCGCATCCCCCCCACCTTCATTTCCTGTTTCGAACTTAAGTGATTTATCCAACGCCCTAAACGGATTAGGCACTAAGTATTCAATTTACACGAGTTCATTACCTGGTTCGGGAAATAGAGCATATTCTTCTATAACTTATCTCAAGTCGAACATCCCGAAGGTTATTCTACATGTTGGACAAGCCAAAGTCTACGCTGACGGAAGTGGAACTTCTGGACATGTAGATATTGATTTCGGTAGCACCTATCAGGCCACTCATGTTGTTGGATTTCACGACATCGGTTACAGCGATGAAATGACCCCAATTTCTGAAGGGCAATGTTGTAATGAAGATTATGGATTCTGGTGGTATTCAGAAGATTATTCCAAAATTGGAATTGCAAACGTTCAAACAGATATTGCAAATCTGCTCAACTATGGTGGTGTCTTTAGATGGTATAACGCATATCCCATTACGCTTACACTTCATTCAAGTGGGATTCCAGCTTACATTAATTCATCTACTAGACAGATAAGTAGAGTACGCGAGAACGCCGGAGAGGTTGAAGGAGACGAGACGTGTCGTTGTAAAAGCTTAGAGTATCGCCCTAACGAAAGACTAGTACCACGGATCGTAGCAAATTCATTAGAATACTGTAGACAATCATTCACAATTCACGATGCAACATACCCCAATTTAGTTCAACTGTTTCCTAACGTGGAATCTAGATGGCGACTAAATGGTGTAGACATTCCGGGTTCTACAAACTCTAGTTCTGTAACGGTTAATGGTCCGGGAACATATTCACTTGTTTATGTAGACTTGGTCTCAGGTTATTGTCAAACTATTGATGCCGTTGAAATAACACAATGCGTGGGAAAACACGATTTCGGTTCAATTCAAGTTTTGAATGGTTCAATCTATATCAACACAGATAATCAAATGGATCGGGTAGATATTTTTACACTCGATGGCAGATTAATATCTTCAAACCACGCTGACTCTCATATCTTGAGCATGCAAAATTCGAAATTGGCTCAAGGTGTTTATATTGTTAAGGTCCTACTCCATAATGGAGAGTACATTGTTGAAAGAATTGTTCTATGATTAGAACTTTAGCCACGGCTTTACTTTTATTTCCTAGTATCTGTTTGGCTCAATTCCATAATCCATGGAACGTTGAGGTAGGTTTTGATATTGGTCCAAGCAACTTGGCCTTAGATGATCAGCTTCCTTCAGAGAAGAACTATTTGCAAAGTCCATTTCAAGTTCCTTACGACACTTCTCAGTATTTATTTGCGCATGATTACCGAGGAATTTGGATACGTTCTCAGGGTAGGATTGATTTGGGAATTAATTTTCAATTCACTCATGAAGATGGTTATACGTTTGGATTGGGATATAAAACTGGATTCGTACCGAATGCTAAACCAAGGGTATATAATCGATCAACGGGACTTGGAGAAAGTTATAGTCGCTCGCTTGAGATAGCATTCAACTCCGTACAAACTCAATTCGGATGGGATTTCTTTCATGAACGATGGAATATCTCAAAGTCCCACACTCTGAGACTTATGGGATACGTAGGGTATTCTTGGATGAGCGTAAATGACGACTATACTTACCATTATGTCGAACATAATGGTTCGAATGAGATGGAAGTCAACTCCGAGGAAAGCTTCACTTGGACTGCTGGCGGTATAAATTGGGGTTTTGGACTGAATTACCTGTGGTTTCCTAATAAGAATCGTCAAGGAATAGGTTTAGGCATTACAGCACGTTTTGAACGTCATTATATGCAGTACCAAGAGATGAATCGTAACTCGTACATTCTCAATGGATCAGATGAAATGCCATCGTTATCAAAGAAAGAAATTTTCTATGTGTTTGACGGTGAGACATCATCGAATAACAATTCTTCTACGCATTTTGAAAAGGTCACCTCTCATATGGATA
Source organism: Phaeocystidibacter marisrubri (assembly GCF_008933165.1). Taxonomy (NCBI): domain Bacteria; kingdom Pseudomonadati; phylum Bacteroidota; class Flavobacteriia; order Flavobacteriales; family Phaeocystidibacteraceae; genus Phaeocystidibacter; species Phaeocystidibacter marisrubri. The sequence continues at coordinate 704,665 of NZ_WBVQ01000001.1, forward strand.
ATCTGCATGTCGGACTTCTCATATGTTACAGATTTGGGAGATAAAGTCTATTCGATTGATAATGAAGAGGGTTTAGTTTAAGCGGTGTGTCGAGTAATGGAGGGTAATACAACTACAAGTCGATGCCTATCTCTTGGTGTACCAAAATGATTTTTTCCAATACAATGGTGGTGATGTCTGGATTCGTTTGAAACACCACATTTCCACTATAGATTTTCAATTAGACGTACTGAAGTCCCGCAGATTCATAGCATTCTCTCAGCGGTGACATAGGGATTTTCTTGTGTTTCCCAACACTGATGCCTCAGAGAAGATGGATGTTTTCATGTCCTCAAGGTACTGCTACTTGTGAACGCCAAAGTTGTGCAGGGTTGATGTGTCCTGTAAATGTATCGCTGTAGATGGTAGTTGCTGGTCTGCTGAACCCATCGCTGTCATCTGTCTCTTCGAGAATGCCTGTAAGTGCAACTCTCAATTCGGTTTCAAGTTGACCTTCAAATTCTGGAAAGATGTACGTTGCACGATGCTTGGGAGGGATGCGCAAGGGATAACGTGAATTGCCACACCAAGATGTTGGAAAGTGGGTGATTTGCCTCCAGTTTCCACTAGCATCTTTGGCTTCAATAGAAATGAATAATTCGCCATCTAGTGAACGAAGGTTTGCATCACTCGAATGCATTCCATTCACAATATGAACCATCATTCCACTGGATTTTAACTCGGTGGGAGGAGACCATAATTCCAAGTAAAGCTCACGTTTTTTAGGGGCTTCAACGTATTCAAAATGGCCATCCATGCTGTACATGGCTCTGCTAGCGCTATCAGGACGTATGGGAGGGTTAAATCGCAGCATTCGGATGTGATGATCAACGTTTACGGGGGAATAAGGAACGTCGTGCAAAAAGCCCAATCGGGTGTTATCCGTCTTTATGAAACCGCTTTTCACATCTTGTGTGGCAGCATACCACTTATTGGAGAGGGGAGTAGGAGTGATGATGTCGTACTCCGCGGGCACTAGGTTGCCTGAAGTAAGATCCCATAAGCCATACAATCGTTTCGAAGCACGAAGGTGAAAGTCAGAGGTGTTTCTTGAGAAGCGAATCACACCTTCATTGAGAACGTGGGGATCGGCAAAATTGCTAAATGTCATTCGGTTCGATATTCGTCCATTCTCATTTACAGAATACCATTCATCCTTATACATGGCTCCTGTATATCCACCCGTAAACGGAGGAGTAGCAAACTGCTGTTGATTAATCGGAATGATAAACCCATCAAAAACGAAATTTCCAACCTTGTCAAAATCTTCGTCACACAACCACCAGTCGTGTTCACTGTTGCGCACTAACATGCGGTTGTCAACTATTCCAGTAGCCATTTTAATGGAGTCTGGAAAGGGTGTAAACGTACCGTCGTCTTCTAAGATGGCAAGAATCGTTGCCGAGTTGTTGGTGTTTTCTGAGGGAGGACGGTCTTCCAAATAGATGCGGGTTATGGCCTTATCGTCATTGAAATGAAGTTCGTGTACGTATGAGTAAGCATCGAGAATAGAGTTGTTAAAGGTGCCCGTTACATGGCCTTCTTCGTCAAGGATGTCAACTTCTATAAAAGCATCGGAGGAACGCGCAATCAACATTCGATCTCCGGCTGAATAAAATTCGTCGTTGGGTTGTTTCGTGTATAGAACTTCGCCTTCATCATTGATGAGTCGTGATTCGGTTATTTCCTCTTCATTTCTATAGCTCACCACAAATAAATGAGGTAAAATGGCGTAAGCAGATCCTCCGGTGGCAGAGTGTATGATCTCATTTTCGTTATTCAGTAACACCAAATCCATGGAGGGATTCAACACTACAAGAAGGACATCGGAGTTTGCGTATTCAATCGCTTGGTGGACATTGCGGTAGAGGAATTCACCATTTCGCAGGAGTACCGAAGGTTTTTCCGATTCATAGACAATAGCTCGTCCATCTTTGAAAGGACGGGCGAATTCAAATTTGGGTTGAAATACCCAGTTTCCGTTGGAGTTGATGAATCCGTAATAACCTCCTTCTCGAACGGCCGCAAGACCTTCTGAAAAGTCATAGGCCTTGTGAAATCTAGGATGAATCACCCACTCTCCCTCTTCATTCATGTATCCCCACTTCCCATTCTCCCCGCAAATTGGGAAGAGCAACTGGGCGCTGAGCACTGTGCTGAGAACAAGGAAAAAGGCGAGTAGTGTAATGCGTTTCATCTTGAAGATGTAGTTTGGAAGGATGGGAGGCAAGTATCGTTCCGAAAATTTCCTGTCTAGTATCGGAAGAATCCATATGGTTGGCGAATTGAGAATTTCCAGAACTGAACTGGATTTATTCTCCCTTTAAACGACGTGCTTTGAATTGAATGCTCACGGGAATCCAAGGCCGGAATATGATTCTTTGTTTCGGTGTCGGATGGAAAGTAATTCAAGCTATCGTTGCTTGGATAGGTATATTCAAACATTAAATCATCTTGTGAAGTATTAGGAGAAGGTTTGAAATATAAATGACTTAAACTGACTCTCATCTCCGTTTCAACTCCTCCTTCAAATTCCGGAATTAGCCAACTCCAAGCAAATTGTGGAGGTAAAAATGAGGTTGAGTAGGAATTCCCACATCCCGAATTTGGAGTGTGTTGAATGTCTTTCCAATCACCGTTTTCTGTTTGCGCTTGTATAGTTTGATAAACAGCCAGATTATGTTTAGCTAAGAAGACTGTGTCGCTTGTATTATTTATAAATTCCACTCTTCTTGCCAAGATGTTAGTGTCCTTATCCCACCTAAAGCAGGGTTCTGATATGAGTAACAATAGAGTGTCTTCAAACTCTTTTTTATTAATGGGGTAGTAGAATTTTTCTGATGGCGCCCTTCTCGAACTGCTTGAATCAAATACGCTAGAGAATAATTGTACTTGATTTATTATACGGTAGTTAATATTCAGTTTTCTGGATGGCTCAGGGTTTGTAGATGCATTTCGAACCATGCTACCATCTGCCAGAATGTATTGGTGACCAGTGAATCCGGTGGATTCGACTTCTATGTAGTCTTTATCAAATTCGACAATATCATAGATAAAAGGTGTTTGCCAATTTCCTTGCAGATCACCTATGGAAATTAAGTCATTGGAGTCGTTGGAAAAAATTAAGAACTGGCCAGCAATCCGTTCAATTCTAAAATCACACTTCCGTTCCTGAACAACTTCTCCATTTTGATTTAGACAGAGTAGGGAATTTCCTTTACTAAACCATTCAAATCCAGAGGTAAATAGATTGGGTGTCATCTGTCTTTGTTCCGTCCAATCCATATTGTTGAAATAGAGTCTTTCTGCCGACTCGTCGCCTATTCGTATTGAGCGGATGGAGTCAGCGGAATACTCTATAACTATCAATTCGCCTATCGCATAAAGTACTCGTGCCTCTGGCGATACAAGATAGAAGCCGCTCGATCCAATTCGTTTAACATTCCATACTGCTTCTCTAATTTGTTTCTTCTTAAAGAAGAGGAAATCTCCGTGTAGCTCGAGTTCAAGGAGGTTTGAAGAGATTGTGGTCATTGAGTCTACCCATTCCCCTTCGAAGTTGAGAATATTGATATGAGTGAGAGTATCACTCTCTTCAATATGGAGTATATACTCAGAATCGTATGACCATTTAAGGTTGCCTGGTAGATGCAGTACAGTACTTGTTCCTGTAATTCTGTTTACGAAGTGTTTTTGCGGTTGGTGATAGGGGAAAACCAGTAACTCATTATGTCCAATAAACTCCTCGTTTTTTGGAATGCTTGCAAGTTTTTGACCTGTCCAATCGTGTATTACTAATTCTTCGGAATCGTATCTTACAAGGTAGTCTGGATCTTCTGGGTAATTGTTTGAATATAGTGGATACGATAAGTGTTTGCGAAGATTAGAGTCAATTCTATAAATCTTCCAGTCTTCTCCAATTGTGTACAATTGCTCACCTATGAATGCTTCCCAATGATTATTGAATTGGTCTTCTGAAATGAGATCGAAAATTGCAGGTACGAGATATCTACCGTTGGTGTCTATTACACCGAATCGACCACTTTTCTGAACAAAAGCGAAGTAGCTATCAAAGTTGGACGCATCGTCAAATTGAGGATGGATGATGAGCTCACCTCTTGAGTTTGTGAATCCAATTTTGCCTTCAATTTCAATTTTGTAACGTCCTGAATCTGAAATTTGAAGTGACTGGTAAGAGTAAACGGAGAGTGAAGTTACGAAGTAGAATAAGCTGAGGAAAGTGAGTTTCATGAGAGAAGGTTTATTCTAAAAAGAACGAAGCAGAATTGTGTTTTAATACTCCGGCAACGGAATCACTTCATTTTCACCATCTACCATCTTGAATTCACCATTCTTCCAGCGCTCTTTGGCCGCTTCAATAGTCTTTTGTTCAGATGCAACGAAATTCCACCAGATATGGCGCTCTTCTTTAAAAGGTTCGCCTCCAAAGAGGAGAAGCAAGGAGTTGGGCATTACAGTCACTACACAACTTTCTTCGGATGTAGATACGAGCATGTTCCCTTCTTCAATGTGATCCCCACATGCACGAACGGCACCTTTTACCACGCAAATTCCAATCTCACCACTCAGTTTTCCGCTGAGGTCTAAGGTCTTTTCTTCCGTGGTTTCAACCTTTAGCATAAAGAGTGGTGAATAAACAGGAACGGGACTTTTTCGTCCAAATGCTTCACCAGCAATCAGTTTAAATTTCATCGGACCATCTGTCCAAGTGGGCAGTTCAGATGCACCTACATGATGAAATGAAGGTTCTATGTTTTCACTTTCCAAAGGAAGAGCCACCCAAATTTGAAAACCATGAGTCGTCGATATCTGATTTCGCAGATCGTCAGGGGTTCTTTCGGTGTGTACCGCACCTTTCCCAGCGGTCATCCAATTCACGGCACCGGGCATAATTCGCTGAACGGCTCCGGTGCTGTCTCGGTGAACAATCTCTCCTTCAAAGAGATAGGTGAGTGTAGAGATACCTATGTGGGGATGCTGACCTATGTCCATGAAATTGCCATTTCCAATGGTGGCAGGGCCCATGTGGTCGATGAAAATGAACGGTCCAACCATTCTTTTCTTTCGAAAGGGAAGGAGACGGCCGACTAGAAAATCGCCAATGTCTCGTGCTCTTTCTTCAATGATTAATCCAGTGTTCGACATGCTATTGGGATGTTATTTTGCGGTCTCTTCTATCTCTGGATTTACGTACTTCTCCATGATGGAAGCCGTAGTAGAAGCAGAATAGAGGTGACGTGATTTGTCGGAAAAGTTGTGCAAGGATGAAGAGCGGTATTTTCTAGATTACTCCTCCGGAAATTGCATCAGGTCGGTCGGTTCAAAAGTCCATTCTGGTGTAAAGATGCTCGCTTCAGGGTTGAGCTTATACCACGGACTAATACTCGCATCGGTTGGATTGCTGAGCACCTGAATTTCTTGAGCAGGCATATAACTTTGGGCCAGCAGAAACATTTGTTCTCCTGTTTTGGGATGGATAACCATATCTACCACAATCACGGCATGTCCAGGTGAGCCTCCTTGAATGAGTACGTTTCCAATTTTCATGTTGATTGGATCCACGGATTCCAATTCGAGTTGAAGTGATTGAGATCCGGCAAAGGCAAAGACCATTTCCAGATAATCCCACAAATCTTGCGAGGTATTCGATACATGATCTCCAGCTGTCCATCGAACTTGATTTCCATCAACCGAAATTCTCTGACCGCGCATCCAATTGACGTAATCGGCCTTGAACCCATTGGTGAAGTTGAAGTGAATGTCGCTGTATCTTCCTTGATTCCATAGGTATTCCGCACGAAGTCGCATGATGGCATCGGCACATTGATGGAGGTCACGGGTACCGATGGGGAGATCCACTACGGCCACATATTTTCCGTCGTTAGATTTAAAAGTACCGTCGTAGTAACGAACTTCAGAACCGTCTGGGCGAACGGGGAGATAGCGCAAGTGCGCACCAAAGGAGGTGCTGTCTTGCCAAACCCTCAAATAGCCTTCTGGAGCATTAATTCTGTCGCGAATAGTGGTTCCTTCTGGATTGATGAAGCCATCGTCTTCCACTTGGGTCACTTCAAGTGCAGCAAATTCTGCATGGGAAGGAGATGCATCTGGCTCGGCACACGACCAAGCTAGGGGCAGGAAGAGGAGGGCAGTTCGTTTCATAGATCCGTGTATTTCTCAGGCGTTCCCTAAATATACACAGAATTGCAAAGAGTCTATAGATGCAAAGCAATGAGTGCTAATAGAGCGGGTATTCCCTGAACGTACAGGATCTTTTTGCTGGCAGTTAGCGCTCCGTAAATCCCTGCAACTAGCACACAGGACAGGAAGAATACGGACACTTCTAATCGCATGATGGGATTAGAAATCAGCAAACTCCAAATTAAACCTGCGGCAAGAAATCCGTTGTAAAGACCTTGATTGGCGGCCATGGCCTTGGTCTTTGGGAAGAGCTCTTTTGGAAATTGTCGGAATATTTTCGGCCCTTTGGTCTCCCAGGCGAACATTTCAAAGTAGAGAATATACAGGTGAAAAGCGGCGATAGCGCCAATCAGAATACGGCTAATCCATTCCATCGAGATAGGTGTTGAGGTTTGATTGGAAGATACACTTTTTTATAAGGTGAAAACCCACTTTCCAGATGCGCTGCGCGAACCGTTTTCAACCAACCTCTCTATGCCTTCTTCAAAAGGGATAACTCGTTCAATGACTGGTTTAAGCGAGCCTTTATCCGCCATTTCTGCCAAGATGTTTAAATCTTCTACCGTGTTTTTGAGCTGAACAATGGAGACAGAAATGCGGTATTTTCTGGCAATGATCTTCTTGAAGAAGAAGGTTCGATATAGAGTGGGCATGCCTCCTCCTAGATAGATGAATTTTCCACCCGGCTTCAATTGCTCGGCATATACGCAGGGTTTTTCGTAGGCGTTTACACCCAGGATAATATCGTATTTCACATCGTTGTCTGCGAGGGATTTACGCTTGTAGTCGATCACATGATCGGCACCGAGTTCGAGTGCTTTCTCTACATTCTTAGTACTGCAAACAGCCGTAACGATTCCTCCGTGAGCTTTTGCCAATTGAATGGCCGAGTTTCCCACACCACCAGATGCACCAACAATCAGGATGTGTTGACCTTTTGAAAGTTTACCATGATCGCGAATGGCCTCTAAGGCGGTACGAGAGGCTAGAGGTAGTGATGCAGATTCAACATGACTAAGTCGCGTTGGTTTTTGGGCAATAACCTTGGCGGGAACAGCCAGATATTCAGCAAGAGTACCAAGTTTTAGATTCGACATGTCCCCAAAGACCATGTCGCCTACTTTCCATTTGGTTACATCCTTTCCTAGTTCGACAATTTCACCGCTAAAATCGGTTCCCAATCCGGTCACTTTCGGTTTGTTCCAACCAAAGGCAAGCTTGATAAACCAGGGGTTGGCCGATATAATTCTCCTATCGGCGGAGTTGATAGAGGCTGCGTGGACCTTTACGATTACCTCTTCCGGTTTTGCGGAGGGTCTAGGCCGTTCGGCATAGGTCAATACTTCAGGCCCGCCGTAGCGCGTAATTTGAATGCTTTTCATTTGGGTTTGGTTTAAATCTCATAGAAAAAGACCTCTTCTAGAGGTACTTTGAAGGTTTGGGCGATTTTAAAGGCGAGTTCTAGTGAAGGCGAATATTTCTCTTTCTCAATGGCAACGATGGTCTGACGAGAAACACCAACCGTTTCGGCCAGTTGCTGCTGGGTCATTTCACCATTCATGAAACGGAGTGTGCGAATCTTGTTTTTGACTTTCAGTTTGGCCATATCAAACACCTTGTCGGTAATAGTAAACTCGACTAATACCGTCCACGATCTCTGAGATCATACCAGCGGCAATTAACGAGATGAAAAAGTAAGTGAGTCCGTAGCCCATATAAATCACAACAAAGCCAGCAATCATACCCAGTGAAAAGGTGGTGGAAGAATTTCGAGAGGCTTTTAAATCGATGATTTTGTCGAATTCATCAGTGAGTTCGAACTCCGTATTCTTGGTAGCGATGGAGTTGATGATGGAGAATAGAATATGGACTAGGATGTGAATGACAATTTGAACGGGGATGACAAATAACAGCGTCTTCGCCCAGAATTGCAACTCTTCGTCTGTATTGAAATTGGGATTCCAGTTGTTGTTGTACACGTAGGAACCATAGATGATCATCACGCCGAACGTGATCATCATGTTGAGTAGGGCTTTCTTTTCTTGGTAAGACATGGTCGGTAAGTTTGTCAATTATTCCAGACACAAAGTTATGTAAAGTTTACATAATGTAAAAAATACTTTACACAATAATGATTGAGTATTGATTATCAGCTAGATATATTAGGATGTTGTGGGGGGACCTCTTATTTCGATGAAATGGGTTGCACCAATGAAGATGAGGGAATTGTAGTTTTCGTCATTTGGATTTTTCTGGAAAAGCAAACATCTGTCATGGTCTTGCCGCAGGAGTCACCCTATATTTGAGTCATCTTAAACGATACGCATATGAAATCGGATCTTGAAATCGCTCAAAGCGCAGATATAAAACCTATTCGTGAAATTGCCGCCTCTGTAGGGGTGGAAGAGAGTGTTTTGGAGCCTTACGGACACTTTAAAGCGAAACTCCCCCTTGATTTAATAGATGAATCGAAAGTGGAGAAAGCCAAACTAATTTTGGTTACCGCTATCTCCCCAACCCCCGCTGGCGAAGGGAAAACAACCGTAACTATCGGTTTGTCGGAAGGTTTACATTTTGAAGGAAAGAAAACAGTAGCAGCTCTACGTGAGCCAAGTCTTGGTCCTGTTTTTGGATTGAAAGGCGGTGCAGCCGGCGGTGGTATGTCGCAGGTGATTCCCATGGAGGATATCAATCTTCATTTTACAGGTGACTTTGCGGCTATTGAGAAAGCCAACAACCTCTTGGCTGCTATGATTGACAACAATATTCAAGCAAAGCCGGAAGTGAATTTGGGCTTGGATGGAAGAACCATTCGCTGGAAGCGTGTAATGGATATGAATGATAGAGCCCTCCGCCAAATCGTTTGTGGAATTGGAGGAAAAGCCAATGGTATTCCTCGTGAAGATGGTTTTAATATCACGGCAGCAAGCGAGATAATGGCCATTCTTTGCATGTCCAATGACCGAAAAGATCTTCAACGCAGGCTGGGCGACATCTTTGTTGGATTCACCTTCGATAAGAAACCGATTTATGCCAGAGACCTCAAAGCCGAAGGGGCAATGGCAGCACTGTTGAAAGACGCCATCAAACCGAACTTGGTTCAAACCTTGGCAGGAGTTCCTGCGGTTATCCACGGTGGTCCATTCGCTAATATTGCTCAAGGGACAAACTCTATCCTTGCTACGAAGATGGCCATGAGTTTGGGTGATTATGTGGTTACCGAAGCTGGATTTGGTGCTGATTTGGGAGCGGAAAAATTCTTCCACTTAAAGTGTAGAGCATCTGGATTGAAACCTGCAGCAGTAGTTGTGGTTGCTACCATACGCGCATTGAGATATCACGGCGGAGCGCCTTTGTCGGAGCTCAATGAACCGTCACTTTCACGAGTACAAGAAGGTTTTGGAAACCTTGAGAAGCACTTGGAGAATATGAAGACTTTTGGGGTTCAGCCGGTGGTTGCAATCAACCAATTTGTAACGGATACAGATGAAGAAACCGAGTGGTTGAAGTCGAAGTGCGAATCACTAGGCGTTCGATGCGAGGTTTCAGAAGGATGGGCGAAGGGCGGAGAAGGCGTTCGCAATGTTGCCAAAGCTGTAATTGAGGAAGCAGAGTCAGGCAAATCTAACTTGAAAATGCTCTACGATGTTGAGCAAACGGTGGAGGAGAAAATTGAAAAAATCGCTACCACCATTTATGGAGCGGATGGTGTGGACTTCTCCGCTAAGGCAAAAGCGGATTTACGAGAAATTGATAAGCTCGGACTATCTAATTTGCCCGTTTGTATTGCCAAGACGCAGAAGTCGTTTTCTGATGATGATTCGTTGAGAAATCGACCGTCGGGATTTCGTATTACCGTTCGCGAGTTCGAATTTGCTCGTGGAGCGGGATTCATCATAGCGGTTGTGGGGAACTTGATGCGCATGCCAGGTTTACCGGCTGAGCCTGCCGCAACTCGCATTACTGTTGATGCCAATGGTACAATTGACGGACTGTTTTAAGTTTATCCGTTTGTAAGCGTTTGCAAACGAGTTGCTTGCTTCCTCTCTTGTACCTTGTGTGTATGAACAAGAAAAGAGCAGGAGAGGCAGCAGCTGACTTACTAGATTGCTCCTCGGTAATTGTAAAGAGATTGCAGTTGCGCAATCTCTCTCGTCTGGCAGAAGAACTTATACTGGTTATGCGAACGGTTCAACTGCGATTTGAAGATGTAACCACAGCGTCGTATCACAACGCGAATTCGCGCTCGTGGAAAGTACTGGTTCAAAGCTTATATCGAATGGAAGCCCTGTTTCGAGATTTGGACCGTAGGGGACTATTGAAGTCGGATGAATTCGAATTTCTCCACGAGTGCATGGAGGAAGTCCACAAGTTTGTCCGGCGTTATTTTGCTAAACGCGATCAGCCTCAATGGAGGCATGGCGCTTAAAACCATGGAATACTCATGACTATTCACCCTGAATTCAAGCTGACACACAAGAACAGAGCGATAACAAGAGAGGAAGTGTCCGTACAATTTCCCGAGGTTGCTCAGTTCTTGGAGGAGTGGAGTAATGAGCATACCTACATTACCTTGCAAACCAGCGGTAGTACTGGAGTTCCCAAGAAGGTCGTGATCGAAAAATCAGTGATGTGGCATTCTGCTGGTGCGACTTTAAAAGCTTTAGATTTAGATCGACCCCTACGAGCTCTCTTAGCCTTATCTGCTTCGTACATTGCCGGCAAAATGATGTTGGTAAGAGCCATGAGAGGGGGGTGGACTTTAGAAATCGCGGCTGTCTCTTCTAATGTTCTTTCGGAAGTAGAAGGCGAGTTTTCCTTTGCCGCTCTCGTACCCATGCAAGTGGAGGCTGGGCTTCATCACCTTCTCAAATACGGTGTAATTATTATTGGAGGAGCACCAGTAGGGGTGAGTCTGCGAAAGAAACTGGAACAAGTGGATTCAGCTATTTACGAGACCTACGGAATGACGGAAACCGTATCCCACATTGCGATTAAGAAGATTGAATCGGGTGGTAAGAATCTATTTCACGCCTTGCCTGGTGTACATTTTTCCGCAAATGAGAATGATTGTCTAGTCATTCACGCTCCTGAATGGAATCAATCGAATTTGGTAACCACGGATGTGGTAGAGTGGGTGTCGCCAACCACCTTCCGTTGGCTGGGACGAGCAGATTTTGTCATCAATTCGGGTGGAGTGAAAATTCATCCTGAGGAGGTGGAAACCACCATAGAGCGAAACCTAGGGATACACGGATTCCTTGTTGGAATACCCGATGAAACCATGGGAATGAAAGCAGTTTTTGTGGTGGATGAAGAACCATCCATCCCATTGGATTTTGATTTTTTATCGCCCTACCATCGTCCCAAGGAAGTGGTTGTGATTTCCACTTTTCCTCGTACTGCTACGGATAAAATAGATCGAAGAGCACTGGCGGACCATGCCGCCAGAGATTTGGCTTAGTAGATGTCGTTCGGGTCTCCTTTTCCCAAACGGATAATTTCAATCTCTCCGTTCGACAAATCGATTACCGTAGAAGCTTCATTGTCACCATATCCTCCGTCAATAACCAAATCAACGAGGTGGTCGTACTTCTCCTGAATAAGGCTGGGATCAGTGGTGTATTCAATCACCTCATCGTCATCGTGCACCGAGGTAGATGCCAAAGGATTGTCGAGCGAGAGCGCCAATACACGAGCTATATTGTTGTCGGGCACGCGAATACCAATGGTTTTCTTCTTGCTTTTAAAAATCTTTGGAATCGTGTTATTGGATTCCAGGATGAAGGTAAAAGGACCTGGAAGCGCACGCTTCAAACGTTTATAAGTAGACGTGTCAAACTGACGAGTGTATTCACTCAGGTGACTCAGATCTGGGAAGATAAAAGAGAGATCCACCTTATCTAGTGATGCTCCCTTGATTCTTGCTAATCGTTCCAGTGCCTTAGGTTGACGAATATCAGCACCTATTGCATAGACGGAATCTGTCGGGAAAATAACCAGTCCACCGTCCTTTAAAACCTTTACCGCTTTGTCAATTAAATTCTGAGGAGGATTGTCTGGATGTATGCGAAGTAAGTCGGCCATTACAGTAAGATTGATAGTCAAAAAATCACCTGTGAATGTACGGTTTTAGCATGGGTTAACCATCCGGTTGAGGGTGAAATATCGCCGATATAGCTGTGAATTCAAGGCTTTGATTACAGGATGAGGAGAATTTGATTAATTGTTTTTCTACTTTAGGACATCTCTTATCTCAGGATCATGAAGAAATTACTCTTAGCTGCATTTACAGTGGTTCCATTCACATTGTTCTCTCAATCTAAAATTGAGTTCTCTTTTCCGTACGATTTGGACAGTGGTGAGGATGTACAATTATATTCAACAGGTAATCAATTGCTGGTGGTACACGAGGGAGATCCACTTAGTAATTTAGGGAGTGTTCCATCGACAGACTCTTATTTATTTGATAAGTCAATACTAGGGTCTCACGTTTCTGTAGATGATTATATTGATTTTGAATATAACGGTGAGAAGTGTACCTACTTTGGTAGAGGAATTTATGACAGTCATCTCTACTATTTTTTCATGATGACCGATGAAATGCAAGAGAAGAAGGCTGAAGGCAGTGGCAGTATTTCGATTATTGGTGCTCGTGTCTTATCAAATGGGAACTTTTTGAATCCAACCGTAGTGGCTGAAGTTCCAGTTATGTTGGATGGAGAGAAACTTGTAGGTCCTGTTGTAAGGAGCTTTCAAGACAGATTTAGTCTTAATACATTTTACGGTGATTTGAATGAAGAAGCTTTGCTGACTGGTCAAAGTCCAGATTTTCAAGAGCTTGAAGCGGTTGTGTATTTACCGATAGATTCTTCGCCATTAAGATTTGAGAGTATTCATTCCAGAGCAGCAAGTTCATTGGGGACTTTCGACTTATTGGAAGTGACGGATACGGAGGTCTTGGCGTATTCTATTGGACCATCCAACGATGAGCAGACAGCTTGGTTTGGAAGTTTACTCGATACAGAAATTAAAGTCTATGTCACGGATAGAGCGAATGAAAATGTTCTTGATATTAAGTTAGATCTCAATGAGATTCAAGTCCCATTTGGTGAAATGAGCTCTTGGAGTTATGTAAACGATTCACTTTTTCGATTTGCTTGTTTGGGTGTGAAAAATCAAGTTATTGGCGTGTATTTTCAGTCCATAAACTTATCGACTTTTGAGTTTGCTAAACCTGAATTTTTTGGATTCAACTCTCGTTACAATGAAGGAGATCCATTGAATTACAATGCGAGCTCGCTTAGCAAAGATGTGAGTGGCATATCTCGAAGGTTTACGGTTGGTGGATATAATTATCAATTATCAAACGTATTGTTCAAATCAGATGGAGGTAGCTATGTAGTTTGGGAGGCGTATGACAATGCAGAAGGACACGACTTTGAATTTAAAAATGTGGTTGTAGAGAGTATTTCGGTAGACGGAAAGAGAGCGTGGAGAAAAGTCATTCCTAGACGACACAAGGACATGTGCGCTGTTAATTCTGAGATCATTTCATTAATTGAAGATGATGACTTACACGTTTTTTACTTCGATAATGTGGAGAATTTAGAGCGGTTACATGCTAATGATTTTGAAGAGGAAATCTCCATAGAAGAGTTGAACGACGTTGATGACGGCGCACTTTTCCACTTGAGTTTTGCGAGTTCAGGAGATTCGGTTCAAGTGGAGCGAGTGGGGGAGTACAGTGGCGAAAGTGATATCCTTCCCAACTTTACCTCTTTTGAATATGATGAAGCGAATCGAGCAGTATATGCCAACTTTATAGAGGGTGATAAGGGATATGTCGCGGTCATTGTATTTTGATGACCGTAAGGAATAAACAAAAAAAGGGCGCTCAACGAGCGCCCTTTCTCTATTCGAATCAATTCGAATTATGAATTTGACTTTGCGTGGTCTGCCAAGAATTGCTGTAGGCCGATGTCTGTCAATGGGTGCTTCAAAAGAGCAGTGATAGCACTTAGAGGACCCGTCATTACGTCTGCACCAATTTCAGCGCACTCAATGATGTGCATTGGGTGACGAACAGAAGCGGCTAGAATTTCAGTTTCGTAACCGTAGTTGTCATAAATCACACGGATTTTCTCGATGAGGTCAAGACCATCCGTTGAGATATCATCCAAGCGACCGATAAATGGCGAAACGTATGTTGCACCTGCTTTGGCAGCAAGAAGAGCCTGTCCGGCAGAGAATACCAATGTACAGTTGGTCTTGATGCCTTGATCACTAAAGTAGCGGATGGCTTTAACACCGTCTTTGATCATAGGAACCTTCACAACGATTTTTGGATTGAGTTCAGCTAGAGCCATACCCTCTTTAATGATTCCTTCGTAGTCGGTAGAAATCACTTCAGCACTTACATCGCCATCCACGATATCGCAAATTGCCTTGTAGTGGTTGATTACATTTTCCTGACCGCTGATGCCTTCTTTGGCCATGAGCGATGGGTTGGTAGTTACCCCGTCCAATACGCCCAAATCTTGAGCTTCGCGAATCTGATCGAGGTTAGCAGTGTCAATGAAAAACTTCATGCTGTGAAGATTGAGATTTTAAAATCGAGGCAAAGGTAGGGAAAGAGGGTGAGGTGTGGGAGATGAGAAGTGAGAATTTGACAAAGGTGGAAGGTCGGAGATTCGTCAAGCAAGAGATTCTGTTAACGGCTGATGCGTAGGGAGTTGCAAAAGATGATGTGCGTTAAATCGAAACGATAAGGCACAAAAAATGGGCAAGCTCCTCATATCACACCGCTCAACCAGTTACCCTTGCTTCCTTCCGGACCTGGGGGAGTTCACCAGGAGCTGGTTGTATGAGACTTGCCCACTGCAAAGGTAAGGCTAGAAAACCGAATGAAAAAAGGTTTTTCAGTACTATTTCCCTGATGGCATTGGCTATCTTTGCCCGCATGAAACGAATGAACCTGACGCTCAAAGCCTTGCTTCTTGCAAGTGGCGCTATTTCTGCCCAATCTCTTGAAGTATCTCCTTCACAATTGCAATTCGGTTACGTTTTAGAAACTACTCCGGATAGCCTTCAAGTAATGATTCACAACAAAACTCCGAATCAAGTGGATTTGGACTTGAACCTGAGTCGCGAAGTATACGGAGACGATGCCTTTCGTTTTAATCCGAATACGGTGAGCATTGCTCCTTTGGATTCAACTCCAGTTTGGGTGGTATTTAGTCCAATTCACAATGTGGATTACAGCGGTAATATCCTCTTTGCCGATAATGGTCCCGCAGGTGCAGTCTCTCTAGAGGTGAATGCACAAGGAAGATATTCGAAATCGTACTATGCTCCTACTGAGAACTTAAATGAGGAAGCCCTAAAGTCTGCCTTGAATACTTTACTTGCGCAGAATTACAGTTCGCTTTCGTACGATGGAGCTCGCGATCAGATGTATGGATCCATCGACAATGTAGGTGGAGATGTGGAATGCGTGTATACCGGAAGGGTAGCGACATTCAACGATAGACCTGGCGCGAATGCGAACAACTTCAACTGTGAGCACACTTTTCCGCAAGGCTTCTTCAACTCCGCTCAACCCATGAGAAGTGACATTCACCATTTGTATCCTACCGATGCAGCGGTGAACAGCCGAAGGAATAATCACCCTTTTGGAATGGTTGCCAATCCTTCATGGACAGGGGGAGGAAGTAAATATGGCAATTCTGTATTTGAACCTCGCGATGCTCATAAAGGAGCAGCAGCACGTGCCATGTTGTACTTCGTTATTCGATACCAAGACTATCAGAACTTCTTTGCCCCACAAGAGGCGATTCTTAAAGCCTGGAATGAGCAGTTTACTCCTTCGGCTTTTGAAAAGGGGAGAAACGATGATGTTTACGCTATTCAGAACAACAGAAACCCATTTGTTGATTATCCACAAATGGTCCGCCGAATCAACAACTTTGTGACAAATTCCTCTGCACCTGTTGACTTTGAATTGTCGCTCGCCAACGACACCCTCTACCTGCCCGTAGATGCACAAGCCAACCACAACGTGATATTCAGAACGGCCGTTTTGAACACCGGAAATCAACCGGTTTTTGTTCAGCCTTTTCCAACAGGGTTGAGCAACTTGAATTATACTAATGGCACGGATCAGCCAGAAACACTCTTGCCCGGTGAGGGCAAAGTTCTGGAGTTGATTTATTCGTATTCCGGTGTATTCAATTCAGATACGACCATTCGCTTAGCTACTAATTTGCCTTCTGGTTTTGTGAATATTCCCATCCGATCTACCCCCTTTGCTCTTTCAAATGCAGAGTGGAGTGAAGCAATCGGAACTCTTTACCCCAATCCTGCCAATGATGTGGTTTACCTTCCAGAAGGTACGGAGTCGGTTGAGGTATTCGATGTAAATGGTCGAGTACATTATAGTGGACAAGGCGCTACTCTTCATGTAAGTGAGTGGATAGAAGGGGTATACACCGTTCGCTATAAACTAAAAGATCAGTACGTTACAGAACGACTCGTTGTCACCCATCTGTAAGTAGTTTCTTCCAGTTATATTTGCTGAATTACAAAACTGAACAACTTCACACTTTCATGGATCCACTTTTAAAGAAAGTCGCTGTCCGTTATGGCGGAATCATGAGTGCCATTGCCGTCCTCTATTTGGTAATCGCCTACGTCGTGGACCCGTACTACATCATGTGGGAATTTGTTCGCTACCCGCTGAACATCGTGCTTTTGATCATGTCGGTTCTGACATTTAAGAAGTGGAACGGCGGTTATAGTTCGTTTAAAGAGACGTTTTCCGCTTGGATTTTACCTACAATCATGACAACGGCCATTTTGATAGTTGTCAAGTTGATTCTCTTCTGGGGAATTGATCCAAACTTTGTCACAGAATTAAGAGGATACGAAGTACAGTTCCAGCAATATGTTGCGAAATTGGCCAATCCAACACCCGAGCAATTGCAAATGCAAGCGGAGATGTTGGATGAACAACTGGCAGTGAAAACTAAAGTGGGTCTGATCAATGAGTACTTGTTCCTCATTGTTGTGAATACCATCTTTGGATTGTTGATTTCAGCTGCACTCACCAAGGCTAAGCCTTTAGATACGAAGTAATAGATGGCAAATTCTGTAGATATTTCGGTGGTTATCCCTCTCTACAACGAAGAGGAAAGCTTGCCAGAACTCTATGCTTGGATTGTTAAAGTCATGACGGAGAATAATTTCTCTTTCGAGGTTTTCTTCATGAATGATGGTTCTACGGACTCCTCTTGGGAGGTGATTCAGAAGCTTCATAACGAAGATCCTGAGCACGTTCGCGCCATCCGTTTCCGCAAGAATCAAGGCAAATCAGCTGCACTGAACGTTGGTTTTAAAAAGACGAAAGGCGATGTGGTGATTACCATGGATGCCGATCTTCAAGATAGTCCAGACGAAATTCCAGATCTCTATAAGATGATTATGGAAGACGGTTGGGATTTGGTTTCAGGATGGAAGAAAAAGCGTCATGATCCGCTCTCGAAAACCATCCCTACCAAACTGTTCAATTGGGCCACTCGCAAGATGTCGGGTATTTACTTGCACGACTTCAACTGTGGCCTGAAGGCTTACAAAGGCGAGGTGGTTCAGAACGTTGACGTTACCGGTGAAATGCACCGCTATATTCCCATTTTGGCAAAGAATGCGGGCTTCCCTAAAATCACCGAAAAGGTGGTGGTGCATCAAGCGAGGAAGTATGGCACAACCAAGTTTGGACTCGACCGTTTTATCAATGGATTTCTGGATTTGCTCACACTATACGTGGTTACTCGATTCAGCAAGCGTCCCATGCATTTCTTTGGATTGATAGGAACCTTGATGTTCTTTATCGGCTTTGTTGCAATGGTGGGCTTGATTGCCTGGAAGTTCTGGAAATTAAGCGCAGGCGGTGATCCTGGATTGATTGCCGATAATCCTCTCTTCTATATGTTCTTGACTTCCATGTTGTTAGGTACTCAGCTATTCACAACAGGCTTTTTGGCAGAATTGATGTCTAGAAATTCTGCGAAGACGGTGGATTATACCATCGACGAAACGCTAGGTGAATGAGTCATCCTAGATTTTCACTAATCGTCCCCACTTTCGGTCGACCAGAAGAGGTTACCGAGTTTCTGGAAAGCTTACTCGAACAAGATTATGATTCGTTTGAAGTCATTATTTCAGATGGAACGCCCAAGGATACGCTTCGCCCTGAACTCGAGCGCTTTCTCGATCAAGAGGTATATCCGCTAACTCTTCACTACGAGGAGTATTTGCCTGTAAGCGCCGCCAGAAATGATGGAGCTAAAATTGCAATAGGGGATTACTTCATTTTCTTAGATTCAGATTGCATTATTCCATCGGGATATTTGAAGGCTATTGATGCCTACATCGAAAAGAATGACCCTGATATTTTCGGGGGACCCGATGCGGCACATGCAGATTTCACGACCCTTCAAAAGGCCATTTCATATTCCATGACTTCCATGCTCACTACGGGTGGAATTCGTGGGAAGAAATCACATGTGGGAACCTATCACCCCAGAGGATTTAATATGGGGATGAAGCGTTCTGCTTTTGAAGCAGTGAACGGTTATAGCACCTTCCGTTGCGGTGAAGATATAGAACTGAGTATTCGTTTGATAAAAGCGGGGTATAGAACAGCACTAATTGAAGACGCGCATGTATTCCACAAGCGCAGAACTAGTATCAGGCAGTTCTTCAAGCAGGTGTATAGATTTGGAGCGGCACGAATCAATATTTGGAAATTGCATCCGGAAGAAATGAAGTTGACGCACGTTTTTCCGCTCGCCTTCATAACGTATTTCATCGTTTCCATTCTCGCCATTTTGTCTTACTATGGAAGTCTGCTTGCAATTCCCATGATACTTTACACGTTAGCCGTTTGGGTAGACGCCACTTTTCAGAATAAGTCCATTCGCGTTGGTTCACTTGCAGTGATTACAACAGTTGTGATGCATGCTGGATATGGGTGGGGCTTTCTCAAGAACTACATTCATTGGTCAAGACACGGAGAAGGGATGAAACTCTAATGGAAATTGTATTCCGTTTGTTACATTTACGTGCTACTTGACGCGATTCCATCGACCGAACTATGAAAAAACTCACTCGCGTAGGATTGCTCCTCCTTCTTCTTCTTGGTGTGGTATATACCATGTGGTATTTATATGATAAGTCTCAAGAAGATCCCATTGTATATGAAACTGAAGCCGTTGACTTTGGCAACATCGTTCAAAAGACGGTAGCAACAGGTAAGGTGGTTCCCCGTGAAGAAATTGATATCAAACCTCAAGTTTCAGGAATTATCGATGAGCTCTTTGTTGAACCTGGAGATCACGTCGGGAAGAATGATTTAATTGCCAAAGTTCAGGTGATTCCAGACATGGTTTCATTGAATAATGCTGAGAATAGAGTGAATGTAGCTCAGCTAAATTTCGACCAAGCGAAAAGAGATTTTGATCGTCAGCAACGCCTGCACGAACAAAAGGTCGTTTCGGATCAAGCATTTCAAAGCTCTCAGTTGCAATTCCAAAATGCACAGGCGGAGTTGGAAGCTGCAAAGGATAACCTCCAAATCATTCGTGAAGGTGCTACACAAAAGTCTGGTAGCTCGTCACTTACCTTAATTCGCAGTACTGTTGAAGGAATGGTGCTGGCAGTTCCCATCAAGAAAGGAAATCAAGTCATCGAATCGAATACGTTCAACGATGGTACTACCGTAGCCACAGTAGCTGATATGAACGATATGATCTTTGAAGGTTTTATCGATGAATCAGAGGTGGGAAAACTAAGCACAGGAATGGACTTGGTGATTTCCGTAGGAGCCATTCAGAATGAGACTTTCTCCGCTAAACTGAAGTACATCGCTCCAAAAGGAACGGAAGAGAACGGCGCTATTCAATTTGAGATTAAAGCCGACGTTTCACTGGATACCTCTCAGTTTATTCGAGCGGGTTATTCAGCCAATGCCGATATTGTTTTGTCTAGCCGTGATAGCGTGATGCGTTTAGATGAAAAACTCCTTCAATTTGATGGTGATCAGCCTTTCGTGGAAGTAAAGGTGGGCGATCAAAGCTTTGAGAGAAGAGACGTAGAGCTCGGATTGAGCGACGGTCTTAAAGTGGAAGTGCTTTCAGGGCTTACGGCCGAAGATCAAATCAAAGTCTGGAATATCCGCTAAGCTTTATCCGACCAAGGATGAAGGTCCATTGCCTCTCTGAGTTGCGTATCGTTCAAATGCGTGTAGATTTCCGTAGTGGTGATCGATTCGTGTCCTAATAGTTGCTGAACCACCCGAAGGTCAGCGCCATTGTTGACGAGTGCTGTTGCAAAGGAATGTCGGAAGGTATGCGGACCAATGGATTTTCGAATTCCTGCTTTTTCAGCTGTATTCTTAATCATGGTGAAAACGGTACTCCGCGCCATTCGCTTGCCTCGTTTGGAGAGGAAAACGATGTCTTCTTCACCTTTTTGTATATCCACATGATTGCGGATTTGGTGAATGTAGAGTTTTAGTGCTTTCAGTGCAATGGCGTGAATGGGGACGAGCCTTTCCTTATCGCCTTTTCCTATGATGCGTAAAAATCCGCGATCGGCGTGAATGTCGGTGAGTCGTAGTTGAATGAGCTCGCTGACACGCAGTCCGCTAGCGTACAGAACTTCTAAAATGGCTCTATTTCGTTCGCCTTCATCTGTAGAACGGTCAATGGCATGAATCATTTGAAGTACCTCACCGTGGGAGAGATAATCGGGTAACTTCTGTCCAATTCTCGGAGCCTCCAGTAATTCTGTGGGATCAGAAGTGATGGATTCATCGTAGAGCAAGAATCGGAAAAAGGCCTTGACGCTGGTGATGAGTCGAGCTTGAGATCGAGGTGACAAGTTCTTCAGTGTTTTCAAAAACTCCCGAAGCTGTTCCAGTTGAATGGATGAAACCGATATGCCACCTTCAATAGCCCATTTGGAGAGTTTGGCGATATCCTTCGAATAGGCATCTAAAGTGTTGGCACTGAGTCCTCGTTCGAGTTTCAAGTACCGGAAAAAATCTTTCTCTGCTCGTTCCCAAGTCATGATACCAAGATAGGAAGCTGTATCTTTGATAGACAATCCCAAGTCATGAAAATCCAAATAATTAATGGTCCCAATTTGAATCTCTTGGGACGTCGTGAGCCTGAAATTTATGGTAACGAAAACTTTATCACCTACTTGGAACGCCTGCGCATGGAGTTCCCCAAGGTGGATTTGAGCTACTTTCAAAGCAATTCGGAAGGTGAACTGGTCACCCAAATACAAATGGCAGGCTTTGATGCAGATTACATTATTCTCAATGCAGCCGGCTACAGCCACACTTCCATCGCACTCGCCGATGCCATTTCTTTAGTTCCTGCCCCGGTTATTGAAGTCCACATTAGCAATGTGTTTGCTCGAGAGGAGTTTCGAAAGAATTTGATGACTGCGACCAAGTGTATGGCCAGCATTACGGGCTTTGGACTAGATGGTTATGCCTTAGCTATTTCGGCTTGCCTTAGGAAAGGTAAAGGCTGATTTCGTCAGTTTGTCGAACGACTTCATACCGCCCAAGAAAACTTGTCGAACGATGCTTTGACGATACACTCCTGTGAGTGGCCATGGGAACTCGCCAGAGCGTCTCTTTACAATCTTACCATATCTGCCGTAAAAGTGAAAATGCGCCTTTACAATGGCCAGTGTATGTGGAATTTGTCCTTTCAAGGCAAACTGGATTCCTGCCACACCATCTAAGATGAGTCGGGCTAAAATGACACTGAGAATCTTACGCTGAGGCAAATTCTTTGTAAGTAGGATGAGGTTATTGCGAAAGTTCAAGTAGGTTTTTTGGGTGGATTGACTAGAAAGAGTTCCGCCTCCTAAGTGATACACTTCACTTGCGGGTTCTACCCAACACGAATAGCCGTTTCGTTGCATGCGCCAGCAGAGATCGATTTCCTCCATGTGCGCAAAGAACTGTGGATCTAGCTCACCCGCCTTGTGGTAAGCCTCAGCGCGAACGGCTAAGCAGGCACCGGTTGACCAAAACACGGGCATGGCGTCGTTGTACTGACCTTTGTCTTCTTCCGTGAAATAGAAAATTCTACCTCTGCAGAACGGGTACCCCAGTTGGTCAATGAACCCTCCAGCCGCTCCTGCGTATTCAAATTTAGACGGCTCGTTCAGCGAGAGAATTTTAGGTTGAATTGCACCTATTTGTTCATCAGATGCGAAGCGATCTAGAATGGGTTGAAGCCAGTTTTTGGTTACCTCTACATCCGAGTTGAGCAAAACCACATATTCGTGTTCAATTTGCTTCATGCCTTCGTTGTAGCCTCCCGCGTATCCTGAATTCGATTCAAGAGCAATAATGCGAACATCGGGATGGTGCGACTTCAGCCATTCAATAGAGTCATCCGTACTGCCATTGTCGATAACAATGACATCACCTTGATCACTATGTTGGAGTACACTGGGCAGAAAACGTTCAAGCAGGGGGCGTCCATTCCAATTCAGAATGGCTACGGCAATTGACTTCATTCGTGGTCTTTATCTACGTTCATAACCAGAAGAAGTACTTCCGTTCATGATGCTGTTGTTGTTCAATCGCGTTCCAAATGGATCGCTGTTCGTGTTGCTGGATCTACCGTCAATTCCCGGAGGAGTACCCACACGGTTCACTTGATACTTCCATTGAGGATTGTAGTTCTCGCCGTTGGCATCAGAGTGTTCTAGACGGAAATTATTTCCCGCAACATCGCGATTGACAAAAATAAAGACCTTATTCACTTGACTCGGCCTATTTGGAGCCAACAATCGATCATAGCGCCAAATTTCCCATGGATAGGTGGCGTTGTCGAAGTTGCTCGACTCTGTATTGCTCGGTTCCCCGTATTGCATCCACACTCTTCCGCGGTCGGTTAAGTACCCCGGACGATTTCCCATTCCAAATCGTTCATCGGCTTCGGCAATGCGCTCCATATATTGGTTGAATGCCGCTGCAGGGTTCGTAGGACTCTGACGGTTCCAAAACGCATCTACATACTTGTGAAGTTGCGTGGAATCCCCGTCTTTCACGAGACCTCTCGCTTGTATAATTTGATGGTCTGTTGAAATCGGGTGGAGACAATCAACCATACGCTTTAAGTCTTCAAGCGAAGTGTTGGGAGGAATAAATGAGATATAATCAGGAGGAAGCTCTAATTCCATATTGGTATTCACTCTCGTGTTATATCGACCAAACTTCACAGAGTCGGAGGCGATCACTACACCTTCTCGATTCTTAATCCAAAGCTTGGCAAAATAACTTCCTGTAGGCAATTCCCTGATGTCATATCGAACGGCGAGGGGGGTAAGTGGAGCGGCCGACTTTCGGAATACTCGTTCGGAGTTAGAAACCGTTCTGCCAGAGTTTGCTTCAATAAAGGAGGTGTAAACAGCTACGGCATCTTCATCTTTCGGTTGATAGATTTCAGAATAGAGTTGAATCAACGTGTCTTCAGTAGGGAAGTAGGAAACACCTTCAAGAGATTTTGGATACACCGGAATTCCGTAGCGATTCCAGGCAGGGGAAGGTGCCAAAGGCAAGGTGAGCTGTAACTTGGAGAGCATGAAAGCTTTTGGCCCTACGATCTCGATGGAATCTTTTAGGACTTTATAGTATTGTCCATAGATATCCGACAATTTCAGCTCGATTTGCCATTTACCGTCTGGAATAGCCAATTTCATGAGATGAACAATTTCAAAAGAATTGTTCGTGTCTACGAGGGCAGGAGAGAGAACTTGTTCTGATTTTTCGGCAATCGTCTCGTCTCCATCCTTAATATGAATGTCAATTTGAATTCCCGAATGAAACTTGGAATCGATCGGTTCAAACCGAAGAGTGGAAGGGTCTGAGAAGACATACAGCTCGATATATGGCCCTGATGCAGGGTGCCAATACTGACTCATGAACACTTCTATAGACGGCAACTTCGCGAGGGAGGAAACCGAAAAGAGAAGAAAGAAGATCGTGTAAACAGAATTTCTCATGCTACGAATTTACGAAGAAAGGCGTGTGTAGGTTGGAGAAATCTACTGAATGTGTAGATATAACAGCATAGAGTTAACCTTCTGTTTTCATGTTTCTTATCATAAAATGACGTATTTTGAAATTAAAGCAAATTAGATGAAGACTCTCTACTTGGTTCGGCATGCCAAGAGTTCTTGGCAATACGATGACATCGACGATTACGATCGACCTCTAAAGGGACGCGGAATTCGCGATGCGCATATGATCTCCCAATGGTTAGCCGATGAAATGTCCGCGCCAAGCATGTTAGTGAGTAGTCCCGCTACCCGCGCGCTTCATACGGCTATGATTTTTGCCCGAACGCTGAATTTTCCTTTTGCAGATATCAAGGTAGACGACCGACTTTACATGGCCACTTCAGATCACTTGATATCCTTCTTACACGAACTTTCTGACGATCTAGATTCTGTGATGGTTTTTGGACACAATCCAACCATCACAAATTTTGTGAATCGCTGTGTAGATCAGCGAGTAGACAATGTTCCAACATCAGGCGTGGTGTGTTTACACTTTGCAGAAGAACACTGGAAAGACGTACAAGATAGTGCCGAATTGCTTTACTTTGACTACCCCAAAAAGAGGAAGAAAAGCCATTCATGAAAGAGAGAGAACGCTATGTCAATCGCGACTTATCCTGGTTGCGATTCAATGCTCGTGTATTACAAGAAGCCGCCGATTCTTCGGTACCCCTGATTGAACGAATTCGATTTTTAGGGATTTTTTCCAACAACTTGGATGAATTCTTTCGTGTTAGATATGCATCGGTAAAGCGGATGCACGCCCTAAAAGGGAAGAAAGTAAAAGCTCAATTGGGAGGTTGGTCGCCGAACAAGTTGTTGAAGGCTATGACCGACGAGGTGATTTCTCAACAAAGAGAAGCAACGCGCATTTATGACGAATTGATTCTAGAACTCAAGTCGGAAGGCGTTGAGATTATCAACGAGCAGAATCTTACGCATTCTCAGCAAATGTTTGTGCGGAAGTACTACGTTGAAAAAGTGAGTCCTTCTGTTTTCATCCTCCTGCTCAACGATAGAAGAGAGTTTCCAGAACTGCGAGATAAGAGCATCTACTTGGCTATTAAGCTCATTCAAGATGCCGATCCCAACAATCCAGTCTATTCTTTAATTGAGGTTCCTTCTGAATTGATTGGGCGATTTGTGATTTTGCCAAAATACGGCAAACATTACATCATGTATCTCGATGATTTGATTCGGTTTAACCTCAAGTACGCCTTCTTCATTTATCCGTTCGACCGCATTGAGGCACATACCATCAAGATCACTCGTGATGCGGAACTCGACCTGGATAACGACGTGTCGAAGAGCTTCTTAGAAAAGATCGAAAAAGGACTCAAAGCACGAAAAATAGGCGATCCCGTTCGTTTTGTTTACGATAAAGAGCTTCCCAAAGACTACCTCCATTACTTCAAGGGTAAGATGGAATTGGACAGTTTCGACAGTTTGATTTCAGGAGGTAGATACCACAACAAAAAAGACCTGATGAAATTCCCAAATGTGGGAAGAAAGGACTTGGAATACGACAAGTTGGAGCCGATGTATCATCCCGACCTAGACTTGGAACGATCCATTCTAGGTGTTGTAAAAGAGAAGGATGTATTGATTTTCCTTCCATACCATACTTTTAGTTACGTGATTCGCTTCTTGCGAGAAGCAGCGATCGACCCGCTGGTTGAGCAAATTCAAATTACGCTCTATCGCTTGGCAGACGAGAGTCGGGTGATTTCTGCCCTCATCAATGCCGCTAAGAACGGTAAGCAAGTTACCGTGGTGATTGAATTGCAAGCGCGATTTGATGAAGAGGCGAACATTTATTGGACAGAAAAGCTCAGGGCAGAAGGGGTAAATGTGATTAGCGGAGTGCCTGGCTTGAAAGTGCACAGCAAGGTTACACTAGTCCAACGTCGTGAGGGTAAGAAGCTCGTCGATTATACCATCATTGGCACAGGAAACTATCACGAAGGAACTGCGAAGCTCTACACTGATTATCACTTGATGACTTCTGATACGCGAATTACAAAGGAGATTCGCCAGATCTTTGAATTCATCCGAGCCAATTATCTCCAGTTTACTTACGACCACTTGATTGTAAGTCCGCATTCAACCCGTCAGCGCTTCTTAGAGTTAATTGACCAGGAGATAGAGAATGCCAAAGCGGGAAAACAGGCTTCCATGTTCTTGAAGATGAATAGCTTGTCTGATTACGATATGGTAGATAAGCTTTATGAAGCCAGCAACGCAGGAGTGAAAATCCGACTGATTATTCGCGGTATTTGTTGCTTGATTCCTGGAGTTCCGGGCTTGAGTGAAAATATTGAAGCCATCAGTGTAATCGACAGATACTTAGAACATAGCCGTGTTTACTTCTTTGAAAATGCGGGTAAACCGAAGTGTTATATTGCTTCGGCTGACTTCATGACTCGAAATTTGGATTACCGATTAGAAGTTAGTGTTCCTATCTTTAGCCAAAGTGTGATGCGTGAAATTCGCGATCACATGGAGATTATTTGGAAAGACAATGTGAAATCTCGAATTCACAACGCAGAACAAGACAATACCTACCGCAAGATACCTGGACCCCGCATACGTTCTCAAATGGCCATGGCCGAATACGTTGCAAACCAGCTGAAGCGAGGAGGGAGGAAATAGGAGATTATGAAGCTGAAGAAGCTCGGTGCAATTGACATTGGATCAAACTCTGTTCGATTGCTGATTACGAACGTCATTCACGAACCTACGAAGGGATATACGTATTACAAGAAATCTAGCATGATCCGATTGCCGATTCGCTTGGGTGCCGATTCCTTTATGAAGGGAAAAATCACACGTTCTAATCGCCAGCGAATGTTGGAAGGCATGAAGGCCTATGAATCGATTATGAAAGTTCATGGAGTGGAGGACTATCGCGCCTGCGCTACCAGTGCCATGCGCGAAGCAGTGAACGGACAGAAATTGGTGAAGAAGATTAAGAAGGCCACGGGAATCAACATCGAAATTATTGATGGAGAGGAAGAGGCTCGACTCATATTTGAATCCAAATTGTTTGACCGTGTTCAACCCGCTGAATCCCGATTTCTTTATATCGACGTAGGGGGTGGATCAACAGAGCTCACCTTACTAGAAGGAGGAGATATCGTCACTTCTCGTAGTTTCAAAGTGGGTACAGTTCGACTCCTCAATCAAATGGACACGGCTTCAGAATGGGTTGAGATGAAAACGTGGATTGAACAAAATGTTACACCTGGTAGCGATTTGGCCATGATAGGTTCGGGTGGTAACATCAACAAACTTCACAAGATGAGCGGTAAGAAGATCAATGAACCGCTCACGATGCGTTATTTAAATGCTCAGGCTAAAATCCTTTCTGCTCTTACTCGAGATGAGAAAGTAACCGAGTTGGGCTTGAACTTCGACCGAGCTGATGTAATCGAACCAGCATTGAGCATTTACAAGAGTGCCATGCAATGGGCACACTCGCGTCACATGTACGTTCCCAAGATAGGTGTGAGTGACGGTATTGTGAGAGATCTCTATCACCGCAAGTACAAGGACGAGCTGGAGGGGTGATAGATGGAAATTATGAGGAGGTAATTTTTCTCGATTGATTCCATTGTACTTTTGTCGTGCATAACAAACAAAGCGACCAATGGTACATCCAGTAGACGATACAACTTTCGAATCTAAAATTAATGAGGGCGGCATTGTTGCTGTGAAATACTACGCCGATTGGTGTGGTTCATGTAAGCTCTTTGCTCCTAAATTTCGCCGCATTTCTGATGAAGATGAAATGAGCGATGTAACCTTCTTGGATGTCAATGCTGAGGTAAGTGAAAAGGCTCGTAAGCTTGCAGGCGTTGACAATCTGCCTTTCCTAGCCGTATTCAAAGACGGAGAACTTGTAGAAGGAAGCGCTACAAGCAAAGAAGAGTATCTCAGAAAAATGATTGAAAAAGCGAAGAACGCATGAAAGTTCCTGTGATTCGCAATCTCGTTAAGACGTATTCTATTGAAGAACTGCGTGCAGCAGAGAATGCTCTGCTTGAAGAACAACCACTTGCTATAGAGGTAGGTGGAGACGATGAGGGTGAGCAGTTGACTCACATCATCGGAGCCTTGGAGATTTTAGAGAATATTCAAAAAGGCATGAAAGAAGGAGAAGCATTGCGTGCATTTACTTCACGTGTGCGGAATTCTATCAGTTAGGGGTTATTCGATGAATCGGGTGAAGGTCTGAGAACTCCTCACCCGATTTTTTTATGGCAATCAGTTTGATGTTGTAACATTAATTACTATCTTTGTTGTAACATTGGTTGAATGGTCAATGTAAAACCGAGCATTAACTCACAAATAAATAAAGCTATGAGTACTCAAAAATGGGCACTAGACACCACTCACACTAACATTCAATTCAAGGCAAAGCACTTGATGATTACTACTGTTACTGGGAACTTTGGTTCAGTAGAGGGATCAGTAGAAATGGAAGGTGAAGATTTCACTACAGGTAAGTACACCTTTGCAGCAGATGTAGCAAGTGTAACTACGGGTTCACAAGATCGCGACAACCACTTGCGCAGTGATGATTTCTTCAATGCAGAAGAATATCCAAAATTGACTTTTGTGGGTAGCGAAGTTTCGAATGTGAAAGACAATGAGTTTGACTTAACAGGAGAGATGACCATACGCGACGTAACCAAGCCTGTAACCATCCGAATTGAAGTAGGGGGAACGGTTGTAGACCCATGGGGAAATACAAAGGCTGCCTTTTCATTTAAAGGTTCATTGAACCGCAAGGACTTCGGCTTGAAGTTCCACGTTGTCAATGAAGCAGGTAATTTGCTAGTAAGCGATGAAATTAAGCTTGAAGGCGAAGTGCAGCTTGCAAAAGTGGCTGAAGAAGTGGAAGCTTAATCAGCAAGACTAAACACGTTAAGGGAAGAACGGCTGCCAATAGGCAGCCGTTTTTGTTTGATATTACTTCGGACTCTTACTGGTGGCAATCCATTCAAAGTCATCAGCCTTGGGAAGCTTATCAAATGCTTCTTCAATCATTTTCGGAGGAAGAGTGAGTTTTCTCTTAACGGTGTCTATCCACGCACCATTCAAGGTGAGGATGGCTGCGATGGTACCATCAGTCTTTACGAAGGTGTGACGAAATGCGAAGCGCTCAAAATCCCTAGATAGTCCGACAATTTCAACCTTAATGTCCACTTCATCTCCAAAGTGAAGTTCTCGCTTGAATTGACATTTTTCTTCAAATAGAACAGGACCTACTTTCTCTCTGGCAAATACAGCCATGGTGAGTCCAATGGCATTCAATACTTCGGTTCTCTGTGCAGCACCAAAATCATAGTAAACAGAATGGCGCATGTGGAAATTCGGGTCGATGTCGCTCCATCGTATATCTAGACGCTTGGTCTGTGGAAAGTTATACTCCATATTATTGTACTTTACGGTGAAGATACTTTCCTCGATATTATTAGCCAAGCATAATGAATAAACTCTGTATAAACTTTGGTCGATTGTGGCTTTTCATGTTGATGGTAGGGGCGATGTCGTGCTCTAAATCTACCATTACCGTAGAAATTCAAGTTGAAGATACATCTGGTTTAAAGCCAGATTCGGTTTACATAGTAGGCAATACTCCAGAGCTAGGAAATTGGAATCCAGCCATTACCTTGATGGAGAAGGTTGACGATTACTATGTTTTTACTCTTGAAATGAAGAAGGAGGAAAGCATTGAGTTCAAGTTCACTTTGGGAGATTGGGCAAAGGAAGGAATGATTGAAAACGGCGATGGCGGAAATATTGTGCTGTCTCCAAAAACGGATACGAGTGTGGTATTCAGTGTAAAGTCGTGGCATCGACCAGAGCCTACCTCTACAGCAGTTGGAAATGTATTTCAGTGGAATGTGGCTGATCCCAAGGGCGAATTGGCGCCGCGAAAGCTTCACATCTATCTACCCAAGAATTATGAAAGAGATAGCACCGCTACGTACCCTGTGCTGTACATGATGGATGGCCAGAATTTGTTTGATGAACGCTTTAGCACCTCGATGGGAGAGTGGGGCATTGATGAGTATTTAGAGTCGGATACAGCAAGTAAGGTAATAGTGGTGGGCGTTGAAAATTCAGTAAATAGAATGGAGGAGTACATGGATTATGTGAAAGGAAAGCCGTTCAGAGAATGGCTGGCCCATTTCATTTTTCCCAAAGTTGATTCAGCTTTCCGAACTGACACCAACCGAAGATTTGTTGGAGGATCATCTGCCGGTGGGGCTTTAGCCTACATGATGAGAAGGGAATATGGTAGGAGCGGACGTAATCGAGTGGATGGCGTCTTGTGCTTTTCTCCTGCGCTTTATGTGAATACAGAGGAAGATCAGTACAGCATCTTTTTGGCAGATGAATTAGAAAGTAGGCCTTACCCACGCGTACCCATTTACTTTGACATTGGAGGGAAAGGGGTTGACCGTATTTTATTGGAGGGAACGGAGATGCTGAAAAAGCATTACCCAGAGAATAGTTCAGCGAGTCCGGTCTACAAGTATGTTGTAGACCTAAATGATGATCACAATGAAACCGCCTGGAGAAAACGATTTCCAGCCGCTCTAGAGTGGTTATTAGCGAATGATAGAAACTGAAAAAGGCTCCGCTGTACTGGAGCCTTTTTCGCTATGAGAACATCACGTGTCGCGCTGTGATATTTGGTGTCTCATTTTCAACTATACCTATAACGCGACAAATTGGAATAGGGTGGGGTCGTGAGACCCATTTTTTCAAATTATTTTAATGCGCTTACAGCTGCATCGTAGTTTGGTTCGTGAACAATGTCGTCAACAATCTCATTGTGAACAACTTGACCTTCTTTGTTGATGACAACAATTGAACGAGCCATTAAGCCGGCCAACGGACCATCTTGCATTTCAACACCGTAATTGGTCGTGAAGCTGTTGCTTCTAAAATCAGACGCACTGATAACGTTTTCAATTCCTTCGGCACCACAAAAGCGCTTGTGAGCAAATGGAAGATCTTTAGAAACACAAACTACTTTTGTGTCTTTTAAGTCAGCAGCCATTTTGTTGAAAGTGCGGACCGATGCAGCACAAACTCCTGTATCTACACTTGGGAAGATGTTCAGAACCACATTGGTTCCTTTGAAGTCTGCCAAGCTACGGTTTTGCAAATCTGTGTCTGTGATAATGAAATCTGGTGCCGCAGAACCTACTGATGGTAATTCTCCAGCCAGTTGAACTGGGGCTCCTTTAAAAGCAGTTGTACTCATACTATTTCGTTTTATGGTATTAACAGGGTTGATATTTATTTGTTTTCGAATTGATCCAGTGCTTTGGCCGTTAATTGTCGACCTGTTTCGATCAGCTGTTTACCCATGTAAAAGTCAAATGTGCTCGCGCATTTTCTAGGAATCTTGACCAGAACATCTGGAGGGTTTTGCTTCATGGCTAAGGTAGCCACTTGGTCTTGCATCATCTCAAAAGACGCATTTAAAATTCCCAGATAATTTTTCTTAATGTGACTCTTTTCTTCTCCCTCATCACCGTTACTGGCCCAAGGCCACCAGTCGCCAATTTTCTGTCGAATGGACTCCATGAATTTATTCTGCTCGATTTCGTTTTGATCTGCAGAAGATTTTTCGTGGACCACCTCTAGATCGATGAGCGCATTAAGGTCAACTGCCACCATGATGTCGTCTTCTATCCGAGAAACACGATTGACAGGCAAGGGGTTCACCACTCCACCATCTACCAATACTCGGTTGTTGTGCTGTACAGGGGTAAGGACGGAAGGAATGGCCACAGAAGCTCGAATGGCTTGCCAAAGGTCACCGGAATCATACACGACTTCTTCTTGATGCTCGAGGTCGACGGCAATGGCGCAAAACGGGATTTTTAAGTTTTCGATTCTCTCCTCTCCAACAAATTGCTTCATTTCGTTAAACACGCGTTCACCTTTAATAAAGCCGTGAGAGGAAATGGTGAAGTCGATGAGTTGGAAGACCCGCCTTCTGTCCAAATTGAGTACCCACTCTTTGTATTCGTCCAAGTAGCCAGCGGCATAAACGCCACCAATCACGCTTCCAATACTGCTTCCCGCAATGGAGCTGATCGTATACCCTCTGCTTTCAAGTTCTTCAATCACTCCAATGTGGGCTAATCCACGAGCGCCTCCACTACCTAGAACGAGTGCTACTTGCTTTTTGTCATTGACGTCAGACATCTGAGAGATTTTTTTTTGTGAAGATAAAGATATGTGTGCATCGTTTTTATGGATTACGAAACTTTGGCAGTACCTTGGATATAAATACCAAACAAAATGAGTGTCAACGCTGTAGCGAAGCCGTTGGGAAGATCTAAAGCCGATCGGCAAATTAAGGTAGTCACTTTGACCCGCGAAAATGCAACCGTTGAGTTGTGGTCCTACGGAGCGCGAATTCAATCCATTCAACTCGTGTCAGGAAGGAAGAAATGGGATATCGTTAAGTCACCTTCAGACCCGCGCTCAAAGCAATCGGTTGCGGGTGCTTCTATTGGACGAGTTGCGAATCGAATTAGAGGAGGTCAGTTTGAACTGAAAGGCAAGAAATATCAATTGGAACAGAACGAAGGCGTGAATCACATTCACGGCGGATCCAATGGTTTGCAGTTCCAGAATTGGCAACTCGCAGAATTGCGTCCCGACCAAGCCATGGCACGTTTCTATTTGAATCAAACAGAAGATATAGATGGGTATCCGGGAAGAATGGAGGTTACCTGTACTTATTGGTTGTTGGATGATGGGCTGAGAGTAGAATACCGTGCACAGTCTTCACACGACACTCTGTTTGCTCCAACGTTACATACTTACTTCAATCTTTCAGGTGATCGCTCAGTAGCCAAGCATCAACTGCAAATTCACACTCCTTTTTTCCAATTGTTGGATGCGGATGGTTTGCCGAAAGGTCGACCAAAGTCGATGAAGGGGTGGAATGACCTCAGTAAGCCCACTGCTATTTCACGCATCATGACAGGTCCCAGAAAGGATACCCTTGATATCTGTTTTATGAGTGATGGTTCTGGAAGAGATATGGAAAGATGTACCCTCACCGGTCCCAATGGTTTGGAGTTGAAAGTGAATAGTACCATGCCCTCTCTTCAGGTTTATACCAGTACCGACCTCAAACACGATGGGCTGCGTCCGATGAGTGGCATCGCACTAGAAGCTCAATATCCGCCCGATTCTGTGAATAGAATCTTGCTAAATCGCGTAGCTCTATGGGCTGGCGAAGCGAGGAGAGAAGTGATAGAGTACAAGTGGAAAACAAGTGACCACTGAGCATGGCGTATCAAGTTGGCCATGGTTCCTATCAGCAAGCAGCCCAATAAAAAAAGCCCCCCAACTCTGGAGGGCTTTCAATATGATACGAGGTCAATTTTAGTTCTTGCTCAAGTAATCAGCAACACCTTCGTGTGTAGCGTTCATACCTTCTGAACCTTTGCTCCAGTTAGCTGGACAAACCTCACCTTTTTCTTCGTTGAATTGAAGTGCGTCAACCATGCGAATAGCCTCGTCAACGTTTCGACCCAATGGAAGGTCGTTCACAAGTTGGTGACGAACTACACCTTCTTTATCGATAAGGAACAAGCCGCGGTAAGCAACCAATTCGCCTTCTGCAGTAAGGTGATCGTTCTCGTCGAAGTACCAGTTACCAGCTAGTACGTCGTAGTTGTGTGAAATCGTCTTGTTGGTATCCGCAACAATTGGGTAAGTAATACCTTGAATACCACCTTGATCTTTAGTGAGTTGCAACCAACCCCAGTGAGATTGCTCGGTGTCTGTAGAAACGGCAATCACTTCTACGTTACGGCTCTTGAACTCATCCAATTTAGCTTGGAATGCGTGCAATTCAGTAGGGCACACAAAGGTGAAGTCTTTTGGATAGAAGAAGAGGATCACGTACTTACCACGGAATTGTGAAAGTGAGAAATTCTCAACAATCTCTTCGCCGTTGATCACAGCAGCAGCTTGAAAATCTGGAGCCTGTTTTCCAACTAGAACAGCCATATGTATTTGATTTAGAATTTATGATTTATCCGATTTGCAGTGCAAAGATAGAGTTCGAGTGGATGGATTCAACCCTAGAACTATCATTTGTCTCTATAACTTCATAGTGATGGGTTATAGAGCAAAACGGAGGTGTTACAATTAGTGCGTAATGGTGAGCCAGCCTAAAAGTGCGCCTAAAATGACCACAACCAATTTGCGAACATTGAACTTGTGATCTTTGCTCGATTCATAGAGAATGGTGGTACTCACGTGCAAGAAAATACCAATAACAAAGGCACTAATTTGTGTCGTCCATTCTTGAAGCACAGGTAAGACGCTTATGGTGAGTGAACCCAAGGGAGCCATCAAACTAAAAGCGAGAATAGAAAGCCATAGTCGAATGGGTGGAATAGACGCTTCTTTTAACAAGACGTACAATACAATAGCGACAGGGATTTTATGTAAAGCCACCGCAATTACAAATCCTCTCAAAGAAACATCGTTCATGCCGAACGTAGGTAGACCTTCCATAAAGGCATGGATGAAAAGTCCAGCAAAGATTCCAATAGGAAGGATGCCCTTCATTACATCGCCAGAATGGGTATGACCATGTTCAACCCCTCTGCTCAAAAAGTCCATTAAGAATTGAGAGATAAAACCCGCCAACATGAGCAGCCCAGGCAAGTGACTGTGATTGTGTCCGTACAATTCCGGAATGAGATGCAAAACCGATACGGAGAATAAGAAAGAACCGCTGAAGGCAAGTAACATGGAGGTTCCTACCTTCACCTGCTTGCGAATTACTTTGGCAATAAGTACTCCCACCCAAACGGATAGAAAGAATATGATGGATGCGGTCATGTTCGTGATAATAGCTTATGCTGCATCATGGTCAATTATATGCAACAGGATTGCAAATGTACTGTAAAGAAACTTTACATTATCCAAATTGAAAGCATCACTTTACGGCTGGGTTTAAATCCACGGAGTGAAGAGCTTAACGATGGCAAAAAGGATCACCACTATGAGGAGGTAGCGTATGTAATCGTTGGCTTTCTTCATGTATAGGATGTACCGAGTTCCCACATATGCACCTCCAACCGCACCAATGGCAAGTGCAATTCCGGGGATCCATTCAATATCACCGCTCAACAAGAAAATAATGAATGCGGGAATGATGAGTACAAAGGCCAAGATGAGTTTGATGATGTTGGCATCTTTTAAACTGTATTTCGCACTGAGGACCAATGCGGCCAACATCATGATGCCAATTCCCATTTGAATGAATCCTCCATACAGACCAATTGCAAAGAGTAGCATCCAATTGAGAAGTGTTTTGCGATTTTTGGAACTATCGGTGGAGATCAACCATTTTTTGGGTTTGAGCAACAGTGTGAAAAGGAGAATAACCATGAAACTACCTATGATGTAGTTCATGATGGCCTCCGGAATATCAATGGCGACGTAAGCGCCGATCAGAGAGCCGAGTACCGTAGGGATGAAGTACCACGAGCTATCCTTTACCAAGAAATAAGTTCGTTTGCTGCGCTTTAATGAGAGAACCGAAGTGGTGGTTTGAAGTAAGACTCCCACTCGATTCGTGGCGTTGGCAATATTGGAATCTAAGCCCGTTGCCAAGAGCAGTGTGAGGGTGATAGCCGATCCATTTCCAGCCAGAGAATTAATGATACCCGCTGCAAATCCTCCCAAAATAAAAAGCAGCCAATCCCAAACATCTAGTTCCATGGTGCGAAGTTAGGGATTGACTGCCTATCGACAGATAGAGTGCTATCAGTGTCTCATCGGTTTTATTGATATTTCTTCTCGATGAATGGGTTTGAATTCAGCTCTGTGTATGGCTCGAAGGGCATTTGGATTCTCTGCTGATCTCACTTCTTTCAAGGAGGTTCGGAGCTCTCTTCCTGCTCGACTGTGCAGCGGATTGCCCTTAATTTCTTCACAAGTTTGAACGGTACGCGACGGTTGAACGGTGAGTTCTGTCGGTCGGCTTTGGGCGAGTGCAGCGGTGCTAATTAGCATGCTACACGCTAAAATCAATGTGTTCTTCATATCAATACTGTGTTGATTCAACT
This sequence comes from Phaeocystidibacter marisrubri, assembly GCF_008933165.1. Lineage (NCBI taxonomy): Bacteria > Pseudomonadati > Bacteroidota > Flavobacteriia > Flavobacteriales > Phaeocystidibacteraceae > Phaeocystidibacter > Phaeocystidibacter marisrubri. Next base: position 741,216 of record NZ_WBVQ01000001.1, read on the forward strand.
CGATGTATTCAAGATGTGTGCCACTCCAATTTAAGGAAAGAGTCCAGTGCAATCTCTTAAATATGAATAGGACCTCCGATTCAAGGCAATGATGAAGAAGTTGAAATTCGATGGGGTATCTTCGCATTCAGGTAGGGTGATGCGAGCGGGTTTATCCCACCATTTTATGCCATTTCTCATGGCTTCATGTAATTGGGCAATCAACACATGTGCACTTTCTAAATCGGGAGTAAGTGAGGAATATTGAAGCGTGTCAACTTGAAAGGGATTGCTGTTGAGTGGATGATGAAGGACTCGTATGACGTATTGGGATGTAAAGATGTCGAGTTCATGGAAAGGACAATTCACACATCCTCCGAGGTAGACTTCTCGCATTAGTAGTGTATCACTCAATTCATGTGCATAGATGGAGTCTAGCAAGGGGGAGAGGACTTTTCTAGATTGGTACGAGTACTTTACATGCAATCTCAACTCTAGCTTTTCAGCGCGAGTATCGCTTTTGCAATTCTTTAATTCTGCCCTATAAATCAAGCGGTTCACATCTTTTTTTAAGTATGAGGTTCCACAACTTTGAAGCAGGAGTAAAGAGAAAAGGATGATGGAGAGATAGTTTCGCATGAGAGGAGTTCCAACATGTAGCAAGATAGATAATGGGGTAACGGATTACGCTGTACTGTTCTTACTTTTTTCCATCTTTCTATCCATTATGAGAATCGTTGTAGTCCCATTCCCTAGGTGTATCTTTGCGCCATGGAGTTGACAATATCGACCAAGGATCAAACCTTGATTGCCAAGACATTTTTTGGACTAGAAACTGTTCTTGCGCGTGAATTGCGCCATTTGGGTGCACGTGATGTAAAACCACTTAAAAGAGCGGTTTCGTTTACCGGCGATTTGGGTTTCATTTATAAATCAAACCTTTGGTCGGCTACGGCGCTGAGAATTCTGCGCCCCATCGCGAACTTTGAAGTCCATCGCCAAGATGATCTTTACCACAACATGTCTCAGATTCCATGGGAAGATTTGTTTGGTATTGAGAAGAATATCATGATTGATGCCGTGGTGCATTCGGATACTTTTTCGAATTCACATTACGCCTCTCTCCGTGCTAAAGATGCTGTGGTAGGTCGCTTTACTAAGAAGTTCAAGCGCCGTCCTTCTATCGATAAAGAGAATCCGCATGTGGTGATTTCCATTCACTTGATTCGCAATCACTGTGAGGTGTTCTTGGATTCAAGTGGGCGCTCTCTACACCGAAGAGGCTATCGTGATGCGGTTGGTCCAGCTCCTATCAATGAGGTACTCGCGGCAGGTCTAATTCGCCTTTCGGGATGGGAAGGTCGTCAAACTTTGTACGATCCAATGTGCGGTTCGGGCACCATCCTTACTGAAGCGGCTATTTTGGCGGATAATATTCCAGCCAATATCTACCGCAAGGATTTTAGTTTTATGCATTGGCGCGATTACGATGAAGAACTTCACGCGGTAATTGAGGAGTCGGCATTAAACAAAGCAAATCCATCTTCTTGCAAGATCATAGGTTCGGATTCCGACATAAGTATGCTGACAAAGGCGAATATCAATATTGAAAAAGCCCTCTTTCAAGATCGAATCAAAGTATGGCATCAAGATTTTATTGGCTCAACCAAGCCAGAAGAAAATGGCATGCTTATCTTCAATCCTCCGTACGACAAGAAGCTGACTTCCGATAACTTTAAGCTATACCAAGAGATTGGGGATACCTTAAAGCAGGGATATGACGGTTGGACGGCGTGGTTTATTTCTTCCGATTTGGAGGCGTTGAAGTATCTGGGTCTTAGAACCAAGTCGAAAATCAAAATGTACAACGGCAAATTAGAATGCCGTTACGTTGGATTGGAGATGTACAAGAGCAAGTGAGAAAGGTTTGTATTCTAAAGGCTCACAAACAGAATACACATGAAGAAAATAGCGGTTATGACTTCCGGGGGAGATGCTCCGGGAATGAATGCAGGAATACGTGCAGTTACGCGTACGGCTTTGAGTCTTGGACTTGAAGTGGTAGGTATTTACCGCGGCTATCAAGGAATGATTGAAAACGATTTCATTCCTCTATCTCACGAATCCGTTCGAAATATTATTCATCGCGGAGGTACGTTTTTGAAAACGGCTAGAAGCGATGACTTTCGCACCATTGAAGGTCGCGCTCAAGCGGCCGCAAACCTGAAAGCACATGGGGTTGAAGGTCTCGTTGTGATTGGTGGTGATGGTAGTTTTACAGGGGCCGCAGCTCTTCATGATGAACATGGAGTGAAGGTAGTGGGCTGCCCTGGCACGATTGATAACGATCTTTTTGGTACTGATTATACCATCGGCTATGATACCGCTGTAAATACGGCGGTTCATGCCATTGATCAAATTCGCGATACCGCGGCGAGTCACAATCGCTTGTTTTTTGTAGAAGTGATGGGGCGTGACGCCGGATTCATCGCGCTCCGCACAGGATTGGCTTCAGGTGCTGAAGCAGTTCTAGTTCCAGAAACGACCACTTACATTGAAGACCTCACCGCGAAGCTGGAGAAGAACTGGAAGATGAAGAAATCGAGCGCCATCATCATTGTTGCAGAAGGTGATGACGCAGGTGGAGCGATTGAAATTGCTAAAAAAGTGAACGCTAAGTTTGAGGGATGGGAGTCGAAAGTGACGGTTCTTGGCCATATTCAACGCGGGGGATCACCCACAGCTTTTGATCGAATTTTGGCCTCTCGAATGGGGCATGCCGCTGTTCTAGCTTTACTCGCAGGTTCTACTGATGTAATGATCGGACAAAAGAACGGTGAAATGGTTGAGGTGCCATTCAAGCAAGCGGTTAAGCATCATGAAACGCTCAGCAAACATTTGTTAGACCTAGTAGAAATTCTTTCTTAATGGCCGTATACGCGGATGTTATTCTTCCCTTAGCTCTCAACCAAAGCTTTACCTATGGAATTCCATTGGTTTGGCAAGAGGGGTTGAGTGAGGGACACCGCGTTTTGGTTCAATTTGGTCAGAGAAAGCTCTATGCTGGAATTGTACTTCGCGTACATGATACGCCTCCGGGATATGATGTGAAGGAGATTCTGGATGTAGAGGATGATATTCCGATCGTTACACCCATTCAACTGCACTACTGGAAGTGGTTGTCGGAGTACTACATGTGTTCTATGGGAGAAGTGATGAACGCTGCACTTCCTGCGGCGTTTAAGATGCAATCAGAGACAAAAATCAGCATCAATCCTGAACTTGAGTTTGAGGAAAGCGACTTGAAAGATAATGAATTTCAAGTGTTTAACCTCTTGCGTGAGTTAAAGGAAATGAAGATCACCGATCTCACCAAGAAATTGGGATGGAAGAATCCCATGCCTGTCATTCGGAGAATGTACGCAGAAGGGTACATCGACTTGGATGAGGCTGTGAAGTCTACTGTGAAGTCCAAGGTGGAAAAGAAGGTTCGTTGGCCGGAAGGGTACAATGAATCGATGACACAAGACGCCTTTGACTCACTTTCTAATGCCAAGGTTCAAAAGGAACTCTTGCTCACGTACTTTAAGATGAGTTTGGGCAGTGAACCTTGGGTGAGAGAGAAGGAATTGCTCGAAGAGGCGAAAGCGACAAAAGCTCCGCTAAAAGCATTGATTGAGAAGGGGTGGCTAGAAATTGCTGAGTTCAAAGTAGAAGAAGAGCAAATTGATGCTTCACTCGATAAACCGACTCTTACACCAGCTCAGGCGAAAGCGGCGAAAGATTTGGAGACGGGGTGGATGGAGAGCAATACTTCATTGCTTCATGGTGTAACCTCCAGTGGGAAGACGGAGATTTATATTCACTTCATTCATCAGCAAATAGAGCTTGGTCGGCAGTCGTTATTTACGGTGCCGGAAATCGCACTAACGGCTCAAATGGTTCGTAGACTTCAATCCCATTTTGAATCGAAGGCGGCGGTATACCACAGTAAGATGAGTGATAGAGAACGCCTAGAGCTTTGGGAGAGAATGTTAGATCCAGAGCGCAAACCTATGGTTGTTCTTGGAGCGCGCTCATCGGTCTTTCTTCCTTTTGAAAACCTCGGACTCGTCATTGTGGATGAGGAGCACGAGTCTTCGTACAAGCAATACGATCCCGCACCTCGATATCATGGTAGAGATGCAGCAATTGTGCTGTCTCATCTTCACAAGGGGAAATCGCTGTTGGGCTCAGCAACACCTTCATTGGAATCGTACTACAATGCCAAAGAGGGAAAATATGGTTTTGCCTTTCTAGGAGAGCGATACAGTGGCGTTCGATTGCCGATTGTGGAAGCGGTGGATATCAAGAAAGACACCATTCAAAAACAGATGCATGGGCACTTGTCTCATCGACTATATGAGGAGATGAGGATGCAATTGAAAGAGGATAAGAAGGTCATTCTATTCCAGAATAGAAGGGGGTTTGCTCCCGTCGTAATCTGCCAGAGTTGTGGTCATTCAGAACAATGTGTGAATTGCGATATCACGTTAACTTACCACAAAGGATCGCACCAATTGCGCTGCCATTATTGTGGGTACAGTATTGCACCGCCTCAGCGTTGTAAGTCGTGCGGTAGTTTTGAGTTGAAAATGCAAGGCTTTGGAACCGAAAAGATCGAGGAAGATCTTCAAATCTTGTTTCCCAATGCTTCCATTGCACGCATGGATTTGGATGCCACGCGAAAGAAGAATGCCTTCCAAAAGTTGGTGGATCGATTTGAACGGGGGGAAATTGATATCCTTATCGGCACCCAGATGGTGGCCAAAGGCCTCGACTTCGACGATGTAGGCTTGGTGGGAGTGCTTTCGGCTGACAGTATGCTAAACTATCCCGATTTCCGTGCACATGAGCGTGCTTATCAGTTGATGAGTCAGGTGGCGGGTAGAGCGGGACGAAGGGAAGAACGCGGACTGGTTTTGATTCAGAGTTATCGTCCAGATCACCGCATCATCCAGCAGGTTACCACCTATAGTTTTGAGGAGATGTTTCGCGAGCAACTGGCGGATCGCAAGCAGTATCACTATCCACCTTATTATCGAGTTATTCACGTTGAAATGCGTCACCCAAAGGTGGAGGTAGTGAGTGCAGCGGCAGACTTTTTGGCTCAGAGGTTACATGGAATATTTGGCGAAAGAGTTTTGGGGCCAGAATTTGCGCCCATCGCTCGAGTGAGAGGGCAGTATCAGAAGCGTATTATCCTCAAGCTAGAACAAGGATTGCCATTGCCTAAGGTGAAGGACGCATTGCTGACAGAAAGCAAGCGACTTCAGTTTCACAAAGACCACAGAAAAGTGCGGGTTTACTTTGATGTGGATCCTCATTGATGGGAGGGAACAACACTTTTGTTCTCTTGCAGAATTCCCAAAATGAAAAGTAGTCGGCTTAGGTTGTGTAGAATCGACATGATGGGTTCACCGTATTCTAGCGGTTCTACGAAGAAGTGAAAAGCGTAAAGCGCATCCGAGATCAAGAAGGTGCTTACTCCAAATAAACATAGCATGTAGCTAAAGGAGTTTTTCAGATTCAACCCGGCCACCACAATAAAAATTACGGCATCAAAGACGGCGTAGACAGCGATTGGTGCCAAAAGTTCTTTTGGAATGGCATCGTGGATGAGTTGAAAATACCCTGCTCCATAGGCCACTGCAATCAATCCGATATATGCTCTCTTCTTGATGTAGCCATTTCTCCATGTCAGAAATCCCGCGATGGTAAAAATGATAGTAAGAATAGACAGTAAGGAGCTTAAGATGGAAGAGAAGCTGTGATGAATGACGTACGAAGCATCGGTAATCACGTAGCCAATCCACGCAATGCTAAACAGTCGATACATCCATCCTTGGTTTTGAAACCAGAAATAAAGTAAAAGAAGACCAGGAACGGGAAGTGTGTAATAACCCCATGGACTTGGGGCTTCCATTAATGTGATAAAGCTCGCTATTGATAAGAGGGTGAATATCCAGATGAACTTCTGTTCAGACAACATGTGCTGTGTTCTGAGATTTTCTATAGAAAGGGATGTAACAGACTAAAATTGCAATGATTAACCCGAAAACGAGAATAGAGTTATGGGTAAACCAGAAAGTGAAAATGGGAGTGGCGAGCAGACCAAGCGCTTCCACGATTAGATTTGGGTTTCTGCCATTTGCACGAGTGCCAAGAGTTCCAATGTTGATGCTAATAATGAGAACAGCTGAGATAAGTGGAATTGGAGTAAGTGATTTAGCGCCGAAGAGTACTATCGAAACAAAGCCGATTTGAACGATGAAGGCGGCTATGAGTGCCAGTCTCTGAGTGACACTGAGTGATACGGTATACTTCGATTCTTCTCTCACTTCAGGAGCATATTGTCGGCCTCCCAAGCGTTTAGGCGCCCAGCCAGGAGGGGCGAATAACAACTGAATTCTCTCCCGGACAGTCAGATCTCTGGCTTCATCCCATAAGTCAGAGATGGGTTTGAAATGAGCGTCAATGGGATTGAAGCTGTTGACGGGTTTTGTGATACCGTAGTGAGGATGCTCTTCTTCCGCTTGGAAGGTACCAAAGATTTTATCCCAAATAATCAATGTAGCCGCGTGGTTCTTATCGATGTATTTGGGGTCTCTACCATGATGAACGCGATGATGAGAAGGAGTGTTGAGGATCCATTCTAGCGGGCCTAGTTTGTCAATTTTCTCCGTGTGTATCCAAAACTGGTAGAGTGTGTTCCAGGCTAGGATGTACAGAAACCACTCTGGGGAGAACCCGATGATAGCCAGCGGAAGATAGAACGGAGAGGTGAAGATCTTTTGGAGCGCACCCTGTCGAAGAGCTACACTTAGATTGTACTCTTCACTTTGGTGATGAACGACGTGTCCAATCCAAAAGAGATTGACCTCATGACTCATTCGGTGTGCCCAATAATAAAGGAAATCGACCCCTAAAAAGAGTAGAACGCCATTGATGAAATTCTGCTCGAGATTCCAGATGTGGAAATATTCATAGGTGATGGAATAGAGTCCAACAGTGAGAATGCTAACCAGTAGTCCGGTTGACTGTTCAAAGATTCCACAGGAGATATTGCCAAATGCGTCATTGGCTCGGTAGCTACTTCCTTTAGAAATCCAATCGTACACCCATTCAATGACGATAAGTCCAAAGAATACAGGAATGGAAAGTACGATGGGATTAATGTCCATAGACTATCGCTTAGGTATGAGTTTACCGTTGGAAGTTGTTCCGTTATTCGCAGAGCTTGAATTGTAGTATTCTGTGGCTTTTGTCATCCATCCGTTTAGATCGGTGATGCGTGTGTTGTGGCTAGGGTGTGTAGACATGAACTCTGGAATTGATCCGCCGCTCATGGCTGACATTCGCTGCCAGAATTTAGGAGCCTCTTGAGGGTTGTAACCCGCCATGGCCATAAAGTATAGGCCCAGTTCATCGGCTTCCGACTCATGAAGTCGAGAGAAGGGAAGCATGGCTCCATATTGAGCACCAATGCCATAAGCCATCATCGCCAGGCTCTGTGTTTTCTCAGGTTGGTCAGCAAGCGCAACACTCAATCCTAGTCCACCTAGTTGAGCGCCCAGTGCTTGCGACATACGCTCGTTACCGTGACGAGCGATAGCGTGAGCTACCTCGTGTCCCATGACTACAGCAACTCCAGCTTCAGATTGACAAACATCCATGATACCCGTGTAAAAAGCTACTTTGCCTCCAGGCATACACCACGCATTCAATTCGTCACTTTCAATCAAATTGAATTCCCACGCAAAGCCTTCTAATAATTCACTGTGACCTTCTGCATTGAGGTAGTTGGTTACAGCGGCGCTGATGCGTTCACCGACGCGTTTCACCATTTGAACTTGAGCCGTGTTCTGAGAGAGTTTACTCTCAGACAATACCTGATCGTATTGTGAAAAGCTCATGCTCATCATTTCATTGTCGCTGATCAAGTTGAATTGTCTCCTTCCCGTTAGAGGAACTGTGCTACACTGGATTAAAAAGAGCGTAGTAGTGAGAAGAAGTAGGAATGGCGTCCGTTTCATGGGTGATTTGAATTTGCAGTTAAAATACAAAAAGAATAAGTCGCTTTGTCGGTAGGTTTGAATTCAAAACTGACGTTATGTCGTTTTGATATCACTCCAAGGTGTCAATGTGTCGTAATTCTTCAAGGAATTTTCAATGGCATGTCGATTGACTAAAACCACTCAGAACTCGATTACGAACTCACAAAAAATTACAGAATATGAAAACTCGTTTTGCCCCAACACAGTCACCCGTAGACCGAATGATGATGGATTTCTTCAACGATGGCTTGAACACCAACCGCAATGAAAGTTGGTCGCCTGCCTCTAATATTAAAGAAGGTGCTGAGCAATGGAACATCGAGATGACGATTCCAGGAATTGAGAAATCAGAAATCACTATTTCAGTTGAGAATCACCAATTGGTGGTATCTGCAGAGCACAAATCCGAAGAGGAAAGTGAAAGAGGTTACAAATACCGCGAATTTAAAACCATGTCTTTCACTCGCAAGTTCAATTTGCCAAAGGGAAAGGTTCAAGAAGACCAGATTTCTGCCGAACATAGAAATGGAATTCTAAACATCACCGTTCCAAAAGTGGAAGAGGTGAAAGACAAAGGTCCAAGGACCATCGAGATTCGCTAAGAATCCACACTATAGATTGCGCGAAAATCCTCGACATACGTCGGGGATTTTTTATTCTTCGTACATCAACGTGTACGTGGTATCGGCATTGCGCACACCTCTAAACATTCCTTGGGTGTTGAACTGGAAAGTGTAATTTCCCGCTGTGTCTACCGCAATTACTCCACCTTCTCCACCGGCATTTTTCAAGGTTTGATGGATGATTACTGAACTGGCATCACGTATTGGCACGCCATTCGAAACGGTTTGGGATATGTGATGAGCAACGGCATAGCGAATGAAGTATTCACCGTGACCCGTGCAACTTACCGCACATCCTTGATTGTCTGCATACGTTCCCGCACCGATGATAGGACTATCGCCAATTCTGCCAAATTCCTTCATCATCATTCCACCTGTGCTAGTTCCGGCCGCAAGGTTTCCGTGATTATCCAATACCACACATCCCACTGTGCCGTATTTCTCTTTCATGATTCTGCGGTAATTGGATTCGCTCTGAACAGTGTGGAATATTTCGTTCGAAACGGAATCCAACCCCATCATAAATCCAAAGTGTTCAGCACCTCTTCCGCTTAACATGACGTGTTTAGAGGAGTCCATCACCCAATGTGCCAATGAAATGGGGTGTTCAATATGTTGAACACCGGAAACGGCACCAGCGTTGAGGTCTGATCCTCGCATAATAGACGCATCGAGTTCAACCTTGCCTTCCGCTGTATAAACCGCTCCTTTGCCGGCATTGAAGAGCGAGTCAGATTCCAAACGACGTATAACTTTTTCAACAACGGTTTCAGCATTTTCTCCTCGACTCAGCCAAGCGTAACCACTATCTAAAGCATGCTGTAGAGATTGGTGATACTGAGCTTCTTCTTCAGCGGTATACCGACCTTCATAGATCTGCCCAGCACCTCCGTGAATGAGAATGACCGGGCCTTTAGAATTGTTGTGTGGTTTCGTTACGGGAGTTTCTTTTGGATGACATTGCCATAGCAGCAACAGAAGAATGAAGAGCAAGAGATTTTTCATGCCCTAATTTAATGCATTCCAAACGGGATCATTTGGGGTGCTTGCTGTTAGATTTATTTCTTCATTCTTGATGGGATGAACGAAGGAAACACTGCGCGAGTGGAGATGGATGCTTCTATCCTTATTTGGTCGATCGGCTCCGTATTTAACATCTCCCTTGATCACACAACCGATATGGGTGAGTTGAGCTCTGATTTGATGGTGTCTTCCCGTTTCAAGATCAACTTCTATCAAATGATATCGGTCGGTGGACTTTAGGTACTTGTAATTGAGAATGGCCAGTTGAGAGCCCTGAGTGTTTTTGGGAACTACATAGCTCTTGTTCTGTTTTGGATTCTTTCGGAGGTAATCCTCCAACCGACCCGAAAGAGGAGAGGGTTGGGTAGCGGAAACCGCCCAATAGGTCTTGGAGATTTCTCGCTTCTTGAAGAGTTCTGTCATTCGCGTCAGCGCCTTACTTGTGCGTGTGAAAATGACAATTCCAGAAGTTGGTCGATCCAACCGGTGGGGAATACCGACAAACACATTACCTGGCTTTTCATACTTCGCCTTGATGTAATCGGCAACGTACTCCCCAAGGGTTTTATCGCGCGTGGCATCGGCCTGAACAATTTGTCCCGCCTGTTTATTAACAATAATGAGGTGGTTGTCCTCGTAGAGAATATCCAGCTTCATTTTGTTTTAGTACGATTCTTTTTCGTTCGGGAAATCACGATTCTTAACATCGGACACATAATTTCCTACTGCTCCAGTGATTTGATCGTACAAATCGAGGTAGCGACGGAGGAAGCGCGGGTGAAACTCGTGAGTCATTCCGAGCATGTCGTGTAATACGAGTACTTGTCCATCTACGTCTGGGCCAGCACCAATTCCGATAACTGGGATTTCTAAACTTTCAGCAACACGCTTGGCGAGTTTTCTTGGGATTTTTTCAAGAACCAAGGCAAAACATCCAGCTTCCTCAAGTGCTTTCGCATCTTCCAGCAACTTCTCTGCTTCGGCTTCCTCTTTGGCGCGAACCGTGTAGGTTCCAAATTTATAAATCGATTGAGGAGTGAGTCCAAGGTGACCCATAACCGGAATTCCCGCTTTCAAGATGCGTTCAATGGAATCCACAATTTCAGTTCCGCCTTCCAGCTTCACAGCGTGTCCTCCTGATTCCTTCATGATGCGGATAGCTGAAGTCAGTGCCTCCTTAGAGTTTCCTTGGTAAGAGCCAAAAGGAAGATCAACCACCACCAATGCTCTATCAATAGCTCTTACTACAGAGCTAGCGTGGTAGATCATTTGATCGAGTGTAATAGGCAATGTGGTTTCGTGTCCCGCCATCACGTTGGAGGCGGAGTCACCTACTAAAATTACGTCAATTCCTGCGGCGTCTACTATCCTAGCAAGGGTGTAGTCGTACGCCGTCAACATGGAGATTTTCTCCCCGTTGCGCTTCATTTCTTGAACGGAATTGGTCGTGATCTTTTTATAGTCAGATTTAGCCGTTGACATCAGCTTTTATTTAGCGTTTGAACAACGAAGGTACGAACTTATGTCAACCGCTACGACTTTCTTTTAAGGTCTGTTTCTTTGGTGTGGGTCAATTAACGTTCATCCTTTGGAATCATCAACAAGGCATAATCTACAAAGCCCAATTCTTGAAGGGTAAAGGAAGATAAGGCGTCGGAGGACTCTGGGAGATTAGAAATCTTAAGTCGGATGTATTTATCACTCTTTGCGAACGATGCATTTCTATATTCATGCAGAAGCACACGCTGTCCCGTCATTTTTCCTTCCGTGATTTCAAAGGTGTAAATGCTTCTACCTCTCAACGAATACGATTTGCGTATGATTTTACCATGCACCGGTAAGTCTATATTTCCCTTTGACATTTTGGAATTAGAAAGGGTGATGAGTTCGTCAATTTTAGAGGAGAGTATAACTTCATCTCCATCATCTCCTTCCACGATAAAATTTGGTCGTCCATCTATGATTTGATAAATAAAGGGGAGTCGAAGTTCAAGTCGATTCCATACACCTTTCTCGAGTTTGAACCGTCCCATTCGGATAGCGAGAAGGGTCAGGATACTCATATAAATCAGCACATTGCTGTACAGGGTTCCGAAGAAAAAGGAAAGGTTGTCATTGAAGATCGCCGCACCAATGAGCGCGACAAACACAAAGATGTACAGGTAAATGATGTGCCCCACTACGCGTTGAGGGTTGACGACCTTCTTGTACGTGAAATGAGGAGAGAAATTCAACGCGTTATTGATAATTTGGGCAAAGAGTGAAATCGAGTATACGTACACCACAATGGCGGCAAAGAATCCGAGATTGCTCACCAGTCCTTCGCCTTTATGCATCAAGGCAAAATCGTACATGCCGTGAAGTCCGCATGCGGCTAGAAAGTACAAGAGTGGAATGTGGAGCTTTCCTTTGTTCGGACTGTATTTGTAATGAATGATTCCATATCCAATTAACGCTGTGTCCATCATATGTCCCACTGAAGTGAGGATGGCTCTTGAGAAAATCGTTCGACCTTCATCGCGCATGAAATAAAGCACATTCTCGAAAGCGGCGAAGCCTAGCGCGGCAGTACACAGGAAGGCTATGATATCAATGGGTTCCTCGATGTGTTTGTGGATCACCAGTACACCCACTCCAAATGCACATAATTTGGCGAACTCTTCAAGCGCTCCAACTTTGAAGGTTGTGTAAGCCAAATCGTTCCATGTGTTCCCGTTCATCCGCCAATTGATGGAGGAAAATATCCAGTCATTTAATCCCCACACAATGTAGACCGAGCCTGCGCCTAAAGCAAAGAAGAAAATGAAATGAATGAGTTTATCGGAATGGTAAACATCTATAATTCTGTAGTAATCTACCCAAATCCAAGAGATGTAAAGGGCAACTACGATGTAGAACAAATTGAGCATCGGTGGCGTTTAGGAGAGCCAAAATAGAAAAGAGTCGGACTCGTTCGCAATTAATCATGACAGAATGCCAACGGGACCTGCTGAAACTTCGTTACGTACGTATTCGAGTCATTGGTCTTCAAAGCTTACCTTTGAACCCTATTGAATTTAAAGCATTAGAATGAAGCGTTTAGCTTTTGCACTTATTGGACTTGCGGCATTGATGCAATCGTGTGACAACGATATCAATGTAAATGCACCATTTAGAGAGACTACGGTATTGTACGGCGCTATAGACGCCGATGATCCGGTACACTATATCCGAATTACTCGTGCCTACCTTGGTGAACAAGGTATTTTGGGCGGGAATAGCCAAAGCGATAGTTTGTATTACGATTCGCTTCAAGTAGAGTTGATTGAGTTGAATGAAAACGGCAACATCATCAATACTTTTCCGGCAGTTAAAGACAATTCTGTTCAGCTAGATTCGGGCTTCTTTGAAACCGAAGGCTATCACGTTTATCGCGTCAATGCGAATTTAGATGAAGTCAATAGCTACCGCGTAAAAGTGACCCGAGGAGATGATAAAACCATCACTGCTACCACAGATTTAGTTAAGGAGTTCAACATTCTCTATCCACGATTTGCTACGGTGAATCCCACTGCCATCAACGGAATGCGCGTAGAATGGGAGCAAGCGGAAGATGGACGAATTTATCAAGCCCACTTGTACCTCTATTATGTAGAATTCCCTCGTGATAATAAGGCAGATAGTATTCGAGGCAGAGTGGCTTATGATTTCCCAACCTTTACGGGAAGTTCACTTTCGGGAACGGGGAACATTCTTACCTCTATTAACACCGATCAGTTCTATGGCAACTTAGCCAACAAACTGGATGCCCCTACAGGAAATAGAATTCGCATTCACAGAAGAGTAGACCTCGTTGTGGATTGTGGAGGAGACGATTTGGCGACACACATCAATGTGAGTCAACCACAAACGGGAGTTCTTCAAGATCCTCCGTTCTTCACCAATGTGGATGGAGGAGTGGGTGTGTTCTCTTCTATGAGAAGTTCATATGCATTGAATAAACGCCTTCATCAGCAGGCTATCGATGAATTGGTATACGGAGATTATACCTGCCACCTTCGCTTTGGTAAGGTGACATCAACCGACACATTGTTCTGCCAGTGATGGAGTAAAGTGGACAATCTGTCACCAGAAAACAACAAATCCTGACATCTACGTCGGGATTTTTTGTTTTTACGCCACTGGCATATCCTTTGACCAATGGAGGATGTCTCAGGACAATCAATAGAATTAAGATCAAAATCAAAATAGGAACAAATGAGTAAGATCATTGGAATCGACCTCGGAACGACCAACTCTTGTGTGGCGGTAATGGAGGGTAACGAACCCGTAGTTATCCCAAACAGTGAAGGTAAGCGTACTACTCCTTCGATGGTTGCTTTCGTGGAAGGCGGAGAGCGTAAAGTGGGCGACCCTGCAAAGCGTCAGGCGATCACCAACCCACATAAAACGATCTACTCTATCAAGCGTTTCATGGGTGAGTCTTATTCCAGCATTGCTAAGGAAGCAGGACGTGTACCTTACGCGGTAGAGAAAGGAGATAACGATACACCACGCGTTAAGATTGACGACCGTATGTACACTCCTCAGGAGATTTCAGCTATGATTCTTCAGAAGATGAAGAAGACAGCCGAAGATTACTTGGGTTCAAGTGTTACTGAAGCGGTTATTACTGTACCAGCATATTTTAATGACGCACAGCGTCAGGCTACGAAAGAAGCCGGTGAGATTGCAGGCTTGAAAGTTCGTCGTATTATCAACGAACCTACTGCAGCAGCCCTTGCTTACGGTATCGATAAGAAGGGTGAGGATATGAAAGTTGTAGTGTTCGACTGTGGTGGTGGTACACATGACGTTTCAATTCTCGAGCTAGGTGATGGTGTATTTGAAGTGAAGTCAACCGACGGTGATACACACTTGGGTGGTGACGACTTTGACCAACGCATCATTGACTGGTTGGCAGACGAGTTCAATAAGGAAGAAGGAATTGACCTTCGCAGTGACGCGATGGCTCTTCAGCGTTTGAAAGAAGCAGCTGAGAAAGCTAAGATTGAGTTGTCTAGCTCTTCTAGCACTGAAATCAACCTTCCGTACATCACTGCAACGGCGAGTGGCCCTAAGCACTTGGTTCGCACACTTTCTCGTTCAGAATTTGAACGATTGGTAAGTGACCTTATTGACCGTACCATTGAGCCTTGCCGTACAGCATTGAAGAACGCTAGCATGCAGGTAGGAGAAATTGACGAGGTAATCCTTGTTGGGGGTTCTACTCGTATTCCGGCCATCCAAGATGCTGTTAAGAAGTTCTTTGGCAAAGAGCCATCTAAAGGGGTGAACCCTGATGAGGTTGTTGCGATTGGTGCTTCCATTCAAGGTGGTGTCCTTTCAGGGGACGTTAAAGACGTGCTTCTATTGGACGTGACTCCACTTTCTTTGGGTATTGAAACCATGGGTGGAGTGTTCACTCGCTTGATCGAGTCGAATACAACCATTCCAACCAAGAAGTCAGAGACTTTCTCAACTGCAGCGGATAACCAACCTCAAGTAGATATCCACGTATTGCAGGGAGAGCGCCCAATGGCAAAAGACAACAAGACCATCGGTCGTTTCCACCTCGATGATATTCCACCAGCACCACGCGGTGTGCCTCAAATTGAAGTTACTTTCGATATCGACGCAAACGGTATCTTGAATGTATCTGCAAAAGACAAGGCTACGGGTAAAGAGCAGTCTATTCGCATTGAGGCTTCAAGCGGACTTTCTCAAGAGGAAATTGATCGCATGAAGCGCGAAGCTGAAGCAAATGCTGATGCAGATAAGCAAGCGAAAGAAAGAGTTGAGAAGCTCAACCAAGCGGATCAAATGATTTTCCAAACGGAGAAGCAGCTTGGTGAGTTTGGCGACAAACTTTCTGAAGGCAACAAGTCGGCTATTGAAGGTGCGTTGAGCGAATTGAAAGCAGCGCATGAAAGTCAAGACTTGGCAGCGGTTGAGACCGCGCTTGAGAAAATCAACGAAGCTTGGAAGAATGCTTCTGAAGAAATGTACAAGGCTCAAGAAGAGGCAGGTGCAGGTCAGGAAGCAGGCTCTCAAGGTCCAGATAACGGCGGAGACGACGTTACTGACGTAGAATTTGAAGAAGTGAAGTAAACCTTGCTCACTTTATAGCATCATAGAAGGGTTGCCAGTATTGGCAGCCCTTTTTTGTTAATAGAAATATAAAAGTGTTTGAAATCAACGTTATCCTAAATACTTTCGGTTCAAACTATACACTAACTATGAAAAGACTAGCCCTTGTGCTTGCTATCCTGGCGGGCACCGTGTTTTCCTTTGGTCAAGATTCAACTACCACAGGCTATATCCGATACAAATCGATTCGCGATATCTCGGATAACGAGTGGATGAGAAGACGACCCGATATGCCTACTGAAGTTACGCAGCAATGGGAGTTGTACTTCACTCCAGAGAGTAGTGATTGCACCTTTAAACCAGAGGAGGAAGAAGACGAATTCAACACGGGTGGTATGCGCATGAGAATGATGCGCTGGGAACCCAAAGACGTGTATCACATCGATTTTGCTACCCAATTCTTCCAGCACTACACGGAGTTTATGACGAAGCCATTCTTGATTACCGACACCCTGAATATGGATGGATGGAAATTGACGGGGAAGCAAGGGATTGTACTCGGATATCCTTGTATTGAAGCACGTACAACCAAATATGACACTGTAAATATTCTGGCTTGGTTTACCCCGCGTATTCGCCTTAAAACAGGACCTCAAGAATATGTTGGCTTCCCTGGAGCCGTCCTCTATGTGGATTACGATGATGGTCGTTATGTGATTACTGCAGAGGCGATTGCCATGGGCAAAACACGACCTGAAGACGAGGATGCTCCGGAGATTCCCGATAATGGCGAGGAAGTAACTCGTGAGGAATATGAGCAAATCGTCATCGAGAAAACGGCCGAAATGCGCCGAATGTACGGTCGCTAGATTTCTACCTTCAAGATGAATTCAATGAAAAGATTA
The DNA here is from genome assembly GCF_008933165.1 of Phaeocystidibacter marisrubri. Lineage (NCBI taxonomy): Bacteria > Pseudomonadati > Bacteroidota > Flavobacteriia > Flavobacteriales > Phaeocystidibacteraceae > Phaeocystidibacter > Phaeocystidibacter marisrubri. The sequence continues at coordinate 757,950 of NZ_WBVQ01000001.1, forward strand.
GTATTCGCGGCTATGGCAATGGTCGCATCGCAGTTAGCCTTTGGACAGTCGGTTGCCTTTACAGGACGTACCATCGACTCTACAGGAGCTGCATTAGATATGGTTAGCGTAGCGGTTCTCACCGCAAGCGATAGCACAGTTGAGAGTTTTACTTTTTCCAATCCAGATGGAACCTTTCAGACGGATAGAATCGGAGTTGGAGAATACATTCTTCAACTTTCCTTCTTAGGGTATGGAACTCATTCTGAGAAAATTAAAGTGGGCGAGAATGGAACGGCAGCCAATCGAGGAGATATCATTCTATCTCCCGAAATGAACGTGCTTTCCGAAGTTGTGGTGAATGGTCAACGTATACCCGTGCTCATCAACAAAGACACCGTTGAATATGATGCCTCTGCTTTTCGAGTAAGAGCAGACGACAATGTGGAAGACCTTCTCAAGAAGCTTCCCGGTGTTGACGTAGACCGCGATGGAACCATTACCGCACAAGGTCAGAAAGTAGAGCAAGTTCTAGTGGATGGGAAAGAGTTCTTTAGTGGAGATCCTACCGTAGCCACACGAAATATTCCGGCTGATGCTGTTAAGAGTGTTCAAGTGTACGATAGACAAACAGACGAGGCAAAATACACAGGAGTAGACGATGGAGAGCGGTCGAAGACTATCAATCTAGAGCTTAAAGAGGATAGAAAGAACGGCTACTTTGGATATGCCGAAGGCGGTGGTGGAGTGGCCGACAACCGCGTTCCATTTATGGCTAAAGGCGGAATTCACCGCTTTACTGCTACAACGCGCCTTTCAGTTTTAGCCAATATGAACAACGTGAATGATTACGGTTTCAGTTTTGGGGATTACCGCGATATGGCGGGGGCTTCTTCAGGTGGAAGAGGCGGGTTTATGATTACGATGGATGGAACTGAAACGATTCCATTGAGCTGGGGTGGGCCAAATGATGGTCAGTATTTCTCAGGTGCAGCAGGGGTGAACCTCAATTGGGATCCCAACAAGAATCACAGATTTAACTCTTCGTACTTCTTCACTCACTTGGATAACTTCACCAATACGATCCAGAACTCTGAGGAATTCGCCAACGATAGAACCATTTATGGCTACCGTGAAAGTGAAGATAATTCTGTGCTAAACAACCATGCTTTCTCACTTAGTCATCGTTCTGATTTAGATTCGATGAATCGAGTTGAAATCAAAGCTTCAGGTAGATATCAAGCGGGATTTTCAAATTCTAGCACGTATGAAACTCGACGCCTTGACACAGTTGGAATGCTGCAAATCTCTGATCGTTCGGCCTATTCAGAGGATATGAATGTATCGGCCCAAGGGAGCTTGAATTACATTCACAAGTTCAAGACAAAAGGGCGGATCATGTCGATTACAGGTGGACTCACAACTTCAGATAAGGAGAGTGATGGTATCTGGAATAACTACAACCAGTTTCCCATTGAAGGAACTATTGATAGTCTGAATCAGGCACGGAAAGACAATACCTCTTCCATGCAGTACAATGCGAGTGCTACTTATACTGAACCCATCGCGAAGAATCACTTCTTAGAAGGGACGGTTTCCATGAGTACCACAGATGAAACCTTGATTCGTGAAACAAGAGATGCTAATTCAGGTGGTCTTTTGGTGGATTACAGTCCAACGTTTACCCTAACAGAAGGCAATCAAACCGGACGTGTGGCTTATCGCTATACCGGCAGTGCACACAACATCGACGTAGGTGTTCGAGCCGCACGATACACCCAGTCTGCGGTAGAGGAGCGTTTTGCTACTACCATTCCGATGCGTGAATTCGTATACGCACTTCCTTACGTGAATTACAACTGGAGTATCTCAACTTTTAGTAGAGTAGGAGCTAATTACTCTACCAGCGTGGATATGCCAGAGCTCACACAGTTGCTTACGTTGCTCGATATCACCAACCCTCTCGTAAAGTATGTTGGTAATCCTAACTTGGAACCTCAAGTGAGTCACAATATGTGGATGCACTACGGCAGGTGGAACAGTTTTGATGGATCTGGATTCTTTGCCAGCATCAGTGGGGGGAGAACAGACAATGTGATCAGTACCGATCAGACCATCGACAGCAACTACGTTCGAATCTTTCGACCAGAGAATTATTCCGAACCAGCCTACCGAGTGAGTGCCGATGCAAACTACCGCTTCACAATCAAGCAATTGGGAATGAGTACGCGTGTTCGTGTGAACGGTGGATACAATCAATCACCGAACAGCTTGAATGGCGAATTGAATATTCAAAGTGGTTCCAATGTAGGCGGTCAGCTTTCCTTCAGAAACACCAATCAGGAATTCTTTGGCTACAGCTTTGGTGGAGAACTCAACTACAACTGGTCGTTCTATTCCCTTCAAGAACAACTCAATCAAGAGTATTTGAGTCACAGTTACTTTGCAAACGTTGAATGGACACCGAACAAGCGATTTGGAATTGAGACAGGGGTAGATCTTCAAACGTACACCAATGCATCTTTTGCAGATGATCAGTTTGTACCTGTTTGGAATGCGAATGTACGCTACAACCTTTCTAAAGACGGAACGGCTCAGTTTGAATTAACAGTGTTCGATATTCTCAATCAGAACCGTGGAATTAATCGATATGCCACTTTGAACTCCATCGTGGAAACCCAAACCAACTCCTTGGGTAGGTATGTAATGCTCACCTTTTTGTACAAGTTTAATAGTGCTGGAGGTTCTGGAGGACAGAATGGTCCACCTCCACCGCATCATTAATTTTTACAGGATATCCTGTTGAAAGAAATGGTTCAGACTTTGCACAGAAATGAGTTGAAGTCTGAACCATTCTTTTATTTTTGGCAGATGCGTCGAATCGCCGTTTTACTTTTTATTCTGATTACCTATGTCTCCCAAGCTCAGTCTATGGAGGCATTTGTGCATTCTAAGGGGTACCTCGTTCAAGGCATGGCTACTCTCAATTTAGAATCGAATCGCACAGGCTGGTGGCGTTTGTCGGCTCCCGTTGCAACACGTTACAATTTGGAGGTTTGGGAAGGATATGATCAACGCATGGACCCGATTTGGTCTACCCGAGCGGCGAGGGAATATTGGAATGATTTATTCGATGAGTTTGAAGACTCTGTCCTCGCCGATGGAGCCTTTGTCTACGGTCCAACCTACGCTCGTAAACTCGCCTTTAATGCCATGGCCTATCTTGAGGCAGAAGCTCTTTTTGAAGCATGGAAAGAGGTTCGCATGGATAGTTTGCCCAAAATGGAACTTCGTGGTTCGAAAGTATCGGGCAGTTTGTATTGGATTGATTTGAAAGATGTCATGGGGTGGAATCAGCACGAATATGCGGCTTTTGCTCGTTTGAATCCTGCCATGAAAGGAGATCATCTCAATTGGGATGAAGATGCCTACCTCCGTTTCCCGAAGCCACTTACAGAAAACGAAATGGCCGATTGGATAGAACTCGGTCGTCTGCACGATAGCGCTGCAGCGGTGGCACTTCATCAATCTAGAGAGCGCATTTCCAAAAATATTCCAGATCCAACGACGCATGAACGCATAGTTTATCGCGTTCGCAGTGGTGATGCACTTGGACTCATTGCCAGTAGACACCATGTAGGACTTTCCGATTTAAAGAAGTGGAATGATCTGCGTTCGGATGTGATTCGCGTGGGACAAGAGCTGATTATCTACAAGCGAAGAGGGATGCCGGAAGTTCGCAGAGAGCCAATGACGGCGAGTACCTCCAGTTCGGAAGGAACCGTTCGAAGTGATGAAGAAGACCGAGAAGAAGTGAAATACAAAGTGAAAACTGGAGATACACTTTGGAAGATTGCTCGTGAATTTCCGGGCGTGAGTGCCGATGATATTATGAGATGGAACGGAATTAATGAAGACATCCGCGAAGGTCAAGAATTGTTGATTCTCAAACCGCGAGCCCAATGATTCGCCCGCATCAAACCTTGTTATTCCTGCTGGGAGTAGGAGCGATTGCTATCGCCCTCATGTTTGTGGTTCCCAAAGGTGGAGTGAATGTACTCGGCGTTAGCTTGCGCTATCCCACTTGGGACGAGTTTGTGAGTTCCGATACCGCACAAGTAGTGGATATGGACGCGATACTGCGGGCATCACACATGACGCGACTAGATACCGCAGGTAAGGCTAGGAGTGAAGCAGAGAAACGTGCACAAGAGAAGTTGCTTCGAACACTGGAGTTTCGAAAACTACAATTCGCCGAAAGCGATACACTGAGACTGAGCAAGTTCAGCGCCGCGTTGGCTGGCATAGGGAACAATGGAAGAGTTCGTGTCCTGCACTTCGGCGATTCTCAGATTGAAGGAGATCGAATAACCTCTTACTTACGGGAAGAATGGCAAGAAGAGTACGGTGGATACGGCCCTGGTATGCTTGCCGTTACGCCTTTAGCTCCCAATTTTTCCATTCGTCAGACACATTCTGAGAACTGGAATCGATACACCGCCTTTGGTAGACGAGATTCCAATATCACTCATAGTGACTACGGATATAGAGCTGTTCTCTGTAGATATACTTCCCCTATCCTCGATACAACGTTGAGCGATACCACGATGGGGTGGCTAGAGTTCAGACCTTCCGTTCAAGGGTATAAACACGTGCGTCAATATTCGCGCATGCGACTCTTCTTTGGCAAGAATAGAAAAGCTGTTCGACTCACCGTTTACGTGAATGATACTCTATACACAGAAGAGCTCATTCAGGCCAACTCAAAACTGATGAGTAGATCGTGGAATTTCTCGGCAACACCAAAAGTGATTCGATTTGAATTTGAAGGAGCGGATTCTCCTGATGTTTATGGTTTAACCCTGGAAGGAAATTCTGGAGTAACCGTAGATAATATTGCCATGCGCGGTGCCTCAGGGGTGGTGTTCACCAGAATGAGTCGCGCGAGTTTTGCTGAAATGGTAGGTACAGAACCCGTTCATCTCATCATCTATCAATATGGCGGTAATACCGTTCCATACATCAAGGATGAACAACACGCCCAGCAATATGCTCGTAGAGTACGTCGACAAATTCAGCGTTTGAAAGTACTCGCTCCAGAAGCGACAATCGTGATGGTAGGTCCATCGGACATGAGCCGAAAAGAGGGAACTTCCTATGTCACCTATGAGGCCGTTCCTTGGGTTCGCAACGAATTGAGAAAAGTGGCATTAAGCGAGAATGTAGGCTTCTGGGATATCTTTGGTGCAATGGGCGGACAGAACTCCATGCCAGAATGGGTAAGTGCGAAGCCTCCGTTAGCCGGACAAGATTACATTCACTTTACACCTAGAGGGGCACGTCAAGTGGCTACGTGGATGTACGAAGCATTTGAAAGAGAGATGTATCCTGAGCGCTATGCGGATACAACCGATGTTCAACCAGATACAACTGCGATTCAATGAGAAAGGCTTGGATGATAGCCGCGTTGAGCGGGAGTTTATGTGCGTTTGGACAGTCGGAGATTCAAGAAAAGTATCCCTTCATGCACTTGGAAGCCAACGAGATTAAACTTCCAGGCGATGACGACAAATGGGATGATTTTTTGGATAAACTCGATCAACTCGCATTTGAAGGGGAAGGGAAGATCAATGTATTGCACATGGGAGGATCTCACGTGCAAGCTGGAACCTTATCTCAGGCTATGCGTGAGAACATGCAGCGAATGAGTCCGGGTTTAAAAGGAGGAAGAGGATTCTTCTTTCCCTTCTCGCTCGCACAAACCAATGAGCCCCACAACTTCTCTTTCACTTCTCGAGCCGATTGGAAAGGATTCCGCTGCTCCGTGAGTAACCACGACGCAGAGTGGGGGATGAGTGGAATTACAACAGAAACCACGGATAGAGATGCAACCGTATCCCTCCGTGCATACGATGGCGAAAATGACCGATATGTGTTTTCTGGGATTCGAATCTACCACCCCAAGCGAGACGAACTGTTTTATCCCGTGGTCGATTCATCCCAATTTGAGGTAGACACCATTTTCTATGACGAAAGGGGATTCACGGAATTTCGATTCACAAAAGAGTACCAAGAATTTACATTTTCCTTAGATGGCAAGGAGGATGCTGAGAAGTTCATTTGGCAAGGTGTGCAGTATCTCGATAACTACCCTGGACTCAGTTATCATGCAATCGGAGTAAATGGAGCAAGCACTAAAAGCTATTTGCGTTGCGATGATTTTGAGCGGAACATCAAATCCATTGCACCTGATCTGGTTGTTTTTGGCATTGGAATTAACGATGCCTATATGAGTGAAGAGAGTTTTAAGCCCGAAGAGTTTGAAGCTCGATACGACACCTTGATGGACATCCTGGAGGAAGCCAATCCCGACGTAGTATTCCTCTTCCTTACCAATAATGACAGCTACTACCGCAGGAGATATGCTAATCCAAATGCGATAGCTGTGCGTGACGTTATGATGAAGCTCGCCAAAGAGCGCGATGCAGCCGTGTGGGATCTGTTTGAAGTAATGGGAGGAATGGGCAGTGTGGATTTATGGGTAGACTCTGATTTGGCAAGAAGAGACCGAATTCACTTCACGAGAGAAGGATATAGAATGCAAGCGGATTTGTTGGCGTATGCTTTTGAGCGCGCATGGTTAGACCACATTAGAGCGAACAGATGAGCTGGGAGGTAATAAGTCAATATCTGTTGTACGACGATAAGAGACCCCTCTTATTCACGTCCTATATCTTCTGGATTTTCTTTGCTGTGGTGCTCGCTGTATACAGCATTATCTACAAGAAGAATCACGCCAGGAACGCCTTTCTGTTCTTTGCGAGTTTGTATTTCTACTACTTGACCAATGGGTATTTCTTCACCATACTACTGTTTTCCACAGCTGTTGACTTTTTCTTGGGTCAAGCGATTTATTCAGCGAATAAAAAGCTCACCAAACAGATACTTGTAGCAACCAGCGTCACTATCAACTTAGCCGTGCTGATTTATTTTAAGTACGCCTATTTCTTCACGGATTTCTTGAATACAAGCTTCGGACTCGATTTAGAAGTGACCAACCATTTTGCGGCTATGGCCAACCATTGGTTTGGAACTTCCTTTGTGACCCAAAAGATCTTGCTGCCAGTAGGGATCAGCTTCTTTACCTTCCAGACCATTAGCTACAGCGTAGACATCTATCGCGGACTCATTAAGCCCGTAAAGAACCCGCTTGATTTTGGATTCTACGTTTCTTTCTTTCCTCAACTTGTTGCTGGACCTATTGTGCGTGCCAGTGAGTTTATTCCGCAGCTATACCGTGATTATAAGCTCGACAAAATCGCGTGGGGAACGGGGATTTTCTGGATTCTAAATGGTCTGTTGAAGAAGGTTATTTTGGCGGATTACATCGCCGTAAACTTTGTAGATCGTGTATTTGACAACCCAGGTATGTACACTGGATTTGAAAACATGATGGCCCTCTTTGGCTATTCACTTCAGGTATATGCCGATTTCTCAGGATACACAGATATTGCCATCGGTGTAGCCCTACTTCTAGGGTTCCAACTTCCTGTTAACTTCAACTCTCCCTATAAGGCCACAAGTGTAAGCGATTTCTGGAGACGTTGGCATATATCGTTGAGTACTTGGCTTCGCGATTACCTCTATATTCCAATGGGCGGGAACCGCAAAGGAAGTGTCTTCTCTTACAGTACCATGTTTGTTATACTCTTTACCGTTAGCTACTTGGCGGAATCATGGGTGGTTCCTGTCGCTTGTGCTGGGGTGGTGGGAAGTGCGGCCATTTTATCTCATGTGAGTGAAAAATTCCGCCACTGGATGGAGAATAACATCAACATCATGCTCACCATGTTGATTGGTGGATTGTGGCATGGCTCCAGTTGGAACTTTGTGATTTGGGGTGGATTGAACGGCTTCGGACTTGTGTTCTACAAACTTTGGAAGAAGATCAGTCCTTGGGGCGACCGCTCCAAATGGTACTTCCGCGCATGGGGAATACTACTCACTTTTGTCTTTATCACATTTACCCGTACGTGGTTCCGGAATGTGAGCTTCGACAATGCCCGACTCATGCTTCAACGCATTGGTACGGATTTCCAACTTGAATTGGCTCCACAGATTCTCGGAGCCTTCTGGAACGTCTTTGCAGTAATGGGGCTCGGCATGATAATACACTGGTTACCGTCCTCCTTCAAACTCAAGTATAGAGAGGCCTTCATACATAGTCATTGGGCGGTTAAAATCCTCATCAGTGTGGTGGCAATCTATGTGGCTTATCAGGTGCTTTCTGCGGATTTGCAGCCGTTTATTTATTTTGCATTCTAGTCGGGAGTCTTTAATCTGTAGACGGAAGACTGTCCGCGGTAGCCAAAGGCCGGAGACTACGTTAGGTGGCTTTGCAGGGGTTGCACAGTTGGCATTGCAGGGGTTGCACGGATGGCGTTGCAGGGGTTGCACAGATAGCTTTGCAAGGGCTTTGCAAGGGCTGTGCAAGGGCTGACGCAGGGGTTTTACAGGGAGGTGGAAATTTAGACTCCAGAACACTGCCCACTGTGGACCGCAGATTGTAAACTATCAACCGAAGCTTGATCCGCGGTAGCTATTAACAGGAAGCCAAAGACCAATGACCATGAAACATCTATTGCTACTCCTCCTATGTCTCTTTTCTATCATTGGCACAGCACAGATCTCAGATTCAACCTTCAATGATGGGGGATTGGATTTGTTCTCTAAAGCCTATCATGATGTTAGTCAGTTTGGATATAAGGAAGGAGAAGATTCGCTTTTGATTTGGATGGATCTACCAATAGTAGCAGAAGTGTTCGATTTTTTTGAATTAAAATCTCCTATGATCCTAGATAGTTCTGCTCCGATTGAGTTCTATCTTAAAAGATATTCTACAGATTATTTTGTTCTAGAGTTTGAAGAACTATTCCATGAGGGGGATTCATGGAAGACTAAATACAATGTGTATCAGATTGAAGAAAATAAGATCACGCTCTTGTCATCCTATGCAGAGGAAGTCACTCAACTTTCAGAGAACTCTGTTGAGATTCGAATATTGTGGCATTGGATAAGTGAGTGATAAGGCTCTAGTTGCCTGTCTTTAGTATGAAGCTTATTACGCGCCTATCATTAGCCAATGGCCAACTTGTTCAAGAGGAGGTCTCTAAGTGTTTTATATTGAAGTAATAGCAGTAATTTCTATCAGTATAAAATTACAATGAACTGAATAGCTTGATGAGCGTAAATGAAAGTATCACCTTGATTTATCTCGCTCATGAATTATTGAGTAATATCTCTTAAATCGAAAGTAAGAGTAGCTCGTGGATTTGCCCTAACTCTCGTGTTATGCACTTCAATGGGGGGGAATCGTTGGAGTAGGAATGCAAACCATGGGGGCATGGCCAAAGTGGCTAGGTGGTTCTTATGTGAGTTCGAATGGATGTGATTGTCAGTATTATCCCAATATCGATCAGCATTGGATTACTTGCCCAGTTCGTAGCTTGTGGGGGGGTGAACGACACAGGTTCATGGTCGGAACTGCAAATTAATCCAGGAGAATGTCCTTGATGAATGATGAGAATTAGATTAATGATTCTTCTACTAACGGGAATGAATCAGCTAGGCTTGTCTCAAGCTTCGCATTCCATCTATTTTGTAGATACTTCCCACGCACTTATACAGGATGTCATTGTGTTAAGTTGGAAAGGAGCAACTTGGTTGTCCGATTTAGAAGGGAAAGCATCTATTCCCGAAGATCAAATGGACGCATTGTACCTTCATTCAATGTCATTTCATGATACTTTGGTCAGTGTTCATACTGGGGATACAATTGTGTTGATAGAAGAATCTATTCTCCTTGATGAGGCTGCGGTTTATGACCGGTCGGGTTTGACCTTTCTTGATCACAGGAAATGGCGCTATCAACTTCAGCGAGAACCTGGTGAGTACTATCTTCTCGGTTACTTCGCGGAAGGGGCTGTCGTTTTAGACTCTCTAACTTTACGGGTAGAGGAGATTCTCCGCAGTACTTCGATAATTAGACTGGTAATATGGAAAGATGGTCGGTTTATTTTTGAATCTCCAGTGATTGACTTTCCAATTCAATACCAGGATAAAGTAGTTACCATCCCTATAGATTTCCACAGTATCATCAATGGTGAATTCTACGTAGGTATACAATTTCTTGAGGTAGGAAGAGACCCCTTTGGACAAACGTCACACCTCTATCAATATCGTGGAAAAGGAGATGTTTTATCCTCTAGAAATACGGGTATTACGGTTGGGAGTATTCGACTTAAACCGGGGGAAAGCATGATGCTTGGCTGGTGGTATAACGGAGAACTCGAAATGAAAACCAAGCAAGCCACCGAGGACTATAGACCCATAGCGCCTTATTTTGGAATTCATTACTTCGGTACGGGAGAGGTGAGAAGAAGTTTCTAATTGCAAGTGTGCGGAAAGTAGTGTGTAGATCCTAATATTGATGTAGACTTGATACTCAAGCTAGGTAGACGTTCGCTAAAAATGAGAAGCTAGAGACCAAAGATCAATCCCAATCACTCATCCAACTTTCCAACCCCAACGTTTCCCATTAGAGTAGGTCTTGTGGAAAGGTCAGCTAAATCTTCTAAAGTGCTATTGTGATCTGTAAATTCTCTGTAGTACTGGTAGATTTCTAGGATATTTCGAACGTAGTGGTAGGGTTCTGATCCACGGCAATAACCGTGGTCAACAACGGGGTCGTTGTAGTATTTAGGAAGCATTTTGTTCTTTAACATAACCTCCACATTGTCGTACCAAACATCGGGTTCTAGATTGTACTTGATGGCAAGGTTGCGGGCGTCAATAACGTGACCAAGACCAACATTATAGGATGCAAGGATGAACTTTTTTATATCTGTAGAGTCTTCCATCTTCCGCTTCCAATAGTCTTCTAACCAAAGTAGGAATCCTGTTCCGGCTTGAAGATTTTGAGCGGGGATGTGCAATTCGCTTGGCGATACACCAAAGCGCTCTCCAGTAGCGGGCATCACTTGCATTAAGCCAGTAGCACCGAAAGGTGATTTGGCATTGGCATTGAATCGAGATTCTTGATGAATGAGAGCTGCTACTAATCGCCAGTCCCATCCCATATCTTGAGCGCGTTCCTTGATCATTTCATCGTAAGAAGAAATACGGCCATCTTGGATTTCGCGGATGCTCTCCCTAGAGTTTCGAATGGAATTGCTAAAGTATTTGTTGTAGATAATGTTGTATCGAGCACTAGTGGTTTTGGTAGCTAACCAATTGTTGATCGACATTTTAAGACTGTCGCGATCGGGTGGGATGGCCCAGGCAATGGCCTGTGTGAGGGAGATAGGCGTATTGATATCGAGGTTCGAGTAATAGGCACGGTGGAGACGAGCAATGTTTTCATCGGCTACCGTAAGGTCGATATCTCCTTCGCTAACCATTTCAATGAGTCGTGTGTAACCTACATCTGCAGGAACTTCTACAATGTCCATTTGGATGCCGTTTTCGCGAACGATATTGTAGAGTCGTTCTGCGAAAGAACTCGTTCGATTTACGTGAATCGTTCGGCCCTCCAATTCCAAAACATGATCAACTAACCACTCTTTGCGCTTGGAGCGTGATCTGCGAGCTTCTGGTGTAATACGCTGAACCAGCACCTGACGTGTATAGTGGAGAGGTGTAGAGAATTGAACCTTGCGTAGACGTTCTCCAGTAATAGTGAGATTGCCCGCAGCTAAATCACCTTTTCCAGCCGTTAAACTGTCAAGGATATAATCAAAATTAGGAATGACATCGATTTCTAAATTCAAACCATGATCCTTACAATACCATTTTAGAATCTCATAATCGAAGCCACGCGGCTGGCCTTTCAATATGTAATAACTCGCAACATTGTTGTCCATTAAAACGTGAAGGGTACCCCGTTTCATGGTGAAAGGCATGTATGCGATGGTCGTGTCCGTAGAGTCTTGTCCAGTCTCTACAGATTTCGAGTCTGATCCACATCCAAGAAAGAGAAACGGAATGGAAAAGATCGCTAGGGTTAGGTATGGTCGGAGGCAAAATCTCACAAAACCAATTTAGCAATACTCTTTCAAGACTGAGCGTCAGAACTTTCCGTCTTTTAAACATACCGTAGTGAATAACCCTGTGTTGGCGAGTGAAATCAAAGCTTTATCTTCACAAAATGACCGAACTAGAATCAGCGAAAGAGAAGCGATTTCCGGTGACTTTTAAACGAGTTGCACTGGCTATTGCTCTGTCTCCTCGTGCGGAAGCTCTGCTTTTTGAAGCCGTTCGTATCGCAAAGATGTTTGAAGCTCAGCTCACTTTAATCCACGTAGGTGAATTGAGCGATGCACAACGGGTGGAGTTTGACGAATTAATTACTCGGGCTGGTGGACAAGAGTTGGCCCCAGAAATTGTTGCTAAAAGTGGCAAACCCGTGGATGTAATTCTAAATGTCTGCAAAGAGAAGAACACCGACTTATTGATTGCAGGAGCCCTTCAAAAGGAGAACCTGGTTCGGTATTTCCGTGGATCCATTGCCCGCAAGCTCAGTAGAGAAGCAAACTGTAGCATCTTGTTGATCACTAACCCCAAAAAGGAAAGTGAGATATGCTCGCGCATTCTCGTAAATGGATTATCTCATCCCAAAACACCCGATACGGTTAAAACCGCGGTATATGTAGCTGGAAAGTTCAATGCCAACGAGTTGATGATTGCCGATGAGGTACCAACGAAAGCTATTCGCGTGCGTGTGAATGACGACAAGGGATTGATCAATGCAGAACGAAAGAGGAGGGTGCTAGCCCGAGCAGAACACCGCCGATTGAACAAGGCCATCCGTGAAGTAGATGTACCCAATAATACAGAACTGACGAAGCATGTGCTATATGGTCGACCGGGATATAGCATTGGTCACTTTGCTGCTGATAAAGGGGTGGACTTGCTGGTAATGAATTCTCCCGATACACGATTGGGGTTATTTGATCGACTATTTACTCACGATATAGAATACGTATTGAGCGATTTACCGTGCGATTTATTGATTGTGCACACGACACGAGAAACTGCTAAAAAGGCTTTATCATGAGTGGAGCACGTTTACAAAACTGGACTTTCGTAAAGAAGGATAGTCTACCGGCATTGCTGGTTGGACCAGTTTCTCTGATGTTTGCCATTGGGCTTTCTCTCGTTGCTCATGCGCCCATAGAGGCGGGTGTGATTGCAGTCGTTATCGGAGGATTTATGGTGTCTGCCTTTGGTGGAGCCTATGTGAATATCTCCGGTCCCGGAGTTCATTCTGCCGCTGCTTGGATGATGGGGGCGCTTATATTGGGTGGAGGAAGTTTAGATCGTGGTTACTTTATGATGCTGGCCGCAGGTGCGATTTCAGGTGCACTTATTATGGCGGTTGGATTAACCCGACAAGTGCACCGATTTGATATCATTCCCATTGCCGTTCGACGAGGCATTGTGGCGCTTTTGGGTGTTTGGATTATTATCGGACAAATTCCCTTGCTATTTGGGGCTGAGCCCTTTTACGATTATCACAGTATTGGAGAGATCATCTCGAAGTATCCTTATTTCTTGAATAGGGCCGTAGATGGAATTACCGATTATTGGATTTCAGGTCTAGGGCTAACCGCCTTGGTGTTCATGATTATTTATAGCAGTTATCAGAACCGTCTTATCCGCATGCTTCCCGCACCTATTTGGTTGCTCTTTGGAGGAATTGCTTTGGCGGGATATCTACGAATTAATGAAGGAGCGGGATATGTAGCGTCCTTACACGAACAAGTTCACTTTCACGAAGGGGTCATGGAGTGGTTTCACCGTGCGAACTTCAGTATGATTGGAACATGGAATTTTTGGAGTGTGGTTTTGGGCTTTACCCTGGTTTCGCTGAATGAATCGGTAACAAACCTCCGCGCTACAGATCGCCTCGATGTTCAACACAGAAGGAGTGATATCAATACAGAGCTTACAGCCTTGGGATTGGCCTCGGTTTTTTCATGTCTATTAGGCGGACTCAACGTTACAGCGACCATTGCCCAAAGTTCTACCAACGTACAACTCGGTGCCACGTCACGCTTTTCCAATCTCAATAATGTATTGGTTGTCTTGTTGTTGATGTTGCTGGCTTCTCCTATTGTTGAAGAATTATTGGTGCCCGCAGTTGCGGCAATGATGGTGTACATCGGATATCGAATGGCAGCACCTTCTCATTTGAGAAGTGTGGCTGAAATTGGATGGGAAGATTTTGTGGGATGGGCCGTGGCCTTTGGACTTGGGTGGGAATTTGGATTGCTTTACGGCATCCTTGGAGGAGTGTTAACCATGATACTCTTACAACTGCTCACATCGGGTAAATTCGGTCATATTCTTCGATTCCTTTTTCGCCCAAACACCCTATTGTACCAAGAAGACGACAATTCCTACCTCCTTTCCATCAAGCATTATGGGAGCTTCTTGAACCTCGGAAGAGTGCGAGAGAAAATTGATACGGTACCCTCTTCAGCAGAGATGATTGTCGATTGTTCCTTGGCCGAGTTTGTAGATCAAAATGTATTGATCCAATTGGAATACTATGAAGAGCTCTTTATGCGAAGAGGGGGACGATTTGAGGTAGTAGGGGTAGATGATCTTCCGGTAAAAGTACATCACCCATTTGCCTCTTGGATGCCATTTGGAGAGGCTCCGTCTGACACGGGACCTTTATCGAATCGTCAGGAAGCCTTGGCAGAATGGGCGGAAGAGAGCGGATATTCCTACCATCCAGGTGTTTTGTATACCGGACAACCGTATTATCGATTCCAGTACTTTAAAACAGTACGGATTGAAGGGCAGCGCAACCGACTTGTGGGAGAAGTGGCAGGATTGAATTTCATCATGGCCGATGTAGATTACTTCCAAGGAGAATTCATCGCCAGAGGTTCAACTCATTCCACCATGATGTACATTCAGACAGAGGTGCAGTTGCCACAGTTCGTGTTAGATAGAGAGCGACTCCTCGACCGTGTTGCTTCCTTTGCGGGCTTTAGTGATATCAACTTCGATGAACATCCAACCTTTAGTTCTAAGTTTAAATTGCAAGGCAGTAATGAGAAGGCGATTCGTGAATTCTTTAGCAAAGATTTGATCGAGCTACACTTGGCCAATCCAGAATATCACCTTGAAGCGCGAGGCAATCAAGTATTGATATTTGAGAAAGAGAGGCTTGCAGGTGCGAATGAGATGAAAGGAATGGTTAGCTTTGCCGAAAAATTAGCCGTCTTTCTGAAGAACGCCGAAGAATGAGCATGCTAGGATTAAAGTTGCCAACGGATCCACGTTGGGTGAACATCGCTGAAAAGAACATTGAAGAGATTCTCACAGATCATGCGTATTGTGAGCAAAAAGCGGCATCTACCGCCATCTCTCTCATTATTGGTTACCACGATTATCCTGAGTTGGTGGAGGCTATGGCCGCATTGGCTAGAGAGGAAATGAGCCATTTTGAGATGGTTCACCAGCAAATCGTAAAAAGAGGAATGAAGCTTGGACGTGAACGCAGAGACGAGTACGTGCATAGCATCATGGACTTCTTTCCGAAATCGGGTGATCGAGTGATGCGATTGGTGCATCGATTGCTCATCGCAGGACTGATTGAAGCGCGTTCATGTGAGCGTTTTAAGGTGCTTTCAGAAAATATCCAAGATGCCGAATTGGCTGAATTCTACCGTCGATTGATGGTGAGTGAGGCCAATCACTATACCATGTTCCTCAAGTTTGCCCGCGAAATTGGCGGTAGAGAGAAGGTGGATCCCCTGTGGAATGATTTGCTGGAATACGAAGCGACCGTAATGGCTCAGCTTGGTGTGAAGGAACACATCCACGGATAGTAGACAGTTGCTAACCCAGAATCGATTGAAATGAAGAATACAGCTCTAACCGCTGTTCACGAGAAACTCGGTGCCAAGATGGTTCCGTTTGCTGGTTATAACATGCCAGTTCAGTACGAAGGTGTAATTGCTGAACACAACAACGTTCGCGAGCATGTGGGTGTTTTTGACGTGAGTCACATGGGTGAGTTTTGGGTTCGTGGACCTCAAGCACTCGATCTTATTCAAAAAGTAACCTCAAACGATGCTGCTAAGCTTGTTCCAGGGAAAGTTCAATATAGTTGCTTGCCCAATGACAAAGGGGGGATAGTAGATGATCTGCTTGTTTATTGTCAGGATGATCAAAACTACCTTTTGGTGGTCAATGCTTCGAACATTGAGAAGGATTGGAATTGGATTTCTTCACACAACACATTTGACTGTGAGCTCGAGAATCAATCTGACGAGCTCTCTCTTTTAGCTATTCAAGGTCCAAAAGCGGTAGCTGCACTTCAGTCACTAACCGACATCAATCTTTCAGAAATGACCTACTACACCTTTGAAGTAGGAACCTTTGCTGGAGTTGAGAACGTAATTGTATCTGCCACGGGTTACACAGGAGCCGGAGGTTTTGAAATCTACTTCCCAAATGATGCGGCAGAGACAATCTGGAATGCGGTATTTGAAGCAGGTGCAGATCATAATATTAAGCCGATAGGATTGGCCGCACGCGATACCCTACGTTTGGAAATGGGCTTCTGCCTTTACGGAAACGATATTGACGACACGACTTCTCCTATAGAAGCAGGTCTGGGGTGGATTACCAAATTCACGAAAGACTTCATCAATTCTGAAGCTATCAAAGCACAGAAGGAAGCGGGAGTAGAGAAGAAGTTGGTTGGATTTGAATTGGTAGATAGAGGGGTGCCTCGCCACGGTTATCCGATTGTGGATGCCAATGGAAATGAAGTGGGAGTTGTTACCAGTGGAACAATGTCGCCAAGCACCGGAAAGGCAATTGGATTGGGCTATGTTCCTGTTGGAATGTCTGCTGCAGATTCTGAAATCTTTATTCAAGTGAGAAACAAGGCTTTGAAAGCCGTTGTGGTAAAGCTTCCTTTTTACAAAGGCTAACATAAGCGAAACACAATCATAACACCGAAGAGCCCACCATTGAGTGGGCTCTTTCTATTTTTCGCAGCTCGTAAAATAGATAGCTGTGATGAAGATTAGTCCTAAACTAATCCTTGGTGTTTTATTGGTTTCGCTTACTTCATGTGAATGTGAGAGAAGTGTAGAAATTTCAGGAACTGTCTTGGAATCCTGTGCGAATCCCATTCCAGTTGAAGGAGCGGTATTGACGTATTACTCGCATTCTGAAGGTCAATTATTTGATACAACAGGAGCAGATGGGAAGTTCCGATTCTCCATGATAGAAGAACCTGGTCTGGGGTATAGCAACAACAGTTTGTCTCTCCTGAAAGACGACACCTCTGATATTCCCATCGGACATCGGTTTTTACAAACTACCCAATTGGGGGATATATATTTGGATCACCGTGTTCAATTTCAGTTTCTGCTCAACGGTTTATCCGACTCTGTTGGATTTTCTGAAAAGGCCGAGCTTCACATTAAGCCTGCGTTTACAGATGACGAATGGGTGATCAACGGTCCATTTTACAACTCGATGATATTGGAGGAGGTAACCTTAAATCTGCCTCCACATACTGGGTATTTAGCGCAGGATGGGAATTTTTATATCATTGGACAGTTGGAAAACATTGGAGATTCGACAGCATTCTACAGGGCTGTTTTGCCCCTTAACCATGAGAATATCGACTGTAACGAGCAGGCTTACACCACTATTTTAGAGTTTGTGAATTGATGGATTGATGCGTGTCCCACGTGAAGGTGAGGATGGAAATCGTGGAGGAATTGTCTAAATTCGAAAGGACAAAACTCTCTCATGTTAAAACACCTCCTACAACTCCTCAGTGGTATTACTCTTATGGCCACGCTTGCATCCTGCTCATGTGATCGGACGGAAACCATAGAAATCAGTGGGCAATTGGTAGAATCTTGTGCCAATGAAACTCCGATTTCAGATGTGATCATAGAGTATAGCACCGCGTATGATGGTATTGTTTATGACACTACCGATTCCCAGGGACGTTTTAAGTTGACCCTATCCACAGAGAAGAGAATCAGCTTGTGGACGGTGAAGCAGAATAGTTTGTATGCCTATCGGACCGTTTCTGGAGTGATAGCCGATACCGTTCGCATTGCGCAAGATATTTTTGAGTCAAGAGACCTGCATCAGATGGCATGGCGACAACAGGTTTATACGTCATTTGACTTTTCGGAATCACTGGTGCCTTTTGATTCCAGTGATAGTTTATATGTGTTCGTAATGTCTACAGATTTTAGCGTCTTTTCAAGAGCTCGTATGGTTGGACCGATCGATTCTACGACCGTACTCGATTCTGTCGCTTTGGTATTTCCTCCTCACACAGGATACTTCCATTCAAGTGGGACGATTGAAATCTGGATTGGAGCTTCTCCGGTCCCATATGATGATATATTGTATAAAGCCAGCTTGAGCACCATTCGTGGAAATATTGCCTGCATGGATTATGTTCAACCCTTACTTTTCGAAGATTACTGACCTCAATCCACTCTCTTATGAAACAAATAAAGGGTATACTCCTAAGTGCTGGAATCCTCTTCAGCCTTGCCTCTTGTAAGCGTTCTGTTGAATTTGAGTATTCGGGGACCATTCTAGAATCGTGTGACACTGGGGCACCTTTGGCAAATGTAGAAGTGGTTTATGAAGGGGATTGGCAGGAATTCAGAACCACTACCGACGAAAATGGTCGGTTTCGAATTGCGGGTAAATACAAGACAGAAGGATGTACGATGTGCAAAGAAGAGAATCCGCGATTGTGGATATCGGGCATGACGGGAAGAGATCCTGTTTTTGCATTCTTCAATCCTAGTGATTACCATGTAGACCTTGGAGTGATGCCACTTGATAGATTGGAAAAAGTCATTCTCAATGTTCGATTTGAAACCGACTCAACGGTATCAAGAAGTGGTGACACCTTGCGTGTATACGCCATTAACCCTCAAACTTTAGAGTCGGAGGAATTCACCTATTCAGGTCCTTTTTTGGATGATCAAGTGTTAGATACACTTTACTTCAAGTTACCACCACACATTGGATATACGGAACACATGGATATAGATGTTCGATTCTCCTCGAATTCTGCCAACAGCAGTTACTGGGTTCGCGTTCGTGATATGTATGGGGCACCCAATCCAGATTGTGGCGAAATCATAGAAATGGATTTAGAGATCCGAGAATAAAAAATCCCCTTAGCGATGAACTAAGGGGATTCTTGATTTGAGCCTTTTTATCTGTAGAAAGTTCTACGCCTTCCTTCGATAATCTTAATAGTAACGCTTGCGACGAACTTGAGCGATGTACTTGCTCAAGCGCATTACCTGACGAGTATAACCGTATTCGTTATCATACCAAACGTACAATACCATAGAGCGGTTATCGCTATGAACGATAGTCGCCTTGCTGTCGAAAATAGACGGACAAGAGTTACCGATGATATCGCTAGATACCAATTCGTTGCTAATGCTGTAGTTGATTTGTTCAACCAAGTTACCGTGAAGGGCGGCATCGCGCATGATGTCGTTGATACCCTCTACAGTTGTATCTTTTTGAACGGTCAAGTTCAAGATAGCCAATGAACCATCTGGAACTGGAACACGAATGGCGTTCGAAGTCAATTTAGCTCCCAAGCCTGGGATTACCTTATCAACAGCCTTACCTGCACCTGTTTCAGTGATAACCATGTTCAAGGCAGCAGCGCGACCACGACGGTATTTGCTGTGCATGTTATCAACCAAGTTTTGGTCGTTGGTGTAGGCGTGGATGGTCTCAATGTGACCTTTATCAATGCCCAATTTGTCATTGATCACTTTCAATACAGGAACAATCGCGTTGGTTGTACAAGACGCTGCAGAGAAAATGTCAATTTCGTTCGGGTTGTAGTCCATTTGGTTAACCCCGTGAACGATGTTTGGAACTCCTTTACCTGGAGCCGTCAAAAGAACTTTAGCAGCTCCTTTCGCTTTTAGGTGACGTGCAAGTGCTACATCATCGCGGAATGCACCGGTATTGTCGATGATAAGTGCATTGTTGATGCCGTAGGCTGTGTAGTCGATATCTTCTGGCTGGTTGGCAGAAATCATGTTGATTACACGACCGTTGATCAACAGGTTCATGTTTTCAACGTCAGCCTCAACCGTTCCAGGGAATTCACCATGTACAGAGTCAACGCGAAGAAGCGATGCACGCTTTTCTAATGATTCAGGAGTTTCGCCACGAGAAACAATCGCGCGAAGGCGCAACTGCTGACCACGACCTTCCTGAGCAATAAGCTCGCGAGCTACGAGACGGCCGATACGACCAAATCCGTAAAGAACCACGTCTTTCGGCTCAACTTCACTATCGCTAGAGCCTCCGATGAACTCGCCCATCTTCGCAGCAACAAATGCCGCTTTGCTGTCGAATGAAGAACCTTCTTCCATCCATTCTGCTGTCAATCGACCAATGTCGAAACGAGCAGGGCAGATATCGGCTGCCAATACTTCCGTTGCAAGAGCAAGTGTGTCTGCAATCGTGATGTCTTTTCCCACTACTTTCTTAGCGTAGTTGTGGAGATTCAAAATCTCGCTTGGACGCTTGTCGATAAGCTGGTTGCGGAAAAGAACGGTCTCAACGCCTTTGTCATAGAAAAGATCGCTGATTACTTTGATGAATTCAGTGGCGGATTTCTCCATACCGATGCGTTCTTGAACGGCAGTTTCGTATGCACGTGGCTCAGCCATGATGTGTGTTTTAAGTGAGCATGAAAAACTGCCGCAAAAATAACCCCCCTAGATGGTATCGGCAATAATTATCAAATAAATAAACCCCTCATATAGAGGGGTTTACAATTAATTTTATAGTGTAAAAAATACACTTACTATGGAATCACATCCCGAACGCGAAATAGGCAGGTCTTCCGTTGGGGTGGTAGCCTTGAATGAGAAGTCCGTCTCCCGGACGTAGGTCGCTGAGAATCTTCTCGATATCTTCTGGTGAAGTCACATTGATGTTGTTCATCTTAGTGATGATAAAACCACGCGGAACACCTGCATCTTTTAGCTTACCGTCACCTCGTTCGGTTACAATCACACCTCCACGCAATTTTAGACTGCGTTTTTGTTCATTGCTCAATGCTTCAAAGGTGGCTCCCAAATCGGTTGTGAAATCGCTTTGTGTGGCAGTGATCAATGCAGTATTTCCAATACTATTGGTGAGTGTGAGGTCGAATACTTCTTCAGAACCTTCGCGGTCTACAGTGACCCTTACAATGTCACCCGGACGTTTTCTACCTACTACTTCGAGAAGTTCACTGGAACGCGTTATCTGGCGATCTTCAATCCTTGTAATGACATCGCCTGTTTTGATTCCTGCACTTTGTGCAGCGCTTCCTTCTACAACGTTGGCAATGTAAACACCGGTTGTGCGGTTGAGATCCAGCTCGGTAGCCAATTGTGGAGTCACGTTCGATATATTCACCCCGAGGTAGGCACGTTGCACCACACCGTATTCAATGATATCATCGACCACTTTTTGAACCAAATTGCTAGGAACCGCAAAGGAGTAACCTTCAAATGTACCTGTATGTGTACTGATGGCGGTGTTGATTCCCACCAAATCACCGTTGAGGTTTACCAGAGCACCTCCGCTGTTTCCTGGGTTTACCACCGCATCCGTTTGTAAGAAGGATTCTATGGCAGAGCGCTCATCTATCACGTTGATACTTCGGCCCTTTGCACTGATGATTCCGGCTGTAACGGTAGAGTTAAGGTTGAAAGGATTGCCTACTGCCAACACCCATTGTCCTAATCGGACATCATCAGAATTAGCGATGGGAAGCGGTTTGAGATCATCCGCTTCTACTTTGAGGACAGCGATGTCTGTTGTAGGATCAGACCCAATCACCACCGCCTTTAATTCGCGATTGTCGTTCGTGGTTACCGACACCTCACGTGCATCCTTAATTACGTGGTTGTTGGTAACAATGTATCCGTCTTCAGAAATAATTACCCCGGAACCGCTGCCCTCGACAATACGTGGAGTTCGGTTTCCATTGCCAAAGAAGGAGCCGCCAAAAGGACTCATGTAATAGCCTTGCTCTACGGCCGTTTTTACGTGTACAACGGAACTAACCGTGGATTCAGCTGCTTCCGAAAAATTGTCCCAACGTAGGGGAGAAGCACTCGATGTAGTTATACTGTGGTGGTTTGGCGATTCTTGAATAACCACTTTTTGAGTGGGTTCCATGAATAGGGCATAGCTCGAAACAGCAATAGCACCACCCGCAACGGCAATTCCGAGGGAGGATAGAATTTGTTTTGAATTCATCACTATTGATTTATGTTTGATTTTGTGTTGATTCTCATAGCAAGTTAACAACTCTTAGGCCTTATGGATTGTGGGTTAACACGAATTTAACCATCTGTTCTAAAGGATCTTATTGCTACCTTCGCCAAATGAAATTCTCATTCCACAAATACCAAGGTACTGGAAACGACTTTGTGATGGTTGACCATCGTGAAGGAGGACTTTCTCACCTTTCTCAAGAGCAAATTGCCCTCATATGTCATCGCAGGTTTGGCATTGGCGCCGATGGTTTCATCTTGATAGAAGACGATCCCAATGCCGATTTCAAGATGGTGTATTACAACAGCGATGGAAGAGAGAGTACGATGTGTGGCAATGGTGGGCGATGTTCGGTCCGGTTCGCTAGATATCTAGGGATTGGTAAGGATGAACATATCACCTTCACGGCTATTGATGGTTTGCACGAGGCATCCGTTGCGGATGGTATTGTATCGCTAGGGATGAATGATGTTCGTGAAATTCGCGATTCAAACGGCGATTGGTTCTTGGATACGGGGTCACCGCATCATGTATGCTTTGTTGAGAATGTAGAAGACTTTCCAGTAGACAAGGAAGGACGTCGAATTCGCAACGAGGTTTACGGTGTAGAGGGATCAAATGTAAATTTCATTGAATGGGATTCGGAAACCCTTCATGTTAGAACCTATGAGCGTGGAGTGGAAGGTGAAACCTATAGTTGTGGTACAGGTGTAACTGCCTCAGCTTTAGCTCTTCACCACAGTGGGGTGTCAAACGCTCAGAATATTCAGATTAAAACTCCGGGTGGAAACCTATCTGTATCTTTTACCTTTGAAAACAACGCGTATCACCATGTTAAACTCGTTGGACCTGCACAATTTGTATTTGCAGGTGTTTGGGAAAGGTAGAATATGACGAACAATACGGAAAGATTGCACTTTAGGCCATTGGAAGTAACCGATGTAGATTGGTTGATGGATTGGGAGAACAATCCCTCCAACTGGACAGCGGGTGATCGTCAGGTTCCACTTTCGCGAGGCACATTTCAACGCTATGTCAACAATGCTTCAGAGACGCTAGCAGAGGCTGGTCAGTTCCGGTGGGTCATTGAGCGTAGGGATACGAAATCGCCTGTAGGCTTACTCGATCTTTATCAATATTCAGAACGCCACCAAAGAGCAGCAGTGGGTATCTTGATTGAATCTAGTGCTCGTAATTTAGGGTTCGGTAAGGAGGCTCTCCGCTGGTTGATTGACTATTCGAGAGATGTCGCTTTCCTTCATCAACTCTTTGCCGAAATTGGTAGTAGAAATGAAGGTAGCATTAAGCTATTTGAGTCGGTGGGCTTTGTGAGCGTAGGCGTTCTGAAGGATTGGCTGCGCAAGAAGGATTACTTCGAAGATGTGGTTCAAATGCAGCATCTCTTATGAAGCGTTCATTCCTTATCATAATCGCTATTTTCTCATTGGGCATTTTTCTCGCGCAATGTGATTTCAGTTCAGACAAACCGTCGGAAGTGAAAGCTGAACTCACTTGGAGAAATCATGCAGATTCCGTGAAATACATGGGGATTGAAACGTGTTCGTCCTGTCATGCAGACATTCGTCACACGTTCGTGCACACTGGGATGGGAAGCTCTTTCGGCCCGGCGAACAAAGAAAAGGCCCATTACGATTGGAATGGTTCTGTGGTTATCCACGATGAAGAATCGAACCTATCCTACAAACCTTATTTCTACGGTGACCAGTTAATGGTTCTGGAGTTTCGCCTAGACGGAGTGGACACCATTCACAAGCGCATTCAAAAGATAGATTATATCATAGGGTCTGGACAGCACACGAATAGTCACATTTACAATGTGAATGGATTCTTGTATCAAGCGCCTTTTACGTTCTACACACAATCTGAGAAAGCCGACCTGCCACCAGGGTTTGAGCATGGCAATAACACAAGGTTTAGTCGACAGATTGGATTGGAGTGCATGAGTTGTCACAATGCAATGCCCGTGGATTTCGTGCGCGGGTCTAACAATAAGTTCAATCGTGTTCCCATGGGAATTGACTGCGAAAGATGTCATGGACCGGGGGAGATTCACGTCAAAGAAAAGCTTGCAGGAATTCACGTAGACACCAGTCAGGGTCCGGATTACAGCATTGTTAATCCTCGACGATTAGATGCCAAACGACAAGTGGAGATTTGCCAGCGGTGTCATTTACAAGGAAATGCAGTTTTGGCAGAGGGGAAGAGCTTCTTCGATTTCAAACCGGGTATGGTATTGTCGGATGTGATGGATGTTTACTTGCCGCGCTATGAAGACAGTGATGAATCTTTCATTATGGCAAGTCATGTAGACCGATTTGCTCAGTCGCAATGTGTGATTCACTCCGAGGGCACCTTTAACTGTATTTCATGTCACAACCCGCATATCAGTGTACGGGAGACGAATATTGATATCTTCAATGCTCGATGCGCGACGTGCCATACGACTGGAGGAGAATTGCAGTTGTGTTCAGAAGAACTTCCTGTTCGAAAGGAAGTAGCTGATAACTGTGTTTCGTGTCATATGCCAGTTTCAAGCTCTGAAGATATTCCTCACGTCACAGTGCACGATCACAAGATTGCTGTTCCGAGTACTAGGACTCGCGAGCGATTAGAACAAACAGAAAGAGTTCTTCAAGCGTTGGTTGCCATCAACAATCCTAATCCGTCTGTTCGAAGTAAGGCAAGAGCCTTTATTCAGCAGTATGAGCAGTTCTCAGGGGCCATTACTTTATTGGATTCAGCTTGGAAATATGTTCAAAAACTTCCTGAAGGATCCTCAGTTTCGGAGAGAGTGCACATTTACTATTTGAGAAACACACCTGCCTTGATGGTTCAGTATATTGAAAGCGAAGGGGCTCAACGTGTGTTAGATGGACTGATGTCTACAACCTACGACAATAGAGATGCGTGGACCGCATACCGGATTGGTCAAGCCTATGATGAGCTAGGACAATTGGAGAAGGCGAGAGGTTTTTATGCAAAGGCAACCTTACTGGCACCTCACGTGCTCGAATTTGAGAATAAATTTGGGGCTGTTGCATTAAAGATGGGCGACATACAAACGGCAGAAACTTCTTTCAAAAAGATTGTGGAAGCCAATCCATATTTGCCAGAAGGACACGGAAACCTGGGTTATGTGGACCTTTTGTATGGAGATACCGCTACAGCAGTGACTCAGTTTGAAACGGCAATAAAACTCAATCCAGATTACGAGCCTGCCCGCTTAAACTTGGTTTCCTGTTATATAGCACAAAAGAAATATTCCGATGCCAAGGTTGTATTGAAACCGTTAATGGAGCTGTATCCCAATAACGAAAGGTACCAGAGCGTTTGGAAGTTCCTGAATCAACAGGGAAAAAACTAGAGGTGATTGATCATGATGCGTAAGAGGATTCTATTCTTTCTTGGAGTTTTTGTTGTACTCGCTGGCTCGATAGTAGCCGTTATTGGATATGATGTTTTGTTTGAATCGAACTTCAAAGGTGAGCCTATTGAGTTTTTCGTTCATCCCAACTCGGAGTTGCAGGATATTGTTGCTGCTTTGGATTCAGGTCTAGTAGATGCGGATAGCTTTGAAAAATGGGCGGAACTCAAAGGCCTTCCTGAAAAACTGAAGCCAGGCCGGTATGTATTTACGGAGGGAATGACCAATCGAGAAATGGTAAACCGACTTGTAGCGGGTATTCAGACTCCTACGAAGTTACAGTTTCATCATGTGATTGATTTTGCGGATTTAGCCGGAGAGTTAGCACGGGACCTTCAAGCCGATTCTGTAGCCTTTTACTTGGCATTGAACAGTGATGAGATCTGGGGAGAACACAAGGTTAAAGCTGAGTATCGATTGGCTTATATCGTACCGAACACTTATGAAGTATATTGGACTACTTCGCCGACAGATGTGGTAAACCGCTTGATTACAGAGAGAGATAAGTTCTGGAATAACACTAGAGTGGAGAAGGCCAAAAATTTGGGGCTCACACCTGAGGAAGTCGCGACACTTGCATCCATCGTTCAAAGTGAAACCTATATGACGGATGAAATGTCCAAAGTAGCAGGATTGTACCTGAATCGATTGGACAAGAGTATCAAGCTCCAGGCGGACCCTACGGTGAAGTATGCCTATGAGAAGGCGAATCCAGATCAACCCAAGGTGCGCAGAGTGCTGTATGGTATGCTGGAATTGGATTCTCCTTACAACACCTACAAATACTCAGGCCTACCTCCTGGACCTCTCTCTATCCCAGAGATTACGGCCATTGAAGCGGTGCTGAATCCTGAAAAACACGATTATATCTTCATGTGCGCCGACCCTGACCGTCCGGGCTACCATGCCTTTGCAAAAACGGTTCGTCAACATGCTCGAAATGCGCAACGCTATCAACACAGCCAATGGGGAAACTAACTACTCTCGATGCACTTTCAATTCAATTGAGTGCATAGTACTTCTGATCGCCTTCAGATACGCTCAATGAACCTCGACTTTACACGATTGCTGGATTTGGCGGGGTAGGAGAGCAGTAGGTTATGGTGCTACAGGGTTGAAAGGAGGTAGTGAGAATCCGAGTTATAATTCCGCTGGATAAGCCATTCCGTTATTCATTCGAGGCTCAAAATACTATTGGAGTCTGGGTATTGGTTTGTCACGTTTCCCCGTAAGGAGTCACTTGTGGAAAGGCGTGTTTAGTGTCGTGAATATGATCAAGATTCCCGCACCCGACTCGAATACCACACTTCAGATGGAAACTTTTACTTCCATCTTATTTACTATGAAGAGAAGCTTATTCTACTGTGACGGTTGAACGAGCAATCAGTTCACCATTTTCACCGCGGACAGCCACAATGTACATTCCAGCGGCTAGGGTAGATGTAGAGATGCTAGATTGATTCGCTTCTGCATTTTCTGAGTGAACCAATTGGCCACTAACTGAATAGAAATCTACTTGAGCGGAGGTTGTCAATTCAGGCAATGAAATCCAATCTGTAGCAGGATTCGGATAAGTAGACCAAGATTCATGGGTCGTTTCTTCTAGACCCACACCGTATACCATATTCATAGTGAAATAGGGGAATACTTTGTCGGGATCAACGGGTTGATCTGCTACTCCGATTAACTCTGTACTTTCAATATCAATAGGATCAGCATTGTCTGGTCTCCAAGGGAATACGTTGTTGGAGTAGATAGAAATACTGGTTTGATTGAGGTCAAATTCCAAGGTGTAAGTGAAGCCTGTTTCGAAGAAGACGGATGCCACTTCAAATTGATGATCTCCGTTGGAACGCTCAGTTGGGTAGCCTGTGTACAGCTCTGTGCCTTCGGCATCAAGAATTCGCAAATATGCACTACCTGAATTGCTCAGTCCAAAATTATCCCAGTTGATGGATTCAATTCGAGACTGCACACCTGTCCATGTAACTTCCATGCTGAAAATCCCAGACACTTCAACCACTTCTGGTGTAGACTTTTCCGGAAAGAGTTCAACATTCTGAACGCCATCATTGGATTGACCCAGCATAGCAACCGACGAAAAAGCGGTGATGAGGGCCAAAGCATTAGAGCGTAATCTGAAGGTGTGCGACTTCTTCATAGTAGCGTATAATTAGGCTTCGGTGAAGAAAGTTACAAATAAAATCTTTTTAATTCCCAATAATGATAGCAACCAATTGTAAAAGGGGCCTTTTCCTAGTGGAAAAAGCCCCTCATTTAGTGCGTATTATCGAATATTATATGTTCCTAAAAACGATGTTTCCTTCAAATTCATCTACGAGAATTACACTGTCTGCAGTCACTTCTTCACCGATGATTTTCACCGATAGAGGATTGAGTACTTCTCGCTGTATCACTCGTTTTACGGGCCTAGCGCCAAAAAGTGGATCAAATCCAACGCGCGCAATATGACCTACAGCTTCTGGAGTGAAATCCAGAGTAATATCCTTTTTCGCCAGCATCTTTTTGAGCTGTTGTAGATGGATGTCAACAATTCCTGAAATTTCTTTTGAACTCAGTGGAGTAAAGGTGACAATTTCATCCACACGATTGATAAATTCTGGTCGCATGTGCGCTTTTAGCATCGTGAGAATTTCATCTTTCAATGAATTCATCACATCATTTGGCCTGTTTTCGTCATAGTCTGCCAGTTTCTCCTGGATCAATTGAGAACCGAGGTTGGAGGTCATGATGATGATGGTGTTTTTAAAATTGACCGTACGACCTTTGTTGTCGGTAAGTCGACCATCGTCCAAGACCTGAAGCAGAATGTTGAATACATCTGGATGTGCTTTCTCTATTTCGTCGAGCAAGACAACCGAATACGGTCTTCTGCGAACTGCTTCAGTGAGTTGGCCTCCTTCATCATATCCAACATAGCCCGGAGGTGCTCCAATGAGTCGGCTCACTGCGTGTCTCTCTTGATATTCGCTCATATCAATGCGCGTTAACGCATTTTCATCATCAAAGAGGAATGACGCAAGTGTTTTCGCCAATTCGGTTTTACCTACTCCGGTTGAGCCCAAGAAGATGAAACTACCAATGGGTCGTTTGTCATCACCTAAACCTGCTCTACTTCTGCGAATGGCATCGGAAACTGCAGATATGGCTTCATCTTGACCAACTACTCTTTTGTGGAGTTCCTCTTCTAAGCGCAAGAGCTTGGAGCGTTCAGATTCCAGCATTTTATTCACTGGTATACCTGTCCATTTAGAAACGACTTCGGCAATGTCTTCTGAGGTAACCTCTTCATTGATAAGCGAATTGCCGGTTTCTCGCGCTTCTAGATCAGCTTCGCTTTTCTTCAAGTCTTCTTCGGCTTCTTTGATGCGTCCATAGCGGAGTTCTGCCACTTTCCCGAAATCCCCAGCGCGTTCAGCTTGATCAGCTTCATGCTTGAAGCGCTCAATATCTTCCCTCGCTTTTTGGATGCGCTCAACGATTTCCTTTTCGCCTTCCCATCTTGCAGCAAGCGCGTTTCTGTCTTCGCGTAGATTTGCCAACTCCTCTTTAATAAGAGCCAACTTCTTTTTGTCGTCCTCGCGTTTAATGGCTTCCTGTTCAATTTCAAGTTGCATGATCTTGCGGTCCAAGACGTCAATTTCCTCAGGTTTTGAGTTGATTTCAAGTCGCAATTTCGAAGCAGCTTCGTCTACCAAATCGATGGCCTTGTCTGGCAAGAATCGATCAGTGATGTAGCGTTGTGAAAGTTCTACAGCGGAGATTATTGCCTCATCCTTGATTCGAACTTTGTGATGGGTTTCATACTTGTCTTTGATCCCACGCAAGATGGAAATCGAACTTTCGGTATCCGGTTCAGCAACGATCACTTTCTGGAATCGACGTTCAAGCGCCTTGTCCTTTTCGAAGTACTTCTGATATTCATTCAGGGTTGTTGCTCCGATAGCTCTCAGCTCTCCTCTTGCCAATGCTGGCTTAAGAATGTTAGCGGCATCCATGGCCCCTTCACCACCACCAGCACCAACTAATGTGTGAATTTCATCAATAAAGAGGATGATTTCTCCATCACTGCTCGTTACTTCCTTTACCACTGCCTTTAGTCGTTCTTCAAACTCACCTTTGTATTTGGCACCAGCAATCAAACTGGCCATATCCAATGAGTGAATGACTTTCGATTTTAGGTTTTCCGGAACATCTCCTTGAACGATACGGTGTGCTAAACCTTCGGCTATCGCAGTTTTACCTACCCCTGGTTCTCCCACGAGGATAGGGTTGTTCTTGGTTCGTCTTGAGAGAATTTGAAGGATGCGACGAATTTCGTCATCTCTACCAATTACAGGATCAAGTTTACCGGTATCTGCAAGTTCATTTAGGTTGAGCGCATACTTACCCAGAGCATTGTAACTGTCTTCTGCACTGGCGGTATTTGCTTTGGACCCTTTGCGCAATTCATCAATGGCAATTTGAAGATCCTTTTGATTGATACCTGCATCTTTCAAGATTCTACTAACGGTACCATTGGCAGAAAGCAACCCAATAAGAACATGTTCTAGTGATACGAATTCATCACCGTTTTTTTGAGCGGCGCCTTGCGCTTTGCTGAGAACGTCGTTTGCTTCACGACTCAAGTACTGCTGACCTCCTTCTACGCGAGGCAGACTTTCAATGTGTGCACGGACTGCTGTTCGAATGGGGTCTAGATTTGCCCCCAATTTTTTGAGTAGGAAGGGGAGGACTTGATCGTCAACTTCAAGAATTCCCTCCATAATATGAGCATCAGAAATGGCCTGATGCCCGCGATCCATCGCGAGCTGTTGAGCAGCTTGGATGGCTTCTTGTGATTTGATGGTGAATTTATCGAGTTTCATTGTGTATATGCTTGTGATATGCTCAGCTTTCATCAATTGTAAGACCAAGACAGAAAGTTGATGTGGAATCAGACATTTTGTCCTACACAACTGAGGGCGAGTGTCTTATGGTCAGTTGAAATAAAAAAAGGGCGCCAATTTGGCGCCCTTTCTATTCATCTATCGGAGTTAACTATCGAGCAACTACAAACTTAATTGTACTTACTTCTCCGTTCAATTCAGTACTTACAATGTAAACACCGTTCGTCAATTCAGAGGTATTGATTCGAATGTTGTTCTTGCCTACTGTAATTCTCTCGTTGATGGTCTGAAGTGTCTGACCTACGAGATTGGTTACTGTAAACTTAGCATCTCCGTTTTCAGCTGCGATGAGTTGAATATCGGTGTAGTCTACCGCTGGGTTAGGGTAGAGCTGGATGCTAGAGATCGCATTTTTCTCAAGCTCATTGATGCTGATTGGACCAGTTGTTGGCGCTTCGCCGGTAATATTGAAACAGAAGTCATCAATAATCCAACCTGCACCGTCTACGGTGTAATCAGCCGCAAATCTCCAACGGAATACTACTGTACCTGGGGTGTCAACTTGGAATGAACAAGAAGAATGTGTCCATCCAAAGTTCCCTGTCCAACCACCGTTCAATCTACTCAGTGATGTAACGTGAGTAGTGTTGTACCAGTCGCCACTAGGGAATACTTGACCCAATGCATACCAAGTGATACCACCGTTGAAGCTAAATTCTACACCACCACCATCGTGGTATTCTTCACCGCTCATCTTGTGCCAGAACTCCATTTTGTAGGTAGAATCTGGAACGAGAGCAAAGAAAGGAGTGTGAAGTGAGCTCTCCGTTAAGTTATGGTAGTTCGAATCCAAACGAGTTGCCCACGCGTTTACACCTGAGTGAGTACCGTTCAACAATGGGTGGTTCGGCGTACCAAACTCCCAGTCGTGATCTCTGTTCTTGTTGTAAGAGTGAAGAGCCACAAGTGGAGTGAGGGATGCATCTTCAAAGTCGTTACAGTAAGCAGAAGTATCTCTTGTCGGAGTTACGTCTTGCAATACATCAACGGTGAAGCTAAACATGTCATCCGCAGGGCGGTTGTCATTCTTCGGCATACCATCATACGTGCTGATAGGAAGCGAAGTCTGAATATCGATTGTGTGCTGACCAGGAGCCAAAGGAAC
Organism: Phaeocystidibacter marisrubri; assembly: GCF_008933165.1. Taxonomy (NCBI): domain Bacteria; kingdom Pseudomonadati; phylum Bacteroidota; class Flavobacteriia; order Flavobacteriales; family Phaeocystidibacteraceae; genus Phaeocystidibacter; species Phaeocystidibacter marisrubri. Next base: position 789,841 of record NZ_WBVQ01000001.1, read on the forward strand.
GGTCTTCGTATCGAATTCAAATGGAATCACTCTTCCTTTGTACCATGTACCATTGTCTGGTGCAACGTATTCAATTGGTGACCAAGGGCCGTTATCTACACGGAATTGGATTGAACATGAGTCCAGTGTTTTCTCACCTGTATTTTGAACCTTGGCAAGAATCGTAGCAGGGTTGTTAGGAACAACGAGGTATTCTTTCGTGTCACCAAAGATTGGACTCACGCTGTTTTGAGGAGGAACAATCACTTGGAAATCGTCAATACTCCAACCTTGACCACCACTAGAAGTATTGGTCGTTTGCATTGCGTAACGCAAGCGCAGTGGGTTGGTGTTGAAGTTCCAAATCAAGAGTGGAAATTCTGAAATTGCCCAAGGCTGGTTTCCAGTCCAAGCTTCTTGACCGTTAAAGGCGCCAACTCCGGCATTGCCATACCAATTAATACCCACTTGTGATGAGTTGAAACCGAACTGGTTCCACTGACCGTTTTGGAAGTATTCGAGGCGACCACCGTCGTTTGCTGCAAAGTTGAACTTATGACGGAAGCGGAGGATTGCACCCACAACTGTATCAAAATCGATAAGTGGTGGTACGCGCAAGTATTCGTCTTGGTTTTGGTAGTCGAAGTTGTTCGCTACGTTCCAAGAGTTAGGTGAGCTAAATGCAGTAGTCCATCCTCCACCTTTGTTTGGTGTACCGTGCTCCCAAGCAAGAAGACCTCCTTGAGAGAACCAACCTTTCGTATCGAATCCACAGCTGTCATAGTTTTCAGCATAAGGAATGGATAGAGACTGGAAAGTAGCAGAGTAACTAACCGTGGTGTCGTTGTAGCTATTTGCATCACCCGTCATTCCTGTCCAAGCTCTCATTTCAAATGTACCCAATGGGTAATTTGGAGTAGTAGGGAAGGTTACTTCTGTACCCGAGTGCGCTGCGAGAGGGCCAGGGTGAGTGTACGTTAGCGTTTGAGTTTGAGTAGGATCACAAGCGTCTGTAATAGTGATGTTCACTGGAATGTTAGACACAGCAGACTCACCAAAGTTTTGAATGTAAACCTTAGCTTGTGGAAGTGTAGCCACCGTTTTGTTTACAACAACAGGGGAAGTAATGTAGGCTGCACCAACGTCTGTCTGACCATCTTCGTCCCAAATCATTACGTTATCAATCGCCACGTCTGTAGCATTGCTCGTTCCTTTAGATCGAACGAGTACGCGTAGACGGATTAGGCCACCAACATAAGGAGTTAGGTCGACATTCTTGTATTTCCAAGCGTCAGTCTCGTGGGTGTGAGGAGGTACGTTATTTGAAATCGTACCGCCGTTAATGTCTGACCAAGCTGTAGATCCATCAAGCTGAACTTGAATCTTGAGGAAATCAATATTTGAACCGTACATGTGATACCAGAACGAGAATGTAGGATGAGTCATGCTTGTCAAATCAAGACAGCGAGTAAGCTCAATTCTACCGAAATTCTGTCCAACAGCGCGGCTATCTGCATAGAGGTACTGACCAAAATTTGAAAAGTCTCTACGTGGACCTGTGTTGTGATCTTCCGTTACTTCACGATTAACAACGAAGCCAATTTGAGCTTGGTTGTGTGGCGGGAATTGTTCCCAATCGGTTGTACCGAAAGTACCTGGGTTATTCAATGTACCATCACCGTACACCCAACTTGGATCGTCGAATGTCATGACGTAAGGGAAGGTTGAGATCGGCTGAATGTGCTCAATGTAAAGTGGACCGATTGTATCGTTGTCACGGTCTCCATCACCAGGCATATCTACCCAAGCGTAAATCTCAAACAAACCGTAACCACTCAAGTCAGCTTTAGGATTGTAGATGCGTTGAAGCGATGAACCAAGATCGAGTGTATCTGTAACCAAATCTGTATGGATTACAGGAGTACCTCCGTTCAAGCTCACACTAAATCCTACTGGAATTGAGTCTTGAGAAAGACATCCTTTAGAACGCATTACAATTTCTATGTCTTCAGCATTGCTATATGAACACAAGCCGTTGATAGGATTTACGAATGAAATCATCTCCATATCCACTGGATCTGGTTCGTAAATCTTTACATCGTCAATCGCGATATCTTGCTTCGCTCCAGAAGTTCTCTTTACACCGAAGAAACGGAAGTTAACTGTTTGACCAGCATAATCTTCTAGAGGAATAATAGCTGTCTGCCATGGGTCTGAACTAGAAGTGTTTTGCTGACCCACAAGAATCTCAATACCGTTCACATACGCATTGAATCCTGAGTTAGCAGTGCTTGTAGAGGTGTCAATGTCAACACGGAGTACACCAGGAAGTTGCACGTCAAGGTCAGAACCGTACATGTGGTAACGGAATTCAAGTACTGCACATGTGTTTTGTGGAAGGTCAATACAAGGAGTAATCAACGGTGAGGTATTCACTGGAGAAGAACCTTGTGAGGCTTCTGTATAGAGATACTTACCATTACCGGTAGTCGCATCTCCGGCAGGGCCTGTATTTGCTGTACCTGTGGCTCCAGAACGAACACTCCAACCGTAACCCGCATTGGTAGGAAGAGGGGAGACTTGCCAGTTTCGACCCGCAGGAGGATTACCCATAGGGAATGTACCACGGTGAGATGAACCCGCGTCACCAGAACCAGAACCAGCCGACCAAAGGGCAGGGTTTTCAAAGTTCTCTGTCCAAGGCAAGTTGGAAATCAAATAAGGGAAACTGTTTACAGAAGTCTGACCACATTTACGTGGAGGAGGAGTATCTAGCCAGAAAGTAGCGTATGGATCCGGCGATGCTGGACCAGGATAGATGGTAGTATTCGGACAGGCACAGTCAGTAGCTTCAACTCGCCAGCGAACGGTGTCGCCAATATTCAAGCTGTCAATTTGGTGGAAGTACTGAGCTGTAGTAGGACATGAGCCTGCAACGGTTGGAGTCATTACAATCACTGAGTCTGGACCACCATTGATGTTGTAATACAACCATACAGTATCCACACCAGAGCCTGCATCGCTCACTTCTAAGCGAATTTCTTGACTTGTTTGGTAACGAGCACCTACGGGTTGACGAGCCGTCGCAAAGCTCCAATCGAGAACTGGCGGCTGAAGCTCACACGTTGCACCGATGATTTCGATGTTATCAATGAACCATCCAGCATACGTGGCAACACTTGGATTAGGGTTTACATCAACTAAACCCCAACGAAGTTGTACTTGCGTGTACGGAGTAGTTGCATTAACAATAATTGGTGTTAGGTCAAAGGTTTCGTGCGCCCACCACGAAGCGTTTGGAGTGGTGTTTGCCAACGGATCCCAATAAGGAGTATTGCTTGGGTTGGCGTACGATGTACCGTTAAAGTAGTTCGTAGATGGGTAACCTGTACTAGAACCTAAGTAGGTAGTAGAGGCAGGAACTTGTGTCCAAGTAGTACCGTTGTCTACAGAGTACTCTAAACGACCTTGTTGTACCAAGTTAATCTTGGCAATGTGGTCAAATTCTAAAGTTACATAAGCGAGTGTAGCTGTAGAGAATACCGAAGTATATAAGTATTTCGACTTATTCGGAGTTCTTGTAGCGTGGAAGCTATTTGGGTTCGAAACTGCAAGGGAGGTGTTGGAAGACCATCCACCGGCAACCGAAGGACCACCAAGGTTATCTTCAGTCTCGGCTGTCGTAGTGACAGTACCGCCATCAAAATTTTCTTGAAACAGCGTTACGAACTGAGCGTGCGAGGCAGTTCCCAACAGCAAAAGCCCCAGTAGGGGTAACCATTTTTTCATACTTAGTGTTTTATTGCGAGTGTACACCACAGGAAACAAATATAATTATCTCTTCCACTCCAGCAGCGTTCTTTTATTCACAGTTGTGAATAGATTATTTAACGTCTACTTTAAAAGTGCTTCGATTATTAATAAATCCTTCTAAACAATCTCCTTGCTTTACGGCTGCAACCCCAGCAGGAGTTCCAGTGAAAATCAAGTCGCCTTGTCTTAATGTATAGTACGTAGACAAATGCGAAATGAGGTCATCCACTTGAAAAATCATTTCAGAAGTATTGCCATGCTGCGCTGTTTCCCCGTTCACAGTCAGGCGTATATCAGTATTTTGAATATCGGTTTCGAGTTCATCTATCCCCACAAAATCACCTACAATTGCCGATCCGTCAAATCCTTTAGAGATTTCCCAAGGTAGGCCCTTGCTCTTCAATTTGGATTGTAAATCTCGAGCGGTGAAGTCGATTCCAACGGTAACTCTATCGTAGTATTTTTTGGCAAACTTGGGTTGAATGTGCTTCCCATGTTTGCAAATACGTACCACTAATTCAAGCTCGTGATGGATTTCCGAACTGAATTCTGGGATGTAGAAATCCTGTCCATTGGGTAGAATCGCCGAATCGGGCTTGCCAAAAATGACGGGTTCTGATGGAACGGGATTGTTCAACTCTTTTGCGTGGTCAATGTAATTCCGACCAATGCATAGAATTTTCATGCAACTTAGTATTTAGGAAGGCGGAAGATAGTAACAGTAGGGCAATCGACCTTACATCTTCATTCCCTTTAGCTTGATAGATGTGAGGATTTTCTTGGTGTAAAGGGGGAAATCGGAATTTAATATCCAACCATAATACCCTGGATCCTTGTCCAATACATCTTTCACCAAGTGATTCTTATACTTTCCAAAAGTGAAGACTTCCTCGTCTTTTTCATTGTAGGCGATGAATCCGGCAAAATCTACTACACGCTGACGATTTGAGAATTCACTCAGCCATTCCATGTCGTTCTGCAATTCCTCGTACTTGTCCAATTGAGACTTTAGAACTTCATAGGTCGCAGTAACATCAGCCTCTGCGGTATGGGCATTTTCTAGATCTTTTCCGCAATAGAACTTGTAAGCTGCAGAAAGCGTGCGTTGCTCCATTCGGTGGAAAATATTCTGTACGTCTACAGCCACTCGCTTGTTCATTTCAAAATCAACATCAGCTCTAAGGAATTCTTCAGCCAAAAGCGGAATGTCGAATTTATTAGAGTTGTATCCCGCCAGGTCGCTATCCTTCACCATGTCGTATACACGGTGCGCCAGTTCTTTGAACGTTGGCTTGTCTTTCACCTTGTCGTCGGTGATTCCGTGAATGTCAGACGACTCTTTTGGAATGGGAATAGTAGGATTTACTAACCAGGTTCTGCTTTCGCGTTCTCCATCTGGGAATACTTTCATGATGGAAATTTCCACGATTCGATCTTTTACCACATTGATGCCTGTGGTTTCTAAATCGAAAAAGCAAATAGGTCTTTTGAGTTGTAACTCCATGAATCGTAATTGTAGCGTTTAGAAGTGAGAGCAAGATCGCACTTTTATATGGTTTGGATCGTGCTAGTGAACAGATAAGAGCCGTAAACAACAAAAAAGGGAACCTTTCGGCTCCCTTTATTTATGAGAATGAGTAGATCAGATATCTCTGTTCGGATCCCATTGTTCCAGATAATCAGCAACTCGACGAACAAACATTCCACCTAGTGCACCGTCTACAACGCGGTGGTCGTAGGAGTGACTCAAGAACATCTTGTGACGAATGGCAATCATATCTCCCTCTGGTGTTTCAATTACAGAAGGCTTCTTCTGAATAGCACCAACAGCCATGATGGCTACTTGAGGTTGGTTGATGATAGGTGTACCCATCACATTGCCGAATGAACCGACATTGGTAAGGGTGTACGTTCCGTCCTTGATTTCGTCAGGTGACAATTTGCCGGCGCGTGCGCGATTGGCCAAATCGTTTACTTGCTTGGTCAAGCCATTCAAGTTGTATTGATCTGCATTCTTAATAACAGGAACAATAAGGTTACCTGAAGGAAGTGCAGCAGCCATACCAATATTGATTTGGCGGTGCTTGATCAAATTGGTTCCATCAACAGAAATGTTGATGTTCGGGAAGTCTTTAATCGCCTTTGCCAAAGCTTCAATGAAGATTGGAGTGAAGGTGATTTTTTCGCCTTCGCGAGCTTCGTAGGATTTCTTGATCTTATTTCTCCAGTTGACGATGTTGGTTACATCGGCTTCAACAAAGCTTGTTACGTGTGGAGAAACGTGCTTGCTCATCACCATGTGTTCGGAGATAAGCTTACGCATACGGTCCATTTCTACGATTTCATCACCAGGGAATACAGGGATTGTACCCGTGTACTTAGGCATTCCACCACCTTGTGCTGGAGCTGCTGGAGCTGCTGCCGGGGTAGCTGCAGGTGCTGCTGGCTTAGCTGGAGCAGAACCTCTGTTTTCGATGAAATTAAGAATGTCACTTTTCGTTACGCGGCCTTCAGATCCTGTTCCTTCAATTGAATCGAGTTCAGATTGAGAGATGCCTTCAGTTTCTGCAATGCTGCGTACCAAAGGAGAGTAGAATCTACCGTTGCTTTCGCGTGCAATACTTCCCGTAGCTTCCATTGCGTCAGAAACGCGCTTTTCAGCTTCAGATGCAGCCGCTGGAGCAGCCGGAGTGTTGCTCTCTTTTGGGGTTTCGCTTCCATTCGACGAAGCAGTTGGGGCAGCGTCGCCGCCTTCTGTTTCGATGATAGCAATTACTTCACCAACTTTTACCACATCGTTTTCAGCAAACAATCTCTTAACGAGTGTTCCCTCCACTGGAGACGGAACTTCACTGTCTACTTTATCAGTGGCAATCTCCAAGACAGACTCTTCCATTTCAATGGTTTCGCCTTCTTCTTTGAGCCAATTGATGATTGTAGCTTCAGCTACACTTTCGCCCATTTTGGGCATGATCAATTCGTGTTGAGCCATGGGTGCGTTGTTTTTCGCGACTGCGAAGGTAAGAAAAAGGTCGGGTAGAAAGTGTGGATTTGAACACGAGTTGCGAGGTGGCGTGTGGATTTTATCCCTTTCTCAAGAAACGAATCAAGGCCCTAGCATCCACATTTATATCGGCCGTGGAGGCATAGGCGTTGTCTGCTTTCATCTGTAAGTCTTTGTCTTGCAGATTTTTGATAGGAATAACACCTTTCTTGATGTTCGGAAGCGAAGGTAGTGGGTTGGCATATCCCACCCAAGTTTTCATTCCCAAAAGAACCGAAAAAGTTTGCCACCACAGTACGCGTAAGCGAGGCGCCCATATAGCAATAGGGGATAATGTCCACAAAAAGAGACACACCAAAATGTCAAATGTCCGCTTGTTACGGAGCACCTTTGCTTCACTCAAAGCAAAGCTCTTTTTCCCCAATGCTTGTCCGCGTGTATGAATACTGTTACTCCCAATCATCCAACCTTCCTCTGGGTATGCAATTTGGAAACGAATTTTTTGGCGACCATATTCTTTGAAAATCTCTGTAATCTGAGCGTAGGAAAGCGCAGTGCTATCCAATATCAATTCGTTGATATCTAAGGCGTAACACTCCGATTGTAGGTTTTCCAACTCAAGGATGTCAAAGGTGCTTAATGGCCTTTCATCGCTACTTAGGAGAGATTTGACACCATTTGCATTCTTTTCAAAGCCTATGAAGCCAACCCGTCGTTGATCGGTGCTCCAAAGTCCAGTTTGAGATCCCGGAACAAAACTGATCGCAAAGCGAAGGGTAAGTACTGCGAATGTCATCCATGCACTGCCCATGATAATCAGTGCTCTTGAAAATCGGAACTCATCGGGACTCAGTGCATAGAGAATGAAGATGAATGAGGTTCCCAAAATCAATCCCGACAAAATGCGATTTAGCTTGATTGGCTTTCGATAACCTCCGGCCAATATCAATCCAATGACCCATAAAAGCGCATAAATTGGGGTGATTCCCCACTTGTAGAAATCGGGATAACTACCTCCTTCAATAAAACGATGGTTGTGTTCCCAGTACTTGATGATGAACTGCATGCCACCAGTGAACACGAGGATGTCGAGCACGGGAAGTGCCAATCGAGATACAATTCGCTTGCCTATACTAAGTGCTGCTCGAAGGTAGATTGCCATGCGAATAAGTAGCGAAAAGGCGCTGGCATATCCTTTAGACAAGTGTTTTTTTGCAAAGATGAGCATGGCGTTGTAAAAGATGAACACGTAATTCAAGCTTCCCTTTTTCGTGCTTTCACCTTTGTAATGGATGATAGGAGCGTTTGCGAGATAATGGACTTCATATCCCGCTTTTTCTATGGAATAACTCAGGTCAATGTCTTCCCCGTACATGAAGTAGGTTTCATCCAACATGCCAGCCTTATTCCAAGCATCTCTGCGCATCATCATGTATGCCCCAGCGAGAATTTCAACCCGTTGGTTTTCGTTTGGATCTAGATGTCCCAAGTGGTAACGAGCAAATTTCTCGGACTTGGGAAAAATGGAGCTGAGTCCGAAAATCTTGTAAAAAGCAACCCATGGTGTAGGTAAACCTCTCTTTGATTCAGGAAGAAATGTTCCTGCACCATCGTACATTCGAACACCTGAAGCACCGCATTTGGGATGGGAATCCATGTAGGCAAGTACTTTCTTCAGATTGTCTTCAGGGAGGATGGTATCTGGATTGAGAAGAAGGACGTATTCGCTGTTCGATGCAATTGCAGCTTGATTGTTGGCCTTTGCGAAACCCACATTTTCTGCATTGTCGATGCATTGAACCCAAGGGAACTTCTCTCGAACCATCTCCATAGAGTCATCTACAGAGGCATTATCTACCACCCAGACATCCGCTTCTATACCCGAGATAGCTTTCTCCACCGAATAGAGACACTGCTCTAAAAAGTGGCGAACATTATAGTTCACGATGATGATGGAAAGTTTCACTCAGTCAGGATTTCGAGGGGTGTACCGTACTTAGCTACGAGATTATGTCCGTAACGTTGCTCGTTGTAGATTTCTGATTCAGGGGTGAAAAATATGGACTTTCCTTCGCTTATTGCTCGTTGTATGTCTATTTCATTCGCATAATACACATATTCTACATCCGCTCTCCGAGGCTCAGAAGGATCGGGAACGACATGTGTAAAATTCTTCAGCCGCAGTTCTTCTACCTGAATAAAAGGATACCACCATCCGGTAATTACTAAGGCTGGTTGATTCAATTCATCTAGCTTTCGAACGATCTTTTTGGTGGTGTTTATCTTGTTTTCAGCCTTTATGATACTTGCGCGAGCGGGGCCTTTAAAAAGCATCACAGCGATATCTTGATTTCCAGCAGGAATAGTGAAGGAAGCCTGATCGGAAGGAATACCTCTCATATCATCACTGAGATCGGTTCCCAATGTGAATGCGCCCAGGACACTCATCACCACAATTGCTTTCGAGAAGCGCTGGTTGGAATATTGGAAGAGGATAAACCAACCTAGAGTTGCGAAAGGAATGAGGAACGCAGACTTTTCTGGTAAGAAAATATAGGAGCCAAGACTCATGAGGAAGGCAACGGCCACAGGTAGGGAATTTTGCTTGAATACATTGATTAAGAACATATTCCATTTTAGTCCGGCCTTAGCCCATACGATTGCAATCAATTGGAAAATGCCATAGGTACCCAAGGTGGCTTTGTAAACGACTTTTGCAATGGGTGGATAGGGAAGGTCGTAAGTTGTGAAGAAATCCCAACCATATTCACGATAAACGGGGAAGTAGAGCACACAAGACAGAATAAAACTCAACCCTCCAAAGAAAAGAGCTTTAGAGAGTGAAGAATTTTGCCAAAGCAGTATAAAGAGAGGAAGACCGTACATCAAAGAAGGAAGTCGACAACCTGTTGCCAATGCCGTAAAGACTGCTGCAATCATCCAGTTCTTTTGCTCGGCCGAATTCCAAGCCGCTAATAAGAAAGCCAACGTTAGCATGTATTCCATGGTTTGCCAAGCCATGATACCAACAATGGGGGTCAATAGAAAAGTAATACCAACCCAATGTGCTTTGGTTTCTCCCATGTGTCTTTTGGCAATGCGAATCACCAATAGAAAACTCACATAGGTAGCAATGATACTAAGTAGGGAGTAGCCGATGCGGTTGACGGGATATAACCATCTAAGGAGGTATTCGTACACGGGATGCCCAGGGAAACGCGAGAGGACATAGGTATTTGAGGAATGACTCTCGTATGCTGTCATCACAGCCGTATACGCATCTTCTTCATTTCCATAATTCGTGAATTGCCAAAGCGAGAAAAGCCAGGCAAATACCGCAAGGTGTAGAAGTATTTTGACGCGGGTAGCGTTCATCGCGTTGAATTCTCGTACGGAACGCGGTGTTGAAGAGAGCGTCCCAAAGTGATTTCGTCAGCGTATTCCAGCGCATCGCCAACGGCCAGTCCTCGAGCGATGGTAGAGACCGTAAGATCAGGATTGTTCAACCGTTTGAAGATGTAGAATGTGGTAGTATCTCCTTCCATGTTGGAGCTCAGGGCAAAGATCACCTCTTTGATTTCGCCCGATTCAATTTTGGAAACCAGCGATTGTATCGTCAGTTCACCCGGACCAATTCCCTCCATGGGAGAAATGAGTCCACCGAGAACGTGATATAATCCTTTGTATTGTCCGGTTTGCTCTATCGCCATCACATCTCGGATGTCTTCAACAACGCAAAGTGTTTCTCTATCTCTAGTCTGATCTGCACAGATCCCACAAATGTCCGAGTCACTCAAATTGTGGCAGTTTTTACAATACATTACATCATCCACCAACACCCGAATAGCGTCCGAAAGCAAGTGCATTTCCTCCGGCGATTGTCGTAGAATATGCAGTGCCAATCTCAACGCCGTACGTCTGCCAATGCCCGGTAATTTCGCAATTTCATGAATCGCGTTCTCCAGAACTTTTGATGAGTATTGCATGGGGTAAAGTTAATCTTTGGTCTTTGGTCTTGGGGCGTTGTGCGGCCAATTTCTGCCTAAGGCTAGAATTTTTTATTCAAATAGGTTTAGTCAACAACATTGACCTTCGCAAACTAGACAGCATTTTTTGAATTCACGACGTATGTTCAATGCACATAGGAAGTACCTCTTCCTTTCGTAGAATCTGTCTGAGAATTTCTAATGGTGAATCTCGTTCCGCAACTGCCTCAAGGTGCTAGAAATGAACTGTTCAAAGTTATTTTCATTGTAGTGCGTTCTTCCATTCGGGATTACCTTGTTACCCATTGCCCCATATTTGAAGCGGAAGCCAGTGGCATGAAGCTAGAACCATAGACGAAAGACCCAAGACCAAATCCTATCTTTACCCCCATGAACGCAAACCTTATTCTACTCCTCATACTCCTGTATTTCGCTGTATTGTTGATTATAGCGAAGGTAACGGGCAAGAACGACAGCAATGAAACCTTCTTTACGGGGAACCGAAATTCTCCGTGGTATGTAGTCGCTTTTGGAATGATTGGGGCTTCGCTTTCAGGCGTGACGTTCATTTCAGTTCCAGGATGGGTAGCGGGTTCTCAGTTTTCCTATATGCAGATGGTGTTGGGGTACTTTGCTGGATATATGGTGATTGCGCATGTGTTACTGCCGCTGTACTACCGATTAAACCTGACATCGATCTATTCCTATTTGGAAGAGCGGTTTGGTCGAAGTACCTATAAGACAGGAGCTTCCTTCTTCTTGTTGTCCAGAATAGTAGGAGCGAGTTTTCGACTCTTCTTGGTTGCGAATATTCTTCAATTTACAGTGTTTGAAGCGATGGGCGTACCTTTCTGGGTAACGGTGAGTGGAACCATTTCATTGATTTGGATTTACACGTTTAGAGGAGGGATCAAAACGATTGTTTATACAGATACGCTGCAGACGCTCTTTATGCTTGGAGCAGTGGGACTAACCGTTTACTATTTGTCGGATGCGATTGTTCCAGAAGGCGTTTCACTCACACAGTACATTTCAGAATCTTCCATGAGTCGGGTGTTTTTCCTCGGACAAGAATCTGGAGAAGGGGGCTTTTGGGGATCTTTCTTTGGGGATGATTCAAAACGTCATTTTTTAAAGCAATTCCTTGGAGGTATGTTTATTACAATCTGTATGACGGGGTTGGATCAAGATATGATGCAGAAGAATCTCACCTGTAGATCTTTGAAGGATGCACAGAAGAACATGTATGGCCTCAGCACTTCCTTGATTTTTGTGAATCTACTTTTCTTGGCACTCGGTGTTTTGCTCTATGACTACGGTTCTGCAATGGGATTGCCTGCCGCGGATGACAACTTATTTCCAACCATCGCTTTGGGCGGACATCTTCCCGTGATTGTTGGTGTGATGTTCATCATTGGACTGATTGCAGCAGCATATTCCAGTGCTGATTCAGCATTAGCCGCGCTGACTACTTCTTTCTGTGTGGATATTCTAGAAATCGATAGAAGAAAGGAAGTGACTACGCCAATAGATTCAGATTTGTTAAAGAACGATGAGCGATCACTCGTTAGAAAACGCCGCCTTGTTCATATTGGGATGTCGATAACCATTCTCATCGTTATCATCCTCTTCAAGTATACCGCTCCTCAGAATGTGATTTCTCGAATTTTTGAAGCTGCGGGATACACCTATGGCCCTTTACTTGGACTCTATTCCTTTGGCTTGTTTACATCATTAAAGGTTCGCGACAAATGGGTTCCTCTTGCAGCCATTGCAAGTCCGATTTTAACCTTCCTATTTAACATGTACTCCGAGCAACTCATCGGTTATACCGCAGGGTTTGAGCTGTTGCTAATTAATGGAGCCATCATGTTTATGTTGTTATTGGCTCTGCATAGGAGGTAGGATTTTTGGTTCCAGACTTCTGGCTTCTAACTTCAGACTTCGAGCGTACCTAGAACCCAGTTGGGCATCATTGCTCCAAACTCCCAACTTCTTTTCCGAACTTTGCCTCATGAATGAAGCGCTATCCTTTGCCTTATTGGCTTTCACATCCTTCTTTACCCTGATCAATCCATTGGGAACCATGCCGATTTTCATGACCATGACGGCAGAATTGGATCAATCGAATAGAACGAAGACAGCAAAGAAAGCGTCATTGGTGGCCTTTTTTACCATCATTGCTTTTGCTTTTTCCGGACAACTGCTGTTTAGCTTTTTTGGGATTTCGGTGAACAGCTTCAAGATTGTTGGAGGGATCATCTTCTTCTTGATGGGGATGGATATGCTTCAAGCCCGCTTGGCACGAATGAAGGTGCAAGACGATCAGGTGAAGAGCTATGTGAATGATATTTCGGTAACACCCTTGGCCATTCCCATGATCTGTGGTCCCGGTGCTATGACCAATGCCATTGTCCTTATGGAAGGTGCGGATACATTGATGAAGAAAATTGCACTCATCACGGCCATCGCTGTAGTCATGCTTCTCACGTACATCATTCTTTACTCTTCTTCTAAGATCATCAAAATTCTAGGCGAAACCGGAAACACTGTGATGATGCGCCTGATGGGCTTGATCGTTATGGTGATTGCCGTTGAATTCTTCTTATCTGGACTTCGTCCGATTGTGGACGAGATGTTCCATGCCTAATTCACTTGTTACCCCACTTTTATGTCTTCAAAAACGAAAGTGATCTTGTTGATAGGTATTGTGCTTTTTAGTGCGTTGATGCTAAGTACGGAGCCTACTTTAGACCCTGCTTTAGAAGATTGCTCGGTGGTAAGCGGCGTTTTAGATTCTACGGAAGTCCCAGATAAAATCAATTTGTCATGGGTTTATCTTGAAGAAGATTCTCACCGCTATCTTATTCGAGAGGGGATTCACACGTCAGACGCTGCCCATATTCTTGCGGAAAGTGAGGGAAAGAACTTAGAGATAGGGACAATCAATCACTTTTCACTCCTCGATCCAAATGGAACGATTCAATATGTCGCTTGGATTGTTCTTGAAGGGGACACGGTTGTTGGGGGGATGGCTGGTGACTGATGGGTGATGGGTGACTGATGACGGGTGACTGATGACTGATGTTTGATGTTAGATGACTGATGATTAATCCCAAATAAACGGTCGCTCTACGTTTAGCTGACGAAGATAGGACTGAAACTGTCCCGCATGTACGGCTTCGTGATAGGCAGTACGCAAGATGTATTCCGCCATGTGTTTTGGTTTGGCTCTTCCGGGATGGTGAACAGAAACAGCCTCGAGATCTTCAGTGCTCAATCCACGGATGGTGGAGAGAAATGCCTTGCGATAAGGCTCAGCAAAGTCTAATTCGGTTTGGAGATCAAGGATGGGTTTTCCTTTCCATGGTGCGGAGTAATTGGACATATCCTCGTGACGAATAATCATGTTCCAACCGTAATCAGCTTCGAGCACATGTCGGATGAGCTCTCCTGCAGTCATGGCTGTTTCATCGGGTTTCCAATTCATCTTTTCAGTGGGTAATGCACTCCATAGTAGAATGCTTCTTCTTCGGGTTTCGCTGAGGTGGGTGAGTAGGAGGTTGTGCATGGGGAGTGGGTTTGATGGGGTGATGGGTTTGATGGGTTTGATGGGTTTAAGGGGTTTGATGGGTTTAAGGAGTTTTAGTGGTTGGGTGACGGATGACTGTTGATGGATGAGAGGTGACACCTCTACCGCGCGAATCCTTTCGCGTGGGTAAGGTAGAGTGTTTTGGGTTTGAGGAGTTTTAGGGGTTGGATGACGGATGGTGGTAGTTGGATGACTGGGGCTTAGGTGGAGTATTAAGGCAAGCTCGAACTCTCAACATCCTTAATTACTTTATATAATTCGTCAATTGTGACAGGAAGTGAGGAGGTGTGTTGAGTTTTTCCATCGTTTAATTGAAGGAAGCCGAGTTTCTCCTCTGTATGTACAACATTGTAGATCTAATTCTCTTCATAAAACTCCTTTCGATTGTCTTTAAACCACTTGTAGTCGGCATAATAAATGACCGTCTCTTTCTCAAAAGTATAAACTTCTTTTCCAAAGGCATTCCACAAGATCAATCGCAGCAAATAGAACCCCTAAAACCCCTAAAACAATAAAAAAAACGACCCTCAATTTCTCGAGGGTCGTCAGTTATTTCACTCACTCACATACTTACCTTCCCACTACAAAGCGGTAAGTAATGACTTCACCGTTAGATTGAACGCGAAGGAAATACACTCCAACTGGAAGTTGGCTGGTGTTGAATGTGATGCTCTGAAGTGTTGATTCACTCGATACTTCAGAAAGCAGTTGTCCTTGCATATTGTAAATCGCTGAAGATTGAATTTCCAAGTTTCCATCCGTGTTCATCAATGTGATGAAGTCGCTGGCAGGAACTGGAGCGAGTACCCAACTTGCCGGAGCGTTTTCAGGAACAGAAATGCCCGCAATGGTGGTTATGACTGTATCTGGACCACAACGGTTCTCGGCAATTAACATCACATCGTGATCTCCTCCAGTTGAGAAGGTGTGTTGAGCATTCGTACTGGTGCTCGTAGCTCCATTATCGTCAAAGTCCCAAGTGTAGTTAGTGATGGTTCCCAAACTTGTATTGGTGAAATTGTATGTCATGGAATCAGTGACATCCACGGCATAATTAAATCGTGCAATAGGAGGGTTACCCAAGATGAAGTACAAGTCTGTATGAGTGGATCCACCCAAGTTGGTAGCATCCATTTGTACTCTCTTAGATCCGCTAAAGCTGTACAAGACAGCATGAGGACCAACGCCCGATGCTATTGATGGTGTAGCTCCAGATCCGAAGTCCCATTCTACATCCGTAGCGTTACCTGTATAAGTGAAGGTCAATGTTCTACTTAAACAAGAGTCTTGTAAGTCGCTCACAAATCCAGCTGAAGGGGCGGCAACGCTCAAATCGTACAACTGAATGTTGTCGAGGTAGAGATTGTTTCCACCATCGGTGATATTCACGAAACGAATTTTAACACTCTGACCAGCATAAGAAGTTAAGTCGACCGTATCCTGACGCCAAGCGGCAGCGCTTGTTGGAATGTAGTTGCTAGAAGTGGTTGCCGTAGTACGCAAATCACTACCGGTGTAGTCATATCCAGTGGCATTCCAAGTCAGTCCACAGTCCGTAGAAACCTCCATGCGCAGACGATCGTTTGAATTGTTAGTGTGCCCGGAATATGAAATATCAAACACCACGGCAGGGTTGCCCAGTGAAATCAGATCGAAGCTACTTGAAACCAGTGCATCCAACTGTCCAGATGCATTGTAACTGAAGTTGTTCACTCGTGCAGCAATGGTAGCTGTGCCATCGGGGCCTAAACAAGACTGTCCTTCCCAGGTGAGGAGGTTGTCAGGATTGTCCAACTCCCATCCGGTAGGCACAAATCCGTTTTGGAAATCTTCTATAAATGGAAGAGTTAATCCGTTGTTTAGAGTGATGAATCCGGCCTTGGTAATGGAATCTGACCCCACAGAATTGCTAGCCACGAGCTTGATGTCATAGTTCCCCAAAGCGGTAAACTGAACTTCAGGATTTTGACTATTTGCTGTAGTACCATTCACAAAGTTGAAGGTAGAAGGAGTGATGCTCCAATTCCAAGAAGAGGCTACATTCACACTTTTATCCTCAAGGCGAACGGTTTCGCCCAAACAAGGAGTATTCTTATCGGCGATGAAGTCGGCCGTAGGAGCTACATTGGATTCAATGACACTCAAATCGTCAATGGCTAAGTCGCCTTGGTAATCACCACCAGTTGACCCTCTAAATCGAACAGAAACTACTTTTCCAGCCCAAGGAATCAAACTCGTAGAAACACGCATCCAA
The DNA here is from genome assembly GCF_008933165.1 of Phaeocystidibacter marisrubri. NCBI lineage: Bacteria > Pseudomonadati > Bacteroidota > Flavobacteriia > Flavobacteriales > Phaeocystidibacteraceae > Phaeocystidibacter > Phaeocystidibacter marisrubri. The sequence continues at coordinate 806,469 of NZ_WBVQ01000001.1, forward strand.
GCATTTCCTTGTGGTCCCGTTAGTGGGGTAATGACATCTAAATACCAAATGCCTTCGCTGAAAATATCCACGCGAAGTTCACCAATATCTGCACCATTCATGTGGTACCAGAAGGAAAGCTCAGGTTGATTAGCAGCTGTAATATCGATACATGGACTCATCAATACGGCTTCTTTGAAGTTACATGAGCCGCTGGCTTCCAAGTAGAGATATTTGCCCAATGAATTTCCTTGGGTGTGATCATTTGAAGGTCCTGTTCCACTGGACGAAGTGGAGCCGTTGTTGGTTCTCCAATCGATATCATCAATCACACCATTCGCGAGATTTTCGAAATCATTGAATAGTGAACAAACCGTTGCTCCACAGTCGGTGGCAATTCCACAGTTGGTCCATGAATCGAAGGTTTCCACAAAAGGTATGGCTTTAGCCGATCCAGAAGTTACTACTGTGAAATTCACTTCTGCTGTATCGTTGTATCGGTTGCCGTCATTTGACAATTCACTCCAAACTTTCACATCAAAACTACCTCCTACATTTCCATTAATGGTAGTGGAAAGTGTCATTTGGGTTGAACCCGAAGTGTTAAGCGTCGTGAAAAGGGTGTCGCGATACAGCGTACTATTCACCGAATAGGCAATCGGCAAGGTATCCAAAGTACTCAACCCTGCATTGGATAGCTCAATGATGATAGGCATCGCACTTAGATCATGACAACTCTGAATGTTTCCAGGTTGTGGACTCGAAATTTCAAATGCTGCTAAGTCGCGATAGATTGCACAGTTTTGAAGTCCAGTGGCCTTGGTCTTGGCAATGGCACGTTGGCCTGCTTTTCCTCCAACCGTAGGAACGGCTGAAACGGAATACCAAATTTCGTTGTTTGGCGAGTAACCGCGGAATACGTAGAAGGTATCGGTAGTTCTACCAATACTGTCCATGTATTTGTTGCCCAAAGTGTATATCTCGTATTCATTAGCGCCAATTACCGGCTGCCAACGTACCGTGAAACTGTCGGGACAAGCTTGAACCACTCCAATTTGATTGGGTCTACCTACAACTACAAGTGGACTGTTTACCACATCGGTTTGAGTTCCACGAGAAATTCGAACAAGCGCCTGATCGGTTGCGAGGTTACTCGGTACATTCCATGTTGCTCGTCGAGCATTGGCACCAGCGGTGGTCAAGGCCGACCAGCTCGAGCCGTTATCATCCGAGAATTCAATCGTAAATGATGAAGTTCCCGGAGAAGCATCCCAGTAGATTTCGGTCTGAGTTCCAGCAATGATAGCCTCACCACCAAATGGATAGGTCAACTCAACGGCATCAGGTACAAAAGAGTAAACGATGTAATATTTCTGAGGACCAAGTGGAACGTTTGTTCCCTCCACCTTTACATAAACATCACCAGCACTTGGGTTATCAATGGTGATTTGTTCTGTATTATTCAATGAATCTGTTGCACGAACAGCAGGAGCATTCAAATTGGCCACTTGTGGGGTAGGGTCGAGTACCCAAGGTTGATATACCGTGCCATTGGAAGTTACTACGGTTGCGTTGAGATCGTTCACCAAAGGACGGGCAGAATTGATAGATCCTGCAGGATCGGTCCAATAAACCATCACGCGCAATTCGGCGGTGTTAGGTGGAACAGATACAAGGAAACTATCGCGTTGACTGGTGGTTACTGAGTCAGTGATGTAATTCCCATCTTCGATATCGCGAACCGCACGTAGGTTGTTGATTCTACCGTAACCATAAATGAAGTCCGGTCCGGCGTTACCGAGGTCGTCCGCAGTATTCATCATAAAAGCCTTGAGCAAACCTCCATCGGGTTCAGAACCTTGATTTTCAACAAAGGCTTGAAACAATTGGGCAGCTGCACCAGCCACACCAGGAGCGGCCATGGATGTTCCCGTTTTGTAACCGTAGGTGTTAGGATCAATTGTAGAGTAAACGGAAGTACCTACACTTGCTACGTCTGGCTTGAGTCGGCCATCTGCCGCTGGACCTCTAGAACTAGAGCCAGCAATCTGGTCGGCAGCTGTGACGTTTGCAGTTGCAATGACATTTTTGCCGATTTTATGACCACCGGTAATATTCCCCCAACCAGCACCAGCTCCGTATCCACAGTTTGATGCTCCGTCGTTTCCGGCACTGAAGACATGAAGAAGTTTTGGGTTTTGCAATCCATCTTCATCCACTTGTTGGGTGAAGGCCGTGTAACCGGCATTACAACCGTTGGAGTAACTTGAGTTAGTAATGCGAACGGCATCACTTTGGTAATCTGCATCCACGTTATTCAAGTTGCGTGGGTAGCGATAGTAGTAGAGGTCTGCGCCAGGGGCCATACCTTCTGCAAGAGGATTGATATTTCCCGCGCCAAAGATGGTTCCTGCCACGTGGTCACCGTGATCTCCGCTACTTGCGTTTGTATTTCTTGCGATAATCCGACCGGTGTAGTCAATGTGCGGTCCAATGTCGCCATCATCACCATGGCCTACAACTACGCCAGATCCATCGTAATGTCTACCTCCTGCAAACCGATTTTTGATGGTGGTTGAACGTGCACTGCGAATCGCGTTGAAATTTTCCGGTTCTGCAGGAGCTTCGCCAGGTTGAATAAAGAGGATATGAGGATGAGCGGCTAGAACCGTTCTGTTGTCTACATCTATTTCCAGAGTAATGGTTCGTTGTTGTACGTTGTATTCAACTACAGTAAAACCAGCGGCAATGAGGTTTTGAGAGATAACCTCGGCGTTGGCATACTTATCTAGACCAGCCACTACTTCTATTCTGCGGTCGCCTCGCCATGCATAGTCTGGAATATCCATGTGATACAGGCGATGAGTCATTTTCATTTCCGGAGACAAGCGCGCAACACCATACAGGGGAAGTCCCTCAAAGTCTTCAAGACGTACGTCGCTTTTCAGAATCATGATGTACGCGTTCTCTGGAAGATAACCGAGGATTTCACCCAACTTAAATTCGGCCAATTCTCGTTCTTCTTGAAGAAGTGGACGTTCGAATTGAACAATTCGAATAGCGGTTAAACCTTCAGCTTCATTCAGCGTTAAGGCTTCTGAAATAGCCGATGGCTGTAATTCGTAGGTGCCACTGTTAAGTAGCAATCGCGGCGACTCTTGTGCGAAGAGTGAATGGGTAGCCATGAATGCTGTTAACAGTGCTGTAGTGTAAAGCTTATTCATCTATACAGACTGTGATGTTAAACGTGCGAGTTCCGGCTAAGGTAACGAATACGAGAGAGTAAGGTTCAATTTTCATAGCCGTTCTTCGGCAGGCCTTCGCTATATTCGAAAGTTCAATGACCACCATTATATATGATGAAGAGATTTAGTTTGTTCGTTTTTGCCAGTGTTATTAGTGTTTCGCTCAACGCTCAATCGTCCGGACAAATTCAAAAGAAGATAGAAAAGCTCAATACTTTTCAGAAGGTTCTATATATCGCCGCCCATCCCGATGACGAGAATACTCGAGTAATTGCATGGTTGGGAAATGGAAGAAATGCAGAGGTTCGCTACTTGTCTCTCACTCGTGGGGATGGCGGACAGAATATGATTGGTACTGAGCTAGGGCCGCATTTGGGAATCTTGAGAACACAGGAATTACTGGCGGCTAGAAGTATTGATGGAGGAACACAAGCATTTAGTAGAGCGGTAGACTTTGGGTATTCAAAAACATCGGATGAGACTTTGGAGAAGTGGAATCACGATGTGGTACTCGGCGATGTTGTTCGAGCCATTCGCACATTTCGTCCCGATGTGATTGTGACGCGTTTCCCGCCCGATTCACGAGGAGGGCATGGTCACCATACAGCTAGTGCAATGTTGGCGTTAGAAGCCTATGAATTAGCGGCTAACCCAGATGCTTTTCCTGAGCAATTGAACAATGAGATTGAACCATGGCAGCCCAAATCGGTCTATTGGAATACCTATAGCTGGAGATGGGATCCGAACTTGGATTCTCTTGCCGCAAATGATCCGAAGTACATCAAATCGGATATTGGTGGGTACGATCGATACCTAGGTGAATCGTATGTAGAAATTGGATCTAAAGCCCGCAGTCAGCATAAATGCCAAGGGTTTGGCGTAAGCATTACTATGGGGGAAACTTTTGAATATTTCCAACACTTGAAAGGGGATGTAGTAGAAGAGGATTTGCTAGAGTCCATTGATAGAAGTTGGGAAACAGTTGGTGCTACGCCAGAAGTCGCTCGCCTCGCTGAAGCGATTCAAGAGGAGTTTGATCCACAGCACCCGGAGGCCAGTTTGCCTAAGCTATTGGCACTTCGCGCGGGCATTGTTGATCATTTAGAACAGCACTGGGCACAGATTAAGCTACAACAGGTTGATGAGCTTATCGCTGATTGTGCTGGACTTTATGTGGAAGTGATCGCGGAAGATTGGTCGGCCTTACCCAGCGTATACTTCAATGCCAAAGCTCGATTGATAGCTCGTGGAACCGATGGATTAAGCGTTACTTCTGTTACCTGGCCTAATGGTGGTTTAACATTAAAGAAGGCGGAAGAACTACCCTTGAATCGCTTCTTTACACAATCACTACAGATCAAAACTCCTATGGAAGTGAGTCAGCCATACTGGTTACGCGCACCGTTTGATGCAAGCTATCACGTGACGGATCCCACGCTTATAGGACTTCCGCAAAACCCTCCTGTCTGTGAAGTTGAATTCCGAATAGAGTATGAGAATGCGGGCTTCTTTGTTCGAGTTCCCGTCGATTATAAGTGGAGCGATAGAGTAGAAGGTGAGCAACGACGTCCATTTGTGGTTTCCCCTCGTGCAACCGCTACTTTTGACGAACCTGTCTTCATTTTCGCAAGTGATGAAAGTAAGACCGTCCGCATTCGAGTAAAGAGCTTTGAAGATAATTTTTCAACGGCAGCTCGACTAAAAGTACCGGAAGGGTGGTCGGTTTCACCGCGGTCTATCCCACTTGATTTTACCGATAAATATGAAGAAAAGGTAGTGGCCTTTGAGGTAACACCGCCTGCAGAGAGCAGCGAAGGAACCCTTCAGCCCGAGTTGGCTTTTGTGAGTGATCCAATTCAAGAGTTCACCGAAATTGCATATCCACACATTCCTACTCAAGTTGTTTTTGGAAATGCACAATCCAAGGTCGTTCGATTGAATTTGGTGATTGATAAAGGAACCATCGGTTACATTCAAGGAGCAGGAGATGAGGTAGATGTGGCCATCCAGCAAATGGGCTTTCATGTGGTGAACTTGAGTGAGAATGACTTGGCCAACTCGGACGATCTAGGAATGTTTCAAACCATTGTCATTGGCATTCGAGCTTACAATGTTCATCCTTGGCTATTGAACTACAAGGAGAAGTTGATGAAGTATGTGGAGAATGGCGGAAACTTGGTGGTTCAATACAATACCGCCACCCGCGATTTGCTCTCATCTGATATCGGTCCCTATCCTTTTACAATTGGTAGAGATAGAGTAACCGAGGAAGATGCTCGTGTGCGGTTTATAGATCCTGCACATCCCTTCTTCAACAATCCCAATGCAATTTCGGAAAGTGATTTTGAAGGATGGGTTCAGGAAAGAGGACTTTACTTTGCCACAGATTGGGACAAGAAATACCAACCTTTGCTCTCTTGGCATGACGAAGGAGAGCCTGCTCGAATTGGTGGACTGATTTTTGCCCCGTACGGAAAGGGAAGTTTCACCTATGTGGGAATTAGTTTCTTTAGAGAATTGCCAGCAGGTGTTCCTGGAGCATTTAGATTACTAGCCAATATCCTCTCTTATGAGTAAAAGTAAATCGGTTTTTAAGCGATGGAGCCAAGCGTACACTTTGGTGTTGCTCGCTCTATTGGCTGAAATTGTGGTCTTTTCAGTACTAACCTATATGTACAACTGATGCAAACGTTAGATTGGATTGTATTGGGAATTACCCTGGTTGGTATTGTACTATACGGTGTTTGGAAATCTAGAAAGGACCAAAACCTAGATGGATTCCTTCGGGGTGAGAAAATGTCGTGGTCAACCATAGGCCTCAGTATTATGGCTACCCAAGCCAGTGCGATTACGTTCTTAAGTACACCCGGACAAGCGTATGAAGAAGGGATGGGGTTTGTTCAATTCTACTTCGGACTTCCAATTGCCATCGTCATTATAAGTGCTTTCTTCCTTCCGGTTTACTACAAGATGAAGGTGTTTACGGCCTATGAGTATTTGGAGAAGCGTTTTGATCTTCGCGTTCGGCTCTTTACAGCTTTACTCTTCTTGGTTTCCAGGGGATTAGCGGCTGGAATTACCATTTATGCTCCAGCTATTATATTGTCGAAAATCATGTCTTGGAATCTCCAGATGACCATCTTAATTGTGGGAATACTGGTGATATTATATACGGTTTCAGGAGGGACCAAGGCCGTCTCTATGACCCAGAAATGGCAGATGGTCGTCATACTCTTTGGGATGGTTCTGGCCTTTTTCTTAATCGTTCACGAACTTCCAGATAGCCTGTCTTTTGCCAGTGGAATGGAACTAGCGGGAGTGCTAGGAAAGATGGAAATCATAGACACTTCACTAGAACTCGACAATCGATATACCCTTATATCGGGATTGACAGGGGGTGTCTTCCTCATGCTGAGTTACTTCGGAACAGATCAGAGTCAAGTACAGCGATATCTCGGAGGTAAATCATTGAAAGAAAGTCGACTCGGTTTGATTTTCAACGGACTTTTCAAAGTGCCCATGCAGTTCTTTATCCTTCTTGTGGGGGTAATGGTCTTCATTTTTTACCAAGTCGTTTCTCCTCCCATTTTCTTCAATTCCTCCGGTTTGGAGCGCGCTGCAGATTTGGGATACAATGGGCAAATCGAGATCCACAAAGATCATTTCAACGAGATTCAATTCCAGAAGCAAGAAGCTATTGCCAAGTGGTTAAAAGCAGAGGGACATGCAAAGTTGGAATTAGAGGATGATATCCGACATTTTGAAGCGGAAGCTCAAGAAGAAAGAGAAGAAGTAAAAGACTTCCTTCAAGCCGTTGATCCTGGCATAGAACGCAAGGATAGTGACTATATCTTCCTAACTTTTGTTTTGGACTACATGCCTGTTGGTATTGTTGGACTTCTCTTGGCCGTGATAATGTCGGCCGCCATGTCTAGTACTGCCGGTGAACTCAACGCCCTCGCTTCAACTACAGTTGTCGATTTTGTGCAGCGACTCCGGCTGACAGGAAAGGATGAGTCTATTGATTCTAACTATGAATTGAGAAGAAAGGAATTGGACGAAGATTCCGAAGGTTCCATACTGTCTATGTCAAAGATGTTTACCGCTCTTTGGGGATTGCTTGCCATTGTGATTGCCCTGAGTGCAAACTTGGTAGATAACCTCATACAGCTGGTCAATATTTTAGGATCTCTGTTTTACGGAACCATATTAGGTATTTTCATCATTGCGTTTTTCCTCAAGAAAATCACAGCTCGCCCCGTGTTTATTGCGGCTATTGTTGCTGAGATTGCCGTCCTGGTTACCCATACCTTGAACATCATGGATGTTATTGAAATTGGCTATTTGATGTACAATGTGATTGGTTGTGGTGTGGTGTTGTTTTTGGCTTTACTGCTATCGGCCATCAATCCTGACTCTCCCTATGATTATATTGATGCAGAAGATTAATGAGTTGGTTAAGTGATATTTGGAAGAGCAAGGATAAAGACCCTGTAATTGGAGTTTGTCTTTCTGGTGGAGGGGCTCGCGGTGTAATCCACATTGGATATTTAAAGGCCTTGGAGGAGCGTGATATTCCCATTCATTCGGTTTCTGGAACCAGTATGGGCGCTATTGTTTCTCTGTTGTCGGCATCAGGATTGAACGCAGACGACATGTTAGAAGCCTTTATCGACTTGGATATAGACAGCAATACCAAGCGGTTCAAACTGTTGAAAGCTGCATTTCAACAAGGCTTGAATACCTTATACGACAGGCTACATGGTATCGTGAGGGTAGATGATTTCTCAGAACTTCAGAAGGATTGCTATCTGACAGCTAGTGAATTGAGGTCTGGAAGTCCTGTGATCTTTAAGAGTGGAAATCCCGTTCACGCTGCCTTGGCTAGCGCATCCATCCCGCTGATCTTTCACCCATATAAAATGGGGGACAAGGTTTATGTAGACGGAGGATTGTTCAACAACTTTCCCATTGATCCACTGATTGAATCGTGCACACATATTTTGGGCTCCCATGCCAATCATTTGGCAGAAGACGACGACTTGGGAAGCACCATGAAAATTGCCGATCGGGTATTCCGCTTGGCCATTTTTCAAAACGTTCGATACCGAATGGAGTTATGTGATTCCTTCATCGATCCTTCTGAGGCGAGGAAGTATACCACGTTGGGTTTTGATCCATCCATTTTACGCGAATTGTTCCAAATTGGATATGAAGCGGGAAAGGCAGAATTGGATCAAATCGAGAAGATATTGAAGAGTGAAAGCGAAAAACACGAGTCACGATCCAATTTTACAGAGATCATCAAGATCACTCATACCGAGATGAAAGAGAAGTAATTGGCAGCCATTGGATTGCAGGTTTAACCTTTCTATAACTCGGAAATCCTTGATTTTCATGGCATTTCGAACTAGTAGCCCTACCTTTGCGGCGACTAAGAAAAAAACAAGGATATGTCTACAGCAAAAGCAAACGACAAAGTACGCGTGCACTACACAGGTAAATTGAACTCTGGCGAAATTTTCGACAGCAGTGTAGATCGTGAACCATTGGAGTTTACCGTAGGAGCAGGACAAATGATTGCAGGGTTTGACGCTGCAGTTGATGGAATGGAAGTGAACGAGAAGAAAACCGTTACCCTTTCTCCAGAACAAGCATATGGTCCAGTTAATCAAGAACTATATCACAAAGTTGAGCGCAGTCAGTTGCCAGCAGATTTGAAGCCAGAAGTGGGTCAGATTCTCGTAGCAGGTTCACCTGACGGACGTGAGATGCAAGTGAAAGTTCACGAAGTTCAAGAAGAAGCAATCATCATTGATGCAAATCACCCACTCGCTGGTCAAGAATTGACATTTGACATTCAGTTGGTGGAGATTGTATAGTATCGGTACTGGTACTTGACGAGGTACTAGATTGAAAAAAGCCCTGTGAAAGTCTTCACAGGGCTTTTTTAGTTTAGAGTTTGTATTCTCGATTCCTCACGGAATCCACTTGATATCTTTGAAATCTGGTTTTCTCTTTTCTAGGAAAGCATTTCTACCTTCTTTCGCTTCTTCCGTCATATAGGCAAGGCGTGTGGCTTCACCGGCAAATACCTGTTGACCAACCATGCCGTCATCGGTTAGGTTGAAGGCAAACTTGAGCATTTTTATCGAGGTTGGTGATTTTTCCAAGATCTCTTGAGCCCATTGGAAAGCAGTATCCTCTAATTCGTCGTGAGGAATGGAAGCGTTTGCCATGCCCATTGCGACAGCATCGTCTGCACTGTAATCTCTTCCTAGAAAAAAGATTTCACGGGCTTTCTTTTGTCCCACCATTTTCGCCAAATACGCAGAGCCATAACCACCGTCAAAGCTGGTCACATCCGCATCCGTTTGCTTGAAAATAGCGTGTTCTTTACTCGCAAGCGTCAAGTCACATACTACGTGCAGTGAGTGACCACCACCTACCGCCCAACCGGGAACAACTGCAATTACCACTTTTGGCATAAAGCGAATCAAGCGCTGTACTTCAAGAATGTTCAATCGATGCATTCCATCTTCTCCCACATAACCTTGATGTCCACGTGCCTTTTGGTCACCGCCAGAACAGAAAGAATACACGCCGTCTTTTGGACTCGGACCTTCTGCACTCAGGAGAACTACACCAATATTGACGTCTTCTCTCGCGTCCAAAAAAGCTTCATAAAGTTCGCTTGTTGTCTTTGGTCGAAATGCATTTCGAACTTCAGGACGGTTAAATGCGATACGGGCAACACCGCCACATTTTTTATAGGTGATATCTTCAAACTCCCTTACGGTAGTCCAGTTTGCACTGCTCATAAGCTGGTATTTATTTCTTTCAATAAGCGCATATACGCGGTTCACAAAGGTAAGATGGATGGGGAGAATAGGGAAGGAAGCGAGTGCTTATCGCTTTAAGTTCCCTTCGTATACTTCAATCCATTTCTCAGGGGTAATCAGGGTACACAATTCCCCTATTAAATCATAGGGGATATGCTCTGGTTTCTTTAGCCGAATACAACTCTTGCCCATGTCGAGTTTAGTGGGTACTACCTTGGCGTATTCCTCCTGAAACCATTGTGTAAGTTGATGGTCGGCGTAAATTCCCATGTGATAAAACCCGATAAAATTCTTCTGTGAGGCGATACTCAAGAAGGGAAGGGGCAATTTTGGGTCACAATGATATCCGGCAGGATAAATAGAATGCGGAACTACCCAACCGATCATACCATAGGAAATACACTCTTCAAATCCCGAAGGTAAGTTCTCATTGATTACTGCCCTGAGCTTTTCGATGGGCGCTCTTCGCTCTTCTGGAATGCTTTCTATGTATTCCTCAGGAGTGTTAACCTTGTACTGCATGGAAGAGGTGTTTGATTAGAAATTGAAGTTATCCGCAATCAATATCATGCGTTTGTGATCCGCTGGATGATCAAATGAATAAGAGTAGGCATGAAGGCGGATTCCGTGCGTCTTGCAAACGTTAGAGCCGTAAATCTCATCACCAACTATGGGATATCCCGCCTTGGCAGCATGCGCTCGAATCTGATGAAATCTACCGGTGATAATCTGAATCTCCAAAATGGTTGAATTGAAACTTCGTTCGATGACCCGCCATCGTGTTTCAGATTTTTTACCCAATTCACTCACGATGGCTCGCTTTCCATCATCACTGCGATCCAAACTCCAATTCCAAACTCCAGAATCACTTTCGATTATTCCTTCCACTTCGGCGCGGTATATTTTCTTGATAGTTCGAGATTCAACCTGCTTATTCAAGTCCTTGAGGGCTGAATTTTTAAGGGCGAAGATCAAGATACCTGAAACGGGACGATCTAATCTGTAGAATACGCCTAGTCCACCTTTCATCTTTTTTGGGGGGCGGGGGAGAAGGGCCAGAACTTGCTCCACCGCGTTAGGGTGACCGTGTTTATCGGGCTCCACCATCAATCCTGCGGGTTTCTTAACCGCAATAATGTGCTTGTCTTGATACAAAATGTCGCTTGCAGTAATAATGGGATTACTCATAACGATTGGCGGCTTCCTTGAGGTGGCTGTAGATTTCGGTAGCTAGAGATGAAGGTTGAGTCACTTTAACGCGAGCTCCCATCATCAAGATACGTTGAATAAATTCGTAATTGGGAATCACTTTGACTTCAAAAACGGTCTCTAGACTTCCATCGCGGATAATTCGCTGACTCTTGTGTAGCGGCAACGTCTTTAAGTATTGCGATTGAACAGGGTCACAGGTAAAGCGAACGGTTTCTACCTTTCCTCTACTGTGGTCCAATCCAACAACATGGGTAAAGCGATCGCGAGGATCTTCAGCTGGTGGATCAAACTTTTGATCGCGAATTTTTAACTCCTCAATCCGGTCGATGCCAAAGGTGCGGTCTTCTCCATTTTGCTGCTTTCCGATGAGGTACCACCTTCCCTGATACTGCTTTAAAAGTAGGGGTTGGAGGGAATAGTGTTTTACTTGATCTGTTTCGAACTTCCGGTAATCAAACCCAATCCACTTATGCTCTTTTACCGCCTGAACCAATGTGGGTAACCAGCGTGTACCTGCCCAAAGCCCCTCGTGTTCAAAGCTCACAAACGGTGACATTTCCTTCTGCTCGCGTAGGGCTTGACCCACAATTTCGGAAACACGCGAAACACCAAGGAAATCAAGGAACTTATCCGTCGCTTCCTGACCTTCTTCGGAAATGAAATAGCCGTCTTTTCCCTTGTGGTAGAGGATGTCCACTCCAAAAGTTTCTCGAAGGTGGGCAATGTCCCCTTGAATCGTCCGTGTGCTCACAGAAAACCCTTCATCCACCATCTTTCGATTTATCTGAATGAGTGATGGAAATTCCCCTTTATGGAGTATTTGAATCAAGACGCCAAATCTTGGTAGTGCTTCTTGCAAGTTCATTCTCCAAAGATAAGGAAGAGGTGGTTAAAGTGAGCTGCGGATGTCAGACTCTAGGCTTCAGTCACCCGTCACCTATCACCTGTCATCCATCATCCATCACCATCCTCAGCCACGCGAAAGGATTCGCGCGGCAGGACATCCGTCACCCGTCATCCATCATCTTCATCAGCCACGCGAAAGGATTCGCGCGGCAGGACATCTGACATCCATCACCCGTCACATCCCCTCAAAACCAACATTCTTTCTATCTTCATACCATGACAACAAAGCAAAGGCTAGAGCGAATCATATTTGAGTCGGATACACCAGCGGGAAAAGCGTTTGATGTTATTTTGATTTGGGCCATTGTATTTTCTATACTCATTGTCCTTTTTGATAGTGTAGATACACTCCATGCCAAGTATGGAGAGCTGTTCTTCATTTTGGAATGGGTCTTCACGATTCTCTTCTCAATCGAGTATTTGCTGCGTGTTTTTATTTCCATTCGCCCAAGGAAGTACACCTTGTCATTCTTGGGGATTATCGATTTGATTTCCATTATCCCTACGTATTTGAGCCTAGTAATTGCTGGATCTCAATACTTAGTGGTAATACGAGGATTGAGGATTCTCAGAGTTTTCAGAGTCCTCAAATTGTATCACTATTCTAGAGATGGAATTGTGATGATGAGGGCATTGATCAATAGCTCACGAAAGATCAGTGTATTTATTCTCTCCATATTGGTCATCGTAACCATTATGGGATCGCTGATGTACGTGATTGAAGGGGCCGAAAGTGGTTTTAAGGATATTCCTAACTCCATTTATTGGGCCATCGTTACCTTGTCTACAGTTGGCTATGGTGATATTTCTCCCGTCACTCCGTTGGGGAAAATGCTGGCTTCTGTCATCATGCTTCTGGGTTACGGTATTATTGCTGTACCAACCGGAATTGTAACTTCAGAATTTGTTTCAGCCCGCAAGGAAGAGACAGAAAGTAGAGCTTGTACGAATTGTGGAGCAAGTGTCCATCAAGTGGATGCCGAACACTGTTACAAGTGCGGTGTAAAATTGAATCAACCAAAATCTCAATAACAATGATTGTAACTACAACCCATTCCATCGAAGGAAAGAAGATTACCGACTACAAAGGCGTAGTGGCTGGCGAGACCATTATTGGTGCCAATTTGTTCCGCGACATCTTTGCATCCATTCGCGATGTAGTTGGTGGACGTTCCAGCGCTTATGAAGAAGTGCTAATGGAAGCGAGAACGACGGCTATGCGTGAGTTAGAAGAAAGAGCACGTGCCATGGGAGCTAATGCCGTAGTTGGTATTGACCTCGACTATGAGGTGATTGGCTCTGGAGGCAGTATGCTAATGGTGAGCGCGAGTGGAACCGCTGTTGTGGTGGAATAACTAAAGCAATCGTGTTCCATTTTTCACTTCTCGTTCCGGTTGAATAAGAACCACTTCAGTATCGGGGTTATCATCCTTTGGAAGTCCGAGTACCAAACATTCAGAAGTGATTTTACCGATTTGTCGGGGTGGAAAATTCACAACTGCCAATACTTGCCGACCTACTAAGTCGCTTACATCATAAAGCTTCGTGATTCTCGCGGAGCTTTTTTTTATTCCTATCTCACTTCCAAAATCGATGGTCATAACCCAAGCAGGAACACGGGCATTTGGCAATTCATCAGCAGATAGAACAGTGCCTACGCGGATGTCGGATTCTAGGAAAGATTCTATGGTTGTCATGGGAAGTATGTTTTGGGTTTGATGGGTTTTAGAGGTTTAAGGCGTTTTAGAGGTTGGATGACGGGTGACTGTTGATGGAAGAGGGGTGTCACTACTACCGCGCGAATCCTTTCGCGTGAGTAAGGTAGAGTGTATTGGGTTTGATGGGTTTTAGAGGTTTAAGGTGTTTTAAAGGTTGGGTGACGGGTGACTCGTAATTTAGTGTCTGAAACTGGGTCAAGCTTAGCCAGCAGGATCTTTATATAGACCCTCTAGATAGGAAATTCCTTGAATAGAGCTGATTTTCCATTGGTCATTTACCTTCACAGCTGACAACGATTGATAATGTGTATACTCTCTCACGTCTGTATTCCACGTCCATTGAAAACGTGCCGAATCGCCTTCAATCTGAATATGGTGAAGAGATATGAGTTTCCAATACTCATCTGGATAGTCTTGGCAAGCGCACCAATTATCAGCACCGGTATCCCAATGTGTTAAACCATCCAAGATGTTTCTCCATTCTATACTGGACTGTTTAATAGATTCATCAATTTCCATGGCTATGGAACGGTGCGTTTGAAGGAAATAATTTGAGAAGTATTGAGTGGAAATAAATTCTTTCACTAATTGATTGTATGCATGCCAATCAATCCCAACAAATATGGTGTCTGAATTGTCGTATTTAAAAGGGAAGTCATCTAGAAGCTCTGCTTCGTGCCACTCAAACATGTTCTGCACTAGAGATGTAAGTTGTAAACTGTCCGACACCTGGTTTTTGTACTCTTTATAATCCACTTTTGGTATATCAGTTGTCGGTGTTTGAGAAAAGGAAGAATCCTCCAATGAAACTTCCGTTACTCTACTTCTATCTTGCTCAGTCGTATTTTGAGGAGAGCAACTGAGCAAGGTTATTATGGTTAATGGTAAGAATAATTTCATCTTAAGCAGCTTCAATGGAGATGAAGATCTCACGTAATCTTTGTTCAGTGTATTTCATTTCAAAGAAAATAAAAACCAAAAGAATACTTAGGACTATAAAGATACTCATGAAAAAAGAGGTCACTAAAGCATAGTCGGTGTTTTGATACGCTTCAACACAGATGAATAAGGCTATGAAGGCATAGAAGAGAAAGGCTAGAATTAATATTGGATGAACTTCGATTTTCAAAGCCAAATTTTCTTTTTCGTCGATACCAGTAACTCTTACAACTTGACTTGTAGCCCCTCTGAAGTAGTTCAATAAGGACGGCCTCATCTTGAAATGATATATTCTTCCATTTTGCCCAGAACTAGAACGGATTGAATAAAATCCATGTTCTTCCACCGAGTTTGCAATTTCTTTGTCAGTAAAGTTTGATGTTGTGATGTATTTCCGTGTAAGTAGTCATTGAAACATGAGGGAGTATGATTTGGGTTTGATGGGTTTAAGAGGTTTGAGGTGTTTTAGAGGTTGGATGACGGGGGACTGATGACTGTTGATCGATGAGGGGTGTCACTTCTACTGCGTGAATCCTTTCGCGTGGGTAAGGGAGAGTGTTTTGGGTTTGAGAAGTTTTAGAGGTTTGAGGTGTTTTAGAGGTTGGATGACGGATGACAGTTGACGGATGACAGTTGATGGATGAGAGGTGACACTACTACCGCGCGAATCCTTTCGCGTGGATAAGGGAGAGTGTTTTGGGTTTTAGAGGTTTGAGGTGTTTTAGAGGTTGGATGACGGATAATTGATGACTGGAACTTGCGCCAGCCCATACAAAGTCCTTGCGCAGCCCTTGCTCCAGCCACCTGCGCAGCCCTTGCTCCAGCCACCTGCGCAGCCCTTGCTCCAGCTACCTGCGCAGCCCTTGCTCCAGCTACTTGCGCAGCCCTTGCTCCAGCCACCTGCGTAGCCCTTGCTCCAGCCACCTGCGTAGCCCTTGCTCCAGCCACCTGCGTAGCCCTTGCTCCAGCCACCTGCGCAGCCCTTGCTCCTGCCACCTGCGTAGCCCTTGCTTCAGCCACCTGCACAGCCATTGCTCCAGCTACCTGCGTAGCCCTTGCTCCAGCCACCTGCGTAGCCCTTGCTCCAGCTACCTGCGCAGCCCTTCTTTCTCAATCACATACGAAGTGATAGATTTTATCATTTTGCCACTTGCACTTGTAAACTCGTAGAAATCGGCGAAGCCAAAGACCTTTCCATCCTTCATCTTCATTTCTCCATTTACAGAAGCAGCTTTTCCGTGCGTTACTAAGTTAAAAATTGAGAGCTCCATAACAGTGTTATCTGCCATTTTTATGAGCTCTTCTTTAAAGGCCTTTTTTCCCTGTATCGGCTGATGGCCAACCAAGGTCCAAAGAATGTTCTCATCCAAGAATTCCACGGCTGCATCTACATCGTACTTAGCGAAGAGTAGCGTTAAGTTCTTTATGAGTTCGCCTTTCGGAGAATTTCCACAGTGAGAAGGAATGTGAGTTTTCATAGAGCGGAGAAAGAAATGAATTGAACAGTTTATGAGGTTTAAAGGGTTTTAGGGGGTGGAAGACTGATGACTGGAACTGCGCCAGCCCTTACAAAGCCCTTGCGCAGCCCTTGTGAAACCATTCTGCAGCCCCTCTCACCTTTCCAGTACCCTCTCCAAAATCGTAAATACAGCCGGACAAATACTGGCATTTTTACGCGTAAGGTGCAGGATCTGTTGCTGTTTATCCCTGTCGGTGTGTGGATATTCGCGGCAAGCTTTAGGACGAACATCGTAAATGCTACAATAGTTGTCTTCTCCTAAGAAGGTACATGGAACGGATTGAAGGACATGATCGCCGTCTTCGTCTACTCTGAGGTATTTTTCTTCGAAGTCGGCAGCTTTCATTTTTAGATGTTTGCTGATTCGATCAATGTCTTTTCGGGTAAAGAGAGGGCCTGTTGTTTTACAACAATTCGCACATTGCAGACAATCCGTGCAGGCAAATACTTCTTCGTGCAATTGATGTATTTCGCGATCGAGCTTTTTTCCATCTTCCTTCGCTAATTTTCGCACGAGTTTTTGATGCGCCTTTTTCTTGGCAGCAGCAGCTTGTTTGAGTTGGGGAAGGAGTTCGTGCGACATGCCTAGTTGATGAGTAGACTTTCAATGAGGGCGTCGGTTTCTTCTACATATCCATCGTATTTACTGGTGCCTGGGCCTGCAAAACCTGTGTGAATAGAAACGACATTTCCGTTCGCATCTAAGATGATGGATGTAGGGTACGACATGAAGTTGTCTATGGCCGGTAGTACTTCTGCGATGCTTTCTCCTGTCGCGCGACCAGCAAAGTATACATCATAAGGAATATTGAGGTCCGCTACCATCTTGGCGATTGTTCCCTTTGCTACTTTGTAATCTGCTGAACGCTCAAAAGAGAGTCCGAGAATAGTCAGACCTCTATCTGCAAATCGAGAGTGTAGGGTTTTGAAGTATTGAGTTTCATCAATACAATTCGGGCACCAGCTTCCCATGATTTGGATGATAACGGGACCCGTGTTTTGAGTAGAGTTGTAGGAAAAGGTCTCGTCGGTTTTCGCATGGATTGCCTCAAATGAAACAGAGGTATAGCCTTCCTTTAGATGAGTCAGTTGTGTTGGATCAGGAAGTTCAAACCCTGGTTCAATCCAAGCCTTCCACGGTTGGGCATAGGTGAGGCCGCTGTAGTGCATTCCGCGAAGCGTATCACCATCTATTGTTCCGGTAAAGAGGTAGGCCAAAGTTCCATCAAACTTGCTTAAGTTGAAGGTGTTGCCGTTAACAGCCCCTTGTAAATAGCGGTAATCACCAGTCGTTGTGCGGAAGGTACCGTACAATATTCCTTCGTCGTCTTGTTGAAATTCTCCGATAGCATCTTTCGGATTATCGGTTCCCGTGCGGAATTCTACTCGGTAGGTCGATTGCAGTTTGCTATTTTCAGATGGATTTCCCGTTGCAAAACGAGCTTCATTCATCATTGCTGTGAATGGCACGCGATAAGGGGTTTCAGTATCGTATTTGACCCATTCACCCTTCCATTCATCATTGAGGAATTCGGCTTCTATTCCCGCTTGAAAAACTGGCATCTTGATGTAGAAACTGTCATTTGATCTCTTAATATCCGTAGCTTCTATTGTCTCTTCACCATTATGGATCACAAAAGAAGATTCATCCCAGTCAAAGTTGAATGGAACACGTGTAGAATCATTCAAGTGAAGGTAACCGATAAATGATTCCGAATGCTCATGAGGCGCTGTATCCTCCATAGCAGATTCGGTCTTTTCAGAAGAGTTACAAGCCGTTAAACAGGCTAGTGACAGGAGGAAGATCGTATTTTTCATAACGTCCTTATTTTAAGGAAGAAGCTTTACCAAATTGGCCTGTCCAACAACTTCGTTTCGCGTCTCTGGATTGAGGAATTGCAAACTGAGTTTTGTGACATGGAATGTGGGATAGGTATGAATAACCTGATAATCGATTCCATGTTCACGCAACATTTCTAATTCGCTGTTACTACCGTAGTAGAAACTGTTTCTTGGGAATTCAGTGGTATCCAAACTCTCTTCTCGAATATTGGTCAGGTTGAAGCCTGTGTAATAAGCCAAGCTAAAGCCACCGGGAGGGAAGGATACAAAGAAGTGATCCTCATCAATATTTAAACGTTTGATATCAGCTGCAACACGATCACTTGGTTGGTATTTCATCAATTCAGGATAGAACTGACCATTCAAGTACACGTTAGCCGTTAGCATGCAGAATAGGGTAGAGAGGATGAGTTTGTCAATTGCCGCTCCTTTCCAATAGAAGTAAACACCTGTTCCCAATCCAAATACACCAAAGATCGTCCAGGGCACAGCTGTGTCTGGAAAGAACCAAAATTGACACAGGGCGTAAATCAAAATCAATGCGAGAATGTTTAAGCCTTGGATAATATAGGCCGCACGGTACCATCCTTTGGATTTTTCATACACCACTCGAAGGGTAAACTCAGAAGTGATGATCGCCGCAAATGGAAGAATCACATTGATGTAATGGGGTAACTTGTATTGGGATAAGCTGAAAGCGATAAACGGAAGAATAAATCCACCCAAGGTTAACCACTCTTGTTTTTTCTGACCCTTGATGATGTCGTTTGTCGTTACTATGACACGCCAAAAGATGGCCCAAACAGCTAAAATCGACCAAGGAATAAAGCTCCATAGGAAAGTGTGAATGAAAAAGTCTGGGCCGGAATTATTCGACCAAACATTCTCTCCGGTAATCCGCCCAAAACTCTGATCCCAGAAGTAGAACTTGAGTCCGCTTACTGAATCCTTCCTAACTACGCCAGCATCACTATTGAAGGCGAGAACTTTTTCGGGGTGTTGGTCAAATTGAGTGTAGAGACCGTAGCTCATCGGAAGGAGTAGCACCAGTGTAATCCCCAATCCGATCAACCATTCCACCTTGAAGAGATCGCGATAGCGTTTTCTGCCAATGGCATAGCTACCTAGAGCTAATATAGGTACCATCAAACCGATGGGCCCTTTGGTCATCATCGCGATAGCAATTCCCACAAATCCCCAAACGAGGTTTCGCTTTTGTTTGTAGTATAGGAATTCTGTGAGTTGCCAAACCGAAAGCACCACAGCCGAAGCAAGAATCGTATCCGTACGAACGTCTTGGTTCATGGATATGAATGCTTGAGAGCTCATCAACATCAAAGCTGCAAGAAAGCCTATACGTTTGTTGTACAACAGGTTGCCAAGCTTGTAGGTTGAAATAACACCTACAGCACTAAATAGCACACTGCCCAATCGGAACGACCAATTGGCATATCCAAATAGTTTGAAGGAAAGGGCCGAAATCCAGAACAACAAGGGGGGTTTGTCGAGATAATTATTCCCTTGAAGGTAGACTTCCAAGAAATTGCCCGACTCCAGCATTTCTCTACTTATCAGCGCATACTGAGCAGAATCTACATCCATTATTTCCACTAGCATGCCTAACAAGTAGACCAATCCAGCTAGGGCAAAGATGAGATTGATGGACCACCTTTTAAATAATCCCATGTACGTTTTCTTAGTTTACTCCTAATTCGGAAGTCATTTTGCCAATAATGCGATTCAATTCTGCTTGAATTTCCGATTCCGATTGAGTGGTCCAAGGTCGCATGACAGAGAAATAGAACTTGATTTTAGGTTCTGTTCCACTCGGTCGTGCCGTGGCGATATCACCGTTTTCGTTTACAAATTGAATCACATTACTCGAAGGCATGTGAGTGGGAGAGGTTTTGCCAGTTACCGTGTTTGTAATGATTCCCACTTGATAATCGCGCACCTCTATAACTGGCATTTCGGCGAGTGTTTTAGGCGGAGTAGATCGGAAGTTTTCCATCATTTTTTCGATTTCCTCTGCCCCTGACTTTCCAGTCTTTACGATCGAAATGAGTTTTTCTTGGAAGTAGCCGTGTTCTTTGTGAATCTTCATCAACTCGTTGTAGTACGAACTTCCCTTAGCCAATGCGGCTGCGGCAGCTTCTGCAATGAGAACTGTTGCGGAAATGGCATCCTTGTCGCGAACAAAATCGCCAATCATATAGCCATAACTCTCTTCGCCTCCTACGATGAACTTCTTTGCACCTTCATTGACGCGAATCAAATCGGCAATCCATTTAAATCCAGTTAAACAGCGAAGAACCTCTACTTTGTAACCTTGGGCAATGCGTTCCATCAAATCACTGGTTACAATGGTGATGGCAGTGAATGCATTGCTCGGTAGTTTTCCCTTATCACTCAGAGTGCCCAACATGTAATCAAAGAGGACCGCGCCTGTTTGATTGCCGTTCAAGAGAACCAATTTACCTTCGTTGTCGCGTACGGCAATACCTACTCGATCCGTGTCTGGATCACATCCAATCACGATGTCGGCCTTTTCTCGTTCTGCTTGATCCACAGCCATGCTTAAGGCCTCCGCTTCTTCAGGGTTAGGAGACTTCACCGTAGGGAAGTTGCCGTCAGGAGTGGCTTGTTTCTCCACGACGGATACATTTTTGAAACCGCATAAAGTCAGTGCGCGTTCCATCAATGTAACGGAAGTTCCATGCAGTGGAGTGAAAACTATTTTTAGTTGATCTTTTCCGGAGTTGCCTAGTGATTGCTGTTGGATTTGATCCAAATACGCACGGTCTACTTCTTCACCAATCAGAGTGATATATGCGTCATCATTGGATGAAAATACTTCTGAAAGTTGGACTTGGCGAACTTGCTCAATAATCGCTTTATCGTGAGGAGGAACCAGTTGACCACCATCATTCCAATACACCTTGTAACCGTTGTATTCTTTTGGATTGTGAGAAGCGGTAAGTACAATACCCGCCTGACATTCTAAATGTCGAACGGCAAAGCTCAACTCTGGAGTTGGTCGGAGTTCTTCGAATAGATAGACGTGTATGCCATTTCCTGCAAAGACCTTCGCTACTTCACGAGCCAGGGTAGAGCTATTGTTTCGGGAATCATAGGCAATGGCCACCTTGATAGATGTGCTGAACGATTCCTTTAAGTAATTCGACAAACCTTGAGTGGCTTGACCTAGGGTGTACTTATTAATGCGATTGCTTCCCACTCCCATAATACCTCGCATTCCGCCTGTTCCAAAGTCGAGGTCTTTATAGAAGGCTTCCGTCAATTCATGGGATTCGGTGTGAATCCAATTCTGTATGATGGCTTTTGTATCCGTATCAACAGCGTCGTCATTCAGCCAGCTATTTGCTTTAGCCAGTACGTTTGGGTCAATTGACATGGGAGAGACTATTTTTTGGTTAAGCTGGAAGCATAGGAAATATCGGAATCCACGGTGGGGTTTCCTCTGTAGGTAACACTACTTGCTCCAGAAGCTTCAACTTCAAGGGTTTCTATAGCGTGAACATCGGCACTAGATGCACCACTAATTTCAATAGACATACGGCTTACTAGCCATTCTTCGGCATCTAAACTCGATGATCCTGAAAGTTCAATTTGGCATGATCGAGCTCTTCCTTCAAGGTTGATTTCCGCAGCGCCACTTGCCGATACTTTCACATTGCTCATGTCCACCTTCAGATCCATATCGGCAGCTCCAGAGGCTTCGATATCTAAATCACTTCCATCAATGCGGTTTTTAGCTTCCAACGAAACAGCACCGCTAATAGAAATGGACTTGAGTTGAGTAACTGTAATGAACAAACGGACATCAGAATTTGATGTGTTTAGAAACCCCCGCGTGGATATTTCAAGTTGTCCGTTGCTGACTTCCACCTTCAATCCGTCAATGGCATCTTCCGAGCCAATGGCTACCACTTCTTGGGTGGGACCTTGACGAATGAATACACGATACGCACCCGAAACTTCGAGGCGATTAAAAGTTGAAACTTCTAATGTCTCACGGACCGTTTGCCCAAAAGCGAGAACGCTTAAGGTTAGGGCGATGGTAAGAGTAATGAGCCTTTTCATCGTGAATGGTTTTAGCTGCGCCTTAAAGGTACTGAACCCACCGTTCACGTGGAAGTGTTAGTTGGAGAGTCTTCTGCGCTTTAAGTCGGCCATTTTTACCGCTGCTACCGCGGCTTCTACACCTTTGTTACCGTGCTCGCCACCAGAGCGCGCTCGACTTTGCTCGATATTCATATCGGTGAGAACGCAGAACATGGTAGGAGCAGAGTAGGTATTATTCAACTCTACAATTCCCTGAGTAACCCCACTACAAACAAAATCGAAGTGCTTGGTTTCTCCTTGAATAACCACACCAATGGCAATAACGGCGTCTACTTTCTCCGATTCGAGAATGCACTTTGCTCCGAATGGAAGTTCAAAGGAACCTGGTACGTTCTCCCGAATGATATTGTGTCGTGCGACCCCTAAATCAATTAAGGTATCATAGGCTCCACGAAAGAGCCCTTCGGTGATTTCTTCGTTCCATTCAGAAACTACAATGCCGAAGCGCATACTTGATGCGTTCGGCATTGTGTTTTTATCGTAGTTCGAAAGATTCTTGTTGGCTGTAGCCATTAAGCGTTTTCTTTCTGTTCACAATAAGAGATGAATTTTTCAATCTCTCTTGATTCTTGAGCGTCAGGATACTCCTTTTGAAGTCTCTTGTACATTTTGAGTGCGGTGCTCCATTTGCTCAACATTTCAGCTGTTTGAGCTGCTTTCTTGAGAACGACAGGAGTGCTGAAATCGTTACCGTCGAGGTTAGCCGCTTTGGTGTAATAATCCAATGCTTCCTCTGGCTGATTCAATTCGTGGAATGCATCACCGATACCCGCAACAGCTTGAACGTTCAAAACACCATCGTTGCTTGAAAATTTATCCAAGTGTTCAATGGCCTTTTCGAACTCACCCATTTGCAAGTAGCACATGCCTGCATAATAGTTAGCCAAGTTACCCGCTTTCGTGCTAGAGTACTCGTCTGCAACTTCAACAAAACCCATTTGGTTGATGTTGCCCTCTACAGCCAAGCGAAGAGAATCGTTTTGAGCTGCGCGTTGCGCTGGGAAAATAGCGTGCTGAGCTTCGTCTTCAAGAGGAGCCACGATGTATTCACCGTATCCCCAGTATCCAAGTACGATTGCGATAACTGCACCGAGTCCAATAAGGACTTGCTTCAGGTTGTTTTCGATGAATTGTTCAGCTCTGCTGAGTGTAGCATCTACGTTGTCGATTGCAGTTTCAGTCTGCTGGATGTTCTTCTTCTTAGCCATTTGAGTCTTTTTGACAGAGGGCAAAAATAACGTTTTTTAGATATGGCGCAAGTATGATTCTACGTAGTGTTTCTCGTACTTTTGCTGACATGAGTACTGCCGTCCTGAAAAAGCTGCATCTTGTTGATTTTAAGAACTATCCAGACGCTGAGCTTTCGTTTTCTTCCAAAGTAAATGCCTTTGTAGGTAACAATGGCGTTGGAAAGACGAACGTTTTGGATGCTATTCACTACCTCGCAGTGACCAAAAGTTACTTTAATCCGGTTGATTCTCAGAATATTCGACATGGCAAACCATTTATGGTGGTTGAAGGTGCTTTTGAAACCGAAAATGGAACGGATACGGTTTACTGTGCCCTTCAGCGGGGGCAGAAGAAGGTGTTCAAGCGGAATCAAAAGGATTATGAGCGCTTAGCCGATCACATCGGTCTCTTTCCTTTAGTGATGATTTCTCCTTCAGATAGGGATTTGATTTTGGAAGGAAGTGAAACCCGGAGGAAGTTTATGGATGGGGTAATATCTCAATCTGACAAACTTTATTTGGATGATTTGTTGGCTTATAACAAGGCACTTTCTCAGAGAAATAGTCTACTGAAATACTTCGCAAAAAACAGGAAGTGGGAAGAGGCTACCTTGGAGATATACGATGAGCAGCTCATCGAGCGGGGAGTTCGGATCAACGAGAGGCGCACGCTTTTCATGGATCAAATGAAGCCTATCATGCTGGAGGCGTATTCGAAAATTGCTTCCGAAAATGAAGATGTAAATCTCTCTTATGCCTCTCAATTGAACGAAAAGTCCATGAAGGAATGTCTACTCGAATCAAGAGATAAGGACAAGATTCTTCAGTACACCACAGCGGGAATTCACAAAGATGATTTGAAGTTTGAATTGAATGAGTACCCGCTGAAGAAAGTTGGATCTCAAGGTCAGCAGAAGACCTTCACCATCGCATTGAAATTGGCTCAGTTTGAGTTTTTAAAGCACGTTACAGGAAGAAAGCCGATCTTGTTACTCGACGATATTTTTGACAAACTCGATGAACAAAGAGTAGAAGCTATTGTGTCTATGGTAAACGATCATCAGTTTGGGCAAATCTTCATCACCGATACCCATGCGGATAGAACGAATGAAATCGTGAAGCGCATTGTAGAGGAAAGTGTTGTTTTTGAAGTGAATAGTGAAGGAGTTATTAAAGAATTAGAAGCGTGAAAAAGTCGAACGAACAATCTCTAGGTGACGCCATCCGCTCCTTTTTGAAGCAACATGAGTTGACGGGTAAGTTGGCAGAGGCCGAAGTAGTCGCTGCTTGGTCAAAGGTCTTGGGGCCTGCAATTGACCGCAGAACTGTGAGTATCCGATTGGACAAGACAGGTAGAATTTATGTGGAATTGACCAGTGCCTCATTGCGCAACGAATTGTCGATGCAGCGCACTCGCCTGGCAGAAGCATTGAATGAAACGATTGGTCGTGAAATAGTGAAAGATATTATATTAGTCTAATTCGATAACCAACTACTAGCCCATCGATTTGAAAAGAAGTCTACTTCTCCTCTTATTCGCTCTAACCAGTGGGGTGATATTCGCGCAACCGGATTCACTGAGTACCATGAATGATTCTACCCTTGCCGAACTTCAAGCGGTACAGGCTGAGAATGCGGCAGAAGCGGCGCGAAAGGAGCCGGTTTTTGATACTTTATGGCTCAGAAACGGATTGTACTTATACGGCGAATTTACCTCTATAGATGTCGGTCTCATCAATTTTGACGCTGAAGTGATAGGAGACGTAACCTTGAAGCATTATGAGGTTAGTACCTTCCGTGCTTCGAGTAATATTTACCGCATGAAGACCCTGTATGCAGGGGAATTCTTGGGTTGGGTGTTGCCGGGAGAGCCGGGAACGGTTCGCATTTACGACTTAAACGATACGGTTGTGGTTCCGTTTACCGAATTGGTCTATTTGGTCAGTTTCGAGAATTCCTTTTTGAAGAGATGGAGTGGTCTTTTTAGTGCGGGCTACTCGTATACCCGGAGCAGCAACATCAGTCGCTATAATATGTCGGGTTCCGTGAACTATGCCGGAGAACACTTAGATATGGCATTGTCAGGTTCTATGATTGTTACAGGGGAGGGCGATAGCTTAACGAGGGAACGTGAAGAACTTCACTTCACGTCCAATTTCTACTTTGCCAATCGCTGGTCCATTTTTGGCGTATTGAGCTATCAACGAAACGTAACCTTGGGACTTAGGTATCGTTACCAGGAGGGCCCCGGTGTGACCTACACTAGATACCTCACGAATCAAATGCGAATTGCGGGTGGAGTGGGTGCAGTAATCAACCAAGAAGAAAGTTTTGCAGGTGCTAGATTAAATTCAATAGAGGTACCTGCACTAATTCGCTTCCATTTCTTTCGCTATAGAAATCCTAAGATCAGTCTAACCACTAGTCAGTCAGTATACTTTGGTGTAACTGAAGTTGGGCGTTTTCGTCACGATGGCGAAATCCAATTGGCGTGGGAAATTGTAGATGATCTCTCTCTTACCCTTACGTTGTATGACAGTTACGATACCCAATCGCCATCAACTGGAGGAGCGCTTTTGGATTATGGCACTGTGACAGGTTTGTCATACTCGTTCTAGACAATAAAAAAAGGGGCTCTTTCGAGGCCCCTTTGCGTTTCAATAAGGTTGAGACTTACTCCCAAGCAAATCCCACACGCACACCCCAATAGGAGTGGCTGTCTAAGTCGCCTCGAGCAAACATATAATTGTAATAGGCAGATAGGGTGAATAAGGTGCTTCCACCCATATCGTATGTAACTCCCACTTCCGGAGCGAGCATCACTGGCCATTCATCATCTATAATGCTAATAATCCCAACATCTTTACGGCGTTCTGCGTAGCTAATTCCAGCACCGCCCGCGGCAAAAGGGCGAATACTACCTGTAGTTTCAAAGCGGTAGGTATATTTAGCGAGGATGGGAATGACGTTGAAATAGCGGTATTGCGTACCTCGAATCGTGGTATTCTCGTTTTCCAATGTTTCGATGTAATCGGGTAGCTTGTCGTATAACGTTACCCATCCGCTTTCGAATCCAAAGTGTGAGTTTTTGTGAACAGCGTGACCAAATTCTATGTGTAGACCCACCCAACTGGTATTGCTGATGAAGTCGTTCGTAGCGCCAGCTCCCCAACTGATGGGATAAGAAAGGCGAGTGTAGGATTGCGCGCCTGCGATGAAGGCTAGCAACACAAATGTGGTTGTGAAGAGTACTTTTTTCATCGTTCAGGTTTTAAGGCACAAGGTATGAGGATTGATCATAAGCATCATCAATCGCATTGATTACTCGGTTTTGATCGGCATTGGTTCGTCCGGAAGCAAGCCCATTGAGTAAGCCCACCCACACTACATTGTATTGGCCGTCTTGCGTGTTCGGGTTGGCGTAATCTACCATCTCAATAACGAGAGTACCAATGTCGTAGCTATAGCCTGAACCACACCAGGTGTATCCCCAACCGTAGCCCGGGTAGCCGCCCCAATAGCCCCAACCACCCCAATAGCCCCAGCCGCCATAGCCCGGGTAATAGTCGCAATAAACAACGTCTGCAGTCAATTTCATGGCTGAAACGCGGAGTACATAATCGGGTGGGGTAGAAGAAGGGGAAGATACAGTGTCGTATTTCGTGTAGCCCAAGTCCATCATATTTTGATCGATTCGATCGAGGATATCTTCATCAAAACCTCTCTTAATTACGGAACCATCGGTTCCAATATGGAGAACAGAATCGATGAGGGCGTAGGAGGTTTTACCTGTAAAATTGTGATTGGCATCGTATTGTGTAACCACTAAATCGAGATCCTCCACATAGTCTGCCCCTCCGGGATAACAACTCGTGATTCCCAAGGCAGCCAACGCAAACAGTAAGGCTAACGTCTTTCGTTTTTTCATGAAAGTTAGTTGATGATTGTCACCGTTAAGGTACGATGAATGGATGTATTCTTAAACATACATATTTTCTATTAGAATGAGATAGAACCGCCTAGGTCGGTTTTGTATCATTGTGTAATGAATTCTGCCTTCCTCAAAAAACTGCAGTTTGTTCTTTTTACACTGGTGTTTTCCCCTGCTATTAGCGGGCAGATCGTCTCTTGGCAGGATGTTAATGTGAACATGGGGTTTGGCGAGTATCATTCACTGAATACTGAGTTGAGTATTCGAACACCATGGAATTCTGAGGTGCTAGGAAATAAGGGAGTACTTCGATTTACTTATCAAAAAGAGAATAGTAATCATTCGCTTTGGGAAGTTGCGGCGGGTTATTTTCAAGAGAGTTTAGAGAAGGATATTTTAAGTGAGGACTTAGCTCGACGTGAATTTCGCTTGGCATTGGGAAGCCGATGGAGCACTGATCCAGAACTTCGGTTTGCCTATCGATTGCACATTCGGGCGGAGATGCGCGTATTTGATGAGGTGCAAATCAACAACTGGTATGGACAAGTTCGACTCCGAGCGCGACCAGAGTTCGCAGTGGCCATCACCAAGCCCACATTGACGCAAAACAAGGCTTTGCAAGGATCGTTGGATGCCGAATTTCTTCAAAGTGGCCTAGGCCCTTGGTTGGATACAGAGCCGCGAAGTTCAATTCGTTGGCGAGGTGGGCTGACATGGAGACAAGATTACCACTGGCGATTTGGGCTGTCTTACTTTGTGGAAACCAATTTGAACGATGGGTTCACCGCTGCGTCACACGTGTTTAAGCTCTTTGTAACGTACAATCTTCTTAGCTTTTAACATCGTGGAAGTCGTAATCCCAAGGCTTGCAAGATCTCGAATGAAAAAAGCCCCACTGGTAAACCAATGGGGCTTCATTATATCAAGCAGTCTTCTTAGTAGCGCTCGCGACCAGAGAAGAAGAAGTTTCCTTCGATTGCAGCGTTTTCATCGCTATCAGAACCGTGAACGGCGTTAGCAGCAATACTAGTTGCAAACATTTTACGGATCGTACCTTCGTCAGCTTTAGCTGGGTCAGTGTTACCGATAAGGGTACGGAAGTCTTCTACAGCGTTGTCTTTTTCGAGGATAGCAGCTACAATGTGACCTGAAGTCATGTATTCTACCAATTCTCCGAAGAATGGACGCTCTTTGTGTACCGCGTAGAATTGTCCGGCGTCACGACGGCTCAATTGAGTCATCTTCATTGCAACGATACGGAATCCAGCTTCGTTGATTTTAGCAAGGATAGCACCGATGTGTCCGTTTTCAACGGCATCAGGCTTAAGCATTGTGAATGTTCTGTTTCCAGCCATAGCTTCTTCAGTGTCAATTATCTGATTTCGGGCGCGAAAGTAGGAAAAAGCTGTGAATATTTACCCCTTTGCCTAAAGATGGTAATCACAATTTAATATCAAGAGACCAAGCAGTTGAGCGTATGTAAGATCAGATTCTCCATAGCTCCTTTGGGATCGTCGTGGAATTCTCCATTCATTCGATTAGCGAGCAGCACGGAAATACTCACAGCTCGATGCCCTAGTAATTCTGCCAATCCATACAATCCCGCTGTTTCCATTTCCAAATTGGTCAGCCGACTCCCGTCTTCCAACTCAAATTCTGCAAACTTGTGGAAGATATCTGCAGTAGGATTACCGATGCGAAGCGCGCGGCCTTGCGGGGCATAGAACCCAGGCATGGTGAGTGTATGTCCCCGTTTATAATCCGTCTCTGGAAATACTTCAGATAGAGATGTTGATGCTGCAGCCCGATAAGGAAGAGGTAATCTGCCGATGTACTTCTGTAAGTCTTCAGCAGCTTCTTGCGAAGTATTCAGTTCCGAATAAAAATGTAACAAATCATCATATCCAAAGGCGGAAGAAGAGAGAAGCCACGTACCTAAGGGGATGTCGGATTGAAGGGCTCCTGAAGTTCCGATTCGTACAAAATCAAGTGAAGTCAATTCAGATTTCGGCATCCGAGCATTTAGGTCGATATTGACAAGAGCGTCCAATTCATTGAGGACGATATCGACATTATCGGTACCGATACCCGTAGAAATAACTGTGATTCGCTTTCCTTTATAGGTCCCCGTGTGAGTGACGAACTCGCGGTTTTCACGCACTAACTCAATCGCGTCGAAGTGTTTAGAGACTTCGCCCACGCGATGAGGGTCGCCTACGGTTATAATAGTTGTAGAGATATCCTCTGGTAAGAGGTTCAGATGATAGACACTGCCATCGGAATTTAGAATCAATTCGGAAGGCCCAAGCATATTTCGTTTCACTGTCCGAAAATACGTATTCCGTTCATGGGTAAAAAGTTCTACATTTGGTTTCAAGTTCAAACTAGTCTTCACAATTATGACTCAAACCACCAATCGTATCCTCGTGCCAGTTGGATTTTCAGAACAATCCATTCTCGCACTAGACCATGCCGTTATTTATGCCAAGAAAACGCAAGCTGAAATTGTACTTCTTTCTGTGATGGAAGATGCAGGTCTGTTTGCACGTCTTTTCAGTAGTGAGGCAGAAAAGCAAATGGAAAGATTGAAGGAAGAGACACTCAAGCAACTAGATGAATTGATCGAAAAGCACAAGTCTGAAGGCATTCGTATGTCGCACATGACCGCTTCTGGATCTGTGCACGAAGAGATTGCTGAGGTAGCCAAAATGCTAGATGTTACTCTTGTGGTGATGGGTACCAACGGTAAGCCAGGTAACTTCAAGAAATCTACACTGGGATCGAACGCTTATCGAGTAGTCAATAACGTTAAGCCACCTGTTATTACAGTAAATGGTGGGGTTGCGCCAGCAGAACCGAAGAAGATCATTTTCCCAATTGTATTGGACAGAAGATCTCGTGAAAAAGTGGGAACTGCTCTTCATTATGCACGTCTTTTCGGTTCTGAAATTCAGATTGTAGGTGTTTCTAGATCGAAAGAAGAAGCTCAGAAACTTCAAGTGAGCCTCAAGCAAACCATGACATTTATTGCGGAAGCTGGTATTAAAGTCGCGGGTGAGGTAATTCGCGAAGAAGGTAAGAGCGTGGCAGAAGCGACGTTGAACTATGCCGATTCTCAAAATGGTGATATGATCATCATCATGGAGGAAGGTGAACAAGGAAAAGGCCTTCGCATTTTCAGCAATGATGTAGAGAAGATCATCTACAACGCGAATATGCCCGTAATGTCTGTTACTCCATCGAAAGTGATGTACGAAAATCAGTTCCAGAATCTGTAAAAGCAACAGGTTTTAGAGTGATAGAATAGATATAGAAGTAAAGCCCCATCAACACGGTTGGTGGGGCTTTTTCGTATCTGAGCTTAGGCTTGGAGTGATAAGACCGGCAAAGACTGAGTGTAAATGTTGTCGCTCGCAATTTGTTGCATCACGTATTCCATGGTTGTAAGTATCAACTCAAGATGGCGATAGAAGCGGGGTAATTTAAATGATGAACGACTTCCCGTAATCCCCATACAAGCAGAGGTGTTGGTACATTCCTTTTCTGTAATCGCAATATCAGCCGTTTTGACATGATAGGTGATAATGGAGTCGCAGTCATGTGCGCCAGGGGGTGGTATCTCTATAGGCTCCCAGTTCTGTTACGGTCATGGCAATGCATGTGAGTGTATACAACAGAAGGTCGCCCTAGGGACGACCTTCATTGATACTTTTAAAAGGAAAGAAGATAAACTAGCTCTCTTCCGTTTCATTCGATTCTTGTAATTGACGTGTGAAATACATCAATACAGCGAGCGCAACGAATAGAATGATAGAGCCTGCGATGAGGGCTAGATCTTCAAGTTGCATCACGATAAAAATGAATCCATAAGTGATTACTAGCGTACCTGCGAGTGCACTTACCGGACCTCTCTTCTTATAGATTCCTTTAGCATACCACGAAATCAGGGCGGTAGTCATTAAGGCAGCAATCGCATAAGCCAATGTGAATCCAATTTGCTCCGCAAAGGAAACAAGGAGGAGGTAGAAGACGACGAGGCCAATGCCCACCATGATATATTGCACACTGTGAACGCGCAGTTTTACAACCAACTGAATCAGCAAGAATACCACAAAAGTGAGTGAGATGATGAGAATCCCATACTTGGCAGCACGAAAACTCATTGCATAGTGGTCTACGGGCTGCATAAATTCAACTCCAAAGTTGCTACTGAGTAGTGAATAATCCTTGTTCAGAAAGACTTGAGGATATTCACGGTTGATTTCAAGAACTCTCCATTTACCGGATGAGCCTTCAGAACTGATTTGAGGTTCTTCGGAAGTCACGAAAGCTCCTTCATAATGCGGATGAGGCCAGTCTGATACGATGGTAGCTTGTGTTGTGGATCCTAATGGCAGTAGGTGTAGTCTGCTAGTTCCATTTAACTCTATGCTTCCAGAAAAGCGAATGGGTTTATTCAGACTATCAATAACGATAGGGGAAGAGAGATTGATTCCGGGAAGGACACTTGTAGAGCGCACGGAACTCAGTTTGTACGTCTTGTTGTCAATGGTCAGTTTTGCATTTGAAGCCAGACCTTTCACATCCGAAATGTGAAGAATTACGCGCGCATTGGCGTAGTCATATTCATATTGCGAAGGAAGTTTATTCTCGATGTCTTCCACCTCGATTGAACCTGTGAACTCAATGGTTGATCGATAAACTGGGACCTCGTAAATCCCTCTTTTCTTGGTTTCGGTAGAGACATTTACATTGTAATTTAATTCGAGAGGAAGTACTTGCAAGTTTCCATTTTGTCGATTGGATCCTGGTAAATGAGCAGGAATAACCAGCATTGGACCCGCAAACGTTTGTGAATCTCCCCATTTGTAGCTTACCTCATTAATGGCAGAGGCAGAACGATCTTCTCGTTCAGAAATGATGCCTTTGACCAATTCAAGGGGAATGAGGAGGATGAGAGTGAGTACGGCCACTAGTGCGACCCGATAGGTAAGTGATTCGCGCATCCAGTTGAGAAGCGACTTCATGTTTGAAGATGACATAGGCTTGTTGTTGAAATTGCCAATCAAACGCTACCATGTTCGGATAACTTGTGCAAAGAGAGTACCTTTAACCTACTTTTATACACCTCTCGTCTAGAGGGAGGACTACCTTCAACTGAATGTCGCATCTGCGACGAACAATTCGCTGAAACGCCTTCACTATGAAAACTCTTGGCATCATCCCAGCTCGCTATGACTCCACACGTTTCCCTGGAAAACCCCTTGTTGATTTGGAGGGTAAAACCATGATTCGAAGAGTTTATGAACGGGCATCGCAAGGAGTAGATGTGGCCGTTGTTGCTACTGATGATGCGAGAATTGAAAGTGAAGTAAAGCGTTTTGGAGGTAATGTTGTGATGACAGCTAAGCATCATTCTACAGGAACTAATCGCTGTTTAGAGGCTTTTGATATTTGGACGGAGAAGTCAGGTGATACGTATGATATCATAGTCAATGTTCAAGGAGACGAACCACTTTTGGATCCGGCAAGTCTTCGTACCATCATCCAACCTTTTACCGATATGGAATGCGAGATGGCCACGTTGGTCACCCATGTCACGAATGCCGCCGATTTGGAAAGTTCAAACAATGTGTTTGTCACCTTAGATCAGAATGGAAAGGCCCTTTATTTTAGTCGTCATCCCATTCCATTTGTTCGTGGCTATGATCGTTCTGAATGGTTGAAACGCGCTGATTTTTATCGTCATATAGGTCTGTATGCTTTTCGTCCTTGTGCCCTTCGCTCCTTTGCATCGATGGCCATGGGCGAATTGGAAAAAGCAGAGTCTTTGGAACAGTTGCGCTGGTTAGAAAGTGGCAGAGCTCTGTACTGTGGAATTGTGAATGAAATTTCCGTAAGTGTAGACACTCCCGAGGATGCAGATGCCGTGAGAGCTTTGCTCAATTTGTAGCGACTTGTTCGTCAGAACAATTGGTTCTATCTTACAGAAAGTAAAGATAGAATCCTTGTGACAAATTGTTTGCTATGACGACTTCCACGGATACGTTTGAAAATCTCAAAGCGGGAGATCAACACTACAAAGCGTATGTTGGTCCTCCTTTGAAATATGACCTCGTAGGTGCGATGCAATTCAAGTTGCTCACTTCCCTTGGACTGAGAGATTCGCACAAACTTTTGGATATTGGTTGTGGTTCGCTTCGAGCGGGTAAGCTCTTCATTCCCTATCTGAGAAAGGGGAATTATTACGGCATAGAACCCAATTCTTGGTTGGTGGAAGAGGGAATCGCAAATGAGTTGGGTAAGGAGTTGATTCGCATCAAAAAGCCACTGTTCAATTCTTCGGATTCTTTCGAAATGAGTTCCTTTCGAACCACTTTCGATTTCATGATTGCTCAATCTATTTTTTCGCATACCTCAGTTTCTCAAATCAAACAGTGTTTTGCAGAAGCGTCAAGAGCATTGCATTTCTCTGGGATTTTTGCTGCCACTTTTGTTTTGGGAGATGAAAATTACGAAGGAGATGAATGGGTGTATCCAGGCTGCGTAACCTTCACAGAGAAGTACATTCGTGAGTTAGCAAGAGAATTTGGCTTTGGAGCGATTAAAACCGATTGGTATCATCCCAATGGACAAACCTGGTTTGTAATTTTTCACGAAGGGAATAGAGCTGGTGTGGAGGATGTAGTTCGCAAGCTACACACAGCAAATAAGTTGACGAAAGAAAAAATGCCAATACCTCAAGTGAAGCATTGGCATTATTCCTGGTACGGCAGAATCTACCGCAAAATTATTTGGCTATCATGGGCCAAGTGGAGGGCTTAGGGATTACAATCCGAAAGCTTTGACGATATCGTCTACTCGATCCTCTTTTTCCCAAGTAAAGAGTTCAACTTCAACTTCCTTCACTTCAGGACCTCCGCCATCTGGGCGTTCAAAGCGCTTGGTAACAACTTGAGGTTTTCTTCCCATGTGTCCATAAGCTGCAGTTTCGCTGTAGATCGGATTTCTGAGTTTGAGATTCTTCTCAATCAATCCCGGACGTAGGTCGAAGAGCTCTTGAACCTTCTTAGCGATTTCGCCATCGGTCATGTTCACTTTAGCCGTTCCATACGTATCCACAAACACTCCGGTAGGTTCTACAACACCAATGGCGTAAGACACCTGCACAAGCATTTGATCGGCAACTCCAGCAGCCACCATGTTCTTGGCGATGTGACGTGCGGCGTACGCTGCAGAGCGGTCTACTTTACTCGGATCCTTACCTGAGAATGCGCCTCCACCGTGGGCACCTTTACCGCCGTAAGTATCAACAATAATCTTACGACCAGTAAGACCTGCATCACCATGTGGACCTCCAATTACGAAGTTTCCAGTAGGGTTGATGTGGTAGGTGATATCGTCGTTGAATAGGGCCTGAATATATTCTGGCAACTGAGCTTTTACTCGAGGAATCAACGTGTTGATAATAGACTGTTTGATTTCCTCTTGCGAAACGTCCTCATCGTGCTGTGTACTTACTACAATGGTCACGATGCGTTGCGGTTGATGATCGTCGCTGTACTCCAAAGTAACTTGCGCTTTTGCATCAGGACGCAACCATTTAATGTCCGTCATTTCCCTGCGAATCGCTGCAAGTTCACGAAGCAAACGGTGACTCAAATCAAGAGCCAAAGGCATGTAATTTTCGGTTTCGTTGGTTGCGTAGCCGAACATCATGCCTTGATCACCAGCGCCTTGTTCTTCCAAAGCACCTCTGTCTACACCTTGGTTGATGTCGGATGACTGCTCGTGAAGTGAAGACAAAACTCCACAACTATTGGCTTCAAACATGTATGCGCTCTTGGTGTATCCAATATTGGAAATCACCTCGCGTACTACTTTTTGAACGTCGATGTACGTTTCACTTTTAATTTCTCCAGCAAGAACCACTTGACCTGTAGTAACAAGCGTTTCACAAGCTACTTTGGAATGGGGGTCGAATGCTAAGAAATTATCGAGGATGGCATCGCTAATTTGGTCAGCGATTTTATCTGGGTGCCCTTCAGAAACGGACTCGGAAGTGAAGAGATAACTCATATTCTCCGGTGCATTTTTTGCGATTAATTGAAATCGTGGGGAAGTTGACCGAGAAGATGCCGAGGTAGTGCAGATGCACTGCTTTAGCATTTTTTAAAGTGGTTGCAATCAGTCAAATCTTTCCACGTATGTGGACAAATGTAGCGCATGAGTTTGAGCGGTGCAAGGAGGGAAGAATCTTTAGTCTTGTGTTAGGACTTTACCGTTCCTCCATCTCTTGAACTTCTGCAATGAACTCACGTTCCCAAGTAGTAAGTTGAATATCATCCATCTTCAAATTTGGATTCGGGATATACCATCCAAATTGTGAGAAATATTCTTGTAAGTCCGGACTTGAAAAGACGTATCCGTGCTGAGCGTAAATCGTGTTTCTCTTGATTCGGAGCTCAGATTTAGAGTAGGAGGAAGGGTCTCCGAAAAGAGATGTGGTAATGACTTCCCCCGATTGGATTTTTTCAGCGTAAACTGGATAAGAAATGAAGGAATTTCTATTGATGATTCCGAAATGGATATTCTTGGTGGGGTTGAAATCGTGAACTGAAATCTTCAAGAATCCCGATAGAATTCGTACCATTTTAGAAGTGTCTGGTGGGTCATAACCAAACTTTTCATCCGTGACTATTCCAGTCCCAATGATGGACCAATCGGCGTTTTCTCCAAAAATATCGTTGACATAAAAGAACTGATTATCACCTAAGTCGAAGTTCATCTCTAGCTTTCGAATTTTTCCACCTGCCCATTTGCTCCCTGTGGTAAGAATATAATCGTACATCTCTTCCATATATACTGATGAACTCGCGCGAAATGAGTAGCTGTGATTGATCTTATTGACCCCAGGAGCAAACGTAATCTCAAACAGGTAAACGTAAACACCTGAATACAAATCACTTGATTTAATATCTGAAACCCTTTGAAGTACACAATCCTCACATTCTGCAATCATCAATCGGTAGGGAAGAACAGCCCCTTGAGACATGATGGTAAAATTCTGAATCGGATTGTATTCCTGAATGTTAAACTGCACATCTCCCGAAGGAAATGGCGCTTGAAAACCAACGAGAAGAGTTTTGGGACTTTCATCGAGATTGATAAAAGTGAATTCAATATTTACATGAGCCAGGTCCTCATCAACCTTAAAAGTAAGGATCTCTTTATCTAGGGTAATACGAGATTCCTGAATGGGATAGATGACACCACCACTGCTCCAATAAACTCCATCATTGGCGATGGCCATGAAAGGAAATACTAGAAGAAATAGCAGAGGGAAGAAGTATTTCATGAGGCGAGAAGTGTTGAGTGAGCGATGTGGCATGAGAAAATTGAAAATTGTAGGAAGGGTGTTTAAGCCATTCGTGGTATGTTCGGAGTGTTAGTGGAGAATGTAATCTTGAGCATTACCCTTAGTTACATCCTTAATCTGAGACTGGGGTTGGGCAATTCCCCAAGGGGCCAGCCCGCTGACCCCACTTTCAAATTAAACAAAATATAGTTGAAAGACGGATTCTCAACAGTCTAAATGAAGAAGTGGATAACTAGCCGTATTTAAACGTTTATCGTACAAGTACAATGCAGCGCTTTTGTACCTTGATGCTGGGGCAGCGGGAGCTGGCCCCGGGCAGGAGCACCCAACTAACTTCATTTCCATTACCGCCCATAATTCTCATTCTAAACCTTTCATCTTTATCCTAAGCCTTTCATCCTTAAGTTTTTAATCTCTTCCTTTCTCCTCCACCTTGCGCTTTACATTTACAACGTTGCTTCCCACTTTGTCTAGCTCTTCATTTCCCTTTTTAATTTTCGTCTAAGTCTTGTTCCCCAACGTTCATGAACATTTACGCTCCAATCTCTAGTGTTCCAATTCACAAACACTAACTAAGCTTCCATTCGCATGTAGTGACTCCTTACATTGTGCATTATCAGCGCATTTGCAACGGAGCCGAGGATTCAATTCCGGAAGGATAAAAGTTTATCAAGTCGAAATGAATCACGTGAACGATAAGCCAGAGAATACTTGAAGTGCAAGTGAAGTCTAGTAGAATGAAGAGAGTACATGGTCAGCCGCTCAATTATTCTAGGGCTTGACAAAGACGAATTTGTAGTACTTCATTACGTTGTTATACAGGAGGTAAGTTCCCGTCATTCCCGATGCAAACTGTTTGATAT
Source organism: Phaeocystidibacter marisrubri (assembly GCF_008933165.1). Classification (NCBI taxonomy): domain Bacteria; kingdom Pseudomonadati; phylum Bacteroidota; class Flavobacteriia; order Flavobacteriales; family Phaeocystidibacteraceae; genus Phaeocystidibacter; species Phaeocystidibacter marisrubri. The sequence goes on from NZ_WBVQ01000001.1 coordinate 844,219, forward strand.
AGACCAAAGGGATAATTCGCAGTTTGATCAAAGTTTTTAGAAGCAATGGGTATTTCAAGGCAGATTTAGAGCCGCGATCAAAGGTCTTGACATTGGGCAGAATGTTCGGAGTAAGATCCACTTCACTTTCCAACTTCAGTGAGGTAGAATGAACGATGTTTCTCGCTTCAACCAAGCTTTGGTATTCATAGAGGGCAAACCCCCATGTATTGATTTTATAGGCTTCGAGGAATCTTTTATTGGTTAGATCTGCATCATCTGCTATGTAGCCGTCAAAGATGACAATCCGACCATTACTGTTGAGCATTCGAGAAGCCTTTTCAAGCACAGCTGTTAGATCGAGAGAGTGACACAGTGTTTCTACTGCAAAAATCAAATCGTATTTCTCGGAGTCAACTTCTAGCTGATCAAAGTCGGCACAACGGAAGTTTACATTGGACAAATCTTTGGAGCTCTTCTTCGCAAACTTGATACTTTGAGGAGTTAAATCAATCCCACTGAAATGTACATCTGGAAGAGATTGTGCGAGATGAGTGGTATTGAAGCCCATTCCACATCCTAACTCCAACACCTTGGAATAGCCGTGTTTTTCTATCTCAAGACGAACCGTTTCCGCTTGGTACTTGAGCTTATTGGCATGTGAATCTTTTTCAAATTCTATGGGAAGGTGCATGGCTCCCGCTGGAGAATGAAACTTCTTATAGAGGAAAGCACTTTTGTGGTAATACTCGGCAACGGAACGTGGTGAGTTCAAGTTCTCAAAGATGGTACGCTTATCTACAATCTTATAAAGGTTGTTGATATGCTGATCTATGTTGTCGTTCGTCATGCGATTTGAAAGATTCTTTCCACGAAGGAATGACCCTGAAGGTGGAGTGATATTGAGGCTGTAAATATTGAATTTTTTATGCAATCATGGGATGAAAAGGCCTCATTTACGAACGAGGAAGTCGAAAGAATAGATAAAGTAGACTTTTGTTGACATCAATAGAAGACATTCAGTAGATTGTTAATCAGCACTTTAGTAAATACTTCGTCTGAGATTTGGATTTTTCAGTTCTTTATCCTCTATCTTTGCGACATCGTTCTACGACATATTGGCTTATCTAGAAAGGTGGAGGGACATGGCCCTACGAAACCTTAGCAACCTGGCCGCACGGCATAAGGTGCTAATTCCTGTTTCCGCAACAAATATGCGGGAAGAAGATGAGTGAGTGGAGACTTCATTGCACATGCAAATTCGTGAATATCTCTTCTGACTTAATCAGGAGATGACAAGCCGTACCGTTGATTTTCATCAACTCGTGCGGCTTTTGATATTTCCTGTACACCAAAGTTGACTTTGCATTTCTGATAAGCTATGCGTCTTTGAAAAATTTAAAAGAGACAGAAATGCGACTAGAATCACAATGGATTCAACCAACCCAAGGATGTCAGCAGAAGGGCTTGATGAATACGCCCAGCGATCTGAAATCCACATTCAAACAGAGGGATCTCAGAAAGAGCTCAGGCTTGTGGGCGATCCACTGGGAGGGAGGGAATTACAGCAATGTTCCCGTGAAATCACTTTTACAAACGATCTCAAAGAAAGAAGAATGTCGAACAGAAGCTTAAAACTTGGAATCTTTGGTTTCGGCTGCGTGGGCAGCGGACTTTACGAAACGCTGCAAGCCTCAAAATTTAAAAGAGCCGAAGTAGTTCGTATTTGTATTCTCGATCCTTCTAAGCCAAGAACTGCGCCGCGCGATCTCTTCACCACTGTTCCTGAAGAGTTGCTGGACAACGAGGATATTGATGTGATTGTAGAGCTGATAGATGATGCCGAAGCTGCGTATGAAATCGTGACCAGAGCCCTGCGCTCTGGGAAAGATGTGGTTTCAGCAAATAAGAAGTTGGTGGCAGAACATCTCGAAGAGCTTATCCAAATTCAGAGAGAGACTGGAAGGTCGTTTTTGTATGAAGCAGCTTGTGCGGCCTCTATTCCCATCATTCGAAATTTGGAAGAGTACTACGATAATGATTTGGTTCAGAAAGTAGAGGGAATCTTAAATGGATCTACCAACTACATTTTGTCAGCCCTTCAGAATGGTGGAGATTTTGATTCGGTTTTGAATGAGGCGCAAGAGGCAGGTTATGCAGAATCCGATCCTACGCTGGATGTGGATGGATGGGATGCGAAGTTTAAATTGACACTCCTTATCGCGCATTCATTCGGGTTGGTTGTTCCTCCTTCTAGTGTTCCACACCATGGAATCCGCTACATAACACCTCGCTTACAACGCATTGCAAGAGAGAGAAATCAGCGGATTAAACTGATTGCTCGATGTTGGAAGGAAGACGATAGAGTTCGTGCTTATGTGCTTCCAAGCTTTGTAGATTCAGATGAAGAGCTTTTCGCAGTAAACGATGCCTTGAACGGTGTTGTGGTGGAAGGAGCGTTTTCAGAGCGACAGTATTTTAGAGGAAAAGGAGCTGGCAGTTTACCAACGGGTGCAGCAGTGTTGAGCGATATTTCAGCTCTTACCTATGACTACCGGTATGCCTACAAAAAACTAAACAGTGATTTAGAGTTTGAAAATGATTTTCCGGTTTGTGTTCATTTGAATGGAAATCAATCTGGACCTCTTCCTATCTATGCTTTTGAAGAGGTATTCGGTACATTTAGATCGGTAAAGGAATCTTATGTAGAAGGGCGAATTGGAATTCGCAACCTGTTGGAATTACTAGAGACAGGCCTTTGGTCGGCAGCCCTTCTTTCGGAACAGACTTTACAAAGCCTCGAGCAAGATCAGAGTTCAATTTTAGCAGTATCTCATTAAATGAATAGATCAGACCAGCTTTACGATATCGCTCGTAAGCGCATTCTTGTGCTTGATGGAGCCATGGGGACGATGATTCAACGTCACAAACTCTCTGAAGAAGATTTTCGCGGTAACCAGTTTGCGGATTGGAACCAGCCGCTTCAAGGGAACAATGACCTGTTGTCTATAACTCAGCCCGATATCATTCGTGACATCCATCGTGCTTATTTTGAAGCGGGAGCTGATCTCGTAGAGACCAATACCTTCAATTCCAATCGAATTTCACAGGCCGATTATGGTCTGGAAGAAGAAGTGCGAAACATCAATATCGCATCTGCTAAACTTGCTCGTGAAGTGGCAGACGAATTATCGACACCAGAACGACCACTTTTTGTTGTGGGATCTATAGGTCCCACAAACCGCACTGCATCTTTATCTCCAGACGTAAATAATCCGGGCTTCAGGGCGATAACTTTTGATGAACTGGTGGAGAATTATACTGAACAAGTGGATGCCTTGCTTGAAGGAGGTGTCGATTTGTTGATGGTGGAAACCGTATTCGATACCTTGAATGCGAAGGCTGCCCTTTTCGCCATTCAAGATGTTTTCGCTGAGAGAGGAGTTGAAGTTCCCATCATGGTATCTGGCACCATTACAGATGCTTCAGGAAGAACGCTGAGTGGTCAAACGGCGGAAGCTTTCTTGATTAGTTTAGAGCATATTCCTCTTTTCTCCATTGGCTTGAACTGTGCCCTGGGAGCTGAACAATTGCGTCCCTATGTGCAAACGTTATCCGAGAAAGCAGAATTTTTGGTGAGCGCTCACCCCAACGCTGGTTTACCAAATGCCTTTGGTGAATACGATGAAACCCCTGAGAAGATGGGAGCCCAAATTGTTGAATTTTTGGAGAGAGGAGCGGTCAATATTATTGGAGGATGTTGTGGAACTACACCAGAGCACATTTCTGAAATCGCACGTTTAGCCGCGAAGTATGAACCGCGTTCTGTCGTTAAATCGCACGTTTAGTCTATGGCTTATTTACGCTTATCTGGATTAGATCCTCTCATTGTTACTGATGATTCAAACTTCATCAATATAGGAGAGAGAACCAATGTAACAGGTTCTCGAAAGTTCCTGCGCTTGATTAAAGACAATTTGTTTGATGAAGCGATTGAAGTGGCACGTGATCAAGTGGAAGGCGGAGCCCAAATTCTGGATGTGAACATGGATGAAGGGATGATTGATGGCGTTGAAGCCATGACAACCTTCTTGAATTTGATTGCGGCAGAACCAGATATTTCGCGAATTCCCATCATGGTTGATTCTTCAAAATGGGAAATCATTGTTGCGGGATTGAAGTGTATACAAGGCAAGGCCATTGTCAATTCCATCAGTCTAAAAGGTGGGGTTGATGAATTTATTGCTCAAGCTACTTTCATTCGCAGGATGGGAGCCGCTGTGATCGTGATGGCCTTTGATGAAAAGGGTCAGGCAGATACTTACAACCGACGAATTGAAATTTGTGAACGCGCCTATCGCATTTTAGTCGATGAGGTAGGGTTCCCACCAGAGGATATCATCTTTGATCCGAATATTTTTCCAGTGGCAACAGGGATGGAAGAGCACAGACGAAATGCGCTTGACTTCTTTGAGGCAACCCGTTGGATCAAAGAGAATCTGCCATTTGCAAAGGTGAGTGGTGGAGTGTCGAACGTGAGTTTTTCTTTCCGTGGAAACGATACTGTGCGAGAAGCGATTCATGCAGCCTTCTTATATCATGGCATTCAGTATGGCATGGACATGGGGATTGTGAATCCTTCTCAATTGATTGTTTACGAAGAGATTCAACCAGAACTCAAAAAGAGTATTGAAGATGTCCTTTTTGATGCAGATGAGAACGCCGCCGAGCGACTCTTAGAATTGGCTCAGTCAATTTCGGGTTCTCGCAAAGAGAAGGTTAGAGATCTATCTTGGCGGGAAGTGCCGGTTGCAAAGCGAATTGAGCACGCATTGGTGAATGGTATTTCTGAATTTATTGAGGAGGATGCGAAATTGGCCTTGGAAGAATTGGGCTCTCCACTTTCTGTGATCGAAGGACCGTTGATGGACGGTATGAACGTAGTAGGGGATCTGTTTGGTTCTGGAAAGATGTTTCTGCCTCAAGTGGTGAAAAGTGCACGTGTGATGAAGCGCGCTGTTGCTTGGTTGGAGCCTTTCCTCTTGGAGTCGCAGCGCCTCAATCCAAACGAGCGTCAAAATCGTCCAAAGATTTTACTGGCAACGGTGAAAGGAGACGTGCACGACATCGGAAAGAATATCGTAAGTGTGGTGCTGCAATGCAATGGTTTCGAAATCGTGGACTTAGGGGTGATGGTTCCCCCAGAGAAAATCCTAACCACGGCTGTAGAAGAGAAAGTAGACATCATTGGTTTGAGCGGTTTGATTACACCGTCTTTGGATGAAATGGTATTCTTAGCCAAGGAAATGGAAGCTCGTAACTTGTCGTTGCCTCTATTGATTGGTGGAGCAACTACATCTAGAGCGCACACAGCCGTTAAAATTGCTCCGGCCTATTCAGGGCCCGTTATCCACGTAAATGATGCCTCTCGTTCGGTGCCCACCGCACAAAAATTATTGAGTGAAGATTCGAATACTTACCACGGCGCAATTAAAGAGGAGTATTTGAAACTGGCTGAACAATATGCGAAGCGAAAAGAACAGAAGCCCTTGCTTTCACTGGAGAAATCAAGAGCTCGAGCCTTCCGCCTTAATCCAGAAGGCAAGGCCAGTAAACCTCGACAATTAGGGGTGTATTCGCTCACCACCGATGTGCGAACCTTGCGAACCTATATCGATTGGACTCCATTTTTTCAAACATGGGATTTGCATGGGAAATTCCCTCGAATTCTTGAAGATCAGGTAGTAGGAGAGCAAGCCAAAGCACTATACCAAGATGCGGTTCGCATGCTCGATCAAATGGAGCGAGAACGTTGGGCTAAACCAAAGGGAGTGTATGGAATTTTTCCAGCTCATAGAGAAGGGGATGACATTGTATTCGCCCATAAGGATGAGCAGAAGCGCTTCATCACCTTGCGTCAGCAGAACGATAAAGCGGGAGATACACCCTTGTATGCCCTTGCTGATTTTATCGATACAAGTGAAGATTACGTGGGTGGGTTTGCCGTAACAGCAGGAGGAGAGTTAGCAGAGCGTGCAGATGAACTAGAACGCAAAGGTGATGATTACAACAGTATATTAATCAAAGCTTTAGCGGATAGATTAGCAGAGGCTTTTGCCGAGTATCTGCATCAGCAAGTTCGCGTTAATTATTGGGGATATGCTTCTGAGGAAGAGCTCAATAATGCTCAACTTATTGCCGAAGAATACAAGGGAATTCGCCCCGCGCCAGGTTACCCAGCATGTCCAGATCACCTGGAGAAAGACACGCTGTTTGAAGTTTTGAATGCAACTGAGCACACTGGGGTGATTCTCACCGAGCAAAAAGCGATGTATCCAGCGGCTTCTGTGTGTGGCTACTACTTTGGTCACCGCGATGCGAAGTACTTCGGGTTGGGAAAAATCAATAAAGATCAAGTTGAAAACTATGCTCAACGCAAAGGTATTTCCGTAGAAATTGCGGAAAGATGGTTGGGCCCGAATTTATACTACTAAGATGCGTGTAGATCAACATATTAAAGATGCAGAAGCGAGGAATGAAACACTGTTTACCTTTGAAATCTTACCTCCTCTAAAGGGGCAAACTATTCATGATATCTATTCTAATATTGATCCTTTAATGGAGTTTAAACCTCCATTTATCAATGTTACCTATCACAGAGAACAAGTTGTTTACAAGCGTTTGCCCAACGGTTTATTGGAGCAGAAAGTAGTGAGAAAACGACCGGGGACTGTTGGGATTTGTGCCGCTTTGATGAATAGATACCAGGTGGATCCCGTTCCGCATTTGCTCTGTGGAGGTTTTGACAAAGAAGACACGGAAAACGCGCTCATCGATTTACACTTCTTAGGGGTAGAGAACGTCTTGGCCCTTCGAGGCGACGGGATGCAAGACCAAGTTTATTTTGTTCCTGAAACCGATGGTCACGCTTATGCTTCTGAATTGGTTGAACAGATCGTCAATATGAATCAAGGAATTTATCTAGACGATGAGCTCATCAACAATTCTGCAACCAACTTCAGTATTGGTGTAGCGGGTTATCCGGAGAAACACTTTGAGGCGCCAAGCCTGAATGTGGATGTTTCCAACCTGAAGCGAAAGGTGGATGCCGGTGCGAATTACATCGTTACCCAACTGTTCTTTGACAATTCAAAGTATTTTGAGTTTGTGGACAAGTGCAGAGCAGCAGGCATCACTATTCCCATCATTCCGGGGTTAAAACCCATTGCCACTAAGAAACAATTGAGCATGTTGCCGCATAGGTTTCACGTTGATTTGCCAGATGAACTTGCACTAGAAGTAATGAAGGCTAACGACAATGCTGCCGTTCGTCAAATTGGAGTTGAATGGGCCATTAAGCAAGCTGGCGAGCTGAAAGCCGCAGGAATTCCGGTCATCCACTTTTATTCCATGGGTAAGAGCGACAACATCTACAATATCGCGAAAGAGTTATTCTGAGTATTGAAGTGAGGAGGGTAAAGTGCTATCTTGAACCATCCATCCTCAACCTATGAAAGACGACACTACTCAACCCCGTGTTTGCATCAATTGTAGCCATGATTTATCAGACAACATGGCCGACCTATATTGCCCTCATTGTGGACAATATCAAGTACATAAACGGCTGACTATTCGCGTCATTTTACTGGAAATGCTTTCGGTATTGACGAATGTAGAGCGCGGATTATGGCGGACGATAGAGGACCTCACACTCCGACCAAGCGCAGTGGTTAAGGGGTATTGGTCGGGAATGACGCGAACGTATTTCAATCCTTTTCGCTACGCATTTTTAATGGCAACTTTTAGCGCTTTGCTTACTCTATCAACTGGAGTGTACGACAAGCAAATGGGAGAGATGCAGTCGGAGGGAATTGTTTCTGGAGATCTTGCAGATCAACCGTCTGATGAGGCTGCTTTTCAAGCGGAGATCAATCAAAAGATACAAACCTTCATCAGGAAGTACCTTTCGTTTTTCACCTTGATGATGATACCATTTGGCGCCTTTTGCCTCTGGTTGTTATTGAAGGGCAAAGGGATCTATCTAGGCGAACATATGGTAACATCAGCCTACTACTTTGGTCACACTTCTTTGCTGGGCATACCGCTCATAGTACTGTCGTATTATGATGTACTTCACGCTCTAGGCCAAATGACAATCTCTATGGTGATCAACTTAGTTTACGGAGCCATCCTCATTAAAAAGGTCAATGATATTTCTTGGGGTAGAACGATTCTCACTGTTCCCGTACTCACTATTTTGTTGTTGGTTATCTTGACGCTCATGTCGGTGAGCATCGGCTTTTTCATTGCAATTCTCTTACGATAATTATGGATGTAGCGGTAGACTTAATTGCATTTGCTTGGGATGAATCGGAGTGGAAGATTCTCTTGATTGAAAGAAAATATCCACCTTTTGAAGGGAAGTGGGCTTTGCCCGGCGGTTTCGTGGAAAAGGATGAAGATTTACCCGATGCGGCCCGTAGAGAATTGTTGGAAGAAACAGGCGTTCAACTGCAAAGCCTTGCACAAATTGGTACGTTTGGTAAGCCCGATCGAGACCCCAGAAAGCGTGTCATCTCGGTGGCCTATTGCGCTATTCTTCACGAATTGTTTGACACACAAGCAGGGGATGATGCCGCAAAAGCGATTTGGTTTCCATTGGATGCCTTGCCGGAATTGGCTTTTGATCACGATGCAATTGTTCGGATGGCGCTCCATAAGATGCAGGATATGTACACATTGTCCAAGTATTTGCCGGCAAGTGGACCATTGTCGAGCGAGGCCATCTTTGGTTTTAAAGGAATCGTTTTGAAATAATTATTTCAGAGTTCCTATATTGGTTTCACCAAACCAAAGAAATAAACCATGAAAAAGTCAACATTAACGATGTTGGGTTTCTTCACGGCCTATTGTGCCGTGGGGCAAATTGACGAAAATCGTACCCGCTCCTACGTAGATCATCCTGTACTTTACATTATGCCGTATGGAGGCTATATGATGAGCTTCGCGAATTCTACTGACCCGTTGTGGCAGAACAATCAACTCGGTGAACCTTTCAATGCTCCAGATTGGGACCCCTATACCGATGGATATGAGTTGAACGAGCAGCCAACGGTTCAAAATGTTGAGTCATCACCCGTTTTTGGTGTTGAAGTTGGGCTACGTTTCGATCGACTTGATCAAGATGAAACAAGCACGTATTTATCCGTAGGGTTTGAATACCAAAGAAGAAGTTATACAGGGTATCAACAATACGATAATGGTTCCGTTGTTGGCGAAAATTACCTCCGTGGTACTGAGTGTAAGACCACTGTAAGACTCAATCTAAACCAAACCATGGACGCCATAGGATTTCACATGGGGCTGTGGTATAGATTCAGCGATCTCGGGGATAGAACGGTGCATTTTAGATCGTATAAAGATGGAAATCTCGAGTATCAAGAGCGCGTATATCCATACACTGTAACATCTACAAGTCCAGCTTATTCGTATTCAGTTAATGATGAATGGTTTACCTCACGATCTGGGGTTGGATTTTCCTTGGGAGTACTGTTTCAACCTGTGGAGTATGCCCGAGTTTTTACCCGTTACGAATACAGCCATATCCCAACCACTATGTTTTCAGGTGGTTGGTTTGAATTCGGAAGAAATGGATTGGACACCCATACTTTAACAATAGGGGTTGGGGTGCCTATTGTCTTGTAATTCTTAAAGAATTGAGAACTATGAATTACATCCGAATATTGATCATGATGGTGCTTGGGTTTGTTGGAGTTTTGGATATATCCGCCCAAACTCAGAACTACGAAGAACTCCGTAAGGTACCACCTGTGAAGTCTCTCTACATTCTACCTTATGGTGGTTTTGCCACTCATTTTGTGTTTAGTAATGACAATGAAGTTTCGCCTAGCAGCGGCTCTACTCCCACTAATGTACCCGATTGGTCTGAACAAGTTGATAATGAGAATCTCCTTAATCAACCCTCTAATCAGAAGGTTAGTCCGGGGGGAATGCTTGGATTGGAAATAGGTCAGGTTTGGGAGTACGACGACAGTGCCACCTTTGGTCGATTTTACATTGGGATAGCTTATGAGTATCAATCTCGAGCTTATTCAGCCGTGCAGCAGTACAACAACGGTTCGGTAGTAGGTCAATACTCTTTAGAGGGAAAAGAAGTGAAATCGATTGTAAGACTTCAAATGAGTTCAGCATTCCGGAAAGTTGGAATAAACTTTGGGATATGGTACCGACTTAGTGACGTGTCGGATAGGACTTACACCTTTAATTCGTACCGCAACGGCAACTTGGAATATTCTCAAGTTTTGCATCCAACACCAATGACAGAAGGTAGCGATAGATGGCGTGACAGTAGAGGCGGAATGGGTTTCTCTATTGGAGTAAACTATGAACCTTGGAAGTATTTAAGGTTGTTTGGTCGCTTCGAATACAGTGTCATCCCAACAAATACTAGAGAGAATTTTTCCTTTGAACCTGTATTTCCAGACGCTGGAATAGCAACTTATTCTCTTCATCTAGGTGTAGGTGTTCCCATAGTTTTCAACTAATTCGTTGAAGAATGACCTCAGAGATCACTTTAGCGTGTGTTAGAATTATTAGGTGACCACCATTTAGCTCTAAATCGACCGACATGCCTTTTCGAATGGGCAGCACGTGATCTACTGTCCCATGTATGTGAAAATATTGGGAAGGTTGATCCGAGTTTCTCCATTCCAAGAGCTCTTTTACTGCCCAACGATTGAAGCTCACTGAACTGGATGTTACAATGGTGATCAACCATCTTTTTAAAGCGGGAGTGGAAGCTCCAAATGCCTTTATAAGAAGTGGGGTTGGGGTGATGTATAGAATGGGAGGAATAAGGGCATAGAGTTTTAGTCGCCCCGCGATACGCATGTATCTGGGGAGATGGGAACTTTTTACAACTGAAGAAATCAAGATGATCTCTGCGTCTACAAGGTGCTTGGCTACTTCAATAGCGAAGATTCCTCCAAAGGATAAGCCCATGAGAATTGGCGAGTCTTCACGAATGGTCTTGGCCACTTCAAGGGCGAATTCCTCCATACGGACATGCGGCATTTTCGCAGGCCAGGGGTGATAAATGATGGAATGTGGAGCCAGTTGAAGTTTATCGAAAGCGGTCTCATCCGCTCCAAGGCCACTAAATGCGTGGATGTTTCTCGATTCTATTCTCATCATGACATAAAAAAAGACAGATGACTTACACAGTGCATCTGTCTTACTTCTTGTATAAATTCAATTTCGCCCGACCTTTATCTCACAGCCACTCTTGATTTTTTCAAACTCAAATACCCAGCATAGCCAAGGGCCGAAATCTGAGACAGCAAGCCGATTGTCATGATTAAATTGGCTCCAGCAAGATTTAAAATACGGACGCAAGCACCCAAAATAAATTCAATGGTTCCTGTTAGGACAAGTACGAGTAGAATTCTATGTGAGCGCTTCATTCCTTTTTAGTTTTTGATGATTCTTTCGGTGTAGATAGATTCGTCACCTTGGAGTATGTTCAAAATGTAAACACCAGATGCCACTGGTGCCAAATCAAACTCAAGGTAATGTTTTCCAGTTGAAATTGCCTGTTCTGTCACTACCCAAACCTGTTTTCCAGTCATATCCGATAATTGTACAACAACCTCACCGGCATTTTGTGCATTAAATACTACACCTATAAACCCGGTGGTTGGATTTGGATAGGTCATGGTGTTGTTTGGAATGTTGAATGGAACCACATAATCCAACGTCGTTTCACAACCTCTTGCATCACTTACCATCAATTGAATGGTATCCATGCCACAAGAAGTGTAGGTGTTATTGCCAGCCACACCATTCCACCAATAGGAATAGGGTTGAACCCCTCCACTGACTTGTGCATCCAAATATTGATTGCATTTCTGAGGAGAGGAGGTATGAACCAGATTCACCGATAGTTTAGAGGAGTCGGGGGATGTAAGTTGAGCGAAAAATGCCGAGTTACTATTGTCGGATGTACCATAAAAACCAGCTACATAAACATTTCCGGGGTGGGCGAAATCATGTTGAATTCCGAAGTAATCGCCCCAACGATCGCCGCCCGCAAGTCGCTTCACTACGCCTTCGCCTTCTTTGATTCTCAAAACGTCGGAATATTGACCATCATTGGAGTAGTACACAGCACTTACTCCAGCAAAGTCGGTTGCAGAGGTGTGGTTAAAGCCGATAATAACTTCGTGGTCGCATTCTTCATTACCTGACCATGCGATATTTGGGTAGCCAAAATCGAGTTGAGGATCGGAAATGAGCTGAGCTGTAATGGATGGTTGTCCAGCTGGATCTACAATGGTACCGTGATAAATGGAGGATCTTCCCGTCGTGAAGTTTCTCGTATTGGATACAAATTGAATGGAACCATCACTCATTTGAATGGCTCCTAAAACACGGCCATCATTCGTTTGTAACCCGTCCGTTGGATCATTGGGGTCGGTGTCTTGTTGTTGACCATTCGGTGGAACACCGTAGTTAATGTCCGACTTTGCAACATCGATGGACAAGTCTTCTGTACCTGTTATATCGGAACGAACCGAAAGGATAAAGATGCTGTCGTTCTGCATGTCAAAATTTCGATTGGACAAGAAGAAGGCGGTATCAATGTCACCATTGTATCCTTTTACAGGGTGGAGGTTTCGGATGTATTTAGTGCCGAATTTGATATCGTGATAAAGACGGTTCGGCATGACTGTATCTCCATTAAAACCTGCTTGCTTATCCAATTGCCAAATAATGCTGCCATCAAAACCAACCTGCCAAGAAACATTGGGAATAATCAAGTTACCCGTTATGAAGAGATGATCTTCTGTCATGCTGATCGCAGGGAAATCGGTCCATCGGTTATTGTTCAATGGATTACCTGGCAGAATATACGTGTACCAAGGATCGTTCGGGTCATTCGTAGATGAGAAGCAAACGGCAATCTTGCTGGTTGCCGCAGTATTGTTTTTAAGGAAGACCAGTACGAAGCGATCAGCTTCTTCATCGTACATCAATTTCGGATCAAATCCTCTATCGTTGCCCGCATCGGGACCAACTGCGTCTAATCCAATAAATGAATTGACAATATGTACAGTATCATTCTTTGTGTCATAGGCCCAAAGCATGGAGTTTACAGCTGCAAGCATAATTCCATCCTTGCTAAAAGCTAGGGTATTGTCATTCGGAATGCCTCCGTAAAGTGGACCTGTAGTTCCAATAGTTGTAAATACACGGTACATCTTTGATGTCCATTCAATTCCTGGGGTAGGAACATTTTTGAATTGTTCAACTGGAGTTGTTTCTGCTGCAGGATAGGCTTCCGCAGCAGCTCTCTTTACCTCGTTGAGTTGTGCTCGCCAACTCATGGCATCTGGCGCTTCTAAGGAATATATATTGGCATTAAAGCCAGGCTCCACTTCTCGCGGGACAAAGTCGTTTTGTCTCGATATTGAAAAAGTGGAGGATTCAACATGAACCTGTCCAAACGCAGGAATTGCAAGGAGTCCAGATAAAAGGACAGCGTAATATTTCTTCATAGTTTGTGCGAGCCTAAACATCAAATATAACCAATGGTTTCGGACGATAGAGCAGATTTCCGTTTCAATGGTAAGTATATCGAGACAGAAATGAAAGAAGGTGATTTCATTTTGTGGGAATATCCTTGCTTATGAATACCTTTAGTTCAAACTACAACCCTCCGTGAAATACGCCTTACTTCTTGCAGCACTTATCGCGACTACCTCTTCATTTGCACAGTCCGATTCCATTTCTGAAGCTGTTCCTTTTTCGACGAATTCTACACATCTTACAGCGTGGAATGGTTCGGAATACGTTCCCATTTTTATCAAAGGAGTGAACTTGGGGGTGAGTGTGCCGGGTACTTTTCCAGGTGAGCTGGCCGCAACTTCAAGAGATTACAAGAACTGGTTTGAGCAAATTCACGAGGCAGGTTTCAACTGCATCCGTTTATACACGCTTCATTATCCAAGATTTTACGATGAACTAAAGAGTTATAATGAGGCACATCCTCAAACGCCCCTCTACTTTTTTCAAGGCGTTTGGCTCGAAGAGGAAGTTCCGAATTACAATCACGACCTGTTTTTTCTGACCAACTATTTCCATCGTGAAATGGAAGAGAACGTTGGAGCCGTTCACGGAGATATTCAAATCGGACAACGATTTGGAAAGGCCTATGGTAGCTATACTTCGGATGTTTCCGATTGGTGTGTAGGTTACTTGATGGGCAGAGAGATTTACCCGGAAGAAGTGTGGAATGCCAATGCTTCTCATCCTACCTTCACTCAGTACAATGGTGCATATTTATCGATCGCAGGAGCGGATCCAGCCGAAGCATGGTTGGTTGCGCAAATGGATTCACTCATTCAACATGAATGGAACGAGTACGAAACCATGCGTCCAGTGAGTATGAGTAGCTGGCCTACTTTGGATCCTCTTCCGCACCCTGTGGAAACTCATCGAGAGGAAGATTCTGCCCAAGTGGATCTCTCTAAGGTTGATATTAGTAAGGCTCCCGCGGGATTATTCGTGAGTTATCACGCTTATCCCTACTATCCAGATTTCATCAGCGCTACTCCGCAGTACCGTTCTTTTTCGGATCAATACGGGATGAATTCGTACTTGGGATATCTGACTGATTTAAAGAATCACTATCCGAATTTGCCACTCATCATTGCAGAATTTGGCGTTCCATCAAGTTGGGGTGTAGCGCATTATTCAGCCAGTGGCATGAATCATGGCGGACATACCGAAGAGGAGCAAGGTGTGCTTGGAGCTCGGATGCTACACAATATTGAAACGGCTCAATGTGGTGGCGGAATTTACTTTGCTTGGATTGATGAATGGTTTAAGAGCACGTGGATTACAGATCCCATTGAAGTAAACTCATCTACCCGTGTGTTGTGGCCCAATTTTGCTGCGGCAGAGCAGAACTTTGGATTGATGGGGTATGAAGATACTGTGGCGACTTGGACTTCTTGGATGACCCCCTGTGTAGGTTGTAATATCGAGGAAGTATACACAAAACCTACCGTTGGACTCTTTGAACTCTACCTCGAAACGGGCAAGCCCTTTGGTCCGGATGATACGCTACTCATCGCATTTGATACCTATGGTGATACAGAAGGGGAAATTCTCCAACCCAATGGAGATTCTCTGGATATTCGAGCTGAGTTCTTGTTGGAGATTACGAGTGGAACTGCGCATTTACAGGTTATGCGAGCGTATGACCTCTTTGGGATCTGGCATGGCATTCGAGAACCAGATCAACTGTATCACAGTGTACCTTCAGCCACTGGAGACTGGCGAATGGTTCGATGGAAGAACAACAGCTCCGTACAAGATGTCCAATACATTGGAAATTTGAACGTGGCAAAAGGATTTTCAAAGGTGACCAGCACAGATGCGGTGATCATCGATACCAATTCTATTCACATCCGTCTTCCCTGGATTTTACTGCAATTCTCAGATCCGAGTCACCGAGTAGTTTTCTCGGATGATGTCAATACCGCCGTTCGTGAATATGACACGACAGCGGGCGTTCGACTCCAATTTATCTGGGGGAATCAATCGGAAACGGAAGCAAACAGAGTAGGGTGGACCAATTGGAATGTAGTGAATCAAGTAACCCAAAGCGAGAAGACGAGTTATGCTATCATGCGTTCTGAGTTGCCTGATCTTCCTGATTTTACCCTTGCCCGAAAGGATGCCTATACTGGAATCACAGGTTCTAGCTACTACGATGATGTAGAGGGGGTATTGGCCAATGACGAGCAGTGGAGTCACGGCGAGATGCAAGCCGTTTTAGTAGATGCTCCCACCAAAGGATTCCTTCAGTTAAATTCCGATGGAAGTTTTTCGTACCTCCCTTCTGATGTGTGGGATGGCACAGATGAATTTTCCTATAAAGTGATCTCTTTAGGAGATGAGAGTGCGGTGGCTCATGTAACGCTTAGTGGCGATTCTGACCTCGAAACGGTACTACTAACCGTGAGTCCAAATCCTGTTAGCGATGTACTGTCTATTCAGTCAAGCCTTGACATCACTTCTGTAGAACTGTTCAGTGTGGGGGGAAACTCTGTATTGAACAACTCCGTGAATGCATCCAATTACTCCATTGACGTAAAAGGTCTAGCGGCAGGAACATATGTCCTCCGTATTGCTATGGGAGAAGATTACTTGTACAGGAAGATTACAGTGTTGTAGGAGCTTTATTGGCGGCACATAGCTCTATTTACCATGTGATTCGACTGTATCCAGAACCTTTAACTTACAACTCCTAATTCTCCTCACTCACATCTGGAGAAAGTATGTTCACGAGTTTCTCATGGAGATACCAGAGCGCTACACCAACAATAATGTTATAGGTAGAATATGAAGAAAGAAGCGTCTGAAGTAAGGTGGTGCGTTTTGTTTCTGGACTAACAAGAGACGGGTCCAAGTTCACATAGTTTCCAAACTGTGTCAATGAGCCGATTAATCCGTTGACAATGAAATAAGTAGCTAGAATGATGATGGATGCTCTTAACAGAGAGCGAGCGTCCAGGCTACCCAAATTGATTTCCTTGGCATCAAATCCTTTGTCGAGTTTTAGGAAACCAACAATTTGATGGGCCTTAAAAAGGAAGAGATAAATAACCAACACTTGAACGGCTATTATAATAATCAAGGCCATGCTTCCATAACCCATAAGACCAAAGCCACTTCCAACCAAAATCGATGGAATTCCCATTAGCATGGTAACGAGTCCTGTCAACTGATAAAGTCCAACGAGCTTAAAGACGAGAGCGAAGAAGTCTCTAAAATTCATAATACGAGAAAGTTTGGAGCGAATTTATATAAACCACACCATACGTTCTCGTTCGCACAGAAGATTAGTGTTTACAGTGATTTGTCTGCAGTTTGCTTCGAGTCAAGAACTGAATGAGCCATAATAAGTCCTTTACTTCCGCGTGAATCTACTCACAGGGTTATTTCCTGCTTACATCTCACTTATGGTAGTCTACAACCTATTCGCATTGCAAATTCCAAGTGAAAGAATTACCGGGGGAGGATGTGAATCAAGCGGACATGCTCTCGGCCAAACTCCGACAACCTCAATACAGTGAAGGTTCGGTTGACAAACAGAGATCTGAGCTTTCGTCAGTAAACGAAAGCCCACCGATTCCATAACTCTCAAGAAGCCTCACTACGCCTGAATAATACCAGGATTGTATTCTTTCTCTATTGGAGATTGGTTAGCTGCTTCAATTCCCATGGAAATCCACTTTCGGGTATCCAAAGGGTCAATAATAGCATCCACCCAAATTCGTGAAGCGGCATAATACGGCGACATTTGCTCGTCGTATCTCTTCTTGATTTTATCGAGAAGTGCTTGTTCTTGTTCTGGAGTCAATTCTTCATTAGCCGAAGCTTTCTCGATGGAGAGCATCACTTTAGAAGCTTGATCGCCACCCATTACTGCAAGTTTGGCGTTGGGCCAAGCTACAATGAGACGAGGATCGTATGCCTTGCCGTTCATCGCGTAGTTACCTGCACCAAAGCTGTTTCCAATAATTACGGTGAATTTCGGTACCACAGAGTTCGAAACGGTATTCACCATCTTCGCTCCGTCCTTAATAATTCCCCCGTGTTCTGAGCGGCTACCCACCATAAAGCCAGTAACATCTTGCAGGAACACCAATGGTATTTTCTTTTGGTTACAGTTGGCTACAAAGCGAGAAGCTTTATCGGCAGAGTCGCTGTAGATTACACCACCAAACTGCATTTCTCCTTTTTTGCTCTTTATGATTTCTCGGTTGTTGGCCACAATTCCAACTGCCCAACCATCCATTCGTGCATAGCCCGTAATGATAGTTTTACCGTAACCCGCTTTGTATTCTTCCCATGAGTCGGCGTCAATTAAGCGGTGAATGACTTGCATGGATTTGTAGGGCTTGCCATCGCGAGGAATGAGTCCGTAAATTTCTTTCTCATCAAATTCTGGCGCTTTCGATTCAATGCGGTTGAATCCGGCGTTTTTAGGAGCACCCATCTTGTCCATGATATTGCGAATGGACTTCAATGCCTCTTTGTCATTGGGCATCTTATAATCGGTCACTCCACTAATCTCACAATGGGTGGTGGCACCGCCCAAGGTTTCATTGTCGATGTTTTCCCCAATCGCCGCCTTAACGAGGTAGCTACCTGCTAGGAAGATTGATCCTGTTTTGTCCACAATCATGGCTTCATCACTCATGATAGGGAGGTAGGCACCGCCAGCCACACATGATCCCATGATGGCAGAAATCTGTGTGATTCCCATGGAGCTCATCACAGCGTTGTTGCGGAAAATTCGACCAAAGTTTTCTTTGTCCGGGAAAATTTCATCCTGCATTGGGAGAAATACACCAGCGCTATCAACCAAGTATACAATTGGAATGCGATTCTCCATGGCAATTTCTTGAGCGCGCAAGTTCTTCTTACCCGTGATTGGGAACCATGCACCCGCTTTTACAGTAGCGTCGTTGGCAACTACGATGGTCAATCTTCCTTTAATATATCCCATCACCACTACTACGCCGCCACTTGGACAACCGCCGTATTCCGCATACATGCCTTCACCAGCAAATGCACCAATCTCAATTTGTGGCTTGCCACTGTCAAGTAGGGTAGAGATGCGTTCGCGGGCTGTGAGTTTCCCTTGAGCATGTTGTTTGGCAATACGTTTTTCACCACCTCCGAGAGCTACTTTTTTGAGGCGTTGTTTCATTTCTGAAACGAGCAACTTTAGCGCATCTTCGTTTTTGTTGAATTCGATATCCATGGGGAATTTGACTTTTGGGGTTTGAACGCTATACTGCGGTGGTTAGTCGCATGTTTCAATGGTCCATGTTGAACCAACGGTATAGAGTCCTTCTTCAAGTTGTGTATTGGAAAGGAGAAGTGTAAATACGTTCTTCTTTTTGTTTGCTGCTACGTATACGAGTTCTGGATAGTTGTCGCCGTTGAGGTCGCCAAACCAGTACATTTCAGGCATACCACATTCGCCCAAATTGCCAAAAAGGGGCGTGATATCTTGAATGATCTCACCACGTGGACCTTGGGTGTTAATGCGCATTTTGTAGTTGTCAATTACCGGACAAGCACCCACTTCTACTACGCTTCCCGTAGCTGAGATGAATACGTTGGCGGCACTCGGACGATTGTACTGCGCAAATGCTTCCATTTGCTGACCAGGGAAAAGAGCTGGTGGGATATGCACAAATCGTTCAGGAGAGAGTTGATAGAACTTGTTGGTGTCTAACAAGCGATTCACTCCAAATAGGAAGTGCGCGTAATTTCCCGAACTATTGCGAATGTCGAACTCCATAGAAGAACCTAAACGCGTTTTACTCACAACAAGTTCAAGGTCGATTCGCTTTAGGAAATATCCACCCATTGGTTCGTCGGGGAATAGTCCATACCAATTCATACTAGGATCAATCTGATTGATATCTCCACAATAGTTGTAAGCCTCAGTTGCTAATTGAATGGTAAAAGGAGGTGGTCCTTTCGGTGTTTCTTCTACTGGACTAGAGGTAGTAGGGGCTTCAACCTCGGTTGAAGAGAGGTTTTGGTGGGATTGAATTCCTCCTGGCATGCCTGCATCAATCCATGCAATAACAGAATCCTGACTTCCCAAGGTTGGGAGCTCATAAAGGAATGAAATCAAGGAATCTCTGCGAAGTTCTGTTTTATTCAATACGGTCGCCAACGCTCTAATTTGCTGACGATCTAATCGACCGTTTGATGGAATGCTGTCACGTTTCGTACGATCCCAAACGAAGTAAACGGTGTCTTTCACTATCGCTTCGACGAGGGAACTATCATTGACCATGGATATTGAATCCGTTGACCATACAGGAAGAGAATCGGAGGAAAGCGTGTCCATGGATAGGGTATCCATCGGAACAGCGAGGGTATCCATACGCTTCAAAAACCCGTCGAACATATACCCGACCTTGTCTTTGTAGCGCACCCTTCGCCAGTCACCTTTAATTTCTTCAAACTCAGCCTGACCAAATGAAATGTCACATGCTTCCACAATGGAATCGAACATAACGTAGGTAACAACGGGAGTTCCTGCTTGCGGTTGAGATCGCATTTTCATTCCAGATTCAGCTGAAATGGAGTACGTTCTAGTGAATTCACATTCTTCTTGCGCCCAAGCTGGCAGGGTAAACAGAAGTGCAAATAAAATGGAAATGGTGTGTTTCATCGGAGCGCTAAGTTAACGAACTCAAGGCAGTATAAAAGGGGAGATGAAAAACGGTTTTATCAGAGGTCGCTTGAAACGAGTTTGTATTGTTCCGTGAGGATGTCGTATGCCAATGGACCTTCATTCATCAAGAGATCGAGGACACTCAAATTCCCAATAAAGCCGTGCTTTGAAGCAAAGACTTGTCGGTATGCAATAGTGTCGAATTTCTCGTTGGGTTTCATTACTGTGGGGTGCATGGGAAGACCATCATTGTACTCCAATGAAGTGGGGAGTTGGAGCTGTTCCAAGACCCATTTCATACTGGCCTCACATCGTTCTAAAAGTGAAGAGTGCGGATGAGATACAATGGGTTGCAGCTCGGGAGATAAGGCTTCAAAGAAAGCTGCGTTTCTATAGGCCGTTTCGATGGATTTCCACTCTTTATTGACCCAATCGTGTTTGTGATCAAGCTCTACTTTAGAGAAGACGGACTTATCCGATTGATGATTAATCTGAGCGCTTAAATCTTGGGCACCATTTGGTCCCAAGATCCGGTAGCGGTTTCTCCAACTGCGCTTTTCGTATTTGCGTTCTACATTCCAAGCTACGTCTTCTCCTATCCACAGTGACATATACACAATGGGAGGGAAAAGAGCCGGGGGAAGTACCGTTTTCGGCATCAATTACGCAGCTTTCGCCTTCTTCTTTTTGCGGAAATGAGCAATCACATTCCAAATGACAACTACAGCCATGAATGGCCAGAAGTAATGAACGCGTTCGCCTGAACCATTTACAGTTGTGAAGATACGGTCGGTTCTCAATTTCTTGAATCCACTTTCGTAGCCATCTAAACTCATCCAGATGAACACAGGTTTCCCCACAATGTGATCTTCAGGAACAAATCCCCAATACCTACTATCGTGTGAATTGTGACGGTTGTCGCCCATCATCCAATAGTAATTTTGGGCGAAGGTATAAGAGGTCGCTACAGCGCCATCAATCATGATATTGCCGTCTTTCACTTCCAAGCTATGATGCTCGTAGTCTTCAATGATTTTCCGATAAATGGAAAGGTTCTCCAAGTTTAGATCTACTGTAGCACCTTCTTCAGGAATCCAAAGTGGACCGTAATCGTCGCGTGTCCAAACATGTTGAGCCGGAGCATGGGAACTCAAATTTGGAAAAAGACTAAGCGACCAGCGGCTGTTTGCCACCTCATCATAGTTGCTGGAATCTACTCTTTGAATAAGTTTTTCAAGTCGAAGAACTTTTGGGTGCTGAGCGAGCTTCTCTGCATTCTCTTCTGTGAGGTCGATGGCATAGAAGTTATTCGTGGTGACGATTCCGAATTCATCAAAAACGCCTCTTGGATAAATGCGAACATCTCCGGCAGTTTGATTGGTCATCTCTTGTGAACCTCCCGCAAATTCAATGTCGTATTCTTCCTTCATAAATACAGGATCGAGGTAGAAAGCAGGATCGAATTCCACTAAGTATTTAAACTGAGGTTTAGCGCGATCTGGAAGTTCACTTTTCACACCATTGATGAAGATTTGTCCATCATCAATAACGAGTGTATCACCGGCCACGGCTACAGCTCTCTTTACGAAGTTGGTTTTCTTGTCTACTGGTGGAACGGTTACTTCAAGTGGAGTAGGACCGTTGGCAGTTTGGCGCCCCCCTTGAGTGTTGATTTGTGCGGGATAGTTAAAGACCACGGGATCGTTTTGTTGAATCTCGTTGATCTTTGGCAATCGAATGTAAGGTAACTCAATAAAGTCGGTGTATGCCGGAATACCCAACACAGGAATGGTGTCGTGGACCAATGGAACTGTTAATGGAGTCATTGGAAGTCGAACACCATATTGCATTTTGCTCACAAACAGGAAGTCGCCTACCATGAGCGATTCTTCCATGGAACCCGTTGGAATCGTGTAAGATTCGAACGTTGTGGAGCGAATGAGGGTAGCTGCCACTACCGCGAATAAAACGGCATTCACCCATGAACCTAGGTTTTTCTTTATCCAAGAATCATCTCGACCATGATACTTAAGTGGTTCCGTGTAGTTCAGGTAGGCGAGGTAGAGTCCAAGGGTTAGTACACAAAGGATGGCATACTTGATTTCACGGAATTTAAAAACGTGAAGAAGTTCATAGGTGAGAATGATTGCCATCACGTTATCGACTACAGGAACGTAGTACAACAGAATCCACCATTTTGGTCGGTCGGTGATTTTGAGTAGAACCCAAACGTTGTAGAAGGGAACGAATGCCTCCCAAGCTTTTCTACCGGCTGCCACGTAGAACTTCCACGAGATGAGTCCGCGGTAAATAGCGAGTCCGATAAAGAGATACAAGTACATCATGGTAGGTAGAGGATATAGGTTTAAGCCAGTCCAAGGACATCCTTCATGGTGCGGATGCCGGGATTCTGTAGCAGGTATTCGGAAGCAATAACGGCGCCTAGTGCAAATCCATTGCGGTTGTGCGCGGTGTGCTTGATTTCAATGTCGTCAATTTCAGAAGAGTACTGAATGATGTGAGTGCCTGGAGTAGGGTCAATTCGCTCAGCCTCAATGGGTAACTGATTTTCGTCAGCGAGTTCGCCGTTTTCAACCAGCTTCCAAGAACTGTAATTTTCTAAATTCTTTAACATTCCTTCGGCTAGAGTGATGGCTGTTCCACTTGGGGCATCTAGCTTTTGAGTATGGTGAATTTCAGTCAGTTTGGCATTATAGACCTCATGACCGTTCATCAGTTTTGCCAAGTGCTCATTCAGGGCGAAGAAGAGGTTCACGCCTAGCGAAAAATTCGAGGCATAAATGAAGCTGCCATTGCGCTCTTTGCAAAGGGCTTCAATTTCAGACTTGCGATCCAACCAGCCTGTGGTTCCACTAACAACGGGAACATCGTTTTCGATGCATCGTTGGATATTCGAAAATGCAACGGAAGGTAGGGAGAAGTCGATGGCTACATCTGCACGACGAAGTTCTTCGTCGGTACAGCCATCTCGTCCAACGCGGAGTACCACTTCGTGACCGCGTTCAAGAGCCATCTTTTCAATAATAACTCCCATTTTCCCATATCCGAGCAGTGCAATTTTCATTTAAAATCGTATTCGAAATGACGCTCCATAAACCGCTCCCAATCTTGGGTCAGCTACAAAGGTAGGTTCCCAATGGAGCGAAATATCATCAGATACGTCAAAGTTATATAAGTGCGCATCTACGTTGGCGTCTAGAATTTGTAGACCGTAGATGGCCACGGTAATAATGATACTCAAGTCTCGGTAACGTCGGTAGCTATTTTGAATGGTGAAGAGCTGATTGTCCGAGTAAATTCCTTCGTATTCGTCGGTTTGGGTAGAATCAAGGCGTTGATTAATGATATTCGTCCAGAACCGAAGTTGTTGGTTGTTGTCGTAAATGAAGTATCCTGAGGTAGCTAAGCCACCATAAATGATCGGAACTTTCCACCATTTATCGTTGTAAATCTGTCCGCCGCCTGGGATCAAACTCAGGAGAGTGGCTTTGGTAGGGGAGTGCCCTGTATCTTCTTCCACCTCCGTCTTGGGAGCCTCTAAGTCGCTGGATTGTCCAAATCGGAAGAGATTGGGGTCGGCTTCCAAGTTGGGCAATTCGTGGATAGAATCGTTTTCGGTTTCTCCCTCTTCTACTTGAGCGGTGCCAGAAAACGACAACAGCAGCACAAAGGCCGCTGTCAAAAAGGGTAGGATGTTATTCGAATGTCTCAACGGTTGATCAACTCAAGGATTCGTTCTAAATCTCGATCGGAATCGAACTTAATAACGAGACTTCCTTTGCCTTTCGCATTTCTCTTCACCTCAACATTGGAATCGAAGTATCCGGCCAATTGGCTGCGGATATCGCGAATGGCAGGTGGAAGTTCATCCTGAACCGGTTTTGATTCTGGTTTAGGGTCTTTCATCTGACGTACGCGTTCTTCTACTTGACGTACGCTCAAGTCTTCCGCAATGATGTCGCGGTAAATCTTGAGTTGTTCCGTTTCATCTTCAATATTCACCAAGGCACGAGCGTGTCCCATGCTCAACATTCTATCGCGGATACCCGCTTGAATGAGCGGTTGAAGTTTGAGTAGACGAAGGTAATTTGTAACGGTAGAACGCTTTTTCCCAACACGATCGCTCATTTGCTCCTGTGTAAGGTTACATTCTTCGATAAGTCGCTTGTAGCTCAATGCTATTTCAATGGCATCGAGGTCTTGACGTTGGATATTTTCCACCAAGGCCATCTCCAACATCGCCTGATCATCTGCCAAGCGAATGTAGGCAGGGATTGCCTTGAGTCCGGCCAATTTACTGGCGCGGAATCTTCGCTCACCTGAAATGAGCTGGTATTCGTTGAATCCAACTTTGCGAACGGTAATCGGTTGAACAATCCCCAATTCGCTAATGGAATTCGATAAATCCTCCAAGGCCTCTTTGTCAAAATGCGTACGAGGCTGGAATGGATTTACTTCAATACTGTCAATATCAATCTCCGCAATATGACCTACCACTTCTGGTGCGCGTTCATCTTGTGCTGAACTCACATCTGACGATGGATCTTTGAGGAGGGCGGAAAGTCCCTTTCCGAGTGCGGGCTTTTTCTTTGCGGTCATCTTATGCTTCTGCAGTTGCTTTTTGGGCGCTGCCGTTACGCGACAGGAATTCGCGGGCTAAATTAAGATAATTCACCGCTCCATTGCTCGTTGCATCGTACATGATGATGGATTCACCAAAGCTAGGAGCTTCACTCAAGCGCACATTGCGTTGAATGATGGTGTCGAATACCATTTGTTGAAAGTGATTCTTCACTTCGTCTACTACTTGATTGCTCAAGCGCAAACGCTGATCGTACATGGTAAGCAGTAGCCCTTCAATATCGAGATCGGGGTTGTGCAATTGTTGAATGCTCTTGATGGTGTTGAGTAGCTTACCCAAACCTTCGAGTGCAAAATATTCACATTGAATAGGAACAATGACTGAATCGGCTGCAGTAAGAGCATTAATGGTAATCAAACCGAGTGAAGGCGCGCAGTCGATTAGAATTACATCGTAAGCTTCGCGAACGTTCTTCAATGCTGATTTGAGCATGTACTCGCGACGATCTTTGTCTACCAATTCGATTTCTACGGCAACCAAATCTAGGTGAGCCGGAACCAAGTCTACATTTGGAGTTTCCGTTTTGAGGATGATATCCTTAACGTCAGCCTCGTGTTCGATGGCTTGGTAGGTTCCGAGTTGGATATTGTCTGGATCGAAACCCAAAGCAGAGGTTGCGTTTGCCTGTGGATCTGCATCAATCAACAATACCTTTTGCTCCAAAACGCCCAGTGATGCAGCTAAGTTTACTGCAGTTGTCGTTTTTCCTACACCGCCTTTTTGATTCGCTATTGCAACGATTTTACCCATTCTCGGTTATATTTCTGAATTTCGCCTTTTATCTCTTGCACAGAGAGGTGTTGTGAACTTCATCCGTGATCGAAATTAGGTTGACACACCTCTTTTTGAGACCGGATAAAAGTACAAAAGTCATTTGGGGGCAAAAGGTAAGAATCGCCTCACGTGACCGAATTTTATGAACAGATATCTCGATTTTCGATGATCACAATTATATGCGCAACCAACCGTCCGAAGAACCAAACACTTAAGGTGGTTTCAACTTACGAAAGACTCCTGAAAGAAGCGGGGGAAGACCCCATTATTTTCCGAATGGATGAATTGCCCAACGATTTTATTGTTTCGGACTTGTTTGGACAAAGAAGTGCAGAAGTAGAGGCGTTGTTGGAAAGCAAAATCATACCTGCCAAACGCTTTATCATCATTGCTCCAGAGTACAATGGCAGTTACCCCGGAATTTTTAAAACTTTCTTAGACGGTGTAGATCCTGCTATGTGGGTAGGGAAAAAGGTCGCTTTGGTTGGCGTTGCCACCGGAAGAGCGGGAAACCTTCGAGGAATGGATCACCTCACGGGAGTGTTGCACTATTTAAAGATGGAGGTATTCTCCAACAAGGTTCCCATTTCCAGATTACACGATCTCCTCGATGAAGATGACACGATTGTAGACGATGAAACACTTCGGGTACTCCAATTGCAGATGGATGGGTTTATGAGGTTTTAGATAACTGGTTCCAACACCGCACGCAGTACTCCGACTCCACAACACTCTCCCTAAGTACCATTTGTCACATAACCCTTGGCACCTCAGGGCTACTTTTACGTGTTTAACCACTTAGCCTGACTGCCATGAACCTTACTTTTCACGGTGTTCGTTCGATTTTAGCTGCGTTTATGATAACCCTTTCCACAGGGTCTATAGCGCAAACTGTACCCTTCGAAGTCCGTTTACATCCTATTTCCATTCCCAATCTAGGAGGACTCCAATCCTATGCCTTTGGTCAGGCAAATGGAAAATGGCTGATTGTGGGAGGACGACTAGATGGATTGCACAGACGACAACCGTGGGCCTCTTTCGATGTTGCCGGGCACAATAATCAGTTGATGGTTATTGACCCTGTAGGGTTACAAGTGTGGACCGCTTCACTATTGAGTTTGCCAGCTTCCATTCGTGAGCAATTGAGCTCAACGAATATGGAACACTATCAAGAAGGAGATTACTTGTATTGTTTAGGAGGCTATGGCTACAGCGCCACTCAGGCTGCCCATACTACCTACGACAAACTGACTGCGATACACGTTCCCAATGTGATCAATGCTGTGATCAATAACACCTCTTTCACCAGTGATATCCGCCAAATTACAGATGCTCAGTTTCAAGTGACGGGAGGTCAGCTTAGGAAGATCAATGACACCTACTATCTTTTAGGGGGGCAAAAGTTTTTGGGGAGTTACAATCCCATGGGGCCGAACCACGGACCTGGTTTTACACAGGTTTATACCAATGCGATTCGGAAGTTTAAATTGACGGACGATGGTACAACGTTGGTAGTTAATCACTTGACAGCCTACGTAAGCAGTGCCGATCTACATCGCCGTGACTACAATGCAGAACCCCAAATATTACCCAATGGAGAGCAAGGGGTGACGATGTTTTCTGGTGTTTTTCAAGTCCATGCAGACATTCCTTATCTAAGCTCGGTAACCGTTGATTCTACAGGTTTTGCGGTAGACGCTGGATTCCAACAATATTACAATCACTACCATTGTCCAACATTGCCCTTGTATTCGTCTAGTCAGAATGAGATGCACACTGTGTTTTTTGGTGGAATTGCACAGTATTACGACCAAGCAGGAACCTTGGTTCAAGACAATAATGTTCCTTTTGTGAAGACTATTGCTCGGGTAACTAGAGAGGCCAATGGCACGATGACTGAATACAAACTCCCCGTTGAAATGCCTGCCCTTCTTGGCGCAGGGGCTGAGTTCATTCCGAATATAAACTTCCCACATTTTAGCAATTTTGTTTTTGAGTTGGATAGCTTGACCCAGGACAGTGTACTTGTGGGGTATATCTACGGAGGCATTTCAAGTTCACAGCCCAATATTTTCTTTGTGAACGATGGTTCGCAAAGTGCAGCCAGTGCGCAGATCTATGCCGTATATCTCTCACTTCCAAAATCAGTAGGTGTGGATGAGATAAATCCGTCAAGTAACGATCCATTGCAATTTGAGCTCTATCCCAATCCCAGTTCTGGAAAGCTCAACTTACGCTTTCACCTCCAAGAGAGTCAAACCGTAGCACTGCGTCTCCACGATGCTTACGGAAAACTGATCGAATCCAACGAACTTCTTCAAGTTGCGATTGGGGAGAATCACATTGAGCACTCATTCAGCGAGCTTAAAAGTGGGGGAGTGTACTTTGTTACTCTTGTAGTTGGAGATGTGGAAGTCAGAAGAAAGTTGATACTGGAGTGATAAGTGCTACTTTCGTGAAAGATGAATCTAGCTTCTCTCTTTTTGACTCGCAGCCCTAAGCGATTGATATTTTTCGCATTGTTGCCTTTGTTGATTGGCTTCGGCGTGTTTTTGATCACCGCTCGAAGTGTATCTCCTATGGTGGGTTACGCTATTTTATTGTTCTCAGCGGCTCTCTCGCAAACAGCCTTCATTCTTTATACAACCGCACTATCTTTCTGGATTTCAGGAAGGAGTATACCTTTAATAGTCACCACCTCTTTCAATGTTGTATGTCAATTTTGGATCATCGTGTTCCTTGTTCTACAAGTTGATGGAGGCAAAATGCTCTTTGCGTTCGCTCAAATGGTTCAAATTATCTGGAGTTCAATTGTGACTCATAGATGGTTGACATCAGAAGGGCAGAAATATGGCATTCTAGATTTTATTATTACGACATGCGTAACTGCCATTCCACTTGTTGGAGCATGGAACCTGCATTGGAGAGGGCGGTTATTGCAGAGTTGAACGTTCGGTTTACTAAGTATTATGTTGTGGTTCTTATGGTTTGAATTGCCTAATTCTACCATTTGGAGTTCGATGCCCATTTAATCAAATGACAATAGTTTTTCTTTTTGCAGTTTTGATCTTAGCGCTCAATTTTCTTCCAGGACTTTGGAAAGAGCGACTAGTTGGGGTTGAAAAGTACATTTGGGTCTTGTGGCTAGGGCTGTCACTCATTTATATCCTTTTGGTCTTCGGGATGCTCCATTTAAAGGTAGAGCCTCGTGGAGCGTACACTAAGCAAGTCGTTTCACTCATGTTAGCTGCTCTAACTGTCATAATCTTTGCCACATTGCGTAATACTTGGAAGAAGATTGGATTTATTGCGATTGCCCTCCCGCTACTTTTCATCCAAGCCATCATCTTTCCAGTAGGGGTAACCACTTTGTCTTTACCGATTTCCAACAATAGGAGTGTAGAATTACTGTCGGGTGGATTCATTGCATGTGGTGAATCGATTCGAGTAGTTGAGTACAAATATCTCCTCTTCAAAAAAGAGGTTTTTGAGAACAGTTCTCTGTGTTTAACGGGAGTTGACAAATTGGAATTAGGTGATGCTGAAGGAGAGGTCCTCATTTATCATTCTGGTGAATTTGATGTTGAGAATCCTTATCGGTATCTATTACCAAGCACTCTAGCACAGCCCTTGTGAAACCCCTGCGTTAGCCCTTACGAAGTCCCTGCACAGCCCTTGTGAACCCCCTGCATTAGCCCTTACGCCGTCCCTGCTCAGCCCTTGTGAACCCCCTGCGTTAGCCCTTACGTCGTCCCTGCACAGCCCTTGTGAAACCCCTGCGTTAGCCCTTACGCAGTCCCTGCGTAGCCCTTGTGAAACCCCTGCATTAGCCCTTACGCAGTCCTTGCACAGCCTCCTTACCTCGTAGCAAACTTTCTCTCCACGCTCACCACACCTTCAACCTTCTTTAGTTTGTCCATAACATTGTTGAGGTGAATGCGGTCTTCTACAACTACGGTAATATTTCCTTCAAAAACACCATCTTCTCCGGCAATGCTGATGGAGCGGATGTTAACGTTGAGGTCGTTGGAAATAATTTGGGTGACCTTATTAACGAGACCCACGGTATCAATCCCTTTGATCACAAGGTTGGCAATGAAGCTGCTGGCTTCTGTTTTCACCCATTTCGCACGGATGGTACGGTTCGCAAACTTGCTCTGCATGCTAATGGCATTCGGGCAATCAGAACGGTGGACTTTGATCCCTTCGTTTGCAGTGACAAAGCCGAATACCTCATCGCCTGAAATGGGGTTACAACACTTGGCCAGCTTGTATTCGAGAATTTCTTCGTTGGGACCAAATACAAGGGTGCTTCCAACAACATCCTTCTTCTCGGTGTCTTTTACCTGTGGTTGTCGACGAATTTTGCTCTTTAGATACTGATAAATTCCACCTTGGGTTTCCTTGGCGAACTCCTTCAACATTTTATTGTCTACAATGCCCATTCCTGCTTTGTAGAAGAGTTCGTTCGGGTTTTTAAAACCAAAGTGGTTTACCATGCGTTGAACATTGCTCTCCGTCATCTTGACTTTGATGAAGTTCAACTTGCGTTCGAGCACAGCGCGACCTTTGTCGATCATGCGGTTGTAATCGTCTTTCAAGCTCTGCTTGATCTTGGATCTAGCGCGTGAAGTTTGGACGTAATTCAACCAATCTTCCTTTGGCTTTTGCTTTTGGGAAGTAATGATTTCAACCTGATCTCCACTCTTGAGTTTAAAGCTCAATGGCACGAGTTTGCCGTTCACCTTAGCGCCTAAGGTATGCAGGCCAATATCTGTGTGAATGTCGAATGCGAAGTCGAGTGGGGAAGAGTTCTTCGGCAAGTTTCGCATATCTCCTTGTGGAGTAAATACGAAAATCTCATCGCTGAAGAGTTGCATTTTAAAGCTGTCTACAAACTCAACAGCACTCGATTCAGGATTCTCAAGTAAATCGCGAACACGACTCAACCACTGATCTAGATTGTCACTTGTGGCCTTATCTTCTTTGTACTTCCAATGAGCAGCGTAACCTTTCTCCGCAATTTCATCCATTCGCTTGGAACGGATTTGAACCTCTACCCAGTGACCCTCTGGTCCCATAACGGTGGTATGCAAAGATTCATAGCCATTCGATTTCGGCGCAGAAATCCAATCTCTCAGTCGGTCGGGATTGGGGCGATAGAAATCGGTAACGATAGAATACACTCTCCAACAGTCGGCTTTCTCCTGATCAGGTGGTGAATCAACAATAATCCGCATGGCGAATTTGTCGTACACTTCATCAAAGCTCACACCTTGGTTGATCATCTTTCTACGAATGGAGAAGATGCTCTTTGTGCGTTCTTTTATGGTGAATTCAAACGACTCCTTCTTCAGACTATCTCTGATTTTAGAGGAGAAGCGCTTCAGGTATTTCATTTCACCAGCGCGACTTGCCTTTATCTTGAGCGCAATGTCTCGATAGACTTCAGGTTCGGTATATTTTAGTGATAGGTCTTCAAGCTCCGACTTGATGGTGTACAGACCAATTCTATGCGCTAGTGGGGCAAAGATGAAAAGCGTTTCACTCGCAATCTTTAGTTGCTTGTGGTGTGGCATGCTTTCCATCGTACGCATATTGTGTAAACGGTCGGCAATCTTGATAAGAATAACACGCAAATCATCTGAGATGGTGAGCAGGAGCTTTCTGAAATTCTCCGCTTGAGCACTGATGTTTTGATCAAATACCCCCGACATTTTCGTGAGGCCATCAATGATTCGAGCCACCTTCTCACCAAACAACCTCTCGATATCCTCCAACGTATAATCGGAGTCTTCTACCACATCATGGAGCAGAGCCGCCGCAATACTGGTTGGACCCAGTCCGATTTCTCGGGCAACGATAATAGCTACTTCAATGGGGTGTAAAATATACGGTTCGCCACTCTTGCGCTTTACACCATTGTGTGCATCAAGCGCCAAGTTAAAGGCTCTGCGAATCATCTTCTTGTCTTTGGCATCTGCCTTTCCTTCCATAGAGCGAAGAAGTGCTCTATAGCGATTGATGATTTCAGCTCTGTCTTTATCGTGTTGAACGGATTTGGTGTCTTCCATTAAAGTTGCCCTTTAGAAGGGGTGAAATTAGATTTTATTCTCGATGATTCTAAAAAGATAGACTTTCTGAATTATAACAAGAAAGATACTAAAAATGTGCGCCTGTTTTGATGGTGTATACAGGGCAGATGCACCATAGATAGTGAAAATGAGAAGTGATCGAGTAGGGTGTTGATTATCAATTTATTCCCTTCAAATTGCATTTATCATCTAGTTTCATTTGATACCATTATATGTGGATGTAACTTGAGAACTCTCAATTATTAACTCTCTTAATTCTAACCTTATGCTTTTGAAGATTACGCTCAGTAAGTGGCATTTGATGCTATTACTGATCTGGTTCGGCCTTCATTCTGTCAATGGCCAAAATCCAGTTAGCTCCATACAAAATGGAGTTGTAGTTCCATACCCGGCGACACCTCATGTTGGACAAATGCTCAGATGGTCGGATCCAGGTACATGGAATACCGGCGCGGTTCCTGGTCCCGGCGATGAAGTGACCATACCATTAGAATCTGCGGTTGTGATCGACTGTGATGTTGAAGTGCAAGCGATACGTGTTCATGGTCAGCTAGTGGTTCTTCCCGAATTGGAAACGGTATCTATCGAAACCGAATACATGCTTATTTCTGGTGAACTATCTCTCTTTGAATGGGGGACAGAAGATGAGCCGTGGAGAGGGAAAGGCGTACTTACCTTAAATGGCGAATCTCCTGCCATTATTCCTGGAGTCACTTCATTTCCCCCAGAGAATTCGAAGGGTATCATGGTAATGTCGAATGGAATGCTTCACGTCCACGGAGTTGAAAAAACGAGTTGGACAGTTTTAGATCGCACTGCAAATGTTGGTGAAGGACAAATAGAAGTTGAAGGAATCGTTTCTGGATGGAATCCGGGCGATGAAATCGTTATCGCTTCTTCTGCTCCCTACATTTTTGATTTGCAGAACTTTTGGGGAGATGATGGGCACTTGGAACAAGCGGAAAGAGTGAATGTGGTTTCTACGCAAGTTGTGAATGGAAACACAATCATTGAAATTAATCCTCCTCTACAATTCAGTCACT
The DNA here is from genome assembly GCF_008933165.1 of Phaeocystidibacter marisrubri. Classification (NCBI taxonomy): domain Bacteria; kingdom Pseudomonadati; phylum Bacteroidota; class Flavobacteriia; order Flavobacteriales; family Phaeocystidibacteraceae; genus Phaeocystidibacter; species Phaeocystidibacter marisrubri. The sequence continues at coordinate 877,072 of NZ_WBVQ01000001.1, forward strand.
ATGGAGAGATTCAAACTTACACCAGCGGATCTCAGTCTTGGGACTTGGACGAGCGAACTGAAGTGGGTATGCTCACGCGAAACATCAAGATTCAAGGGGATAAATCTTCAGAAGTAACCCATCACGGTGGACATATCATGATTATGTACTCGGCATTTGGATTTGTTTCAGGTGTTGAATTGTTCAGAATGGGGCAGCAGGAATTCAAGGCCCGTTATCCTTTCCATTGGCATATGGCCAAAGATGTTTCTGGTCAGTATTTGATGAATAGCTCTTTGCACGACCTCTATTTTAGGGCGGTAACTGTTCACGGCACTCAGAATTCAACGGTGAATGACAACGTGGTATTCGAAACACAAGGTCATGCAATGTTCTTTGAAGATGCTGTAGAAAGTGGCAATGTGATGAATAACAACCTCGTGATGAATGTACGTAGACCTCCATTGGGAATTGGAGCTAGTTCATTTATTGGTTCCGATAGAGGAGAGGCACATATTCGCGCAAGAGGACCTGGTGCATTTTGGATTACAAATCCACAGAATACATTTGAGGGAAATCACGTAGCGGGGATACAAGGCATGGGCTTTTGGTATGGAATGCCAAAAGATCCAACGGGACCTTCGGCGAATGATCCTGCTTATTCTAGTTTGCAGCCCAGCCGTTTACCACTCACCAAATTCCACAATAACACTGCTCATGGAGCCATGACTGGGTTCCATCAAGATCATGCAAATGATGACAATTCCACCACGGGCTTTAACGGAGGTCATTACTTTCTCAATAACCTCTCATGGCAGACGGTGACCAACTTCACTGCCTACCATTGTTACAGAGGTTGGTGGACCCTAACCGTGGATAAGGGCATTGAATTTCACAACACCATATTGGCCGATTGTGTAGGGAAAGGCATGACAGTTACTTCCTTCAAAGGACGAACGTACAATTCGCTTTTCGTGGGCCATTCTGCTAACAATCCACTTGGAGGCAGTACCCATTTTACCAATTCAGCCATTTCTCTCTATGACGGTTATATGGCCGCATACGACAGTCATTTTGCTGATTTTAATTACACCCATCAAGGTGTTTTTGAATTGATTGGAGGTAGAGAGAACCGCACGAACAATATTTTTAAGGGCTGCACCTTTACTCCAAATTCCAAACTGTACGACCCAGAGATCATCGAACCTATGTCCGTTCGATTGATGTCAGTTGCTCATGATGTAGATGGCGTACTGACTCAGCCCTGGGGCGCTGTTTGTGTGTATCATCCGTTCATGGTAGATCAAACCAACTTTACCTCTTATTTGAACGCAAAGAGCTATACCACTGATTATCACTTCGCAGCGTTGAATGTTTTCTACAATTATCAGCTCTACACAATTGGTGGCGCAAACACCAATCCAGACGCGGGGAATCAGTACATGGAGTGGGGAGACGGTCATTGTATCCACACGGATGAAAGGCTTCAAGACAAAGCCCAGTACGGAGTAGTTCCAAACTTAGGTAGGGTTTATAAACTCCGCTTGTTGGAGGGAATTCCAGATCCGCTCGACATTCACCTCAACTATGCTATGAATGGGGACGTCATCGATTTTCAAATTTTGGATTCGCCTACGAACCTGACCATTTCCACCTCAGGCTATTCCTCAAAGAGTTCCGAGGCAGCTGTGTGGACTTCAAGTACAAATGCATATCACTGGAATGCGACCACCAAAACGCTTTCTGTACGGATGATTGCAGCAAACGCAGCAGGAACCTCCCCGGAGTTGAAAATGACGGCCACGGCAAAAGTCCAAATTAATGGAGGCAATTTGGCTCCTTTGAATTCACGGGACTCTCGCCCATTTGGAGGAACGCACAGAACACCAGATACCAAGGTTGAAGCCGAGTGGTTTGATTACGGCGGTCAGGATGTAGCGTACTACAAAACCTTGCCTCCAGAGATGATTTACTTCTTCACTCAATTCCCTGATCCCAATGATCAACCAGAGAACCTTAGATCATTGAGCTACGGAAGAAAAGGTGAGTTGTTGAGGTTGTACCCAATAGCAACCGGTGAGTTCGCTGTGAAGGATATTGACGACCAAGAATACATCCGTTACACCTTTCAAAGTGCAAATACATTTACTGCAGATTTCAACTTAGAATATGCATTGGTCAATGCAGGTGAGATTGAGGTATTCGTGAACGGCGTTTCCGCCTGGGGAGCTCCAGTTTCACTTGCAGCTTCGGGCGGAGCAACCACTTTTACCAACGTGATTCTGCAACCCATAACGTTACAACCCGGGATTAATGTGGTAGAGATCAAATCGCACTGTGACGATCTTTCCATCGACTGGTTTAGCATTGGAGATCCAAACGTGGTAAGTGCCCCTGCACCTATTTGTAAGGCAAGTCCAACAACCTCTATTGCTGAAGAAGTAGATTTGGGATTGTCGGTCTATCCGAATCCTTCAGATGGAATAGTGAACATTCATTTCGACGCTCAAGCAGAGGAGAGTTTGTTGCAAGTTGCCGATTTACAGGGGAGAGTATTGATGAATGAATGGATCGATTCCGATGTTCAATTAAACACTCAAAACTTTGTGACTGGAACGTATATCATTACACTGACCAATCCAAATGGGGAACAACAGCGAGAAATACTGTTGATCAAATAAGTCCTAAAAACAAAAGCCCCCATTCAACATGGGGGCTTTTCAATTATCTGAAGGAGATTTATTCTATAGCGGGTAGAATCTTACAGCTCACTTCTCCAAAACCGATGCGAGTGGTTCCGTTATTACAGTAACCACGCATAATCACGGTGTCGTTGTCTTCAATAAAAGTTCTTTCGCCACCGCCGTTCATAGGAATAGGCTTGGTTGCATTCCAAGCTAGCTCTAGCATCGATCCGTAGCTATCTGGTGTTGGTCCAGAAATGGTGCCTGACCCCATCAAATCACCTGGATTGATTTTACAGCCGTTCACCGTGTGGTGAGCCAATTGCTGAGCCATACTCCAGTACATGTACTTGAAGTTGGAATTCGAAACAACAGTTTCCTCTTGGTCTTCAGGTTGAATAGCCACAGAGATGTTGATATCGAACGCTCCGTCTTTTTCTGTTTTCAAGTAATCGAGAACTTCAACTTCTTGTTTAGGACCTTCGCAACGATAAGGCTCAAGTGCATCCATGGTTACCACCCAAGGACTAATACTCGATCCAAAGTTTTTGGCGAGGAATGGTCCGAGTGGAACGTACTCCCAAGTTTGAAGATCACGCGCACTCCAGTCGTTGAACAACACCATACCAAAGATGTATTCTTCAGCTTCTTCTGTGCTGATGCGTTGTCCCATGGCTTTACCTTCACCCGTGATAAAGGCCATTTCCAATTCGAAGTCAACGCGAACCGATGGTCCAAATACGGGTTTGTCGGCATCCTTTGGCTTGCGCTGTCCCATTGGGCGATGGATAGGCTCACCCGAGATCACAATAGTGCTAGATCTTCCGTGGTAACCTACCGGCAGGTGAAGCCAGTTTGGTAGTAAGGCGTTGTCTGGATCGCGAAACATGGTGCCCACATTGGTGGCGTGCTCGCGAGAACTGTAGAAGTCGGTGTAATCTTGTGAAAAGATCGGCATCAACATCTGAACTTTGTCCGCTGGGAAGAGAATTCGTGCCTTGTGCTCTTCGTTGTCGCGCAATTCAGCATTGTTTTCGTCGAAGATTTTAGCAATTCTATCGCGAACTTGGCGGTTAATACCACGACCAAGTGCGATGAAATCGTTCAATGTGTCTTGTAGAAAAACGTCGTCAGATATCTCAATATCCTTGAAATATCCCAACTGCTGCATGGCCGACAAGTCGATGGCTGTATCGCCAATTCTCGTGCCTGTAGTGATAATGTCATCCTCTGGAATAAACACCCCAAACGGGATATTTTGGATGGGGAAGTCTGAACCTTCATCAACTTTGATCCAACTGCGTCGATTAGGGTCGTTCGCTTTGATCATTTTCCTGTATTTTTGAGCGTTTTCTGACCGATTTGATGCAAGATTACAACATAATATGGAAAGAGATACCACCATTTTCGAGCTCATTGCAGAAGAGCGTGAGCGCCAGACAGAAGGATTAGAGCTTATAGCCTCTGAAAACTTCGTTTCAGACCAGGTGATGGAAGCCATGGGATCTGTATTGACTAACAAATATGCTGAAGGTTATCCAGGTAAGCGCTACTACGGTGGTTGTGAAGTGGTTGACAAAGTTGAAGACGTGGCTCGCGATCGTGCAAAAGCACTTTTTGGAGCTGAGTACGTAAACGTTCAACCACATTCAGGTTCGCAAGCAAATGCAGCAGTTTACTTGGCTGTATTGAAACCAGGCGATAAAATCATGGGATTCGACCTTTCACACGGAGGTCACCTCACGCATGGTTCTCCTGTAAACTTTAGTGGAAAGACCTATCAAACGTGTTTCTACGGGGTGAAGAAAGAAACGGGAATCATTGATTACGACATGGTTCGCGAAGTGGCTCATGCAGAGAAGCCTCAGCTCATTATTTGCGGTGCGTCGGCCTATTCTAGAGATATCGACTACGCAACATTCCGCGAAATTGCTGATGAGGTGGGAGCTTTCCTTCTTGCTGATGTGAGTCACCCTGCAGGATTAATTGCGAAAGGAATTTTGAACGATCCTATGCCGCATTGCCATTTCGTAACAACAACTACGCACAAAACCCTTCGAGGTCCGCGTGGTGGTATGATTATGATGGGAAGCGACTTCGACAACCCGATGGGATTGAAAACACCGAAAGGTGAAATCAAGAAAATGAGTGCCATTTTAGATGGAGCCGTATTCCCGGGTACACAAGGTGGTCCACTAGAGCACGTTATTGCAGCAAAGGCTGTTGCCTTTGGCGAAGCGCTCTCTGATGAATTTCTTCATTACATCATTCAAACTAAGAAGAATGCAGCAGCAATGGCCGCAGCATTTGTGAAGAGAGGATATGATATTATTTCGGGAGGAACGGACAATCACTGTATGTTGATTGACCTTAGAAATAAGAATGTGACTGGTAAACTTGCTGAAAATGCACTAGTGAAAGCCCAAATCACGGTGAATAAGAACATGGTTCCTTTCGATGATAAATCTCCATTTGTAACCAGTGGTATTCGCGTGGGAACAGCGGCAATTACCACTCGTGGGTTGGTGGAATCGGACATGGACAAAGTGGTGGAATTAATCGACCGCGTGATCATGGATCCGGAGAACGAAGAAAACCTAGATGCAGTAGCAGCAGAGGTTCACGACATGATGAGCGAGCGTCCGCTTTTTGCTTAGGCATTTACTTACAAGTTGTTTATTATTGCGACTCCATCTTCTGCAAAGGGGATGGAGTTGTTGTATCTTGAGCTCTCTAATCTCTTTGTGTGGCACGAAAAAAAATCAGCATACAGCAGGCGTTTAAGATTTTGGGGTTGCCCAATGGAGCCTCGTGGGATGAAGTTCGTGCCGCGTATCGGAAGCTGGCTAAACAGTTTCACCCAGACATTTCCTCAGACCCCAATGCCAAGGACAAATTTGCCTTGGTTGCCATTGCGTATGATCGGTTGGAAGAGTGGAACAATGCCGGGCGACCACAGCAAGCTCATTCCTCTGAAACCTTTGCCAATTTACGTGCAAGGGCAGCAAAAGAAGCGGCAGAAAAGGCGCTAAAGGAAGCCAAGAGAAAGGAGATGATTCGACGCGTGCGCGTCTTGCGGGAGAAGCAAGATGCAGAAGCTTCGAAGAATTACAAGAAGGCTATCGCACTGGTCGTGACAGGCTTGCTCCTCTATTTTGGAATTAGTGAAGGAAGACGCTGGTACACAGATTCTCGTATTGAAGATAATATGGGAACAGGCTATGTGACAGTAACGAGCCAGATTCCGAATTACATCAAGTACGTTTATGTCGTGAATGGCGAGCGCTATTCAGATGAAGCCCGCGTTCATCACGGAATTGACGACAATCAAGCGGAAAACGGCATTCCCATTTATACACAGGGTAGATATTTGGTGGAATACGCCAAAGACGATCCAACCTATCACCGTGTCATCTTTAATACCCCCGGTCCCAATACACTCAAGCAATACATGCAGCGGGGCGAGGATTTGCTGCGATGGAGGTTTCCACGATCATTTATGGGAATGAGCATAGAAGAGAGTAAGAAAGCCGCACATTGTTTGGGTTTAGTTCTCTATGAGGAATATGAATCCGAATACCTCGCGAACATCTTCTATTCCGATAAAGCCTTTCTGGAAAACTGGAGTCACAACCAAGGTACATTTGAAGACCTGATAGATGATGAACAATTTGCCATCTGCTTCAGTTACTGTAACCTTCAGTTTTATCATCCCTAGACTCTACCGTCTTAAATTGAGTACGCGTACATAGGCACTGCCTAAAATGTACACTATATATTTGCGAAAAAATTATTCTCATGGCCGTAAAACCGAGCATTCCCAAAGGTACACGTGACTTCAATCCGCAAGAAGTATCACGCCGACATTACATTATGAATGTATTGCGTACCGCTTTCGAAGGCTATGGTTTTCAGCCCATTGAAACGCCGAGTTTCGAGAATATTGAAACACTCACAGGCAAATACGGTGAGGAAGGAGATCGTTTGATCTTTAAAATTCTAAAATCGGGGGACTTCTTGGCGAAGCTTCCGCAGGAAATTCGCAACAGCGATTCTCCGAATAAGTGGGCTTTAGAGATAGCTGACAAAGCCCTTCGCTACGATCTTACCGTGCCTTTCGCGCGCTTTGTAGTTCAACACCGAAATGAGTTGGCCTTTCCTTTTAAGCGCTATCAAATGCAACCCGTTTGGAGGGCGGATCGTCCACAAAAAGGGCGTTTCCGCGAATTTTGGCAATGCGATGCCGATGTGGTAGGCAGTGATTCGCTTTGGCAGGAAGTAGAATTCGTTCAACTCTACGACAGAGCATTTACGCAGTTGGGGTTGAATGTGACCATCCATCTCAACAACCGCAAGGTGCTTGCCGGTATTGCGGAAGTGATAGGCGCATCTGACAAGTTGGTGGATTTTACCGTAGCCCTAGATAAACTAGACAAGATTGGCGCAGAGAAAGTAGTGGCCGAAATGGTTGAGCGTGGAATTCCTGAAGAGGGCACGCAAAAAGTTCTTCCACTGCTTTCTATGGATGATAGCAATGAGGCGGTTCTAGACTTCTTGACCGATTTCTTGAAAGATTCGGAAATGGGAATGAAAGGTCTAGAAGAACTGCGTTTTGTGTTGGATAAAGTCGATGCCTTGGGCTTGAAGACCGCATCCATTAAAGTGGATCTCACTTTGGCAAGAGGTTTAGACTACTACACAGGGGCCATTCTCGAAGTGAAGGCAAACGATGTTCAGCTGGGCTCAATTGGAGGTGGTGGTAGATACGACGATCTCACGGGAATCTTTGGCCTTAAAGATTTAAGTGGAATGGGTGTCAGCTTTGGTTTAGACCGAATCTACTTGTGTTTGGAGGAATTGAATTTGTTCCCAGATAGCAGTGAAAGCAAACCAAGCATACTATTCTTCAATATGGGAGAAGCGGAGATGCTTACTTCTCAAAAGTGGGCAACCGCTTTGAGAGAGAAAGGAATTGCAGCAGAGTGTTACCCAGACAATACCAAGTTTAAGAAGCAGTTCGATTACGCAGATAAGAAAGGTTTTGCACACGTGGCCATCATCGGTGAAAGTGAAATGAACGATGGCATTGCAAAGGTGAAGGATCAGTCCACGGGTGAACAAGAGGCATTGACCCTAGATCAGCTTATCCAGCTACTTTCCAAATAATACATTCATGAAATACTTCTTCTCGCTGTTCTGCCTACTGAGCTTTACGTCGGTATTCGCACAGCGAAGTGTGGAAGTACGAGTGGTAGACGAGCAAGAGAATGGCATTCAGGTTTTCACTGTCCGAATTCCCGGAGGATCTATCACAGATGGTTTAAACGGTTTGGCGGTACTGACGCTTCCCAATGATAGAGCGGTGGATTTGGTAATTGAATCCGATGACTATCTCACAAAAGTGGTTCATGTAAGTCCGTCCGATCTTGTCGTAGAATCTCAGCTTGAAAAGAGGTATACGAAATTAGCCCCGGTTACGGTTTACGGTTCATTGACTTCAGATGGTCCTTCAACCGCAGAGAGCATCGATGAAGATCACCTGCGCAATAGAGCCGGGAATTCGCTATCAGAATCTATTGATGGACTTCCTGGAGTTCATTCTGTCAACACAGGAGTGGGAATCTCAAAACCCATGATTCGAGGATTTGTGGGGACTCGAGTAAATGTAGTTCAAGACGGAATTCTACAAGAAGGTCAGCAATGGGGGATGGATCACGGACTAGAAATTGATCAATTTAGTGTCAACAGTGTGTCCATTTTAACAGGTGTTAAAACTTTGGAATACGGTCCGGCTTCAGCGAGCGGAATCGTGTTAGCTAATTCTGACAACACCTTTCCTCCATTAGGGTTTCACGGGGAAGTAAGTGGAATTGCCAAAAGCAATAACAAGGCAATAGGTACCTCGACATCTCTATCTTATCGGTGGAGAAATGTTTATGTGCGGGGTCGTTTCACGCTCCAAGACTTTGGCGATTATCGCGTTCCAGCGGAGTCATTTACCTATAATGGATATAATCTTACCATTCCAGATGGAGTCCTAAAGAATACGGCAGGCACAGAAATCAATGGGAACCTCGATTTCGGTGGATATGTTGGAATACATGGATACTGGAAGGCTCGAGTGAGTCGCTTTTCTCAGAAAATTGGTCTTTTTCCGGGAGCCATGGGGATTCCTAGGCAGTTTGATATTTCTGATGTGGGAAATCAGCGCGATGTAAACATCCCATATCAGCGGACCGTTCACGATAAGATCCAAGTAAGTTATAATAGTACCTATCAGCAGGACTTCAATGGGACTTGGGCCCTGGAAATGGCTTATCAACACAATCATAGAGAAGAGCGCTCTGCACCCCATGCACATGGTCTCAACTATGTAGATCCAAACAATACTTTGGGCATTGGGTTGGATTTAAGAACAACCCAAGTTTCTGGAAAGCGCAAGTTTAACTGGCTTGATGCTCACTGGAGTGTGGGAGGAAGCGCACAGTTTCAAGAGAATGAAAGATCTGGATGGGAGTTCCTCTTGCCAACGTTTAGTCGACAAAATTATGGAGTGTATGCACTATCCGATTTTGTTTTGGGATCGTGGAATATATCGACTGGAGTCCGCTTTGATCAAGCGCACATGGTGGTTACGGGCTATGAGCAACCGTGGTATGCTGCACCAGACTCACTGGTGGAGCGCGTTCCTAACTTCGAGTCGAACTACTGGGCTAAGTCGTTTTCACTTGGAGCAGCTAAATCTTGGAATGATTTTCAATTCACTGGGCAATTGAGTTATTCTGAGCGAATTCCAGCTGTTGCCGAACTGGCTTCAAATGGAGTTCATCATGGGACATTCAGACATGAAGTAGGAAACCCCGATTTAGAATTGGAGCGAGGAACCTTGATAGAATTGTCGGTATTCAAAGAGTTGGTGCCGAGAAATGGAAAAGGGTCTTTTGAGTTCAAAGTGACGGGGTGGGCGTACCTTTACAGTAATTATATTTTCTTGAATCCTACTGGAGAATTTAGTCCACTTCCAGATGCAGGTCAGATCTATGCATACGAACATGCGCCTGCTTACATATCTGGAATGGAAATTCACCTCGCGTACCATGCGAGCAAGTATTTCAATCTCTCCATAAATTCAGATCAAATCTTAGAGTCTAGAAATAGAGAAACCGGAGGCTATCTGCCATTTCAACCCGCAACTAGTATAAGTTTAATTCCGGAGTTTTCGAATGGTGCTTGGAAAGTTGGTGCAGAGGTGGTCAACACCTTTGCGCAAAACAGAGTGGCCAACAACGAAAGACAAACGCCTGGGTATATCTTACTCAATGCTTATGCGCAATATTCAATTCAGTTGGGCGATGTATCGTCTTTAGAACTGCGTTTGCGCGGGCAGAACCTTACCAATGCGGAGTACCTTCGCCATATTTCTCGCTACCGCATTCTCAATCTTCCCGAACAGGGAATTAACCTCATTCTTCAAGTAGCTTATAAATTTTAATGCAACAAAGTTGCGTTAATGGGTTTCAGGTGTATATTTGCAACATAGTTGCGAAAATAATACATGTCAAAGATGAGATTACTTATTGTTCCTTTTGCTTTACTCACGTTGGTTTCTTGTACAAAAGACAAGGGAGATACAACGCCTCCAAAGTTTGTTTCTGCTACCGTTCAGGGAGAATCAGAGAATCCTATTTATCTAAATGCGGGTACTGCCATAGGTGTTATGGCTGAGGTGAGTGACAATGAAGCTCTAAAGCAAGTAAAGATTGATTTGCACGATGATTTTGATGGTCACGACCACAACAAGGCGGGTTTTACACCGTGGACGTATGTGAATATCATCAGCGTGAATGGGAAGTCGGCGGTAGCTGTTGATACAACTATCATTCCTGAAGAAGCCACCGCTGGTGTGTACCATGCTGTTTTACGCGTTCTTGATAAAGCGGGAAATGAAGGTGAGTTTGTAGAGAAGGTGCTCATTATTAAGAATGGAAGTGAGCCTATCATCAGTGTAACAGCTCCTGACTTTAGCGCGACGCCTCAATTTGCTCCTGGAGATGTAATTTCCTTGGCGGGAAGTATATCGGATGTAGACGAGTTTGAAGAAATTCATATCCTCCTTCGTCAACAAGAAGATGTGGATCATTACATTACGTTTGGAGAACGCGAGTTCGATCTCGCTGATCAAAACGTGAGTTCCTTCGATCTTTCTGCGGTAAGCCTTACCATTCCTACTGATGCGAAAGCAGGGGAGTACGAAGTGGCCATTATTGCCGTTGATAAATTGGGTAATCAAGGGATTTATTACGGACATTTGCGCGTAGAATAATGCTAAAATGAGCAGGGCAGAAGATATATTGAAGTCACACGGTTTACGTTCAACTGAGATTCGTCGAGAGGTGATCAATCAGTTGCTGAATGTCGGAAAGGCCATTACGCATCAAGACATGGAAACCGCTATGCCCAAGGCGGACCGTGTGACTCTGTATCGAACTCTCACTTCGCTTCAAGAAGCGGGTATCATTCATCAAGTTGTGGATGATGAAACGGTGAAGAAGTATGCTTTGTGTGGCGGTGGTTGTTCCCAAGATCACCATCACGACAATCACGTACATTTTAAATGTACCTCTTGTGGAGATACGCGTTGTTTGGAAAACGTGGTAATCCCAGCCGTCAACTTGCCAAAAGGCTATGTGATGGAGTCTGAAGATTTGTTGGTTCAGGGCGTTTGTCCAGAGTGCGCGTAGGGAAAGGGCTGTATAAGAGCCTGAGGCAAGGGCTGTGCAAGGGCTGACGCAGTTGGTTAGACTATGACTCCAGATTACCGAAGACTGTTAAGCGACAGCCACCAGCAAAGAAGCCAAAGACCAAGCCCCCCTCTGCGGATTTTTCCTACATTCCTCGCGATGTATATGAACCCAAAATCTAATTTTATGCGTCTATACAGATTAGCATTTCTCTTTATTCTTACTCCATTATTCGCTTTTTCACAAAGTAATTTCCATGGAGATGTCTCGGGTAGTGTTTACTTCCCAGTTCCATTTGAAGTGGTTCCAGATATTAATGCGGAGTCGTATGGTGCCGACTTTGGATGGCCTGAAATTGATGTCAATTTGTACTACGACATGATTCAATCCGATCAAAAAGGGCGAAGTTTTTTAAGCCTTTATGCCGGTGGGAATTACCGCAATATGTTCGGACTTGAGGAAGACAGTGATTCCCGCGATTTTGAAGGGGCAATGACCTCTCGTCAGTTCAGAGTAGGACTGAAAATCTTTGATTTGGTTCGAGCGTCCTACATTCGAGCTGGAATTAGCGGAACAGGAACAGGCGAGGGATTATTTCAGAACTATACCTATGGCGGACCAGTAGTGTGGACAGATGGATTTGAGATTGGTTTGCAAGCGGAACAAGATGGTGATGCTGTGGGACTTTTTTACCAGAGTTCTTTTGCTCCTCCTGCAGGTGATAATGTTACCGCTGTAGAATGGTCCACACTAGAAGGACGAGTGCGTTCTTCTGTTCTTAGTGGGCGTGGAGCCAATGGATTTGTGCAATTAACCGTTGGTTACGACTTGTTCAGCTATGACGATAGAGATCAATCAAACAATCTCCCAATGGATTTTAAGTCGTTGCGAATTGGCTTAGGTATTGGAGTGGGTTTCTAGTATAAATAGGGCGGAGGCTCTATAGAATGAAAAAACGGTAGAATAGTGCACAGGTGTGACTATTCTACCGTTTTTTTTTGGGCGAAGTTAAGGCCTTATCCTATCTCACTTGTCCATTCCCGTACACGTAGTACTTGTTGGTCACCAACTGATCTAGTCCCAATGGACCTCTGTGGTGCAGTTTATCCGTAGAGATGGCAAGTTCAGCTCCAACTCCCATTGCTCCTCCATCAGTAAATCGTGTAGAAGCGTTTTGGTAAACGGCAGCGCTATCTACAGTCTCCATAAATACATCTGCTCGATTGGAGTTCTCTGTCATGATGGCGGCACTATGGCCTCCGCTGAATTCATTGATTTTACGCGTGGCTTCTTCTAAAGTAGGAACTACGCTCACAACGCATTTCATGGCAAGGAATTCTTCAAACCACGTATTTTGGTCATCAATGGTCTTAGTTTGAGCATCGAGTTGATGAACGTACTTGTCACCAAGTACTTCAACACCAGCATCTCTGAGAATGGAGTTGAGTTCCACAATTTTCTGATCCAATTCTGGAAGCTCTTCGCTGATCAAGATCTTATCAAGGGCGTTACAAGCTGAAATCTTATCGGTCTTAGCATTTAGGATGACATCGATGGATTTTTTCCAATCGGCTTCACTGTCGATGAACAGGAAGTTGTTCCCTCTACCACTTACCAAAACCGGGCACGTAGCGTGATCTTTCACAAATTTGATCAATCTTTCGCCACCTCGTGGGACAATCAAGTCGAGTTTGACATCAGGATTTCTCAAGAATTCTTGAGTGGCCTCTCGGTTGAGTTCCAACATTCGAATCCAAGAGTCATCTAAACCATTTTCTTTGAGGGCTTCATGCCAGCATTCAACTAAGATGCGATTGCTGTGAACGGCCTCCTTACCTCCCTTTAGCAAGATTTTACTGTTTGCTTTAAAAGCGAGAACAGCGGCTTCAATGGTTACATCCGGACGAGATTCATAGATGATCAGGATATTCCCAAATGGAGCAGTTTTGTTTTGGATTTTTAGTCCGTTGTCAAGTTGTCTTTCCGACAAAATGTTACCAACGGGATCCTTCATAGCCTTTACCTGGCGAACGGCTTCAATCATGCCATCTACCTTGGCATCATTCACAATAAGGCGATCGTACATCGCTCTATCATTCGGGTCATACGCGTCTAAATCGCGCTTATTCTCGCTAATAATATCGGTACGTCTGCGATCGAGAATGTCAATCATACTCTGCAGAACGCTATTTTTCTTTTCTGTTGTTTGTAATTCCATGTTAGTGGTTTAAGCTAAACTTGATTTCATTGCGTCATCTGGGTTTCTGAAAACTGTACCCACTTTTTTACCGTCAATGATATCTACAATCACATTGTCAATTTTACCATTGGCGATGTAGGTTGGAATGTGTTTCGACGCAGTATCCTTGGCGATTTTTACCTTGGATTCCATTCCGCCTCTTCCTTGATGCTCATCCTTTTCACTGTCTTGGATGTATTTCTCTACATCTTGATCAGGAAGTACCTCCGATATGATCACGGAATCCTTATCATCGGGGTGCCCCGTGTAGAAACCGTCAATATCGGTGAGGATAATCATCATGTCAGCTTTGGTTAACTCCGCTACAAGGCTGGCTAGTTCATCGTTATCGCTAAACATGGATTGAGTAACTGATGTAGCATCATCTTCATTCGCAATAGGAATGACACCTTGCGAAATGAGGCCTTCATAGCAGTTAATCATATTTTCTCGGTGTACTCCTGGGTTGAAATCTCGCTTTGTTGCGAGTACCTGAGCACAGGTTAGACCGTAGTCGTGAAAGAGTTGATAGTACATTCGCATCATTCGAGGTTGTCCAATGGAACTGAAAACCTGTCGGCGAACACTAGGATCATCTATCTTACAATCACCAAGCACCTCTTTACCTGCAATGGCAGATCCGCTTGAAATTAGGATAGTATGAATGTCTCTTTCATAAAGCTCGGCAATTTGGTGTACCAAGCGTTGAAGGATAGGGCGCACGATTCTATCATCTTTATTGGTCATAACGTTCGTGCCGACTTTAATGACCACTCTTTTCGTCTCCATATTTTTGGATTACGAATTAATTTCTGAGTCGGGGTGTTTCCGACAAAGACTGCGGTTTTCGCAGATTACCAACGAATTAGGTTAATACTGTTTCTTTTCTCAGGTGAATTAAGCCTCCGCTGATTGCTCTTCACCAATCTCCGTAGCCCGATTAAAAGCTGCGTATGCCGCGTCCTTAATCAGTTCGTTGACATTATTGTCTCGCATGCTGTCAAGTGCTGCTCGGGTAGTTCCTCCTTTGGAAGCCACGCGATTCATCCAGCCAACCGGAGTAATATCGTTCTGGTTGAACAATTCAACAGCTCCTTCAAATGTGCTGCTTACTAGTGTTTTGGCGGTTTTGTCGCTGAATCCCATTTGGCGGGCTGCCTCCATCATGGATTCCATGAAATAGAAAATATAGGCAGGACCACTTCCTGAAATACCCGTAGATGCATCGATAAAACGCTCATTGCTTACATGGATGGATTTACCTGTGGTATCCAACAATCCTCCAATGGTGAGAAGTTCAACTCGACTGACATCGTCGGTAGACGTGTAAGATGTCATTCCTTTACCCACCTGTGCAGGCAAGTTCGGCATGGCACGCACTACCTTGGTTAGGCCCAGTTCGCTTACCATACTTTCTAAGGTTACACCTGCCATAATGGAAACGATGATTTGATCGGTTCCTACCATCGGTTTCATTTTGGCAAAAAGCTCAGAGGCATGATACGGTTTAACCGCGATAAAAATGACATCAGCTTGAGGAAGACATTCTTCTAGATTGTCGAATACATCGTATTCACTGTCTTCCTTCAATTGATTTCTACGCTCTTCTGAGGTGTCGTAGATCATGAGTTTTTGTTTTGTTCCCAAGAGGTGGGAATCTCTCATACCTTCAGCATACGTGGAACCCATATTGCCGGCTCCGATAACAAGCACTTTCATTTAGTGATGTTTGGTTCATAATGGTCATGCTCTGTCGTAACATGTCATGACTTCGTGTCTCTTCGCGCAAACTTCGTGCGACAACTCTTCATAGAACCCTGAAACATGATAAATGTTCAAAAATATATATCTGTTAATCAGTGTGTTACAAAGTGTTTAGTGGAGTGTAGTGATCAAATGCACTGATTTTGAGGCGACTGACTATCCTGCAGAATGTGTGTCAGTACGGCGGGAAACGCGCAGATTCGGCAGTCATTATTTTTGAGGAAAATGATTCGAAATGTGTTGATAATTGACAGAAATCATATAAAAAATGAAAGAATTGAACGTAATTCGAGTGATTGTTGACTGCATCAATTCCTAATACTTCATTGTAATGTTGCTTCTTATCAGACCTCGTTCTTTTGCTTTTAATCCACAAACTGCAGCGAGTAATGCATATCAAATGGAAGAAATTCCTGCGGAGGCAAGTTCAAAAGCTTTGGATGAGTTTAATCGACTAACACAGGTTCTGACTCTTCATCACATTCCTCATGTGGTGGAAGAAGACACGATTTTGCCCCCCAAGCCGGATGCTATTTTTCCCAATAACTGGTTTTCTACCCACGAGAATGGTGTCATCGTTCTCTATCCCATGGAGGCCGAGAATCGTCGATTGGAGCGTCGCACGGATATCATTGATCGATTGAAGGAGTATTACGGGTATTCAGAAATTATCGACCTGACACATTATGAGAAAGAGGGTAAGTATTTAGAAGGAACCGGTAGTCTGGTTTTTGATCGTCAACGCAAGGAAGCTTATATCTGTGAGTCCTCCAGAAGTAATGTTTTGTTGGCTAGAGAATTATGTGCTCAACTTGGATATGAACTCTTCGCGTTTGATGCCGTGGATCGCAATGGAATACCGGTGTATCACACTAATGTAATGATGTGTGTGGGTAAAGAGTTTGTTGCTTGGGCGCCCGAAATGATTAGGGATACTCATGTCCGTGAAGCGTTGAGTCATCATTTTGATCATGCCGGGAAAGAACAAGTTATTCTCACTGAAGACCAAGTAAAAGCCTTTGCTGGTAATATGCTAGAAGTTGAATCTGAAGACGGGCAAAATTGCCTATTATTGAGTTCGTCGGCCCGCAGATCTTTTACCACAGAGCAGATTTTTCAGCTGAGAAAATATACCTCCTTGCTTCCTGTTCCCGTGCCTGTTATTGAGAGAGTGGGAGGTGGAAGTGTGCGTTGCATGGTGGCAGAGATTTGATGAAAAGTGGAATTGCATATCCAACCATTGCGCATTTCTTTTATTTTTGAGCCTATGAAGAAGAACGCTCTCGTACTGTTGGCTGTATCAGCCTTGGGTTTGATGTCTCCAAAAGCAGAGGCACAATCGGCTATGATTGAGGTCTATGGAGGATATGAATTGTCGGATGGAACGACTCAATTGGACGATTTCTTCAAGGCAAAAGGTGGAACTACCAACACTTTCGCCACTGGATTTATCTGGTCACAGTTCAAAGATGGTCGAGATGATGGTAATTGGCAATGGATGTTGGACTTGAGTTACCGCAGCAAGGCAACGAGTTATACGGACATCGCCGCATATCACTTCGATCAGTTTACAGCAGATAGTCTGTACAATGCTGATTACAAGTACTTAGAGAAAAGCATTCGCGTTGGTATCGGTGGACAGATTACGTCTAGAATGAGTCGCAATGTTCACAATGGCGAGCTGGCATTTACCATGCCTATCCTAGCTACCTTCGACTTGGGCTATCGTCAGGCCTATGGTCGCGCTTCAGAAGAACTGTTGTACACCGAATCTGATTTTGGCATGGACCAGTTGGATTTCGGATTGACTATTGCTCCGGGCATTCGTTACAGTCGTCCATTCCACAATAATCGCTACCAAAGATTTAGTGTGGGTATTGATTTCCCTGCCTATTGTATGTTGGTATCGGGTGATAATAGTGGAACAGGGGAGATGGCCATTCAATACGGCATCCCTTATGCACGTCTTCGTGTGGGTTGGATTTTCTAAGAGATCGATTTCAAAATTCGGAAGATATCACCGATATAATCCAGGTGATTCCATTTCATTAATGTTGACCTAAGGAGGGTGACAGTCGGGCGATCTACCTCGATTTCGGGTATCACGGCTTTAAGTGATTCCGATGGCATCTTGTACAGCGCTAGATAGAGTCCGTTCTCTTCTGCTTTATCAAACATCGTTTGGGAAGCCTCTGATATTTCGGATACTCGAGAGCATTTGGGAGCGAAGATGAGAATATCCAAATCAGGTTTGTAAGGAAGAATCCAGTTTCCGTTTTCTAATAATTTTGAATACAGCGTTTTAGCTGCGTTGAGGCAGTTGGACAACCCCTGAGCCATTTCTCCATCTTCAGTCAATGGGTAGCGCTGCATGGTGGTCCACAAGGCCACGGCACTTGCGCCTGGTCGACTGCATTCCAAACTGATTTCACCCAAGTGAAGTTGGTTGGATGTGAAGTAGGTATAGGGCGAATCGTGCAAGTAGAACTTCCCAATACTCGGATCGGAAAAGAGGACACATCCACAACCATAAGGTTGAAGACCGTGTTTATGCGGGTCAATAACGATACTGTCTGCACGGGTGATCGCATTGAAATTACCTTGAAGAGGAGAACTCGCTACACAGAGTGTGAAGTAGCCACCGTAGGCCGCGTCAATGTGACATCGTGCTCCGTATTTCTTACACAATGCGATGCCCTCAGCAATGGGTTCAACATGTCCAGTTCCAGTGGTGCCAGCTGTGAGCACAACGGTTCCAACATCTCCTTTCTTCAGCTCATCTTCCAAGGCAGAAAGATCCATTACTGGCCGATCTATGGCATTCGAGACTTTCGAAAAAGGGATTCCTAGAACAGAGGTGATGCGTTCGTGCGTGTAATGTGCAGCAGCAGAAGCCAAGATGCGTTTGTTGGGGTGAATCTGGCTCGCAATCCATAGTGCTTCTAAATTCGCCATGGTACCACCTCCAGTGAGGTGTCCAATATGGGTATCCCAACCAAACATTTTCGCAATGCCCGCCACAGCCTCCATCTCCATGGCTGAACTCTCTTTACCGCCGTCTAACGCGTGGTTATTGGGGTTGATATTCTGAGCAAAAGCATAGGCTTCACGGGCTATTGCGTGAGGTGGCTTTAACATCTGACCCGCATACAATGGATGAGCATACGGGTAATTGTTCTTCATTCGGTTAGCCATCTCTTCCAAAATGGCTTTTGATGAAGCATCTAAGTTCTCTTGTCCTGTGAGAGGTAGAGGCTGATTTGAGTTGAGATAATCTATGAATCGCGCTCTCAACTCATCTGCATTTGCCATGAATTAAATCCCCAATACTTTAGCGTCTACACGAAATACAGTAGAGGCATCAATGCGAACTTCAGATCCTGGCACTTGATCCGTTACGATTTTAGTACGCATGTCATAGCGCTCAGACTTGATGTATTCCGACAAATCCTCATTGGTCACATCAAGAGTAAGAGAAGTTCTTCCATCTTCTGGGATGTTTTGCTTCTCAGCAACCAATACTTCTGGTAGTTCTTGTGTGCTGATGTAAATCTCGATACTGTTCAAGAAATCGAAGTTTGCACTCGATGGACTTGTAATAACCAATTCACAATCTGTGAGACGAATGTCCTGAATGAGATCCGCTCTTGTATCGTTATTCTCAAAAGTGGAACTCGAATTCGTTTCGATGTTAGGAGTGGTCATTGAAAACGGGAGATTTATCCCCGTTGTAGCCGGAATGACAATTTCTGTAGTGGTAGAAATGTCAAATACAGTCAGTTCATTCAATTTATCGCAACTAGTAGTAGTGGCCAGTAAAGCGATAGGAACAAAAAGTTTGCGCATAGGTCTTCTCATCATTGTGACAAATGTAATGAATTGTGGGGATGGAGGACGAGTGGAGGCTCCAGAGTTCTGGCTATGGGCTTTGGCTTCTAGAGAGCTAAACCATTTATCCTGGCGAGATGACTGTGCTGCAGGCTCTATCGCGGTCATAGACCCAATGCCAAAAACCAAATTCCCGTTAAATTTACCCCCATACGGACTTCAGCGACTATTTTTGGCAAATGACGAATAACAATTCGAAAATTCTAATCGGTTTTATCACCGCTGCATTGATTGGATCCATTGTGGTTCAAGTTTATTTGTTTTCTAATGCGGTAGAAGTTCGCAAGGCTCGTTTTGACAGCGAGGTGATGGAGGCAATGCGGACAACGGGTGAGGATTTGGAAGATTTGGATGCCAAGCGAATCATTGAACAAGAAGAGAATTTTCGCCCATGGTTACAGTCGCAGATCCCTCATGTATTTCAGGTTGATTCTGCTATCAATCCCAATATTCTAGATCGAGATGAAATTCAGTTCCTCGATAGTACAGGGTTTTACACATTTAGTTTTCAGGCGGATACAACGTACTATTCACCAGCTGGTCCTTATCGTGTAGAAGTGAGTCAGGAAGGGAGTGGTAAGCGATCAGACGATGGAAAGATTCACCTTCAGCAAGCCCAAATGCATCGTGTTGAAGAGAAGGTGCTGATGATGGATACAGTACTTCAAATGTTCGTGCGGAATACCATGCGAGAGTATGTTCCTATTGGCAGACGCTTCGACTTGGACGCGGTGGATAGTGTATTGAAATCGGAGTTAGAGGATAAAGGAATTGCGAGCAATTTTGAATTTGCCCTTTCAGAAGACGGTGAATTTAGTAGTCTGATCTCAGAGGATTTCGAATCCTACTTACCCTCGTATAAAGTTCAAGTGTTGCGAAATGACCTATGGGATAAGCCCGTTTACTTGCACGTTCAACTTCCCAACAAGATGAACGAAGTGTACAGTAGTATGTGGACAATGGTGGCCTTGAGCTTGGTGTTCACACTCGGCGTGGTGATTACGTTCTGGACCACCATCCGACAAATGTTGAAGCAGAAGAAGATCAGTAGTATTAAGTCTGATTTCATCAACAATATGACCCATGAATTCAAAACACCTTTAGCTACCATCAACTTGGCTATAGATGCACTGAATTCTCCAAAGCTGCAGAATGATCCCGAAAAGCGAGCTCACTACACCCAGATTATTCGGAATGAAAACCAGCGGATGCACAAGCAGGTAGAACACGTGCTGCGAATGTCGCTTTTAGATAAGGATGAAATCAGCCTAGAACGCGAGAATATCTCTCTTTCGGACCTCATTGAAGGGGCCAAGAGTCATTTGGAATTGACCGTTGAACAACGCGGAGGTTTTATTCAATACAATCCTCATGGATTGGAGGATGAGAAGGTCAATGTAGATCATCACCACTTCTCAAATGTGTTGATTAATATCATCGATAATGCGGTGAAATATTCCATGGAACCACCGCATATTCGAATTGACACAGAGTTGTCGAACTCTTATGTCGTCATCTCCATTTCCGACAACGGGATCGGAATGAGTAGAGAAGTTCGAGAGCATATATTTGATCGGTTCTATCGCGCAGAATCGGGAAATGTTCACACGGTAAAGGGGCACGGACTCGGTTTGGCTTATGCCAAGGAAATAATTGACAGACACGGAGGAAAGATTGAAGTAAAGAGTACGGTAGGGGAAGGCAGTACCTTTGTTATTACCTTAGAGCGCTCTTAATTCTACGCAATATTGACCATGAAGGTATTAGACCAACCCATTCCAGATTGTTATCTGTTAGAGCCCACAGTTTTTGGCGATCACCGTGGCTATTTTTTTGAGTCGTTTAACGATCAGCTCTTTCAAAAGCTCACGGGGGCAAATGCCAATTTTGTTCAAGACAATCAGAGCATGTCGTCCAAAGGAGTGTTGCGTGGACTTCACTTTCAGATCGGTGATGCTGCACAAGCCAAATTGGTACGTGTGATACAGGGAGCTGTGTGGGATGTAGCAGTGGATCTTCGTCCAAATTCACCGACCTATGGAAAGTGGTTTGGGGTTGAACTCAATGGTGAAAACAAGCAAATGCTGTATGTCCCTAGAGGATTTGGTCATGGGTTTGTCACCTTGAAAGCTAATACCATCTTTTCCTACAAATGCGATAATCACTACTCGAAGGCAGACGAAAGGGGAGTGATTTGGAATGATCCTACCATTGGGATTGAATGGCCAGAGCTCAACGTTGAATTGAAGTTGAGCGAAAAGGATTTAGTTCTCCCATCATTGAATGAAGCGCAGAAAGAATGGGAATGAAAGTTTGGGTAACAGGCGGAGCTGGACAACTGGGTAAATGCGTAGCAGCTACTTTACCGGTAGGTGTAGATGCTGTTTTTACGAGCCGAAACGATGTCGATTTGAGTGAGACTACTGCCATTGTCGATTTCATCGAGAAAGAGGGGATTACCCACCTCGTAAATACCGCTGCTTATACCGCTGTTGACCGTGCCGAGGACGAACCTGGCGCTGCTGAATACGGCAATGTTCAACTTGTGGAGAATCTCGCGAAGGCTTGTAAAATAAAGGAAGTCACGTTTCTTCACGTATCTACCGACTTCGTTTATGGTGGTCCTGTAGATGGATTGCGGAAGGAATCAGATCATCCGCATCCTACTGGTGTTTATGGAGAAACGAAGTTGAGAGGTGAGCATGTTTTAGCATCATCGGGTGTGAATTTCATCATCTTAAGAACGAGTTGGCTGTATTCCGATCTCAATCAAAATTTCTTCAACACCATGAAGCGATTATTGGGGGAGGGAAGAGATTTGAAAGTGGTGGCAGATCAAATCGGTTCACCTACGCTGGCGTATGATTTAGCCAATTTCATTTGGTTTCTTTTGTCGAACGAAGAAATACGAAAGCAGCATCTCAACTCCATCATCAACTTTAGCAATGAAGGAGTGGCGTCGTGGTACGATTTTGCCCTTGCCATCAAAGAGGAATGCAATCTGTCAGGAAGTATTACTCCTTGTACCACAGAAGAATTCCCAACCAAAGCTCAGCGACCTTTCTTTTCAAAAATGGACTTACAAAAAGTTCGTTCCACTGGTTTTGTGAATAGACATTGGAGAGAAGCGCTTAGGGCGGTGCCGACCCCGAGTACTGGATCATAGTACCTGTGCAGAGCAGGTTTTTGGCTTTCAGGTAACGTCTAGGCCAAGCATGAATAGCTGCGTAACTGCTACCGCGCGAATCCTTTCGCGTGGCGAGGCAAGAAAGCATCATAAGCCAAGCATGAATAGCTGTGTAACTGCTACCGCGCGAATCCATTCGCGTGGGAAGAACACTAACCAAAGGTCATAGCTGTAATAGATTCAAGCGGTAGGAGAGGACTAAGGGCCAATTCTTTCCCTTAAATCCTAAACTTATGCAAAAATTGTCCCTCAACAATGCAGGTTATCTCGGAGTAAACTAGCTTCGAAGCCGCTAGGGTATTGAGATAGAGGAGAAGCACAGCCAATTTTTAGAATTGACTTTGTTGCCCGTCCATCGTATCTTACTACAATAGTTGAATAATAGATCTCGTTCTGGGAAGGCTGTTCAACCTTAGCAAAACGAAAACCAACTACCTCATGAGTAAGATTCTCTTGATTGAAGATGACCCGTCGTTTGGTCCCATGTTAAAAGACTTTTTGGAGCTTCACGATTTTGAAGCTGAACTCGCCGTGAATGGGGACGAAGGCTTATCTAAGTTTGCAGATGGTCCATGGGATCTGTGTATTCTCGATGTGATGATGCCCAAGCGAGATGGATTCTCCACCGCTACTGAAATAAGAAAGTCGAAGCCCAATCAACCGCTTATCTTTCTTACCGCAAAGAGCATGAAAGAGGATGTGCTTGAAGGTTTCCGCATTGGAGCCGATGACTACCTCACCAAGCCTTTTGATACGGAGGTCTTACTCTATAAAATCAAAGCCATACTTCAACGTCAGCCTGGTCACAGTAAAAGTGAAGGCGACAAACATCAAATTGGCGAATTCAAATTTGACCCACGCTTGCGTATTCTGTCGCACAATGGACAAGATCAGAAGCTGTCACCCAAAGAATCTCAGTTGTTGGATTTGTTAGCTCGACACAAGAACGATTTACTACCACGCTCGGTTGCTTTGGTGAAGATATGGAAGGATGAGAACTACTTTACAGGACGTTCCATGGATGTGTATGTAGCTAAACTTCGCAAATATTTATCCGCTGATCCTTCTATTGAAATCGAGAATGTGCACGGCGAAGGATTTATCTTGAATATCAAGTAAGGGCATCCCACTCCAATAACTTTACCTAAGTTTGATTTCGGAATTCGAAATCTACTGTAGATCCCTGCGATGAAAACACCCTATACGGTTCATGAAAGTTCCTATGTTGCTGACAATGCAGTGATTGGAAAGGGAACAAAAATCTGGCATTTTTGTCACATCATGGATGGCGCTGTGTTAGGTGAGCGCTGCAATATCGGTCAGAATGTGGTGGTATCTCCCAACGTGATTTTGGGTTCCAATGTGAAGGTTCAGAACAATGTTTCCATCTATTCAGGAGTGCAATGTGAAGATGATGTTTTCCTGGGACCTTCTTGCGTATTCACCAACATTACCAACCCACGAAGTGCAGTAATACGAAGAGGGGAATACGTTTCTACCTATGTTCGGAAAGGTGCTTCAATTGGTGCCAATGCAACTATTGTTTGCGGAAATGAGATTGGTTCCTATGCCTTAATTGGCGCTGGAGCTGTCATCACCAAAGATGTACCTGCATATGCTTTAATGGTTGGCAATCCAGCCCAACAAATAGGTTGGGTGAGTGAATACGGGCATCGATTGCATTTCGATTCCGGGGGTAAAGCCCAATGTCCAGAATCCAAACAAGAGTACCAACTACTCAATGGGGTAGTAACTAGAACTCGCTAAATCCCAGTCGTGGGGTTCAGCTTTATTAAGAGTTTTGGTTACACTATCTTTACCAGATAATTATCGCACCTCTTGCATCTAGGTGTTCACCATTATATCTAAACTTCTGAGACCTAGGTATTCTTCGAATTTATGATCAAATCCACCATCCAGTTTATCCGCGAAATCTACGGGGTAAAAGAAGGTCAAATTCCACTTCATGTTCCATTTTTTAATGGTAATGAGCAGAAGTATGTTAATGATGCAGTCGTCTCAGGAGAAACTTCAGCTTCTGGAGCCTACATCCAAAAGTTTGAGAAAGCTCTAGCGGAATATACGGGTGCGAAAGAGGCGGTGGCTGTTTCTAATGGGACAGCGGCCTTACACGTTGCGCTCCACATGGTTGGAGTGACCACAGGAGATGAAGTGATTACACAAGCGCTTACTTTTGTAGCAACGGGCAATGCCATACGTTATGTGGGTGCTCAACCTGTATTTGTAGATGTAGACGCCGACAGTATGGGAATGTCGCCAGAATCCCTTGAAGGCTTCTTAAAATCTTCCTGTGAAAAACGCTCTAACGGTGTTTTCAATGTAAAGTCGGGCAAGCGAATTGCCGCTGTATTGCCCATGCATACACTCGGCTTTCCCGTTCGAATAGAAGAGATTGCCGCTGTCTGTAAGGAGTGGGATTTACCGTTGATTGAAGATGCCGCTGAAGCCTTGGGTGCAAAGGTGGGAGATAAGCATGTCGGGCTCTTCGGTGCCATCGGGACACTATCTTTTAATGGCAATAAGTCCATCACTTCCGGTGGAGGTGGTGCTTTGATTCTTAACGACTCTAAACTCGCAAATCGCGCTCGTCATTTGATCAGTACCGCGAAAAAGCCGCACACATACGAGTATTTTCACGATGAACTTGGTTTCAATTACGTGATGCCTAACCTAAACGCCGCACTGGCACTAGGTCAAATTGAACACTTGAGCGAAATGCTCTATCAAAAGCGCGCTCTGGGCTATGTCTATTCCGAGCACATGGAAAGAGAAGGCGTGAAGATGCGCTCAGAACGCCCCGGTACAAAGGCAAACTTTTGGCTGATCACCCTTCAATTGGCGGATAGGAAACAACGAACGGAATTCCTCGATGCTCTCAATGCAGCCGATATTACTTGTCGTCCTATTTGGACTCTCCTCCACAAGATGCCAGAGTTCAAATCCTGTCAAACGACCGATCTGACCCATTCTCAATTTTTGGAAGATAGAATTGTGAATGTACCGAGCAGCGTGAAGGGGTTGAGGATTTGACCCCACATGTCGCACACCCGTCCCCCGTCATCCATCATCCATCACCCAACCCCAACCCCCAACACACTATTCCTGCCAATATGTTGAAGAGATGCTACGGTTCCACTATTTTAGCCTAGTTTAAGAGTTTGGTGATGAATGGGTATCGTGCAAATCTGCAGAGATCCACTTTCAGCAACTCCACACTTTTGCCCTAGCACCTAAAGAAAAATTGAAGAATGCTTGAGTTAATAGGCCGGAACACAGCCCTTTTCAGTACAGATGTAAGTCAGTATGAAGACGAAATTGTTCGTCGAGTGAGTACGTCTAGGTTTTTAGTTTTGGGAGGTGCTGGATCTATTGGGCAAGCTGTGACTAAGGAGATTTTTAAACGCAATCCCAAAACCCTTCACGTTGTTGATTTATCAGAAAACAACTTGGTGGAACTGGTGCGTGATATTCGAAGCACATTTGGGTATATCTCCGGCGATTTTCAAACTTTTGCATTGGACATTGGCAGCGTTGAATACGATGCATTCTTCGAGCAGTCAGGGGGTTATGATTATGTGCTTAATCTGTCTGCACTCAAGCATGTAAGAAGCGAAAAGGATCCATTTACGTTGATGCGCATGATAGACGTCAACGTCTTCAATACGGATAAAACCATTGCTCAGTGTATTGAGAAGGGGGTAAAGAAGTATTTCTGTGTTTCTACGGATAAGGCCGCGAATCCAGTCAACATGATGGGCGCTTCCAAGAGAATTATGGAGATGTTCTTGATGAAGCGAAGTCGAGAGATCTCTATCTCTACAGCCCGTTTTGCAAATGTTGCTTTCTCGGATGGGTCTCTGTTGCACGGGTTCAATCAACGATTGTTGAAAAACCAGCCCATTGCAGCTCCTAATGATGTTCGTCGTTATTTTGTTACCCCTCAGGAGTCTGGAGAACTATGCTTGATGTCCACCCTTTTTGGAGATAACCGCGACATCTTCTTTCCAAAGTTGAGTGAAAACCTTCATCTCATTACTTTTTCCGATATCGCTGTGCGTTATTTGAAGAGCAGGGGATTAGAGGCATACGAGTGTGAATCAGAAGATGAAGCTCGAGCATTGATGGCAACCTTGCCGAAAGAAGGAAAGTGGCCATGTTTGTTTGCCCCTTCGGATACCACGGGAGAAAAGGATTTTGAGGAATTTTATACCGATAGCGAAGTGCTTGATATGGAGCGTTTTGACAATTTGGGAGTCATCAAGAACGAGTGGGAATCCAAGGAAGACTTAACGAATTTCTTTGAAGGTCAGATTGTCCAAATGCGTGAAAAGAAGCGATGGAGCAAGGGAGAAATTGTCACCTTGTTCAAGCAAATGATTCCCAATTTTCTTCATGAGGAGAAGGGGAAATACTTAGATTCCAAAATGTGATGGATCACAAAGCAACGATACGTGCCATTCGAGAAATCAATGGCGTTCCAAGCGATTTCATTCCTCTTCATGCTCCGGTTTTTCGAGGAAATGAATTGAAATATGTTTCGGAATCTATACAATCCACCTTTGTTTCATCGGTCGGGAAGTTTGTTGATGAAGTCGAGAAATGGGTAGCCAGAGAGACGCATACTTCGAAGGCGGTTGCCATGGTCAATGGGACGGCTGCACTTCACATCAGTCTACTTTTGGCAGGTGTTCAAAGAGATGAAGAGGTTTTAACACAGGCGCTCACCTTTGTAGCTACAGCAAATACGATTCATTACTTACATGCGCATCCTGTTTTTTTGGATGTTGATAGAGATACATTGGGATTGTCCCCTTCCGCGGTAGAATCCTTCTTTGAGGAATTCGGAGAACGTAGGGGGGCAGATGTTTATAACAAATCAACAGGTAGACGAATTGCCGCTATCTTACCCATGCACACTTTTGGTTTCATGGTTCACATGGACGAAATGCTTCGCGTGTCTGAGAAGTGGGGTATCCCATTGGTAGAAGATGCTGCAGAAGCCTACGGATGTGAATACAAAGGCAAACCTGCGGGTACCATGGGCGTTGTTGGTGCGTATTCTTTTAACGGGAATAAAGTGATTACTTCGGGTGGAGGTGGCATCTTGGTTAGCAAGAATGAGGAAATGGCTACCCACGCGAAATACATCACCACTACTGCAAAGGTTCCTCATCCTTGGGAATACGTGCATGATGAGACGGGATTTAATTATCGAATGCCCAACTTGAATGCTGCACTTCTCTTGGCTCAGATGGAAGTGTGTGATGACCTAATCAAAGAGAAGCAATTGCTGTTTGAGCGGTATGCCGAGTATTTTTCCAAAGTGGGGATACAGCTCTTATCTCCGCCGGAAACCACTACGCGATGGAATTATTGGTTAATGGCCATCCAGACTGAGAATAGAGCCGAACGCGACGCGCTGTTGAAAGCGACCAATGAAGCGGGTGTGATGACACGTCCCATTTGGAAGCTGATGAGTGAATTGCCGATGTACAAGGATTGTCAGACCGATAGTCTGACGAACTCTGTGTTCCTAGAAGATAGAATTGTAAATATTCCAAGCGGTGTTAAAGGATAAGCCTGTGTACATATTGGGAAATTCAGGTCATGCCTGGGTTGTCATAGATTCTATGTCCGTAAAACCAGTGGGTTATTTATCCATGGGGGTTGCAGAGCAGAATCCGTATTCACTTGAATATATGGGGATTGAAACGGATGTAGATCTTCCAGTTTGGAGTGAGGATTGTCAATTTGTTGCAGGTATTGGAAATAACCGTGTCCGTCGCCTTGCGGCAAATGCTGTTCGAGCGAATGGAGGTGTAATGACAACGGTGATTGACGCCTCAGCGAGAGTGAGTAGCTCGGCGACGATTTCCGGCGGTTCATACATTGGAATTGGAGCAAGAATAAATGCCTTTGCGAGAATAGGCGAAGACTGTATCATTAATACCAATGCCATTGTAGAACACGAATGTGAAGTAGGGGATGGAAGTCACATCGCTCCTGCAGCTGTACTCTTAGGAGCCGTTCGTGTGGGAGCTGGAACCATGATTGGTGCCAATTCTGTCGTAAAAGAAGGTGTGCGCATCGGTAATGATGTGCAAATTGGGGCAGGCTCTGTCGTTTTGGAGAACGTTCCAGACGGTGAAACATGGGTCGGGAATCCCGCAAGAAAATTGAATAAATGAGACATCACACACTAATCATAGCTGAAGCTGGAGTAAATCACAATGGCAGTCTGGATAAGGCAAAGGCGTTGATTGATGCGGCTGCCGAAGCGGGTGTGGATTATGTGAAGTTTCAAACTTTCAAAGCAGATAAGATCGTTTCAAAATCTGCAACAAAAGCAGACTATCAGAAGGCGAATGAACCGGGTTCGGACGAATCGCAATACGATATGCTTAAAAAGCTAGAGCTCTCTGATTCAAATCACATTGCGTTGATTGAGTACGCTGAGGAAAAAGGTGTTCGCTTTTTCTCCACTGCATTTGATACAGAAGGCTTGGACTATCTCAATAGTTTGGGTTTTGATCGTTTTAAAATCCCCAGTGGAGAAATTACGAACTATCCCTACCTCGTTAAAATAGCTTCATTCGGAAAGCCTGTCATCCTATCCACAGGTATGGCTACTATGAGTGAAATTGGAGAGGCAATTGAAATTCTAGAGCGCGGTATTTCGAAAGATGATATCACAGTACTTCACTGTAATACAGAGTACCCAACACCCATGGATGATGTGAATCTCATGGCGATGTTGTCGATTGCGCGAACATACGAGGTTCAAGTTGGATATTCCGATCATACGTTAGGAATTGAAGTGCCGATTGCGGCGGTTGCCTTGGGTGCAACCGTCATCGAGAAGCACTTTACACTGGATCGGAATATGCCAGGTCCGGATCACAAAGCTTCTCTAGAGCCTTCTGAACTTATTGAGATGGTGGCATCTATTCGGAACATTGAGAAAGCGATATCTGGAAATGGTGAAAAAGTTCCCAGCGCAAGTGAGAAGAGGAATATGGCCATTGCTAGAAAGAGTTTACATCTCAATCAAGCCATCGAGAAAGGACAAGTTTTTACAGAATCCCACCTAATTCCATTGCGACCGGGAGACGGTATTAGTCCGATGCGATGGAATGAAGTGATAGGTAAAACAGCATCGAAGAATCTCGCCGTAGGTCACCAGCTGAAAGAATCTGATTTTTCATGATGAAGATAGGTGTACTTACCAGTTCCAGAGCAGATTACGGTATCTACACGCCACTGCTAAAACACCTTCAAGCGGATGAGGAGGTGGATCTGCATATCATTGTCTTCGGCATGCATTTAACCAAGTCGCAGGGAATGACCATCAACTTGATTGAGAAAGATGGATTTGGACAAATTCATTCCGTTGTAGGTTTATCCGAAGGAGATACTGCGAGTGATATTGTACGCCAGTATGGAGAAACGGTTGTCGCTTTTTCAGAATATTGGAAATTGCATTCATTCGATTTGGTTTTCACATTGGGAGATCGATTTGAGATGAATGCGGCGGTTCAGTCGACCATTCCCTTTGGAATAAAGTTGGCTCATCTTCACGGAGGAGAGAAGACGCTCGGCGCGATAGACGAGATTTATCGTCATCAGATTACATTGGCTTCTGCCATTCATTTCACTAGTACTGAGGAATACGCGCAGAAAGTGAGATCATTGCTGCCTGATCACCCTCATGTATATGACGTGGGAGCATTGAGTTTAGATGGATTGAACCTTCGAGATCTTCCGTCTTGGTATGAAGTAAGGGAGCAATTTGCCATTCCTGAAGGAAAGTTTGTTCTCATTACCTTTCATCCGGAAACCGTAAATGCAGAATCCAATCACGAGCATATCCGACAGTTGAAAGTGTTCTTTACCAACACAGTGACAGATTTACACTTTGTAGTGACCATGGCGAATTCAGATGCGATGGGGCAACTGTACAGAGACCTATTCGAACAACTCAAAGGTGAGATGCCAGATCGATTCAGTTTAGTAGAAACCTTTGGTAGGGATAATTACTATGCGGCAATGGTGTCCTCAGAGATGCTCCTTGGGAACACATCAAGCGGCATTATTGAAGCGGCCTCAGCAGGCGTATACGCCATCAATGTCGGTAATCGTCAGGATGGAAGGACGCGCAGCAATAATGTAGTGGACGTCGCTTTTGATGCGATTGAATTGGGAAAGGCTTTACAGAAGGTTCGTTCATTGGGCAGATATACAGGAGCCAATAAATACAAGAAAGACGATACAGCGAAGCGCATCGTTGAGATCATAAAATCGGCTAAATGATAGATTACAAACTACATCTCATCCCACATACCTCCACCATTCGTCAGGCTTTAGAAAGGCTAAACGAGTTGGCAGCAGACGCGATTCTTTTCGCCGTTGATGAAGCAGGTGTTTTGATTGGCAGTTTGACCGATGGGGATGTTCGGAGAGGTTTGATCAGCGGGAAGGCACTGGAAGATCGAGTATCTGACTTCGTACAGTCAAAGCCGAAGTACATCACCAAAGACAAGTACGACATTCAGAATGTGATTGCGCTGAGAGAAGGTGGTTTTAGAATCCTTCCAGTGGTGGATTCAGAGAAGCGAATTGTGAATGTGATCAACTTCCGATACGTCAGCTCTTATCTACCAATGGATGCCATTATTATGGCGGGGGGAAAGGGGACTCGACTTCTTCCCATGACCAAGGATACACCAAAACCACTCTTGAAAATTGGAGGTAAGGCCATTATCGAGCACGGGATTGATCGACTGCGGAAATTCGGCGTGGACGATATCTGGATTTCCATTAACTACTTAGGAGATCAAATCGAACAGACCTTTAAATCTGGCGAAGACAAAGGCATACATATCAAGTATATACAAGAAGATCAACCTTTAGGGACCATCGGCTCTGTGAGTTATGCTGAAGGCTTATTGCACGATTACGTCTTAGTTACAAATTCGGATATCCTTACTGAACTCGATTATGAAGAGTTCTTTTTGGACTTTTTAGAGAAAGGAGCCGACATGTCTATTGTTACCATTCCGTATCGAGTGGATGTTCCTTATGCGGTGTTGGAAACTAGCAATCATCACATCATTTCGTTCAAGGAAAAACCGACCTACACCTACTATTCCAACGGCGGTATCTATTTGATTAAAAGAGAGTTGCTGAATCGTATTCCAAAAGGTACCTTCTACAACAGCACCGATTTGATGCAGGATTTGGTTCAGAATGGATTTAATGTCGTTTCATTCCCACTCAGACAGTATTGGCTTGATATCGGAAAGCCGGATGATTTTCAAAAAGCTCAAGAGGATATTAAACATCTCGATTTATGAGGTCTTTGTTGATAACGATTTGTGCGCGAGGAGGTTCCAAGGGGATTCCTGGAAAGAATATCAAGCCCCTCAATGGAGTGCCCTTGCTTCATTACACGCTTAATCTCGCTCAGATTATACAGGAGAAGTACGGTGCCGATATTCAGGTGAGCACAGACAGTGATGAAATTTTAAAATGCGCCGCTGAGGTAGGGTATAGTACCGAATATATTCGTCCCGATGAATTTGCGACGGATAAAGCAGGTAAAATTGCAGCCATTGAGGATGCAATGTTGTATTCGGAGCGATTGTATGGGAAAACCTACGACTATATTCTGGATCTAGACGTCACCTCTCCGCTGAGAACCCTGAACGACATTGAACAGGCTTATGAGCAATTGTCGAGCAATGAGGAAGCACTCAATATATTCTCTGTAAGTCCTGCTGCTCGTAATCCGTATTTCAACATGGTTGAAACAGGCGAGAATGGGTTTGCAAAAGTGGTGAAAGATGCCGGCGACGTGAAATCTAGACAGAATGCGCCCTTGGTGTATGACATGAATGCATCCTTCTACCTGTTTAAAAGAGAATACTTTAACAAGGGATATTCAACTTCTACCACACCGTACTCTTTGGCTTATGTAATGAAACACCATTGCTTTGACCTAGATGAGCCAAGAGATTTTAGAGTAATGGAAATCCTGTTGAGCGAAAATCTGCTAGAAATAGAGATATGAAGGTGCTAATTGTTGGACTAGGATCCATTTCCAGAAAACATAAGGAGGCCTTGATAGCCATTCGTCCTGACGCGGAGTTCTATGCTCTTCGTCGTTCAAGAGATGGAGCAGAGGTGGAAGGAGTCCAAAGTATCTATAGCATTGCAGAGATTCCAAGTGATTGTGATTTCGCCTTGGTGGCCACGCCAACTTCGGTTCACGCTGAAAGTTTACGCCAAATCCTCCCTCTAGGAATTCCTGTTTTTCTAGAGAAACCGCCCCTACACAATTCGGAAGATGCGGCTGAACTGGAGAGGCTCATTGCCGAGCATCAAAGTATGGTGTATACCGCATTTAATCTGCGGTTCCATCCACTCATCACTTGGGCGAAGCACTATTTAGCGGGAAAGCGGGTGCTAGAAGTACAATCCTATTGTGGTTCCTATTTACCCGATTGGCGCCCCAATCAAGACTATCGAACCAATTACAGTGCCCTACGCGAACAGGGCGGTGGCGTTCATCTAGATCTAACTCACGAAATCGATTTTGTTCGCTATCTCTTTGGAGATCCAACTTCAGTACAGAACAACTTGAGAACTGTTTCTGATTTAGAGATTGATTCTGTGGATAGTGCGCGCTATTGGTTAGAGTATCCCGACAAGGTCATCAACATCGTTTTGAATTACTTCAGGAGAGATCCAAAGCGAACGCTAGAAGTAGTAATGGAGGATGGTACCATAGAGATTGATTTAATTCGTGGATTGGTGATTGCGAATCGTACGGATATCATTCACCATGTAGAAGTGGATATTCAAGAGACGTACAATTTGCAAATGGCTTATTGGTTGAATTGTTTGACATCGGGGTCCATTCCGATGAATGAATTCTCTGAAAGTTTGAAAACGCTAAAAATCTGTTTAGATGAGTGGTAAGGTAGTACTAGTGACAGGAGGTTCTGGATTGATTGGATCCGAGATCATTCGCGAATTGAATGCTTCGGGATATCGCTCTATTAACCTCGACCTTCATGTAGAGAACGATCTCGTGAAAGGCACATGGAAGTGTGATATTACCGAACCAACATCGGTGGATGAAACCATTGCGTCCATCGTAGAAGAATTCGGTTCTATTGATGGTTTGGTCAACAATGCCTACCCGAGAACGTCGGATTGGGGAAAACCGGTAGATCAAATTGAGATAGAAAGTTGGAGGAAGAATGTAGACATGCAGATGAACAGTGTTTTCTACATCACTCAACGCGTACTGTCTCACATGGTCAAGCAAAACAGTGGTTCTGTAGTTAACATAGCCTCCATCTACGGGGTAGTAGGGAACGATCCAACGCTTTATGAAAATACAGGGATATCAGCTCCAGCTGCTTATTCAGCCATCAAAGGAGGGTTGATCAACTTGACGCGCTATTTGGCTTCGCATTACGGTCAGCATGGCGTTCGAGTAAATGCACTTTCTCCAGGAGGAATATTTGATCATCAAGATCCAAAGTTTGTAGAAGCTTACGAAAGAAGAGTACCTCTACGCAGGATGGGAAATCCGAACGATATTGCACCTGTCGTGCAATTTTTGCTGAGTGATCAGGCAAAATACATCACAGGTCAGAATATCATAGTGGATGGTGGGTATACAGCGCAGTGAGTTAGAGAACTTTTGCTAAGTACTTTGTTGGGGTTTTGAGTAGACCATTCTACTTGAGCTTCACATAGCTGTATATCTAAAGGAATCCCACGAGGTGAAGAACTAACACAACGCTTCACACGATCATAATCCTCTTCATCCAACATCCGTCATCAGACATCTATCACCCGTCACCCGTCACCCGTCACCCGTCATCCAACATCCAACCCCTAAAACGTCTAAAACCCCTGAAACCTCAACCCAACCAACCCAACCTCATCACTTCCTTCCAGCCTCGTAAATCCGTTCAATGATATCCACCACCTTCATTCCTTCTAGGGCGTTAGTGGTGATTGTTTTTTGATTGGACAGTACATCGACTACGTTTTGGATCACGAAGTTGTGGTTCGCAGCGGAACCTTTGTAGGAACCGTAGTCATTACCCGGATTAGTAGGAGCGAGTTGTGGCATGGTGTAGCCTGGGATATTGCATACTTCCACTTGGTCCATATATTGTCCACCTACCTTCACACTGCCATTTTGAGCAATGATAGTAATGCTACTTTCCAAGTTTGAGTGAGCAACGGAAGTAGAATAATTGATGCATCCCATACCGCCGTTTACAAAGTCGAATTGAACCATTCCAGAGTCTTCAAACTCAGTAATTTCTTTGTGGTTGAAGTCGTTTAGTCGAGCTGTAATATTCTTGATATCACCGAAGAGCCAGTACATCACATCGATGAAGTGGGAGAACTGAGTAAACAGTGTTCCGCCGTCTAGTGCAATGGTTCCATGCCAAGAGTCACCATGGTAGTATCGACCATCGCGGTTCCAATAGCAATTGATTTGAACCATGTAGATATCGCCTAAAGTTCCATCTGCAATCAGTGATTTCAACCATTCTGAAGGAGGAGAATAGCGGTTTTGCATCACTACAAAAACATGGCGATGGACTTGAAGTGATTTGTAGATCACTTTTTCAGCATCTTCCTTAGATAATGCCATAGGTTTTTCGATCACCACATGAGCTTTTGCTTCCAAGAATTGAAGAGCGTGTTCTGCATGTAACCCGTTGGGTGTGGCAATGTTGGCGACGTCAAACGCAATATTCGACTGTAAGAAAGCCTCTATCGTGTCAAATAGAGGAACATCAATGTCCAATTCTACGTCAGATTGGTTTTCAATGACTGCTACCAATTCAGCATCGGGATTCGCGAGAATCATTTCAGCATGGCGTTTGCCAATTCTTCCGTAACCTATGAGGGCAAATTTTATCATACGAGTCAAGAGTTTTGGACCACCGGATTCTGACTTCAAGCTTTCGCTTGGCAACTGGCGTCTAAAGACACGAAGATAGGGGAAGTTTAGTGTATGGTCACAGCATGAAAGTCAAAGAAAAGCGGTGTCCATTGGGGGGAAGTTACTGTTGGTGATTCTCAGCATTCACATTTATCGTATTAGCGTAGCAATGGTGAAGGGTAGAAAATCTGAACTTCATTGTATTGTGAAAATGTGGCAGTACGAAAAAGGTTGACAATGTTCAATAAATTCATTTACAATCAAAAAGGCGGGCAACACGGGTAATGTACATACACTCAGTCTGCTACAAAGAACTCAGAGTATAGTACCTCCCTACTTAAGTTCTAAGTACAACTGACTTAAAATCACTAAATCTTTAACCTATTATTTACTTCTTGCATGTGGTAAGAGCCTTGGGCTTCGTATATTTGGCAGCTTAGTAATAACCCAACTACCAAATATGCCCAAGCAAGCAGCGCAATCGCGCACTCTGTTCAGGAGGTTTTCACTTGCCTCTCTCTTTTTAGTATTGGTTATAGGACTTGGTACCACTTCCTGCATCCCCCAAAAAGACTTGACGTATTTGCAAGTAGAAGAAGGCCAACAAGCCGATTCTTTGTACTCTATTCAACGTCAGAAATATGTTATTCAAGAGAATGATATTTTGAATGTAACCGTTCGCAGCTTTAGTGAAGAGGCTTCCGTAGCATTCAATAATGCACGAACTCAGAACCTACAAAACGTGGGTGATGGTTATTTCTATATCACAGGTTATTCCGTAGATAGTGAAGGTAGAATTGAACTGCCCGTCGTGGGTTCAGTTCTAGTGGAAGGATTGACGATTGAAGAGGCTAAAGTGGTTATCAATGAGAAGCTTAGCCTTTATTTTCAAGAAGACGCTATTTTTACGAGTGTTCAATTGAGTGGTATCCGATTCAGTGTAATTGGCGAAGTCAATCGCCCAGGAAAGTATACCATCTATCAGAATCAGGCAAATATATTTGAAGCGCTCGCACTTGCTGGCGATGCTAATATTTATGGTAAACGTAGGGAAGTTCAGATCATTCGCCAATATCCAGAAGGAGTTCGAGTAATTGATTTGGATTTGACAGATGTGAGCGTATTGACCAATCCGGATTTTATGGTTCAGCCCAATGATGTGATCAATGTGAAACCAATGAAGCAAAAGTCTTGGGGTATTGGAGAGAAAGGGTTTACATCTTTTGTTCAGACCCTCTCCATAATTAGTTCAGTGTTATTAATCGCGGTTTCGCTTCGTAATTTGAGCAATTGATGTCTGAGAATCCAAACAACCCTTTCAACGAGCATAAAGACGATGCCATAGACGTTAAGGCGATTCTTTACAAAATGCTCGGACACTGGCATATTTTCGGCTTTTGTGTTGTTATTGCTCTGTTCTTAGCGTTTCTAACCAATAGATATTCCAAGAAGCTTTATAGCACTTCCACTACAGTAGTTATTGCCGACGAAGGCAATGGTGCAGGAGGAGGAGTTGAAGGATTGATGAGTGCCATTGGTTATTATAACCCTCGACTTAAGTTTGAGAATGAAGTAGTGATTCTTCAGAGCTACAGTCTGATTGAGCGCACTTTGAGCAAGCTTGATTTTGGAATTACATATTACTCCCACGGTCGACTTATCGGTGAAGAGCAATATGCTTATCGTCCATTTATCATTGTGATGGATTCCACTGTACAACAAACCTTGAGTGTGCCATTCAATGTTGTTTTTAAAGGGGTTTCTGGGGATTTTGAGCTTTCCGCAAACATTCCGGCAAAAGCACAACAGTATGATTATATCTCTAGAGAAGTTTCCGAAGTCTCCAATGTCTTAGAGTCTATTGAACTCAATATATCTGGCACTCTGAACGAATGGGTAGAAGGACCTTTTGGGAGGTTTAAATTGGTGCCTACGTCTTCATTTATGAAACTCTCTTTTGAGTCAAATCAAGAGTTTAAGTTCGTTTTTAGAGATCCAGTAGGACTTCTTCTAGAACTGAAATCAGCCATTCAAATTTTGCCAACAGCGGAAGGTGCTTCAGGTATTGATATTCAGCTTGTAGGACCTGAGAAAATGAAGAATGAGGTATTCCTTACCATGCTAGTGCAGGAGTACATAGCCATGGGGATGGAAGAGAAGACCAATCAGGCTCAATCTACTATTGACTTCATCAGTGAACAGTTGAAGAGAGTTGAGGATAGTCTTGATGTTGCCGAATCGAGACGAGAAGAGTATCGCACCGAAGAACAAGTCATAGATCTTAGTGAACAAGGACGTGTGATTGCGTCAAATTTGAATAGCTTAATTGAGCGTAAAAATATTGAGCGATCCAACTTGGAATACTATAACTACATGGTTTCCTTGTTGCAGGATGAGTCACAACTTGACAATATCATCGCACCGAGCACTCTCGGTGTAAATGATCCAACCTTAGTTAGATTAGTAAGCAGCTTGCAAGAGCTCTACAACAGAAGACAAGTACTTTTAATTGGAGCTACGAGAGATAACCCTCAGGTGAGAGGGGTTTCCAACCAACTAAGGGTCACGATCGAATCTTTGAAGGAGAACCTCAATAATCTTTCTGAGGGGTCCAAGATTTTAATTCGCGACCTCAATAGACAGATTCGAGAAGTTGAAGGTGAGATTGCGAAATTGCCAAGAATGGAGCGTGATTACCTCCAAATTCAGCGTATTTATACCATCAACAATGAGTTGTACACGTTTTTGATGCAAAAGCTCGCTGAAGCTGGTATTGCCAAGGCATCCGTTCAACCTGATCAACGCGTAATTGATCCAGCTAGAACCAATGCTCTTCCAATTTCACCTAGAACATCGTTGAATTATGGTATAGCACTTCTATTGGGACTTGTATTTCCAGCCATCTATGTGTTCTTGAAAGATTTCTTCAGAGCCAAGATTGCGAGCCAAGAAGACCTCAAGGCTATTACATCAATTGACGTAATTGGTCAATTAGGCCATAATAGCAAACTGAGCAACCTCGTAGTATTGGATTCACCGAAAGCTGCGTTATCTGAAGCGTTCAGAGGACTAAGAGCTAGTTTGAAATTCATTAATACGGAGAATAGTACACCGTACTTAATCTCAGTAACTTCAAGTATTTCGGGTGAAGGGAAGACCTTTGTAAGTATTAATACCGCTTCCATTCTTGCAATCAGCGGAAGCAAAACGGTGTTGATTGGAGTTGACCTAAGAAAACCGAGGATTTACAATGACTTTGGTTTGAAGAATGATGTCGGATTGTCCAATTTCTTGGCAGGTCAAGTGTCAGTTCAAGAAATTATTCAAAAGACAACTCAGTCTGAGAACCTTGATATTATAAGTGCGGGCGTCGTTCCGCCAAATCCGTCAGAATTGATCATGTCTTCGAAATTCGCTGATCTGATCGAAGAGCTTAAGAAGAAGTACGAGTACATCATATTTGATACTCCTCCAATTGGCGTTGTGGCGGATACTTTCGAGGTGTTTAAGTACACCGATTTGAACCTTTTCGTCGTTCGACAAAACTACACCGTTAAAGGTCTCGTTAGGGCGATGGAGGATACGAGAAAGGTGCGCAACATTGAGAATATGTATATCGTCTTCAACGATGCACAACGCACAAACAATGGCTATGGTTACGGTTATGGTTACGGCTATGGCTACGGTTATGGCTATGGCTACGGCTACGGCTACGGTTATTATGGCGAGAGTGAGGATCAACCAGGTTTCTTTGCTCGATTATTCAAGAGAAGCTAGAGAAATGAAAAGAGGTAAAACTATGATTACGTAGATTTTACCTCTTTTTCTTGCTCAAGAGACTTAATCAAGTA
The DNA here is from genome assembly GCF_008933165.1 of Phaeocystidibacter marisrubri. NCBI lineage: Bacteria > Pseudomonadati > Bacteroidota > Flavobacteriia > Flavobacteriales > Phaeocystidibacteraceae > Phaeocystidibacter > Phaeocystidibacter marisrubri. The sequence goes on from NZ_WBVQ01000001.1 coordinate 916,405, forward strand.
ATTTTGTTACCTGATTAAGCTACCAACCCAACCTAACCCTCTTGCTAAACATTCTCATCACATCAAAAACGAGAATTAAGCTACTCCTGAAATTCTTTTTAGACAGTGAGTCTAAAGGATATCTTCAGGGTTTGGCTCAAGAATTCGGCGAGAGTAGTAACGCGGTGCGCGTTGAACTCAATAGGTTTGAAGAGGCCGGACTTCTAGAGAGTCAGTTAGATGGACGAAAGAAGATATTTCGCGTCAATTACAATCATCCCTTAGTTCCCGATATCACCAACATGGTGAGAAAAGTAACCCGTCTAGACGCATTGATCGACAATGTTGTAGACCGCTTACAAGGATTGGATGAAGTTTGGATTTCATCAAAATCAATTGATGATTTTAAGTCAGGCCGAATAGAATTAATCTTCATTGGAGAGGAATTCGACATCCCGTATCTCAAGAGTCTTATCAAAAAAGCAGAAAATCACATGAATGTGCTCATTGGTTATAAAATCGCCAAGGAGATTTCAGATAGTGATAAACCTTTGTTTGCCCTGATCTGGGTGAATAAATAATATATCATAGAATCAGATTATGAATAGAATTGAAGACACAAAGATTGGTATCATCGGCCTCGGGTACGTTGGCCTACCTCTCGCTGTAGAGTTCGGAAAGAAATTCCCGACTGTAGGTTTTGACATAAATCGTTCAAGAGTTGATGAACTCAATAACGGTATTGATTCAACCTTAGAAGTTGATAATGAGAACTTAGCCTCTGTGTTGGGCAAGGATGTTAGAAAGGGGGAAATTGGTCTACTCAATTCTACATCGAAAGAAGATTTAGCGGAATGCAATTTTTACATTGTAACGGTTCCTACGCCAACAGATCATCACAACAGACCTGTACTCACTCCTTTGATTAAAGCTAGCGAAACAATTGGTAGCGTATTGAAGAAGGGGGATGTTGTGGTTTATGAATCTACTGTATATCCTGGCGTTACGGAGGATGAGTGTATCCCTGTATTAGAGCGTTTCTCGGGTTTGAAGTTCAACGTGGATTTCTACGCTGGTTATTCTCCAGAAAGAATTAATCCGGGAGATAAGGAGCACACCGTAACAAAAATCTTAAAGGTGACTTCTGGATCAACAGAAGAGGCCGCTGAGTACATTGACAAAGTGTATCAAACGGTTATTGTTGCTGGCACCTATCGCGCTTCGAATATCAAGGTTGCCGAAGCCGCGAAAGTGATTGAGAACAGTCAGAGAGATATCAACATTGCCTTTGTAAATGAGCTCTCAAAGATTTTCAACCTTCTGGGTATTGACACCAACGAGGTTCTCGAGGCGGCTGGTACAAAATGGAATTTCCTTCCATTCAGACCGGGCCTAGTTGGAGGTCATTGTATTGGTGTTGATCCCTATTACCTAGCTCAGAAGGCACAAGAAGTAGGCTATCATCCAGAAATTATCCTAGCAGGTAGAAGATTGAACGATGGAATGGGAGCGTATGTCGCCACTCAGTCGGTGAAGCACATGTTGAAGCGTCATATTGCGGTTGCTTCTTCTAAGGCTTTGATGTTGGGAATCACGTTTAAGGAAAACTGTCCTGATATCCGTAACTCTCGTGCTATTGATATCTACAATGAGCTCATCACCTATGATATGGATGTGGATGTATACGATCCATGGGCTGAAAAGGCGGAGGTGAAGCATGAGTACGGTATAGATATCAAAACAGAGCATTCTGAACTCAGCCCTGGCGACTATTCACTTATCATCGTGGCTGTTGCACACCAACAGTTTTTAGAGTTAGATCTCAAGAAGTTGGCCAGTGATCAACACGTGATATTCGATGTTAAATCCATTCTTCCTAAAGAATCGGTAACAGCAAGATTATAAGATATGTCAAGAAACAAGTATCACGATATTGATTTGAGTACGAGCTCTTTTCTGATTACAGGAGGAGCGGGGTTCATCGGTTCGAATTTGGTTGATTACCTGCTGCACTTTGGTGCGAAAAAGGTGAGGGTGTTGGATAACCTTTCAAATGGTTATTACCACAACATTGAAGAATTCATGAGCAATCCAGCTTTTGAATTTTTGGAGGGGGATATCAGAGACTATGAGACGTGTGTCACTGCTGTGGAAGGCATGGATTACGTTTCTCATCAGGCTGCATTGGGATCCGTTCCCAGATCAATCAAAGATCCCATCACTTCAAATGCGGTAAATATCAGTGGATACTTGAACGTCATTCAGGCGGTTAAGGAGAATGGAAATGTAAAGCGTTTTGTGTACGCCGCATCTTCATCGAGTTATGGTACTAGTCCGAAGTTACCTAAAGTAGAAGGGGAGGAAGGACTACCTCTTTCCCCATATGCGATTACGAAGAGAGTGAACGAGTTTTACGGTGATACTTTTTCCAGAGTATACGGATTTCACAGTATTGGTCTTCGCTACTTTAACGTCTTTGGTCCACGCCAGTCTTTCGACAATCCTTACGCGGCAGTAATTCCTCTTTTTTTCAAAGCATCTCTTAACAACGAGGCACCAAAGATTTTTGGGGATGGTGAAACTTCTCGAGACTTTACGTTTGTGGAGAACGCCATTCAGGCCAACATCAAAGGTATGTTGACTACAGACCTCAAGTCTCATGAGGTGATTAACATTGCATGTGGGGATAGAACCACATTGACCGAGCTATGGGGGATAATTGCGGAATTGACGGATTCGGATTTGAAACCTATTTATCAGGAAGAAAGACCTGGAGACGTTAAACACAGTCTTGCGGATATTACTAAGGCGAGAAACCTCATAGGATACAATCCACTGTATACTGTTAAACAGGGACTTAAAGAAGCTGCTAGTTTTTACATAAACCAACAAACAGAAAAGCCATGAAAGTAGTAATCTTAGCTGGAGGCTACGGATCGAGATTAGGACATGTAACGGAATTGATTCCGAAACCAATGGTAGAGGTTGGAGGTCGCCCTATCATTTGGCACATTATGAAGATATATGCTGCGCATGGCTTTAATGAGTTCGTGATTGCCTTGGGTTACAAAGGCAATGTGATTAAGGATTACTTCTACAAGTTGAAGAACTTCAGTTCAGATTTCACGGTCAACACAGCTACGGGTGAGATTCAGTACCACAGCGATAATGCTGATGAATGGAAGGTAACGCTCGTGGATACGGGACTTGAAACTTTGAAAGGCGGCAGAATCAAGCGTCTAGAAAAGTACTTGGACGATGTGAATTTCCTCACCTACGGAGATGGCGTTTCTAATGTTGATCTTCAGGCACTTCTCGAGTACCATAAGAACCACCAAAAGACAGTCACCATTACGGGTGTACGCCCTCCTTCACTGTTTGGAGAGGTGATTCAGAAAGATGGTCAAGTGTTGTCTTTTGAAGAGAAACCTCAAATTGGTCAGGGTTTGATCAATGGAGGGTTTATGGTATTCAATAAGAGTATGCTGGACAAGTTGAGCACCGATGTGAATTGCGACTTTGAATTCGGTCCACTTGAAGATTTGGCAAACGAAGGCGAAGTGATGGTTCATATCCACGATGGTTTCTGGGAATGTGCCGATACGGTTCGCGATGTGAATCACTTGAACAAGCTTTGGGATAAGAACGAAGCCGAATGGAAGATTTGGTAATCATTTAGTCTGAGTTTCCATGAAGTTTCTAGAAGTATATAGAGGAAAAAAGGTAATTGTAACGGGGCACACGGGCTTTAAGGGTTCTTGGATGTCCTATTGGCTGCATTCCGTTGGTGCTCATGTGGTTGGTATTGGTCTTGACCCCAAACGGGAAGAAGATCTCTACCATCAGTTAGAGCTATCATCTAAGATTGTCGATTATCGAGAGGATATTCGAAACCTTTCGAAGATGGTTGAAATCTTTGAAGCAGAACAGCCTGATTTCGTTTTTCACATGGCTGCTCAAGCCCTAGTGATTGATGGTTACAATGATCCAGTGTATACCTATGAGGTGAACGTTACCGGTACCGCTAATATCCTGGAAGCTCTGAGATCTCTTTCGAAAAAGGCAGTTGGTGTTTTCATTACTACAGACAAAGTGTATGAGAACAAAGAGTGGGAATGGCCTTATCGTGAAAGCGATGAATTGGGAGGATATGATCCCTACAGTTCAAGCAAAGCGGCGGCGGAAATTCTTATCCAATCATTTAGAAAGTCTTTTTTCAATCCCAATTCTTACGATGATCATTTGAAGTCTGTTGCTTCTGTTCGAGCTGGAAATGTCATTGGCGGCGGAGATTGGTCAGATAATCGAATCGTCCCAGATTGTATGAAGTCGATTCAACAATCGAAGGATATCGAATTGAGAAGTCCACTTGCTGTTCGACCTTGGCAACATGTATTAGAACCTATTGGAGGTTACCTTCTTTTGGGAGCTAAGATGTTTGAGAATCCAACGGAGCTCTGTGAAGCGTTCAACTTTGGGCCAGAAGCAGAGAACGTATTAACGGTTAAAGATCTTGTGGATGGTTTTGTAAAGCTGTCTGGTAAAGTTTCTTGGATTGATGTTTCAGACAAGAAAGTTCACCACGAGGCAAACCTTCTCACATTAGACATTAATAAAGCGAAAAAGAGATTGAATTGGCATCCAATTCTCGGACCATCAGACACGATCAAGTACACTTTTGATTGGTATATGTCGGTGGCAGAGAGTGGTGCTGAACAACTCTGCTCAATTCAGATAAACGACTACTCAGAGAGATGGAATTCAAAGAGAGAAAGCTAAAAGGCGTTTTTGAGATTACGCTAAACCCCATTCGCGATCACAGAGGCTTTTTTATGAGAAGCTATGATGTGAAAGAATTTGAAGCTCACGGTATTCACAGAGAGTGGAAACAAGAGAATCACTCCAAATCCATTCACACTGGTGTTGTTCGTGGAATGCATTTTCAACTTCCGCCGCATTCAGAAACAAAGATGATTCGCTGTATTGCTGGTGCCGTTTGGGATGTGTTTGTAGATCTCAGATTGGGTTCGCCCACCTTTGGACAATGGGATGCTGTAGAGTTGACACCAGAAAATGGAAAGCAAGTCTACATTCCTAGAGGATTTGGTCATGGGTTCTGCACCTTGAAGCCAAATAGCGAGGTCGTATATAAAGTCGACAACTTCTACAACAAAGAAGCGGAACGTGGTATTCTGTGGTCCGATCCAGACATTGGAATCGATTGGCCATTGAACGGTGTGGAGCCAACGCTTTCAGATAAAGATAAAAACAACTTAACGCTGGCTCAATTTGTCGAAGAGTACAAGGGCATTGAGCTGTAAATTAAACGCATATGAATATTAGACTATTCAAACCTTCAGTAGGTCAGGAAGAGCTTGATAACATTAAAGCTGCCTTTGAAAGATCATGGATTGGACTGGGGCCAAATGTGAACGAATTCGAAGAAGAGTGGGCAAAGTTTGTCGGTTCTGAAATCGCCATTGGCGTGAATTCAGCTACAGCGGCACTACACCTTGCTATTGCGTGCTTTAATTTCCCAAAAGGAAAGAAGGTTCTTGTTCCTTCTCAGACTTTCGCCGCTACGGCAACAGCGGTATTGTACAATGATTTGGTTCCTGTATTCGTGGATTCAGATCCAGTGACGCTCGGTATCGATTTGGACGATATGAAGGCCAAGTATGATGAAGATTGCGTTGCTGTCATTCCGGTTCACTATGCCGGACATCCTGTACCTATGGAGGTATTGGTGCCATGGGCAAAGGAAAAAGGTCTTCGTGTTATTGAAGATTGCGCCCATACAGCAGGAGCTATGTACAAAGGTAAAATCCTTGGTACCTGGGGAGACATTGGTTGTTATTCCTTTGAAGAGAAGAAGTTAATGACCACCGGCGACGGAGGTATGATGGTGACCAACGATCCTGAGCTCTTTAAGGATGTAAAGGCAATGCGCTGGGTAGGCATCGATAAGGATAACTGGAAAACAGCGCAATCGTACACCGACGAGAAGCGTGATGCCATGCACTGGTTTTATGAAATCAATGTGCTCGGTTATAAATACAATATGAATGACCTCGCGGCAGCGATTGGATTGGCCCAGCTTAAGAAGTTGCCGGCAATGAATGCTAGGAGATCTGAGATCATTCAGAAATACATGGATGGACTTCAAGGAGTAGAAGGTGTTATGCCATTGCTTCCTTTTGAGCCTTCCAACTACTGCTACCAAATGTTTGGTATTAGAGCGGATAGAAGAGATGAATTGATGATTCACCTTAAATCGAAGGGAATCGCTACGGGTTGTCACTACACACCGCTATCGATGCAGCCTCTCTTTACTCCATATGCAAAAGACTGTGGATTTATTGAAGCTGAATCTGAACGATTGATGACACTTCCGCTCCATGCAGATCTTACAGACGAAGAAGTAGAATACGTCATTGAAAACATTAGAGCTTTTAAATGATGCTCGATTTGCTTCGAAAGGCTTCTAAAGTACTTAGCTATCTGTTCCGCCCATTCATTATTGGGTGGAACAGCATCAGCTTTTTCGTTCGCTATCTACTGGCTGGACGAAGCAACGCTTTTTCTTACTTGAGCAGGGTTGGAAAGGAGTCTATCATCCCCATCATGAGATTAATGGGGGCTCAAATAGGTTCCAACTGCGATATAGAAACGGGGATTGTATTTCACAATTGCCATGATTTGAGAAAGCTCAGAATAGGTAATGATGTTCACATAGGGAAGCAGTGCTTTTTTGATTTGAGAGAAGAAATACACATTTCTTCTAACGTGGTTGTTTCTATGAAGTGCACTTTTATCACGCACATGGAGTTGACACAATCTAATCTCAGTCATCAATATCCTGCGAGCAGTGGTAAAATTCAAATTGGTCAGCATTCATACATTGGATCGGGTTCAACGGTTTTAATGAATGTAATCATTGGGTCAGAAGTGGTGGTGGCTGCAAATACATTGCTCATCCGATCAGTTGAATCGAAATCGAAGGTCAAGGGAATACCTGGCAAGCAATTTTAACCTAGACAATAGAGCTTTGGCATCGGAATTTAAAAGTCTCTTAAAAAGCACCTCGATGCTTGCAGGAACTAGATTTGCTCAATTTTTTGCAAGTTTAGCTCGTGTAAAGATTAGCGCTTTGATTCTTGGTACTACTGGTGTAGGTATCGTAGATCAAATTACATTTCTAACCAATAAAGTTTCGCAGTTTACGACCATTGGGACAGCTGAAGCTTTTGTCAAGCAATTAGCTGAAAGTAAATCAAAGGATGATGCTAAATCGCTTATTTACTCAGCATTTAAGTCATATGCATTAGTCATATTTGGGTTTGTGGTGCTGAGCGTTGGGTTAATGCTTGGTTTTAAAGAAGAGGTCACAAATTATCTCTTTGGTGAAGATGAATACATTGTATACTTCTTTGTTGCGCTTCTTACGTTTCCAATCCTCGTAATTCACAGTTTTCCGTTCTCTATACTGAAGGCTTTTAAAAATGTACGAGCCATCTCCAGAGCGCGAATTATTACAAGCGCTATTCAGTTTGTCATTTCCATCCCACTCATTCTAATTTGGGAGTTAGAAGGGGCGGTGGCCTACGTTCCTTTGGCCATTGCAATTGATGTGGCGGTTTTAATGTGGCTTGCGAACAAGAAGTGTTTTCAAGAGTATGAGATTAGTTTTGCACGTATTATAAAAGCGCCACTCAGAAGAGATTTCTTAAAAGAACTCTTCCTGTTTTCTGCTTTTGGTCTCACTGTTGGTGTCTTCTTGATTATTGTGGAATTAGTCACAAGGTCTATTGTATTGGATCACCTAGGAGTTGATGCTATTGGTTTGTATAGTCCAATCTTGTTATTCGCTAGTATTTTTACAGGTTTTATTCTTCCAGCTCTTTCGACGTATTTGTATCCTCGATTTAGTGAAATGAAAGGCCATAAGGAGGTAAGTGGGCTTATTAATGATGCATTGCGCATTGGTAGTTTTGGATTAATTCCATTACTGTTTATAGGTATTCCGTACCATAAACTCATTATTGTAACTTTCTATTCCACAGAATTTCTTGATGCCTCGAATTATCTACCCTATCATTTGATGGGAACTTCCTTCTTTGTCTGGTGGTACGTGTTCTCACAATCCCTTACCCCGATGGGTAAAATTAAGGTTCACGGGGTGTTTAGATTGTTTTATGGAAGTATTGACTTACTCGTTACCTACTGGGCTGTGAATCGTTATGGATTGATAGGATGGACGTTGAAATTTATCGTATCCCCATTTGTTTTCTTTTGGGTCTATATGATTTACACCAGAATCACATTTGATTTCTCATATCGCTTGAGCACCTTGAAGCTTATGGCATATGTGTTCATTGGAGGAGTGTCTCTCACAGTTTTGAGTCAGATGAACGATTTAACTCGCAATTTGAATTTCGTTATTGGTCCATTGCTCTTGCTTGGAACTTGGTACATCGCGTCCAAAGAGGAACGAAATGCACTTCTTTCTAAACTCAGAAGAAAATAACATACATCATTGATATGATCAAAAAGTCAAAACAAGCACTCAGTAAGTTGGCCAAGAAATCACAAGGAGTTATTTCTGGACTCAACCTGCCTTCGGTTTCAGATGTAGATCCAAAAGTGTATGATTATCAATTTGTTGATAAAGTTCTCAAGACAAAAATTGACAAACATCTCTTCTTAGTTTGTGCGCCCAAATCTGGATCAACTTGGTTATCTCATGTTGTTGAAGAATTGCTGGATTGGCCAAGTGTTAGGCTGGCTCCCAGTTTTGAACACAGAGAGCAGGAAATTGATTTGCTACCACTTTTGAGAAACTCAAATGCTCCTAAAGTTTACTCTTCTCATCAACATTGTAGGTATAGCTTGTATACGGAGAAAATATGTCGTCTCATCAATTCTCACATTGTACTTCAAGTGAGAGACATCTTCGATACAGTATATTCTTATGTCGATCACATGAACAAAGAGAGCGTAAGGGTTCCAGCTGGTTTCATGAACGATGAGATTTGGTCGAAGATGGACGATGAAGCTAAGTTTAGTTTTGTAGTTGATATGATCATTCCTTGGTACTTTAATTTTTATGCAGGTTGGATGACTTCTCCTTTGCGCCAAGAGGGAAAGGTGCATTTGATCACTTATCAAGACCTAAAAGAAGATTTTGGAGGTGTCATCAAAGGCATTTTCAATTTCATGGATGAGCCACTGTCGGATGATAAATTGAACAATGCAATTAGTGCCTCCAACCAAGCTAATACCAGAAAGAACAAAGGCGTGGCTGGACGCGGACAAGGACTGCCTAAGGAACTTCAAGCTCGTATCCGCAGGTATGCCACTTATTATCCAGACGTTGATTTCACACCATTAGGACTATAGGCCATGATTACAGCGATTACACTGAATTACAATCAGAACGACTATACCAGCAAATGTGCTCTTTCCGTGTTAGAATCGGTGGGAGAAGACATTCATTTAGTGGTTATTGACAATGGCTCTACAGAAGATAATTTCAGAGAGCTTAAATCTTTACTACCTCTTGATGATTCACGATTGACTGTTCATAGAATTGTTGACAATATCGGGTACGTTGGGGGTGTGAATGTAGGATTGAAAATTGCTTTCGAGCAAAGAAATTCGGATTACACACTTGTCATGAATAATGACACTATCATCGATTCGAAAGCAATCACTGAATTGATACAAACCGCCAAGAAGCACGATAATAAGGCCATCGTATCAGGTAAAGTATATAACTATGATGAACAAGATACACTCCAGTTCATCGGTAATGGTAAAGGCAAAACTGGATTACTTGATTTTCCCGCTTTTGTCAAGAATAGAAGAGAGAAGGATCTCGGTCAATACGATCAAGAGATGGAGATGGGTATGATTGATGACATCTTCTGGTTGATTCCGAAACTTGTCTTTGATCAAGTTGGGTATTATTCAAATTACTTCTTTCTCTATGGGGAGCAAAACGACTATGCACTCAGAGCGGTCAAGGCTGGAAATAAATTGATTTACACGCCAAATGCGAAGATTTGGCATAAAGGCAAGGTCACCACGGCCGATGGAGATTCGAACTCACCGAAAATTGAGTATTGGAGATCTTTTGCCGTAATGAAAATTGCTGTACTTCACTTTTCAGGAGCTGATTCTAAAAAGCTCTTGTCACAATGGAAATACAAGAGAACATTGAAAGTGATGATTTGGATTCTTACAGGAAAATCAAAGTTCTCATCACTCAAAGCTCACCTTCTTGCCATTAAGCATTTCAAATTTTGGAATAAAGTGAGGTATGTAGACAACGGATACAACCCATTTTGATTCTGGAAACATGAGCAAAGGGACAATCATATATATAGGAGGATTCATACTTCCAGATGGTAACGCAGCTGCACAACGCGTAATCGGATTGGCAAAGGGTTATAAGGACCTAGGCTACCACATCGTATTTGTGGATACTCAGCACGGTCTAGAAGAAAGAGACGTGCTGAAGACGTATCATCAGGAGCATGGTTTTGATGTATATAGTGTTCCGTATCCAACAGGAGTCCTCGATTGGGTTCGCAATGTCACTTCTCATCAATCATTTCTAAAGGTATTTGAAGAAGTTTCTAAGGGTGGGGATATTAAAGCGGTAATCGCTTATAACTATTCGTCCATTGCTTTGGCTAGAATCATTAAATTCTGTCAGAGACGAACCATTCCTGTAGTTTCAGATAATACAGAGTGGGCTCTTGGTAGCATGAAAAGTCCGTCGGGAATTCTGAAAAATATAGATACTTGGTTGTTGATGACAGTTGTTCAGAAAAGATTGAATGGAGTCATTGCCATTTCTGAGTTCCTCTACAACTACTATTTCAAAATAGTTCCCAACGTGGTTCAAATACCACCTACAGTGGACAAAGCCGACGAGAAATGGCCGAAGCAGATTACCTCTACTGACCACACCTTAAAGCTGATTTATGCCGGATCTCCTGGCAATGGAAGGAAGGATAGACTTGACAAGATCATTTGGTCATTGGTCCAATGTGAGCAGGAATTCAAGAAGCCAATTGAGCTTAAAATTATTGGGATTACTGAAGAACAGTATCGAGAGAGCTTTAAAATGAGTCCGGAGAAGGGTATACCTACTTTCGTTCAGTTCTTTGGTCGATTGAATCACAAAGAGGTAATTCACCATCTATCACAAGCTGATTTCTCGATTTTCATAAGGGATACAAATCGAGTGAACACCGCAGGATTTCCTACCAAATTTGTGGAGTCGGTTTCAAGTTCCACACCTGTTTTGTGTAATAATACGAGTAACCTCAGTGACTTCATCGAGGGTGAGGGTCTCGGCTTTTTTATTGACCCTTCATCCGAACGGAGTTTGTTCGACAGCTTTAAGAAAGTATTCATGCTTTCAACTGAAGAAAAAAACAGTTTGAAAGAAAGATGTTTAGAGTCTCAAGTTTTTGACTACCAAGTCTATATGTCAGAATTAGAACGTGTTATTTCCTAATTGATGAACACAGTACAAAGCGAACAAGGCACGGTTTCTAAACCTGTAATAGCAATGGACTTATCCACTGCTGGTAAAGGAGGGGGGCCGTTTACAAGTACCACTAGACTTATGGAGTCCGAGCTTAAGGAGTCTTATGAATTTAGGACGATTTGGTATGATGTGAGCCTTGGAGCAGGTGTCAGTTGGAAACGCATTCTCCATCTTAGAGACCAGATTCGTGAGATTAAGCCCGACATCGTTCATTATACGGGGTTACAATTGTCAGGATTCCACATGGCCGTTGCATGCAGATTGGCAGGTGTAAAACGTACCGTTGTTTCTGTTCGAGGCTTTTCAGGAGATGCCTTGTACTTCTCCAAGATTAAAAGTTTCTTACTGACTTATATTCTTGAACCATTCACATTATTGAGTGCAACCAGAGCAGTAGGAGTTAGTAAGTACGTTGCAAATAGAAAGGCCTTAAGAATCCTTAAATCAAAGACGAGGTCATTTATTTACAACTTTCCACCGCCAGTATCTCAATCTATTTCAAGAGATGACATTCGGAAGGAGCTGAAAATTCCTGCGGATCAAGTAGTTGCTATTTCAGTGGCTAGAATTACCAAAGACAAGGGTTATCACATATTTAAGGATTCTATTCGCTCTCTCTCGAAGCAGACAAATCTTACCATTTTAATTGTGGGAAGAGGAGAGTACCTAGACGAGATGCAAGAAGAATTGTCCGATCAGATTGCGAAAGGTCAGGTTGTGTTTTTAGGGTATAAGGCAAATGTGGGCGATTATCTGAATGCCTCTGATATATTTGTTCTTCCTACCTTGCACGAGACCCTCTCTGTAGCGCTTTTAGAAGCCTCTTCTTACCACTTGGCTTTAGTCGCCTCAAACACGGGTGGAGTTCCTGAAATTGTAATTGATGGCCATAATGGCAGGTTGGTAGAGCCAGGAAATGCCTCTGAATTAAGCGAAGCCATTGCAGAATTAGTCGCTAGCGTTGAAAAGAGAAAGGAATTTGGACATAATGCTTTCAATAGGGTGAATACCACTTTTGATCGGAGACGATTGGAGTCGCAATGGGATGAATTGTACAAAACTATTCTGAAGGAGAAAAGATGAGATCTAGACTTATTCTCAGCAATATTATCCTGTTTGTACTCGCATTGATATCCTTTTTGCCACAGGTAAGGGTATTCTCATTCTTCAATCAATTGTGGGCGGCATTGATGATCCTTTGGTTGCTTGTTTCGCTTACTATTGGAAAAAGAGCAATATTCAACCGTTCGAAGTACAGGATGTATGTTGGTGTATTTGTCCTATATACCGTATTGATTTCTTACTTCTTTGGCAATGGTGTTATAGGAAACCGATTCTTAGAGCTCTCACAATTGTATTTATTCTACATTGGTTATGAGATCAATAAATATTACGGCTTTCACTATTACAACAAGCGAATTATTTACGGGTTGATCCCCTTTATTGTCGCGACCTGTCTTACAACGATCAGAGCCTTACTGGTTAATCCTTTCGCATCGAGAGATATTCTTGAAAGAGGTGCCGTTGAAAGAGCTTCTACCTCTGTTGGGGGGTATGGGTTTATTTATTTCATTGTAGTGATCTTCTGTTCGTTGCTTTTCTATTTTGGCAGGAATTCAATGCCAAGGAAGCATCGACTTACTGTCCTGTCACTGTTGGGGCTCTTATTTGTTACCGTGTTACTTTCCAACTTCATGACCGGCCTGCTTCTTTGTCTCTTTGCATTGGTGATGAGGATCTTTTTCCCTCGACTTTCGAAAGGACGTGCCATTATAATCGTCACGGTTGGTGTATTTATCTTTTTGTTCTTTGAACCTATCATAGTCTTGATATCGGATGCCGCATTGGCTTATCTAGGCGATTCATTGAACGCTTCTAGGGTAAAAGAGATTAGAGATTTGCTGATCAAAGGAAATTCGGGAGCTTCAGTAACAGCAAGGGCAGACACGTACTCTCAGAGTTTTAAGCTTTTCCTGAATAATCCTTTTTTTGGAATCATTGTAGATCCAATACGTAGAGTTGGGGCTGGGGTTTCGGGATTTGGACAACATTCTCAAGTGCTTGATACCTTTGCTTTATTTGGGTTCTTAATAGGAACAATTCAGGTCTATTTGATAGGAAATCCAATCGCCAAGAGAATCAATTTTAAAACCAAACAGAACAATAATTTGCCATTGATTATGCTCATTGTAGCGTTCTCTTTGGCTACTGTCAACAACTTAACCCCGTCTATCGGATTCGCGATATTCTTCATTTTCCCCGTGATTCATGATGAAGTGTTGATGCGAGAAAATAAGCTAGCATATGTTTAAAAATAAGAGACTTCTCATCACCGGAGGCACAGGTTCGTTTGGAAATGCTGTACTGAAGGGATTCCTAGATTCTGATATTGAAGAAATCAGAATCTTTAGTCGCGACGAAAAGAAGCAAGATGATATGCGTCATCAGCTTCAAAGTGATAAAGTAAAGTTCTTTATCGGAGATGTAAGAGACTCCGATAGTCTCCAATATGCGATGGAAGGTGTAGACTATATCTTTCATGCGGCGGCCTTAAAGCAAGTTCCATCTTGTGAATTCTACCCTATAGAAGCCGTGAAGACGAATGTTCTCGGAACGGAGAATGTCTTGAACGCAGCCATTCGCAACCATGTTGAAAAGGTTATTTGCCTCAGCACGGACAAAGCGGCCTATCCCATTAATGCAATGGGGATTTCAAAAGCAATGATGGAAAAGGTTGCGGTTGCCAAATCGCGTGTGGCTCATGGCACAACCATCACGGCAACCCGTTATGGAAATGTAATGGCAAGTAGGGGATCGGTTATTCCTCTGTTTATTCAGCAGATTAAAGAAGGCAAGCCTTTAACACTCACCAATCCTGAAATGACCCGTTTTATGATGTCGTTGGAGCAGGCCGTTGAGTTGGTGTTGTTCTCTTTCGAAAATGGAAAATCAGGAGATTTGTTTGTTCAGAAAGCTCCTGCGGCAACCATTGGACAGCTTGCAGAAGTGATGCTCGATATTTTCAACAGTACAGTAGGGGTACGCGTGATTGGAACACGTCATGGTGAGAAACTCTATGAAACCTTGCTTACAGCAGAAGAACGAGTGAAGAGTGAAGACTTGGGCGATTACTATCGAGTAACCGCAGATGATAGAGACCTGAACTACGGTAAGTACTTCTCCGAGGGAAATGAAGAAGTTCAGAAAATCGAAGACTACCATTCTCATAACACATACCGACTTTCGAATGATGAACTCAAGAAGTTGATTCTTCAGTTGGAATACGTTCAAAATGAATTGAAAGGATGAAGATAGCCGTTACAGGAGCCAGTGGGTTTATAGGGAAAAACTTGATTTCCCGTTTGCAAAGACTGGAAGAAGTGGAGCTGGTAGAGATTACTCGAAACACATCTGTTGACGATTATTCAAGCCTATTGGAAAATGTAGATGTCATTTACCATTTGGCAGGGGTGAATCGTCCCAAAACGGAAGAGGAGTTTACCACCGGAAATACCGATCTAACGGAGCAGCTCATCCGTCATTTGGGAGGTGAGAAGTGTCCTGTTTTTGTCATGAGTTCTTCCACTCAGGCGTTGATAGATAATCCGTACGGCATTAGTAAGAAGAGGGCAGAAGATTTGGTAGTTGAAGCTACAAATCAAGGTAAATTGAAAGGTGTGATTTACCGATTGCCCGGTGTTTTTGGCAAGTGGTCAAAACCGAATTACAATTCAGTTATTTCTACATTTTGTCACAATGTAGCTCACGGTAAACCATTGGAAATTAGAGATCCTAATTACACGTTTCCAGTGGTTTATGTAGATGATGTGGTAGAGCAGTTCTTGGAGCAGATTTCACATGACTCCGTCGAGAACGAGTGTAAGTACGAAGAGATTAGAACGGTTTTCAATGTTTCTTTGGGATATCTGGCTAAAACGATCTCCTCATTTCCTACCAATCGAGAAACGCTTATTGCTCCAGCTGTAGGCGATACCCTTACCAAGTATCTCTATAGTACCTATTTATCCTACCTTCCAGAAGATCAGTTCGCTTATCCGATGGAACTCAAAGTGGATAATAGAGGAGATCTTTTTGAATGGATTAAGTCTGAGGCGTTTGGACAAGTCTTTATATCCACAACTAAACCGGGAATCACGAGAGGGAACCACTATCACCATACGAAGACCGAGAAGTTCTTAGTCATTCGAGGAGAGGCGGTCATTCGATTTAGACACATTTTCTCAGATCGAGTAATTGAATATCCCGTAAACGGCAAAGAACCTAAGGTGGTAGATATACCAACGGGATACACGCATAACATCACAAATGTTGGTGATACGGAGTTGATCACCCTTTTCTGGGCCAATGAAATTTTCGATCAGAATCGAACAGATACTTATTTCTTAGAAGTATGAAAAAGTTAAAGGTACTTACGGTAGTAGGCACAAGACCAGAGATTATTCGTCTTGCACGCGTGATGGCAAAGCTAGACGAGTCTGATGCAATTGAGCATATTCTAGTCCACACTGGGCAGAACTACGACTATGAATTGAATCAGATTTTCTTTGAAGATATGGGAATTCGCAAACCAGATTACTTCTTGGAGGCCGCTGGAAAAAATGCGACAGAAACCGTTGGACAGATTCTGATTAAAATTGATCCAATCTTAGAAAGTGAAGCTCCTGATGCTTTTCTGGTTTTAGGCGACACAAACAGTTGCCTGTGTGCCATTCCAGCAAAGAAGAGAAAGATTCCTATTTTCCATATGGAGGCGGGAAATCGATGCTTCGATCAACGCGTTCCTGAAGAAACGAATAGAAAGATTGTAGATCATGTGGCTGATGTCAACCTGACTTACAGTGACATAGCGAGAGAATACTTGCTAAAAGAAGGTCTTCCAGCCGATCGTATCATCAAAACAGGAAGTCCGATGTTTGAAGTTCTGGGTCATTATATGGATCAGATTGACGCATCAGACGTACACACACGCCTTGGATTAGAGAAGGGAAAGTACTTTGTAGTTTCTGCTCACAGGGAAGAGAATATTACGAATGATGTGAATTTCAATGGGCTTCTAACTTCCCTAAATACAATCGCTGAGAAGTACGGTTACCCCATCATTGTTTCTACGCATCCTCGTACGAAGAACCGACTCGCGACTTCCAATGTTGAAATGCACGAGCTGGTTCAGTTCCTTAAACCGCTAGGGTTCTCTGATTACAACGCACTACAGAAGAATGCATTCGCGGTACTTTCGGATAGTGGAACAATTTCAGAAGAATCGTCCATTATGAACTTCCGTGCGCTGAATATCAGAGATGCTCATGAGCGACCTGAAGCAATGGAGGAAGCTTCTGTAATGATGGTTGGTATGGATCCAGAACGAATCATGCAAGGTCTTACCCAATTGAGTTCTCAGAACTTAGAGAATAGAAACTTTAGACCTGTAGCGGATTACTCTATGCCGAATGTGGGTGAAAAAGTAGTTCGAATCATTCTATCCTATACCTCGTACATTAATCGTGTGGTTTGGCAGAAGAGATGAGGATACTTTTCTCAAATAACAGTGCTTGGTCCGTTTATAATTTCCGTCGCAAAATGCTGGCGGAGATTAGAGAGTCTATGGGGTGTGAGATTCACGTTTTGTGCCCTTGGGATGAAGTATACTCCAACCTTCTAAAAGAGGAAGGCTTTGTGGTTCATCGTCTTGATTTTCACAATAACGACGCTTCATTTTCCAATCAGATACGATTGTTTTTGAAGTATAGAACCATCTATAAACAGATAGCACCTGATGTGATTTTGCACAATGCCATCTTGCCTAATATTTACGGTTCTTTGGCAGCTAGGTTGAATGGCATCCCGGTTATCAATAATGTTTCTGGTCTTGGTTCTGCCTTTATCAAAGGGGGCTTAACATGGAAGTTGATCAAAATACTCTACAAGTTGAGTCAGAGAAAAGCCGATCATATTTTCTTTCAGAATGAAGATGATCAAGCCTATTTCGTTCAGCATATCCTTGGCCGTAGAACCAATTATTCTCTCCTTCCTGGTTCAGGCGTTGACATCGACCGGTTCCATCCAAAGCACCGAACATTTGGGACGAATGACAGTACGGAGCTGTGCTTTGTAGGTAGAGTTATCAAGGACAAAGGAGTAGTGGAATATGTGGATGCCATCAAAATTCTTCGTTCAGAAGGCGTGGATGCCAAGTTCCACATTCTCGGTGGATTGGATGAGATGCAGATAACAGGAATCTCTCGCGCCACCGTTTCTCAATGGCAGTCTGACGGTTTGATTATTTACCATGCACAAACGGATAGTCCTGAATTAGAGCTGGGTAAGTATGATGCCATTGTACTTCCTTCCTATCGGGAAGGAATGTCCAGAGTCTTGCTCGAAGCAAGTAGTTCAGGGGTGCCGATTATTACTACCAATGTACCGGGCTGTAGACAAGCGGTGATCGCAGATGAAAGTGGATTTCTTTGTGAGCCAAAAGACGTAAATTCTCTCCAGCAAGCGATTTTAAAACTTTTGGGTAAATCCAAAGGTGAGCGATTGCAAATGGGGGATAGAGGAAGGAAGCTAGCGGAAGATACTTTTGATGAAAAGTGGGTGGTAGGTAGCTATCTAGATCAAATAAAAAAATTGACTCAATCCAACTAACTGTCTGATGTTTCAGCTTGACAACATTACGCTAGCGGTACTTTTCTCAGTTTTTGTACTGCTAGAAATGCTCTATATATGGATCGCACCGCGCATTGGAATAGTAGATGTTCCATCAGGTCGATCTTCGCATTCCACACTGACCATTAGAGGAGGGGGGATTATCTTTCCGATTTCTATTTTCATAGGGTTAATAGTATCCCAGAATAGCAGTGTGATGGATCATGCCGCTTGGGTCGTATCAGGCTTATTTACCATTTCTGTCATCAGCTTCATTGATGATAAATACACCATTAAGCCGCTATCTCGTTTGGTGGTTCATATCCTATCGGTCGTACTTCTCTTATGGGGGATGGGATTTGATTCGCAACCATGGTATTTGTGGTTGGCTGCATTAGTCTTAATCATAGGTTGGATCAACGCATTCAATTTTATGGATGGTATTAATGGGATCACGGCATTGTACGCTTTATCTATCATCGTTCCAGCATTATTCCTGTATAGCAGCGGTGAGTACCAAACTCTATTGGATTCCTCTATTGTTGAGGTAGGATTACTTTCTGTACTTGCATTTGGGGTTTTCAACATACGCCGCAAGGCCAGAACTTTTGCTGGTGACGTTGGTAGCGTGAGTATGGCGTTTATTCTGGCGTTTATCTTGTTGGATCTAATGCTATCTGGATATGGATTCTCAATCCTTGTCTTTTTCTCGGTTTATGGGGTAGATACCGTGTTTACAATCCTTACGAGATTAAAGAAAGGTGAGAATATTTTTGAAGCACATCGAACCCATTTGTATCAGTACTTGGCCAATGAAATGAAGATTCCACATGTGGCTGTTTCTGCGATCTATGCGTCCATTCAATTACTCATTAATCTGGGTTGGATAGGAATGAGTTCGAATAACCGATTTTCGTATTTCATTCTAGTTTTGGGTGGATTAGTTGCGGTTTACCTCCCTTTTAAAATGAAATTGGTTTCTAAAATTAGGGCGAAAGCATGATCGGTGATGCAAATCATATGACCTTGTTGATTGTAGGTGCAGGTGGCTTAGGCAGAGAGGTAGCCGCTACAGCCCTAGCATTGGGGAATTGGAATGAGATTGCCTTTGTGGACGACAATGCCACAGAACCTGTTAATGGGTTATCGATTTGGGGAGATGTAGCTGATTTGAGTACTGCGGAAGGACACTATGAGGTCATGATTGCCATAGGTAACCCTAGTTTAAAGCGATCAATTCATGAACGGCTGAAGAAGAATGAGAAATTAACCTTTCCAACCATCGTTCATCCCAATGCCAGAATTCATTGGCCAGAATATGTTCATCTTGGCAATGGTACATATATAGCCGACGGCACCATTATTACAACTAATGTTCGGATTGGTGATTTTGTGCTCATCAATTTGGGGTGTACCGTTGGACATGATACCACAATAGGAGATTACAGTTGTATAATGCCTTCCGCTAATATTTCAGGTGGAGCGACCTTAGAAGAAGAGGTTTACATAGGGACAGGGGCAAAGTTGATAAAGGCGACTAAATTGGGACGAGGATGTGTAGTAGGAGCAGGCGCTGTTGTGAATATAGATATCCCCATCAATGAAACTTGGGGTGGGGTTCCAGCCAAACCACTAAAATGAGCATGTATCGCAAAACCGTCAAACCGGTACTCGATCGTCTTTTGGGAATAACATGTTTTGTCCTTGCTATCCCTTTTCTGTGTATTACAGCTGTTTTGGTCTACTTGTTCATCAGCCACAAGGTGGTTTTCGTTCAAGAAAGAATTGGATATCGTGAGCGACCGTTTAAGCTGTACAAATTCCGATCTATGCGGAGTGATGGTTACTACGCTGCAGAGAATGAGTCTATTCCTAGGGTTGGAAGGTTCATTCGGAAATTTGGGCTTGATGAGTTACCGCAATTACTAAATGTGATTAAGGGAGAAATGAGTTTTGTTGGGCCACGCCCATTATTACCAGAGTACTTAGCGCTTTATACTTTGGAAGAACGCAAAAGGCATCACGTTGTCCCAGGAATTACAGGCTTAGCTCAAGTGAGTGGTAGAAATGAAATTGAATGGAAGAAAAGATTCACTTTTGATTTACAATATGTACAACAAATTTCTTTTGGTCTAGATTTACGGATACTGGTTAAGACGGCTTTGGTCTTAATGAAAGGTTCCGATTCGATGCCACCTCAAAAATTTCAGGGGCACTCAGAAGAATAGGATTAAACATTGAATTGGATGAAGAGATTAGAATAAGTGTCTTTAATGAAGGATTATTACTTTGAAGTACTCTTCCTTTTCTTCTGATGTCTTACTACTTCTCTTAAGATTCCTCCCATCACCGTAAACTTTTCTACCTTCGAACTTATGAAAGGCATCATACTCGCAGGAGGTTCGGGAACCCGACTCCATCCGCTTACTCTGGCAGTATCTAAACAGCTCATGCCTGTTTACGATAAACCGATGATTTACTATCCACTGGACACGTTGATGCGTGCCGGAATTCGTGAAATTCTGATCATCACTACACCACATGATCAGGAGCTTTTCATGAAATTATTGGGAGATGGATCGAGATTGGGATGTCGATTTGAGTACGTAGTGCAACACGAACCCAATGGTCTGGCACAGGCTTTTGTATTGGGCAAAGACTTTATTGGAAATGATAAGGTTGCACTTATCCTAGGAGATAATATCTTTTATGGAACGGGGTTGGGTAAGTTGCTACAAGATTCAGCCAATCCATCTGGAGGAGTTGTATTCGCTTACAAGGTTTCTGATCCAGAGAGATACGGTGTGGTTGAGTTTGATGAAAATCTCAATGCACTTAGTATTGAAGAAAAACCTGCTCAGCCAAAGTCGAGCTATGCCGTTCCCGGAATCTACTTCTACGATAATTCGGTGATCGAGATTGCGGAGAACTTGAAGCCGTCACCACGAGGAGAATATGAGATTACCGACGTGAACAGAGAGTACCTGAAAAGGGGAAATCTCCATGTGGGAATCCTAGATAGAGGTACGGCTTGGTTGGATACGGGAACATTTAACTCCCTACAACAAGCTGCTCAATTCGTGCAAGTCATTGAGAACCGCCAAGGTGTAAAAATTGGCTGTATTGAAGAAACAGCTTACCAAATGGGCTTCATCGACTCTAGGCAACTACGTGAAATTGCCGAACCACTGAAGAAAAGTGGGTATGGAGAGTATTTGTTGAAGTTGTTGTAGTCTGATAGTTTCCAGACTATAGAGCTTTCACAATGCGATCCGCAATGGCCAAGCTTGCTGTAGCAGCTGGACTCGGCGCGTTGATGACGTGGATGGCCGCTCGCCCCTTTTCAATTACGAAATCGTCAACCAGCGTTCCATCTGGGCGTAGTGCTTGCGCACGAACTCCTGCGCGTGCTGGAGTGATGTCACTGTCTTCCAGAGATGGAATGAGTTTTTGAAGGGCTTCAAGAAATTTGGATCTACTAAATGCCCTTTCATATTCTCCCAGTCCGTAACGCCAGTGTTTCTTAAATAGGTTCCACGTACCCGAAAATCTCAGGGCATTAAGGCTGTCTCGCAAGCTGAAAGAGGTTTTGGAGTATCCTTCGCGTTTAAAGGAGAAAACGGCATTGGGTCCACACTCCACGCCACCCTTGATCATTCGTGTAAAGTGAACACCCAAAAAGGGCAAATCTGGATCAGGTACGGGGTAAATCAAATGTTTCACCTTGTGTTCTCCAGATGGTGTCAAATCGTAATAATCTCCTCGGAAGGGAACAATCTTCACGTCTAAGTTCAAACCATCCAATGCTGCCAATCGGTCGGCTTCCAAGCCGCCACAGGCAACCACACGATCTGCAATAAAGGTATCTGTGTCTGTTTTTACAGCGGTTACCTTTCCCTTTTGGGTGATGCGTATGACGCGTTGATGGGGCAATACACGACTTTCAGGCTGTAATTCAACAATGAGTTCAGCGAGCTTTAGACACATGCCTACATAGTCGACAATTCCCGTTTGAGGAACTTTGATGGCTTTGATTCCAGCTACAAAAGGCTCTGCATCAGTCATTTCATCGGGACCAATAATTTCCAGTCCTTCCAAACCATTTTCTATTCCTCGAGCATAAATTCTATCGATTTGGGGAAGTTCTCGCTCTTCTGTAGCAACAATCAGCTTACCGCAGAGGTCGTAGTCAACATTGTACTTCTCTACAAACTCAACCAACTGTTGGTACCCATCTCTGCACGTAGTGGCTTTGAGTGAGCCGGGCTTGTAATAGATTCCACTGTGGATTACTCCGCTGTTTCTTCCTGTTTGATGCTTGGCAACTCCTGCCTCTTTCTCCAAGACGGTCACTACTCCTTCAGGGTTCTTCAACTGCCATTTGTAGGCCGTTGCCAAACCAACTATGCCACCGCCAATTACGATTAGGTTCATGGAGAAAAATGAATTTCAATGTTTTATTGACCCCGCTCATCGGACACCCAGCACCCAGCACCCAGCACCCAGCACCCGTCACCCGTCATCCAGCACCCAGCACCCAGCATCCGCCACCCATCCTACATCTCCAGGGCCAGAATCATCACGTTCCCTACCGCCTTATACCATCAACTCCACTTCCTTGGCAACCAATTCACCTTTATCATTTTCTTCAACGATGAATTTTACCGCATCCCCTTCGTAGAGGTCGTTGAAATCCGCATTGGTGAGATTGCTGTGGTGGAAGAAGAGGTTGTTTGGCTGGAATTGAATGAATCCATATCCGGTCTTCAAACTTAGGATTTCGCTCTCGTGAACTTCTCCCGGTTTTGCATCTGAATTATCAACCGACGTAGAATCGAAAGTTCTGCTTTCACGCGGTTGACGTTCCTCGCGTTGATCAGGAGGAGGGAGGACGAAAATGTTTTGAATGGATTCGTCGTCATCTTCGAGACCTTCTTCAATTCGATCGTGCATGAGGATAGGGTAAGATACACTCTTGATGAGGTCTTGAGAAGTTTTGGTCGTCATTCGCTTACCGTCATCATTGGTGAATTCAAAATCCCAACTGATGAGCATCACTCTGATTCCGAGTGAGTTTAGTTTGTTCACGATGGCGGTGTAGTCGCCGTCAGCGCCAATTAGAGCTACGACATCTAATTTGTCATTGTAGGCTAAATCCAGGATGTCGACAGCCATTTGCAGGTTCAGGCCTTTATCGGCAGAACGACTATTCACTATACCCTTCACAGGTTGGTAATGAGCAGTGACACCTTCGTAGCTCAAGATATCGTCAAAAACGCGATCGAAATAGAGTTGGTTTCCCTTTTCACTTGCTTCCGATGCTACAATTCGACCTTTGTAAAAATGGGACTCAACAATCTTGCATCGCTCCACTTCATTTTCTTCTAAAAAGGCCAAACGTTCTGTGATGTATCGATGGATTCCAGAAAGGCTTAATCGGCTCTTTCTGTCGTGTACGTAGTTGTAGTAGTTACTAACGTGTGTAAAGTAATTTCCGTCGTAAAAGACACCTATGCGTGTAAGGTTCATAGTGAGTTGGATGACTAGGATTGTAAATAAGGGTGTAAAGATAGGGATAAGTATGTAGTTAGTGATGGGTAGGGAGGTTGGGGTGTGTTAGGAGTTTGATGGGGTTAAGGGGGGTAAGGTGTTGGGTGACGGGTGATGGGTGATTAAGGAGTTTAATGTGTTTGCGGTGTTTAAGGTGTTGGGTGACGGATGATGGGTGTTTGCGGGGTTTAAGGTGTTGGAGGATGGATGCTGGGTGACGGGTGAGATCAACAGTTCCTTTCTACCGCGCGAATCCTTTCGCGTGGGAATTGAAGGGGGGGATGATGGATGCTAAGTGACAGGTGACGGATGAGACCTACAGCTCACTGATGCACAATTAAAAACCCATTTACCCTCGCAATCGTATGTCACATATGTCATGGAAGAAAATTCATTACATTTGGCAAGACCAATCAACCAGTATGCTTAGAAAAATTCTTAGCAGTTATAACGACCGCTTTCTCTCTAGGTGGGTAGTGCTTGCCTTCGATATCTTCATGGTAGGTGTTGCCTTTGTTATCGCTACTGTCTTGCGATACAATTTCGAATTCCATGAAATAGATCCAAATGATTTGAGCCAACAAGCAATTGTAGCGTGTATGGCTTACTTTATTGGTTTCTTACTCACGCAAAGTTATGCGGGTATTGTTCGTCATACTGGGGTAAATGACGCCGTTCGCTTGGTTGAAGGTGCAATGATTGCAAGTGGGGGAGTTCTCTTTATTTCAGCTTACTTTTCCTGGTTTCAACCCTTGTACTCTGGAGTGTTCAACTTCAGTAGAAGTATCATCATCATTCATTTCCTGCTGGTTCTGTTCTTCCTAATTGGAAGTCGATTCTTCGTAAAAGGCATCTATATCACGGCAGTGAAGCGCGCCCGCATGAACAATAGAAATATTGTGATTTTCGGTGCGGGAACTTCAGGAATGATTACTCGAAATGCTCTCCTTTCTGATCCCATTTCTAACGTAAACGTTGTGGCCTTTATGGATGAAAATCCGAGTAAGGTTCGCAAGTCTTTGGAAGGCATTCCAGTTCTACACCCAGATAAGGTGTTGAAGATTAAATTTATTGAGCAAAAGGAAATCAGTGAAGTAGTTATCTCAATTCAAGGATTGAGTAGGGCTAAGCTTCGTGAAATTTCCGATAAGGCGGTTCGATTAGGTCTTCAAGTGAAGATTGTTCCCCCAGCTGAAAAGTGGATTAACGGTGAGTTGTCTGCACGACAGTTGCGCCAAGTGCGAATTGAAGATTTGCTGGAACGCGATCCGATTCAACTGGATAACTTCAATATCGAACGAGAGATTAAGGATCGAGTGATCTTGGTAACAGGGGCAGCCGGCTCTATCGGATCTGAAATTGCTCGTCAGGTTTTACACTACAGTCCTAAGAAGGTTATTTATCTCGATCAAGCGGAGAGCCCACTCTATGAGTTGGAGTTTGAGATTAAATCTAAATTCCCTGATCTCTTCAATAGATGTCAATTCGTTGTGGCAAGTGTGAAGGATTTTCTTCGCATGGAGAAATTGTTTGAGACGCATAAGCCAGAAGTGATCTATCACGCAGCAGCTTACAAGCATGTTCCGTTGATGGAGGCAAACCCATACGAAGCCTTGATGGTGAACGTATTTGGTACAAAGATCATGGCCGATTTAGCTTGTGAGTACGGAGCTCAGAAGTTTGTGATGGTGAGTACAGACAAGGCCGTGAATCCTACCAATGTAATGGGAACGACGAAGCGCATTGCTGAAATCTACGCTCAAGCACTAGCCAATTCTGGCACATGTAGGACGCAGTTTATCACTACTCGTTTTGGTAATGTATTGGGATCCAATGGTTCAGTAATTCCACTCTTCCGCAAGCAAATCGAACAAGGTGGACCGATCACAGTGACGCATAAGGATATTACTCGTTTCTTCATGACGATTCCGGAAGCCTGTAACCTAGTTATGGAAGCTGGTGCCATGGGAGAAGGGGGAGAGATCTTCGTCTTCGATATGGGAGAGAGTGTAAAGATTTATGACTTGGCAAAGAAAATGATCGCTTTGTCGGGTTTGCGCTTGGGTAAGGATATCGAAATCAAAGAGACAGGACTCCGTCCGGGTGAAAAGTTGTACGAAGAACTTCTTGCCAACAACGAGAATACGCTTCCTACACACAATGCTAAGATTCTCAAGGCACGCGTGCAGAAGAACGATTTTGATGTGGTTCGTCGCCAAATTGACAAGCTTTCTGAAGCGCTCGTTGATGCAGATCCAATGACCTTGGTTTCTGTAATGAAGGAAATGGTACCTGAGTTTATTTCTAACAATAGCGTGTACGAACAACTCGACAATAAATCGGCAAACGATTAAGGAAGCGTATCTTCACAGCGTGATACCTCATAGTATATGCTGAAGTACAAAGCCACCAACGGGCTTAAATTCAATTTCATTTTTGCCCTACTTGGAAATGTTGGCTATGCAGCCTTTCAATTCCTGCTACTCACGGTATTTGTCCGACTCTATTCAACAGAAGAGATTGGAGTTTTCAATTATGTAGGTGCCTTCGTGCTTCCCATTACGCTTGCTTTCGATTTACAACTTAGAAGCTTGTACCTAACAGGCACAGAAGAGGGCCATTATCACAGCTACCACAGATATAGGAATCGCGTAAATATCTTCGCATTTGCTGTATTGCTCATCTCCACTCAGTTTACAGATAGTGAGTATTTCTGGTATGTGCTCATACTGGGTACCATGAAGTTGCTGGAGAATCAATCTAACTTATACTACGGGCTCTTCCACAAGATTGAAAGTACGCAACGCGTAGCAATGTCGCGATGGATTAAAACCGGAGGCACATTTGTGGTTACGGCAACGGTAGGCATTCTCTGGAAACCTGATTTCCTGACCTTGCTTTGGGTGTATTTGGGAACAAATATTCTACTATTCGTCGCTTTCGATTTGCGCTGGGCACTACAGTTTGGGAGAAAAGTCGCCGATGTCCCTACACCGATCAAACACATGATTGTTCTCACCATTCCAATGGTAATCATAGCGCTGATCGAAAAATACTACATCAATTATCCCAAACTCGCCCTGGAGCAGTTTTTTGGCCTGGAGGCGATTGGTATAGTGGGAACACTTTACTACTTCCGAATGATTGGAAGTCAGATTGTAGGCTCACTTTCTACAGCAACGCAGAGCAGATATGGCGAATTGTTGAAAGTGAAGAACTACAGAGGTTTGGATAAATTTGTTGCGCTGAATGTGGCCATTGGTGGCGGACTGGGTATCGGACTCACACTCGTTTTTTGGCTCTTTGGAGAAAGTATAATCACCTTGCTATTTACAGAAGCCTACACGGCTTATATGGATGCATTAATGCTGATTTTGCTGGCCAGTACGGCTGGCTTTGCCTACACTTTCTTGGGGGCTGTATTTAATGCCTTCCGTCAGCATAGGTGGAAGGTTCTTTTTCAAGGTGTTTCCTTTGCTGTATTGTTGATTCTTACCTATTATCGCCATGAAACCGTAAATGAGGTATTGCTCAATGTGCTTTATGCTGAAATATTGACGCTCATGCAATTTGTTATGGGTTATTTGGTTCTGCGGAAAAGGAGAGTAGCTAGGTCCTAGACTTCAGGCTCCAGGATGAAAGACCAATGACCAACCCCTATCTTCGTTCCCATGAAAGGCAGACTTCTATTTGTAACCGACCATGTTTACTATGAATGTGATGGTGAGGTATATGATACATTTGGTTTTAACTACGAGTTCTTTGCACCTTATTTAGAAGTGTTTGAGAAGGTGGATGTGTTGTGCAGGTTGAAGTCGGTGGAAGATTCGACGGGATTGGTAAAATCTTCTGGAGATCGACTTGAGTTTCATGGGACACCGGCAGTTCACGGCGTGAAGTGGTTCATCGATTCCATGAAGTATTTTAGGCCTTTTGCCAAGTTGATTGATGGGGTAGACGCTATTTGTTACCGAATACCTGCAACCGCTGCATGGAATGTTCATCTGATAAATCAAAGACGAAAGCAGCCTAAACCTCATATCTTTGAGTTCGTAGGCGATCCTTTAGAGAGTTTACTTT
This sequence comes from Phaeocystidibacter marisrubri, assembly GCF_008933165.1. Classification (NCBI taxonomy): domain Bacteria; kingdom Pseudomonadati; phylum Bacteroidota; class Flavobacteriia; order Flavobacteriales; family Phaeocystidibacteraceae; genus Phaeocystidibacter; species Phaeocystidibacter marisrubri. The sequence continues at coordinate 944,243 of NZ_WBVQ01000001.1, forward strand.
CGGTAGATGACGGTCGGATTAAACGGCAAATTATGCTGCTAGCTGGGCGTGTACATGGACAGAGAATGAAGGCCATTGTTCAATCGGCAAAGACCGGGAGTTACGTGAGCGCTTCGCATCTCCAATCGCTCTATCCACCTCCGGCAAACGTGAATACGAAAGCCATTTCTAGTATTCGATTAAATGAAAAATACATATTGGATTCTCCTCGGGAATTACCCCCTTTGAATCCTATTCGAATTGTAGAGGTGGCCAGTTTTGTGATTCCTAAGAACCAAGCCTACTTGATCCGTATCGGTTCTGTGTTGAAGGAGAAGGGGTACCCCATCGAATTGCATTTTGTGGGAACTGGAGCAGAGCAGGAAAGCGCAAGAGCACTGGTGAATCAGTTGAATATGAATGATGATGTGGTTTTTCATAATCAAGTGACAGGCTTTGATAACATCGTTCGCATTCTGGATTCCTGTCACATTTTTTGTCTGCCTTCTTATTCCGAAGGAGTTCCACGCTCCATGATTGAAGCCATGGCCAGAGGTTTGGTTTGTGTTGGGACGCCCATTGGAGGTATTGTTGAGTTGATTGATAAGGCACACACCTTTCCATTGGATGATGTAGAGCATGCAACTCAGTTTTTTGCCCAATTAATAGACCATAGTGATACTTGGATGGAAATCGGTGAACGCAATATTCAAAAGGCGAGGGAATACGGTCAATCTGTACTCGGACCGCGAAGAATTGTGATGTATACCGAACTGCGTGATGCTATTCCTCTAGATTAAGGGGAACCTCGCTATATTTGAATTCTAAATCGAACGTCCTATCAACTCCATCTACCACCAACTCCGCTATATTTTACCACTCTGGTTTGTCCAGCTGATCACAGCATGGTTACCAGACAATAAGTTCACCATACGTTTTCGTGGGGTGCTGGTGAGCCCTTTTATTGGAAAGTGTGGCAAGAACTTCACACTAGCGGGAGGAGTGGTCATCAATGGACCACAGGGACTAAATGTTGGAGACAACGTCTACTTTGCCAGAGGGACATGGATTAATGCGAAGGCAGGAATTTATATTGAAGACAACGTACTTTTTGGTCCCAATGTGGTGATCAGTTCGGCCCAGCACGTTTTCAAAGACGGAAGCTTTGCTAGCGGTCAGAATATTTACCGCCCTATTACCATTGGTGAGGGCTCATGGCTGGCAGCCAATGTCACCGTAAAATGCGGTGTGAAATTGGGCAAGGGCAATTTGGTTGCAAGCAATTCAAGCGTGGTAAGCGACACACCCGATTACTATTTGGTGGCTGGTGTTCCTGCGCAGCCTGTGAAACCCGTAAGTGAAAGAGATGGTGAAGCTTTTACAGGTGTGATTCCCAAACGTTCATAGTGGTATGAAATTGATGTTGGTCATTAACAACGCCTTTTCTGCATTTCACTTAAAGGGTGCCGTTCGGTATTTCTCGGAGAAAGGTCACGATGTGAGTATCATGTCTACTCCGGGAAAATTGGTGGATGATTTGGCCAAAGAAGAGGGGGGAAGAGTTATTCCCATTCAATTGAATCGAGATATTGCCCCATTTGAAGACATCAGATCCTTATTCCAACTCATTCGAATTCTGAAGAAGGAAAAGCCAGACGTCATCAATGTAGGAAGCCCTAAAACAGGATTTCTCTTTGCATTGGCAAAAATTTTCCTACCTAAACTCCCAATGATCTTCACATTGAGAGGAATTCGAAGTGACACCTTGACTGGCCTTAAACGAGCGATCGTATTCCGAACGGAGAAGCTAGCTTGCTCGATGGCTGAAAAGGTGATTGTGATTAGTCCTTCTCTGCGCGATCATGCCGTGGAAATAGGCATGTTAGATCCTCAAAAAGCCGTTGTTTTTGGTGCGGGTAGCAGCAATGGAATTAATACGGAACTCTATAAACTCACAGATGAGTGGGTTCAAAAGGGGAATGACCTGAGATCTGAGCTTGGGATTTCTCCCAATGCTTTGGTCATGACTACCATTGGTAGGGTGACGAAAGATAAGGGACTCACCGAGGTCTACCGGGCTTATAAGCGCTTGGCGGGTGAGTACGCAGAACTACATTGGCTAGTTGCAGGACCAGCAGAGGAAGGCGATCCTTTGGATCCTTCTATTGTAAAGGCAATGGTTGAGAATTCGCGCATTCATTTATTGGGTCAAGTGAATCCCATTCAACCTGTAATAGCGGCCAGCACAGTTGTTATTCAATACAGTTACCGCGAAGGGTTTGGCAACGTAGTCCTACAAGCCATGGCCATGAAACGTCCAGTAGTTATTGCCGATATTCCAGGCTTGCGAGATACCTTGGGAAACAGTTCCGCTGGATTGAAAATACGCCCCAAAGACTCAGAATTATTGGCAACCTCTATCAATCATTATCTATCTCGCCCAGATTTGTGTGAGCAACACGGAGAGTTTGGTCGGAAGCGCGTTGAACAACATTTTGCTTCTGAAGTGATTTGGGATGCCCAAAGTGCATTGTATGCTGAAATATCGGGGAACAAATGAAGTTAGAATACCTCATATATCCCGCTATTTTCATCATTCTAGTTGGTGTGATGCAATTGTACATGTACATCGCAAAGCGCTTTGACATTACGGACGAACCTGGGTATCGCAGCAATCATCAACACACCGTATTGCGGGGAGGGGGAATTCTATTTCCCATTGTAGTGCTGCTTTTCTTTGCCATTCACGGTCCATTACATCCCTATTTCTTCGCAGGTGTCTTCATGCTGTCTGTGGTGAGTTTTTGGGATGATGTGATGAACGTGAAAGCCGTTTATCGATTGATGGTTCAAATCGCAGCTGTTGGTTTGATGTTGCTCGATCTTCATGTAGCTAATCTCGGTTGGCCCATTTTGCTCCTGATGTTTGTTGTTGGAGTTGGGTGGGTAAATGCTTTCAATTTCATGGATGGCATTAACGGCATCACGGCTATTAATGCGAGCTTGAATTTGGCAACCTTGGTGTTAATCAACTATGAAATGCGCTTCATTGAGATGCGCTTGCTGATTTTTCTATTGCTCTCTGTGATTGTGTTCGGCATCTATAACTTCAGAAGGAGAGCGCTTGTATTTGCGGGAGATATCGGCTCTATCACCATGGCGTATTCAACGGCATTTGCCATGGGAGCGCTTATTCTGTATACGGGACAGTGGCAATATTTACTTTTCTTGAGTGTGTATGCGGTAGATGCAGGTTATTCGGTTTTACACCGTGTATTCCATGGTTTTAATCCGCTAAAGCCTCACAGAACTTTCCTATTTCACATGTTGGTAAATGAAGTCGGCTGGCCACATTTGGCGGTAAGTTCGCTATATGCCGGACTTCAATTGCTCATCAATTTACTGACCTACTACGTTATTATCCCTGCTAACCATACCAATGCGTGGAGTTTACTACTCTTGGCCGTGCTCACAACAGCATATTGGTTGATCAAGTCCTATTTGCGAAAAACAGCAAGACGTAAAGGAACACTGTGGCGTGAAGAACACGAGAAAGTATTCTCTAGAACTAAGACTTAGTATCGAGTATTTCTCGGAACATTTGCTGAGTGATCGGTTTAATGATGTAATCAGAGATGTCTGAAATGGAGTTTGCCTTTTCGATATCATCTGGAACAACGGAAGAACTGATCATGTATACCGTGATTGGCTTGCTAAGTTTGGGTTTGATTTTAACAAACTGCTCCATAAACTCCCAACCATCCATATAAGGCATGTTGATATCCAAAAAGATGATGTCGGGTAGTTTTTCTCGTACACCTAGGTTTTCGTTGAGATAATTAAAAGCCTCTTCACCGTCTCCGAAAACCAATACACGCTTAACTACAGAGCTACTCTTAATCGATTTTGTAGCGGTGTATTGGTAAACTTCATCATCGTCTATGATGCAAATAATCTCTTTACTTCCTTCATGTAACATAATGCAGGGTGTTTTGTATGGCTGGTTATCGTTTTTCTGAAGATGGGAAGATGATAGTGAAGGTGGTACCTACATCTAATTTGCTCGTTACTTTAATCTGACCTCCGCACGATTCAATTTGAGTTTTGGTCATGAATAGACCCAGACCCTTGCCTGGCTTGCTGCGGTGAAAGGTTTTGTACAGTCCAAAAACTTTGTGGGCGTTCTTATTCATATCTATACCCGAACCATTGTCTGAGAAGATGAGTTCAGTTCGTCCTGCTTCATTCACTCGTGTTGATATATTCAACTCGAGCTGTCTTTCTTCGGATCGGTATTTAATGGCATTGCTCATCAGGTTCAACAAGAGACTATTCAAGTAGACCTTTGGGAAATACACTTTCTTAACAGCGCTCAGATCGACATGAATCTGGGCATTGGTTTCTTCAATTTGACGCGCCAATAACTTTTGGGCTTGTTCAATGGCAGGCTCTATGTCAACAATTTGGGTTTTGATCTCCGCATTGTCTAGAATCTTTACCGTTTCTAAGAGTTCTTCCAGTAGGTTCTGTAAACTGTGGTTTACTTCTTTCAGTTTAGCAACGATTTCAGCACGCTCTTCATTGTCTTCAGCATCGTCGTATATGGAGAGTAAAAGTCCTAGGTTACCAATTGGACTTCTCACATTATGTGAAATGATATGACTGAACTCCTTTAACTGCTTGTTGCGTGTTTCCATTTGATCGATCAGTGCGTGAAGCTGACGATCCTTCTCATGAAGCTCTGTAATATCAACACCTTCAGGAATCAAATTGGTGATTTCTCCGGCTTCATTCTTAAGTGGTGTAAGGCTAAAGGCAATACGGCGCTTTTTACCTTGCTTATCGATCATTGTAGTTTCATAATGAACCACTTCATCATTTAAAACTACGGCAATGGCTTGGGTTAGATTTTTTCGTACCTGCTCTTGATCACCAAACACTGGGAAATCCCAAACGAACTTTCCTTCAACGTATTTCTTATCAATTCCAAGTGTCTCTAAAGTTCTTCGATTCACGTCTATGAGTCTTCCATCGGTGTCCATCACTCCGGCGTAATGAATACTTGAATCAAAGAGAGTAGAGAGGAGTTGTGCGTTCTTTGTCAGTTCTTTCCGCTGATTTCTTACGAGAATTTCGAGTTCTTTCTTAGTGGCTTTCAACGCAGCTTCCGATGTATTCAACGCTCGGTTTGCCTTCACCACTTCGCTAAAGCTGTATTGCTCCAACTTTCTAAATCGCGCCCAACGGTAACAGAAAAACGCAATGAGTGTAACGAAGAAGGATTGAATGATAAAGATATAGGGTAGGTTCACATGTACCCTTTTGATGTAGCTATCATAGGGAAGACGGTAGAGCACCATTGTAGGATTGTTGGATGAAGCCTTGATTCGAACTTCATCCGTATTCAAATTATCCTCCATCATCTGCTGTAAAGATGGACGCAAGTCTCTGAAAAAGATGGACTTGTCATTGGAGAATCCATTTTCTACCTCCCAGCCTTCAAAGCCTATGGCGCTAAAGAGAGAGTCGGCGGATTCTTGGAAATAGATGTGATCGTTGTAGTAAACAGCACCTTCTTGAGTCGCAAACATAAGCGCCCCGTCATTTCGAACATTTAGGAAGCTGTCGTCGTCAAACAATTCTCTTGCGTCAATATTAGCAACGAGCATTCCCATTCGGGTTCCATCGCTAGCAAAAAGAGGAAATGACCAACGAATAACGATCACATATGGGTATTCATATTGACCATTTTCCATATTGAGATCCAATGGAGTAAATCCCAAAGTGTTTGGTTCGTCATTGATGTGATCTCTGAAATACGCTCTTTTTGATTTGTTCTGAAGTAGAGAGTCTGGAGTTCGCGTAATGATATTGTTCTTTCGATTGAAGCGAATCACCTCCATACCCGTTGTATCGATGAACCGAACTTGTGTGAGTTCATGTCGACTGTAGATATATCCCTTTAAATTGCTCGATAGATCTTCTAGACTGTATGTAGAATCCAATGAAGTAGTGGAAGCAATTCCGTTCAATCCTCTGCCTATAGAGATGAAACGGAGGATCACATCATCCAAAATGGATTCTGCATTGTGCTGACTTTCTATCGCAACTTCACTTTTCAACCGAGTATAGTGCATCCTATAAATGGTCGATGTAATGGTCAAGGCCAAAACAGCAATTGGGATAAAGAGCTTTAGAAATTGCTTCGTCATGGATGGGTGAGTCTACTTGAGAATATGAAAATAGACCAAAATATATGTGAAGCCTAAGAAAAATGGGGAGATTATAGAATAAATGAATTGTTACCTTGGTAGAATCAATTCTCCAGTTATGAAAAAAGCATTCAGACGTATACTTCTTGTTTTATTCTCGGTACTGATTCTTGTAACAGGTTTCTTTTACTACCTGAGATACCAAACAAAGCAGGCTTCTCCAGAGGCGGTGGAGTTGTATGAAGAAGATGGTGTGAGAATGGAGGTTCACTATTCTCGACCTTCTAAGAAAGGCCGTCAAATTTTTGGATCACTTGTTCCGTACGGGGAAACTTGGAGAACTGGTGCCAATGAGGTGACCACGTTTGAATCCAATATAGATCTACTGGTGAATGGAAAGCGGTTACCAGCGGGAAAGTACTCCTTGTGGACCATCCCAAATCCCAATGAATGGATTGTGATTTTCAATACGAAAAACAGTGGCTGGGGAGTAGATATGAATGGAAAAGCATCGAGAGACGCTCAGTTTGATATGCTGACGGTGATATCACGACCTCAAACTACGTACGGAATACAAGACACGTTCGCGATTGACTTATCGAGTTCGAACATGAGCTTAAAATGGGATCAAGTGAAAGTTGATGTAACACTTGATCCCGTTTTTATGGATTAGACCTGTTCCAAAGCGTTACGAACATCCTCGATCAAATCATCGGGGTGTTCCAAACCAACACTGAGTCGAACAAGGTTAGCGGCAATTCCGTATTTCTCTTTGTCTTCTTGGGCTACATCGGCGTGCGTCATCGTAGCAGGATGTTCCGCAAGCGACTCCGTTGAGCCTAGTGATACGGCGAGTTTCACCATTTTCAAACCATTCAAAAATTTGAATGCTTGAGCTTCACCACCTTTGATGTTGAAGGCCATCATGGCACCATTGCTCGTAAACTGCTCCTCACGGATTTTACCTTCGCGCTCGTTGCGCTCGCTAGCGTACTTGAGGTAATGAACAACTTCTACCTTTGGATGCTCTTTCAACCAATCGGCAACGATTTCGGCCGTTTGAGCTTGACGTTCCATTCGGATAGAAAGTGTTTCTAAACTTCTCATCAGCAACCAGCTGTTGAATGGAGACCCCATATTGCCCAAGAATGTTCTCAAAGTTTTGATGCGTGTAATCAATTCGGCTGAACCTACCGCAGCACCAGCAACAACATCGCTGTGCCCACCGATGTACTTGGTAGCAGAATACAGAACAAGGTCGGCTCCAAACTCACTCGGCTTGCAGAATACAGGTCCCATGTACGTGTTGTCCACAATCAGTGGAACCTTCTTTTCACCGGTTTCAAAGTGCTTTGCTACGCGCTTTGAATTTTTGATACAGATTAGCTCTGTAGTTGGATTAGCTGGGGTTTCGATGTAAACCGCTGCAACGCGATCTGACCAGCCTTTGGCTTCAATTCGGGCAATGACCTCTTCGTGACTCTCTCCTGGATCCATACCCAATGAATCGATACCGTACTTTGGAAGTACGTGGTGAATGAAGTGGTCGGTTCCTCCATAAAGCGGTGCACTATGGATAAGTACACTGTGAGGAGGTAGCAATTCCAAAAGTGTAGTAGAAATAGCAGCCATACCAGATTCGAATACGGCACCTGCTTCTGCGTTTTCCCAAAGGGTAAGACGATCTTCGAGAATTTCCAAGTTAGGGTTATTCAATCGACTGTAAATCAAACCTGTTGATTCAGCTGGATCTTTTTCACGAAGACCATAGGCTACTTCGAAGAAACGCTTTCCTTCTTCGGCTGTCTTGAAAACAAAGGTTGTGGTTTGAAAGATGGGAGGCTTAACTGATCCTTCTGATAACATGGGATCGTAACCGTACGACATCATTTCACTCTCTGGGAAACGCTTACTCATGGGGTAGAGTTTAAATTTATCCTGTGTATAGCAAAGGTATTGGTATATATTTCTGGATGAATTTTAATTGGGTAGAAGATTCATCTATAAATGGCTAGTTTTGCTACGTATTTAGAATATTTCACTGCCATGGATTCCATAGATCTCAAGTTGATTGCCTTATTGAAAAAGGACGCCAAGATGACCGTAGCTCAGTTAGCGTCGGAGCTTAACCGCTCTCCGACACCTATCTATGAGAGAATCAAAAAGTTAGAAAAGACTGGAGTAATTAGAGGATATACCGCCATTATAGATGGTGTGAAATTGGGAAGAACACTTACTGCCTTTTGCGAAGTGACATTGAAAACTCATGAAGCTGAGCATTTAAAGGCGTTTGAAGCCAAGATCCTAGAGTTAGATGACGTTGTAGAGTGTCACCATATTGCAGGATCTTTCGATTATCTCCTTAAAATATTGGTCAGCGATATTTCCCATTACCAGCGCTTCGTAACCGAGAAATTAACTAGTGTTCCTTATATCGCTCGTTTACAATCCGCTTTTGCTTTAAGCGAGATTAAAGGGACGTGGTCTAAGGTAGTGCAATGACGATGTGAATGGAGTAGTCATTGTCGGAATTAGGAAAGCACACTTTATTTGAGCCCTGTTGTGAAAAGCAAGCAAAGAGAATAGCGAGGGACCACGCGAAAGGATTCGCGCGGTAGTTCTGGGCAGCAGGCTTGAGGTCCATCTACGTCTAAAACCCCGCAAACCCCGCAAACTCCTTAAACCTCAAACCTCAAACCTCAAACCTCAAACTCTCAAACCTCTCAACCTCATTTCCAACCCTTCCGCACGAATCCATTAGTGCAAAACTTAGTAGTCACTAGCTGTTTTCGTTGGAATTAGTGAAGCACACTCCATTTGAGCCCTATTGTGAAAAGCACGCAAGAGAATGGTCAGGGGCCACGCGAAAGGATTCGCACGGTAGTTCAGGGTAGTATGGCCTGTGGTAGTAACCACCTACGCCTTAAACCCCTTAAACCCCGTAAACCTCTAAAACCCCTTAAACCCCTAAAACGCCTAAAACTTCTACCCACCCAAAACCCCCAACCCTTCCATCTTTTTCCTTAAATTGACCTACTACCTATGAAAAAACTGTGGACACATCTATTGGGAGTGGATGATGGTCTGCCAACGCGGGGAATTGTCTTTAATGCTACGGTTCTCTCCGTGGCTGGACTATTAATCCTTTTTTTACCCTTGTTAATATGGATAGAGCTGTATGAGATCGCCATTGTAGATGGCCTCGTGATGGTTATGCTCATACTGGCTTGGACAATTTCGCGATTCTTCGGTCTCACCAATTTGGGATTGATGATTGTCGTCTTTAGTTCAGTAGTAGGTGTGATCTATTCATTTATCGCAAAAGGGGGGATTAATGGACCTGCTTATGTACTTGCCCTCGTTTCCTTTGTGGCGGTTATAGGTTTGGTGCATGAAAAGTATCAGATTTGGGTTTATGCAGGACATTTGATCTTGCTCGCCGGCATGTTTTATTACGATTATGCTACCCCCGTAGATCAAGAGGTGTATTCAAGTGTAGAAAATGAATACATCGACTTCTTTTTTACTAGCGGCATTAGTTTAACCATCGTTTTTGTCCTGTATTCGCGCACGATCAATGGATACCAAAGATCTTTAGAATCCCTACAGGAGAAAAGTTTGCAGAATACAACTCTTACTCAATCATTGGAGAAGAGCAATGCGGAGAAAGACCGACTCTTTTCTGTGCTTGCGCATGATATCCGTAGTCCTATGGCGAGTATTGAAGGAGCGATGGAGTTGATCAGCAACGACAGATTAAACAAGGAAGAGGTAGTGGAGTTGTCCAAGGAGCTCTTGGATATGACGCGAAGCACTATGTTCCTGGTTGAAAACCTACTGTATTGGTCGAGGAATGAATTGGGGGCAGATGTGGTTGTGAAAGATCACTTCTATTTGGAAGATGTATTCCGTCAGATTAGATCCATGTTTTATCCTCTTGCCAAACAGAAAAAGGTTCAATTGAATTTCAATATCACACCGGGTATCTACCTTGAGAATCACAGAAATGCGATGGAAGTGATTTTTAGAAACGTGGTCCACAACGCGATAAAATTTAGTCCGAAGGGCGGTGCTGTAGAGGTTTACACCAAGCGAAGGGACAATCATGTTCTTCTGTTTATTGAAGACGAAGGGAAGGGACTATCTCCGGAAGCTTTTTACTCAGATCAAGCAATCCCCTCTAGCTCAGGGACATCTGGTGAAATGGGGTCGGGTTTAGGATTGAGAATCACTAAAACGCTATCATCCAAACTAGAGATTCCCGTTTATGTCACTACTCCCATTTCAGGGGGAACGCGATTCTGTTTTGAGCTGTCAAGCATCCAGCCCTCTTAATTCTCATTCAAAAGCTCCCCTCTGGGAACGTGTTTTTGATAGGTGAATACGCTTCCATCACTATACTGAATGGTGAGGTTCTCTTCATTCCTTGAGAAGAATAGTATCATCTTCAAGTATCCACAATCCGTATTCAATAGGTCCTTTGCTGTGCGACCATTTATCGAATAAATGATTTTTTCCATTTCAGCTCCATCTTGATGGGCTTGGGATTGAAGATTCAGATTGGCAACATATAATGTAGAATCTCTCAAACCAGGCACGAATCCATATGAACGGCTGAGGACAGCGTCACTCTCAGCTTCCCCAAGATAGAGTCGTTCATTCTGACCATCAATAATAAAGTGCCTATTTCCAAAGGCGCTCATTCCAATTTTGCGCTCTACTTTATCACTGAAATCAACATTGGAGAGCAGGGGGATGCCAGCAACTTGGACTGTGTCGTTATAAACCCGGTAAACAGTGTCCAGCACATTTCCATAAACACCCTGTGTGGTGCCGTCTATTTGGGTCACGAAGCGCTTAGAATTCATGTGCGGATTCATGGCGGATTTCTTCAAGTCAAGTCCTCCAGTGGAGCCAGAGTCGAAGAGTACACCACCGTATCTCACTCCATTGTAATCAAGAGAGAGCACAGGTGCTTTTCTACCTGTCATTTCTACATTTTCATAGGTGCGGTTTCCTCGTAAATCGCTTATGGATCCTACTAAAATAGTGTCACCAGGGTGGTATGCCCATTGCGCGTTCCGAATCACATGATATCCCAAAATGCCATCACGAGCCATGCAGGGTATCATGCTGTTCTCAGGGAAAGGAATAATGGCGGCAAGAACATCCGTATAAACTCCATTTCCCAATTGTAGGGTATCTAGATTGATCACCGACACTTCGTAAGACGATCCTTGAGAATCTCCCAATTTCATGGTTTTATCCGATGACAAGCCCAATTCCTTTGCTGTATTTGAATTCAAAACAGTGAGGTTTGCTCCAGTGTCAAAAATGAATTCAAGTGGTCTCGGATGATTGTTGACCTTAACGTAGACCATCATCAACCCCATCTTGTTTTCTACATGTAGAGTGTCGTTAACAGGGGCATTGACCAACTTAGCGCGGTAGATGTCCCTTCGGATACTGGCACTTCTAAAAAGGCCGCACCCGGTGAGTAACAAGAAGAGTAAAGCATAAAGGGAAAGGCGCATGGGTCTGTTTGCTTTGAGAATAGGCGAGGCTTACCTATGGGTTAAAGTTAGCTCCGTATTATTCCCAACCGTTTCTCTCCGCATTGTCAACACAATCTTGTCGGTTGTGATATCCCTGAGAACTCGCTCCAACAATGCGTCCGTTCACAGCGGTTCTTCTCCATCGCCACAGATCGGCTTCGTCTTTGTAAAATTCCCAAGTGTCTCTTTCTGGATGTGGATTTGCTTCTGACATAGTAAGGTATTTATGTGAAGGTAAGGAATTGGTTGGTTTTTTTAGAAGCTAAGTCAATAGTCCGAGGCTCCAGACGACCGAAGACAAAAAAAGGTCCCGCCGGGAGGCGGAACCTTTCTGCGTGGCATCTCCATGCCACACGCGCCGTGCTCTGCACGTTTGCACGTCTACGGTAAGAAGCTATAACCGTGGCGTGTCTTCCAGAGGAAGTATTTCTCAAACAAGACTTTGTTAAAGTCGTAAAGCACGTTCGGTATCATGACCGCAAAGCTTCTAGGTTTGAAAAGGTGATTACTGATAATCAATACCTCTTTTTTACCAGCATCCATGACACAGAGTCCAGGGATAGCGCCCCATGCTTTTTTGATTAGGTTTTTATCTCCTTTGTGAACCTTGATGATATTCTTGGCTACAATTTTTCCTGTTTCATCGCTTGGGTAGCCTGTTTTAGGGCTACCAAAAGGAACTTTACCCGGGGTGAAGGGAAGTTTAACATCTACTGCAATTCCGGCTGCCCAAACATTGGGATATACCGGGTGACGGTAGTCTTCACCCACTGGAATATAACCTGCAGCTGTTGCTCCCAATTGTGGACTCTTTGTGACGAAGTCCACTCCAATAAATGGCGGCATCAACATCGTGAATGCATGTGGAAGTTCTTCACCATTGGTCAATGTAATGGTATGGGCATCCATCTTTTCGACACCAACTTCAGTGTGGAAGTGGATGTTAAACATGTTCATGAAGGTTTTGAGCATGGTTTCAGCACCGACCATTCCATCAATTCCAAAGTGACCTACGTACGGTTCTGGAGTAATCCAGTGGAGATCCACCTTTTTGCGAATTTTTTTATCGCGAAGCCACTTTTCAAAGTTGAAGAGGAACTCATAGGCAGCACCCATACAGCCAGCGCTTTGGGTAGCACCAATGACTACGGGGCCAGGGTTCACTTCAAACTCTTCAAGTCTTTTGCGAATATCCATCGCTCCTTTTGGAGTGCCTATATATGTGGCGTATTCCGCAACGCCTGGAGCTACGTCGTATTTAACTTTAGGTCCTGTGGCAATGACAAGTTCGTCATAGTGGACATCTCCTTTGTCGGTTCTAACCATGTTGTGGTCAGGGTCTACTTGTAAAGCCTCCGCAAGCATGAAGTCGACTCCTTTTTTCTTGAAGATGACATCCTTGCGGATAGTGATGTCTTTCATTTCTCTTCTACGGAAAGGCACCCAGATTAAACTTGGAATAAATAGGAATACGGGGCTCTTGTCAATTACCAAAACCTCATATTCATCTCCACCGCGGCGCTTTACCTCTAACGCGGCGGTGAAGCCGGCAAAATTGCCTCCGATTACTACTGTCTTTTTCATGGCGCGTTAATTTTCATAGTGAAAGTACACCTTACTATTGGGGGATATCGTGACCCTCATCACCTTAAAACATGATTTATGTCAACTTTTATAACTCACTAAATCAGCATGTTACAACATTGATTGAAAAAAAGTTGGGCTAGAGGAAATCCAAGGTGTGGAGTAGTGGCGTAGATGAATCATAACCCATTAAAAAAACAATGATGAAGTATTTTAACGCTTTTGCATCTACAACTGCTAAATTGACTTTAGCACTCGCTATTTCACTAGGAATGGCATCTTGTTCTAAGGATGACGACATGAAGGAGGATCCAAAGCAATCCATGACGTACAACTATGCATTCAGTGATGCATATAGTGGGTCTCACGCCAACAACTTTAGCGCAAAGATGGAGGTAGAAGAGATTGATGACAATTCGTCTAAGATCACAGTGACCTTGATGAACACAATGGACGGTGAAATGTACATGGTACATGCACACGATGCGGCAGATCCAGCCAATACGCCAAATGGAACGCCGTACAACGAGACTCCGAATTCAAATGTATTTGTTCAAATGGGAACAGGAAACGGAGGAACCATCACGTTGTCTCAAACGGCTAACATGTCATACGAAGACATCACGGCAAATTATGAAGCCTTTTTTGTAGTGCACGATCCAACACAAAGTATCAGCACTACAGACATTTCAACTTACCTCGTAGTAGGCGCGTTCGCACGCTAATCTCTGCGATGGTTTTTGGGGGAGAACGGTCAGAGATGGCCGTTCTTTTTTTGATGTTGTGGCGTGGGATGGGTGTCTGATGTCTGATGTCTGATGATGGATGATGGATGATGGATGATGGATGACGGGTGATGGGTGACTGACGCCTTCTACGGTAACAGCTCTGTAAGATTAACCACTCTACCATTGCTACCTGCGGCCCATAGTTCTCTTTTGTTTGGGGGAGATGCTAGAACGTGAAAGCCTTCCTTGGTGAGAGAAGTCCACATCAAACCATTGGCAGAATAGTCTACACCATTGGGCCCACAGCATACGAAAGATTGGTCGCTGAGTTGTATGATGCAGCTTCGGTATCCACGAGGAGGATCGGTAAACTCAACAAAGTTGTACTGGCCATCAACCAATCGCAAAACCCCTCCATTTCCGTGGGTAGCATCAGGAAATCTGTAATCGCCCCCAACAAATAAAATGTCGCCTTTGTGGTTGAGGGTAGCAGAGTAAATGCCAAAGGTGTTACTGGTATCCGTTTGGAAGGTGCGGTTTAGACGAGAGTCTGTGCTTCTCATGCCATTAGCACCGCCTCCCGTAAAGAATGTAATTCGAGAATCTTCACAGATCAATCCAGAACCAGATGCAGCAAAAGCGACTTCGTTGGGGTGAGCAGAATAGGAAGTTTGAGGACTCCAGCGCGTCCAATTCTCTCCGTAGTCATGGGTACCAAGGATGGTCCATTTTCCATCTATTGGATCGCCGATAACAATACCAGAGCCGGAGGAGTTGAAATCCATGTTGTCAAAAAAAGTAGAAGGATGATCCAATTGGTAAACTTCCACCCAGGATTTACCACCGTTTGTCGTTTTCCACAGTATTCCTGGACTTTCAATTCCCATTGCGATGGCTGTGTTCTCATCCCAAGCTTCGATATCTCTTATTTCGCCATCAAATCCCGCAATATGTCCGGTATCCCAAGTTTCACCAGAATTGGAGGAGTGTGCCCAGAAGCCGTGCTGTGCAGCAATCCAAATGTTCGATTCATCGGGGGCATCCATTGCGCGAAAACTGTAATTCGTATCACCAAAAGGAGCGCGGTCGGAACATGAAAATAGCACCAGTGATAGTAGGGCAAAGCTTACAAGTTTTATGGGCTTCAAGCCGTACATTTTGAGGCTGTTCTTTGGAGTACTTTCAGAAAAACTGTTATAGTTCATGCTTAACGCTTAGGTTAAAAGGATTTATCCTCGTATTTTCGGTCGGCTTTCTAAAAAATCGAGTCACTTTGAAATCAAAAATTAAGACAAATACAGATTGGTTTTCGCACTATTGGGCGGACCGTAATTCTGTATGGGTTCGAGTGACTAAAGATAACAACGTTGAGGTTTTCCCCGGTGGTCAGAATATTCTGCCACTTCCCGAGGGCGATGCTCTGGACCTAGGCGAATTGCCAACATCTTTGATTTCAGCTGTTTACCGAGTTCGAAAGTCGAGGGCTACAGAATGGTTACAGTTTACTGGGAGAAACGAACGTTGTCTTTCAGCACGAGTAGAGTTCAAAGCGGATGCTTCGGTCTTTATCGATATCGATCTTCGTTGTCAGCCGAACTTTGATTGGAGCAGGTACGATGGGTTCTCGGTAGGAGTATTGATCGCGGATGCTTCCAAGAATTTAGTGTATGCCAACGAAAGTGCAGCGAATCTCCTGGGGTATTCGACGGCGCAAGAGGTACTCTTACAAAATCCATCTGAGCTCTTACATCCAGACGATTGGCAAAATGTGAAACGTCTTTTTGCGGAACGACGAGCAGAGGGAAGTAGTCATATTGAAGATGTTTTCCGATTCCGTAGAAGAGAAGGTGGAGACAAGTGGCTCAAAGCCGTTGTTTCTCCTATAACCGACCCCAATAATGTCATCACGCACTACATTTCTGTCATTGTCAGTATCAATGAAGAGAAGCTAATCGAACACCGCTTGATTCGAAGCGAGGAGCGATTGAGATCGATCTTCTATCGCGCTCAAGCTGGGGTGGTATTAGCCAATTCTCAAGGAAGAATTATTGCGGCCAACAGTGCTTTTTGTGAAATGGTCGGATTTGAGTCAGAGAGGGAGGCGCGTAGAGTTTCCTTACCAGAGGTGACGGTCGCTGAAGACCGGATTAGGGAAAAGGAGCTTTTTGATGATCTGCTCCAGAATCGCAGATCCCACTATAGAATCGAGAAGCGCTACATTCATCAGGATGGTCATACGACTTGGACTGATGCCATTGTAAGTGCGATTTATGAAGATGGAAAAGACGAACCAGTCAACTATATTTCCATCGTTCAGAATATACAACAAGCCAAAGAGAACGAACAGCGCATGCTAGCGCTTAACGAGTTGAAAGATAAATTCTTCTCTATCTTAAGTCATGATTTAAAGAACCCAATTGCCGCGGTAATTGGACTGAGTGATCTGGCATTGCACAGCGCTAAGGAAGGCAAAATGGACGATGTACTTGAAATGCTGAACATGATTCAAGTAAGTTCAAATCGCGTTCATGATCTCCTCATCAATGTCTTGGATTGGAGTAGAAGTCAACAAGGAAGTCTTACGTTTTCTCCAGAAGAGGTTTCATTAGATGCCATCATCGACGAAGTTTCTGATCTCTTGGAACTCTCCTGTCTTCAGAAAGAAGTCAACTTGATCACTGATATTCCTAGTGGTACATCTATTAAAGCAGATATTCACATGTTGAAGAGTATTCTGCTGAATCTCACTACAAATGCACTGAAGTATACAGAGCGAGGAGGGGAGATTGTCATAAAGGTTGAAAAAACGGGTTCGGGTTTTTTCTTTTCGGTAGAAGATTCTGGTATTGGGATGTCCGTCGATCAATTAGAGCGACTAAAACACATGGAGCCACCTCAGAGAAGCAATGGCACCGAAGATGAACCTGGAAGTGGATTGGGACTTATCCTCGTGAAAGAGTTCGTCCAAGCCCACGGATCAGAATTAATGGTGGTCTCAGAAGAGGGGAAAGGTTCAACGTTCAGCTTTTATTTGCCTTCATGAGCCTCTATGGCCTTGCGCACGCTTCCGTGTTGAACCAATAGCGCATTGGCTTCTTCATAGGGAAGCTCAGTACTGTCCATAATCATTCGTGTTCCTCGATCTACTAGCTTGTTGTTACTGAGGTGCATATCCACCATTCTGTTTCCTAGCACACGACCCAAGCGAATCATCACGCCGGTAGAAATCATATTTAATATCAATTTCTGGGCGGTACCAGCCTTCATGCGAGTGGAGCCCGTAACAAATTCTGGTCCAGTAACGGCAACGAGCGGTATTTCAGCGGCGGTAGTAACGGGAGCATCAGGGTTGCAAGTGATACACGCGGTGAGGAGTCCATTTTTTCTAGCCTCATTGAGTCCGCCAATTACATAAGGTGTGGTGCCACTTGCAGCAATTCCAATGACGGTATCGTTGGTGCCAATGGCGTGCTCCGTCATGTCTTTCCATGCTTGCTCGGTGTCATCTTCTGCAAATTCAACCGCCTTTCGCATGGCGCGATCTCCACCGGCAATGAGTCCAATTACCCATCCATGAGGGACGCCAAAAGTTGGGGGACATTCGCTGGCATCTACTACACCAAGCCTTCCGCTCGTACCCGCGCCGATGTAGAACAATCGCCCACCCATTTTCATTCGTTCGGCAATCTTATCCACTAATTCTGCAATGATGGGAATAATGGGTTCGATAGCCGCAGGAACCTTGTGATCCTCGCGATTGATCCACGTTAGGAGTTGTTCAGTACTTTGCTGTTCGAGATTGTTGTAGAGAGATGACTTCTCTGTGATGCGCTCAAAAGCCATGGGAGATGGGATTAGTCATTTTTGATAAGACGAGCCATGTAGAATCCATCGCCATACTCACATGGATTTACGCGCTCCTCCTGTTCTAGAGTATACTCAGGATGATTCTCTAGAAAATTACGGACTTGATCTTCGTTTTCCGATTTAAAAATGGAGCAAGTGGCATATACCAGGGTTCCTCCTGGGCGAAGCATATTGGAATACCTCTCTAGGATATCCGCCTGTATTTCTAGTGTTCGTTCTAAATGTTCAGGTTGAAGCTTCCACTTTGTATCGGGATCTCGCTTGATGACCCCCGTTCCAGAACATGGGACGTCTAGCAAGAGGGTGTCTGCCCAATGTTCGTATTTAGAAATCGTAGTGCGGCTATCGATGGGATGCGTTTTTACGATATTGATACCACTGCGTTGGGCGCGTTTCTCTAATTCTCCTAGCTTCCGTTCTTCGATGTCCATAGAGACAATGCTACCTCTATTCTTCATCATTTCAGCAAGGTGAAGCGTTTTACCGCCAGCACCTGCACAAGCATCGATTACTTTTTGTCCAGCAGTTACACCTGTAAACGGAGCAATTTGTTGCGAACCACCGTCTTGAACTTCAATTCGTCCTTCTTGAAAAGCAGGTAAGTGATTCAGCCGAGGTCTCCCTTCTAAGATGATTCCAATTTCGCTATCCGGCAATTCGGTCACGGTGTGTCCAGCTTCTCGCAGTTCCTCCATCACATCAGCTCGATGAGATTTTAGGGTGTTAACGCGGAGAATAACATAGGCAGGAACGTTGAGGTTATGGGCTATCGCAGCCCAATTACCGCCGAGTTCATTTTCAGCGCGCTCATTGAACCACTCGGGAAAACTCTCTTCAATGCCAATGTTTTTTGGGAGCTCAGCCAATCTACTTGGGAGGTCGAAATCTCGAATGGAATCAAACTTTGGCCAATCTGGTAAATCAATTCCCTTCCAAAGGAAGTATACACCGACTAGCTTCCAGAGCGACTTTCTCTTGGTGGATGGCTCCATGTCTAACAACCACCATAAGAATCGCCAGTTGCGCACAATTTCATAGGTGTGTTCAGCAACAAATGAACGGTCTCTAGAACCCCACTTTTTGTTACTTCTCAAGATTCGCTCAACCACCTTATCGGCGTAGATGCCTTTGCCAAAACTCGTCTCTAGAGCTTCGATTACACCGGCTACAGTATTCGGAAACATTCGCATGACGCGAAGATAGGGGATAGTGTAGAGGTTTCGGCTGTTAGCTCTCGCTTTTGGCCTCACGGCTCTATCCAACCCCTGAAACCTCTCAAACCCCTCAAACGCCTCAAACCCCTCAAACGCCTCAAACCCCTCAACCCCCTCATCCTAAACCATCTACCATTATTTTTCACTAAATTGAATAAGTACTAACCACTCAAGTAGACCTGAAATGAGAAAATCAATTACTGCGATCTGTGTGTTTTCGTCAGCCTTATTATTCGGCCAAGATTTTACCAGTGATCTTGGAGGCGGAACCGGAAATTGGGACAATCCTGCAACGTGGGGGAATGTTTCCGGAGGAGCTGGAGTGGGATATCCCGGTTCTGGCAATTCAGTGCTCATTACTGGAGGTGATGATGTGAATTACAACATTACATCAGGTTCGGTCACCTATGGAAGTTTAACATTAAATGCTTCAGGTTGCTCTTTTGCACCGCAAACAGGCTGTTCACCTGCAGTGTTTAGTTCATATTCAGATGTAACCGGGGCTACAATCTCGGCCAGTACTGGTGCGGGCTTGGTGACCATTAATAGTGACGTGACTCTCAATGGAGGATTTTTCTTAAGCGCTAGTATTCTTATCAATGGTTCGCTAGATATACAGGGAAACGTGTTCATCTTCAACCCAGCAGTCACTCTTGAAATCAGTTCGTCGAATGGTTCAACTTCTTTGGATGGCAGCCTAAACATGTCAGATGGAATTCTTGCGCTCACAGCGAGCGGGGCAAATGATGTGGATATTGCAGCGACAGCAAATATCATTATCGGCGATGGAGCTGTGTTGTACTTGGAAGGCAATGGATCTCAACATCTCAATAATGCGGGAACGGTGACCGTGCGATCAGGTGGACTCATTACCATCTCAGGTTCGAACAATATCAATTTCAACAATACGGGGACGTTGACCTTTGAATACGGTTCAAGTTTTTATCCAGGTCTGACGGGAGCAAAGATTAGTACGACAGGAAATGCTCCCAATTGGGAAATAGACCTGACGAACGACGGCAATGGTCATTGGCGCCAAATCGGATTTCCCTTTGAAGCAGGTACAACACTGTCCATTTTAAGTGGCACTGATTTCAATCCAAATATAACTGCAGGTCAACGGAATATTTATTACTACGACGCAGACGAAGATGCTTTGAACCCAGGAAAGGCCTATGGCTGGACCGATATTGGTGACCTTTCGAGTACCGCTGCATACAGCAGTGCATCAGCGTATAATATTTATACGGGGGATGCCAACTATCCCTTTACTAATGGAGGAGTGGTGAGTATTAGTGCGAGTGTGCCCGATAATGTTGATTCACGTTCTTTTACGCTGTACAATTTCTTAGATCCAGTGGTGTCAACTCCTATCATAGCCACAGATGAAGGTTGGAACCTCGTTTATAATCCATTTCCATGTTGGATTGATTTGGAGTCCGTAATGGCGGCTAACACGAATTTGACCTATACAGGCGTGCATGTTTGGGATGCTGCCAATAATCAATACATCGCCTTTCTACCCAGTGGGGAATTAAGTACTGTAAGTCACTCTAATTCTCTATTGGCGGGAGCTACAGCAACTCAATACATCAATCCATTTCAGGCATTTTGGGTGAAGTTGGAACTCACAGATGCAAGCAATGAGAACCTGACCATTTCTCTATCCAATAGAACCCTGACCAATTCAGGAAGTGGATATCTCAAAACGAAGAAATATGAATCATTAGTTCGACTCAACACATTTGCTGTTGCAGACTCATCGTGGGATCAAGTACTTCTTGCCATTGATGAAAATGCAAGCTACGATAGAATAGGGAGTGAGGATGCTTATGATAGGACACCGGGATTTGAAGTTCCGAACATGAGCTTGGTGAGTACCGATGGGGTTCTGCTGTCCATTAGCACCATGCCGCTGGATTCAACGTATACAGTGCCTATGGAGTTTACCAATGCAGTGGATGGGGCTGAGTATTTTATCGAACTGGATCCGAGTGATTTCAACGCCGCCATGACAATTTTGCTTGAAGATGAAAAGAATGGGATTTTCCACGACCTAGAGAACGGGAATTATCGCTTTACCCATGACGCTACTTGGGGAGGAACTCGTTTTGCCATTCACCTAGGAAGAGGTTCTATTGGCATTGATGAAGAAAGAGTGAAAAATCGACTTACAGCTTGGATTAGTGGAGATCATCTCTTGATGGATTCTAAGGCAAACTGCGGTGCTTCTATGGTTCAGGTGGTAGATATGAGTGGCAGAATTCTATATTCTGAAAGTCATGATATTTCTATTGGGAGAAGCCAAATTGCTTTGCCTCAAGTGTCTCGCGGAGCACATCTTATTCGCGTGGTACCAGAATTCGGTTCGCCAATCCAAATCAAACACCTCGAACTATGAAAGTTTCATTAAGCACTAAGCTCACGCTGACTATCTTATTGGTATGTATTACCTATATGATCGGATACGCACAACCCGGTAATCCTTCCACACCGGCACCTCTCGGTTTCTTAGAATTAATCTTGGGAGCAGGAATAATGTACGGGGGGTATAAGCACTATAAGAGTAGTAGGCGTTAGGTAGCTACTTGGCCCTTAAGATTCTAGAGCTCTGCGCCCGATTACTGGTGTACAACCATCAAACCCAAAGGGTATAAAATAAGAAAGTCCCCCGGGCGGGGGACTTTCCACTCTCTGCGTGCTTCGCTCTCTCTCTCAGGACGCAAATAAATTTTTCTACTACAATAATACGTCAAAAATCACATTCGCACCAAATTGATGTGCAAAATTTTGAATGAATTTTCCGTCATTATTTCATTTTAGGAAAAGCATTGGG
Organism: Phaeocystidibacter marisrubri; assembly: GCF_008933165.1. Classification (NCBI taxonomy): domain Bacteria; kingdom Pseudomonadati; phylum Bacteroidota; class Flavobacteriia; order Flavobacteriales; family Phaeocystidibacteraceae; genus Phaeocystidibacter; species Phaeocystidibacter marisrubri. The sequence goes on from NZ_WBVQ01000001.1 coordinate 966,218, forward strand.
ATTTAACTCGCTCATCATATTGTAGATAGCTTCTACAACGTCGTCTACGGATGGTTTTGAAAAATAATCACCATCGGTTCCGTAAGCAGGTCTGTGATCCTTAGATGTTAGTGTTTGAGGAGCTGAATCCAAGTATCGATATCCGCCTTGTGTTTCCAAAATTTGTTGCAAGATGAAGGCGCTTGCACCACCGTTTACGTCTTCGTCAAACACCAACAGTCGATTGGTTTTTGCAAGTCGTTCTACAATGCTGTGGTGGATATCAAATGGAAGCAAGGTTTGAACGTCAATCACTTCAATTTGTATGTCCATTTTTGCTAGCTCTTCGGCAGCTTCCATTGCGATTCTGCAGTTGGAACCATAGGTAACGAGAGTAACGTCAGAACCTTCGCGAATCACTTCTGGAATACCCAATGGAGTTTTGAAATCTCCAAGATTGCTAGGCATCTTTTCTTTCAGACGATATCCATTTAGACATTCAATTACCAAAGCAGGCTCGTCAGATTCGAGCAAGGTATTGTAGAAACCAGCGGCCTTGGTCATGTTTCGTGGTACGCAAACGTGAATTCCGCGAATGCTGTTAATGATGGTTCCCATTGGTGAGCCACTGTGCCAAATGCCTTCTAGACGGTGGCCACGTGTTCTCACAATCACTGGCGCTTTCTGACCACCCTTGGTTCTGTATTGAACCGTAGCCAAGTCATCGCTCATGATTTGTAGGGCATAGAGAAGGTAATCGAGGTATTGAATTTCAGCAATTGGACGAAGACCTCTCATGGCCATTCCAATTCCCTGACCCAAGATGGTTGCTTCGCGAATTCCGGTATCACTAACGCGAATTTCGCCGTATTTCTCTTGAAGACCTTCTAATCCTTGGTTTACATCACCAATCTTGCCGCTGTCTTCACCAAAAATGAGTACTTCTGGGTACTTAGCGAGGATCGCATCAAAGTTGTCTCTCATGATGACACGAGCATCAACTTCTTCATCGGTAGCATATTCAGCCTCAACAGGAGTGACATTCAATGCACTTTGTGCACTTTCACTGTAGAGGTGCGTGTTGTACCGATCGCGGTTAACGGCTTCTTGACCATTCAACCAACGAACCAAGGCCATTTTATCGTCGTTGTTTTCTCCTCTCAAAATCCAAAGCGCGCGACGAACAGCACTGACTGCGTCTTTGTGCAATGGATCCATCAAGCCCTTGAGATTATCAATAAGCGTTTGAATTTCACCATTCAAGGAAACCACTCCTTCGAGAAGGGCAACAGCCTCGGAGATTTCAGCTTTGATGCTAACGTTGAAGTCTTTCCAAGCCGCCGCCTTTTGATCGCGAGCAGATTTCTTCGCTTCTTTTTCAATGGCATCTAGTTCTTCGGCGGTTCCAATTCCAGCCTCTTCAATGAATTGACGGAACTTGACAATACAGTCGTGCTCTTTTTCCCACTGTAGTCTTTCTGGACTCTTGTAGCGCTCGTGGCTACCTGAAGTAGAGTGCCCTTGTGGTTGAGTCATTTCACGAACGTGTACCAATACAGGTACATGTTTTTCTCGGGCAATTGCGCCTGCTTTTTCGAAGGTTTCAACTAGAGATGCGTAATCCCATCCCTTGGTATGAAGAATTTCGTAGCCTTGGCCGTTTTCATCCGTTTGGAATCCCTTGAGAATTTCTGAGATATTCTGCTTGGTTGTTTGGTGCTTGGCGTGAACGGAAATTCCGTATTCATCATCCCAAACACTAATGACCATAGGAACTTGTAGCACACCAGCAGCATTGATGGTCTCAAAGAAGAGACCTTCTGAAGTGGAAGCATTTCCAATGGTCCCCCAAGCAACTTCATTTCCCGATTTGCTAAACTTCTCGCTATTAGCGATGGCTTCAACGTTTCTGTACACCTTCGATGCCTGAGCCAATCCTAGTAGGCGAGGCATTTGTCCGGCAGTAGGAGAAATATCTGCAGAGGAGTTCTTTTGTTCTGTGAGGTTTACCCAATTGCCATTCTCGTCTAAGCTTCGAGTGGCAAAGTGACCATTCATTTGGCGACCGCCTGAAGCGGGCTCCAATTCTGTATCGGTAGTGGCGTAAAGACTTGCAAAGAATTCTTGAACCGTAAGCTGACCAATGGCCATCATGAAGGTTTGGTCACGGTAGTATCCGCTTCGGAAGTCGCCATTCTTAAATGCTTTAGCCCATGCAATTTGTGCGAGCTCTTTTCCGTCACCGAAAATACCAAACTTGGCTTTTCCGGTTAGAACTTCACGTCGACCAATCAAACTGGCTTCTCTACTGGTAACAGCGAGTTTGTAATCGTTGAGTACGATTTGTTTGTATTGGGTCTCAGTGGTAGATTTTTCGATGGTATTCGACATAACTTGGGGTTTATGCAAAGCGAATACAAAGGTAAGGAATATGCATTGCTATTCCTCATTTTGTTACTACTCTGAATCTCAGTACCATCCTCGTCTTGCTCGTTGTATGATGTCGTCTTGATCGAGGTTGAGAATGAAGCGAATCTGCGAAATGTAGTTCGGCTGCGAAATGTGGTTGGTCAAATTACTTTGAATAGGGAAGTAGAACTCAAGGAAATCAGGCACAATGCAAAGCCGGATGCCGTAATCCCAGTATAATTGCTGCTGTCTTCCTGCATACCCTAGATCACCAAAGAGTCCAATTCCTTTCCAAATGGGAATATTGGTGGAGATACTGGCTAACCACGTGTCCGAATAAACTTGTGTAGAGGTTTTGAATCCACCGTCGCTGATGAAAAACTGTTGACTCCATACTCCCGATGAATCCGATCGACCAATGAAGCTGTAATCGTACAGGTAATCTTGTGTTCCACTCATTCCGAAGGCAAAGAAGGGTTGGCCTTCTGGTTGGATGTTGTGTACAAATGCTCCTGCAAAAACTCGAATTCCCAACCACTGTCGATTTGGAAGCATGAATCTCTGACGGAAGGAAGCACTCACCTTGGTAAATCGAGAAGAGACTTGAAGATCTGCTTCTAAGAAAGAAGGAGCGAGTACATTTTGTTCTTCTCGGCGATAGCGCAGATCGGTTATCCAATAATCGGCATTGGTTTCTGTAACGGGTTTCAGTTCGTCTTCGAGTTTCAATTCGCGTTGTACGCCTACGCCTCTCAATCGAATACTCTGTTGAACGGTACTGCGGGGGGATGACTTCCGGATGTAGAGGTTCATACCTGGACTCATTCGACTATAGGCTAGATTTTCGTCGTAATGGAAGTATTTACCATACAATCCTACATTAAAAGCTTGCAGCCAGCCAGAGTTCAAAGGATGATAGTACTTGATTGACCCCATTCCTGTTAACTCACCAGTATTGGTGCTGTATTCTGGACCAATTCGATACTCCCAACGCTTGGGAAGAAGGGTTTTGTTGTAGAAAACCATTCCCAGTAGAATACCGTCGTAGGCATTGTATTTTAAAGATGGCAACCAGTTAATTTGCGTTTTTTTGCCCTGATCCAATCCCGTGTAAAAATTGAGTCGCAGGGGTTCAACCGCTTGAAACAGCCCCGTCGGTTTCCTCATGTGATCCTGTTCGTCAAAGTCAGGTAAATTCCCGTTGGGATCAAGCTCCACCTTGCTGTAGTATTCCGTGTGGAGCTGAATTCTTGTAGATCCAAGGTGACCTTCGTGCCATTCTTCCAAGACGGGATTTCCATCCCTGTCGTAGCCTAGTGTGGCATATGGAATGGCCACTTCACCGTGATTCGTAACATCAGCAGTAACCATGTAGCTGCACTGATCTACGTCATCTAGACTGTAGTCCACCAGCTTGGTCGTGGAGTAAATATCGCCTAAAACCCAATCGAGTTCTACGTTGGAATAATAGCGAATAGGAGCCACGAACTCCTGAGGTCCGGTAGGCGTTCCTGATTCCGTCTCTATTAATCGACGCAAACCTCTTTTAAAGGCAACCTCTCCCACATATCCTCGAATGGTGCTTAGCAGCAGCGCCGCCTTTCCCTTCAACACCGCTTCGCGATTTAGAGGAGCGAATGCAAGTGCCGAATCGGATAGAGGTTGATCCAATCCTTGGCGAGCCATGTAGAGGTAAAGCCAGCGATGGAAGTAGGTGGGTTTGAGATCCTCAACATCCAAGAATCGTGCGACGAGTGAGTTGGAGTATTCGCCCAATAACTTCTCTTCAGGATAGGCCGTAGCTAGGAAGTCATATCGGTGATAATGTGCGGTTCCTACAGTGAGCCAAGGATCTTTTAATTCATTCACAAACAACACTCTACTATAAAGTGCTTCTATGAATGATTCAATCACTCTCGATTCAAAAACGGCATCATTTTCAGAGTATTCAACCACTAATAAACCCGGTCGTGAACGGAGGGCGCCTTTGTCTTCAACTACCCAAACGTTCATATTCTCTGGCCAAATATCACCGTATAAATTCTCGATGTATTTCGCCAAGCGACCCACGGTTTCCGTCATGGAAATAGGTGGGAGGTTTTCGTGATATAGCCAATGCACGGTTCCGTATTCATCATCTGTTGTTGTGAAGTCGAATAGTTGATTGGACTGTACAAAGAAAGGTTCGGAAGTCCGTTGAACAGACACAATCTCCGCATCGGTTCGAATGCCGGGATAATCTGGAGTTACAACGGAATAGTTTCCTGAATTGTGAATGATTAACTCAGAGCGATAGGGTTTGTCGGCGGTGTATCCATTCACGTTTGCCGGTTTAGTCTGAGGATCATTATTTACAGAATAGGCGAAGAAGGGGCGATTCATCGCAAAGAAATGATCGTCGATGCCTTCACCTGTATATTGGCGTTGTGGAGGGAAGAAGCGATATGAATTTGTAACCGTTCCAACGGTCAGCTCAGCATTCGTCGGCACATCAAAATGAGACTTGCTGTCGGATATTGAGAATCTGACGCTTGAAGCTTGTGGAAACGAAAGACGAATTGCACTATCCTCAATCAGCGTTCCTTTTTCCCAATCTTCGGCAAAGTTCAAATCAACATCTTGTTCATTCAGTAATTCTTGAAAAAGATGAGAATGAGGGTCAGACCAAGCTGAGATATCATTATAAGCTTCTAACGCTCCCGATTCTAGATACAGTTCACTGGATTGTTCAACCCTAAATTCGTGAGAATCAGGATTAATCCAAATCTCAATGCGTTGATTCAGAAGGGTGTCGTTACTCTGAGCAACCGCTAGAGTAGAAGAAAGCGTGAGTGGAAAAAGTAGAGCAGAGATGCGCATGGGACCAAAGATAGGTCGGCCAATTATATGCGCTTCAATTGCTGCTTAAACATCTTGATTTGATCGTCAAGCATTCCGCGAGTGTCCAACTTCTTAGCTTCTGTGAGAAGTGCTTGTGCTTCACGCTTACGGCGACGAGACATGGCAATTCCTGCGAGTTGGAGTTTGGCCATAGCCTGATCTTGCTTCATTCTCAATCCAGTGTTCAAAGCCTTGCGCATGTAGCTCTCCGCTTTATTCATATTGGTTTGAGATTCAAGAACACCTTTGAGGAAGTACCAGTACGCCACTTGACCCTTCGTGAGCGATTGATCGGGATTTTTAATGGCATTCACATGTTTAGCCGCTTTAGCCATGTCTTGTTTACGCATGTACCACAAGGCCATAATCATGCGCTCGTGACGGAAGTAGGTGAAGAGCACAATGCCCGAAAGCAAAGTGATGAAAATTCCGTTTCCGATGTGTCCATCAGCAAATTCGATGATGGCCCATACAAGAACGAGAGCGGTAAGTCCGAGACGAATGATTTTATTCAACATAACCTAAAGGGCTAATTTTTCTGAGTTGGAGCGCAAATTTAGTAACACCAATTGGAAAGTACTACCAATGTTATAGGAAGATGTTGTGAACGATATGGCTTTTATTGCGTTCGAGATTATATATCTTAAGGGTTCATCTCAAAAAACATTTCATGATTCCATACGCTAAGCGTTTATTCTTCAGTCTTTTATTCTTATTTCCAACGCTCTCCTTCGCGTCCGATGAGGGACATAGTGATCCTTTTACGAAGGAATTTTTAGCCATTTTCCTCATTCTTATTGCCGCCGTTTCGGGTCGATTTATTGCCCGTCGTTTTAAGCAAAGTGAGGTTTTGGGGGAGTTGATAATCGGAATAGCACTAGGGGCATTGCTCTTTAGTTTGAACAACCGCTTGGTAACCACCATTCGATATCAGAATGAAATTCGTGAAATCATCGAGGAAACCTCAGATATGGAAGCTGAGTTCGATGTAGCAGTGAAGAACTACGTGGCCAATGAAACCGAGTTGCCCGATGATGTACAAGCTAGGATAGTCAATGTCATGACGTCCGAAGGCTTTTTGAATAATTTTCTAAATGCCAATTACACCTTACTGTTTTCGTCGCTAGGGGTATTGCTGCTGCTCTTCATGGTTGGACTGGAGGTCTCCAGTGCCGAAATGATCAAGATGGGATCTATTAGTTTCTCGGTGGCCACTTTGGGAGTGGTCTTTCCGTTTGTCCTCGGTTACTTGGTGGCAGAATTTCTCATTCCGGGAATTGAAGATCAAAACGTAGCCATCTTTGTGGGGGCAACCCTAGCAGCTACTTCCATTGGAATCACCGCCCGGGTATTTAAGGATGCCAATAGTTTGCAATTAAAGGAAAGTAAGCTTGTTCTAGGTGCAGCGGTTATCGACGATATCATGGGACTGATCCTTCTAGCTATTGTAAGTGGATTAGTGACCAGTGGAAATATCGACCTCACTGAAATTGTGGTAATCGTGGCCAAAGCCCTGTTATTCTTAGTGTTTGTATATGTAACTGAGCGATACCTCCTACGTCATGTAGTCAAGTTTTTTGGCTTCTTTGCAGGGAGAAACACCTTCTTACTCTTTCCATTTACCTTGTTGCTTCTCTTCGCGTGGTTGTCTAGTGTGATTGGCTTAGCCAGCATTGTGGGTGCTTTCTGTGCGGGCTTGGTGTTGCGAGATGATCTCTTCAAGCGCTTCAAACGCGATCATCAAACCATTGAGGATTTGATTGCTCCAATTGAAGGCATCTTTGCACCTGTATTCTTTGTGTTGATGGGATTCCAAGTGGATATCATGGCATTTGGAAATTGGGATGTACTCCTAGCGGGATTGATGCTTACCGTTGTAGCCATTGTTGGAAAACTGTTGGCAGGAATGTTCTTGAAGAAGGGATACGACAAGTTGCTCGTTGGTATCGGTTTGGTGCCAAGGGGTGAAGTAGGATTGATTTTCGCCAGTATTGGTAAATCGATAGGTGTTTTGAATGACGAGCTCTTCGCTGTTGTAATTATTGTTGTCATTCTGACCACTTTAGTGACCCCTCCATTGTTGAGTGCTCGATTGAAGAAAGTGCGAGCATCTGCAAATGAGTGAATTAGTTGCAGAAGCAAATTACCTCCATTTGGTAATAAATCGGTGTCAACCTGACACTTTATGGCGGTAAAAATTATGCGCAACGAATAGAATTTGGTGTTTGAAATGCCAATTTTTTTGGTAGATTTCCATTCCAATTGAAACTATCCTCCTTTATGCGCAAGGGATACATTGTACTCGTAGGTCTTTTGTTTTTGTCGTATTTCTCTAACGCTCAGTTGTTATCAGGTGTCATTATTGATGCTGACGATAAGCAACCTTTACCGAGTGTTGTGATTACAGAAGTAGGACAAAGTGTTTCGGTCTCCACCAATTTTGATGGGGAATTCGAAATTCAGCTCTTTAAAATTCCAACCCAGATCAAAGTTCAGGGAATGGGCTACGCGGAGAAAATCGTGGATGTTTCGAGCGTTCGCTCCAAAATGACCATCAGTATATCTCCCGATCAAGAAGTGTTGGAGGAGGTGAGTGTAGTTGCACGAAGGTTGAGCGATAAGCAAGAAGAATCGGCACTGACCATTGAAGCGCTGGATTTACGCGCGATTCAGGAAACTCCTAGTGCGAGCTTTTACGACGGTTTAGGTAACTTGAAGGGAGTGGATTTGACTTCTGCAAGTATTGGGTTTAAAGTGATTAACACCCGTGGTTTCAATTCTACTTCACCCGTTCGTTCCCTCCAAATCATTGATGGTGTGGATAACCAGGCTCCGGGTTTGAATTTCTCTTTGGGTAACTTCCTTGGAGCTTCAGAGTTGGATGTCATGAACGTGGATATCATCGCAGGTGCGAGTTCAGCGTTCTATGGCCCGAATGCCTTTAATGGGGTGATTTCAATGACGACCAAAGATCCTTTCGTTTTTCGTGGATTGGATGCAAGCGTGAAAGTGGGGGAGCGGAACCTCAATGAAGTAGCTGTGCGATGGGCACAGGCCTTTGACAATGATGAAGGCGAGCCTGTATTTGCCTACAAGATCAATCTGTATCGATTAGCAGCCGATGATTGGGAAGCTACGAATATGAATCCTACAGACGGTTCAGAGTCTCCCGCTAATAATCCAGGTGGATACGATGCCGTGAATCGTTACGGTGATGAAACGGGGTATCTTACACCGGGTTCAACCAAAGAATATCCCGCATTGGGAACTTATCACAGAACGGGGATAGAAGAGCAGTATTTGGTAGATTACAACACTGAGAATATCAAGTTGGGAACGAGTTTGCACTATAAGCCCAATCGCGATATCGAACTCATCTATGCCTTCAACTTTGGTACGGGAACCACGGTTTATCAGGGCGATAATCGCTACAGCCTTAAAGACATCCTCTTTTTCCAAAACCGCGTTGAAGTTCGCAACAAAGACAAGTGGTTTGTTCGAGCGTATTCAACCAATGAAGATGCCGGCAATAGTTACGATGCCTACTTTACAGCACTTCGTATGCAAGACAGTTTGAGGTCGGGTAGAGTGTGGGCCAACAACTACTCTCAATTGTGGAAGATCAATTATGGCAATCAGGTGCGAAATCTACCGGGCTACCCAAGCGAGAGTCTTCCTCAAAATGAATACGATGCCGCCATGGTAGATTTTGTGGATAGACATAGAGGACAGCTAACGCAGTGGCACAATGATCTTCACAACACTTTGAGCAACCCCGGCTCTACGCCAGGCACCCGTGAATTCGACAAATTATTCAACTATATCACAACCACTTCATTCGCGGATGGTGGAAGTATGTTTGAAGACCGTTCGTCACTTTATCACCTTCAAGGTGAATACAAGTTTGACCCTGTTAATCTTGGGGACTTTACGGTAGGAGGAAACGGTCGTATTTACACGCCAAACTCCAACGGAACCTTGTTTAGCGATACCAACGGACGTGTGATCCAGAACTGGGAATACGGTGTTTACGGTGGATGGGAGCGAATGTTTAACGGAGAACAGTGGAAGATAAGCGCCACCCTTCGCATGGATAAGAATGTGAACTTCGATTACCTATTCTCTCCAGCTGCTTCCGTCGTTTACAACATTGATGAAATCAACAGCTTGAGAGTTTCGTTCTCCAGTGCCATTCGCAACCCTACTCTTCAAGATCAATATTTGTACTACAATGTAGGCCCAGCCATGTTGATCGGTAACCTGAACGGATACGATTCGCTAATCACAGCAGATGAACTCGAGTATTTCCTTTCCCTACCAATTACGGATCAGCAGAACTACAAGATGAACTACTTTAGTGTTAATCCTATTCGTCCAGAGCGTGTTCAAACGGCCGAAATAGGATACCGAACCACACTTTGGAAAGCACTTTATGTAGATGCAAACTACTATTTCAGCTACTACCGTGATTTTATCGGGTACCAAATAGGACTAGATATTACGGACAACCCTCAATTCCCAACCATTACAAATGTGGATGTCTATCGAATTGCGGCGAATGCGCAGGACGTTGTAACCACCCAAGGGTTTTCCATCGGACTCAACTACTACTTCGCCGATTACTTCAACCTAAGCGGAAACTACACTTGGAACGTGTTGAATACGGCAACAGACGATCCTATTATTCCTGCCTTTAACACACCAGAGAACAAGTTCAACATCAGCTTTGGCGGGCGAGAAATTCCAGTGAAATTCAAGAATCACGAGATTGGTTTTAACGTAACTTACAAGTGGATTGAAGGATTCGAGTTTGAAGGCTCGCCTCAGTTTACAGGTTTCATTGATAGCTACGACTTGCTAGATGCGCAAGTGACCTATGTGATTCCCGATTGGAATTTAACAGCAAAACTCGGTGCAAGTAATGTGCTGAATAACAAAGTATATCAAGTGTATGGCGGTCCTCAAGTAGGCAGATTAGCTTATTTATCGCTCGCTTACAATTGGAGACCTTGATACACCGTGGATTAATCCTTATCTTTCTAACAATAAACAGAACAAAGCTTATGAAAAAGTCTTTACTCGTTGCCGGCCTGTTCGCGGCTGGAACAATGGCTGTAAGTGGACAAACCCGTTACGTGGACGAGGTTTTCACGAACGCCGATATTACCGTTACAGCTGACGTGCCTTATGGCGTCAACTTTAGCGCTTACGTGCCAGCCGCAATGGGTGGTCCTCAGGTGATTCCATTGTATATGGATATCTACCAGCCAGACACGGCTATTGATAATGAAATGAATCGCCCTGTGGTGATGTACTTCCACACGGGTTCGTTCTTGCCGAAAGGTCTTGTATCTCCGATGGGAGGTAGAAAAGATAGTGCTGCTGTTGAAATTTGTCAGCGATTCGCTCGAATGGGTTATGTTGCAGCGTCGGTTACCTATAGATTGGGATGGCAGCCGAACAACACGTCAAATCTCGACCTTCGTCGCGGTTCTAACTTGATGGCTGTTTATAATGCTGTTCAAGATGCTAAAAACGCCGTTCGTTACATCCGCGCTAGTCAATTGGCAATGGGTAACCCACTTCGCGTTGACCATGAAAATATTTACTTGATCGGTCAAGGTTCTGGTGGTTATATCACCTTCGCTTATGCGACCATCGATAAGTTGAACGAGTTGACCACTCCTACTAAATTCCAGTACCAAGATACCGTGGGTATTTTTGGAGGTAAAGTGAATGTTGGAGATCCTTATGTAGATACATCTACCGTAGGGGATTGGGATGGTTTCGGCGGTAAAGCGGTAATCACAGGTACTAACTCCAACGGATTGCCTGTAATTGATTTCAACGCTCCAGGTAGAAACATCGAGAACATTGCAGGTGTACCTTCAAATGTTAGAATGGTTATCAACATGGGCGGTGCCTTGGGAGATCAATCTTGGCTAGAAGCGGGTGATGTACCAATGTTGTCGGTTCACTGTGTGTATGATTTCTATGCGCCTTATGTTTCGGGAATGGTTCGCGTTCCAGTGAACGGTCAGTTCTGGGATGTAGTAGAAGTTGCTGGTAGCTACACCGCTATCAAGAAAGCGAACATGCTTTTCAATAACTACGTTTTCCAGCGTGAGAACTACACCGATCCTACATGGACAATCTCTAAGAATCATCCAGCTAACCCAGATGGCCTTTCCGGTATTTACCCAATTGGAATTCAACCTGCTGATCCAAACCTACCGTTTGCAGTGAACTCCAATCCTTGGGATTTCTGGGACCCATCTGATCCACTAGGAGCGAATGAGACCAACCCGAACATCAAGTCACAAAGTTTGGCTTACATCGATACTGTAATGGATTTCATCACTCCACGTATGAAGACAGTTATGGATGCCAATGATATCAGCGTAGTTGAAGCTGCGGTGGTTGACTTCAAAATGTATCCAAACCCATCGAATGGCGACGTTCGCGTTCGTTCAGAAGAACTTATTCAAAGTGTACGAGTAATTGATGTTACAGGTCGCGTGGTATTTACTGCTGAACCAAACAGCAACGACTTCCGTTTTGACGCGAGCAATTGGACTCCAGGAGTTTACATTGTTCAAGTGAAGAGTGAAAAGCTCACAGGCACTGAGCGCCTTTCTGTTTACTAAGAAGTAAACCTAACCTTGAGAAGCCTCGCATTTGCGGGGCTTTTCTATTTTCATACCTATCACTCTAAAAGATAGAAGGGGTGTGATATGCTATAAATGCTTTCTATGACAATTTTATTCTGTCAATTCAGCTTTGAATGTACCTTTGTCGCATGATCAATCACAACGGAGAGATTCTCGACATCGATGCGGTTCACTTCAGAGCCGATTTCCGCCCCATTCAGTATGGAGATGCGCTGTTTGAAACCGTAAAGTTCAACGGAGAGTCTTTTCTCTTGTGGGAAGATCACTATTTCCGTTTGATGGCGTCTATGCGAATTTTACGCATGGAAATCCCGCTTGATTGGTCCCCCGAATTCTTGGAAGAGCAAATGCTTGAAACCATTCGCGCCAATCACATGGAGCGCGGAGCCGTACGCGTTCGCCTTACGGTTTACCGCGATGCGCCGGGGAAGTATACACCGAAAGAGAAAATCTATCAAGGGTTCATCATTCAGGTTGAGGCGTGGCCACACGTGGAGTACGTATTGAATACAGAAGGACTTTCTGTTGATGTATACAAGGATCATGAAGTGCATGAATCGATGCTCAGCAACTTGAAAACGACCAATAGCTTACTCTATACTTTGGCAGGGATTTATGCCGATGAAAACGATCTCGATACCGCCCTGCTCATCAATAAAGACAAACACATCGTTGAAGCTGTTTCTTCCAATGTTTATATGATTACGGGAGATACGCTGACCACGCCGCCATTGAGTTCAGGCGCCTTGAAGGGAGTGATGCGCAAGCATATTTTGCGTTCTGCAAGTGCTTGGGGATTAAAAGTAGAAGAGAAAGGCTTTTCACCTTTTGATCTTCAACGTGCCGATGAGGTTTGGTTGAGCAATGCGATGCATGGCATTCAATGGGTTGGACAATACCGCAAGAAGAAGTATTCCAACCAAAAAGCTCTAGAAATTGTCACAGCTTTGAATGAATCAGTTAAGCAAGGGGTCTGACGGAGCATTTGCCCACAACTGATAATCGCCTCCGAGTTGATTGATGGCGGCTTTCCAGAAGTTTTCAGGAGATTCATCAAACAGACGAATGGTGTCCAAAGGAAGAATTCGCCATGATTTCTCGCTGAGTTCTGCTTGTAATTGACCTTTTCCCCATCCAGAATACCCCAAGAAAAAGCGGATATCAGAAGGTAGGAGTAACCCTAGCTCTACGACTTCCTTTAATCGTTCAAAGTCACCTCCCCAGCAAAGATTCTCGTCTATCTTAATGCAGTCTTCAAAGAGATCGGGACGTTTGTGCAAGAAGTACAAGTTACTCTGTTCAACGGGACCACCGTTGTAAAGTGGGGCGTCAAACGCTGGGAAATCTGGAATCACACTATCTACCTTTAAATCCAAAGGGCGATTGAGAACATAGCCCACGGTACCATCCTCACCGTGATCGGTGATGAGGATGACGCTGCGGTCAAAGTTGGGATCCCCCAAAAAGGGTTCGGCGATTAGTAGCTTGCCAGTAGTAGGAATTTCCATTGTTTCCAAATTAGCTAGGTTCTCATTGAAATCCAACTCAAATCAACGAATTTTGTAGCATGGAAGACACAAAGCTCAGAAAAGATCGCAGGGAGTACGTGAGAGGTCGCCTAAATAAAGCCGATGCTCCAGAGAATCCCATGGAAATGTTTGACGCATGGTTTGCAGAATGGTGCGAAACGGGTAGGGGTGATGCTACGGCCATGACCTTAGCTACAGCAACCAAAGACGGCATGCCCGATGCGAGAATAGTACTTCTCAAAGGAGTAGAGTCAGGTCGATTTGTGTTCTACACCAACTACAACAGCGCAAAAGGACAACAATTGGACGCGAATCCAAGGGCAACCTTGCTTTTCTTCTGGTCTGATCACGAACGTCAAGTTCGCGTTTCGGGTGAGGTTACGCGCTTGACCTATGATGAGAATGAAAAGTATTTCAAGGAACGCCCGATTGGAAGTCAAATTGGTGCGTTGAGTTCACCTCAATCTGCCATTATTGAAAACCGTGAAGTGTTGGAAGAGGTCGTGAAAGCGAATACCGACCAATACGGTGAAACAGGACCTGATTGTCCGCTTTTCTGGGGAGGCTATGCTGTGATTCCAAGCAAGATTGAGTTTTGGCAAGGAAGAGCTAGTAGGTTGCATGATAGGTTGTTATACACCTTGGAGGAAGGCGTATGGACCTTGAATCGATTAGCTCCTTGATTTAATCCTATCGAATTAGTAGATTTTTGTATTATTGCACTTGTACTGAACAGATTGGGAGGGGGGTAAATGCTCCTAATTTGGAAGTACCAGGACAAAGATGACAGAAACTACGGTACATTATATTCTTCTGGGAGCCTTGCTCGCCATTACGGTGAGTTTGTTCATCCAACGTTTCAAACCCACTCTGGTGTTTGGCTGGATTACCATGCTTTTAGTGGTAAGTGGTATCGTGCCCGTTGAGGTGCTGCTTTCTTCGGTGAGCAACAAAAGTATTCTCACCATCTTCCTTTTGATCTTTATTACTTCAGCACTGCGGAAGCATTTCAACCTTTTGGGATTGATTGATGGTCTGTTCCGATCGATTAAATCACCACGCGCCTTTCTTGCAGGGATGACTTCCTCGGTAGCGTTACTTTCATCTGTGGTAAACAATACGCCTATTGTGGCCTTGATGATTCCGTACGTGTACAACTGGTCCAAGAAGAGAAACCTCTCTCCCTCAAAATTCTTAATGCCATTGAGTTTTGCCGCGACTTTAGGAGGAACCATCACGGTAATTGGTACCAGTACCAACCTCGTTTTAAACGGATTGTTAGAAGCCAACGATCTACAGCCATTGGCATTTTCCGATTTCCTATATCCGGGCCTCTTGGTAACCGGCTTTGGTCTGTTGTACCTAGTGATTGTGGGTTATAAGCTGCTGAGTAATCGCAAGGATGTGTTGGAGGACTTTACCCATAACCGACGAGAGTACATTGTGGAAACCGTACTTCTACCACAGTCGAATAAAGTGGGGAAAACCATTACGGAAGCGGGACTGCGAAACCTAGACGGTATTTTCTTGGTTGAAATTTATCGTGGAAACAAACTCATATCGCCAGTAACACCAACAGAAAGTTTGCAGGCTAACGACCTACTTTATTTCGCTGGTGAGGTTGATAGAATCGTTGAATTGCTCAAGGATGATAACGGCCTTGAGATAGCAAAGCGCGATAAATTTGAAATGGGTGATGCCTTGGATGTTGTGGAAGTACTTCTTCCCATCACATCTGATTTGGCCGGCAAGAAAGTGAGAGAGACCAATTTTAGAGAGCGGTTTGATGCTGCCATTGTTGCCATTCACAGAGATGGTAGACGATTAGGAGGAAAGATTGGTGACGTTGAATTGGAGTTCGGAGATTTGCTACTCATCACTACTGGTAATCGATTCAAGAACATCATTGTTGGCAATAAGCATTTGTACACCGTTTCTGTAATGGAACGCATTGCGACCAATGGCAAGAGAGAGAAGAAGTGGATTATGGGTGCGGCCCTTCTCGGATTGAGCGCAGTTTTTGCGGGTTACTTAGATCTCTTTATGTTCTTGTTGATGTTCCTCGGCGTGCTTGCCAGCTTTGGAATGTTTACCGCTCAAGATTTGCGCAAGGATATCAATTCAGATTTGCTGATTATCCTGATAACGGCAGTAACCTTGGGTACTAGCTTAATTCACACGGGAACAGCGGCATGGATCAGCAATGGACTTACAGGACTTCTGAATGGGGCCAGTCCTTTTACCATACTCACCAGTGTTTTCTTGCTTACCGTTGTGCTCACTAGCTTCGTCACAAACGTTGCTTCTGTGGCCATTGTATTCCCCATTGTGGCAGCTCTTATTGCTCAAAATGGAGTAGATGGAACGCCTTATTTCTTGGCTCTAGCCTATGGAGCGTCCGCATCTTTCTTAACTCCAGTGAGTTATCAAACCAACCTCATGGTGTATGGACCTGGTGGGTATAAGAGCAGTGACTTTTTGCGTGTTGGGGCACCACTGACACTCATTTATATCATTACAATACTAACGTATCTCACTTTGAGATATAACATTCACGCCTAATGTCGAAGGTAATCGTCATTCCACAGATTCATGATGTCAACGCTGAAATGCGGGCAGAACTGAACGGCCATAAGCCATTGGTTCTATGGTTTACAGGACTTTCAGGATCGGGTAAAAGCACAGTGGCAAATGCGGTAGAGAAGGTGCTTCACGAGCGCAAAACGCGAACGTACATCTTGGATGGTGACAATGTTCGTCGTGGACTCAATAATGATCTCGACTTCTCTGAGAGTGGGAGAGTAGAGAACATTCGAAGAATTGGTGAAGTGGCCAACCTGATGTTAGATGCAGGCTTAGTTGTCCTTACGGCATTTGTCTCTCCGTTTAAATCGGACAGAGAAAAGGTTCGTCAAACGGTCGGAGCAGAGAATTTTGTAGAAGTCTTCGTGGATTGTCCATTGGAAGTTTGTGAAGCTCGAGATGTAAAAGGACTTTACAAGAAAGCGCGTGCAGGAGAAATTCCAGATTTCACAGGAATTTCATCACCGTTTGAAGCTCCTGAAAGTCCAGACATCCACTTGCACACCGATACAGAAGATCTGGCTGAAAGTGTGGCTAAGGTTCTCAGTTTCATTGAGAAAAAACTTTGATTTTAAAGTATATCAATTTAGTAGGATTTAGCATCTTTGCATCGAAACAATAGCTATATGAGCAATTACCATCTTTCACACCTTAAAGAGCTTGAAGCGGAAGCGATTTATGTTATCCGCGAGGTGTATGCGCAATTTGATAACCCGGCGATCTTATTCTCAGGAGGTAAGGATTCCATCGTTGTAACCCATTTGGCTAGAAAGGCATTCTTCCCTGCGAAGATCCCATTCCCATTGGTACACATTGACACGGGACACAATTTCCCAGAAACCATAGAGTTCAGAGATCAATTAATCAAAGATTTGGGGGCCAACCTCGTGGTAGGTAGTGTTCAAAAATCCATTGATGACGGTCGCGTTCTTGAGGAATCAGGAGCGAATGCGAGCCGAAATGCGCTTCAAACCACAACCTTGCTCGACACCATTGAAGAAATGGGTTACGACGCGTGCTTGGGTGGTGCTCGTAGAGATGAAGAGAAGGCACGTGCCAAAGAGCGCTTCTTCTCTCATAGAGATGACTTCGGTCAATGGGATCCTAAAAATCAACGTCCAGAGCTTTGGAACCTCTTTAACGGTAAGAAGAGAATGGGTGAGCACTTCCGTGTCTTCCCGATTTCAAACTGGACAGAGATGGATGTATGGCAGTACATTTTGATGGAGAACATTGAGATTCCAAGTCTGTACTTCGCTAGAAAACGTGAAGTGATTTGGAGACACAATAGCTGGTTGCCTGTTTCTGACTACATCACTCTTCGTGAGAACGATGAGCCTCAAGTGAAAATGATCCGTTTCCGCACGCTCGGCGATATCACCATTACAGGTGGTGTTGAATCTGATGCAGATGATTTGGAGAAAATTATTCAGGAGGTGGCTTCAACTCGTGTAACAGAGCGCGGTAATCGTGAGGATGATAAGCGCAGTGAGACGAGTATGGAAGACCGCAAACGTCAGGGTTACTTCTAAACAGCCGATCATCTAAGTTTCAACGGACAAAAAGAATATTGTGAATACTACCAATTATCTAGATATGGAACTCCTTCGCTTTACTACAGCAGGGAGTGTAGACGACGGAAAATCAACGCTTATCGGTCGTCTTCTATACGATAGCAAGAGCACGTTTGAAGATCAAATGGATGCGGTTGAGAAATCGAGTACCAAAAAAGGTCTTCAGCATGTTGACCTCAGTCTTCTTACCGATGGTTTGAAGGATGAGCGTGAGCAGGGCATCACCATTGATGTGGCCTATCGCTATTTTGCTACACCCAAGAGAAAGTTCATTATTGCCGATACTCCAGGACACATTCAGTACACCCGAAACATGGTTACTGGTGCGTCTACAGCTAACGTAGCACTCATTTTGGTGGATGCTCGTAACGGCGTGTTGGAGCAAACGAAGCGTCACTCTTTTATCGCCTCTCTTCTTCAAATTCCGCACATTGTAGTATGTGTAAACAAGATGGATTTGGCAGAATACAGTGAGGAGCGTTTCAACGAAATCGTTGATCAGTACGAAGAATTCGCTTCAAAACTTGACATCAAAGATGTTCGTTTCATTCCTATTTCAGCGCTTCATGGAGATAACGTAGTGAACCGAAGCGAGAATATGAGCTGGTTTGAAGGCGGAACTTTGCTTCACACACTAGAAACCATCCACATTGGCAGCGATGAAAACCACATTGATTGCCGATTCCCAGTACAAACGGTGATTCGCCCACACTCTGACGAATACCACGACTATCGTGGATACGCAGGTAGAATTGCAGGTGGAGTATTCAAGCCAGGGGATAAGGTTACGGTTCTTCCAAGTGGATTGGAATCGACGATCACTAGTATTGTTACCATGGATGGTGAGATTGAAGAGGCATTCCCTCCAATGAGTGTGACGATCAACCTAGCTGATGATGTGGACATTTCTCGTGGAGATATGATTGTTCGCCCGAATAATCAACCAGATTCTTCACAAGACCTCGATGTGATGTTGTGTTGGTTGAATAATGCCGCTCCACGTCCACGTGCGAAGTACATCATTCGTCACACAACGAATGAAGCTCGTGCAATGATCACGGAAGTAGTTTATAAAGTTGATGTGAATACCCTTCACAGAAATGAAGAGGATCAAGACATCAAGATGAACGATATCGCAAGAGTGAAGATCCGTTCCACTCGTCCGATGTTCGTAGACTCATACCGCAAAAACCGTCATACAGGTTCTATCATTTTGATTGATGAGACGACCAATGAAACGGTAGCTGCTGGAATGGTGATATGATAATTAATGGCTCCGGGCTTCAAGCTTCGGGCGACTAATACCTAAATGCCGAGCAATTATGCTCGGCATTTTTTATTTTCACAGAGCTATGATTAAAATGCTACCTGTCGTTCTCTTTTTGTTCTTCGCTTGTTCTGGTCAGAAAGAACAAACTGCTTCCACGCCATTGGATGTACAGGAGTCGGTTGCATTTTGGGTTCCAGATAACACCATTTACAAGGTTTACCCAGACGGAACGGCGCATTTGATTCAGGAGAAGGAATTTCTCAATAACGGTGCGATCGATGTGGAGCGTCAATACATTTCTCGAGTTGAACCGAATGATTCCTCTGGTTATTTCTATTCCCTCTACCGTGAATATCGGTATGTGTATTCCGACGATGGTCGGTTAAGCGAGCGATTGAACTACGAAATGGGCAATCACGATTCATTGCTACTCCGATCAAAGGAGATATACACCTGGAAAGACGATACAGTGATCCATTCAACTGCACTTAAACAACCGAATGGAGAGGGATTTCAAGAGCCAGAGGAAGTGGATAGAACCGTTCGTGATGCGAAAGGACGTGTGGTGTATACGAAAGTGATGAAGGGCATCGAATGGAGAGATGTATATGAGAGAAAGGATAGAATAGCGAGATATGTAGTAGTGAAGCACAACTATCAAAATGCTCAGCTTAAGAGCACACTGATTATCAATAGAGATAATGTTCATGAATATCCCATCTTCGGAAAGGCCGTACCAACAAATGCAATCCTAAAAAGATCCTACCGAAATGAAGGAGGCCTGTTATCAGATACGGTATTCTTCATCGATTATGATCGGGTGATTGAAAGTGCTGAAGTGACTGTGTTTAATGAGTATGATGAAATTATTTCTTACTCCATGTGCGAGGGAAATCCCAGAGGGGAAGAGGTTGAATGGATCAAGATGGATGTTCCCGGGCTCAATTCTATGTTTCTACCTCCCCGTGATTTAGACCCCATGACAGAAGTCCGAGCGCGACAGTTGGAACCTATGGAGACCTTAGAGAATTGGGAATGGGAAAGATGGAAGATAAAGCACTCGAGATACACGTATCACAACGGACTCATTCAAACGAGAAAGGATGAATTCGAGAACTCCAAAGGAGCTTCTCAGATGATCCAAAGGGACATATCCTATCACTATGATGAGGACCTCTTCTTAGTGAAACAAACGATTGAGGTAGAGTACGGAGATGGTCGAAAAGAGCATCATGTAGTTGAATGCCTAAGATATGAAGATGGGCAATTGGAAAGGTTGATCCAGTATGTAGATGGGCTACGCGTTCGGGAAACCCATCTATCACCTGCTGGAATGTATGTAGATGAATATAAGGCAGATCGGAAGAATGACTCAACGGTTTGGGGAACATTCGTTAAGTATAGATTGTCATATAGCTACCGTGCCGCAGAGAGTGTGGAAGTCAAGAACGGTGAGTTCGTAAGAGGTTACATGGTCTTATCTGATTCCTTGGGTAGAGTAACGAGATATTTCGCAGAAGATCAAGGCATGGACGCATCCTTTTACTATGAAGATGGAGCGATGAAGTACTCGACACACAGAAAGATTCGCTTCACGTATTTCCCTGAATCGATGCATGAAAACGATGTGTACGAATTGCACTATGGAAGAGGGTACTCGTTTGAAAGTGTATTGTTTTCCCCTTGCGTACCATATATTGATCTGAATATCTGATCATTGGTTATGATAACAGAAGTCTGACCCTCATTTACGGGCATAAAAAAACCCCGACGAAGCAAAAGCTTGTCGGGGTGATTTTTCTTATAAGCTAGGCTTAGTTCAACTTGTCGTTGAGCTCAGCACCTGGCTTAAACTTAGCTACGTTTTTAGCAGCGATTTTGATCGGAGCACCAGTTTGTGGGTTACGACCTTCACGTGCAGCGCGCTTAGATACAGAGAAAGAACCGAATCCTACTAGAGAAACACGGCCACCTTTACCAAGTGCACCTGCTACATTACCTGTGAATGAGTCAAGGGCCTTTTTTGCTTGTGCTTTAGAGATACCTGCATCAGCAGCCATCGCGTCGATCAATTCAGCTTTGTTCATGGCGATTGAAATTTTGGTTATACTAATTCGCTTGAATGCCTTACAAATATAGACGAATGCACTATCCATGCAAGATTCAGGGCTATAAATGCGCCTTATTGTTGATAAAAGTGGTGAAATGTTGAAAACCCCATCAGATTTTTCTTGCAAATAGAGGTTCTCAGCAAAATCAAGGGGTACAGAGCGCTTTCAACTCAGAATACTCTGTGTAACCATTTTTGAAGTCGGCAACCCCCATTTTTTTCTTCCCTGGCCATTGGATTTCACCTAGGATGAGAAGTCCACTTTTGCACTGAATGGCCAACTCGTTCTTTCGCCATTCCAGTGTGCCACATTCACCTATTTGGCCTTCTTCATACGTACTATTGGCCACTTTGGCTTCTATGCGTTCGCCACTACTGGTTTCTAGTACAATAAGAGGAGCAGGGAAGGGAGTTAATCCACGCACGCGATTATGTGCGGCTTCAGCGATATCATTTAAAGGCACATACTGATGTTCTCGGAACAACTTGGGGGCGTTCTTCGGAGAATCTACATGCTTTTGTGTCTTTCCTTCCAGTTTACCACTCAACAGTCCATCTACAGTTTCAACTACCAGAGGACTACCGAGGTCCATCAATCGATGGTACAATTCCCCCGTGGTTTCATTTGCTCCAATAGACGTTTCGGCTTGTAAGAGAATATTTCCAGTATCAATCTCTTCATCGATGAGGAAGGTGGTCACTCCGGTTTTCTCTTCACCGTTTATTACCGCCCAATGGATAGGAGCCGCGCCGCGATAATCAGGAAGTAGGGAAGCGTGGAGATTAAAAGTACCCAACTTTGGCATGGACCAAACTGAAGTAGGGAGCATACGGAAGGCAACCACCACAAATAGATCTGCATTGTACGACACGAGCTCAGCTTGGAACTGCTCGTCCCTCAATTTTTCGGGCTGTAGTATGGGTAGGTTGTGTTTTTCGGCACATACCTTAACTGCACTTGGAGTTGGTTTTCTTCCGCGACCAGCTTGACGATCGGGTACGGTTACAACCGCCACCACTTCGTGTTGAGATTGAATCAATGCTTCAAGTGGGGCTACCGCAAATTCAGGGGTGCCCATGTATACAATACGTGCCTTCATGTTACAAAGTTAACGGCTGTGAATTGAATAGTGTCCGTCGGGATTGCGCTTTATTTGCCCTTCGTCCATTAAGATGCTGAGGGCTTTTCGAATGTCACCAACACGGTAGGAATTGAGATTTTGCTCCAATTCTAACAAGGTGTAATCCGAAGTGCTTAATGCGGTGCGAATGGCTTCGTCTACTGGGATTTCAGGAGTTATATAGTCTTCACTTTTACAGCGGTCGCATTGTCCGCAACGAACAGGCTTTTCCCCGAAGTAGGCAAGAAGTACTCCAAATCGACATTCTCGTTCGTGAGAAGCAAAGTAGATCATGGCGTTCATCCGCTTGATGGCCTCTTCCTCTAACTTGACCAATTCTTTTCTTTGAATGGGCAAGTAGTTGCTCTCCATTCGTGCCATGGTCCATTCCAAACCCTGACCACTTGTTGCGGGCCTGTACTCAACCACCCGCATCCCATCTAGAGTTTTCAATTGCTGCACCACAGATACACCGGGGAGTTGAATTGCAGCCGACAAAGCTCGCTCGTCTATTCCTGTCGGCCCCGTTGTAATTCCGCCATACCACCGCAGCATTTGTCGGATAAGTGGCACAAAGCGAGGGTGCGTCACCTCAAATTCATACAATTCGCGTTGCGGCAGTATGATTTGTGCAGTACTCCTCGGTTTAAACCCTTCGGAAAGTCGAATGAGGCCATAGCGTTCTAACAGTAGTAATGCTTGAAACGCAGAGCGATGATCGAAGTCATATTTCTTAGAGAACCCTAGTATGTCTAGGCCTGTAAAAGTTCCTTCGCCGCTTCCAATGGGTATTTGAAGATGATTGGCAAGGGCAGTGTATACCCTACGTGCTAATTCAAGATCGGGCAATTGTGATTTTACCCTTTCAATTAGGCGCTGCTTTGAGTTAGGGGTAAGAAGCATGTAGGCATAAGCGGGCTTTCCATCTCTACCACCGCGCCCTGCTTCTTGGTAATACGCCTCTGGACCATCGGGAAGTTCAAGGTGGATAACCAATCGCACATCGGGTTTGTCAATGCCCATTCCAAAGGCATTGGTAGCAACCATCACACGTATGTCACCTGCCATCCATTGGGCCTGACGAATATCTCTATCCTGACGCTCCAGTCCGGCGTGATACGATACCGCAGATACTCCCATGGCTGCTAATCGCGTAGCAAGGTGGGTTGTTTGGTTTCTGCTTCGAATGTAAATAATCGCAGACCCTGGAATTTCTGAAAGGATATCCAAGATACGCTGCTCTGGACCTTCCGTATGCTCTACCCTAAAAATCAGGTTTGGGCGGAAGAAGGTTTTCTTGTGTACCGATGGATGGACGAGCTGTAATTTCCCTTTCAAGTCCTCTATTACTGCGGGAGTGGCCGATGCCGTAAGAGCGATGAATGGAGCCCCGTTCACAAAAGGACGTATTTCAGCAATTTCTAAGTAGGGCGGTCTGAAGTCATAGCCCCATTGCGAAACACAGTGCGCTTCATCAATGGCTACCAAATTGACGTTCATTCGCTTGATGCGTTCTCGTACAATCTCGCTTTTCAATCGTTCTGGAGAGAGGTAAAGAAACTTGACATCACCAAAAACCACATTGTCCAGAATACGGTCAATATCACGATAGGACATTCCACTGAGGAGGGCAACCGCGTCAATCCCACGTTGGTTGAGCTGTTGGACCTGATCCTTCATTAGTGCAATGAGCGGAGAGACCACAATACACACTCCATCACGAGCAAGGGCTGGGACTTGATAACACAGACTTTTACCGCCTCCTGTGGGAAGCAGAGCAATGACATCTTTTCGGTCTAGTACATCGCGAATAATCTCCTCTTGGCCCGGACGAAAGCTATCGTATCCAAAAAAGGATTTTAGCGTTTCGTGTATGTTTCTTCCGTTGCTCAAATCTGTTCAAGTAGCCAATCCGTTCGTTCACTTAGCGACGCCTTTGGGATTTCAATAACGCGGTATCCATAGTCTTCGTAAGTATGACACAAAATTTCGTGAATTCTAATGAGTTTCTCTAGGGTTTCACGTCGCTCATTGTCTTGTTGGTAGATCTCTTCCCAAGGTGGAGTGATGAATACGCGTTCGTGGTACCGGTGTATTTTGGCCAATTGATCCCACTCAGGCTTAACGGGAAGATGGTCAACGTGCTGATAAGCAATAGAATCTATAATGGTTCGATCGTAAAAAGACGTAATGCGATCTTGGGCGCTGTGGTATTGGGTAAGTCGACCTTCGATCACCTTTTCCGTAAAAGCAGGTAGGTTGTCCCAGGGTAGCACATCGGAGTTGTTCTCCAGAGAATGTTTGATTACCTCTCTGGAATACTCGTGAAAGCAAGTGTGTCCGCGTTGTTCGAGTTCCTGAATAATACTGGTTTTACCTGTACCAGGACCTCCGCTAATACCAATTCGAATCATGGGCGCAAATGTACCTAAATCAGTCCTCTTGCCTTAAATTCAAGATACTTGTTTAGTGTATCAATGGTCAATTCATCCGGACGAGAAATCAAAGTGTGTATTCCCGCTTGATTCAATTCCTGAACGAGAATGGTTTTGTCTATTTCCATTTTCGAGGCAGCGGTCTTGCGGTAGATGTCTAGCGTATTTTGCGCAAACTCGTGGGCATAGTCTTCTAATTCCGTGTTTTTGAAGAACACCACAACAAGGAGGTGTCTCTTTCGCATGCGGATCAACTCTGGCAAAACGCGGTTGAGTTGATTTCGTGTTTCAATGTTTGTGAAGACGAAGAGGAGGGAACGCGTTCTTGCCAAACTGTTCATCACCTTGTACATCAGCTTGAAGTTGGATTCATGCTGACCAGGCTTTTCCTTGTACAATGATTCGAGAATCGTAGGAAGTTGCTTTGGATTCGATGAAGCCTTTAGCATGGTATCAATGCCCTTTTCAAAGGTCACCAACCCGATTCTATCCCTCTTTTGCAAACTCACGTTAGAGATCACAAGAGCCGTGTTAATGGCGTAATCCAAGAGACTCATGCCATTGAACGGGAGTAGCATTTGTCGCGACTTATCAATCAGAACATACACTGGCTGCGATTGCTCGTCTGTGTATTGATTCACCATGAGTTCATTTAAACGACTCGTCGCTTTCCAATTGATACTGCGGTAATCGTCGCCCTCAACATACGTCTTGATCTGTTCAAACTCATAGTTGTGTCCAATGCGACGCGTTTTACTTCTACCAAAATCGCGCTGTAGCTTTTCTATACTGGCGAGCTGGAAGCGTTTCATTTGAATGATAGATGGGTATACCCGCATTTCACTGGCGGTTTTGCATCGTATGCGACGTTCTGCTAAACCCCATGGAGATTGAAGAAACACCATGGTATCTCCAAACTCAAAAGCACCTCTCGATTTTGGCGTGATTTCGTATTCTGCGCGAAAGGATTCCGTAGACTTTGCCGAACCGTAAATTCGAAAATCACGGTTTTGAAGCTGAAAGGGGAGTTCTTCAATGATATAGAAGTTGATCTTTCGGGCGGTGTTGTTGAATATTTTCAACACAATTTGGTTAGAATCGCCCAAGCTGAGGATTTTTGCGGCACTTCGCTCCGCAGAAATACTTCCTCTTCCAAACAGTAGCAAACTGTCATACAGCAAGGCTAGCACAAAACCGAGGACACCTATAATACCCAGTAGGAATAGGAAATCCCAAATGAATCCCAAGATAAAAATGAGAATCAAGGCCCCTATGAACCAAAAGGTTTTAGGATGGATATAATAGGATCGAATTCGGATTTTTCTCATCGAGGAGTTTCAGTCTTTTCAATGATATCTCTTAGCACATCTTCTAGTGTAACTCCTTCCATTTCGCGTTCTGGTGTGAGTGCCAAACGGTGGTTGAGAACAGGGTAGAGGACGAATTGAATGTCGTCTGGTGAAACGAAATCTCTGCCGTTGATAGCAGCAACCGCTTTGGCCGTTTTCATAATAGCAAGCGAAGCCCTCGGACTCGCACCCAGGTATAAATCAGGATGGTTGCGCGTAAGTTGAATAATCTGAGCAATGTACTTTCTCAGGCTAGGTTCCACGTTTACGTTTTCCACTAATTCGCGATATTCCTCAATATCCTTATTGGAAAGGACGGCATTGATGGAAGATAGATCATGCGAACTCACGCTACCTGAGAAGCGGTCCAACATCTGAATTTCCTCAAGTTCACTTGGGTAATCGAGCAGAATACGGAAAAGGAAGCGGTCCATTTGCGCTTCGGGTAACTTGTAAGTTCCCTCTTGTTCCAATGGGTTCTGAGTGGCTAATACCATGAATGGTGTTTTCATGGGGTAGGTAGTCCCATCTACTGTAACCTGCGTTTCTTCCATCACCTCAAATAGCGCAGATTGTGTCTTCGCAGGAGCGCGGTTGATCTCATCAATCAATACAAACTGTGAGAAAATAGGGCCTTTCTTGAACTTGAATTCAGCCTCTTTCATCATGTACACATTGGTACCAATCACATCGGTTGGCATCAAATCAGGTGTAAATTGAATACGCGAAAAATCCAAACTTGTCACTTTGGCAAGAAGCTTAGAGGTTAGCGTTTTTGCAATCCCTGGTACACCTTCTACGAGTGCATGACCTTCACTCAACATGGCGATGAAGAGCAAATCGATGAATTTATCTTGGCCAATCACCAACTTGTGAATTTCAGCTCTCGCCTCATTCAGCTTTTTGTTCATGCCCGTCAACTTGTTCTCGTGAGCACTATAGGAAGTTGTAGGTACTTCCGTAAGTGGCGAAGACATTGATTCCGCAGAACCCCCAGTGGGATTTGGCGTTACAGCATCATCTTTTGGAGTTTCCGCTCCTGATGGTTGGATATTCTCATTTTCAGACATGACTGTAGATGTATCTTGTTATTGAATAAATTTTTGACAGATCTTCGGTTGTTACCTCATGAGTCATCGTCTCACACTTGTGGTGGAGATAGAACAAGGTTTCAATCCGATCGGCTTGATTGGGAAGCATTCCAATGAGATGGGATTTAAATTCCGCATCCATACTTCCATTGTTTCTAAATCTTCGCTTGGCCCAAATGCGGAACTGACGGTACATCTCTAGTCCGAGTTCCCCATGTTTGTTTGCCCCTGCAGTTTTGAATTTCAAGGTTCCCAAACTCTTGGCAAATTCCAAACTTTGATTGGTTCTTCCCTTAATAACAGGCACAATGCGCTCTTTTCGCTGTGTTCGGAAGAGAATAAAGAGCAACAGAGATACCAATAACAGATACCAAGCCCACCGAAGAGTAGGGAATGACAGTATGAAATGCAAAGGCGATTGACCCAGTGTTGAGTTGTTCTGATTGTCTGACTCAAATGATGGATAGTAAACGTCGGTTACTAACATCTCCACTGGCCAAGATTGCACATATTGAGAAGCAAACTCAAAGTTCTCTGTATTGGATAATGCATAATTGGTAAAAATGGCCGGAATCAATGCAATGTGAATCCGTCCCTTTTCACGGGGGATATCAAAAGATGTAACACTGGAAGTTTGTCCCTTCACATGAGAAGTGACAATGGCAGTTGGAAACAGGGTATCTAGCACGCTCTTGTGAATGTACCCCTCATGCCATTCTTCTCGTCGGATGGTATCATTGCGAACCGCATAGCTGAATGTAGCCGAAACATCTGTGTCAACCAGTTGTAGAGTCACATTGTCTGATGGAATTCTATGGTTGTACAACCGCTGAGCTATTGCATTCACTTGATTGAGAAGTCTTGAGCTATCCAAGGAAGTGGGATAGTATAGATTCTCACGTGTCAGTAGGGTAGTGTCTCCGTACAATATGAATCTCCAGAGCAGGATGTCATTTAATCCGTTTGAGAGATTTGCATAATGTGCTCCAGCGCGAACCAGACTATCCAAATCCTTCATGTGCTCATAAGAAGGGTACGGATAATCGTCGTGATAATAAACCAACGTCCCACCAATGTTTGAGCTGTCAATAGGCCATTCAGCAACCGGGGAACTCTCACTCACAGTAGTGTCGCTACGGCGCTCTACCAGTTTTTGGAACAAGTCATTGGAATAAGGCTGCTTGTCCATATAGCCTGGATAACTCCAACTGTGCTCCAAGCTCGTGTAGAAGGAATACAACATCGCCCCTGTGGCGATAATGATGATTGCGACGATGGATACTACGATTACCGATGATTTCTTCATGATTTCAAACGGTTTACGCGGTTGAACCAAATGTCGAAATTGGCTGCATTGATTTCCTTGTATCCATACCAAACACGGTCGAATACTACTACAATGTCGAAGTACTGACGGCGTACCTCTGCATCACTGATCTCGTACAAATACTGTCCGTTGGTTTTATAGGGAACCCAAGAGATATGCTTGGCTTCGTGCAATGCACGCAAAAGCTCTAGGAAGTGAAGATGTACCAATAAACGGTAGTCTTCTGATCGCTCTGCATTTCGGATTAAATCATCCAGACTTACATTCAGCAAGTCTTTTTCGGCGTGTTCTACTGAGGTTGCCGCTTGTAACTCTTTCGTCGCAAGGTTTTTACCGGAGTTTTGATATCTCCAAATGAGGTATCCGATGATGCCAAACACCAAGACAATAATCAGAAGGGTCGTAAATAAGCCGCTAGACTCATCTTCGCCTTGAGTTAGAGTTTGACTCTCAAAATCCTCTTCCTTCAATTCATCAATGGGGTGGAATTGAGCTCTACCTACCGTGGTGTCTTCAGGCAGATCAGAAATTTCTTTGCTGTAATCGTACTCTTCCAGTTGTTGGGCATAGAACGAGCTGTCTAAACCCGTATTACTGGAGAATAGCTGAAAAGAGAGAAGTAGAAAAAGTAAAAAGCTAGATCGTTTCATCAATGCCGTATCGCTTTTTACGTGGTTGAATATTCGAGATCTGACTTCTCAGTTCATCGGCTCTTCTCGATTCTAAAACCGTGTTGGCAATCAGGGCGTATCCAATTTGGGCTAATGCAAACAGTACGCTAATGGTCACAAAGGAAATGAAGAATCGAATGGCTGACGTAATGGTTGGATCTCCAACGTTATCGATGCTAATAAAGGTGTTCATGAAGTAGATCAGTACTCCTAGAAGCGAACCTTGAACAAGTACAGCAAGCAGGAGTGAGGCGAGGGCTACAGACCCTACCCAAACTATTGACATGCTGAAGTTTGAGAAGTATAACTTAAACGACTTAAAGAAGGCATTGAAGTAGGTGATGTTGTCTTTTATTGATACTTGGAATGCGACGCCAGCTACCGGAAGGAGGAGAACGTATTGCAAGATTAAAAAGGCTGGTGCGAGAGTGTATCCCGAAAGAACGATGGTGAGTAGAATAAAGTGACTGACCGCCTTTTTTGCCAGTTGTGCCAAGGGAATATCATTGAATCTCGCTACCACAATACTTTGAATCAATGCAAGTGGAGCAGAGAGAAGTAGTCCGAAGTAGATGGGACTCGTGTTGAAGTCGGAAAGGGCTTGAAGTTGAAGGAAGTTATTCAAACCAACTGCTGCGGCTGAGGCAAAATCAAATGCGATCAAACCCCTAGTACCTGTTTCTTGCCAATCGATATGATGAACGAGCCATTCACTTTGCCAGAATAACCCAGCGGTGATAAGCGTGATGATCGTGAACATGGCAGGAGCGAAAGAAACAAAGAAGCGCTGCGTTTTTATCACCGCATTTTGAATCACTTCTCCAATGTTCAATATTCCGGTTTCTTTTAATTGATAAGAGATAGAGGCCGCATCTTCATCTGGGCCACGTTCTAAGCGACCATGAATTTTACCATAGCGATAGGGCATGTAGATGAAGTAACCGAAAATAATCGCAGCATTGGCGAGAATGAATGTGAAGCGAATCCACTGAGCCATGTCGTCGTGACGAGTGATGTACGATTCCACGAAGGCCGCGAAGATGATAAAAGGCATGATAGCCAAGGCAATCTTCATCCCTCGGTAGAATTGCAATCGGAGAGACAATAAACGCGAATAGTTGCCAGGAAACAAGTAACCTGAACCCAGCATCAACCCCGCACCGCCGCCAATAATGATGCACGAAATCTCAACCGTACCGTGTTGCCAAATGGTTAGGAAACTCTCCCAAAGTAGACCTCTTTGATAGAAGAAATACTGGAAGACACCCAACATAACGCCGTTGCTGATCAAGGCTCCGATGGTGCCTAGACCAAAGAATATCCCAAGTAGAAAAGCGAAAGTCATTACCCTGAGGTTGTTCATGGCAATGCGTTTAAACATCGACCAAGAATCTGCCGACTTATATACGGCCATAGGATCCCCTTTCTCGATGTTCTGCTCGGTCATGTTCACATACCCTTCCGAGAGTATATCATTGGCAAAGGAAGCATCTTGAGATAAAGAGAATGCGCCAATGATCATGGCGACACAGAAGATAATAAAGGAGAGTAGGAATGCCTTTCTACCGTGATATAGGATAGAAGGGATGTCCTTTATCCAAAAGCGCTTTACGGAATTGTCTTCGTCAGTTTCGCTGTACCGAAATACTACCCGATACACATCAGACACCAATGAATTGAGATAGACGCGAACCGATCTTTTGGAGTAAAACGTCTGGGCATAGCTCAAATCATCGGTCAGTCGCATGTACTTCTCGCCAATATCTGAATTGGAATCGGAAGTAAAGCGACCACGTTTGAGAGTGCGAAGCGATTTTTCAATGGGCGCCCATGTGCGAGCGTTATCCTTTATAAACTGACTTTCTTTCATGAGAGGAGAGCTAAAATAGAAATAAGATCTAATCTTCTTCTAGATTTTTAAAGAGTCTTTTTTTCATACTTTCACGAACGCATGAAAACGGTAGATATTCAAACGCCGCAAAACGTGACCCTAGAGCTTCAATTGGCAAGCTTTGGAATGCGCCTAGCGGCTTTCGCTCTCGATCAAACCATCTTTTGGTTGACTATTGGACTTCTTTCATTATTGGGCATGTGGTTCTTTCCCTATGCCTCAAATACGGTGGAAGAGATTTACATATGGTTGATTGTGATGCCATTTTACATCTTTTACTCGGCCATATTCGAATTGGCATGGGCTGGGAGAACCCCCGGAAAGCGCATTCTGGGCATTCGTGCCATCCGTTTGGATGGTGGTAGAGTGAAACTAGATGAGGTTCTTTCGCGTTGGTTTATGCGCATTTTTGACATCCTCCTTACTTCTGGTGCGCTTGCCAGTGTTTTGATACTATCAGGTAAATACTCTCAGCGTTTGGGTGATGTATTGGGCGGAACCATTGTGGTTCGCGATCGAATGGAACGCAATGTGACACTGAAGCATATCCTCAATTTGGAGACTACAGAGAACTATGAACCGGTGTTCCCGAATGCTCGCTTATTGTCAGAAGAAGAAGCGCTGTTAATCAAGCAAACGGTTCTGCGGGTAGAGAGAAATCCAACAAGTGGTCACGAACAGGCTGTAAAGGAACTTGTCGCCAAGTTAGAAGAGGTGTTGGGTATTACGAAAGGAAAAGAAAAAAGCACCGACTTTTTACGGAAGGTGCTTAAAGATTATATCGTGATGACGCGATAAACTAGAGGGACATTAACCCTTCTATGCCTTCAGCTTGCTTGTATCGGTCAATGACACTTTCCGGTGAAATCATCATTTCAACCGCAGTGATGCTGACGAAATTCCCATTCTTACTCGTACGAGTGGTCACCTGAGATTCTTTTGTATCGAACAGGGCTTCAACCTGAGCTACCTTTTGGTTATCCGCAGGTACAATGAATTTGTACATGTATAGCGTTGGCCATGTTTCCATTTCGTCGAGCTTCTGACGAAGGGATTCTAGTTTCTTATTTAAATCGTCCGACATGATTCGGTTTTCTTTTGTGGATTGCAAATGTCCGAAGAATGCTCGAACTTCCCTAAAAACTGTATCATGAGAAGTCTCGATTCTTGGTTTGACGAATACGGTGAAAGTCACCAAAACCCGCTAAATAAGTTGATCCACTGGATTTGTGTCCCCAGTATCTTCTTTTCCATCTTCGCTTTGGTGGCCAGCATACCCAACGAATTACTGCTTCAATTGTTCCCTGAATCCTTGCATGGCATAGCCCATTGGGGAACCGTTCTTCTGTTTTTTGTCTTAGCCTTCTACTATGCTCACAGCATACCCATGGGAATTGGAATGACGCTGTTCAGTGTGGTGTGTTATATCGGTTTGTACGGTTTGCAGCTTCTTCCGATGTCGGTTTGGAGTATGGCACTGATCATTTTTGCCGCTGCTTGGGTTGGACAATTCTATGGTCACAGTATAGAAGGGAAGAAACCGAGTTTCTTTAAAGACCTTCAGTTCTTGCTTATTGGTCCCGCGTGGTTGATGGGCTTTTTGTTTAGAGCGATGGGGGTGAGGTATTAGTTGATGATTGTTTGTGGTAGGCGAAAGGGAACACTACAAGGCGGGAGTGATTTATTCAGATAGGTGTTTGTGATTTGTTCTACCACAAATAGCCTGATGTATACCTGCTGTTTTGATTTACTACGAGCGTGTAAAATGAAATCAACCAATGCTTTTGATCATCCCTGTAGAATCAGACAGTAGCTCTCTTCAACGATTACGTCTATTAATTAGTCTTTTGTTAGAAATGGATAGTCGGTGTAGCCTCTTGCAGTTCCACCGCCAAATAGTGTATGCGAATCGCTGATTTCGTTCATTTTAGCGTCTAATTTTACACGCTCTGGATAGTCTGGATTGGTTAGGAATTTTCGTCCGAAACCGATTATATCAACCCAATTGTTTTGCAATAAGTGCTCACCCTGATCTGGCGTTTTGTTTCCTGTGGCGATGATGGTGTTGCTAAAAGTCTTTCTCAATTCGATTCTAAATTCATCTGGAATTTCTGGAGCATCATCCCAATCGGCCTCACTCAAATGAATGTAAACCACTCCGATCTTCTCAAGTGCCTTTGCGGTAAGCATAATGGTATCCAGAATTTCGGGATCTGCCATATCCTTGAAACTGATGAATGGTGATAATCGAATTCCTACATTCCTACTTCCAACCTCATCCACAACGGCTTGTGTGATTTCAGTGAGCAAGCGAATTCGGTTCTCCATGCTGCCACCATATTTGTCCGTTCGCCGATTGGAATTACTGCGCAAGAATTGATCGATGAGGTAGCCATTAGCTCCATGAATTTCAACACCGTCAAATCCGGCTTTCATCGCATTTTTTGCACCTTGAGCAAATTCTTTAATAACGCGATCAATGTCCTTTTGCGTCATTTCACGCGGTTCTTCAACGGGTGTGAAAGTGGCATCACCATTAGGGGCTCCGTCAAAGACGTACACTTTGGTTTCCTTGGCGGTAATGGGAGAGGGAGCGATGGGTTGTAATCCGTTTACCTTAGAGGAACTCACTCGGCCAACATGCCATAGTTGCAAGAAGATTTCACTTCCTTTTGCATGTACTTCTTCTGTGGTCAATTTCCAGCCTTTTATTTGTTCTGGGGTATAGATACCGGGAGTTCTAGCATATCCTTTTCCTTGCAAAGAGACTTGCGTAGCTTCTGTAATGATAAGGCCTGCTGAAGCTCTTTGACCGTAATATGTTGCCATCAGTTTGTTGGGAACATCGCCTGGTTGGTCACTTCTTGAACGGGTCATTGGAGCCATTAGAAAACGGTTCTTCAATGCTCTACCATTCATAGTATAGGGCTGAAATAGTCGTGTATGCTTCATGGTGTGTGATTTCCATATTGGTTAAATCTTGGTGCAATACTCGGTTTTCGCCAAAGTGATGACCCCGATTTTTAGTTTACTGATTGAATTCTCTTTCTGAATGGTCGATCGGTGTATTCGGATCGTCTTTTATCAATTCGGCAATTTCATCTTTTCGCATAAACACTACACCTTCGTGTTGTTTCGCGTATTCGATAAATTGATCCACAACGTGTACAATACTCGGTGCTCCACCGATTCTATCATGGAGGCTAACACTCATCATTCGTCGTTGTGAGGCACCTTCGGAATACAACTGGTCGAATTCAGCTTTCAATTGCGCTAAAAATTGATCGGGACTCCAGTTTTTTCCCTCTATGTTCACAATGTCATTATTGCGTAGAGTATAGGGAATAACCACAAATGGCTCACCTCGTACCATTCGTATAAACGGCTCATCCCGACTCAAATCATCAATGTGATATAGAAAGTTAAGATCTTGAAGAACTTTTAGTGTGTTTGGTCCTCTGCGTAACCAGTTGGCGTTATAGCCTCTACCTCGTTGTCCGGTAATTGCTTCAACGGTGTCAATTCCCTCTTTGATGAATTGGAGTTCATCTTCATAGCTCATATTCCACTGATCGCTCCAAGAGATGCCATGTGCAGCGATTTCATGTCCACCAGCAGCTATGGCATTGGCTACTTCGGGATATTTTATAGCTGCTTCACCAACAACGTGAGAGGTTACATGAATCCCATGTTTTTTCCAAAGATTCAACATTCTGTTAACACCCTCTTTGGCACCGTAACGGAACCAGCTATTAGCCGGCATATCTGGATTTCCGGCGGTTAAAGGGTTTCCCGAAAATGGACTTTCAGCACCTTCTGGTTGACCTCCTGTTTCAAATTGCATGGAAAAGGAAATAACTAGCTGGGCGCCATTTGGCCAGTGGCTATTTGTTCCATTCAATTCTGATGATGGATGGGGTGCCATTGCTGTATCCGACTTAGGTGTTTGACAGGAACTGAAGATGAAAACTAACGCAAGGAGCGTGTTAGGTATGACTCTAGAACTTTTCATGACCGACTATTTAAAGGTTACGAAGTCGCTTATGTTTCTTCTGGTTTTGGGTCTGGGCTCATTCACTCGGTAACCAAATGCAACCATATAGGATATACCATACAGGGATGTATCAATTCCGAGATCTTCCTTGAGAATTGTATTGCTGATTTCCTGATTGAAACCTTCAATAGGACAGGAGTCGATGCCAATCATTGCCGCACTTGTCATCATGTTGCCCAATGGTATGTAGCATTGCTTGGCGGCCCAATCAAACAGCTTTCTCTCGTCGGTCAAATTGAAATCACTTTTTTGAAATACCTCATACATTTTGCCTTTGCTTTCAATTACATTTTCGGGTAGTTTCTGTACATCCCTCATGAAATTCTCAATGTATTCGCTGTCGTATTTCATGAGGGGAAATTTCATGGTGAGACAAATCACAAAATGACTGGCTGTATCCAACTTGGCAGTTGCACCCCATGCTTGTTCCTTTAATTTTTTGCGAAGACCTCGATCTTGAACTACCACAAAATGCCATGGTTCAAAACCAAAGGAACTGGGCGATAACTGCGCCGTTTGAAGAATGAATTGCATATCGGAATCGCTGATTTTCTTCTCCGTATCGAATAGTTTACACGCGTGTCTAAATATGTATGCGTTGAGTATTTTTTCTTTTTCTATCATCGTTTAGATTTTTACTTGGACCAAGATAGAGTAGAGAATGAGGGATGTTGTTGTATAAATCCATTGTATAATTGTATAAATCAACCCCAATGGCAAAGCGATTTTACATTACAAAGGATATTGATGTCCTTGAGTTTGAAGCCGTGAACGATTGGGGCTATCCCCGCCACAAGCATCACTTCTTTGAATTGACCTTTGTCTTGAAAGGAAACGGACAACATCTGTTGAATGAGAGCATTGTGGATTATAAGGCGGGTGATCTTTTCTTTCTGACTCCCAAAGACGAACACGAATTCGTTATATCCGAACCGACAACATTTGGAATTATCAAGTTTACCGAACAACTCTTTATTGAAAAGGCATCTTTCACTACCAGTACGTACTGGCGAAAGAATCTGGAATCGGTAATTTTCCACTCTAATGTCATTGCGAAAAGCGTCATTCGAAATGAAATGGATCGCAAGCAGCTCTATGGATTGTATTATCTCATTCGAGATGAACTCGAGAATCCAGAAACGTATGGTAGAAATGTGATAACCGAACTGTTCGGAGCAATTTTGATAGTCTTATCTAGAAATTTGAAGACATCATTTAAGGATAAACCGGTACAGAACCTATCACATACGGATCGAGTAGAAGCGATACTTGCTTATGTTCGACAGAATGTATTGAAGAAGGATAGGGTAAAGGTCAAAGTGATTGCTGAAAACTTCTATCTATCGCCTAATTATGTGGGGATCTACATCAAAAAGCACTTGGGAATATCACTCCAGCAGTACATCGTGGAGACCAAAGTGAAAATGGCAGAAAGCCTATTGAAGCAAAGTAATTTGAGCATCAAGGAGATTGCAAACAAGTTAGGCTTCACTGACGCTGCTCATTTCAATCGAATTTTTCGAAAGTACACAGGGAAGGCGCCAAGTGAATATGGTGCCTGAAGCCCGATGACCAGCCTACTCCCGCCAGTCTAGCGGTAAGGTTTCAATGTTTAGCTGTCCAGGTTCACGGTAGACATACTTAATCTGTCCTACAAAGGTTCCTTCAGGAAATTGTCTGAGCAGCAGTGGGAGTGTGATTGATTTTATATAATCGAAGTCTTCAGTAGTTTCCAAGTAATTCTCCTTCAAGTGAAGGATGACAGACACATACTTTAAATCTTCACCGTCTTCTATTTGGTCATAGACTACAACATCAGCGGTGAGATAGGAATCCATTTGTGTGGCATAGCGTTGTTCGGTTTCACGGGCGGCACTTTCGTTTAAAGAGCGCTCTACATACCGAACGCTGTGACTCTCAACCTTTGCTTTCAATCCTTCAAGTGGAAGGATCAGAACGATAGCCGCGAATAAATAAGCCAGTATTAGCGCTATTCCAATTTGAGTATAGTTCACTTTAGGTTGTTCACGTTCAAGCGTGTAAGGGACAACTTTGGTTCCTGCTACGAAATCTCCAATTCTTCTGCTAGGACTAGCAAGGGTGACTATCACTTCAATGGGCCACACAACAATGAAGAGATTGCGTACCGTGCACTTCAAGGGAGAAGCTACAGTTCCATCCTTGTAGTTGACAACTTGCAGTTTCGTGGCGCGCTTTCCGATACTTCTGCCATTAATACTGTCTTTACAGAAATACAGAGCGAATCCTATTAAGGCTAGGTATTTATATTCACCTAATAAGTCCATATTCGTTGGCTCATGACTAATTTCAAAAGCCGACATAAATCCTGAGACCATTCCTGGAATGAAGAATATCATCGCGATAAAAGTCATGGCCATGTGGTCCACAATCATGGAGCCTATTCTTGTGCCCGTATTGTTCTTTAGCTCGTTAGTCATTTTAGGAGTCTATGATTAAAGGAAGGCGATCAATCTGCGTGTGATAATAGGCTAAGTGCTATTTAAGCCTGCTAATTAATGCTTCAATATTGCCTTTCCATTTGGGGTAAAGATCTTCATTCTCCATCCAGAGTTCGTTTAATTCTGAATTTTCACTGATGACACGGTTCAATGCTTGTCTTGCAATTTCTTTAAGATCATCTAGTACAAGTTCTCCCTTTAAATCGCGGAATAAATTCACATTACTGATGTCTTTTTCCTCGTCACAGTCCATTGCATACGTTGTCCCGTTTAGGAAATTGTCTAAGTATGCTGCAGAAACAGTTATTCGATGAGCTGAATCGTAATCAAGATAGTCCGATTCATTGGCTGCTTCAAACGATCTTTTGAAAAAGCCTTTCGCATCCGATTCTATCTCATCAAAGAAGTCGTATGCTGTATCGTCGTCAAATATGCCGTAGTCCCAAGCTCCCATAACATTCTGTTTTTTAATTGATTTATTGATGATTACTTCATGATAATTTTGAGAAGTGATGGCCAAGTTTATTCCAGTCTTGCCCGCTGAACCACTCATCTGTTACTGAATTCCATACAATTCACGAACTTTATTCAAGTTGGTCAATTCATCAATTTTATAAAAGTACTTCAGTTGCCAGTCTTGGGTTTTCTCGGCTTGTTTATTTGAGGTTTGATCCCATATCGGATATACTCTAAAGCCTCTTTTCCCGTCTTTCAAGGCTGTGCGTATGTATCCCTTCTTGATCAATACCGATTTTGGAAACACGAATTGTCCTAATTGATCTCTTGATCTTGATTGGACGATGTAAAAATCAAAAGGGTCATTCTCTGAGTGAGGAGCTGTTTCTCCCAGTTGATCTCGCTTCCAGAATGTCACAAATTGCCCAGATTTTTTGGGAGTAGTTTTAGAACTTCTGGAAATGATATTCATTCCATTCAGTTGAAATCTACAAGCATCATACTCAACTCCTTCGCGTTCATTCACCACATTAGTAATGCTCAGCGAAAGCCTATCGTATACTTGTGAATCAACCTCATAAAGGTTCTGATTTAACCCAGTATGCTCTATCATTTGATCTGATTCCTCTAGATTTCAAGTTCGAGAAAATCAAAGATAGCAGAATGTTAATGACCACGCCAAGTGATCATTCCATGGACGGATGGGCAAGCTCCTTACAAGGCCAATGGATGCATTTACACCTTCATTCTAATCTCGTTGACTTCCGACCTGAAAAAGTCTTCCAGACGTTTTGACCCGTATGAGGGTGCTACATTATCGCTCGCCATGGCAGTCATGAAAAACTCTATTGGGCCATAGGTTTTTGAAGAAGTAAACGTTCTTGCCAACCAGATGGTAAATCTACGTGTCCAATCGGGCAAGTGGGTGATTTTTATTGGTTTTCCCCAGGCCTTTAGGGCAAGTTCAGCCAATTCATTCTGACTGAGGACATCCACACCTCCAATAATGGACTCTTTACATCTGGCTTCAGCCTTGTCTACACAAACCGCTGCCAAATCTTCTCCATGTATAGGATTCAGCTTATATCTACCATCGCCAAATAAGTAAACTCGGCCTGACTTTGCCATTTGGAGGAAGTCTCTCATATCCGAGAAAAATCCATTCGGCCGGAAAATACAGTAGTCAATTCCAGCCATCTTGAGTTCATCCACAAATCGCTCTTTAGCCTCGAATATCTTAAGGTGCCGCAATTTGTCTCCGTTTATAGCTGAAGTGTAGTGGAAGGCTTCTACCTGATTGTGCAGCGCCTCTGCTAATAAGTTAGAATTGCCACGGTAATCAACGTCCATATAGGTCAATCCATCTTTTTGTCGGGTAATACCTATGGTGGAGAAAACCCAGTCGATATCCTTCGTAACTCCCACGATCGTTTGGGGTTCGGTAACCTGTCCAATGAAGTAGTCATCTACCGCGTCAAACTTTCGCATCTGATCTTCATGACGGATTAGCACTCTTACCCAATAGCCTCTCTTTTTGAGCTCTTTAACTAAGTATTGCCCTAAGTATCCGGTTGCTCCTGCGACTAAAACTCTCTTTGTTTTCATTGTTTTTTTGACAAAGCTAGAGAGGGGAGTTCGGCTTTCTCTTGACGATCGTCAAGAACGCATCCTCTTGAATACGCGTGCTTTTATTCGACTCAAGGTTTCAGGAGATACGCCCAAAAAGGAGGCTATATATTGCTGAGGCACACGGTGAAACAGTTCACCTTGTGCTACCAATAAATCGAGATAGCGCTCCTCTGCAGATTTGGTGACGAAAGATGCGATTACCTTCTGACAAGTGATGAGTTCATTCTCGGTGGCTATTCGAGCAATAATCTCAAACTTAGGAGCTTCATTCAATAAGCGTTCAATCTTCGATTTTGTGAAGATGAAGAGTTCCGATTGTTCGATCGCTTGATAGTTTTCCATGGCTGGAATATGGAAGGTGTAGCTTTCGCCAGCGCAAATAAATTGACCTTCCGTATAGAAGAACGCCGTTTTATCATTGCCATCTACATTGTAAAAGAGCCTGACACATCCTTTCGTTACAAAATAGATCTCATCTGATACTTTCCCCTCCGTAAATATCACCTCATTCTTGGAGAATACTCTCTTTTCAACGGAATCATGAAGAAGTTGTATTTCCTTATCATTCAGTGAAATGTAAGATTTGATATTTTCAATTAATCTCTCCATGCTTCTAGTTGGAACTCTCGATGTTGATTTTAATAGTCGCCCTTTGTTGCTTATTGATTTCCATCACTTCGGATTCAAAGTATTGTTTCTCCCCAATCCAGTACTTTGATACTCTGTGATTCCAATGTAATGTTTCATGATGAGAAAAAGAGAAATGTAGGGTTTCCGATGTAGTCTGAGGAGTCCATATTGCCCGGAAATTCTAAGCCTCTTTGTCAAGCAAAATAGCGGATGAAGTACATCCCTATTCCAAATACAGCAACGATTAAAATCATCACAAGGCTGATTTTGAAGAATTTCGTTTCATAGTTCCGAATGTCAATTTTCTTGTCCCAAATTTGGAGGTAGACAGCCTCGAAAACGATGCCCAAGATGTAAACCAAATTCGACAGCAAGAATGTAACGAAGTAAAGCTGAATGGGAAACCCTACCAAGAAGGAGTCTGTTGGCTCCAAGAAATACCGACAAGCTCCTAGAGCCAATGCAGCGGATAGGATTAGGGCGTTTAAGATGATGAGTCGAAGGAACAACCAACCCAAGGTTGCCAAAGCATTTAGTGATGTAGATTGTTTGTCCATTGAGCTGAAGAGCTTACTGATTGTATGTCTTTATTCTAACTTCTCTATACTTTTCACTTGGTTCGTGAATAGTCAACTTGTATTTGTACCAGCATAAACAGCTGCAAACCTCATCATTTACCTGTTCATAGTTGAATATAAGAGTATCATTCACAATGGAGTAGTCCCCTAGAAACTCTTGACAACATGCGTCTATAAACTTGAATTCAATGATTGCGCTGGAATCTGAAAAGGTTCGGGATTCAAAATAGACAACCGACCTCTCATGTAACGTATCCTCAAGTGCATCGTCACAAGGTCCGTTCTTCTCAAACTGGAAATTCTTCTCTAGCATTCTAGCCTGGTAGAAAGCCTTCTTTGACAAGGGGGAATTTTGATGGTTGCTATTATCGGTGCGGTTTGTGCATGACAAAACCAGCAGTCCCACTATGATTGAAAGCACGAATCGTATCATTTTCATTGATGGCTAGTGTTTCTTGTAATGGAACTTATTCGCATGCCGAGGAAAGGGTGGGAGCGCCTACTTTCTGTAGTGTACAGTCTAATCTCAGAAGCAAAAACATACATGAGGAGTCTTTTTTAGTCTGTGATTACTTCTTTCCATCGACTAGTTTCCGCGAACTCTTTGATGAGCTCATTTCGGGTCTTCAGAAGTCTTGTCATATATCGTTTGAGGAAAAGCACATCTGCTATTTTTCCTAAGAAGCCAAGAGGTGACTGATAATTGAAAATATCGCGCATGATGGTGGTTTCATTCTTCTCTTCAAAGTGGTGTTGATGGACAAATGAATGAAAGACACCTTGCACCATTTCATCTACAAAATATCTCGGTCGGTCGAATTCGGTGATTTTGGAAGTGAGTGTTTGATAAATACCGAAATGACGAGCTCGCCATTTTACGTGCTCACCCATCGAAATCAATCCAGTCACTACGCCAGAAATAGCCTCCTCGTTTGTTTGGGCGGTCGACAATTTGTGAAGATCTATGCTGCGTGAAAGGTCAAATACCCGTTCGGCAGGTGCGTTGATATATGTCTCTAAAACAATTTTGGGCATTTGCTCTTCTAGGGTTTTGCTGCTCTATCGCTTATCATCTACTTAGGAGTGACCTAATTAGTCATAGAGTATTCACAGCCAGCCATAATTTTCGAGGAGGAAGAAGTAAACTAAAACTCATCGATCTTCATTCTTACTCCTACCAACTCTCTGGTTTAAAACGATAAGAGTAGTGGAAGTAAAGATAATTCCTAGACAGGTGGTTAAAAAACCAGAGTCAATCTCTGTCCTGAGAATAGCCATAGACAACACGGAGCACAGAATAGATACAGCCCCCGACACATTTACAAGAATACTCGCCTTATTCTTTCCTTTGGTTAGGCGTACGATAGAAGAGACGA
The DNA here is from genome assembly GCF_008933165.1 of Phaeocystidibacter marisrubri. Classification (NCBI taxonomy): domain Bacteria; kingdom Pseudomonadati; phylum Bacteroidota; class Flavobacteriia; order Flavobacteriales; family Phaeocystidibacteraceae; genus Phaeocystidibacter; species Phaeocystidibacter marisrubri. The sequence continues at coordinate 1,008,311 of NZ_WBVQ01000001.1, forward strand.
GTAGAACCAAAACACTAATTAAGGTAATCATGGAGAGCGTGATTACCGCGCCTATACCTTCCGTTGGGTTTTGAGCGTGGGCCGATAGAGATAGCAAGATGACTGATAGGGTGGAGAGTGTAGTTTTCATGGATGGAATGTACGCTTTGTTGCGGTGTTTAAGGGGTTTGAGGTGTTTAAGGTGTTTGAGGTGTTTAAGGTGTTGGATGGCGGGTGAAACAGTTCCTTTCTACTGCGCGAATCCTTTCGCGTGGGAATTGAAGGGGGGGATAGGTTAAGAGTGTTTAAGGGGTTTAATGTGTTTGAGGTGTTGGATGGCGGATGTTGGATGACGGGTGAAACAGTTCCTTTCTACCGCGCGAATCCTTTCGCGTGGGAATTGAAGGGGGGAATAGGTTAAGAGTGTTTAAGAGGTTTAAGGTGTTTGAGGTGTTGGATGGCGGATGTTGGATGACGGGTGAAGAGTTCCTTTCTACCGCACGAATCCTTTCGCATGGGAATTGAAGGGGATGGATGCTAAGTGACGGGTGACGGAGGAAAAGGAGAGTAGGGGGACTTTCATAACACACAAAAGCCCAGCGGAATGCCTGGGCTTTTATACTTCAAGTGCTAAATGTTAGAACTATTGAATGTTCATTAAAAAAGTCTCCAATTGGGAAATTACCCAATCCGGTTCTCCCAAATGTATGTAGTGACCACTATTTGTAGTCTCCAATATTGTCACATTAGCCTTGCCTTCTTGCCAATCTGATAAAAGCTCTTTTTTAAGCTTGGCATTTGTCTCTGTTAAAAAAGAACTTTCTTGATAAGAAGCCAAGATGGTGATTGGGATGCCCGTAGGTAGAGGACATTTTCTCAAGACCGCATCAATACCATCTACTTCTTTCCATTCGTTGTATACCCCAATTGGCTGATTTTTAAAATTATCATCCCAAGCTGTCTTCATTGAGTCGACAGTTTCTGAAGTCATTTCATTGAAAACCGCGTCATACAAATATTCATTTGTGGGATCAATCAGGAATAAGCCAACAACATTGGATGGATAGAGCTCTTGGTACTTTCTAGCAATATGTCCGCCGAGAGAATGACCAACGAACACAATTGGACCATCGATCTCGTTCAGAGTGATCAACGTACGTAAGTCTGAAACCAAGTTATCAATGTTTCTAGGAGATTCGGTAGCTGATGAGCCTCCAATGCCTAAGCGATCGTAAGAAATCGTTTTATAGTTGGCCGAAATACTCGTTTGGACTTGATGCCAATTATTCAGGGGAGTTCCCAAACCCGATTCAAAAATAACAGTTGGACTGCCAGACCCTGTTATGTGAGTATTGAAGTGGACTGTATCCTTCTCTAGTTTACTTTCCTCTGTTGATGTGCTCGGAACACTTTCATTACCCTTTGAATTCACGCATGAAACCATAGGAATAAGTAACAGAAGGTAGATTTTAAATATTTTCATGATGGAAATGTAATAAAGGTTGGTAATACTCTATCCACTAACCAAACCCCATTTTGTGATTGAAAGAACTTTTGTCCTTGTCTGTGCATTTCGCCGGTATTGATAGTCAATACGATTGGCTTTCCATATCGTTTTCCAACTTGATATGCCGTTTCTTTCTCCGATGATAAGTGAACATGTTGTCTTTGACCTTTTATCAGACCTTTTTCTTGGATAGACAAGAGGTTTTTCTCTGCCGTCCCATGAAAGAGCTTCTCAGGTGGGACTTTTTCTTTCAATTCTAAGTCCACTTCGATGGAGTGCCCTTGATTGGCTCTTATTTTTGAAAAGTCTGCTGAAAACAGGAATCTCTTCTTGTCGTTATTTTCTACTACAGTTTTGAGCTCATCAAAGGTCAAACTAAGGTCGTTGCTGTTGACTTTTTCTAACAACTCTTTAGTGTCGGCCCACCCATTTTTATCCAAGGTCAAACCAATTGTATCTGGTCTGTGTCTCAAGACCAAACTCAGGAATTTACTTGTCTTTATTTGTTCTTTTTGAGTCATGAATGTATGTGTTCTAACGATTTGTATGTGTCTTCTGGCGGCTTCGAAGCGATTTTCTATCTGTCAGTACCAAACTACGAATTGAAGACTTTGCTAGTAGCTGTTCACCCGCTATGTGCGTTGATATAGCCCTTTTTTTACTTTTTCTTTCCATCTCTTCAATGTGTCAAGAGGTACTTATTTAAGTGCGCTACTGGATTCTAATGTTCGCCTTTAGAACTGGTTCCTAATCCCAGAAGAAATAAAGTGAGGAAGGTTAGGAGAGCATAGAATTTAAACGAATGACGTTTGGACGTGATGGATATCATGTAGAGCTGTAGTCTTCTGAGAGTGTCAGAAAGATAATGATTATAGGAGTAGAAATCTCTGGGGTCCTTGGAGTCAACCTGCGTATGTAGCCATTGCGTCAAACCCTACAGAGTTAGTATTACCGGATGATGGACATTAGGAATACCTTACGTTCACAAAAAAAAAAGAGAGCCCTTTGGCTCCCTTTCCATATCATCTCAACACGACTATTCTTAGTCAACCAAGTCTTCTACATGGCTGGTTAGTGCATCTTCGTGCATCATTACGCTGATGGTTTTCATGCGTACATAGGCTTCAGAAGCGTAGATGTACCCAGTGCGGAAGTCATTCTCGCGATCGCCCCAGCTGTTCTTAACAATGTAGTAGATGTTGCCGTTTTGATCTTTCACTTTACCGGTGATTTGCATAGCGTGATCGTCGGTTGTCTCATAGTTGTCGTAGCTAGCTTGACGAATTTCTGGAGTTACTTCCATTTGTGCTACAGGAGCTTCAAAACAAGCTGTCTTTTCAGCCGATTCCATATCGTCCCATCCCGCAGGAGCAAGTGCCAAACCTGTTGGAAGGCTGAACCAACCTCTTTCGATATCAGCAGCCCAAGCAACGGTGTACCCTTCTTCCAAAGCATGGTCGATGTTCTTCATCATCTCATCCAACTCTACATTGATAGAGCTTCCCCAAGTCCAGTTGTCTTGTACTTGAATCTGAACTTCGGTGTCGTATGGATTATGTGTCCAAGAAGTCAATTGGATATACTCGTCTGGATCAATTCCCACCACGTCGTCCGCAAAACTGCGTGGAGTGTACTTCTTGCCGTTGTATTCAAATTCAGCAGGATATTCACCTAGATACGCGCTTAGGTAGGCGTCAAAACCTATTTTCCAAGCTGGAGTAATACCCGAGCGATTCTTGTTCTCGATAACAGCATCGAGAATTCCTTTCAAAGCTGCTTCCAATTCTCCGTGCTCGTTCATTTCGGTACCGTAGTTCAAACCGCGATATACTTCTTCAGGAACGGCGCCGTAATGCTTAATTACGTACATCACATCTGGAAGAGCACCACCTTGTGCGAAGTTCAAGAATCCGTGGAGACGAACGTATTTGTCAGCTTTGTCAATGTAAACCTGACGAACGGTGAACATTTCCGATAGATCGATAGGGTCTTTACCCATGCGAATCATTTCGGACTCAACAAATGAACTGGTAGCGTAGCTCCAACAAGTACCTGAAGAGTACTGGTTTTTCACTGGAGTTGCTTCAAGGTCAATAAGGGTTTCGAATTGGTAACCCGGACCCGCTTCTGTGGCGTTAGCATTGGCTTGGTTTACCAAGTTATCTTGACCAAAGGCAGAAAGCGATAGCGCTCCTATAAGTGGAAGGATAGCGTATTTCATGTGTGTATTTTGGATTAATTGAATTTTTGCGGGGCCGCAATATAAGGTACAAGCGGCAATATGGAGTAGGGGGCATAAAAAAAGAGGCCGCAATGGGCCTCTTTCTGTAGCTATATTCCAATGGTTACACGAATTGAGAAGACACTTTCGCGTTCTTCGGGCCTTCGCTGTAATCGTAAAATCCTTCACCTGATTTAGCTCCCAGCTTTCCAGCTGTAACCATGTTTACCAACAGTGGACAAGGGGCGTATTTAGGGTTGCCCAAGCCTTCGTACAATACATTTAAGATGCTCATACATACGTCCAAGCCAATGAAGTCGGCCAATTGAAGTGGTCCCATTGGATGAGCCATTCCCAGCTTCATGATGGAATCGATTTCTTCCACGCCTGCAACTCCTTCGTGAAGAGAAATGATGGCTTCGTTGATCATTGGCATAAGGATTCTGTTCGCAACAAAACCAGGGTAGTCGTTACATGGAACTGGAATCTTGTTGAGTTTCTTTGAAAGTTCAACAATGGCCTCAGTTGTTTCATCACTGGTGCTGTAACCGCGGATGATCTCAATCAACTTCATTACAGGAACTGGGTTCATGAAGTGCATGCCAATCACTTTCTCTGGACGCTTAGTAGCTGCCGCGATTTTGGTGATGGAAATAGAGGAAGTATTCGATGCCAGAATGCACGACTCTTTAGTGAGTTCATCCAATTGACGGAATAAGTCGAGCTTGATATCTACTCGCTCTGTAGCTGCTTCAACCACTAAGTCGGCTTTCTCAACCGACGATTTTAGATCCGTAGAGGTTGAAAGTCGACCCAAAGCGGCGTTCTTGTCGTCTTCTGAAATCAGCTCTTTAACAACTTGGCGATCCATGTTCTTCGTGATGGTTGCCACAGCGCGATCTAAGCTGGATTGGTGGATATCGTATAGATTGACGTTGTATCCGAACTGCGCAAATACGTGAGCGATGCCGTTACCCATGGTTCCGGCTCCAATAACAGTAATGTTCTGCATGTCCTTGATTTGTGGTTATTCTATTTGCCTCTTCCTTGCAAAACTATCAAAATGGTATAGAAGAGGATCTTTAAATCGTTGAAGAAACTGACGTTCTCGATGTAGATCAAATCGAACTTGAGACGTTCGATCATTTCATCTACGGTGGAAGCGTATCCGAATTTTACCATCCCCCAAGAGGTGATCCCGGGCTTTACTTTTTGAATGTGCTTGTAATGTGGCGCTTTGTCCATGATCTTGTCAATGTAATACTGACGCTCCGGACGCGGACCAACGATGCTCATCTCACCGATCAATACATTGTAAAACTGAGGAAACTCGTCTAAGCGATACTTTCGCATGATGCGTCCCCACGGAGTAATTCTGTCATCCGCATCACTGGAGAGCTGCGGACCATGCTTTTCAGCATCTTCGTACATGCTTCGGAACTTGATGATGTGGAAGGGTTTTCCATGGATTCCAATGCGCTGCTGACGGTAGAAGATCTTCCCTGGAGAACTCTGCCAAACCATGATTCCGCAGAAGATGAGTAGAGGGGAAATCAACAACAAGAGGATGGAGGAGGCCAAGATGTCGAATACGCGTTTTGCGGTCCGTTGCCATACTGGCATTATCTCGTGCTTCACCTCGATAAGCGGAATGCCATAGGATTCCATACGTACTTTCCCCACAATAATGTCGTAGGTATCAGGAATGGATTTCACACGTACATCGTGATCTTCCAGCAAGTTGATGATGGCTTCTAGCTTTTCGTGTTCGCGTGACTCAATGGCAATGAGAACTTCTTCCACTTGGTATTCGTCGATGATTCGACTCATTTCCTTGTAGTTGCCAAGTAGGGGAAGATCCTTTTCTACCAAGAATTCGATTTTTTCCTGAACCGAAACGAAACCGACAAAGTGGTGTCCCGTAGTGTTTCGTTGGTTTTCGATATCCGAGTAGAGTTTAACGGCCTTCTCATTCGAACCAACCAACAGTGTGTTGAACCATAGTTTTCTTGCTTGAATTCTTCGGTTCGTGCGGGTAGAGAGAATGAAACGGAAAGTAACGGTAGGAATGATGAGGGTTACGAGGTATACTGCAAAACTCTCATAGTAATCTTTATAGGTGGCCACCCAATCATCTAAGATGAAAACGAAGAAAATGACAAGTGATCCAAGTACGTTAGAACCAATGGTTTGGAAGATTTCAACCAATCGAGATCGTCGCCAAATATCTTTGTAAAACCCTAATAAGGTATAGAGTAGAAGCCAGTAAGCAGTGGTGAAGAATAGCCCTTGATAAAAGATGTTGTCGTATGGGATATTCTCAACAGGGAATACATCAGGTTCGATGTACTGCTTTCGAAAAGTGTACAACACGGCATAGGCCATCAATGCACCCAGTGCATCAAAAGCTACGTAGAGAGCAATCTGCCTACGCGTATTCTTTTTCATCAATAAACCAGCTTGATGTTATCGAAGAGGAGTTCTTTTGGACCGTTTCCTTTGAGATTGACACCTCCTAGGAAGATTCTAAACCCTTCAGCATTTGGGTAAGCGCTAATTTCAGAAACTAGATTGATGTAAATTTTTTGCCACTCGTCGTTCGGGTACAAGCTCACCACAGGAACTTGATCCACTTGTCCCTCGGCATTTCGGAAAACTCCCACCGTTACAACAGCATCAATCTTGTAATTCATTTCGAGGTATACGTTCGCTCCACCTGCCGGTAGGTCGGTGTATTCTTTTACGGATACCACTTCAAAGAGGAGGTCATCATCCCCGAGGTAAGAGTAGCCTACCGCTGTGTTTTCCTCGTCTATAGAAGGATCTACATTGAGATATTGAGAATCGGTGGAGCGGACTAAACCGGTATCGGCTCGAACGGAACGTTCAAAGGCCAATGAAAGTCCTTCAAAATCCTCAAGGTTATCGTAGGTGTAGAAGGTACGAGCACTATAGGTTACCTCTGCGATACTATCACCGCTGGCATTGGGCCAATAGTCTTTATTCTCCTCAAAATTGAAGGTTTGTTCGTACTCCGTATAGAATTCATAAATATTCCTAAGGCTCTGAATGCCATTCAAGTTGATGCCTGGAGTTAAAGTGATTCTATGAGATCCTGTGGCCGCAATGGGAACCACGGCTGGAAGTTCAAAAACGCCGATATACTCTCCATCCACCTCCACCCAAACGGTAGTAATTCTACTGGATGAAGTCCCGTGTTTAGCGTAGTCGGCATTCACCTTCATTGCGTCAACATGAAGATAGGCAGGAACAATTGCGGGATCCTTTTTACAACCGGTAAGAACAAGTCCGAGGAGGACTAGAGAATAGATGTACTTCATTATTTAGAAATCACGTTCAAGGAGTTTTCCAATTGTTCGGAAATTTGATGGGCTACTTCCAGTGCTCGGTAGCCATCCTCCAAGGTAACGTCTGGTGTATGGTTATTATTGATTGCGTCAGCTAATGCTTTGAGCTCATCTTTAATAGCATTTCCCTCTTCAACTTTAGGTTGTTCAAAGTAGATCTGCTTCTTGCTGCCATCTGGAAGGTCGAGAACCATGGCGTATGGATTCTCTTCGGTTGATTCGTGTGTTTTCATACGAACCACTTCCGCAGTCTTTTCAAAGTAATCTACGGTGATGTAGGCATCTTTCTGGAACAAGCGCGATTTGCGCATGGTCTTCATGGAAATCCTACTTGCCGTTAAATTGGCAACACAACCATTGTCAAATTCAATTCGTGCATTGGCAATATCAGGTGTGTCACTAACCACTGCAGCACCGCTTGCTGAAATGCGCTTCACATTCGATTTCACCACTGCCAAAATGCTGTCGATATCATGAATCATCAAGTCCATCACAACCGACACATCCGTTCCTCTTGGATTAAATTCCGAAAGTCGATGGTTTTCAATAAACATCGGTGATTGTATAAACGGACGCGCAGCCACAAAGGCTGGGTTGTATCGCTCAACGTGTCCTACTTGTGCTTTGATACCAGCTTCTTCGCTGAGTTTGATCAACGTTCGGGCCTGCTCAATGGTGTGAGTGATGGGTTTCTCAATAAATACGTGTCTAGACCGACGAATGGCAGTAACTGCACAATTAAAATGAGAAAGCGTAGGGGTGACAATATCGATGACATCAACGTCTTCAACCAATGCTTCAACGCTGTCGTAACGCTTCAATCCAGTGGCTTCCACTGCGGCTGCAGCCTCATTATTCGGATCGTAAAACCCTACCAATGAATACGTTTCTGGTAGTAAACCGATGCACTTAATGTGAATCTTCCCTAGATGTCCTGCTCCGAGAACGCCTATTTTTAGCGGCATAGTAACTCTACTTTGAGTTCAAAGGTAAGGCAAAATGACAGGAAGAATGGCAGACTGATTGTAATCGATTTTGCACTTTGGTTTGTTAATTTCGTGGCGCCGATTCAACCATGAGAAAAGATACCCCAAAACATCAGGGCTTGCGAAACCAGTTGGTGGAGGTCCTACGTGAAAAAGGTGTGAACAACGAAGCCGTATTGACTGCGATTTCGAAGGTTCCACGTCATTTGTATATGGATAGCTCCTTTGAGCAATACGCCTACCGAGATCAGGCGTTTCCTATTCGCGCAAACCAAACGATTTCTCAGCCTTACACAGTAGCTGTCCAAAGTGATTTGCTCGGGGTTTCTGAAGGAGATAAGGTTCTCGAAATCGGAACAGGCTCTGGATATCAGGCCGCTGTTCTTTGCGAGATGGGAGTGAAGGTTTTTACGGTTGAACGTCAAAAGGAACTCTTTGATCACACGAGTGTTTTGTTGCAACAATTGGGATACAAGCCTACCGCTAAGTTTGGCGATGGTTATAAAGGGATGCCCACGTTTGCACCTTTTGATGGTATCGTAGTAACGGCTGCGGCTCCAGAAATTCCCAAAGCTCTTCTGGCTCAACTCAAAGTGGGAGGGAGATTGGTGATACCGGTTGGAGCTGTAGACGCTGTACAAACGATGTATTGCATCACACGAAAGAGCGAAAAACAGTTTTCGAGAGCGGTGCATGGCGACTTCCGTTTTGTTCCGATGCTATCCGATAAGGAATAGTCGCCCGTTTACTTACCTTTGTTCGCTCATGAAAAATGATGTCCTCATAAAAAACCGCAAGGCTCGTCACGATTACGAGTTACTGGAAACCTTTACCGCAGGCTTGAAATTGCAGGGAACGGAGATTAAGTCCATTCGTCAAGGCAAGGCCAACTTAGCGGATAGCTATTGCTATTTTGAAGGAGAGGAATTGTTTGTGAAGAACATGCACATTGCTGAGTACGATCACGGCAATATTTTCAACCACGATCCACTGCGCGAACGCAAGTTGCTTCTTTCTAGACGAGAATTAGACAAGCTTCAGAAGAAGTTAAAAGATCAAGGGTTAACCATCGTAACCCTTCGTTTGTACATCAACGACAGAGGATGGGCCAAGCTAGATATCGCCTTGGCAAAGGGTAAGAAGCAACACGACAAGCGCGACACGTTGAAAGAGAAACAACAGAAGCGCGACATGGATAGAGCCAAGGCTTCATATTGAGGAATTCCGCTCTTTCTTGATTACTTTTGCGGCAAATTCTCCGCATGTACAAGTCGATCATTCGTCCCATTTTATTCCAACTCAATCCTGAGTCGGCACACCACTTCACATTTAAATTTGTCAAGGTCATTCACCGCATTCCCGGTGTAGGCGCTATGCTTCGTTCGGCCTTTAGAGTGGAGGATAAATCCCTTGAACGTGAAGTTTTTGGTATTGTATTTCCAAATCCCGTTGGACTAGCCGCTGGCTTTGATAAGGATGCCAAACTCTACAAGGAGCTGTATAATTTTGGGTTTGGCTTTATTGAAATAGGGACTTTAACCCCAGTTGGGCAACCGGGAAACCCCAAGCCTCGCATGTTCCGCTTGCCGATGGATAGTGGATTGATCAACAGAATGGGCTTCAATAACAGTGGGGTAGATAGTGCGGTAGAGCGACTCAAGAAGAGAAACCCAAAGCTCATCATTGGAGGGAACATCGGTAAGAATAAGGTAACCCCAAATGAAGAAGCCACAAGCGATTACGTAAAGTGCTTCAATGCTTTGTACGATTACGTAGACTATTTTGTGGTGAATGTGAGTTCTCCCAACACTCCAAACTTACGAGAACTACAAGACAAAGAACCACTTACAGAGTTGTTGAATACACTGGAAGAGCTCAACAAAACCAAACCAGCACGAAAACCAATTCTACTTAAAATTGCTCCAGATGTTACAGATGGACAATTAGTGGACATCGTGGATATCATTCGTGAGTCAGGTATCGATGGGGTAATTGCCACCAACACGACAATAGATAGATCTGGACTCATCACTGATGCAAAATACGTAGAGAGCATAGGTGCTGGTGGACTCAGTGGAGCTCCGGTAAAGGATAAGAGCACTGCGGTAATCAAACGCTTGGCAGAGCTTTCCAAGGGAAGTTTCCCCATCATCGCTGTTGGAGGGATCTACACCGCTGCAGATGCAAAAGAGAAACTAGACGCTGGAGCTAGTTTGGTTCAAGTATATACTGGCTTCATTTACGAAGGCCCAGGTATGGTGAAGAGGATATTGAAAGGACTTTAGTCTTCAGCGCGGAGGCACCAGACTAAAACCCCTCAAACCCCTCAAACCTCGCAAACTCCTAAAACCCCATTAAATCGTATCTTCGCACTGGCTCAAAAATCAACAAAGGAAATGGCTCAAGAATCCCGCATGCAAATCGTGGAATGTCCGCGTGATGCGATGCAAGGCATACATCCGTTTATTCCCACACAGCGTAAGATCGACTACATCAACAGTTTGTTGAAAGTAGGGTTTGATACAATAGATTTTGGATCTTTTGTTTCTGAAAAGGCGATTCCTCAATTGAGAGATACACGAGAGGTAGTGGAGAAGTTAGAATTGGATCAAACCGACTCAAGACTACTCAGTATAGTGGCCAATGTTCGAGGAGCGGAGGCAGCATGCGAATACGATGTTATCGATGACTTGGGGTTCCCATTTTCACTTTCTGAAACCTTTCAACAGCGAAACACCAACAGGAGCATGATGGAGGCTTTTGATGTGGTGAAGGCCATTAGCGAATTGACACACAAGCACGATAAGCGCTTGGTGGTTTATTTAAGTATGGGGTTTGGCAATCCGTATGATGAACCTTGGAGTGTAGAGATAGTAGAAGAGTGGGCAGAAAAAATGGTGAGTAAGGGGGTGAAAGTACTCTCCTTGTCTGATACCATCGGAACCTCAAACCCAGATAGCATTGATTATCTATTTAGCAATCTCATTCCTCGTTTCGATGGCGTACTCTTCGGAGCGCATTTACACACTACACCGTCTACTTGGTTTGAAAAAGTAGATGCTGCTTGGCGCGCTGGTTGCCGGAGGTTTGACGGAGCTATTAAGGGATTCGGTGGTTGTCCAATGGCAGCCGATGATCTTGTTGGCAACATGCCAACCGAGAAGTTGCTAAACTATGCGGCTCAAAATCAGATACGTACAGGGGTGAATGGCTTGGCCTTTGAATCCTCTTACAATGAAGCCTTAAAAACGTTTCCAACCGCGATAGGAATTTAACTACCTTCGCGCCATTCGCGGTGTCCCGAAGTTTCGGGATGAAAAGGGAATCCGGTGTAAATCCGGAACTGTACCCGCAGCTGTAATTCCATGAGTGTCTCAATCCACACAGCCACTGAGTAAAATCGGGAAGGCATGAGACAAAGGAAGAGTCAGAAGACCTGCCACGAATGTAATAACACATCCTCTTCGGGAAGAAAGAGAGCGTGGCATGAAAGAAAACAAGTACCTACATATTGTTGGTGCATTATTCCTTGGAATAACTAGCACCTATTCGGCAGATGCTCAAGAAGAGTTGTCGGAAGTGACAATTGAAGCACCTCGCTTTGGCAATGCACGCTATGGTTCGGATGAGCGTATTGATACGCTACCCGTTCGATCTATGGCCGATGTAAACCTAGCTGAATCGCTAGCGGGCAATTCCTCCATTTACATACGAAGCTACGGACCTGGATTGGCCAGTACGATCTCCTTTAGAGGATACAGTCCTTCTCAAACTGCCGTGTATTGGAACGGTATGCCGCTAAATTCTCCGGCCTTAGGTCTAACAGACCTTTCAACCCTTCCTCTGGATGCTAAAGTTGAAATTGATGCGGGGGCAGCGGGATCTTTAAACGGTTCTTCGTACATGGGGGGAGCCCTTCAAGTGTATTCCAACAAACAGTTGAACAACGATCTAGAAGTTTCAAATACGTTTACTTATCGCACGTCTGGGTTGTTTGAAAACCGGGCGAGAATATCATTTAAAACGAAGCAGGTCTCGCATCATCTAGGAACGATCAATCAATGGGGGCCACTCGATTTTGAGTATACGGATTTATACGGTGATGTTCGCGAGAGGATAGGCTCGGATCAATCTGCCGTACACCTTACCTATGAGGGTAACTGGATGCTTGAGAATCGTCAGCTTACATGGGGTTTTTGGGGATCTACGATTGATAGGGGGATTCCCAAGAGCATTAGCCAGACCTATGGTCCAGGTGCCACACAATACGACGATCAAACCAGAGCCTACTTCCGATATGAAGTGGATCAGCTCAGGTATGGCTATCACATACAAACCAGTAACTACTGGGAGGATCAACGCTACGTAGATCCTACGGCGAGTTTAAATGACACCAACCTGGCTTGGGCACAATACAGCGATGCATCTTTCTATTACCATATTAACGAATCTCTCTTGCTTACTACCGTTCTTGATCACGCTTACCAAAAGGTGAAAGGGAGTTCTAAGTCAACTTCAGATTTACACCGAATGGGAGCTGGTGTACGCTTGAACTGGACGTTTGCAAAAGACTATCTCATCTTGGATGGCGCGCTCAAAGTAGATCATCAACAATCCCAAACACCACTGTTGCCATCGGTGGGATTGAAGCTGAATAATGTGCGAGGTTTTCATGCGCAAGCTTCCTATCGTCAGCATTTTAGATTCCCTACCTTAAATGATTTATACTGGACACCAGGAGGGAATATCAACCTTAGTCCGGAGCTTGGTTATACGGTAGATATCCGACTAAAAAAGATGTGGGATATTTCAGGAGGACTACTATCACTCTCGGTAGATCCATACTATTCTCAAGTAGAAGACTATATTCTTTGGGTTTCGGTTGGACCGTTTTATTCCCCCATGAATGTTCGAAAAGTAGAACTTTATGGTGGGACTGTTGGAGGTTCATATGCCTCATCATCTGCGCTTACAGTGCCATTTGTAATTGGAGTAGAGGGTTCTTGGAATAGCACGAAAACTTTGGAAAGTACAAACCCCAGCGATCCAACGCTTGGGAACCAATTGATTTATACTCCAGAGTACAGAGCAGCTTTGAATGCTTCAGTCAAATTTTTAGGGGCCTCTCTTTGGATGCGAGCAACCCGAACATCCAACGTACATACTACAACCGACAACAATCCAGTCTACGATATTCCCGGATATAACCTAATAGATCTGGGGGTTGACTATACGTTACCCTATCGTTCGGTAAATGTGACATTGGGAGCAGCAGTTCTCAATGCCACCAACGAAGAATACAGTCAGCAACGATTTTACCCTATGCCGGGGATACAAGGCAATCTATCAGTCAAATTTCAATTTAAATACCATGAGAATTAATTCTTGGGCCCTTTTAGCTGCACTTCCAATCTTGGCGTCATGTGCTAAAGATGAGCCCAAAACATCTAAAGGCAACAACGGAGATTATGCCAATGGGATGTTCATCACCAATGAAGGTCCTTTTCAAGGTGGAAACGGAACACTTTCGTTCTACAACACCACAGATGGAACGCTTGAGAACGATGTGTTTGCGAGTGTTAACCTTCGCCCACTTGGAAACGTGGTTCACAGTATGAGTATTTCTGGTGATCAGGCATTTATTGTTGTAAACAACAGCGGTGTAGTTGAAATCGTTGATGCTGATGACATGAGCTCAAACGGAACCATTACGGGATTGCAACAGCCGCGTTACGCTGTAGGTATTGGTGCAAATGAAGTAGCAATTTCAAACTGGGGAAGTAACTCCGTTGAATTCTACAATACAACGAGTCAGTCGCTTGTTGCAAGTGTGAATGTAAACACAGGGCCAGAGCGCATGTTACTTCACAATGGCATGTTGTACGTTGCAAATTCAGGTGGTTTCGGTTTGGATTCAACCGTTACTGTAATTGAGACTGCTACGCATACCGTTGTGGACACCTTGTACACCGGCTACAATCCTAATGGAATTGCCATTGATGCAAATGGTGATCTATGGGTATTGTGTGGTGGCTACACCGATTGGAACGATGCTTCTAACAATGAAGACGGAAGTATTCACAGATACGACATGGCCACAGGGGCAGAGGAACTCGGACTTGTATTCCCTTCTGCAGATCGACCAACTGGACTAACGCTCGACGCTTCTGGTCAAGTTTTGTACTACTTGAGCAATGGTTACGGCGGAACTCCATTCAGCCTTGACATTACAGCCACAGCCTTGAATACTACTTCATTGGTTCCAGGTGCTTCGCTTTACTCTATGGGGTACAATGATGTGGATGGCGAACTTTATTTAGGTGACGCCGTTGATTACGCTAGCTCAGGAAAAGTGTATCGTTACGATATCTCTTCTCAAGCGGTAGTTGACACCTTGACGGTTGGAATTATTCCAGGAAACTACGCTTTCAATAAGTAAAGGTCTAGGTCTATAGACCCAGAAAAGAAAAGGTCCGCTCTCGAAATGAGGCGGACCTTTTTTATTTTGATCGATTTCTACGCTTATGCACGAGAAGCGGCGAAACGAGCTTCAACTACTTCTTTGATTCCCATAATGGCGAATCCGTAAGCTATAAAGCTAGCAACCGAGTTCAATGCGTAAGGAACAGCGGCTGTGTAACAAGCCATCAAACCAGCAAAATCTTTCGAGTACATTCCGGCATCCGCCATCCAAACTCCAAAATTGGAGATGAGGAAGAAGAGAAAAGCAGAAACTCCTCCGAAGATAGCGTAGCGTCCAAATTTGGAAAGCTTGGCATTTTTCAATCCAAATGCACCTAGTAAGCTAATCAACGCGAACGCTCCGTAAATGTACTCAGCTCCACTGTAGAATAGAGTGAAGCCAGACCCAGTAGAATACACGAGGTTATTCAAAACCAAATCACTTGCAAATAGAGCAAGGAGAGGTAAGAGAACAGACCATGAACTCTTTCTAAACCAAGCCCCACCAATTAGAGCTACAGCACCCATACTTGTGAAGTTAGGAGCGTGAGGAATAAGACGAGTAAATGCTGCTACTGCGAGAAGGGAAGCAACAAACGTAAATGTTTGGCGACGATTCATTTCTTATGTTCTTTGATGCAAAGGTAAGTCTTACACTGGTTTATGCCAATTTAAGAGTGATATAGCTCAAATGCCTCTCTTTCAAGATTTTCTCGGTGATCTGGGTGAGCGATATCAATCATAGCATGAATTCTTTCACGAATAGATTTGCCATAAAGATCGGCTATACCATACTCACTCACCACATAATGAACGTGAGCGCGAGTAGTGACCACGCCCGCTCCGGGTTTCAATTGAGATACGATCTTGCTAATTCCCTTATTCGTTGCACTTGAAAGTGCGATGATGGGCTTTCCTCCTTCAGAAAGAGAAGCCCCACGAATAAAGTCCATTTGGCCACCTACGCCGGAGTAGAACTTTGTGCCAATGCTGTCTGCACAAACTTGTCCAGTTACATCCACTTCAATGGCGCTGTTGATAGCTACCACTTTAGGGTTTTTACGAATCACGGAAACATCGTTTACGTAAGCAATGTCCAGCATGTTCACCAATGGATTGTCGTGGATGAAGTCGTACAACTTCTGTGAACCGAAGGCGAATCCACTCACAATTTTACCAGGGTGAATCTTCTTTTTAGAGTTGTTGATGACACCACTCTCGACTAGAGGGATAATCCCATCACTAAACATTTCTGTGTG
Source organism: Phaeocystidibacter marisrubri (assembly GCF_008933165.1). Lineage (NCBI taxonomy): Bacteria > Pseudomonadati > Bacteroidota > Flavobacteriia > Flavobacteriales > Phaeocystidibacteraceae > Phaeocystidibacter > Phaeocystidibacter marisrubri. The sequence goes on from NZ_WBVQ01000001.1 coordinate 1,024,093, forward strand.
AATCCCCAAATTCTCGTGGGTACTCAACTCATTGAGTACGGCGTTGGGAATGGAGCCTATGCCCATCTGAAGAGTAGAGCCATTCTCAATCATCTGTCCGATGTGCTTGCCAATCTTAGCCTCTTCGGGAGTTATAGGTGCTGGCTCGTGCAGCGGGAGCGGCTGGGTGTGCTCCACAGCGTAGTCAATCTCACTAATGTGAATCAAACCATCGCCATGAGAGCGGGGCATGTTTTCATTGATCTGTGCAATTACGAGTTTTGCAGAGTGCCAAGCAGCATTGGTGGCGTCTACAGAGATTCCCAATGAACAGAAACCGTGTCGGTCTGGAGGACTAACTTGAATCAGGGCAACATCGAGAGGAATGACATTCTTTCTGAACAAACCTGGAACTTCACTAAGGAAGCAGGGTACGAACTGCGCTCTACCGTTCCACACGGCTTTGCGCACATTTCCTCCAATAAACAGACAGAATACATCGAAAATACCCGCGTATTCATCATTGGCATACTCCGCATTTCCATCAGTATGCAGATGGTAAATCTTAACTCCATACAACTCCGATGCTCTATTCACTAAAGCGCCAACGAGGGCTTGTGGTGCAGCAGCGGCGGTGTGGATAAATAAGTTTTGTTCAGACTTGATGTGAGAAATCGCTTCCTGGGCAGATACAAAACTTGCCATGATTCTTTAAATAAGCCGTTTGAAAATATAGATGATGAGCAGCAACACAGCGAAAAGGGTGACGATTCCATAGGATGACATTTCGTATCTCGCATGGCGTGCAGCGTCTTTGCGGTAACTCCAAACAAGGAAAATGACAAAGGCAACGGCGAAAATTGCGGCGAATATCCAGTGGCCTGTGGTAATAACCTCAACTTCTTTCATCTTGTGTTATCTTGTTTTCAAAGGTAGGCGCTATTTTGCGCCAGAATCCTGACAAAGGTCAGTCTATTTAATTTAATTATGAAGAAGCAACTCGATTCCGTTTACACCTTTCACGAGACATATAGAATTCCCCAGAATACCAAGCCTGTTGGTGAGATTCCACAAGATCAATACCTTTTGAGATACAAGCTGATGCGAGAGGAGAATGAAGAATATCTTGAAGCGGCTCAGAATCACGATACTGTGGAAATTGCAGATGCTTTAGGTGATATGCTCTACATTCTTTGTGGAACGATCTTGAGTCACGGTATGCAAGATGTCATTGAACGTGTGTTTGATGAAATCCAACGAAGCAATATGTCTAAGTTGGGTGAAGACGGAGAGCCGATCTACCGTGAGGACGGAAAGGTGATGAAAGGCCCGAATTATTTCAAGCCAGATTTGGCTAAGATTTTGGCCGAGTACAAGGACGTGGTATAGTTATCAATAGCGGTTTCGAATGATCATATCTAAGAACTCTATAGATTCTTTCTGTTTGTCATTCGGGTTCTGCTTTTCTGCTTCTATCAAGGCTTCAGTAGCTTGGGGCAATTTGCCCAATCGAAGAAGCATGTCGGCCTTCATGATGTATAAATTAGCAGACTTTTCAGTCTTTAATGTGTGATTTACCCATCTCAATCCACTCGTAAATGCATCGTCACTCAATGAGTAGGAGGTGAGTACATGGATTTGCTCTTTAACGATATCTTCTGTCAGCGGAATGCTTCTCAGTGCTGAGTCGCTGTAGTCTAAGTAAGCGCCAAACTCTCCGGTTCTAAGAAGGAATTCTTGCCATAGAGCAATTCTCGTAAGTACTGTATCTGTCTTGGTTGCTGTAGAATCGTAAATCTTTGTAGGAAGTAGGAGAAGTTCGATCGATTCAACCCGAGAGGAATCGTATTCACGAATGGCCTTGTCGAGGTTGTGTTCGTACATCATGTCGTAGTAATCTGACCATGGGAAATCGGTGCCAAGAGCTTCCGCAGGATCAATTGCGATGTAGTTGAAAATCGGACTTCGAACGTCGGATACGTAGGTAGCTAAGAAAGGCCAGTACTTTGGAGACTGTAGGGAGTCCCACGACAATCCATTCTTGAACTGATTGATTAAGTCAGATTCATAACTCGTTCTATTAATGGAAGATAGAAACATCAAGTCAAACCAATCTTCTACTTGAAGTGTATCTCCACCACTCAAGGCATATTGCAGCTTATTAGGGTAGGTTCTTATGAGGTTGCGAAGATCGGATAGCTTTGTATTGAACTCTTCAGCGTCATATTCACCTTCTAGGGTCATCCAAACAAATTCTGTTCCCGTCATCCACAAGCTTGAAGGTAGTTGAACAACGTCGAAGGTGAGAATGAACTTCTTACCAACCGTTGATTCATTACGGATCAGTACAGGAATAAAATGGTTTGTGATTTCTTCGGCGATTCCTTGATTTCCAAGGGTCTCCTTAAACATAAGATCGCATGGATCACAGTCATCAGAAACCACATAAACAAAGAGGAGGCGTTTGCTTTGTTGAGAGAGGGTCAGAACCTCTTCCCATTCAGAAACACTTTCAACCTCTATAAATTCCGGCTGCGCTTTGAGTTGAAAGCCGAAGAGTGCAATGAATAGAATGGAGAGTACTTGTTTCATTGAAAGATGTCGCTTAAAGACGGACGCTCTTCAAATCTAGGCTTAAATCCTTTTAATCTCTTTTCACCTTCTGGAATATCTTCAACAGGGTAGAGGGTGGCATCGGGTTTCACCAAGAAGATAATTCGCATAATCTTGTTGTCCTTTACCTTGATCTCTAAGTCGCTACAGTCGGCGCGATTAATTCCGAGTAGAACCTCGTTCTCATCGTATGCGTTGTAGACCGTTTGACCATTTCCTGAAACGAATATGCGTTCTAGTTCATTGTCCACAAACTGTCCATACATATTCTTCCCTTTAATTTGATCGTATAGGATTTCCTCCGTTTCAGAAAGCAGGAATGCATTGCCTGTCATAAAAAGGCTATCCATTTTCCCGTCGCGTAATTTCAGGGCGATATTATCTGAAGTCATTTGGTTGATTCCCGTCCAAAGAATGGGTTGATGATATAAATGGAAGGTGGAATCTATTTCAGAATAGAAGAGTGAATCACAGCGTCCTTGAAAGTCTGATTTATAAATTCTCACGTTGTGGTACACTTTCAAAAATCGTTCCGTCGTGTCGTGTTCACGAAAAGTAAGTAGTGTATCACCTGCCAAATGCAGCGAATCACCATCAACATCAATACTGTAAACGGGAAAACCAGTCACAAATGCATAGCTGTTCTTCTTGGTGTATCGGGCAAAGGTTCCTGTCACGGAGTAACCTTCTACTGTATCAGAGAGAAACACATTGTCGTATACTTGTCCGACGTCTGATTGTTGGTTGTAGAAGACAGAGTCTCCGCGAATCAGCTGAGCGTCATTGTAGATGAATACACTGTCTACAAACCAAGAGTAATCGTTGATAGCGTTGAAGTATCCTTTATTACAGTAAATGTCGCCGCCATTTCCAGTAATGTGTGTTTTGCCGTAGAACCACGTTTGTTCCGATTCGCTGTGGTGATACATGGTATCGGAATAGATGATGTAATCTTCGGTTTGAAGTTCAACTTTTTCCTTAAATCGAAGGAGATTGGTGTTGCCATCGTACAAACCTCGAATACTTCGTAGGGTCTCGTTCTTTGCAATGATCTCTGCTCCAGTGGTATAGTATCCTACTTGTGAATTTCTGTCGAACATCAATGCACTGGTAGTGAGCGTCAAATCTGGATCTACGAGCTTCACATTTCCTCGGATGTCGGCCATTTTAGTGTTGCCGTTGTAATCGAGAATGTCGCCGTAAAGATGTAGGGTGTCTCCTTGATTAATGTGCACATTGCTGTAGGCAATCATGCTGTTAGAAACGGGAAAAAAGTGCGCTGAATCACAATACATCAGCGCACCTTCATGTTTCATTCGAACATCTCCAATGAGTCGTACAACCTCGCCAGAACGGTTGATCTGCTTGATGGTTCGGGCAAATACAATCTCTATTTTGGTCTTTTTTGTTTGACCAAAGGCGGTGACTCCGAGGAGAAGGAAAAGAAGAGTGTGAAGTAGCTTCACAAATTTTATCTCTGAATGGTTTGCGTTCTATCTGGACCTACAGAAACCACTTTAATAGGAACACCAGTGTGCTTTTCAATGTAGTCGATGTAAGAACGCAAGTTAGCAGGCATTTCGTCTTCTGAACGTACAGAAGTTAGGTCTTCGCTCCATCCTGGTAGATCCTCGTAAACAGGTTCTACAAGGTGATCTTCAATTCTGTAAGGCAAATGGTCGACCAATTCACCTCTATACTTGTATTGAGTACAGACTTTGATGGTGTCAAAACCACTCAATACGTCCGCCTTCATCATGATAAGCTGAGTCACACCGTTGATGTCAATGGCGTACTTAAGCGCAGGGAGATCCAACCAGCCACAGCGTCTAGGTCTACCTGTGGTAGCGCCAAACTCGTGACCTTTAGCGCGGAGTTCTTCACCTGTTGCATCTTCAAGTTCCGTAGGGAATGGGCCACTACCAACACGAGTACAATAAGCTTTAAAGATTCCGAACACTTCTCCAATGCGATTTGGTGCTACACCAAGACCGGTGCAAGCGCCAGCCGCGGTGGTATTTGAAGAAGTCACAAAAGGGTAGGTTCCAAAGTCGATGTCCAACAACGTTCCCTGAGCTCCTTCTGCAAGAATCTTTTTATTCTCACGAAGTGCATTGTGAATATAGGGTTCACTGTCAACCAACGTAAGCGTTTTCAAGTATTCAATAGCTTCAAACCACTCGGCTTCCATGCTTTCGAGATCACACTCAAAGTTGTACAAAGAGATGAGCTCTTTGTGTTTTGCCACCAAGTTGTTGTAGCGCTCGCGGAAGTCGGGAAGTTCAATATCACCTACACGCAAACCGTTTCTTCCAGTTTTATCCATGTAAGTGGGGCCAATACCTTTCAAGGTAGATCCGATTTTCTTCTTGCCTTTAGAGGCTTCAGATGCTGCGTCGAGCATACGGTGAGAAGGAAGGATCAAGTGTGCCTTTCTAGAAAGGAGAAGTTTTTCAGTGAAATCACCTTCAAACTTGTCCAACGCATCCATTTCCTTCTTGAAAATAACAGGATCAATCACCACACCGTTACCTACAATGTTAATGGAATTGTCGTGAAAAATACCAGATGGAATGGTGTGCAATACGTGCTTAATTCCGTCGAATTCTAGTGTGTGACCTGCATTTGGTCCACCTTGGAAACGTGCGATAATATCATATTGACGAGTGAGTACGTCAACGATTTTGCCTTTTCCCTCATCTCCCCATTGGAGTCCTAAGAGGATATCTACTGCCATAAAGCGTTCTGCTTATTTTGTGGAATTCGAATTCGATTTTTCTACTTCAGCATTTCTCCTTGCGTAAAAGTAGAGGGAGTGTCCGTCTACGCTCACACCAAAGACCTCTTCAATGGTCGCTTTGATTTGCTGGATACGGGGATCACAAAACTCAATTACTTCACCTGTATCGGTGCAAATAACATGATCGTGCTGTTTATTGAAGTAGGATTTCTCGTAATGGGCCTGATTTTGTCCGAACTGATGCTTGCGCACGAGGCCACATTGGAGGAGAAGTTCTATCGTATTATAGAGTGTAGCTCTACTCACGCGATAGTTTTTGTTCTTCATTGAAATGTACAAGGACTCGATATCGAAGTGATCCTCACTCGCGTAGATCTCTTTCAATATGGCATAACGTTCAGGTGTTTTACGCTGTTTGTTATGCTCTAAGTACTCGGTAAATACTTCTTTTACGCGCTCGAAAGCCGTGTCGTCCATATCCATATTTGAACAAAGGGACAAAAATAGCAATTCCTACGTAAGGAATACGTTTTGTAAGTGGTCAATTCTATATTCGAGTAAAAGAATTCCTCCTATCTTCAAGCGCTATTTCACACAGCTTTACTCTTTATGATACGTAAACTATCCATTTTACTACCCCTCTTATTCATTGCTACCGCTGCTTGCGCCCAGTCTAGACGTGCCCAAAGGGAATATCAAGACGCGCGTTCCAGTGTAGCTAACGGAAACTATCAGGAAGCCTTGGAGCACATAAATAAGTCGGTAGAAAGCAGTGAAGATTACGCGGAAGCCTGGCTTTTTAAGGCCGACATCCATACATATTTGGGTGAAGGAGATGAAATGATGACCTCTTACGCGAAAGCTGTGGAATTCGGGATGCCCATGGCGGTATACTTCAGATGGACAGATGCCGCCTTGCGATTGGGGTATTATGCTGAGGCTGATAGTCTTATTCAAATTTACCTCGATTCCGACGAGTTGAACAGTAGATATGCGGGAAGAGCACATAAGATGAAGGAGACTGCACAGTTCGCATTGGTTCAAATAGCCCATCCTGTTCCTTTTGAACCACAGTGGCTAGGAGAAATGGTGAATACCATGGAAATGCAATATTTCCCATCCGTATCAGGGGATGGAAAGACGCTAGTTTTTACGGGGCGAAACATGAACGTCGAGCCAATGGATGAAGACTTCTACGCTACCGAGAAGGTGGATGGAGAATGGACGCGTTCTCAGCGTCTAGAGGGTTTTTTAAATACCACGGGCAATGAAGGCGCACAATCACTTTCAGCCGATGGGAACTACATCTTCTTTGCAGGTTGTAATCGAGAGGGAGGCTTTGGCTCTTGTGACATATATGTGTCGAAGAAACTCAGTGATGGTACTTGGGCAGCTCCTTTTAATCTTGGAGGTAATATCAATACCCGCTTTTGGGAGAGTCAGCCCACCATATCTGCAGACGGGAAAACGCTTCTGTTTGTGAGAGGTGGTAATGGATCAGGTGATAAGGGAGATATTTTTGAATCTCATCTAGTAGATGGCCGCTGGACGAGAGCTACAAAACTACAGGGCGATGTGAATACTGAAGGAGGAGAGGCTAGTCCATTCCTGCATTTTGATGGAAAAACCCTTTATTTTTCTAGCAATGGTCACACCGGAATGGGGCAAGAAGATCTTTTCGTGGCACACAAGGATGAAAATGGCAATTGGACGAACATCCAAAATCTGGGCTATCCGATTAACACTTTCCAAGATGAATTCTCACTTGCGGTAGCTCCAGATGGAAAAACGGCGTATTACGCATCGGACAGAGGTAATGAAGCTGATCATCTAGAACTATATCAATTTGAATTGCCTGAAGAAGTTCGTGCGCTTCCTGTAGCATGGATTGATGGAATTGTAGTTGAGGAAGTTAGTAGTAATCCTGTTAAAGCTTCACTTTCATTTGTGGACCTTGAAACTGGCGAGGAGGTTTTGTCGGATGAGAATGCATCGGACGGAACATTCTATGTATCGCTTCCTTCTGGTGGAAATTATGCGGTAAATGTCACTTCTCCGGGTTACTTATTCTACTCGGAAACGATTAACCTAAAAGATCAAACCGATGCTACCGATGAATATGTTGAGATTGTTCTCAAGCCTATCGTATCTGGGGAAAGTGCGGTTTTGAAAAATGTGTTCTTCGAATATGATTCATTTGAATTACAGAATCCATCTAAAATTGAACTCAACCGACTCGTTGGTTTTATGGAGTTGAATCCAGACGTCAAGATTCGAGTAGACGGACATACAGACGATGAGGGCAATGCCGCTTACAATGCTAAATTGAGTTTAGATAGAGCAGAAGCGGTAAAGCAATATCTTGTTTCACAGGGAGTTAGCGAAGATAGAGTGCAAGTGAAAGGTTTTGGGGCAACGGTGCCAATTGCCGATAATTCAACAGAAGAAGGTCGAGCATTGAATAGAAGAACAGAGTTTACGATCCTGTAAATGGTTGCTCTGTAGGAAGTTTCTTTCAGTTTTTACCTACATTTAGTTACTTTTGGTGTTCCTACAAACCTACACCTAACTATGAAACTGAAGAACTTAGTCCTTCTTTCACTCGGCTTAGCTATGCTTGGTTGTGCTCCGGATTTAGACTTCGATAAATTCTCTGATATTCAGTATCGCGGAGAATGGGAGTTACCGGTTGCCAACGCAAGAATTAGCCTAGAGGACATCCTTGTCAACGACACTCTATTTACGGTAGATCCAGATGGTGGACTCCGTGTGATTTACGAAAGCGATAGTGTTTTCGGCTTTTCCATTGATGATTTTGCTTCTGTCCCTCAACAGGACCCTATCGTAACTACAGTTCCTTTAGACATTCCATCACTTTCTGTGAGTTCTTCGCTGGGAACCATTGGTGAAGCGAAGTTCAAATCTCTTCGCGTTCGCGACGGGTTATTGAGCTTGAGTGTAAATAACCCCTTGAGCAATACCGTAGAATTGCGCGTGGTTATTAACAATGCCGATATTGGAGGAACAACCTTCCAAGTAGACATTGTTGCTCCTGTAGGCCTTTCAACCACCACTGTTCCTGTTGCAGGTTTGGAGATGGATTTAACAAACGGCGGTGTCACTGAGAATTACATCAGCTTTGACATTGTCATTTTAAATAACGGAGGCGCAGCTGCGGGAGAGTCGGTTGACCTGGAATTGGTCTATGAAAACCTCACACTCGGAAATGCAGTGGGTTATTTTGGTCAGAGAAATGTTTCCGTTCCATCGGGAAATTTAAATTTGGGAATAGAGGCATTTGAAAATTTCTTGAATGGTCTCTATCTCGAGAATCCTACCATCGACCTTGCTGTAACAACGAACGTTGGTCTACCCCTTCAATTGAATTTAAAGTTGGACGGCGTAAACACAGCGGGTCAGTTGTCCACTTTGGGCTTAGATCCTATTACCATTTCAGGGCCTTCCACGATTGGTGCTTATGACACAACCCATGTGATCATAAACAACTCAACCAGCAATATTGTGAACTTCATTTCAAATGTGCCGAATACCATATTGTACAGTGGCTCAGGTCAAATGAATCCCGCTGGTGAAACGGGAATCGACAATTTCATCACAGCTGATGGAGAAATGCAAGTGGGAGTGACCATTGATCTTCCATTAGAATTGAGAACGCAGAACTTGGTGTTTGAACAGGACATCAACGATATCGATTTCTCTGATTTGAGAGAGCAAGACAACCCGATTGAGAAGCTAGTGATGAAGTTCCATGTGGAGAATGAGTTTCCACTTGACGCAGATTTGAAAGTGAGATTCATTACCAGTTCACAACAAATTCTGGATAGCGTAACACTCGATCTGTTCGATGCAGCTCCTGTTGATGCAAACGGCAGAAGTACAGGGTATACCATTACAACCGAAGAAGAAGTATTGACAGCTACCAAGATTGATCGCTTGTTGAATGCGAGCAAGCTTCAGTTGATTGTTACAATGAATACTTCCAATAATGGTAACGATGTCGTCAAGATCTATGAGGACTACGACATTGCAGTGAAGCTGGGCTTGAATGTCAAATTGAAATACGATTTATAATGAAAGTTTCTACTAAACACATGCTGGTAGGTGCTTTCGTTACTGCAGCATCACTAGCCCACGGACAATCCATGATTTCTGCCTACAACTTTGAAAGAGTGGGTGAATTTCACATGGCAAACCCGTCAGCTTATCAACCGTATCGCGCCGTTGTTGGTATTCCCGGTATAGGTATGCAGAGCACCTATGTACACAATTCAAGTTTTGATTTGGCTCCGGTAATTTCATCTGGACTCAATGGAAATGAGTCGATTGAATACATATTAGACAATGTAAGTGAAGGAGATCGACTCCTCATCGATCAGACGATGGATATTGCCTACGTAGGTTTCAGAACGGGAAAAGGTTTTTGGAGCTTAGGCGTACAAGTGAAGAATCAAGTGAGTTTTGAATACCCTGTTGAGATTCTGAATTTGGCGTATTACGGCTCTGTTCCGCTTAATGGACAAATCAACATGTCCAATAACGAGACTACATTGAATTCCTATCTCACTTATCACGTGGGTTACCAACACGAATTGATGGATGGCAAAATGAGAGTGGGTGGTCGATTGAAGTATTTAAGTGGATTAGCCCATATGTCTTCTACTCGCACAGATCTTCAGGGTACTTTTAATTCTGATGTATGGACTTTCAACACGGATATTGAGACTCGCGTAGCTACGGTATTGAATGTGGATGATCCCGAATTTACAGGAGTTAATACCTTCCTCTTTAGCGACAACAAAGGATACGCCTTTGATTTAGGTGTTTCATACGAAGTGATGCCAAATCTTGAGGTGAGCATCGCTGCTTTAGATATCGGCTCTGTGACGTGGAGCACGAATACTAGAACCTATACCAGTAAGGGACAATATACATGGGAAGGGGTAGAGTACTCTTATGGAGAGGAAGGAAGTATGAATGGGGATTCTATTCTGAATGATATCGTAGATGCCTTAAACTTTCAAGAAACGGCTGGTGGCAGTTTTACACAAGCACTTCCTAGAAGTTACATGGCTGGTGCAAGATATCAACTGCATCCGAAGCACGGATTTGGAGCTACTTACCAGTTGAATCAATGGGGAGACCGCACTTTCAATACTTTTGGTGTGAGCTACATTGGAAACTGGAGCAAATGGTTCAGCTTCTATGCAAACTATGCGGTTATCGACGGAGATAACCTGAATGTAGGTGTCGGATTCTCATTGAATTTAGGTCCCATTCAATTGTATCTTCTTACAGATGATGTGATGAGTGCGCAACTTTCGAAGGATCTGAATATGGCAAACATCCGCTTTGGTATGAACGTGGCATTGTATCGCAAAGACCTCAAAGGATACGAAGTGGACAAGGAGCCTGCACTGATTGCACCTCCATCAGAAGAAGCGGCTCAAAGCGGCTCTGAAGAAGGAGAGTCTTCATCGGAAACAGAAGATGAAAACAACTCAAATAACGAAACGATCTAACCAACCCAACCATCATTTGAAATTTTTGAATTATGAAAAAGACGAAAAACTTCCTCTACAAATCCCTTGCTGTTGTTGCTCTGGCGGGCACAATGGTCTCGTGTGAAGACATTAACCTTTGTGGCATCACTGAAGATGACCTAGACATGGGAGATGCCTTTATTGAAACAACTTCTTACTTTATGAATGTTGTTTCGCGCGTTGATGAAGCCATGAGAAACGAAGATTTGCAAAACAACGGCTCTACTACTATAGACGGAGCAACAGTTACGCTAGCCAATGACTCTATCACTGTAGACTTTGGCACTTCCAATGTGATTTGTCAAGATGGTAAGTCGAGAAGAGGTAAGATCTCTGGTTCCATTACTGGGGATTACTTCACACAAGCCGGTTCTATTAATTTAAACCTTACAGGCTATCATGTTGATGATGTTCCTGTAGTCGGTAATATCGCTGTTACCAATACAGGTCAAACAGCCAACAACTGGGTAATTTCATTGGTAAGTAGCAATTTTACCATTGGTACGGAATACAACTACAATGCAAACCTTTCCATGGAATGGGAGTCTGGTTTTACGACTACAGATAGCATTGAAGATGACGTATTTGAACTCTATGGAATGGCTCATGGAAATGATTTGGCAGATACCATCAGCTTTTCAACGTCATTTACCGAAAACATGCGCTTCGAAAGAACTTGTCAGTATGTTGTTACGGAAGGTATTGTTGACGTAAGCCTTACTTCTGGTACTTCTGAAGTAGCGAATGTGACAGTTGATTTTAAAGATGAAGACGGATGTAACAACGTAGTTTTCCTAAATGCAAACTGCGATGGTACAGAAGTTAGTTTCCCACATACATTTGATGGTTTCTAAGGAGTCAAGTGCTTCTTAGAGAGAAAGCCTCCCTTTTGGGAGGCTTTTTTGTTTGTGTTGACCAACAATTCCCACCTTCATTGATCAAACCGAGCATGATCGAGCTAGGGGTAGAGGCTTTGTCTTGTGGACTAAATGAGGGCACAACGTGATATTTACTCCAAGTAGTTAGTCGGAAAGCTAGAGTATTCATTGAGTGGATAGATGTCCGCAAAAAGTCTTTGTGAAATGAGTGATGGAATTGTTGGAATTGGTTAGTGGGATTAAAATTTGCCCACCTCCCCGTGATGCCAATCTATCGATTTGCGACACACGAAGCCAGCTGTAAACGGTTGTATCCGTTTGAAGTCCCTGAAGGATATGGACTTCGAGTTATTACAGGTTTAGTATCCGTATCTCTTTTTCCACCTGCGTTCCATAAAGAGCCGCAATTGCTTTTCTCGCTCACTTTCTCCTGGTTCAAAGAATCGTGTACCATCCAACTCATCTGGTAAATAAGCTTGATCTGCGAAATTACCTGGATTATCATGGCTGTAGTTATAACCGGCTCCATAGCCCAAGTCTTTCATGGTCTTTGTAGGAGCGTTCCTCAAGTGAAGTGGTACTGACAGGTCGCCGCTTTGTTTGATTTCGCTCAGGACTTTGTTAATAGCCATGTACGAGGCATTGCTCTTCGGGCTAGTGGCTAAATAGATGGCGCATTGCGAAAGTGGAATTCGTCCCTCTGGCATCCCGATACGCTCAACGGCCATAAAGGTGTTCGTTGCCATGATTAATGCGGTGGGATTGGCTAAACCAATATCTTCAGAAGCACTGATCAGAAGTCTACGTGCGATGAACTTCGGATCTTCACCACCCTCAATCATTCTACCTAGCCAGTAAACCGCACCATTGGGGTCGCTGCCCCGAATGGATTTGATGAAGGCTGAAATGATATCGTAGTGTTGTTCCCCAGCTTTGTCATATCGGGCTCCTCGTTGTTGTAGCGTCGATTCCACATAGGCATCATTAATAACCACCTTCGAGCTAGATTCTCGCTCAACCAGCCATTCTAACTGATTTAACAATTTTCTCGCATCGCCACCCGAGTAGCGAAGCAGAGCTTTAGTGCTCTCCAACTGAATGGATTTTTTAGATAGCTCCACATCCTTTTCGATGGCTTGCTGAACGATTTCTATCAGTTCATCTTCACTGAGAGAATTGAGAACGTAAAGTTGTGTGCGCGATAATAGTGCAGGAATCACTTCAAAACTCGGATTCTCCGTTGTAGCGCCAATTAAGGTGATGGTTCCTCGCTCAACCGCTCCCAAGAGGGCGTCTTGTTGCGATTTGCTGAACCGATGAATTTCATCAATAAAAAGAACGGGGGGAGTGGTCCTGAACATCGTCGCTTTCTCCGCACTTTGAATCACTTCCCTAACGTCTTTAACACCAGCGCTTACCGCACTTAAGGTGTGAAATCCTACATCTGCTGTGCGAGCAAGTAAGAAGGCAAGGGTCGTTTTACCTACACCTGGAGGTCCCCACAAAATCATACTCGGCAACACTTTGCGCTCAAGAGCTGGACGAAGGGCACCGCCTTTACCAACTAAATGCTTCTGTCCAACATAGTTATCTATGTCTTGTGGTCGCATTCTTTCTGCTAAGGGAGTATGAGATGTCATGTTTCTTATGCTTTGACGTCAAAGTTAGGAGGAATTGATTGTTCGATTCACACAATCATTTGCTAGTTTTCAAACATGAATCCATTGGAACAAAGAAAACCACTTTGGACGTACACCATTTTTCCAGGATTGGTCGTCGCTGCTCTCATTGCCATCCACGCAATAGGTGTCATTTTTGACCTTGACCTGTCTCAACATGGTTTACGACCACGGGATTCAAATCGCGTCTTTGGAGTCATCACCTTCTTTTTCCTGCACGGATCTTGGGAGCATTTGTTCAACAATGTGGTTGGCTTGTTCGTATTGCTATCCCTCATGCGGTATTATTTCCCTACGATCTTTTTAAAAATATTGGTCTTTAGCATACTGTTTCCAGCCATTGGAACATTTGCCATAGCGAGAGATGCCATACATATTGGAGCAAGTGGCGCGATTTATTCACTCGCTGCGTTTCTATTCGTGAGTAGCTTGATTCGAGCAAATCGATATATGTTGTCCTTGAGTTTGCTGATTATCTTCCTGTATGGAGGACTCTGGTGGGGGCTGTTTCCATTGGATAATCACGTTTCCTATGAAGGTCATTTTGCCGGAGCGGTGACAGGTATCGTGATGGCATTTATCTATTCGAAAGCACCCTATAATGCTCATGTCAAAGAACCTGAACCCGAGTTTGAGAAAGAAGATGTTCCCGACGTGATTGGCGATGCATGGAAGATTACTCAACCCATTGAGGTTCGTTATATTTATGTTGATGATAAAGATGAAACTGATACTCCTGATGACTCTTCTCCTGACGACAGTGACGATGGAGGCACAACAATACCTGGTAATCCAAGGTGAAGTAGCAAAGATTGTCAAAATTGAAACCGCCCATGAAATTGGAGTGCTCATTCATGGAGAGGAAGATTATTATCGGGGATATCTAACGGCTGTAGGCGATTCCTCTATCTTTATAGAAGGGGGTGAAATTCAATTGAGAGAAATATCCGCTGTTCGCATTTATAAACCCTTTTTTAAGACCATCGGTGTGGCTCAGAGGATTGCAGCGGGTGGGATTGTTGGGTTGAACGGCGTAAACTCTCTTTTAAATGGATATCGCCCGGTTCTCACTGAAAGTGAAATGATATGGGCCGGGGTGCTGTTCGCCACCAGTTATGTGTGGGATTTCTTTAGTCGAAAGACGTATGAAACAAGTGATGGATATCGCTTTTCAACTATAAATTATGCAAACCTCGAGCCGTAAGGCGATTGTTTTTGGAGCAACTGGAGTAGTGGGGCGCGAATTGGTTTCTCAATTGAATGAACTGGGGGTGACGGTTTATGCCGTTGTGCGACGACCTTCGGATATTTTTAGTGAGTCAGTGCATCAAATTGTGATTGCTAATCAACGTGAGTTGTCTCATTCTTCCATTCCATTTGCTGGGTCGGATGTGTACGTAGCGATTGGGACGACCAAAGCAAAGACGCCAAACAAGGATGTGTACTTTGGCATTGATTATGGCATTCCAGTAGCCGTTGCAACGAAAGCATCGGAGGAAAAAGCTCGAAGTTTGCACGTCGTTTCAGCGATGGGAGCTAATCCCGACAGTTTCATTTTCTACAATGCTACCAAAGGGAAAATGGAACGAGATGTAGCAAGTGCTTTTAATGAGGCTTACTTCTACCGACCATCACTAATAATGGGGGAAAGGGACGAGTCTAGAGGCGGAGAAGCGTTGGCGAAATCCATCTTTAAGGTGGTGAACGCTATTCTTCCAAAGAAGATGAAGGGAGTGTATCCTCAACAGATAGCACAGAAAATGATTCGAAATACGGGAGACTTGTCCGATCAACACGTCTTCACTTCGGATGAGTTTCACGAAAAGTGATTATTCACTGAGTGTATCCTTCGCCTCGTGATTTACTTTCCAAGCTCGGATTTTTAGTGAGCCGTTGATGACGAAAATACCGAGTAACACGGCATACAAGCCTACCAATTTGTGAAGGTTTCCTTCTTCCATTTGATCAAAGAAGATCAATCCTCCAAAGGCGAGAGAAATCACGCCTGATAGTGTGACAATAATCGACTTTGTGGTTTTCTTTAATCCGGTGTAAATCAGGTATGCGCCCATGAGAATGCTCCAGACCCCTATCATTTGAATGAAGGTACTCTCGGCCCAATTATCATTGAATAGAATAATTAATCCCATGGCGAGTTCAGCGGCTGCAAGGGCAAACCAACGCCAGTCATAATGCGATTCCTTCCGCATCATCACATAATTAATGATGCCTGTGAAAACCCCCATTCCCACAAGGACAAAGCCCAAGTAGTGGAGAAGATCAGATAGACCAAATTCATTGCTGAATAACAGCATAGCTCCAAGAGCTGAGAAGAGAACCCCGCTCAAAGTAAGGAACCACCAGTAGGAAGAGAATTTTTGTAGCATAGAGGAAAGATACGTTAAAACTACCTCACTTCAATGCTTTCATAGAGGGATCTACCCCCATTCCGAAAAGAGCAAAGTCGTATTTAACAGGGTCTTCAGCATCCAACGAACGAAGTGAGAAATCCAGTTCTTCTACAGCTCTTCGGTCGTTTTGTTTTCGGTTGAGCAGCCCTAAAGCGCGTGCATTAACACCTGTATGGACATCAAGTGGACAAGATAGCAAGGACGGAGAGATGGAGTTCCAAAGACCAAAATCTACCCCTCTGTCGTCGGTTCGAACCATCCATCTAAGGTACATGTGAATCCGCTTCGCTGCGGTTCCTTTGCTGGGGTTCGCAATGTGCTTTCCAGATCGGCCAGGTTCGCGAGTGCCGATCAGTTGATCTCTAAATCTTTGAATAGCGGGAAAGAGATTGTCTTCACCCTTTCTTGGATGAAAGACCTTCTCTAATGATTTGTGCTCTAAATAGATATCACGCAGACCATAAATTAAAAATGCAAGGTCATTTCCATTGAAAGTACGGTGTACAAATCGAAGATCTGACAGTTCAGCAGGTGATGCATTCATGGTGAACTCATAGGGAGTATTACCCATGATGTCCATCATTTTGTGGGCGTTGTTTACAATGGTTTTTCTTTGCCCCCAAGCAATGGTAGCGGAGAGATAGCCCGCTATTTCAATATCCTGAGAAAGAGTGAAAGAGTGTGGAATGGAGATGGGATCGTCCTCGATAAAATTGGGACGATTGTATCGATCCACCAATTCATCGAGTATCTCTTTGATATTTTCCGACATCATCGGATTATCTTACCATCTATCATCTCCAACTTGCGATCTGCAAGTTCAGCTAATTCATGATTGTGGGTTACAATCACAAAGCTCTGGTTGAATTCGTTTCGAAGACGAAGAAAGAGTTCATGCATCTCTTCGGCATGCACGGAATCCAGGTTTCCAGTAGGCTCATCGGCAAACACAATATCTGGTTGATTGATCAGTGCTCTAGCCACAGCCACACGCTGCTGTTCACCGCCAGACATGGCGTTGGGCTTGTGATCAATTCGGTGATGAATGTTCAATATTTTCAACAATTCACCCGCCCGTTTTCTCACTTCTGAATCGGGTTTACCTGCAATAAAGCCGGGCATACATACATTCTCTAAGGCGGTGAACTCAGGAAGTAAGTGGTGGAATTGAAACACGAATCCGATATGAGTATTTCTAAAATTACTCAAACCCTTATCTCTGAGTTGATGAACCTTGTGGTCGCCATACATGAGACTTCCAGAATCAGGACGTTCCAAGGTGCCCATAATTTGAAGAAGCGTTGTTTTTCCCGCTCCAGAAGCTCCTCTAATACTGACTATTTCTCCAGAATACACATCAATATCAACGCCCTTGAGAACGTTTACATCACCGTAGCTCTTAACGATGTTTCGAGCGGATAGAATTGTGTTTGTCATGAGGCGAAGATAGCGTAGTCCAAGAAGTAGGTCAATCGAATACTGAAGATATGTGTACTCGGCATTCCAATGGATTGAATGAAGTTCTCACCATAGGAAGAGTTTACGTTGTTATCGGAGTCAATAAGAGAACTGCGATAGAGCAGTACGAGTTCACTTCCTGGAGCATACCACCAAGAAAACTTTAAATCGACATTCACCGTGTTGAAATTTACATCGTTGCCTAGATCTTCAGCGATGACTTCAATCGTTCCGTCTTCTTCTAAGTTATAGTATTGATTGTATCTCAAACTTCTCCAATAATGTCTAAAATTGAGGGATAAGGACATCTTAGGAGTGAAGATGTAATTTAATTTGAGATTCTGTTGAGCGGTCCAAATACCTCTTGCTCCAATGATTACACTATCCCCCATAAATCCACTCCAACCCGTGTTGTTTGATTCGAAAGAAGGGGTGATTTCATATGAGAAATTGAGTTTGTCATTTACACGAACAATTGGCTCAATGTTGAACGAATACATTTCGTTGTCGAATCCCGGTTGGCGGTAATACGTGAAGCTTGCGTCAATGGCAAAGGGTCTTCTGTAATCTGTGCTGATCCAACCACTATGAGTATATCCCGGTGGGCGTATGAACTTCCTGTCCGGAACGCGCGCTTCGAAGTAGTCGATTTTATCCACAGGAGAAGATTCAAAATCAAGACCGAAAGCAAAGAACCGTTTTGTAATGCCGAAAAAGTGACCTTCCACATCAAAACTCTCATAAACCCTCGGGTTAGCGAGCATGTAATGAGTTGCAATAGCAGTAATTCGATAGCGGTTGAACCATCCTGTTGGTTGAAAAATTTGATAAGATCCTTCAACGGAATGGCCGAATCGGTTGTTGCGTGCTTGGAAGCCTAGATCGTTTTGGTCAAATTCATCCCCTACGTATTGCTGGGCAATATTCCATCGCCAATTGCCCTTAATCTTGCTTAGAGCGACATATGTAGAATAATCGCCAATGGTGCTATCGCCTTGAGCAATGTGAGCGTATTTCCCTTCTCCGTAAAGCTTGTAACTATTGCTGTTGTTGTTCAGGTTAGCAATAAATCCTGTAACGTTCGCATCTCTGGCAGCTCCATTTCGCATAACGTTCGTATTCACTAGGCTGACTGATCGGTTGCGGTTGATTCGCTGATCAATCACGAACACGTTGTAGTTGGTAAGTGGCTCTGTTAGGATTCGAAGCTCTTCTCCTGTTGAGTCGGTGCCTTCGATGTAGTTATTATCTGTGATGGCATTCAGAAATCCAATACCAGTGTTTCCACTCGTTCTGCCTGAAATTTTGGTGGCATTGAGTAGGCGTGTGTAATCTTGGGTCAAATCCGACAAATCACTTAAGTCGGCATTGGTAATATTCTTAGGAGAACCACCAATTCGTCTCGAATAGAACATGTTACCCTTTGAAAACAAATCTGTTCCTTCCACAAAAAACTGTCTATTCTCTTGGTATTGATTTTCGAAAGGACCAAGGTTTAGAACTTGTTTGTCAAACGCCACCTGACCAAAGTCGGGGATGAGCGTAGCATCCAGTGTGAAGCTCTCGTTAATTCCGTATTTCAGATCGGCGCCAAAGTTGACCGACTCCGCATGATCTCCAGAAGGGTAAACATTCTCATAGGCCGAGAAGTAGGGCATAAGACTCAGGCGGACAGGAGGTTTGATATTCTCCATGCCTCGCAATAGTCCGGTTTGTAACTCGTAAGTCGCTACCGATCGATCAATGAAATTCCACGTGTAATTCTGACGATTTCTCCTCGTATATCGCATCATATTCAGTCCCCAATCTTTCACGGCTTTTTCAGAAAAACGCAGGCATTGATAGGGGATTTCCATCTCCACCGTCCAGCCGAGAGAATCGATACTTACCTCACTTTTCCAAACTGTATTCCATGAGATGTCCTCACCATCGTCGGTCGTTCTACTATCGGATTGAACTCCAGCAGCGGTAACGTAAAAGTTGAAATCACTCAAGCCATCGTTGAACGGATTGATGAAAATTCCGAAGTAATCGGTATTCACATTGTACACATCTCTGGGAGAGTATTGATGAAGAATTTGTTCAGGTGATTCATCGTGCATTCGTGCGAAGACGTAAATCGCATCATCGTCAAATGCCAGTTGAACTTCAGTTCTTCGCTCATTGCGCTCGGGAGTGCCATTTTCAGGCTCGAGCATAAAGAAATTAGTAGCTATAGCCGCATCATTCCAAACCTCATCATTGCTCTTTCCATCAATGACAGGTGGAGTAGAACAACGTTCAATGGAATACACTTTTGGTTCACTTTGAGCTGTGAGAAGGTTGGCACAGAACAACGTGAAGCACAGGAGGGGAGTTCTTGTTGTCATTAGGTGCAAAGATAGATTTTGGAACGAGACAACATTTCCTAAAAAGAATACGGAAATAACGGCTCATTAGCCTAGGATTTTGTGGTGGCGTGGCCTATTTTTGCGCCAACCTAAAGCGAATCATAATATGAATCTCCACGAATATCAAGGTAAAGAAATTCTCGCCGGATACGGTGTACGCGTTCAACGCGGCTTGGTGGCACAGACGCCAGAAGAGGCTGTTGAAGTAGCGAAGAAATTGTCTGAAGACACCGGCACGTCATGGTGGGTAGTTAAGGCACAAGTTCACGCAGGTGGTCGCGGTAAAGGCGGCGGTGTGAAGCTTGCTAAGTCACTAGACGAAGTTCGAGAGAGAGCAAATGATATTATTGGCATGAACCTCGTAACTCCGCAGACTTCTGCAGAGGGTAAAAAGGTTCACCAAGTTTTGATCGCCGAGGATGTGTACTATCCTGGTGAGAGCGAAACAAAAGAGTTCTACATGTCTGTATTGCTCGACCGTCAAAAAGGTCGCAACATGATCATGTACTCTACAGAAGGTGGTATGGACATCGAAGAGGTGGCTGAAAAGACTCCTCACTTGATTTTCACTGAAGAGATCGATCCAGCGGTTGGTCTTGGTGATTTCCAAGCGCGTCAAATCGCTTTCAATTTGGGCTGTACAGGTACTGCCTTCAAAGAAATGGTTGTATTTGTGAAGTCGCTTTACAAGGCGTACGAAGGTATTGATGCTTCCCTTTTCGAAATCAACCCTGTCTTGAAGACTTCTGACGATAAGATTTTGGCAGTTGATTCAAAGGTCGTTATTGATGATAACGCACTTTACCGTCACAAAGACATCGCTGAGATGCGTGACCTAAGAGAGGAAGATCCTACGGAAGTTGAAGCAGGTGAAGTTGGACTCAACTTCGTTAAGCTTGACGGAAACGTTGGCTGTATGGTGAACGGTGCTGGTCTTGCAATGGCTACTATGGACATCATTAAGATGGCCGGTGGTAACCCAGCAAACTTCTTGGACGTAGGTGGTACTGCTGATGCTGCTCGTGTAGAAAAAGCATTCCGCATCATTCTTCAAGACAAGAATGTTAAAGCCATCCTCGTAAATATCTTCGGAGGTATTGTACGTTGTGATCGCGTTGCTCAGGGTATTGTTGATGCGTATAAGAACATCGGCGATATTCCAGTGCCTATTATCGTTCGTCTTCAGGGAACTAACGCTGAAGAAGCGAAGAAGCTCATCGATGAGAGTGGTCTTGCGGTTCACTCTGCCGTACAGCTTGTTGAAGCAGCTGATTTGGTGAAGGAGCTAGTAGGTTAATAATAGCTTGAAAGTTAAAACGTGTAAGGGTTTAGGCTCTTGCACGTCTTCAATTATAACATGCTAAAAGTCTTAACGATTTTTTTGCATGTAGATGAGAACCATTTTCACCGAAGCTACGTTAGTAGTATATCCGAAAGGATATCAATCTAGGGTAGTTTTCATAGGTTGATTGGTTAGGTTAGTTTGGTTGGTGAGGCTTCTACCGCTCGGTGGGAGCCTCATTTTTTTGTACTCTACTTCAGATGTACCTTTGGCTCACTAATAAAAGACCATGGAGCTTTTTTCTCTCGATACTATTGAGATTGCTGGGGTTGTCCTCAACATAGCATATCTCATCTTGCTCATTAAACGATCGGTTTATTGCTGGCCAATGGGGATTCTCGGATCGGGTTTGAGCATCTTCATTTTTCTCAATTCTCAACTGTATTCCGAGGCTATCCTATTTTTCTTCTATGTCCTAATTGGAATTTATGGATGGGTGAAGTGGGCAGGAAATTCTGACTCTTCGAACCAAATTCAACCGATTCGCTGGAAGGTGATGCAGCACATCAGTGCTATCAGCATTGGGATTCTGACTACACTTGGATTGGGCTACTTCTTTAGCTCTCAAACAGATGCAAGTAGACCCTTTGAAGATGCTCTGTCTACGGGCTTCGCCTTTGTTGCCTCATTCTTAGAGGCAAGACGTGTGCTTACAGGTTGGTTTTATTGGATAGCCATTAATGGGTTTAGCATTTGGCTATATGCTGATAGAGGATTGATTCTCTACAGTGGACTCTCTGTGGTATATACTGCGATGAGCTTCTATGGATACTATAGCTGGAGGAAGGCAATGATAGCAACTTCATCTTTTTCAGATACCCAAATTCTCGACGAGCCAGGCTTTTAATTCTGCATAGGCCTCTGGACTGATCCCGTGGGGCATAGGGTAGGTCTTGAAAACGTGATTTATTTTCAGTTTCTCGAGATAATCAACACCCTGTTTAGCCCACGATACTGGGATGACCGCGTCTTCCGTACCATGTGTGATGTAAAAAGGCGTTTTCTGAACGAGCTGCATCACGGCTTGTTTAGGCATCAATTCCGAAACGATATAACCGGACATAGCCACGACGGCTTTGAGTTTCTCTGGATGACGAAAACTGTAGGCATAACTCATAATGGCACCCTGTGAGAACCCCATTAAAGTGATAGCGTTGGAATCAACGGGGAAGTGATCTTCTAATTGATCAATGAAACTCTCCAATAATTTAAGACTGTTCAACCCAGCCTCTACATCAGTCCATTTTTCACCGCTCTCGTTCCAGTTGATTTCATACCATGCAAACCCACCAAAACCCAAGCGTAGTGGAGCACGAAGTGAGATGACGTAATGTGTTCTTCTCAAGTCATTTGCAAACGAGAATAGATCGTTTTCGTGACTACCGTAGCCGTGTAACAACAGAACGACTGGTGATTTGCCATTTTCCGCAGGATGGGTAGGAGGAACGCTGACGCAATGAAGGGGTAGGGGTGCTGACATAAATCAAATATGAGAGCCCAAATGTACGTTAGTTGATTCGGGATTTTCAACAAAAGCCTTCAATGCATGCATGTTTGCCGTAAAGGCAATTTCATCCCAAGGAATTTCATCAGGACTAAAGAAGTTAATCTCAGTACTTTCAGGTGTTAGCTTGTAGTCGGTGCGGTCAGTTATGGCTTTATAAATAAGGTAAACTTGGTTGGCCGGGACCACACTGTAAACTGAATGCAAATGCTGTATTTCTACTTCTAACCCTGTTTCTTCTAACACCTCCCGAAGAGCGCCTACTTCCGTGGTTTCATCATTCTCCATAAAACCACAGGGCAAGTTCCAAAAACCCATTCTAGGCTCAATTCCTCTCCGCGCTAATAGCACCTTTCCATCATTCACCACTAAACATCCCACTACCATGAGTGGATTGCTGTAATGGATGGAGTTGCAATCAGAACAGACGGCTCTGGAGCGGTGATCTCCTTCGGGAATTCTATATTCTATTGCGTCTGATCCGCAAGTAGGACAGTAGTTCATCACTTGTTTCTAGAGGTTCGAACTTGAACACCTAATCTATTCAAAAGTGTGTAAAGTCCGAAATAAGTTCGGTTTAGATAGATGGCATCCGCTGGTCCACGTCCAGCCCCGATTTTTCTAATCTTCGAGTCTTTTCCAAAACGTTGTCCCAATTCAAAGACCGCTTTGATATAGGATTCATCGCCAAAATCAAACTTTTCTTCCATAAAGGGACGTCCTAAAAGCGACAAAAATTCTCGCATGGTGGATGATATGAATTCCTTTAGTTCAAGGTCATCAGATTCATTGTAGAATTCGAGTTCTAGCAAGGCATCATCCAGCTTCTGGTCATTGGTCAAGATTTCAGCATCTGTGAGCTTGAAGAAGGAATGGTAGAACTTTTCTGGAAGGTTCTTCACGCACCCAAAATCAATCACTCCTACGGTTCCATCTTCGCGAATGAGGAAATTTCCTGGGTGTGGGTCGGCGTGCAGCGATTTGAGTTCATGGATCTGATAATCGTAAAAGTCCCAAAGTGCCTGACCTACTTTTTGACGAACTTCATAGGAAGGATTTGACTCCGTAAACTCTTTAAGGTGAACACCTTCCATCCAATCCATGGTGAGAATTCGATCTGAGCTCAACTCGGGATAATAGGTGGGAAAAGTAAGTCCACTGATGTGAGCACAGGCTTTGCTAATTTCAACACTGCGTTTGAGCTCTAAACTGTAGTCGCACTCTTCCTTCATGCGTCCAGCCACTTCTTCTAAATAGTGATCGATATCCGAGTTGTTCAACTGAAACAATCGAGCAGCCATGGGTTTTACAATACGCATGTCAGATTCTAAGCTATCTTGAACACCAGGATATTGAATTTTGACAGCTAAGAGTTTTCCATCCAGTTCGGCGCGATGAACTTGCCCCATACTAGCAGCGCTTATCGCACTCTTTGAGAAGGTGTCGAATACATCCGTCGGAGATTTTTGAAAGGCCTTTTGAAAGGTGCGAACGACAAGGGGATAGGAAAGAGGGGGAGCGCTGTATTGCGCTAAGGAAAATTGATTCGTATACGCTTCAGGCAAGATTCCCTGATCCATACTCATCATTTGAGCCACTTTTAAAGCGGAACCTTTTAGCTCACTTAAAGCGCCATAAATGTCTTGCGCATTCGCTTTGTGCAAGTCTTCATCTGAAGCTTCTGAATTGACTAGTTTCTTTGCGTAGTGTTTGAGGTAATTTCCTCCAATTTGGGCACCGGTCTTTATAAAACGACCTGTTCTTGCACCTCTGGAGGTGGGAATCTTATCTTGTTCTTTCATCTGAAATTCTGAAATAGAAATTTACCTAAATCCAGTGCGGAGTCGAGTGAACCTTTGTTCAGCAAATCGAAACCAAGGTTCACACTCTTTTCAATGGCTGCGTCTGTCTTTTCAAATCCAACACTATCGTCTTTCATCCAAAATCCAGTGATAAACAGGAGGTTGATCCAAAGAGCCTCATCGTAGTGATCAGAAACCTTGAATCTTCTCTCAATTTCTCCATTTGAGCTTCCTTCTTCAATCCAGTTGCCAAAGCTCTTTTTAGCATGTGATCTAAGCTCCTTTAATGCACTTTCAGGGAAGGGAGTCCATTGGTGTTTGAAGCTGAGAACGTAGAACGATCGACGCTCTTTTAGCACTTCAACCCAAGCAAACGCAAACGTTAGATACTTGTCGCGGACACTCAATTCGGCTAGTTCGTCATCGTTATTGACACGATGATAGGCATGGTCGAAGGCATCCTTCCAAATGGATGCTTCCAGTTGGTCGAATGAAGTGAAGAAGTTATAAAAGTCACCTTCTGAAATTTCCATAGCATCACAGAAGGCATAGATGGAAGGTGGACGATGTCCAGTCAGGCAATATTCTCGAACATAAGCGTCAAGCAAAGTGGTTTTTGTCACCTTGCTCTTGTTGGATGTAGAGGTAGGCATAATACATTGATTTACTAGGTTAAACAACTAGAGACGCTCAATGTTGCGCTTTCACATAACTTTGACTATTTCAGGATATCCCAGGTGTGATCTGCCAGCAATCTCACGGTGTAAACAAAGGCGTCGTACTTCATTCCAGAGGACCATTCGTTGGGGCCAATCATGGAGAGTACATAGGTTTCATCTGCCTTTTGATAAAGATGGTAGATGTGGTTGATTTCGGGCTTGAAAGGAATGTGAGCCGCGTAGATCATTTCGCTCAATTCTCTGCGCTCCTGAATGGCTTTAGCTTGATGCGCAAGAAGCTCCATTTGCTGACGAATTTGCTCGAGCTGTTGATCCGTCTGATGATCCATGGCTTCAAGAGCTCTCGACCGATTTCTGTTCAAATCGGGGACGGTAATCTTGGCTCCACCTACCGTGTGCGCATACGGTAAATTGGAAGGAGAATCTGTGATCTTGTCAGGATCTATGGGGTTTTGCTTGCTCATACAATGATAAGACCTTCACGTTCATCGCCATAAATCTCCGCAGTGCCGCTCTTGTAGTTCATGGCCGACATCAATGCCAGCAAGGAGTCTAGGTGATGCCATGTTTTGATATCGCTACAATCCATGTTAATATTGGGATTGAGTGCATCTTGAAGCTTAGAACGACACACATTCAATTGGGTGGAGTTTGCTTTATATCCCAGATTTTGTAGGTCGTACCGAGTTGCTAGAATTTTCGGATAGGTCTCCATCACTTCGATTTCCATTTCTTCAAGTAGGTCTTTCAGTCGGATGGCACGAGCGGTTAATCCACCTAAAAACATAGGACTCATAGCCTTCAACTCTTTATCTGCTCTTCTGAACATGTAGTCATCGAGTCCTAAACATCCGCGGTATTTTCCGGGCAATGAGAGAGGGGCATCAATAAAAACGCAATTGGGTTTGAAGTGATCCGCAGCTTTGAGGATGAAATCGTCCGCATCTACACCATCATCTACATCCAAAAAGTAGATGCTCCCATTTTTAAAAATGGAAATTACAGTTGTGCCTGCGAGCTTGCTGCCAAAATCAATTCCGAATAACACTTCACTCATGCCATAGAGTCTTTAAAGGTGCCGAAGATACGTTCAACGGCTGCGAATCTAAATTCGAAGATGCTATTCAATTTTCGCTTTACCAAAAGTGGATGTGCGAGTTTACCAATCCATCCAAAAGGTAGGGCATAACTGACGATGTCGGTCATCTCGACACCTCCCTCAATTTCTTTGAAATGGTGTTCATGATGCCAGATTTTATAAGGGCCTACACGCTGTTCATCAACAAAAAACGACCGATTAACTACATGCGTAATTTCGGTTGTCCAATCCATTTTTATTCCGAGTAATGGCGTCACTTTGTAATTGATAAACATGCCCTGATACATCTTCTCAGGAACTTCACCGAGAATGTGAAACCCCATGTCATCAGGTGTGATTTCATTTAAATTTCCCGGTGATGAAAAATACGCCCAGGCCTCATCTAATGAAATTGGAATTCGCTGTGTAGTGCGCAATGTGTACATTTCGTGGTTTTTAAAAAAGAACACAAGTCATGCGTGTAAAGTTCACATTGTTGTTGTCTCTTGTTGCAACTCAAATCTCCTTTGGCCAATTGCTGGATTTAGAGATGCGTCATGAAGATAATCAAACGTATACCTACCCAGAGTTAATCGACGCTTATAAGAAACTGGATGAAGCTAGTGACAATGCGGCTCTCATCGTTTTAGGTGAATCGGATTACGGACTTCCGATACACGCTTTGGTTGTGACGAGTGAAACCACAACTCCGGAAAACATTGATTCCTTGCGTCAATCGAAATGGGTGATTGCTGTGAATAATGGCATTCATCCGGGAGAAAGTTGTGGAGTAGACGCCTCTCTACATTGGCTTAATGCAATGCTTGCTGATCCATCCATAGATGAAAAGACTATGCTAGTGGTGATACCGATGTACAATATTGGAGGAGCTATGAACAGAAGGCCTTATACAAGAGCTAATCAAAATGGCCCTATTAATCAGGGCTTTAGGGGGAATGCCAGAAATTACGATTTGAACAGAGACCTGATTAAGGCCGACACTAGGAACACGTATGCACTCTATGAGCTATTCAAGCGATTTGATCCCGAAATATTTGTAGATACGCATTCAACCAATGGTGCAGATTACCCGTATGAAATGACTTTGATCACGAGTCCTTGGCAGAAGTATCCTGCTCCCATGCGCGATTTAGTTTTTGAAGCTGAAGCCTTCATGTTCAATGAAATGGAGGAAAGGGATGTGTTGATGTCTCCTTACGTGAATGTCTTTGGGAGAACTCCCAATGCAGGATTTGCCATGTTTGAAGAAGGTGCTATGTATACCACAGGATACGCGGCTCTCTGTGGCGCTGTTGCTTTTGTGACAGAAGCACACATGTTAAAGCCTTATGAAGTGCGCGTGAGAGCTACTACAGCTTTCTTGGAAGGAGTTTTAGATCTTGGACGTGAAAAGGGAAGTCAGATCCGAGCAGCCAAGTTGCAGTATCGAAACGCTTCGTTAGATTCCTACACGATTCGATGGGAAATAGATAGTAGTCAGCACTCTTTACTTGATTTTCAATCTTTTAAAGCTGATGTGGTATCCAGTGCGGTTACGACAGGCGAGCGATTGAAGTACAGTGAGGAGGTAGAAGAGGTGGAGTTGCCTTATTACAACCGACTCATTGAAGTTGAAACCGTACGAGTTCCTCAGTATTACTATATCCCTTTTGGTCAGCACGATATCGTTGATCGCTTTATAGCAGCCGGGGTGGAGATGGATACGGTAACATTTACTCGACCGTCAAGGGTACCTGAATACGTAGTTAGTTTTAACATTGAAGCGTATCATTTAGCAGATCGGCCGTACGAAGGGCATGTTATGCTTAGAGATTTGCAAGTGGTAGAAGATGAAATTTTGATTGGAACATATTCAAAGCTAATGTGTTATCGAATTTCAACACAACAAAGGATGGGAAGATATGTGGTTGAGTGTTTGGAGCCGATGGCTTCTAGCAGTTTTGTGAAGTGGAATATGTTTGCCACGTATTTTCAACAAAAGGAGCACTACAGTTCCTATGTCTTTGAAGATACAGCTGAAGAACTACTACAGAGATATCCCGATCTCAAGGCCCGATTTGAGGCGATGAAAGAAGGAAGTGATGAATTCGCTCAAAACCCTTCAGCTCAATTGTATTGGATATACCAACAATCAGAATGGTTTGAACCGGAATACATGCGACTACCTTATTTCAAGTCGGTCAATTAGATTTCTTAATGATACGGAACTCGTTTCCTTCTATTAATAGTAGGGTAGAAGGGAGGCTATCATCTTTTTCAGAAATCTCTTCAGATTTTGTTTCAGTGAAAGGAAGCTCTGGAGCACCTGTTTTTTCAAGGGGTTCCTGTGGAATAGGAGGATTTTCAACCTTCTGAGATTTGCCTAAAAGAAGCCAAGATGGGTCTATCTCTGGAAAAGCGTCAAGAATCTGAAGTACCACGTGTAAACTAGGCTTATTTCGTCCCGATAAGATGTGACTAATAATGGGACGCTTGATTCCAATCTTGTCGGCAAAGGCCCCGTTGCTCAATTTCCGTTTAGAAATGATCTCTGTTATACGTTTGGTAATATCTTCCATGCTTCAAATGTAAATAACAATTGTTACAAGGAACGAAATGTATATGTGATTATTTCTTCACCATCTTTGTTCTTGTATTCGGCGATTAGTACTCGATCTCCAGATTCACCTTTCACCGTAATCAGTGCGTAGTTACGCTGATGAATCAGTTCACCTATTCTGTTTGAATTGTTCTCTCCTTTGGTAGCACTTGCTACACCTGAAGTAAGGGGAGAGATAGTTAAGTCTACTATGCGGAAGCCTTCTTTTGTTTGTATTGATGAAGCTTCAGAGTGGTGTCTATCACCTGTGAGGAAAATGATGTTATTCGTCTCAAGAGAAGCAAGACGATCCAAGAGATACTCTTGCTCTTCAGGATAGGTTGCATACGTCTCAAACACGGCTTCGGAGTTAAGAACTTGTCCTCCTATAGAAATGATGAAGAAGCTAGCGCGATTGTAAAACTCTATTTGCGATATAAGCCATTCGATCTGCTCCGTTCCAAGTATCTGAGGAGTGGGTGAGTTGGTCGAAGTACGATGAGTTCTGTTGTCTAATCCTATAAAGACAACATCACTATGCACTTGTATCCAACGCAGGTCGTTAACATTTCTAACTCCGTATTGAGATCGAGGCCAGAAAGTTTTAAAGGCAGTCAAACCACTATCAATTAAGAAGTATGAGCTGTTCATGTCGTTTGGCCCACAATCGTGATCATCTAGAATCGCGTAGTTAGGACGAGTGGAAAGTAACTTTTGTAAATGCGCATTTGTTCGGTCTTGAATAAAGCGTCGCGACAATCCAGACGGACTAGAATAGTCTGATGGGCGTTGATACACATTATCCCCCAACCATAGTGTGAAATCAGCATCCTCCGCAGCCATAGATGTAAAGATTTCATAATCTCCGCCGTATGGACTACCAGGGCGATCGGTATCTTCTTCATTTATATAATTACAGCTACCGGCTACAAAGCTAAAGTCAGGTGCAGGAACCCTGTGCTGCCAATCCAAAGGAGTGTGAATACTCGCCAACGCAACCACTCCCGTGTCTGTTGGGGCATAATTGTTGGCGTACTTGACCCTAAGATCATAAGACTGGTTAGGGGTTAAACCTGTAAATCGAATGGGCAAATTCTGTTCATATGAAATTCTTGCTCCTTGTTTATCGTGTATAACACCCTTGTTGTCATTTGAGAGATAGAATTCTAGACGATAGGATGCGTCATATGCAATGCATGAGAAGTATGCTTCACGGTGATTGACCTCACCAATGGTGACTTGCAAATGGGGTTGAGCAAATGAAAGCAGGGGGATGGAAGCAAGAACGCTTAGATACTGTATCTTGGTCATTGAAATCAGGTTATAAACAGCGAAAGTATAGAGTGTATGTAAACTCTAGATTTCGTTTCAAGTTATTAAACTCTTCTTCAATGTCTACTTCTGACTCTACCTTGACTAATGCATTGTCATGGTGGCACTCCAATAGTGAACCGCATGACCGTTGGCTTACTCATGCTCAAATGGTGAGATTGTTTACAAAAGTAAACGTTAACTATAGCGTAATAGGAAGGTCGGTAGAAGGAAGAGAGATTCGCGAGTATGTTCTTGGCACCGGAAGTCGCGGAGCAGTGCTATGGTCGCAAATGCACGGCAATGAAGCGACTGCTACTTACGCACTGGTGGATTTACTTTTGTATATAGAGTCGCATGCTCAAGAATCTTGGTTAGCGGATGTATTAAGGCGAATTCATATACGGGCTATTCCGATGGTTAACCCTGATGGAGCGGAAAGATGGAGTAGACGTACTGCGTTGAATATCGATCCCAATAGAGATGCTGTGGCCTTGAGTTCACCAGAAACGAAATTACTCATGGATCGCATCAAGGCATCTGGCGCTGAAGTTGCGTTTAACCTACACGATCAGCGCAACATATTCCACTTAGAGGGCACTGATCACAGTGCAGTCATCAGTTTTTTAGCACCTTCAGCCGATGCGAGCAGATCGGTTAACCCTACGCGCCGAAAATCGATGAATTGGATATCTCATTTACA
The DNA here is from genome assembly GCF_008933165.1 of Phaeocystidibacter marisrubri. Lineage (NCBI taxonomy): Bacteria > Pseudomonadati > Bacteroidota > Flavobacteriia > Flavobacteriales > Phaeocystidibacteraceae > Phaeocystidibacter > Phaeocystidibacter marisrubri. The sequence goes on from NZ_WBVQ01000001.1 coordinate 1,054,821, forward strand.
GAAGATCACCAAGCAGTTTTACGAACCTGGAGCGGGTAAATATACTGATGAGTACTATCCTACGGCATTTGGAGAAAATGTTCAAGCTTTGGGGATTCCCACTATTTTGATTGAATCAGGTGCTGCTCCCGGTGACCCGAATAGAAACGTGGCTAGGAAACTCAACTTTATTCTGCTGATAGAAGCTTTGCGCGTACTGTCGAATTCGACCGTTTTGAACGATTATTCCATTGCTGATTACAAGGCAATCCCACTTAACGACAATAAGCAGTGGGATTTAAAGATTGAGAATGTAACGATTCGCTATTCAGATCGAAGCATTGTTGCGGATCTAGGGATTCGGTATAACTACCATCCTGATAAAACGACGGGCAAGTTGGCGTACATGGCAATTCTTGGAGATATCGGCGATCTTTCCCATCAATGTGCCTTGCAAACGATAGATGCTAAGGAAGCGGTCTTCGAGAATGGAGAAAGGCTACCTCAATTGGATGAGGCAGCCTCGTTCACTCTCTATGGAGAGCAGAATATCTCCATAAAGAATGGCGTTCTTATTCCTTAGCGGTATCAGCAGAAGCTATCACTTGAAGCGTATTGCATCTCACTTCGGTCACATAGTGGGTTTGCTCGCCTTTTTCGTAAGAGTGAGTAGTGAGCTTTCCTTCTAAAATGACGCGTTTTCCCTTTCTTAAGTGTGACTCTACATACTCGGCGTCTTTACCCCATGCAATAGCACGATGCCACTCCGTCGATTCAATACGTTCACCTTTGTCGTTGGTGTAGTAATCATTTGTAGCAATTGAGAACGAGGCTTTCTTCTTGCCGCTTTCAAATGTGGTGATTTCAGGATCTTTCCCGAGCGACCCCATTAGGGTAACACGATTAACACTGTTTTTCATAACCCATCATATTTTGATTAAGACTTCAAAAGTGAGGTAATGAAAAAGAGAAGTGCCGTGTATAGATGGGTACAATCGTCTACACACGTTTGCAAACGACTATTCTTTTTGAGATTTGTTGCTTTTTAAAAACAATGTGTACATTAGAACAGCCTGCATCGCTTTTTTAACCAAATCACCAACCAAAATGGACACAAAATGTCTACACTGCGGAGCAAGTTTCTATGGTCGTACTGACAAGAAATTCTGCGATGATCATTGCAGAAGCACTTACCACAATGCTTTAAATTCTGAATTTTCAAACATGATGCGCTATACGCATCGCCGTTTGAGAAAGAATTGGAAAATCCTGACTTTCCACTTTAAGAAAGGGGAGTACACCCTTCCTTATCAAAAATTACACAAGAAAGGGTTTATGATTGATTTGATGACCGGAATTGTTCGAGAAAACGATCGAGTCATCTACAAGTGTTATGAACATCTATATGAGCTGAGCGATGATGGGTGTATCCACCTCGTGGGTATAGATGTAGAACGTCAACTCAAGTAAGATTAATTCTTCTTGAGGCCGTGTATAACTTGGAATGCGCGGTTCAAATCGCTCTCTGTTACAATTACGGTGAATTCATTGGTTGTAGAGATAACTTCTACAACGTTGATTCCGTTTTGAGCGAGCTGCTTGAATAAGTAGTAGTACAAACCGAGTACATCTGTATTGGTTTGTGGAAGCTTCACGGTAATGGAAGATAGCGGAGAGCGGGATTGAACCATTCGTTCCTTGGCATAACACTTCTTGACCGTTTCATCCAGTTTTTGAGAAACGACTACAGTTGTTTCTTCCACACCTCTGGAGAATGTATGAAAGACATCTCCCATGTTGGTTAGCTCTTGCAAGAACTTAGCTTGAGCTTCTACGAGTGTGGAAGAGTTGATGAAAGTGTAATCAACAAGTCCAGATCGAACAACGATATCACCAAGGCTCTTGATGTAGAGAGTGAGTTTGTGCTTGGCTCGGTAAGATCCTGGAGGGTCTAATCGGCGGATGGCCATAATCACAGCACCTTCCTTCAGCTCTTTGCCTAAGTGCTCTTCTAAATCGGGCATTAGCTGTCTTGCGAGAGCAGAAACGTTGAGTAGATTCTCATGTAATGCCTCTTCAAGAAACGGGTGTTCATCGAAGTACTTGAGTAAATAATCACGGAGCGTAGTCATGGTCTAGATGTAGTTAGTTGAGAGTTTAAAATTAAACTCAGCGTCAAAAATAAGCGTAATAATCGAAATTATTGTTACATAATGTACCTTCGAGCCATGAGAGTGAAGAAACCTACTAGTGTGGCGATAATTGGATCTGGCAATGTGGGGCGAGGCTTAGCTTCATCTTTGTCGGCTAACGGGTACACAGTAACCTTTGGTGTTAGAGATTTAGAGAATTTTTCAGCGAAGAGCTGGCTCTCGGAACACCCGAGCATTTCTGTAGCGCGAGTAGAAGATGCTGTCGATCAATCCGATGTCGTTATTACAGCGTTTAAGCCTGAGGGATTGAAAGAGATGATCGAGCGGATGGGGGATCTCGAGAACAAGGTTCTTATTGACGCTATGAACTCCATCATGAACAAGCGCACTCCATTTGAGACCACTACACACGCGCTAGAAGAGCTTACTCATTGCAAGAATGTAGTAAAGTGCTTTAATACCACAGGAGCGAACAACTTGGCTAATCCTATGTTTGGCAGACAGGGCATGGACATGTTCTATGCTGGAAATGATTCATATGCCAAAGACGTAGCTCAGCAATTGGCTAAAGCCATTGGTTTTTCTGAGTGTTACGACTTGGGAGGTAGCGAATCCTATGTTTTACTAGAACAGTTAGCTATGGTTTGGATTCGAATCTCGAGAGGTGAAATTGGTAGAGATTTTGGATTTAAACTATTGCGTAGATAACGCAATCCTGTACGTACCTTTGCAAAATGTCCGAAACGCGAAGTAAATCTGTCATTATTGGCGGGGGAGCTGCTGGCTTCTTTGCTGCCATTGCTTGTGCTGAAGCTGATCCGTTCAGTGAAGTGGTAATCCTCGAAAAGACACCGAACTTGTTGGGAAAGGTGAAAATTTCTGGAGGAGGAAGGTGTAATGTTACACATGCATGCTTCAATCCTGATGAATTGGTGGAGTTTTATCCCAGAGGAACCGTTGAGCTCAAAGGTCCTTTTCATCGATTTGGAACGGCAGATACAATGGAGTGGTTCACAGATAGAGGCGTGGAGTTAAAGGTGGAGTCGGATAACCGAATTTTCCCTGTAACCGATGATTCTCAAACCATTGTTGATTGTTTGACAGAATTTGCAGAGCGTGCTGGTGTTGTCATCAAGACGAGAACTGGTGTAGAAGGACTAGAGAAAGAAGGTGATAAGTGGCTGGTTCGCCTCGAAGACAAGCAGGCGATTACAGCTGATAAAGTCTTGATTGCTACGGGGAGTAGTAAAAAGATGTGGGACTCACTTAAAAAGCTAGGACATAAGATTGTACCTCCTGTTCCTTCATTGTTTACATTCAATGTAAAAGACCCCAGAATTGCAGGATTGGCAGGGGTTAGTGTTCCTAATGTGGAACTTTCGTTACCCGCTTTTGGTATTGAGGCAAGCGGCCCTCTTCTCGTTACACATTGGGGGTTGAGTGGTCCAGCTATTCTTCGTCTCAGCGCCTGGGGAGCTCGTGATTTACACGGCACTTCATATCGTTTTCTTCTTCATGTGAATTTTGTCCCTCAACTGGAAGAGGAGTTGCTTTTGGATGTTTTGAACGATTTCAGAAAAGATCCAGATCAACAACGCAAACGCATTCACAGTAATGCGTTGTTTGACTTGCCGCTCCGACTCTGGAAGAATATCTGTACATCCGCCAAAATCCCAGAAAAAGCCACTTGGTCAGATGTGTCAAAACCCGGTTTGAAGAAGCTGGTAGATCAGCTTCACAAGGCGGAGTTTGTGGTTTCGGGTAAGAGTACATTTAAAGATGAGTTTGTGACAGCGGGGGGTATTGACTTAAATGATATCGACTTCCGCACTTTTTCTAGCAAGCTTCATGAAAACCTCTTTATGGCGGGAGAAGTCTTGGATATTGATGCCATCACGGGTGGATTCAACTTTCAGGCTGCTTGGACCGGCGGATGGATTGCTGGACACGCTATGGCGGGCGAGCAGGTTTAAAATTAACAGTATCTTTTTAGCGCTCTGTAACTAGCTGATAATTAATCGTATCGGATAAAATTTCGTTTTCTTAATTTGAACTTTGCTAAAAATAGTATCATTCTTATTATTTTAGCAAAGCAAAAGAAAACGACATGCATCATTTGTCCTCCAATTTAAAATACCTTCGGAAGCAGAAAGGGCTCACTCAAGCTCAGTTAGCAGAGAGAGTTGGACTCAAGCGTCCAATTATTGGCGCTTACGAAGAAGGGCGAAGCGAGCCTAAGCTTGCTACGCTTATACATTTAGCACATTTTTTTGAGGTCAATATCGACGCGCTAATTAGTGCTGATTTATCCGATCCGGAAGCTTTGTCAAGTGGTAACATTCCCGACACGATTGGTCGCTCTCTGCGAATTCTCCCGATTGCTGTAGATCGAGACAGTGATCAAGAGTTGAGTTCTCTGGTTCCAGTAAAGGCTTCAGCAGGATATCTAAACGGTTACGGCGATGTGGACTTCATAGAGCAATTGCCGCGATTTGATCTGCCTTTCCCTGAATTGACAGGGAATAGGAGTTATCGCGTGTTTCAAATTAAGGGAGATAGTATGCTTCCTATTCCTCCGGGATCTTACATTATATGTGCCTACGTACAGGATTGGTCGGATATAAAGAATGACGAATGCTATGTGATGGTCACTCGAAGCGAGGGTGTAGTCTACAAACGTGTCATAAGTGAGTTGAACAAGGGGTATTTCAGATTGAAATCGGATAATCTTGAATACGACCCGTATGAAGTTCCTGTTCACGATGTGATAGAAGTGTGGAAGGCTGTTGGCTTCACTTCGTTTGAGATTCCAGATGGTGTGACTTCCGCTTCAGATACGCATCATCTATCGGGAGCTCTACGTCAGATTCAAATGGACTTGAACGAAATCAAACAGAAAATATAAACCTCAGATGTCAAGCGTAAAGCCACAGCGAAAGCGGTACTTATTGCGGTCTTCTAGCGAGAGATCCATTGCTCACATGGACTTAGATACCTTCTTCGTCTCTGTGGAAAGACTGATGGATAGTCGTCTGAATGACAAGCCTATACTTATTGGCGGGACCAGCGATAGAGGGGTGGTGGCTTCGTGTAGTTATGAGGCTCGAAAATTCGGTGTGCATTCTGCTATGCCGATGAAGATGGCTCTTAACCTCTGTCCAGAGGCTATTGTCATTCGAGGAAACTCCTCCAATTACACAAAGTACTCGCAGCTAGTAACAGATGTTATCAAGGATGCGGTTCCGGCGTATGAGAAGTCATCCATCGATGAGTTTTATCTTGATTTGACGGGGATGGATCGCTTTTTCGGATGTTACCAATACACTTCAGAGCTGCGTCAGACAATTATGAAGGAAACGGGACTTCCTATTTCTTTTGGTTTATCAGTCAATAAGACGGTTTCAAAGGTGGCCACAGGAGAGGCGAAGCCGAATAACCAGATGCACATTGACTTTGGGCAAGAGCGGGGGTTTTTAGCGCCTTTGTCGGTTCGAAAGATTCCAATGGTTGGTGAAAAGACGTATCAAACCCTTCGGCACTTGGGGGTTAGGAAGATTCACACGGTTCAAGATATGCCTATGGAAATGATGGAGCGCGTGTTGGGTAAGCACGGCAAGGTGATTTGGGAGAAGGCTAGGGGAGTGGACTTGACGCCTATTATTCCATATTCAGAGCGCAAATCCATTTCTACCGAGCGGACCTTTGATAAGGATACTATAGATGTTGTGAAGCTGGATAGTATTCTAACGGCCATGGCTGAGAATTTAGCGTTCCAACTTAGGCGGGGAACGAAGTTAACCGCCTGTGTAGCTGTTAAGGTTCGCTATTCGGATTTCAATACACACACCCTGCAAGCTAGGATACCGTATACCGCTTCGGATCATATCCTAATACCAAAAGTAAAAGAGCTGTTTAGAAAACTATATGACAAGAGGTTGTTGGTTCGGCTTATTGGTATTCGAATGAGTCATCTGGTTAGCGGTGGACATCAAATGAATCTGTTTGAGGATAATGTTGAGATCCAACAGCTCTATCAGGCGATGGATAAAATGAGAGATAAGTATGGAGATCGGTCTGTTATTCGGGCGGCTGGAATGCAGGCTAGGAGTATAGGTAGAATGATGAATCCCTTTAATGGAGATCCGCCCATACTGTTGGCGAACAGAAGGTCGTGAGTGGTGATAGATTTCTTTTATGAAACGTTGTTATGATTTTTAAAATCAGGACTTTAAAATCGATTAATTAAAGCTATAGTTAGAGCCTAAAAAGCGCAATCATGTGTGGTAGATATGTAACAGTTAGCAAGGTTAAGGCGGTTGAAAAGAGATTCAACGCAGAGGTTCTGGCGCCTGAAAAATGGACTTTCAATACGAATGTAGGTCCCGGCTCTAACGCACCTGTCATTACCAATCACAATCCGGAATCTGTTCAACGATTTCAGTTTGGCTTCACGCCTCATTGGTCTAAGAAACCCATGTATGTTTTCAACGCTCGGTCTGAAGGAGATTTCAATTCTGATAACAATCCTAACTACCGCGGTGCAAAAGGGATTATTCACAAACCGATGTTTCAAAATTCCATTCGAGATAAGCGTTGTTTGGTTTTGGCGGATGCTTTTGTAGAGGGGCCTGAGGTTGAAAAGCTAAATAAACCCTATCTGGTTTACCTACGAGAACGCAGGCCTTTTGCTTTTGCGGGAGTCTGGGATGAATGGGTGAACACGGAGACAGGTGAAATATTGAGGTCTTTTGCTATTCTTACAACCGTTGCAAATTCTTTGATGCAAAAGATTGGTCACCATCGATCACCTGTTATTCTTGAGCCTGACGCCGAATTGGATTGGCTTTCGAGGGATTTGCCTCTTAGTGAGGTTACATCTCTGTTAGAGCCATATGATGCAGCCTTGATGAATGCGTACCCCATCAATAAGGCCATCAAAAACCCTAGATCCCAGGGGTTGGAGCTACTAAAGCCTGTGGGGCAAAGGGTTTTTACAGAGTATGATTATGAAATCTACGATGAGTTGAAGCTTGAGGGGATGGGGGAAACTCGAGCTCGACAAAGGAAGAGGCAACAAGAAGATCCTCCGTCGGGGCAGCAGAGCTTGTTCTAATCGTTTTACCATTTATAAGAAGTGTTTCCAATTGTTACTTAACTGTCACACATATTACAGTTTTAAGTACGGCACCTTATCGCCGGAAGTCTTGCTCCAAACAGCAGTGGAGCAGGGGCATGATCGCATTGCAGTTACTGATATCAACAATACTTCAGCGGCTTTACAATTGCTTCGATTAGCCCCTAAATACAACATACATGTTGTAGTTGGGGTTGATTTTAGGAGGGGGAGCGAGCAACAGTTTATTGCGCTAGCAGTTAACAACTCCGGTTTTCAAGAGATTAACACGTTTTTGAGTTCATACTTACATTCTGGAGATCCAATCCCGGCAGAGATGGCTCTTGCAAATGAAGATGATGTTGTTGTGGTGTACCCTCTCAGGAATGCTCCTAGGAGAAAGCTGAAGTCCAATGAGTATATCGGCATAGCTCCACATCAGATGTTTAGAACCACGTGGAAGCAGGGGCAATGGGAGGAGAGTCGGTATGTTGCGTTGATTACTGTAACTTTTCGCCACAAGCGCGACTTCAATGCGCATAGGTTGCTTAGGTCCATTGATCGAAACACCTTGTTGAGTAAACTTCCACAAAAGGAAGTAGGCGAAATGTCGGAACGTTTCAGAACTCCAGTTGAATTAGTTGATGCGTACGCTGAGCGTCCAGCTTGGCTTATTCGCAGTTCCAATATTCTCGAGCGGTGCAATGTGTATTTTGGTTTTGGCGAAGATCAGGAATCCCAAAATCAATCTACGTATACAGGTTCAGAGGAGGAGGATTTTGCGCTGTTGACAAGACTCTGTAAGGAGGGGCTTGCATACCGGTATCCCAATGGGGGCGAAAGCGTGGAAGAACGCCTCAGGAAAGAGCTGGGTATCATTAGGGAAAAAGGCTTTGTCTCGTACTTTTTAATCAACTGGGACATTGTGTGTCACGCCAGATCAAAGGGTTATTTCTACGTAGGACGAGGAAGCGGTGCGAATAGTGTAGTAGCTTATTTGCTGAGAATAACAGATGTAGACCCCATGGAGCTCGATCTGTACTTTGAGCGCTTCATTAATCTATATCGAGTTAATCCTCCTGACTTTGATATTGACTTCTCTTGGAAGGATAGAGAGGATATGACGAACTATATTTTTAGAAGGTTCCCAAATACTTCTCTACTAGCTACTTACAATACGTTTCAGTTTAGAGCAGTGGTTCGTGAGTTGGGGAAGGTCTTTGGATTGCCCAAGCATGAGATTGATGGATTGGCGTCGGGAAGGTTTCAGTCTAAAACAAGTGACCCTGTGGTTCAAGCTGTGCTTAAGTACAGTCAGTATATTCAAGACTTTCCCAGTCATTTGAGTATTCATGCGGGTGGAATATTAATCACTGATAAACCTGTTCAAGCATATTCAGCCACATTTATGCCTCCTAAAGGTTTTCCAACTACGCAATTCGACATGGTTGTAGCTGAAGATATTGGGATTTACAAGTTTGATATCTTGAGTCAGAGAGGGTTGAGTAAGATCCAAGACTCTATTGCTATTATTCGCAAGAATCAGCCGGATAAAGGTGAGGTTGATGTTCATGATATTCAGCGATTTAAGGACGATGAAGGTGTTAAAGACCTACTTAGAAACGGGAGGGCTGTTGGTTGCTTTTATGTAGAGTCTCCAGCTATGCGCATGTTGCTCAAGAAGTTAAAGGTTGATAATTACTTAGCGCTTGTTGCTGCTAGCTCCATTATTCGTCCAGGTGTTGCAAAGTCGGGAATGATGCGGGAGTACATTCTTCGTTACCGGTATCCTGAAAGACGTAAAGAAGCCAACCCCATTTTGTTGAGTATTATGCCTGAAACCTTTGGTGTAATGGTTTATCAGGAGGATGTCATTCGGGTTGCACACCACTATGCAGGGCTTTCTCTAGCTGAAGCTGATGTTTTGCGTCGGGGAATGTCTGGGAAATATCGCTCGAGAGAAGAGTTTCAAAAGGTTAAAGAACAGTTTTTTGTCAATTGTAAATCAAAGGGTTATCCTGATTCGGAATCGTCAGAAGTTTGGCGACAAATAGAAAGCTTTGCTGGATATGCTTTTGCTAAAGGTCATTCGGCTTCATACGCTGTAGAGAGTTATCAAAGTCTCTTTTTAAAAGCGCACTATCCATTGGAGTACATGGTGGCGGTCATCAATAATTTTGGTGGTTTTTATCGAACGGAGTTTTATGTGCACGAGGCTAGGATGGCTGGTGCTACTATTTGTCCGCCGTGTGTCAATTTGGGGGATTACCACACCACGATTAGAGGGAAGGATATCTATTTGGGATTTATGCATTTACATTCCTTTGACGATAAGACGGGGCTTGCTATTCTCCAAGAACGCGACGCTAATGGTGAGTTTGAGAGCTTTGACGATTTTATTAATCGAGTGTCGATAGGTATAGAGCAAGTGAGTATTCTTATTCGTATCAACGCTTTTCGCTTTACGGGTAAATCAAAACGTGCGTTGCTTTGGGAGGCTCATTTTAAACTTGAAAAGAAGCCTAAAAACGAACTGGTTCCCAGTTTGTTCAAGACTGAACGTCGACCTTTTGAGATTCCTTCATTGCATCAGAGTGGACTAGAAGATTTGTTTGATCAAATAGAATTGTTGGGTTTCCCATTGGAGAGTCCTTTTTACTTGTTGAAAGAGGAGGTAGACAGTCCTGTTTTAGCTAATGATTTCGCTCGTTACAACGGAGAGAATATTCGCATTTATGGCTACTTGATAACAGTTAAAGATACTCGAACGGCTCAGGGTAAGCGAATGCACTTTGGAACCTTTTTAGATCGTGACGGCTGTGTTTTTGACACGGTGCATTTTCCTCCATCAGTTACGCAATGGCCATTTAGAGGGAGAGGTGTATATATCGTTGAAGGAAAGGTGGTTGAAGAGTTTGGCTTCTACAGTTTGGAGGTGAGTAAGCTCGTAAAGGCCGATATGATTCCCGACCCAAGGTTTGCGGAGGAGGAGTATGAAGAGTGGGAGAAGAGATTGGATAATGATCAAAAAGCGGTTTCATGAAAAGAGGAAGCAACGACAAGCCGCATAATTCATTTGAACAGTTAGAGTATGTTCCGGTAGAGGAGTGGCTGGTAGAAACGGAGGAGGAGCGAACTGAGTTGATTCGAACGTCACCGAAAACAATTGTTAATCCCGTTACAAGTCCAGATGTGAGCATGAGCTGGAGTATGAATCCCTACGCGGGGTGTGAGCACGGTTGTCCGTATTGCTACGCCAGAAACAGTCATCAATACTGGGGGTACAATAGTGGAAGTGATTTTGAAACTAAAATTCTTTACAAAGAGAATGCTGCAGAGTTGCTTCGCAAGAAGTTAAATACGCCGTCTTGGAATGGTGAACCTATCATGTTATCGGGGAACACTGACTGTTACCAACCAGTAGAGCGCAAACTAGGACTGACGAGGCAATTGCTTGAAGTAGCATTAGAATATGGCCAACCTATAGGGGTTATTACGAAGAATGCTCTCGTATTGAGAGATTTAGATGTATTGAAGGAAATGGCAAAACGAGACTTAATTCGTGTTGCCATTTCAGTAACGACTTTGGATGCAGAGCTTCAAAGAGCGCTCGAGCCTCGGGCAAGTGCTCCTTACAAGCGGCTAAGGGCGATTAGGGAGTTATCGGAAGCGGGAATTCCAACAGTTGCTATGATTGCCCCCATTATCCCAGGATTGAACAGTCATGAAATATTGCCACTGATGAAGGCTACATCTGAGGCTGGCGCAGTTCAAGCAAAGTTCATTACGGTTCGGCTCAATGGGCAACTCGAAGGAATTTTTGAGAATTGGCTGGAAGAACATTACCCGGAAAGGAAGAGCAAAGTAATGAACGCCATTCGACAAACGCACAATGGAAGTGTAAAGGCCTTTCGATATGGAATACGAATGGCGGGAACAGGAAGAGTTTCGGAGTCGCTACGGCAAGCCTATGCCGTTGGACAAAGGAGGTATTATTCCAATAAAAAAGTGCCCAATCTTTCGACTGAGCACTTTGTGAAATTAAAAGACAGGCAACTTGGATTATTCCTCTGATTGCTTTCGGGCTTGCTCGAGGATTTCTTTCATCGCCTCAACGACCGCTTCATTCTGTTCAGCTTTGAGTTCAATTTGATCTTCAATCATATCAAACATTGAATTCTTGTGAATCTCATAAGCGGTAAAGGCTGTGTATTGCTGCTTTTCACTGTTGTAGTATACTTTTTCATCAAGCTTTCGCACATCCGCTAAGCGCGTATTCATCACCTGACGAGAAAGGGATTGAAATTGAGTCATGACTTCGCTGCGGTCAACAATCGCTGATTCTCTCAAGTAATCGTCCGCTACCTCTTTAATCGTAACGTCTACCATTCCAGCTAACTGAGTGCGAGCGTCCATGTCTGATTTGCTGCGAGCCACTCGTTCGTCGGCACTTTGCCCTTTGCCAACGGCTCTAAAGTAGCGTCGACTAGATTCATAGTCAGATCCTCTGAATGGAGTTTGTTGTTCTACTCCGTATTGATCGACGCTCTTACAAGAGGGAGCTAGTAGTAGTACAGAGAAGGCGATGGCGGTTGTGATATAAAGGCGTTTCATGTCGATGATTGTTAGTTCGGAAATCAAATTTCAGAAATCATGCCAATATACTACAAGTGAGCACCACTCCGGGGGCGAAGTAGGAGTGGAATTTCCTACACTAAGGTATATTCCAGATTCAATAGAAATAAAAAAAGCCGCCCGGAGGCGGCTTGCGGTCTCATGGGTTAGAGAACGGCTTAAGATTTGGAATCGTCGCCTGAAGCTTCAGGCTCTTGCTTCTGCTTTTCGACAACGATTACAATTTCTTCTTTCTTCTTATCGAAATCTATTTTCACGGAATCGCCTTCTTCAACCTTGTTTGAGATGATCTCTTCAGCTAGTCCATCTTCAATGTACTTCTGAATGGCTCTGCTCAATGGGCGGGCACCATAGGCTTCATCGTATCCTTTGTCAGCAATAAAATCTTTGGCTGCTTTAGAAATCTTCATTTCATAACCAAGGTCTTTGATTCTACCAAAGAGTTTAGCTAGTTCAAGATCAATGATCTTATGGATGTCTTCCGGTTTCAGAGAGTTGAATAGAACAACATCGTCAATTCGGTTCAAGAACTCTGGGGCAAAGGCCTTTTTCAAAGCATTCTCAATAATTCCTTTGGTGTTTGTTTCAACACTTTCAGAACGTGCTTTGGTTCCAAAACCAACACCTTGACCAAAATCTTTCAATTGGCGACTACCAATGTTAGAGGTCATGATAATGATACAGTTCTTGAAATCAACTTTTCTTCCCAAGCTGTCTGTCATTTGGCCATCGTCGAGGGCTTGAAGCAGCAAGTTGAAGATGTCAGGATGTGCTTTTTCAATCTCATCCAACAAAACAACAGAGTAGGGCTTACGACGAACTTTCTCGGTCAGCTGACCGCCTTCTTCGTATCCTACGTATCCCGGAGGCGCTCCAACCAATCTAGAAAGGGCGAATTTCTCCATGTATTCACTCATGTCGATGCGAATCAAAGCATCTTCTGAGTCGAATAAGGTTTTTGCAAGCTCTTTGGCTAATTGCGTTTTACCTACACCAGTAGGGCCAAGGAAAATAAATGAACCAATGGGTTTATTTGGATCTTTCAATCCTGCTCGGTTTCTCTGAATTGCGCGAACGACCTTCTTAACAGCGTCATCTTGTCCGATTACACGACCTTTAAGTTCGTCGCCCATGCGAGTTAAGCGTTGACTTTCCTGTTGAGCCACGCGTTGAACTGGAATTCCAGTCATCATAGCAACAACTTCCGCGACGTTTTCTTCAGAGACGATTTCTCTGTTCTCTTTTACGTTTGCTTCCCATTGTCGCTGTGCTTCTTCGAGTTGCTGTTCTACGCGTTTTTCATCATCGCGAAGTCTAGCAGCCTCTTCGTAGCGTTGTTTTTTAACGACAGAGATCTTGTCTTCGCGAATCTTCTCGAGTTCTTTTTCTAGATCAAGAACCTCTTTAGGAACATGAATACTCGTAATGTGAACACGTGAACCAGCTTCGTCCAAGGCGTCAATCGCCTTATCTGGCAAATGACGATCAGAAACGTAGCGCTGCGTGAGCTTCACACATGCTTCCAGTGCTTCTTGAGTGTAGGTTACATTGTGATGATCCTCGTATTTGTCCTTGATGTTGTTGAGGATTTGAATGGTTTCTTCTACAGAGGTAGGTTCCACCATTACCTTCTGGAAACGACGTTCCAAGGCGCCATCTTTCTCGATGTATTGACGATACTCATCAAGTGTTGTTGCACCGATGCATTGGATTTCTCCTCGCGCCAAAGCAGGCTTGAACATGTTAGAGGCATCGAGAGAACCGGTTGCTCCACCTGCGCCTACAATCGTGTGAAGTTCATCGATGAAGAGGATAATGTCATCATTCTTCTCGAGTTCATTCATCAATGCTTTCATGCGCTCTTCGAATTGTCCGCGGTACTTCGTTCCCGCCACCAAAGAGGCAAGATCAAGAGTTACCACTCGCTTATTGAAGAGTACACGAGACACTTTCTTCTTAACAATGCGAAGCGCTAGACCTTCGGCAATGGCAGATTTACCAACCCCAGGCTCTCCAATGAGTAGGGGGTTGTTCTTCTTTCTTCGTGAAAGGATTTGAGAAACGCGTTCAATCTCTTTCTCACGCCCCACTACAGGGTCGAGTTTAGATTCTTCCGCTAGTTTTGTCAAGTCTCTTCCAAAGTTGTCCAAAACAGGAGTTTTGGTTTTAGAATCAGCCTTTCCTCTAGGGTTTCCGCTACTTTGATAACCGCTTCCTTTGTTTTCAAAATCCTCGTCTTCATCGCCGAAAGGCATCTCTGATTTTGGTTCTGAAGGAGTGATAGAGTCGGTTCCTTTATCGAGATGATGTGCTTGGAACTCGCCTTTAAAGCTTTCGTAGTCTATTCCCATTTGTTTTAAGAGTCGGGTAACAGGATCGTCCTCATTCCTTAAGATACACAAGAGGAGGTGAGGAGTTCGTATGATATTGCTCTGGAAGATTTTCGCTTCTAGAAACGTTGTTTTCAAAGCCTTTTCTGCTTGGCGCGTAAGGGGTAGATTCTTTTTGGAAGATAACTGACGTGCCGCAGATGGCACGGAGATGTTCTCGATTTTTGTTCGCATTGCGCGAATGTCAACACCGAGATCTTCTAAAATTTGAACGGCTGTACCCTCACCCTCACGAATCAAGCCGAGCATTAAGTGCTCAGTTCCAATGTAATCATGGCCAAGGCGAAGAGCTTCCTCCTTGCTGTAGCTGATTACGTCCTTTACTCTGGGTGAAAAATTTTCGTCCATGATATTATATATGCTGGTCTGTGAGTCTACGTATACAACGAAAGTTGTGCCAGCTTGGTTTAAACCAAATGTACCGTTTAGCGTAGTGAATCGAAAATTTTCTTTGCATTGAGTTATAAACACGGATTTGTGTAAAAAGTACAGATTATTCGCGGCCTATAGCTATGGTGTAACGCTCAGTAAACCCTATTTTTGAAACTTGTCATAGACTGTATTGTGATCATCTGAAACTGACATTATGGCTGAAGGAGAACGCATTATACCGATAAACATTGAAGAGGAAATGAAATCCTCGTACATCGATTATTCGATGTCTGTAATTGTTTCTCGGGCGCTTCCCGACGTGCGCGACGGCTTAAAGCCCGTGCATCGTCGAGTATTATTTGGTATGCACGAATTGGGAGTATTTTCCAATCGTTCTTATAAGAAATCCGCACGTATTGTAGGGGAGGTACTTGGTAAGTTCCACCCACACGGCGATAGCTCTGTATACGATACTATGGTTCGTATGGCGCAGGACTGGTCGCTGCGTTACACGTTGGTAGACGGTCAAGGTAACTTCGGTTCCGTTGACGGTGATAGTCCAGCGGCTATGCGTTACACCGAGGTGCGAATGAAGAAGTTGGCAGAGGAAATGCTCGCTGATATCGAAAAAGATACAGTGGACTTCCAGCTTAACTTCGACGACTCGTTGAAAGAGCCTACCGTATTGCCAACTCGTATTCCACAATTGCTTGTGAATGGTGCTAGTGGTATCGCAGTGGGTATGGCCACCAACATGGCTCCACACAACTTGACGGATACGATTGATGCAACCATCAAGTACATTGATAACAACGATGTTGAGATCGATGAGTTGATTGAAAGCATTAAGGCACCTGATTTCCCTACTGGAGGTACTATTTACGGATACGAAGGTGTTCGTGATGCCTATCATACAGGTAGGGGTAGAGTAGTGCTTCGCGCTAAGGCCAATATCGAAGAGGTGAATGGTCGCGAGTGCATTATTGTTAACGAGATTCCATATCAAGTTAACAAGGCCGAAATGATCAAGAAGACGGCCGATCTCATCAATGAAAAGAAACTAGACGGCATCTCGGATATTCGCGATGAATCTGACCGTAACGGTATGCGTATCGTTTACGTTTTAAAGCGTGATGCGGTTCCCAATGTCGTTTTGAATAAATTATTCAAGTATACTTCTCTCCAGTCGTCTTTCAGCATCAACAGCATTGCTTTGGTGAATGGACGTCCGGAAATGTTGAACTTGAAAGACCTCATTCGTCACTTCGTTGACCACCGTCACGATGTCGTTGTTCGCCGAACCAAGTACGAGTTGGCTCAAGCTGAAAAGCGTGCGCATATTCTAGAAGGCTTGTTGATTGCCATCGACAACTTGGACGAGGTTATCAAATTGATTCGTGCTAGTACTACGGTAGAAGAAGCACGTGAAGGTTTGATGAGCAACTTTGGCTTAAGCGAGCTACAAGCGCGTGCTATTCTAGATCTTCGTCTGCAAAAGCTCACTGGACTTGAGCGCGATAAAATTAAAGAGGAGTATGCTGAATTGATGGATAAAATCGCTTACTACAAGCGAATTTTGAACGAGGTTGAACTTCGTATGTCCATCATCAAGGAAGAGCTTATCGAAGTGAAAGAGAAGTACGGAGATGAGCGCAGAACCAACATTGAATATGCCGGTGGTGATGTGAGCATTGAAGATATGATTCCGGATGAAGAGGTAGTTATTACCATTTCACATGCCGGGTATATCAAGCGTACCTCACTCAGCGAATACAAAACGCAAACTAGAGGTGGTGTAGGAGCGAAAGCGGCTTCGATGAGAGATGCTGACTTTATCGAATACGTGTTTGCCGCCACCAATCACCAGTTTATGTTGTTCTTTACAGAGCAAGGAAGGTGTTTTTGGCTACGCGTATTTGAAATCCCAGAAGGAACAAGAGCAAGTAAGGGTAGAGCTATCCAAAACTTGATCAATATCCCTCAAGATGATAAGGTTAAGGCCTTTATCAACGTGAAGAACTTGAAGGATGAAGAATACATAAGCAACCACTTTATCGTGATGTGTACGAAGAGTGGTATCATTAAGAAAACTCCGCTTGAAGCGTATAGTCGTCCACGTGTGAATGGTATCAATGCCATTGGTATTCGCGAAGGAGATATGCTTCTTGAAGCGAAACTCACCAACGGCAACAATGAGATTTTGATGGCCGTTCGTTCAGGTAAGGCGATTCGATTCCACGAAAGCGCGGTTAGAAGCATGGGTAGAACTGCTTCGGGTGTACGAGGAATGACATTAGGTCATGATGGTGATGAAGTGGTTGGAATGGTATGCGTTCAAGAAGGTGAAGCAGATATCCTTGTTGTAAGTGAAAAGGGATCTGGTAAGAGATCTAGCTTGGAAGATTACCGCGTAACCAATCGAGGTGGCAAAGGTGTGAAGACCATTAGCGTTACAGATAAGACAGGTGAGCTCATCGCAATGAAGGGTGTAACCGACGAAGAAGACTTGATGATTATCACCCGCGCAGGCGTAATGATCCGCATGAAAATCAGCGAATTACGTGTGATGGGTAGAGCTACTCAAGGTGTTCGACTTATCAACCTTAAAGGGAAGGATTCTATTGCAAGTGTTGCAAAAGTTCCAACCAGTGACGAAGATGAAACGTTGGAAGATGTAGATGGAGTTGAAAATGTGGAAGGGGCAGAAGACGCTGCACCGGAAGCTGGCACAGAAACTGCCAACGAGTAAGCTTCGAAACATTCATTATTTTTACCCAACAGGAAAAACATTAAGTATTTATACTATGGTATCTAAAGCACGTTTAGTTGTCTTCGCGACGTTGATGAGTGGAGGAGCATTGCTGGCCCAGGAATCAACAATGGTATCCAGTGCAATTCTTGCATTGAAGCGTCCTGACTTGATTTCAGCTAAAGATTACATTGATCAAGCCGATTCAGTGATCGCAACAAAATCCGTTGACGACATCCGTGAATCAACGATGCAGAAATTCTTGTTTCACAGAGGTTTGATTTATGAAACATTGAATCAAGAATCAGCGTCCGTTGAGTATATCCATGAAGCGCTCGAGAATTACACTGCGCTTATCGCCTATGATAAGAAAGTGGACGATGACGACTACATGGAGGAAGCGCAAAGTGGTATTGCATCTTCCGTAGTTGCACTTTCTGCTCTAGCAGACGACGCATACTTCAGCAAACAGGATGCAGAACAAGCTTACAATCTTCATTCTGAAGTGATTAAGTACAAAACAGATTATTTGGGTAAAACGGATACGGTAACGGTTTACACCATGGCGCGTATCGCTACTGAATTGGAGAAGTATGAGAATGCGTTGAAGCACTATAACTTCTTGATTGACAATGATTACAGAGGTAGAGTATGGCAAGCATATTACAACGGAAGTGAAAACCGTATGAATATGCCGGATAAGTACACTATGGACATGCTCATTCAGCAAGGAAAGGCAAGTGATCCAGTTCTTTCTCCAGATATTAATTACACACTTTGGTGGCAGTCAGCTAAACTCACTCATGATTTAGGAGACACGGCAAAGGCAATGGAAATTATTTCTAAGGGATTGGAGATGCATCCAGGAAACGCTAGTCTCCAGAATCTTCAACTTCAGTTTATGTTGGAAACGGGCGACTATGAAAGTGCACTTTCTAAGTTCGAAGCGGCGCTAGAGTCGGACCCAACTAATACTTTGTACTTGTATAACATCGGTTATATCTACCAGACAAAGAAGAACGATACGGAAAAAGCACTTGAGTTCTACAATAGAGCATTGGAAGTAGATTCAACCAATTCAGCTTCAGCGTATATGGCGGGTTATATCTTCATTGATAGAACGAATGCGATTTCAGAGAAGATGAATAGTTTGAATAGAAACCAAACTTCTGAATTCAATCGTTTAGATGCTGAGCGTGATGAAATCTATAAAGAAGCTCTTAATTATTTCTTGATCGCTTACGAAGCAGATCCAAATGACTTGAGTACGGTTAAAGCTCTTCGTGAGGTGTACTTCAAGTTGGGGAATGTTGAGAAAGTAGGTGAGTTCACTCAGAAAGTAAAAGCACTTGAATCTGCTGAATAATATTGAAGCGCACTGAGTAAGCTTCACAAAAGGGAGGTTAATAAATTGATCTCCCTTTTCTTTGAAATATCAATTGAACATAATATTAATTATAAGAACAACGTATTTAGAGAATCATGCATCGTTATCAATGGAAACTGCACGATCTCTTGTCATCATTATTCTAGTTTTTGGAAGTATTAAAATGATCAATGAATTAGTCTTCCAACCAAGATGATTCCGTATCACGGGATTTAGCCGAATGTGTTTCAGGATCTGGGTCACGTTCCATCTAATAGCTCTAGGCTCATTTTTATTGAACGCACTTATCTAACGCAGCTCATGATCACTCGTTATCGTGTGGTTACATCTTTGTTTGATAACTTCGGATCTCCTTAAAGGTTTTTAAGACGTTGTCTCTATCGACATGTAAAAAAGCGATCACTATTTAAAGACCCAATGGCTAAGAGATTTTTAGCATGGTTCATGAGTTCAATCAGAAACTCCTTCTTTTAACTTACCATTGGAAGTTTCGCAGTAAGTGGCTCGGATGCAAGTCTTAGTATCATGAGTGATTCTTGGTCAGTTTGTTGATATTCAACATGAAATACGTGTTTCTACTATCAATTGAACAGCGTAAATCCGAAATGGAATTCTCATGAATTATCCGTGATTAGAAGCATCTAACAAATGGATAGAAAGGAATATTGACTGATGTTTATCCCGCAAGAATCGCTTCATTAAAGATTAATTCATTTCTTCCACTCCACTTCCCTACCTTTGCCCCCTCAAAACCACATCAGTCGTGATTACAGTAAACAATGTGAGCCTCCAATTTGGGAAGCGCGTTCTTTTTGACGAAGTAAACATCAAGTTCCACGGTGAAAACTGTTACGGAATCATCGGTGCCAATGGCGCTGGAAAGTCTACTTTTCTAAAAATCCTTTCAGGTGAAGTCACTCCTAACTCAGGAGGTGTAAGTCTTGAACCTGGAAAGCGTATGGCTTTCTTGAAGCAGGATCACAACGAGTACAACGACTGTAGAGCCATTGATACAGTAATGATGGGCCACCAACGTTTGTGGCAAATCATGCAGGAGAAGGATGCCATTTATGCAAAACCTGATTTCTCTGAAGAAGACGGTATTAAAGCGTCTGAATTGGAGAATGAGTTCGCTGAAATGGACGGTTGGAATGCAGAGCCAGATGCGGCTGCCCTTCTCTCCGGCCTGGGCATTGGAGAAGAGGATCACTTTAGAAATCTTGCTGATCTCGATGGTTCACAACGTGTACGCATCCTCCTCGCTCAAGCGCTATTTGGCAATCCTGATGTTCTGATTCTGGATGAGCCTACTAACGACCTGGACATCAGAACTATTGGATGGTTAGAGAATTATCTACTCGACTTTAAAAACACGGTGATTGTTGTATCACACGACCGTCACTTCCTCGATACCGTTTGTACTCAGATTGCTGATATCGACTTCGGTAAAATCAACTTGTTTACGGGTAACTATACTTTCTGGTACGAATCAAGTCAGCTTGCTCTTCGTCAGCGTTCGGCTGCCAACAAAAAGGCCGAACAAAAGAAGAAAGAACTTCAAGAATTCATTTCTCGATTTAGTGCAAACGCTTCTAAGTCAAAGCAAGCCACCTCTCGTAAGAAGTTGCTCGACAAGATTAACTTGGATGACATCAAGCCTTCTTCTCGTCGCTATCCGGCAATTATCTTTGAACAAGAGCGCGAAGCTGGAAACCAAATTTTGGACGTTGAAAACCTGACTAAGACGGTAGATGGTCAGCCACTCTTCTCAAACTTTGATTTGAAGGTAAATAAGGGAGATAAAATTGCTTTCATTGCCGACAACGGTCTAGCCATCACTTCATTCTTCCGAATCTTGATGGATGAAATAAAAGCGGATTCAGGTGAGGTTAGCTTCGGACAGACAATCACCAAGGCTTACCTACCCAACGAGAATGAGGAATATTTCAAAGGGAAAGAGAATTTGGTAGATTGGCTTCGTCAGTTTTCTGAAGAGAAAGATGAAGTATTTATCAGAGGCTTCTTGGGTAAAATGCTGTTTTCAGGAGAAGAGGTATTCAAGAATGTCAGCGTCCTATCCGGGGGCGAAAAAGTTCGTTGTATGACTTCTAGAATGATGATGGCTAAAGGTAACCTCTTGATTCTCGATGAACCAACAAACCACTTGGACCTCGAATCTATTCAAGCCTTCAACAACGCCTTGCGTGATTTCCCTGGAACGGTATTGTTTACATCGCATGACCACACTTTCGTGCAAACCGTTGCGAATCGCGTGGTTCGCTTGTCGCCAGATTCATTCGTTGACAAATTGATGAGCTTTGATGAATTCCTTGAAATGGAGGAAAAGCAAGCGAAATAAGCTCGCATACTTATAAGAGAAAAGGCCTGATGTATTCACATCGGGCCTTTTTCGTTTATTCACAATTAGTATTGCGGTAGTTCCATTGGAACTTCAATAGCCAGTACCGTAGATTCACTAGTGGCGGATAAACTCACTTTGCTCGATTCCCACACACCAAGTCCATCTCTTTTGTCAAGATGTTGATCGGCTACGTTGAGCGCTCCCTCAATCACAAAGAAGTAAACCCCGTTTCCCTCACTGTTGAGTTGGTATTCTGTAGAATCACCACTCTTCAGATCTATCAAGTACATGTAGGCGTTCTGATGAACCCATAGTCCTGAGCCCTCTGCATCCTTTGGCTGAACAATGCGTTGCCACATGCCCTTTCTCTCACTAACATCAAAGGTTTTTTGATCATAACGAGGTTCTACACCGCGCTTCTCAGGGAAAATCCAAAGCTGAAGAAAATTCACTTCATCGGTTTTACTCTCGTTGAATTCAGAGTGTTGTAACCCTGTGCCCGCAGACATCACCTGCACATCTCCTGTATTAATTGCCTGTGCATGCCCCATGGTATCTCGATGCGTCAGAGCTCCCTTAAGTGGAATGGAAATAATTTCCATGTCGGCATGTGGATGCTGTCCGAATCCGTTTTCGGGACTCACAATATCGTCGTTTAGCACACGCAATGCACCAAAGTGCATCTGATTAGGATTGTACCAATTCCCAAAACTAAAAGTGTGGTGGGTGTCTAACCAACCGTGATTAGCATATCCCCTGTCTGTAGATTTATGTAGTACCGTTTTCATGACTTTCTGAATTTGAATTCAATCAATGTTACAACAAAGATATGGTGATATGGACAATTCTCCACATCATATCTACCCCGATTTATTCGTTATCAATTTACTCTATATCAAAGGAATGCAGCGGATGATCTCGAAGTAAAGCGTTTAATATTTGTCGCGCTGTTGGACTCTCATGGTAATGCCACAAGTTCTCTTTCAATAAAGATAATGTCCACTTTTCTATACCTAAGCTCACGGTTCCAATGCCTGAGTATCCTCCATTCTCAATGAGCACATATCCCACTGAAGCATCGGGACCGTCAAACTTCAAATAACCATTTACCTCACTCTCTTTCTTGCGTTGGTCAAGCCAAGCGTTTAGACGCTCGGTGTGGAGTTCAATTTCTACATCAGAGTCCCAACCGAGGCCACTTAGTTTTGGGTGAAGCTCTAATTCTCTAACCAATTCACCTAAAAACTGTTGCGCAGATGTAAAGCTGTAGAAGTGTTCGAGGATATCAATGCGCTTTTCTGCTCTTTGAACAGCCAGTCGAGGCACGCCTTTCCTATCCTTATAAGATACAATACCCCACTTCGCTACGGGGTGCTTTTGAGCGGCATTGTACGGTGGCCAGTAATGTCTTATCTCGTGATCTTCATGTAAGAGTGCCAATCCTTCTGAACCCGTTTCTATGTACTTGATATCATGAATCTCACGCAACCAACGCTGCCTTCGCTTCTCACCCGAACTGCCCGTAAAATGTTGAGAAATACGCTGTTTGATATTAATGGCTTTGCCAATGTAAAGGTTCTCCCCCTTCTCACTTTTCATGTAATACACCCCAGGTGTTTCCGGTAAGCTGTGGAAGACATTCGCATCTAAATGGATGGGAAGCTGAGAAGTACCTCTATTCTTGTTCAATTGCGAGTTCACTTCAGTTTCATCTTCCTTCAATAACAAATGAAGAATATCTGCTGCAGTTTCTGCATCTGCTAATGCGCGGTGTGGATTCGGATTTACAATTTGAAAATGACTGGCGAGGTTGCCAAGGCTATAACTTTTCAATCCGGGAAAGATCTTTCTGGACAATCGAACAGTGCAGAGCTTCTTCGCATTCCAAGTATACCCGACCTCTTCCAATTCCCTTTTAATAAAGGTGAAATCGAAGTTTACATTGTGAGCTACAAACACTTGACCTTGAAGAAGATCATACACCTTGGCTGCTATTTCGCTAAAGGGTGGAGCTCCCTCAATATCAGCATTGGATATTCCAGTAAGTTGGGTGATGTGAGCGGGAATGGTACGTCCGGGATTCACCAATGCGTTAAAGCGTTCAGTGATTTGAGTCCCATCACTGATCGCAATACCCACCTCAATTACACGGTGGTTATCCGAATATCCACCGGTTGTTTCTACGTCGACAATTGCAAACACATGGCAATTTACAACCTACTCACTTCTTTTTTAAGGTATGATCCGGTTCGTTTTCAACACGAATGTGACTCCAGTTTTCGCCAGATTTAATTCGGTACAATTGCATTTCTGAAATACCAAATTGCTTGGCGATCAAGCGAAGTCGCGTTTTCCGATTGGGATCCCAAATCTTCTTCTTGATACGCATCACATCTGTTGTAGTGAGTTTGTGTCCCACTTCAGGTACGTACTGAGCTTGTATTTTTTTGGCAGCAATCACGGCTGGATTCTCTTTGTGATGATTGAGCGCTTCGGCTTTGGTCACCCACCTTAGATTGGACACGTGGTTGTTCTTCTTGTCAAAATCCAAGTGGATGAGTTTACTTCTTTCTTCGCTTTGTCCATCAACAAAGTACTCTCCTACTAACTTATGGATATAGAACGTTTTATCTTTTCGATCGATACGAATCTTTAAGGAAGGATATCCACCAATAATGCCGCCTCGGAGAATGCGACCTTGTTTGATATCAACATCAAATACTCTTACTCGGCCATGGTTAGAAACAGCGTAACTTTTGTTTGGCGATTGGTTCGATGGAAAAGAAAGTTCTACCCACTTCTCCTCTTTGTGAAGTGTTGGCATTGCTTTCTATTCTATTTTGCCCTTTTCGGACTTAGGTAAATATTAAATTTGGTAGGTGCTTTCGCACAGGATTCAATATCGGTAATAATTTCACAAGTAGCGTTAGCTTTTAAACGATTATGGATTATCTACTTTATTTCCTCTCTTTCATCTTCATACTCGCGGGAATCGCTGGAAGTATTTTACCTGTTTTACCGGGACCTCCCCTGGGGTGGATCGGACTCCTACTCTTCTCATTTACCGCGGAATCAAGCTTTTCAACCTCCTTTCTGATATGGACTGCAATTGCCGCAGCGATAATCACAGCCTTGGATTATGTAATTCCGGTTTGGGGGACTAAGAAATTCGGTGGAACGAAAGCGGGAGTAAGAGGGTCAACCGTAGGTCTTCTCATCGGCGTTTTCTTCGCTCCTTTTGGATTAATCTCAGTGATTATTGGACCGATGATTGGTGCCTATGTTGGAGAGATGATGCAAGATAAGGACTCGTCAAAAGCCTTGAAATCAGCCATCGGTTCCTTTATTGGATTCCTGTTGGGGTCGGGTATGAAGTTGATTTATGGTTGTTTGGCGCTGTATTGGGCTATTGCCGAGTTCTTTTGAGTTAATACTGCCCTGTAGACAACAGCACGAGTGTACAAGCCATATCAGCTTCGATACCTTGCGCTTCTAACTCCTTCGCCCACTCCATGTTTTCAGTACCTGGATTAAAAATGACGCGTCTGGGATGAACTTTGGCAATCAATTCTTTGTAATCCTCTTGTATAGTAGGATTAATGTAAAGCGTCACAGTGTCCACATTTTGTCCGATCAAGGTAGATGGATCAGTCTGAATTGAGAGTCCGCCTGCTGTTACGCCTTCACGACGACCTATTGGAATAACAGTATGACCTTTGGATAGTAGGGAATCGGCAGCCAAATAAGCATATCTTGAAGGACTCGGGTGAGCTCCTAGGATTGCTACTACTTCATGTTTTAGATTTGTGTTCATGATTGATCAACTTAGTTGGAATTCACTTTCATATACGTACGACGGAAGAACGACCCTTTCCTTTCCAGATGGAGTGGTTCATCGCGGAGAGATGATAGCCGTTATCGGAAATTCTGGTAGTGGCAAAAGTACTTGGATGCAGCTTCTTTCTGGTATTTTGGCCATTCAAGAAGGCAACATACTCTACGGAACCACTTCCCTACTTCGCAAATCGGAAACGCAGCGCGACAAACTCCGGTCTCGACATATCGGACTCATCTTTCAAAAGAATCACTTTTTGAATGACTTGTCCGTGCAAGACAATCTCATGCTCCCAAGTTACGCGGTTCGTCAGAAGCCTGACGTGAGCTTCATCACTGAGCATGCGGAGAAGTTATCCGTTTCTCATTTACTACAATCGAAGCCCAGTGAATGTTCAGTAGGTGAACTACAACGCTTGTCTATACTGCGTACCTTAAGTACAAAACCATCTTTCATATTGGCGGATGAACCTACAAGTGCCCTAGACGATGTAAATGCTAGTGCCATTTTGGACATTTTCGAGACCATCTCGAAAGAACAAAACATTGGAATCCTCATTGTCACCCATGATCAGCGTGTTAAGAGCAGAGTTTCAAATACCATACAAATAGGAAAATGAAGAAGATGACCACGCTTAAGCTGGCTGTTCTTCAGCTATGGAATCGCAAAACTCGATTGATTGTACAATGGGTCATGGTGATTCTAGGATTTGGCTTAATCTCAGGCTTTTTTACACTGCAATCCAGTGTAGATGATCAATTGGTATCCGACTTAGGGGATGTAAATCAGGTTTGGACTGCCAAAGGCTCTCCTTTACAGGGATTACTTGCCAATGTGTATCACATGGATGCTCCACTCGGAAATATCGCTTTGCAGGAAGTGAAACCATGGTTGAAGAATCCCATGGTTGAACGGGCCTCGCTTATAGGGTATGGCGACACCTACAAAGGCCGCAGAATTCTGGGAACAGATAGCACTTGGAAGTCCATTTATAACCTAACATTATCTGATGGGAGTTGGCCTGTCAACACCATGGATGTCGTTCTTTCCAAATCCCTTTCTTCAGAATTAGGTCTTTCAATTGGAGATAATTTTCAAGGTCAACATGGCGAATCTGCTGACGAGCATCATCATGAAGAGAAATACCATGTAGTAGGTTTGTTCGACAACTCACAAACTGTGGCAGATCGATTGCTCATCACGCCGCTTTCTAGCGTGTGGCATGTCCATCACATATCTGAAGAAGAACAAGCTGTAACCGCTGTTTTAGTCAAGACAAATTCCCCAATGGCTATGTTCCAATTGCCACGGGTAATCAATGAAAAGTCTACATTCCAAGCCATCTTACCCAGTATTGAAGTCAACCGCATTTACGCACTACTCGGCAATACCAAGAGTGCATTCATCGTGTTGAGCGTGCTTTTCCTATTACTTGGGGTATTCAGCATTTCCATCACCCTTTACGAAGTGATGCGTGCTCAACAATTTGACCATACCCTTTTGAGGGTTTTTGGACTCTCTCCACGGCGATTAGGTGCCATGATTTACCTTCAAGCCTTTTTTATTACGTCCTCGGGCTGGGTGATTGGTGTTGGAATCATCAAGTTGATTCAAGTGCTTTACAGAAGTCAAATCGCTCAAAAATTCGGCGTCAACCTTGCACCTCCCACACTCACACCTACAGATATTTACTTGTTTTCTCTTGCAGTGCTACTTGCACTTGTAGTGTCGGTTCCTGTAATCATCCGTATCTTTAAAATGACGATCCACAAGAATATAAAGAATGCGTAAAATCCTATTCTCCACACTGCTTCTATGTAGTATTTACAGTCAAGCTCAATTGATTGTAGACTGGTCAGCTTTTACTGGTACAGGCTATGAATTAAACGAAGATGGGGCTTTTGTAAATCCTGAATACACGGAGACACTCAAACAATTGGATGGAAAAATGATTATGCTCAAAGGGTATATCGTTCCAGTGGATGTCCAGCTCCAGACTTATGTGCTTTCAGCCTATCCGCTCGCACAGTGTTTTTTCTGTGGAAATGCGGGTCCTGAAACCGTTGTGCAGTTGTATTTCAAGAATGCTCCTCCTCGCCTGCTTACCGATCAATATGTAGTTTTAATGGGCCGCTTGAGGTTAGAGCAAGTGAAGCCAGGAAGCTTTTTCTTTACACTGTTTGAAACGCAGCTCGCCGGATGAAAAACTTCATACATCTGTTAATCCTGCTATGGCTTCCTCTTTCTGCCGAAGCTCAACAGGTTATTAAATGGGAAGATTTAAACAAGGTTGAATTTGTAGAGTTCTACGATAGAGATCGCAGCGATTGGTCGCTCAAAGCGGAATACTCACCTGAAATTCTAGGACTTGATAGCACTTCGGTGCAGATTACTGGCTATATCATTCCCTTAGATGTTCAAGGTGACGACTATGCCTTATCTGCCTTTGCATTCAGTTCTTGCTTCTTTTGTGGAGGGGCTGGACCTGAAACGGTTATGGGCTTATCCTTTCGAGATGTCCCTGATCGAATGTCTACCGATGACGTCGTAAAGCTCAAAGGAGTTTTGCGCGTAAGAGAGTTGCCTGGACAAGGGTTTCATTATCAATTAGATCAGGTTGAAATTATTCGTAGATATTAATCGTGAAAAAGCGCCGTACTCTTTTAGTGCTTGGATTGCTAGCAGTGATTTTCTGGTTTTTAGGCCCTTCTCCAAACAGACCCGATTACGAAAATGCATCCTTTCAGACGAACCTCTCATTTGACGGAAGTTTGTCTCGTATTCAGGATTGGAATGATTCGCTTCCTTTTAAACAAGGATGTGAACCATATCTGTATTTAAAAGACAGCGCTAAAACACCCTATTGCATTCTCTACTTGCACGGTTTTAGCGCAACTCCTGAAGAAGGCGCTCCAACCCATACCCAAATGGCCGACACCTTCGGTTTTAACTTGTTTGCTCCTACGCTCTTCGATCACGGGTTGGTGACAGATAATCCACTACTTCATTACACTGCAACCGGAGCATGGCACACTGCGCTTCAAGCGCTTTCTATAGCACATGGATTGGGTGATTCCATCTTGATTGTATGTACCTCTACTGGAGCTCCATTAGGGTTGCGACTAGCGAATTTAGACCCAACGGTTGCCGGACTTGTGTTTTACTCGCCCAATGTTACACCTGCCGACCCCAATGCCCGACTCTTAAATGGCCACTGGGGTGAAACTATTGCTCGATTGGTTTTGGGATCGAGAATGCGCGATGTGGGCGTTGAAGACGAATACTACCAAATGTATTGGGACAAATTCTACAGGATTGAATCGCTTCCTGAAATGCAGGAACTCTGTGAATCAGCATTTGAAGACGACGCGGTTACAGCCACAAGAACACCTGTTTTCATTGTAGCATGGTATGAAAGTGATACGTCACAAGACAATGTAGTTAGTGTTGAACACATGAGGTGGCTCGCCGAAAACTTAGGCTCCAAGCGCGTTGTATTTGAAACGTTTCCAGCAGGTTCGCACGTGATTGCCAATGGCAAATACAGTCTTTCTCAAGAGGAAGTGCTTTCAAGGAGTATTCATTTCATCCGCTCATTAGGTATTCTATCACGCAACGTTGCAGACACCACATTGCTTCGTTAAGTTTGCTCTCAATGGATTTTATCAACCCCTATATGCTTTGGGGATTGCTGGGGATCAGCATTCCAATCGCTATTCATCTTCTTCAACTGAAGAGGTATAAGACGCTTTATTTTAGCGATATACGATTTCTAAAAGAAGTTCAGCAATCTGCCAAAAAGCAACAACGCATTCAGCATTGGATCATTCTATTGTGCAGGATAATAGCATGGGGATCGCTTACCATCGCATTTGCCCTTCCCTTTTTTCCAAAAGAGTCGAATCCATCGATCTCCACCAATGATATTCTCATTTATGTAGATAATTCTCCAAGCATGTCTCTCAAATCTGGTGAGGGGCCGCTGTGGTCGCAGGCTAAGCAAGCTGCGCAACAAATCGTAGAGAATTACCCTAATGCATCCTTTCACATCTTGACTTCAACGCTGGATGGTTCTGATGCCGTCCCGTTAAATGCAACAGCTGCAGGTAGGAAGATCAATGAAATCACACTTTCAGAAAACTCCATCAGTTGGACGGATTTAGCCAAGCGAATCTCAACCTATGGCTTAAAAGACTCAGCTCTTTTCTTCGTGCTTACAGATGGGCAATCATCTGCAATTGAGAATTTTAATACGCATAACCAACCCATTAAATGGATTCCATACCTATTTGAACCAAGCGGAAGCATCTCTAATATTTCAATTGACAGCGCCTGGATATCTACTCCTGTTATCTTACCAGGGCAGTCTGTTGACGTACACTATTCCATCCATGCGTTTGGAGAAAACCCTACACAAACACAGGTGGAGTTATGGGTTGGAAACGAAGTAAGGGGGACTCTATCTATTGAAATTGAACCCCATACTCCAAAAACAGGTAAATTTTCTTTTTCAGCTCCTCAACAGCAGCATATTCCGGTTGAGATAAGAATCAAAGATGAGAGTGTTCACTTTGACGATCATTACCCAATCGCCATAGATACTCGAAAAAATTTGAGCTTCTTGGATATTCGGAATCCGAATGGAGAGTTTTTGCCACTAGAGAGTTATATCTCAGATTCGAGTTCTACCGTAGATGTTGTGAGCTTTCAAAACATTCCTTTCGGAAGTCTGTCTAATTACGATTTGGTGGTCGTAGAACCTACGTCCCAATGGCCTACAGGTCTTGCTCCTTCTCTTTCGGATGCTTTAGAGTCGGGTGCTTCAGTACTTGTCTTTCCAAGCGGTCCTACTAATGCCGAGTTACAATCATTAGGACTTGCTCCATTTTATCAATCCGACACCCTTAAGGTTCGCGATATTGAGATAAAAAGCAATGACCCTTTTTATTCGGGTGTCTTTTATGAGAGTACCGACAGAGTCAAAATGCCCGCCGTATCCTTTGAGTATCAAATTGATAATCAATACGTGCGTTTGGGTGCGAAATCTCTATTATCAAGAAGCAATGGCGCTCCGTCACTCATTCGATATCCAAGTGGTATTGGTCAGGTTTATCAATGGAATGCCCATCCAAACAAGCATTACGGCACCAGCGATTTATATCCTGTATTGCTCTATCAAATGGCGATTTTCAAGGAATCAAAACCTTGGTACAGCTTTGACTTAGATCATTCGGAATGGCTTCGAATTCCTGTTGCCATGCGCGGTGATCACATTGTTGAGATTGTACAGGATAGCCTCGTATCCATACCTGAACAGAAAGTTTCTGGAAAGTATGTAGATGTGAATACGAAAGTGGATATTCTTCACTCGGGTATGGCAGAATTGAAGTCTGAGGATGAAATTTTAGGGCTGATTGCTTACCATGCCAACAGACGAGAAAGCGACGTGAGAAGGCTATCTACCAATGACATTGAGAGCATCTTAGAAACCAATTCCGCAGACTTTACCGTATTTGAAGTCAGTAATTCTTCGGAAATAGACACGGCGATTAACGAAATGAATTCCCCTGATTCCCAATCGAATTTGTGGATCTATCTCGTAATTGTGGTTCTTCTTTTAGAAATGATTCTTTGGAGACGTCCAAAAGCATAAATTTGCGGTCATGACAAGCATTCTTCTCCGCAGTGCGCGAGTAATAGATACGCGCTCACCTTACCACAACAGTGTAGTAGATATCCTGATCAAGGATGAACAGATCGTTGCTATTGGCGAAAATCTTGAAGCAGATGATGCTACGCGAGTACACGATTTAAGCGGAGCATGTATTTCTCCGGGTTGGGTTGAAATGCACAGCAGTTTTGCTGATCCAGGTTTTGAAGAGCGAGAGCACATTATCTCTGGTGCAAATGCCGCTTTAAAAGGTGGTTTTAGCACCGTTTGCTTGACGCCGTCAACCTCGCCTATCGTTCAGAGTAAAAGTGATATTGAGTATATCTACGCGAAAGCTCAAGGCACACCGATTAACCTGTTCCCGCTTGGAGCACTTTCTAAGAACATGTCGGGAGAAGAGATGACGGAGATGTACGACATGTTTGGAGCAGGTGCTGTAGGGTTTTCAGATGACAAGAATCCAATCAAGAACCCTAACCTACTTCGTATGGCTCTGCTCTATGCTAAGCCGCACGAAATGCCCATTGTCGATTTTCCTTTTGAACCCCTCCTCGCTTCTGCGGGTCAGATGAATGAAGGACATACTGGTACATATTTAGGGATGAAGGGAATTCCAAACTTGAGTGAAGAGCTGATTGTCGCCCGAGATTTGGAATTGGCAGCTTATACCGAAGGTCACATTCACTTGTCTTCTATTTCTACTAAAGGATCTGTTGACCGAATACGAAAAGCCAAAGAGAACGGAATTCACGTGACCTGTGATGTGAATTTGTACAATTTGATCCTTACTGACGAAGTTTTGAGAGACTACGACAGTATGTACAAAGTGCTTCCTCCTTTGAGAAATACCGAGGACAAAGCCGCGCTCATTGAAGCGGTAAACGATGGCACTATTGACGCCATTGCAGTAGATCACATTCCTTTTGATGTAGAACACAAGAAGTGTGAATTTGAGCACGCTTCATTCGGCATGGCCTATCTAGAGCATGCATTTGGGCTTTACGGAGCTCACCTATCGGAAGTGATTTCGCTCGACCGTTGGGTGGAATGCGTGGCGCATGGACCGAGAGATTCATATAATCTAGGTGCGATAGAAATTGTAGAAGGTAGCCCAGCTGAATTCACCATCTACAACGAAACCACCACTTGGAGTGATCGCGTAACTGACACAGCTAGTATCGCTTATAATCAACCCTTTACCAAAGTTGAGTTGAAAGGAAAAGTGAGCGGAATCTTCAACAAAGGAGAGTACTTCCCTGTTTAGTTTTTATTCCTGATGTACATGGATACGCATCCCGTCGTATCCCAGTTCAATTCCTGTTGGAAGCTCCGCGGAAACCTCGTCATGCAATCCCATTTGATGACTGATGTGTGTGAAAATCGTTCGATTGGCACCAATGAGCTTAGCCACCTTTATTCCTTCTTCTAGATGATAATGGGAATGATGCTGTTTTTGGTGAAGAACGCCCAAAACGAGCACATCTAATTCTGTCAACAATTCGAGAGAAGAAGCGGGAATGGCGTTCACATCTGTGATGTACGCAAAGTTTCCGATTCTAAATCCCATGACTGGCCATTTGCCATGCCACACTGGAATAGGTTGAACAATCACATCATTCAATTGAAATGGATTAGAGTCAATCACATTCGTTACAATCCGAGGTGCTCCAGGATAGGGAACTCTAGAAAAGGCATAATCAAAATGGTGGCGAATCCTGGCCAATACCTGTCCGGTTCCATACACATTCATGTCCACCCTGTTAGAAAAGTTAAAAGCCCGCACATCGTCCATTCCAGCGATATGGTCCATGTGCTCATGTGTCAACAGAATGTGTTCAAGTGAATGAATATCATTTGCCAGTATTTGTTGACGAAAGTCTGGACCACAGTCTATTTGAATATTGAGTCCATTAGACATTTGAATAATCGCGGCAGTTCTCAGTCGAACATTGTGAGTGTCAGTCGACTTACAAACGGTACAATCACAGCCTATAACTGGGACGCCTTGCGATGTTCCGGTACCAGACAATATTACTTCCATGGTGCAAAAATACACGGTAATTCACGGTAAACGTAGAACTTCTCGTTACCTTTGTCTAAGTACGAAAGTGCAAAGCCCTTTACATGGATCGCTTAATTCTCAACCCAGCGCAAAAAGCGTTGAAGATTAATCTTGACCCGAACATTTACGGCACCTTTGCCGAAATCGGAGCTGGTCAAGAGACTGTTCGTCACTTCTTTAGAGCAGGTGGTGCTTCCGGCACCATCGCAAAGGCCATGTCTGCATACGACAAGGATTTCTCTGATGCCATTTACGGCAAAGAGAAAGACAATCGCTATGTAACGGAAGAGCGCCTTCGCAAAATGCTCGATCACGAATACAAGCTCATGAATGATCGCTTGAGTCGTGATAAGCACCCTGACAAACGCTTCTTCACTTTTGCGAATACAGTGGCTACGATCAACTTTGCCAAGACCTTCAAAGGACATGGTTGGTTGGGGTTGCGTTTCCAGACTTCTCCTGAAAAATTGCCAAATGAAATCATTCTGCACATACGAATGCACGAGAATGAGGCACGCTATCAACAGGAGACCATTGGCGCTATGGGTGTTAATCTCATCCATGGAGCTTTCCATCTTTGGGAAGATCCAAAGGAGCTCTTAGTTTCGCTTTACGACAACATTTCTAGAGATGCCATCGAAGTGGACATGATCAATTTCATTGGTCCAGACTTCGAAGATGTGGACAACCGATTGATGAGTTTGCAGCTTATCAAGAACGGGTTCACCGACGCTGTCATCTTTGGTCCAGAAGGAAATAACCTCCTTCCAGCCGAGCTGCTCTACAAAAAGAATGTACTCGCCTTGCGCGGATCTTTCCGCCCAGTTACCAAGGTGAATATCGATATGATTAAAAAGGGATACCGAATGTTCGTTAAAGAACGAAAGGTAGACCGCGAAAACCTTGTTGTACTCTTTGAAATCACCCTTAACAACTTGTTAGCCGAAGGTGAAATTGACGAACAAGACTTCTTGGATAGAGCTGAGATACTCTGTTCACTTGGACAAACTGTTCTCATCTCTAACTATCAAGAATACTACAAGTTGGTGGATTATTTCGGAAGATTTACTTCCAAGCGTTCGGGCCTTATTATGGGCATCCCTAACCTCGAAGAAATCTTCAATGAGAAGTACTATCGCAATTTGAATGGAGGCATTTTGGAGGCATTTGGTAAAATCTTCTCCAAAGACATCAAGATATACGTGTATCCATTCAAACCTACTTCCAAATCCAAACTCACTACCAGCAAGAACCTAAAAGTTCACCCTCGCTTCCGCCCTATTTTCGACTATCTCATCTACAACGGTAGAATTGTAGATATCGAAGACTTTGACGAGTCTATCCTCCATGTTTTTTCAAGAGAAGTTCTCTCGAAAATCAAAAACGGAGAATCGGGTTGGGAAGAGAGTTTACCTGCTTATGTAGACAACATCATCAAAGAGAAAGGATTGTTCGGTTGCGAAGTAGTGAAGGAAAAAGCGAATAACTAGTTATTCAATCCACTTTTGTAACGCTCTAACGCTCGTTCACGTGCCTGCTTATGGTCAACCATAGGTTTAGCGTACGACGATGTGCCATATTCTGGCACCCACCGTTTAACGTATTTCAAATCCGGATCAAACTTTTCCAATTGACTGGTAGGATTGAAAATTCTGAAATACGGAGCAGCATCGCATCCACTTCCTGAAGCCCATTGCCACCCGCCTACATTCGAAGCTAAGTCGTAATCCAGGAGTTTCTCTGCGAAGTAGCGCTCTCCCAAGCGCCAATCAAGCAATAAATGTTTGGTTAAGAAACTGGCAACCACCATCCTAACTCGGTTGTGCATGTATCCTGTTGAGTTCAATTCACGCATGCCTGCATCTACCAAAGGATATCCAGTTTGCCCTTTACACCAACGCTCGAAATGCTCTTCACTCGACTCCCATTCGATGTTATCGTATTGAGGTTTAATCGCTTTAGTGGGACATTCTGGATAATGAAAAAGGATCATTTGATAGAAATCCCGCCATATCAATTCGTTCACAAAGGTTTGATTGGAACTAAGTGCTGTTTGCAGAAGTTTTCGAATAGAAATGGTTCCAAATCTCAAGTGTACGCTGAGCCGAGAGGTTCCGTCTTTACCCGGATAGTCGCGCGTCTCATCATATGTTCGGATGATTTTCTTTGGAAACTCTCTGGATGGGAACTCCAATTCACTCTTTTCAAAACCCAAGTCGCTTAATGACGGAATCTGAGTGGGAGTTGACCGGTGAAGATTACCAAGATACTTTTCTGTAGGATAAGAGGAAGTGTAGAAGTCATTCAGCTTTTGTCGCCATTTAGAAGCATACGGACTAAATACTAAATAGGGTGAGCCATCTCCCTTTACCACTTCATCCTTATCGAAAATTACATGATCTTTTGCACCAATAAAATGGACATTAGAGGCATTTAACAACTCATAAACTTCTGAGTCGCGTTCCTTTGCATACGGTTCGTAATCGCGATTTGTATAGACATTTTCAATCGAGAACTCAGACAAAAGCTCCTTCAAAATGTCTACGGGGTTCCCATAACGAACCATGAGTGAAGAACCGTGCGATTCATACTCCTTTGAAAGGCGAGTAATCTCATTGTGGATGAAGGTGATTCGAGCATCTCGTTTATCTTCTAGTTGAGACAAAATATTCTCGTCGAAAATAAAGAGAGGTTGCACCGGTAAATCACCCCTAAGCGCCTTGTAGAGTCCAGCATTATCCTCGATGCGCAAATCTCTCCGATGCCAAAAGATATTCAGTTTCGTCATTTGTTGGCTTTTATATAAGCCCTCAAATGCTATCGATCTCTCAATTCGATTTCCGTGAGGGCAGAATCGTATTCTTCAACTGGAATAGCCGCAGCTTTGTTCTCATTCATCTCTGAAACAGCATCAAATTCACGATGCTTCCATGCAGGTCGAAACAATTTTCGGAGGATCTTCATAAGTGTTCTGTTGTCTTCAAGGATACAAATCCTTTTTCGATTTATAAACTCTTGAATCCATTGATTTTATTAGGCTCTCCGTTGATTTCTGGCTATCAAGCAGATATATATTTCAAAAACTCTTTGCGCTTGGATTTCTTTTGGAATGAGCCACCGTAGTGAGTGGTAACAGTACTCGAGCCACAATCTTCCACTCCGCGAGTTGAAACACATAGGTGTTCTGCATCAATGTATACAGCAACATCTTCTGTGTTCAATACTGCTTTCAATTCTTCGGCAATCTGTTCCGTTAGTCTTTCCTGAACCTGTGGACGTTTGGCGAAATGCTTCACAATTCGATTGATCTTGCTCAATCCAACAACTTGTCCGTTTGATATATAGGCCACGTGACATTTGCCTAGAATAGGGACGAAATGATGCTCACAATAACTCTGTAGAGTGATCCCTTTCTCCACTAGCATCTCACCGTACTGATACTTGTTGTCAAACAGCTTCGCTTCGGGTTTATTAGCAGGATTGAGCCCTTGAAACACCTCTTTGACGTACATCTTTGCAACGCGACGAGGAGTGCCAGAAAGACTATCATCATTAAGGTCCATCCCAAGAATCTCCAGAATATCACGGAACTTCTCCTCGATTCTGTCAATTTTCTCATCATCTGAGATGTCAAAGGCATCGGAACGAAGCGGAGTTTCTTTGGACGTCCCAACATGCGACTCCCCTGCCATTTCAATCACGTGGAGAATCTCCTCAGGTGAGGTTTCCATTCTATCGTTGCGTGGTTCCATCGAACTCGCAGAAGTTTCTTGGCGTTTCATAGAGAACAACCTTTAAATCTAGATCCTCAGAAATGTGTGGTCGAAGCCATTCCCAGATCGTAACTGCGATCCACTCTACGGTAGGGATACGCGTTTTGAAGATGGGAACTTCTTCATTTAAGTTCTTGTGATCTAGCTGTTTTTCAACCTTGTCTTCAATCAAATCTGCAAGTACTTTCATATCCATCACATAACCGGTTTTGGGGTCGATTGGACCTTTAACTGTTACGATCAATTCGTAATTATGACCGTGGTAATGAGGGTTGTTGCACTTACCGAAAATCTCATCATTCTGCTCATTGCTCCACTCCTTGTTGAAGAGGCGATGTGCGGCATTAAAGTGTGCGTGTCGACTAACCGAGACAATCATACGTTTGCCTCTTGGAGGAATCGGTCAAAAATGATTTTAAACCATTCCGTGTAATTTCCAGGATGGGCTTCAATATCGGCACGTAAGGCTGGTACTTCTATCCACTTCCAATCGCACACTTCGTCAGGGTTGGGATTGGGTTCACCTTCAAAATGGCCAATCATCACGTGGTCATACTCGTGTTCGGTTAGCCCGCTGTCTAACTCTGCTTTGTAGGTAAACTCCAACACCTTAGTTAAGGGTGTCGTAAATCCCATCTCCTCCATTAAGCGACGATTTCCAGCCTCTAGAATGCTCTCCCCTTGACGAGGGTGGCTACAACAAGCGTTGGTCCACAAACCTCCGGAATGGTATTTTTCCAAAGCTCTACGATGAATCATCATCTCACCTTTGGCGTTGAGGATAAAAACGGAAAATGCGCGGTGAAGAAGACCTTTACGGTGGGCTTCCAACTTCTCCATCAGTCCGAGCTCTTTATCGTGCTCGTCGACCAGGATTACGTGTTCTGCCATGAATGTGTGGTTAAGGCGTAAATAAACTCTGGCGAAGGTAAGAACAGAATAACACTAAAATGCCTGCTCATTCAGAAATCCAACCTTCTGCTAGGGTTACCTATTCGATTACAATAAGTTAAAACTGTGTCGCAAGTACGAACTCACAAACAGACCGTATTTGCGCTTGTTTGATATGCGAATCCGTTCTTTGAAGATCACATGAGAAGACGTTCTCTTGATCTTCCTAAATAAGGAGTAATAGTAAACATACGCAATATA
This sequence comes from Phaeocystidibacter marisrubri, assembly GCF_008933165.1. NCBI lineage: Bacteria > Pseudomonadati > Bacteroidota > Flavobacteriia > Flavobacteriales > Phaeocystidibacteraceae > Phaeocystidibacter > Phaeocystidibacter marisrubri. The sequence continues at coordinate 1,092,454 of NZ_WBVQ01000001.1, forward strand.
TACTCCAAAGCGAGCACCTTTCGGAAGAGCTCTAACTCCTTCAAAACCTGCTTTAAAGTCGGCTTCGATATCTTCTTCAATCTCAGCTTTTGTTTTATCGCAGAACTGATTTAAATCCACACCTGGAAAGTATGTTCTGCCAAGCTTGTGGTAGTCATCACTCAAATCGCGCAAGAAGTTGATCTTCTGAAAGGCAGATCCCAGCTTCATGGCCGGTTGTTTTAAGCGTTGATACGTCTGTTCATCACCATTGACGAAGACTTTGAGACACATCAACCCAACAACCTCTGCACTGCCAAGTATGTATTCCTCGTACTTATCGCTGGTATAGTCAATAGGATTTAGGTCCATCTCCATGCTATGCAAGAAAGACTCGATAAGCTCAATATCAATATTGTAATCTCTAACCGTTTGCTGAAAACTGTTGAGTATGGGATTGGTGCTAATTCCTCTTTCTAGAGCTAGATAGGTATCTCTTTTAAACTCAGCCAATAATTCTGGTTTCGGATAATCGTGGAAGGAATCTACAATCTCATCTGCGATGCGAACATAGCCATACAACGCATAAATAGGGTCGTGATACTTACGTTGTAACCCCAAGATACCCAAGGTAAAAGAAGTACTGTAACGATGTGTTACTAGGCGGCTAGCGCGAAAGGACAATTGGTCGAACAGAGCTTTCATGCGGTTACTTTTAGTTGATCTTTTACAATTTCTCCAGCCACGACACGACCAGAGATCAAGGAAGGTGGCACACCAGGACCAGGCGTTGTTAATTGCCCTGTATAGTACAGATTTGGAACCACTGGGCTCTTCATCTTTGGCTTTAAGATAGCGGTTTGATCCAGCGTATTGGCTAAACCATAAGCATTTCCCTTAAATGCGTGGTAATCTTTTACAAAATCCGAATGGGCATAATCTCTTTTAAAGACAATATGTGGACGTAAGTCTTGTCCAGTTCTTGTCTCTATTCGGTTCATCACCTCTTCAAAGTAAACCTCCATGATATCGGACGTTTCTTTCATTCCCGGGGCAATGGGAATCAAGATAAAAAGATTCTCACCGTCGGATGGCGCTACAGTTTCATCCGTTTTAGATGCCAAGCAAGTGTAGAACAGGGGGTGATTAGGCCATTCAGGTTTTTCATAAATGGCAGAAGCATGAACATCAAATGGACTGTCAAAAAACAAGTTGTGATGAAGAAGCTCATCTACTTTGGTATCCAATCCAACATAATATATGATGGAAGATGGAGCTAGTTTTCTAGAATCCCAATACTTCTCATCGTATTGTCTCGATTCTTTTCGGAGAACGTTTTGTTCAATGTGATGGTAATCGCCTGCAGCAACAAAGACATCCGCTCTATAATTCGCGTTGGCCGTAATCACTTCTGAAATACGAGTTCCTTCATAATGAAAACTCAGAACTTCTTCATTGCATTTGAATTGAACCCCATTCTCCTCAGCTAAGCTCACCATAGCCTCAACAATCTTATGCATACCACCTTTGGGATACCAAGTTCCCAATTGCATATCTGCATAATTCATTAAGCTATATAAAGCTGGAGTATTCTTGGGAAGAGCACCTAAGAAAAGAATGGGAAACTCCAGTAATTGGATGAGTCGTTGATCTTTGAAATGTCTACGAATGTAAGACTTCATCGACGAGAGCAGATTCATTTGAACCAGTCCTTTGACCACTCTCATATCGGCAAACTCCATGAGGGATCTACCCGGTTTGTAGACCAGTTCCTGAATACCTACTTCATACTTGAATGCCGCTTCCTTGAGGAACTTCTTCAATTTATCGCCACTCCCCTTCTCTATTTTGTCAAACAACTTGAACAGCGCGTTTGTATCCGCTGGCATATCAACTGCCTCTTTCTCGAAATAAACGCGGTAAGACGGGTCTAGACGGACTAATTCATAATAATCAGACACTTTCTTGCCAAAGTGGTTGAAATAGTCCTCAAACACATCAGGCATCCAGTACCAACTTGGTCCCATATCAAAGGTAAAACCTGAATCAGAGAATTTTCGAGCTCTCCCTCCTGGGGTGGAATTCTTTTCCAACACCGTAACAGAATATCCTTTAGCGGCAAGAGAAGTAGCAGCCGCCATACCGGCGAAACCGCTTCCAATAACAACGGCGGTGGGTTTTGACATAGTGCTGATTAAATTCGGTAATCCTTGAGACGATCCATCATTTTCTTGCGGGCCAAGAAGATTCTACTCTTCACTGTACCCAATGGGATTTCCAAAATTTCGGCAATTTCTTCGTATTTGTAACCATTATAGTGCATCATAAATGCTTCCAAGTAGTTTTTATCAATGGATTCTACTTGTCGCATGATGTACTCATGATCTACGAGACTGTCCGTATCCACGGTTTTGGCTGATTCACCTGAATTGATGAAATAGCGATTCTCCGTATCGTCTACGAATGTGTTTTGATTCTTCTTCTTGCGATAATTGTTGATGAAGGTGTTCTTCATTATCGTGTACAACCAACCCTTGAGGTTCGTTCCAGCACGATACTTATCCTGATTCTTTATGGCTTTATAGAAAGTCTCCTGAATCAGGTCATCAGCGTCATCTCCTCTCTTCGTCAACTTCAATGCAAGTTGCTTTAGAAAAGAATGATGTTGGTTGATAAGGTTCCCGAATTCGGCGTTTGACATCTTAGTAGTTTTGTTTAACTATTTGAAATCAAAGTTAAACATTTTGTTTCAACATTGATTAAAAATGATCAAAAGATTTCCTCAAGGTTCAGAATGCGCTTAAACACTGAGTTTTTCGAAAAGGGCCTTCTTCAAAGAGGCAATGTCTGGGGTCAATACGAACCTTTCATCCAGTCTAGATGCATCGTATTCACGGATTTGCTGTCCAGTGATGAACCATTTCAAATCTCTTCCGTCTAGCAAATCAACGGCCGATTTGAAATAAGTATCTAAGTCCGAAGAACATGGAGTAGTTGTAAAAACACTCACGAGACCATCGGCTTTCATTCGAACTACAACTTCTTTCAAATAATCAATAGGCACGCTTTGACCGAGGAACACGACCCTGTGCCCTGCATTCCGGAGAATGAAGTTAAGATAGAGCAAACCGAGTTCGTGAAGCTCACCCGATGGTAGATAAAGAACTAGAGTTTTTGAATAGTCTGATTGGTTCATAGAGAATACAGAATCAATCGCCACAAACAGCTTTTGCTTGATGAGATTAGAAGCAAAATGCTCGTGAACCAAACTGATTGTATTCGTTTGCCATAGCAAACCAACTTGTTGAATGAATGATCCGACTACTTTCGAGAAAGTCTCTTCAGACCCAATCTGAGCGATGCTATTCGTCAAGATTCTATCAAACATAAGCTCGTTAAAATCAAGCATGGCTATTTTAAGACCGTTTACTTGGCTCTCGTAATTACCATTGTATTTCGACGAGTCAAGCACAAGTGCATTTCTCTCAGCGTCAGAAAGTTCTGCAACCTTGGAGATCTTCATCCCATTATGTACGAGCGTTGAAACGTTCAACAAACGTTTGAGATCACTGTCGCAATAGAGTCGAATATTGGTATCTGTCCGTGCCGGACAAACTACGTTGTAGCGCTGTTCCCACACACGTATGGTGTGCGCTTTAACTCCTGTTAATCGCTCTAAGTCTTTTATTGAGTACTTACTCTCCATTGCAATTTTAACTTCTGTTTAACTGTATAACCGGAAAGTTCAACAAAAGTGCGAAAAAAAATGAGATTTGTTTCTGCCTTGTGCTTCTACGCGTGTAATAGCTACCTTTGCGCGCTAATCCAACACGGAAGAACACGACATGGGCTTTAAGGAAGAAATTGCACGTAGAAGAACCTTTGGTATTATCTCTCACCCTGATGCCGGTAAAACGACACTAACAGAGAAACTTCTCCTATTTGGTGGTGCAATCCAAGAAGCAGGCGCTGTAAAATCGAACAAGATTAAGAAAGCTGCTACTTCCGACTTTATGGAAATTGAGAAACAGAGAGGTATCTCTGTGGCTACTTCCGTAATGGGATTTGAATATGCAAACAAGAAGATTAATATTCTAGATACTCCTGGTCACCAGGATTTTGCAGAAGATACCTATCGCACGCTTACCGCCGTAGATAGTGTGATTGTAGTCATCGACGTTGCAAAAGGTGTGGAAGCTCAGACCGAGAAACTCGTTCAAGTTTGTAGAATGCGCGACACTCCAATGATCATCTTCATCAACAAATTAGACCGTGAAGGTAAAGATGCCTTTGACTTGCTAGATGAAGTGGAGCAGAAACTCGGCCTCTCCCTCTGCCCTATGTCGTGGCCTATTGGAATGGGACAACGTTTTCAGGGTGTTTACAATATGTGGGGAAATAACCTTCAGTTGTTTAGTGCTGCGAGTAAGCAGAGAATAGCGGAGTCGATTGAATTTGACAACATTGAAGATGAAAGTCTGAACGATCACATTGGAAGTGATGCAGCTGATACACTACGTGAAGAAGTGGAATTGGCTCAAGGAGTTTACCCTGAGTTCAATCGAGATGAATACCTCAAAGGTCAGGTTTGTCCGGTCTTCTTTGGTTCAGCTTTGAATAATTTCGGCGTTAAAGAGCTACTCGATTGTTTCGTCGACATTGCACCTGCCCCTCAGCCTAAAGCAGCAGAAGAAAGATTAGTAGAACCTAGCGAGAAGGATTTCTCTGGTTTTGTATTCAAAATCCACGCGAACATCGACCCGAATCACCGAAGTCGTATTGCCTTCGTTAAAGTGGTGTCAGGGACCTTTGAACGAAACACCAACTACCTACATGTTCGTCAGGGTAAATCTTTGAAATTCAGCAGCCCAACAACGTTTATGGCTTCTAAAAAGGAGATTGTAGACGCAGCATATCCTGGAGATATTGTCGGTTTGCCGGACACAGGAAACTTTAGAATTGGAGATACGATTACCGGTGGAGAAACTCTTCATTATACTGGAATCCCGAGCTTTTCACCTGAGCACTTCCGCTTCATTAATAACGCAGATCCTCTTAAAGCTAAGCAGCTCAACAAGGGGATTGATCAATTAATGGATGAGGGGGTTGCACAGCTCTTTACTCTCATTCAAAACGGAAGGAAAATTATCGGAACCGTTGGAGCCCTTCAATACGAAGTAATTCAATACCGCTTAGAGCACGAATACAATGCAAAGTGTTCATACGAGAATTTCCCTGCCTTTAAGGCCTGCTGGATTGAAAGCACTGACAACGATCAACTAGAAGAGTTCAAACGCTTAAAGCAGCGTTATCTCGCCACCGACAAGTTCGGTAAGCTCGTATTTCTTGCCGACTCAGCCTTTGGATTACAAATGGCACAAGACAAGTTCGACAAGATTACCTTTCACATGAAGAGTGAGTTCTAATTAGGCCGAAATTCCAATATTCGAATTTGCCAGTTTGAGAATGGCGGTAGGTGTATCGCAAAGAACCACCTTCCCTTTATACATCGCAATGGGAGCCCGAAGTAATTCGGGACGTCTTTTGATGGCTTCAATCCACACCGCAGGGTTGTACTCTCTTCCTTTGTGAATTCGCTGATACTCGGGATCCGCTTTATTCAACAAGCTCTTCGGGTCGCCGTCAAATCGGTCTAGAAGAATTCGGAATAAAGTACCTGATATGGGAACGGAACTCACTTCTTGCTTGTTCACGTGCGATGTAATGGTTAGCGCGTAGGCTAAAGTCTGACGATCACGAGAATTTCTCGCGTTGTACAGAAGGGTTAATTCTCTTTCGTTGAAATGCATGACTCTTGTAGATGGGTTGTTCCTTCATAAGATACTAAAAATGAGGGACATTAAATCTATCATCATGCTAGAGTATAAGCTTTACGGGCTGCGTCCTCTTCGCAAATCGGCAGGGGGCCACCGCTCCTCCTCCCCACAATCAAGGTACGAATCAAACCACGCTTAGTCGTAGGATAAACGTTTACTTACGCCTCTACCCTCACAAAACTAAACTTCTATCACCCAATCTTCAACCTATAAAAAAAGCCACCTACACAGTAGATGGCTTTGTATAAAATAGGAATAGAAAACGTTACTTCTCTCCTCCTGATATGAATTGATCCATAACCACATCGCTCACTCCCATGTTTGAGAAGCCGCCATCGTGGTAGAGGTTTTGAAGCGTCACTTTCTTCGTGAAATCGCTGAACATCATAACACAGTATGATGCACACTCATCTGCATCAGCATTACCCAGTGGAGACATCTTGTCTGCGTAGGCTACAAAACCATCAAATCCTTTGACACCAGAACCTGCAGTTGTCATGGTTGGTGACTGACTAATGGTATTCACACGAACATTCTTCTTCACACCCCAGTGGTAACCGAAGCTACGTGCAATAGATTCCAAATACGCCTTGTTGTCGGCCATATCATTGTAATCTGGGAAGGTGCGCTGTGCTGCCATGTACGTCAATGCGAGGATACTTCCCCACTCATTCATGCAATCTAGATTCCATGCGGTTTGCATAACCTTATGGAAAGAAACTGCTGACACGTCCCATCCTTTCTCCAACCAATCGTAATTCAAGTCGGTGTAATGCTTGCCTTTGCGAACATTGACAGACATTCCGATGGAATGCAACACGAAATCAAGCTTACCTCCCAAGTGCTCAACTGCACCCTTGAACAGCTTGTCAAGATCTTCCATATTGGTGGCATCCGCAGGAATGATAAGTGATCCCGTAGCCTCAGCCAATTCGTTGATTTCACCCATACGCATAGCGATAGGCGCGTTTGTCAATACAAACTCAGCACCTTGAGCGTGACATTGCTCCGCTACTTTCCAGGCGATTGAGTCTTTATTAAGGGCGCCAAAGATGATTCCCTTTTTGCCGGCTAATAGATTGTTCGACATATGTTGGATAGATTAAATCAATTGTTGAGCGGGCTAAGATACGTATTTGATATACTTAGTCATTGGCCAAAAGCTCCTTTGCATTAGCACGAGCCGCTTCTGTTGCCTCTTTCCCACTCAATATTCTACTTACTTCTTCAATTCTTTCATCAGGATTAAGCTGACGAATATGTGTGCGAGTTGCTCCAGCATTTACCTGTTTTTCAACTAGGTAGTGGGCTTGTCCTGCTGCAGCTATTTGAGGAAGGTGGGTAATGGCCAAGACTTGCATATTGCTGCCCATTTCTCGTAGGATTTCTGCAACACGCTTTGCCGTTTCACCACTGATACCAGTATCAATTTCATCAAAAATGATAGTCGGCAAGCCTTTTACTTTACTCATCAGCGCTTTGAGAGCAAGCATCACCCGTGAAAGTTCACCACCACTTGCGATCTTACTGATGGCCTGCGGAGTTCGACCTGCATTGGCAGAGAAAAGCCAGACCATTTCATCAACCCCGGAACCCGAAGGTTCTACCGCGGCTAATTGAAGCTGCACACGAGCATCGGGCATATTCAAACGAGTGAGTAATTCTGCAATGTGATCTTGAACTACAGGAAGCACACTCTTTCTAGATTGTGTCAACTTCACAGCGGCGTTATCCCGCTCCTTTGCAGCTTCCTCAACTTCTTTCTGAGCTTCGGCTAGATGTTCTTCTAGTCTCTCGAAGGTATCAAGCTTAACTGCGATGTCGTCGCGAAGCTCCATGAGCTCTTCTATGCTTGAAGCTCGATGCTTTGCCTTTAAATGCTGGAGAACACCCATTCTGTCATCAAGCACTTGCAAGCGATGTGGATCCGACTCTAGATCTTCCGCAAGAGATGACACTTCTGAGGAAATATCCTGCAATTCTATCCTTGAGGATTGAACTCGCTCCACCATGGATTGAATTCTTGAATCGTATTTAGCCCCTGAAGTCAAGCTAGACATCAATGCATCTATGTTCTCTAACAGTCCATTGGATTCAACCAAAACTCGATCGGCATTACCTAAAGATTCTGCTACATCCTCTGCATGCTGTAATCGATGAAGCTCTTCTTCAATAACTTCTTCTTCATTTGGGTTGTCAATTTTAGCTTCCACCAATTCGTCCAAAAGGAATCGCTGATAATCCATATCCAGGCCATCTGTTGACTTTTGAAGAAGCTGTTCGTGATCAGTCACGGCTTTTCTCCATTTGGAATAGGCCGATTTATAGGATTTGAGCTCTGAGGCATTATTGGCCATACCATCGATCAAATTCAGCTGAAATGCAGGATCTCTCAATAAGATGGTGTCGTTCTGAGAGTGAATATCGATTAACCGATTGGCAAAAGCGGATAAAGCCGTAACCTTGGTAGGGGTATCGTTTACAAACGCCCTAGATTTTCCCGAAGGCAAGATTTCTCGACGAAGAATGGTTTCGTCAGCATAGTCTAAGTCGTGTTCATCAAACAGACTCTCCATACCATAGCCCACAATCTTAACGGTCAATTCTACGATGCACTTTTCATCGGCATTCAAGGCCGATTTTAGATCCGCTCGGTCACCTAGAGCTAAACCAATTGCACCAAGTAAAATGGACTTCCCCGCACCTGTTTCGCCAGTAATTGATGAAAATCCCTTGTCGAACTGCATATCCAGCTCGTCAATCAACGCATAGTTACGTACGTGTAGACTTGTTATCATAGTAATAGTACTCCTCGATCAAAGATAGGAGTTGTTCCCGAAGAAAGAAGGAAATTGAAGAGCTTGCTTAGGGAAATTACTGACCGGTAATGGCGTCGTAATCGGAAGCTCTTGGACCATCTATGGTCTGCAGTACTTCTACCAAATCACGAGCTTCCATTTTTGGACCTGCACTAAAAATGTTGATAATCTCATCACTTTTAGCTTCCATAAAGACTTGCATTAGGAATGAACCTGGTCTGCGTTGATGTACTTCTTTCAAAGCCATCAAACTGCTTTTGATTTGGAGTTTTGCCGCTTCTTGCTGACTTGGGTCGTACATTTTGTCCAACCCTAAACGATGATAGGTGTATAGTGTGTTAATCACTTGCGAGAATGCGGGGTTCAACAAGTTATCGACCAACCAATATCGGTTTCTGTTGCTATCAAAAGATCTCCAACCGGTTGCTCCATTATCATTCTGAGCTGCGGCCGCAATTCCTTGCGCTTTCACAAAGTACACCTCTCCTCCACCTGGGCTAAAGGTTGCTTGATCTAAACCGATAATCACATAAGCGTAATAGGCCAAGATGGAAGTCATATTACTCAAATGTTGATTCTCTACGTAATCAATAGGCGATCCTTCAACGTATTCGAACTGAATGGCGTTGTCTATCCAGTTTAAGACTGGAGATTGATAAGTGGAGTTGTAAACCGGTCGACTGTAATTCACTTGCAGTTGTCCCGAAAACTTACCAGACTGTTGGTCGTAGGAATTTATAGTAAAAACGAAAGAACAAGCAATTCTCTCCTCCTGTTCGTATTTCTCGTTAGTCCACTTTCTATTATTCATAAACTCCTGAAGCGAAGTAGCCAAACTGTTGAAGATGGATTTATCCGTAATCTGAACCGCTGGCGCTTGCATTACAACCGTCGCCATGAGTTCTTGACCCGTTGATCCGAAACTCAATAAAATTACAGCAATACAAGTGGAGAGAAACTTACGCATGTAGTTCATTTATCTTTTCGAAGATGCGTACCGCAACTTCATCTTTGCTCATCAACGGTAATTCTGTACGATTCTTATTTCGATCAAAGAGAATTACCTTATTGGTATCGTGTCCAAAACCCGCACCAGAGTCACGAAGACTATTCAGCACAATCAAATCGAGCTTTTTCTTTTCTAGCTTCGATTGGGCATACTCTTCTTCATTGTTGGTTTCTAAGGCAAAACCAGTCAAGAACTGACCAGACGTGCGCTTTTGTCCCACGTCCGAAAGAATATCTACAGTAGGAACAAGTGCGATGGACCAATTGCTTTCCGACTTCTTCTGCTTTCGAGTAAGGACTTCAGCAGGCTTGTAATCGGAAACTGCGGCCGAAAGAATAATAATGTCGGCTTTTGGTAAAGCCTTCATCACTGCCTCGTGCATTTCATCGGTACTCACTACTCTTTCCAGTGTTAAACCAGATCGATTGAGATTTTGAGAAGTGGGGCCTAAAATGAGATGCACTTGAGCTCCCAACTCCAATGCAGCCTTAGCCAGACCAATCGCCATTTTACCAGTACTGTGATTCCCTATAAAACGCACAGCATCAATGGCCTCATAAGTTGGTCCGCCATTGATTAGAACCCTCTTTCCCGAAAGTGGTAATCCCGCTCTGAGTGTCTCTTCAATAAATTGAATAATATTCTCAGGCTCAGCCATTCTACCTTCGCCACTTAAACCACTTGCCAACTCCCCAACCTCTGAAGGAATGAGGTGGTTGCCAAAAGATTGAAGCGCGGAGATATTCGCTCCATTTGCTGGATGAGCGTGCATATCCAGATCCATTGCAGGGGCAAAGAATACAGGACATTTGGCGGAGGCATAGGTTGCCGTAAGTAGATTGTCGCACTGACCACTTGCCATTTTACTCAAGGTGTTTGAGGAGGCAGGTGCTACAACAAATAAATCGGCCCACAATCCCAACTCCACATGATTATTCCACACCGAGTTCCCTGTCTCATCATTTGTAAACGATGACAGAACAGGGTTTTTACTCAATGTAGATAAAGTGAGAGGAGTCACGAATTCCGTTGCGGCTTCCGTCATTACAACACGAACTTCCGCTCCGGCCTTCACGAACAATCTCACTAAGTGAGCTGACTTGTAGGCCGCGATACTGCCGGTAATCCCTAAAAGGACCTTCTTACCGTGCAGCATAGCTAACTTAGAATACCTTCTTTACGTCGTCTGGGTAGCGCGTGTGCACATTCCCTTCCAACCACTCTTGAAGCGCAAGAGCTTGTGGTTTTGGAAGACTTTCGTAAAACTTAGAAACTTCGATTTGTTCTTTGTTTTCAAAGATCTCCTCCAAGTTTTCTGTGTGAGTTGCGAACTCTTCAAGCTTTTCGTGAAGCTCTTCACGAATCTCATCATTGATCTGATCAGCACGACGTGCGATCATGACCAATGCTTCGTAAAGGTTCTCAGTTGGCGCATCGATATCGTTAAAATTGCGCGTAATAGTAGTGCGTGGTGCTTGGCTCTTCTTGTAATCCATCAAGAAACTAATTAACCGTTCAAAAATTCTTCAATGTCCTGATTTACATCGTCAGCATCTTCTCTGAATTCACTTTCAGGATACGCACGAATAAAATCAAGATATGCTGTTCTCGCTTCTCTAAAGCGAGCTTGTTGCTTGTCTAATACACTGTTCTCAGCTAATTTAAATGCTGAAACCATCCGGTAATACATTGCCTCTTCTCGGTACGGAGTGTCCGGGAAATCGTTCAATGTGTTGTTAAACGATACTACGGCCGCTTGGTAGCGCTGTGTGTGATAGTACTGATGAGCGATTTCGAAACTCTTCCTCTCCAGTTTTGCTCTGAGCTCATCTACCATTTCATTGCACTCCGGAATAAAAATCGATCCACTATGAGTATTGATGAAGAGCTGTAGTTCATTCATTGCTTTATACGTATAGCTCTGATCTAAGCTATACTTTGGCGCTTCTAGGTAATAGCACTTTGCGGCTAGAAACGCAGCTTCCTCGGCCTTTTCATGACGAGGAAAGGTTTGAGCAAATGTCTTAAAGTGATATCCCGCTAGAATGTAATCTTCCAAATGATAAAGCGATGAAGAGTAGTAATAATACACATCTCGCACGCGCATTGTTCCTTGGTAAAGAGTACGCAGTTCATCAAATAGACCGAACGAATAGTTATATTCTCCGTTTTCGTAATACTCCAATGCCTTGTCGTACTTGTACTCCAAGTCTGTACTCTTCAAGACGCGCTGATATTCATTGCATCCTGTGAAGAGAATCATTGTCGAAATGACAAAAATGTATAATCCCGTTTTTCGAAACATCTTGCAAAAGTAGTGGAAATCCAAGAACGTAGAAAGTATCAATTTCGCATTCCTTCCCACCAAGTTTTTATTGCCTCCGCTACTTCGGGTCGGACATCCCCTTTCCCCTGCTCTATTCGCCTCCCGCCAAGTGCTTCATGAAGTGCCAAGAGCAACTGTGTTTTATTCAGCTTATAAATGACGTGAACGCCCATTTGGCGCAGCGCTTCTGCATTGCAGTGTTGTTCGTATTGACCTTTTATGGGGATAGTAACGAGCGATATTCCCAGGTGTAAACATTCTGCCGGAAGCTCAAATCCAGAAGCACAAAGCACCCCTTTTGATCGCAAAAGTTCTGTCGAAAACTTTTCTGCATTTATGGGTTTCCATTCTAAATTCTGCTCACTGAAGTCAGATTTAACACTTTTATGGAATACAATGAAGCGATATGGCATGGCTGAAAGCACCCTCTTTAGCTTTTTGGCACCAAAGGCGGGCAAGTACACGATTACTTTATCTCCAACACGGTGGTTGCTGAGCAAAACATCTTCGCGAATTACCGGAGGGAGAATGTGCTGATCGAATCGTTGAAAGTGAAAACCCAATCCTTCAGAGAAAGGTGCGTACCACCTCAATACCCACTTCCCAAAAGGCATGAATAGCGTTGGTTTTGGCGCATTCTCGGCCAATACCGCTGCTTGATGACTCAGCCCAAATACGGGTACTCTCTTTTTCTTTGCCGATCGGATGGAAACACTTTCAAAATCGTTGATGATGAAATCGTATTGTTCCACTGGCATTTCTTCAATCTCTCTTTTGAAGACTGTAAGTGAATTCGAGCGGAGGGTTTTTAAAATGGAAACACTTCCCGATTTCGAATACTCCATCGTAATTCCTCTACCCGTCCATACCGGTGGAACGGGTAACTCTACTTCGCTGTTCTTGCCAACTAGGGCAAAATCAACATCAAAGTACTTTATCAAACTGGGATATAGGGTACGCGCTCTAGAAACATGACCATTTCCTGTCCCCTGAATCGCATACAACACTTTAGGCCGATTCAATGATCTGGGTTTCTTTGAGAAGTTCGGCCAATATTGCTTTCGGACTCGCTTCTATTAATACATCTTGTGACTCATCTTCAACATCGCTCATGTCGTGTTGATACATGGTCCATTTTCCCTCATTATACTCAAGCGCTGTGCAATTCTCCACCCAGTCGCCTGAATTGAGGTACATAGTTTTCCCGTTCTTAGTTTCCACCTCTCGCATTTGAGGTTGATGGATATGTCCGCAAATCACATAATCATACCCTTGATCCACCGCGAGCTCAGCAGCTGCGTCTTCAAAATCGGTGATGTATTTCACAGCTTTTTTAACGCTGTTCTTGATCTTCTTTGACAAACTGTATTTCTCACGCCCCATCTTTTCTAGAGCGTAATTCATCCAACGGTTTATCAAAATGAGCATATCATATCCCCAACCTCCCAACTTAGCCAACCAGCGTGCATTCTGAATACTCGCATCAAAGATGTCTCCGTGGAAAATCCACATTTTTGAACCGTCCTTTTCTAACACCAACTTATTGCGCAGGTGAATTTTTCCGAGGTCGTAATCGGCAAATCGACGAAGCAGTTCATCGTGATTACCCGTTAGGTAATACACATCGGTCCCCTTGCTCGCCATGTGCAAGAGGCGTTTTAAAATTCTGAGATGTGATTTAGGGAAATATCTCTTTCTAAAATTCCAGATATCGATGATATCTCCATTTAAAACAAGAGTGCGAGGTTTTATACTGCGGAGATATTGATGCAGCTCCTTCGCGTGGCAACCGTATGTTCCAAGGTGAACATCACTGATTACTACGGTATCAACTATACGCTTTCGCATTCCTAAAGGTTTGAACAAAGGAAACCCTCTGTTCTTACCCTTAGGTTAATACGATATGAAGATTGATGTCACTTGGTCAAGCGATTGGTCTCGTTCTCGAGCTTCATGTAAAGATCGTTTGAGATGGGCCAAAGTGGCAATCGGAGCGTGTCTCCACAAATTCCACGTTGCTTGAGAACTGCTTTGATTCCACCTGGATTACCTTCAGCAAAAAGCATCTTGGTCACCTCAAACAATTGATAGTGCATTTCTCTTGCGCTATCCAGTTCGCTAGAAAGCACGCTTCTCACCATTGGAGTAAAGATCTCAGGAAAACCTTGTCCACTCACTGAAATCACCCCATCGCCTCCAAGAGCGACAATGGAGTACGTCAAGTTGTCGTCTCCGCTGATAACGGCAAAACCAGCTGGACGTCCGTTGATGATCTCCATCACCTGCTCCAAATTACCAGAAGCTTCTTTCACAGCGATGATATTGTCGAAATCATGTGCCAATCTCAAGATTGTAGCCGAAGAGATGTTGGAAGAAGTTCTACCTGGGACGTTGTAAAGGATGATATCAACAGGAGAAACTTCAGCAATTGCCTTGTAATGTTGATAAATGCCCTCTTGTGTTGGCTTGTTGTAGTACGGACTTACCGATAGTATCGCATCAATGCCTTCTGGAATACCCGATTCCAAAGAAGAAACTACTTCCGCCGTGTTATTTCCACCAACTCCTAAAACCACTGGAAGCTTGCCCGCATTGGCGATCAACACCGTGCTGACTACTTCGAGTTTTTCCTCTGCGTTCAAAGTGGCACTTTCGCCAGTTGTTCCCAATACCACGAGGTATTCTACACCACCATCGATGCAATGGTGAACGAGTTTAGTCAATCCTTCGTGATCAACCGAACCATCCTTTGCAAACGGTGTAACGAGCGCCACACCTGTTCCTCTAAATTTATGCGACATATTTAATTTTCTTAAGCCAATTCTCAATTTCATTTATGACATCACTCCATGGCCGATCTTCCACTCTAACTTGTAAATCGTATGGATGAGGATCAGCACCAGCAGGTCCAACGACTAATCCTGCATTTATCATGTAAGGAATAAGCGGAGATAACCCTTTAGATTCTGTGCAAAGTTGCAAAACGAGGTCGTATCTGTGAGAGATAAAGTCATTAAAATCTGGACTAGTTGGAATGCCCTTCCAAGAGGACTCATTCGCGTAGAGCGTGTTGCGTTCTCGAATGGATTCCTTCTTTTTGGACATCTTTTGCTGAGAGATTTTTAGCACATGGGCATGTCTTCCATGGTGCCGCCACTCATCCATAACACGATCTATCACTGCCTGATCAGATCCCGATAGTTGAGGAACGATCACTCCGATTCGTGTAGCCTTCTCCCATCCCGCAAACTCCCTAGAAGGCTTCCAAGCTTCTACGGTCTTCTTATACCAATACTTCTTCCCGAATATCATTTAGCTATCATCTGATCAAATTCATCTTCCGAAAGAATGGTAACTCCCAATTTCTCAGCCTTTGCCAATTTACTCGGCCCCATTCCTGAACCAGCAAGTAAGTAGGTTGTCTTTCCTGAAACCGAACTAGCTACTTTGCCTCCATTTTTCTCGATTTCCGCTTTCAATTGATCTCGTTCATATCGCTCGAAAATACCCGATACAACGAAAGTTGATCCGCTTAATAATTCGGTTGCACCTTCGGTTTCAACTAGCTCCATCTGCAGACCAGCTTCTTTCAATTTATTAATGAAGTCAACATTCCTATCTTCTTCAAAATAAGATACAACGGAGTTTGCGATTCTGTCACCAATCTCATCAATTTCCATCAGTTGCTCTACACTAGCAGCACGTATAGCATCCATGGATTTCAATGATTTGGCCAATTTCTTAGCTACGGTTTCTCCTACGAAACGAATTCCAATCCCAAAGAGTACACGCTCAAATGGAATCTCTTTACTCGCCTCTATCCCACGAAGCATGCGCTCTACTGATTTCTCTGCAAATCGCTCCAGTGGAAGCAAGTCTTCTGCCGTTAAACGGTATAAATCTGCTGCATTTTGAATAAGGCCTTTATCAAAGAATAATTGAACCGTTTCACTTCCCAGTCCATCGATATCTAAGGCCTTTCGAGATATGAAATGTTCAACTTTTCCTCTTTGTTGTGGCGGACAATAGAGTTCATTCGGACAATAGTGTTGTGCTACTCCATCATCTTTCTTCAGCGTCTCTCCACATTCCGGACATTCTGAAATAAAGAGTACAGGTTCACTGTCCGAAGGTCTTTCGGACTCATCTACTCCTACAATTTTAGGGATAATCTCTCCTCCCTTTTCAACCAAGACCGTATCGTTAAAATGCAGACCTAATTTTAAAATTTGATCGGCATTATGTAGCGAAGCACGTTTAACGGTGGTCCCTGCAAGCTGCACGGGCTGTAGATTTGCGACAGGTGTAACAGCTCCTGTTCGGCCAACTTGGTACGAAACGCCTAACAACTTTGTTCTCGCCTGTTCTGCTTTGAACTTATAGGCAATGGCCCATCTCGGCGATTTAGCGGTATATCCCAATACCTCCTGATCTGAGTAATTGTCAACTTTAATGACAATTCCATCGATTTCAAACGGCAAATGGTTGCGCTTAACATCCCAGTATTCAATGAACTCAAAAATTTCATCAACATTGGAAACCCTTCGAATGAAGTTCTTCTCAGCTGGCGGCGTTTTAAACCCCCAGCGGGAGGCCGCCTCAATGCTCTCAAAATGCGAGCTAAAACGTCTATCACCGGTCAATACATAGTATAGATAGATATCGAGGCCGCGTTGTGCAACTATCGATGAATCCTGCATCTTCAGCGTTCCTGAGGCCGAGTTCCGAGGATTTGCGAACGTATCTAATCCCTCTTCTTCGCGCTCTTCATTCATTTTCTGAAAGGATGCCAAGGGCATGAAGATCTCTCCTCTTATCTCAAATTCTTCAGGAAAGTCTTTTCCCTTCAAATTCATCGGAACACTGCGAATGGTGCGAACATTGGTTGATACATCATCTCCCTTTGTACCATCCCCACGAGTAACGGCTTGGTAGAAAGCTCCATTTTGATAAGTGATTCCAATGGCGACACCATCGTACTTCAATTCACAGACAAATTGCACTTCTTCGCGCTCTAACCCGCTTTGTACACGTCGAATAAAATCCTCTACTTCTTCGCGATTGTAGGTATTGCTCAAGCTAAGCATCGGACGCTTGTGGACTACTGTTTCGAAGTCTTTCGTCACTTGTCCACCCACCCGTTGCGATGGAGAATTCGGGTCATATAGAGCTGGATTCTCCTTCTCTAACCCGATCAATTCTTCGAGCAGTACATCAAACTCTCGATCGCTGATCGAAGGTTGATTTTGAACATAATAGGCGTAATTATGCTCTTCTAGTTCTCGTCTTAACTGATGTATTCTATCTTCAGCTTTACTCATTGCTGTGGATTATCTGCTCAAATTTCGTCAATTGGATTCTCTGTGCAAGATTGGATTCGATATTCCAGAAACGAATCTCAATCTCCCCGTAATATCGGGATAAGTAGTCACCTTGTCATAGCCCGTGGCAACCATCTGCTGCGCTACTTCTTCAACATGATCAATGTGGCATTCAAACCAGAGTTGATCACAATGATTATAAGCACTTTCCATGATTCTCGAATAGAACAACAAGGGCTGTTCATTGGGTACAAACAAAGCTGAACTAGGTTCGTAATCTACCACATGACCACTCATGCTATCGCGCTCCTTATCTTCAATGTAAGGTGGATTTGAAACGATGATATCGTAGTTGATTTCCGGCCATTCACTTAGAATGTCCATTTCTATAAAGGTGCATTTCACCTGCATTTTTTCAGCATTGGTCGCCGCAACTTCCAAGGCTGGTTTTGAGAAATCAAGCCCCCAAACCTGAAGGTCAGATCTCATTTTGGCTAATGATATAGGAATGCAACCACTCCCCGTGCCAATGTCTAAAACAGAAGCACCACGGGGTGTATAGTCCCTCAGCAAATTCACTAAGTCCTCCGTTTCTGGGCGTGGAATGAGCACGCTTGGGTTTACGTTGAAGAGCAAATCACTAAAAAAAGCCACCCCAGTAATATATTGAATCGGCTCTCCGGCTTTGAGTCGTTCTAACAAATCGGCATATGCTAAGTCTTCGGGAACTACGTCCATCAACATCCAACGAGAACGACTAATCCCGGCGGAATCTTCCAGCCAAACGCGCAGTATTTCACTGGCTTCTCTAGAATCGTAACGCTCTGACAGCGCAGAAATCCATTGATTTGTAAACTCTCGAGTGGTCATAGCGCAAAGGTAAGTCAGCCTGTAACGATCTGATGCGAAAATCGCGAGACATCTCTTATCGGCACAAACACAAAAAGTTGAGAGCACCAAGTATTGCATTTACTTCATAGTATCGCATTGGTGGGACTTCGTCCTTCCCCTCCCCGGTTTCAATTTCGTCATTCTCAATAAGAGTATGCCGCATCTCATTCGTGAAATTCAATTTGTGGAAATCTAAGCGATTGTAAACGTTTACCATACCCCTTAATTCCATTTCGATTACGAACTTGAATGCAGGGAAAATGAAAGGTGACAACTACAATTTATAATACAATTACCCCTTGCTATACCATGCCTTGGTCCCTCTCTCATCTCTGATGGTTTTCCTGTCTATCCCCTCTCTGAATAGCTCTCCATTGAAGTACAAAAACTTGAATGTACTTTTGAAGGATGAATCATGAATTCTACATGCGTCGATGTATAGAACTCGCCTTGAATGGAGAGGGATATACCCATCCGAACCCTATGGTAGGCTCCGTTATTGTTGAAGCAGGTGAGATTATCGGGGAAGGTTGGCATGCTAAACCTGGAACCCCTCACGCCGAGGTGGTCGCGATAGAATCCGTTGAGGATAAAAGCCGACTCAAGTCTGCAACAATCTACGTCAATCTTGAACCTTGTGCACATTTCGGTAGAACTCCACCGTGTGCAAATCGCATTGTAAGCGAGGGAATTCCGCATGTAGTGATCGGGACAATAGACCCTCATAGCGTTGTTGGCGGAAAGGGAATTGAAATTCTTGAAGAAAGCCAAACTCGTGTTGAGGTTGGCGTATTAGAAGATGAGTGCCGTTGGTTAAATCGAGCTTTTTTCACATTTCACAAGTTGAAACGACCTTATGTCACTTTGAAATGGGCGCGTTCCTCGGATGGTTTTATAGCTCCATCAGAGGAAGCCAGAAACCCCAATGAACCTCATTGGATTACGGGGCACCGCAGCAAGCAAAAAGTACACAAGTTGCGTGCTCAGGTAGATGGAATACTGGTGGGCGGAAAAACGGTGGTGATGGATAACCCTAGTCTAACAGCCCGACTTTGGCCAGGTAACAATCCACAGCGTATTATTTGGACGCAACGTCCGATTGACAAGAGAAACACGGTGATGAACGATGGACAGTCTACCTGGATTGTTGGTCCGAACGCCGCTGATTACGGGTATGAAGATCCCATCGAAGGTTGGAACACCTTCACGGCCATGGAACTGCTCCACGAGTTATTTGAGCGTGGTATAGTTCACGTGTTGATTGAAGGCGGTGCAGAAACAATCAAGCGATTTACCAACGATGATCTATGGGACGAGGCTTATATTCTTACAGGTCAGTCGATATTCGGTGATGGCATTGAATCTCCAGAATTGAGAAACGCCAGACTCATCGACACAACAGAGGTCGATCAGGACCTTTGGCAGAGATTTGTTCATCTATGATCTATCTTCTGCTGAGCATCGCCTGCTCCACCTTTATTTTTGTGATATTCAAGTGGTTTGGCAAATTTAATGTGAACAACCTCCAAGCCATTGTTGCCAATTATTTTATTGCTGGAACCTTGGGGTGGCTTCCACTTTCAGGAAGCGTGGAGCATCCAGAATCCCTTTTGGAATGGGGAGTTTGGCCATTCGCAATTGGGTTTCTCTTTATCACCCTCTTCCAGCTTATGGCAAAGATTACCCAAGACTACGGTGTAAACGTGGTTTCGGTAACCGTAAAAATGTCCTTCATCATTCCCATTTTATTCGGTGTTTGGATGCATGGAGAAAGGCTCTCCACTTTTCACATCATCGGAATCCTTCTGGCCATCCTCGCGGTGTATAGCATTAACAAGCCTGAGAATTCATCAGGGAATTTTGAATGGAAAGGACCACTCATACTCTTTGTAGGAAGTGGTGTTCTGGATGCAACTATGAAGATTGTGGAAAGCGGTGTAGCCAAAGAAAATCACCTTGCAACATTTACCAGTTCTGCCTTTGCTGTTGCGGGAATTTTGGGCGTTCTCTATCTTCTTTATTCCATTTACATTCAAAAGAAAACAACATGGGACGCCAAGAGTTGGCTTTGGGGAATTGTGCTTGGCATCCCCAATTATGGGAGTATTTTCTTCTTACTAAAAGCCTTAGGAGGAGACTTCCCCAGCGCCATCTTGTACCCGATTAACAATGTTGGAATAGTTGCGATATCTGCTGTTATTGCCCGACTATTCTTTGCAGAATATTTTACAAAGTGGCGAATTATCGGATTGGTTACTGCCGCTTTTGCCATCTTGAGTTTATTGAATTAGAACATGAGTGAATCCATAGAAGACACCTACAAAACCATACACCAACCAGGGGAAGCTCTGTTTAAAGACAGGGGTAGTAAGTTCTTCGCTTATGTTTTCCCAGTTCGAACAGAAGATGATTTCAAGGAACGGCTAGCAGAGTTGAAGAAAGAACATTACCAAGCGCGACATCACTGTTATGCTTGGCGCATCAATCCCGATGAAATTGCCTTTCGTGCCAACGATGATGGCGAACCTTCTCACAGTGCAGGAACCCCTATTTTATATGCATTACAGTCGGCAGAAGTTGTAAATGTTGGAGCTATCGTTGTTCGGTATTTTGGAGGCACGAAGCTGGGTGTTGGAGGATTGATCAACGCATATCGAACAGCCACAGAGGAAGCCCTTCAATCCACAAAAATTGAAGTAAACCAATTGGAACATGGAGGTGTTCTTACAACGGATTACAACCACATGAGTCAGGTCCTACACCTATTCGATAAATTGGACGTTACCATTGAAAAGCAAGTGTTGGAATACGATTGTCGATACACCATTTCATTTCGGCGATCTCACCTAGATCATTTGGAATCAACCATTGAGCCTATGGAAAACACTATCTTTGAAAGGAAATTCTGACATGTTATGAAGAGATCTGGTTACTCCACAAACGTTTGCATTGCGCTTGCGATGCTCCTTTCTGCAAGTGTTTTCGGTCAGAAACACGGACTTGAAGACAGCAATACATGGGCTCATCCGGTAATGCAAAAGAAGGCCATACAATGGTATGACGGAACACGTATCCAAGACGATGCTGAAGCTGCCATTCGAACCGCTGTTTTCCATGAAGTTCCGGAACTGACGGGCTCAGCATTAGAGCTTGATGGAGTAAGCACTAGTCCAACTGGAAAGCACTATCGCTTTTATCAAACCATTTCAGGTCAACGTGTTTTTGGTGCGGGATTAACCGCCAATGTCGATCTCAACAATAGAATTACGCTGATCACCGCAAATGTTTATCCAACGGCATTGGCTAACGGTACACCTCTGTTGGAGTCGACTACCATCAGTTCAGATGATTTCTTAAATGCAAGTGAAGCTGGAGTTTGGTTTTATAATGGTACCGATCTTCAACCAACCATTCGCAAGGTGATCATCGACGGGTATCAATACGAAGAAGTGGTTGTTGATGCATCGAATTCGGTGATTTGGCACCGCGATTTGAATCTTCATGTCGATACTCCACTTACGATTGCAGTCTTCAATCCAGATCCACTTACAACGGCTCAATCTACTTACATGAGTCCGTATTTAGATATGAACGATAACAATGAAACGGTTCTAAATCCACTCCGCACCATTAAGCAGGTTCCTGGCACTTATTCTAACGGCAGCTTCAAACTCGAGAATCCTTGGGTAGTGATCCAAGATTTTGACAGTCCTTCTATTCCTGTGGCAACAGGCGTGTCTTCTACATTTGATTTTGGCAGATCGGATGATCGTTTTGAACAAGGGAATGCTTTCTATCATCTCACAGCTTTCCAGCTGTACATGCAGAGTTTAGGTTTCAATCTAGTGAACTATCAAATACCCGTAGATGCTAACGCACTGAGCGGATCAGATAACTCAATGTTCTCTCGTTCTACCAATCCACCTCGACTTTTCTTTGGCGAAGGCGGTGTTGACGATGCGGAAGATGCAGATGTAATTGTACACG
Source organism: Phaeocystidibacter marisrubri (assembly GCF_008933165.1). Classification (NCBI taxonomy): domain Bacteria; kingdom Pseudomonadati; phylum Bacteroidota; class Flavobacteriia; order Flavobacteriales; family Phaeocystidibacteraceae; genus Phaeocystidibacter; species Phaeocystidibacter marisrubri. Next base: position 1,114,623 of record NZ_WBVQ01000001.1, read on the forward strand.
AATACGGCCACGCGATCAGTTACAGCGCCGCACCGAATACCAATAGTGGTACAGAGCGCGGCTGCTTAGATGAAGCTAACGGTGATTATTTAGCTGCTAGTTACAGTCGATCTATCAGCTCGTATGGCTACGATAGAATCTTCTCTTGGGACGGACACAATGAATACTGGCAAGGTAGAAATGGCTATAGCAACAAGAAGTACACTTCTCTGAGCTTTACGGGTATCTATGCCAACACCGACATCTGGGTGGCTGCCATGATGGAAATCTGGAGTCGGCTAGGAAGAGAGACCACCGACAAATTACTGTTGGAGTCGCTTTATGGATACAGTGTAAATATGACCATGTCGCAAGCCGCCATGTTAGTCGTTCAAGCCGACAGCAGCTTTAACGGTGGACAAAACATCCAACCCATTTGGGAGTCTTTTGTGATGTACAGCATCTTGCCAAGCGCTCCTTGGAGTATTGACGAAAGCCAATTGGAAACCGTTCGTTTCAACAACACAGCATCCTTCCCAACTACCGGAGAGTTAAATGTGTCATTGAATGCAAACAGTTCGTACCGTTTTATGCTGACAGATCTTTCGGGGAGAACACTTGACAATGGAACCATTCCTAGCGGACAGTCCAATTGGAATTACGACGGTTCAGCACTCAATAATGGTGTGTATATCATGACACTCATTAATGAGCACGACAAAGCGTACAGCGAAAAACTTATTCGCTCTCGTTAATAAAATAGGGGCTGAAGATATCTATAACCGACTGCGGAGCCTTCTGCGGTCGGTTTGTTTCCATATTTACAAACACCAAGGTTACCGAACCCACATTGAGAAGAACCTCCTCTTCATTGTAAATTTCATGTTCAAAACGAATGCGTGTGTTGGGAAGTTCTGTGATTTTCGTAACCACTTTCAAGCGGTCGTCATATCTGGCAGGACGAATATACTTGCATTCCAACTGAAGAACGGGAAGCATTGTTCCGCTCTCTTCAAGGGCTCTGTAACTCATCCCCAACTCTCTAAGTAACTCTACCCTACCTACTTCGTAATATTGAGCGTAATTTCCATAATACACCACACCCATTTGATCCGTTTCGGAATATCGGACACGGACAAAAGTTTCAGTCGTAACCATTTATCTGATTATTAGCACGTTCCCGCAAAAATACTGGGATTGAGAGAATAGAGCCTCGCTCAGAAGATTGGGCTAAAAAAGTTAAAAGTCAAGTCTAATTTCCCTTTTTTAATAACTTTTTTGTTCACACATTTGTCCTAGGAACAAGGCACTCGTCCATCTGTGACACTTTTACGGTGCTGAGCAACTAAAAATCAATTTACTAACTGCTAATTTCGATCGATGGACAGAACCGCTGAAACCGTCTGGAAGGGTTGTCTTGAATATATTCAGGACAATATCAACAGCCAAGCTTTCAAAACGTGGTTCTTGCCTATCAAGCCTCTCAAGCTTCAAGGTGTAGTTCTAACCATTCAGGTACCTAGTAAATTCTTTTACGAGTGGCTGGAAGAACATTACATCAAATTGTTGAAATCAGCAATCACCAGAGAGCTAGGAGACGATGCCAAGTTGGTTTACAGCATCGTTATGGAGAATACCTATGGCAACTCCAATCCGCACACGGTTAAGATCCCTAGCACGAACAGAGGACCAATTAAAAATCCACAGGTAAGCATGCCGGTGGAAATTGGCGGGAATGATGGAATCCGCAATCCTTTCATCATTCCTGGATTGAAGAAGGTGCACGTTGAGTCGCAGCTTAATCCAAACTACACATTTGAGAGTTTTATTGAAGGAGATTGTAACCGCCTAGCTCGTTCAGCAGGTTATGCTGTAGCGAACAAACCCGGAGGAACCTCTTTCAACCCCCTTCTGATTTACGGAGGTGTGGGCTTAGGTAAGACCCATTTAGCACACGCTATTGGTATTGAAATTAAAGACCGCTACCCTGAGAAGACCGTTCTTTATGTTTCGGCAGAAAAGTTCACGCAACAGTTTATTGATTCCATCCGCAACAACACAAAAAACGACTTCGTTCACTTCTACCAAATGATTGATGTACTCATTATTGATGATGTACAGAGCTTCAGCGGTAAGGAGAAAACGCAAGATGTGTTCTTTGAGATCTTCAATCACCTTCACCAGCACGGCAAGCAAGTGGTATTGACTTCCGACCGCGCTCCGGTTGATCTTCAAGGAATGGAACAACGCCTACTCAGTCGTTTTAAATGGGGATTGAGTGCCGATTTGCAAAAGCCAGATTTGGAAACTCGAATCGCCATCTTGCGCAAAAAACTATTTACGGATGGAATTGAGATGCCGGATGATGTAGTAGAATACCTTGCCTACAGCATCAATTCGAATGTACGTGAACTCGAAGGAGCCCTGATCTCCCTCTTGGCTCAATCTAGCTTGAACAAAAAGAAAATCACTGTCGACCTTGCCAAGCAAATGATCGACAAGTTCGTTAAGAACACAACTCGCGAAATTTCCATTGACTACATTCAAAAGGTGGTATGCGATTACTTCGACATGCCAATGGAATTGCTCAAGTCAAAGACGCGAAAGCGCGAAATTGTACAAGCGAGACAACTGACGATGTTCTTCTCCAAACAACTCACCAAAAATTCGCTGGCAACCATCGGAGCACAATGTGGTAACAAAGACCACGCTACGGTACTACACGCTTGCCGAACCGTGAACAACTTAGCAGAGACAGACAAGCGTTTCCGAACCTATGTAGACGACTTGAGAAAGAAACTGACTCTCGCCTAAATTTTAGCCCCGCTTCTCGCGGGGTTCTTTTTTTCCTACAACTTCTGGAAAATCTTCGTTTTACCTTTCTAATTCAACCAACCTTACCTAAATTCCTCTCATGAAGATTCTAATGGTATGTCTCGGGAATATTTGCCGCTCTCCAATGGCTGAGGGCATCTTACGTCACCGAGCTGAAGGGACAAATATTGAGGTAGATTCTGCTGGAACATCCGCTTTTCACATTGGAGAAAATCCAGACCCAAGAGCAGTGATGACCACACGCAAGCACGATGTGAAGATCGACAAACTCGTTGGCCGTCAATTCACGGTTGCCGATTTCGATGCCTTTGATCGCATCTATGTGATGGATAAGTCCAACTTGAAAAACGTTCTCGACCTCGCTAGAAATGAAGAGGATAAGTTGAAAGTTTCCCTACTATTAGACGAAGCTGATAACATGCCGAAAGGAATGGAAGTTCCAGATCCGTACTACGGAGGCAATCGGGGATTTGAGGACGTATTTACGATGATTGATAGTGCTGCTGAAGCTATCGTTAAGAAGTACGGTAAATGACACCTGAACTCCCTCCTGCCCCACTCTATCTTATACCTTCGAGAATAGCGGATACCGAACCTCTCGAGGTTTTGCCACTTTCCATTAAGAAGGTGGTAGACTCCATTGATCACTACATCGTAGAGAATGAGAAAACCACTCGGGAGTTTATTCGAAGAGTTCACCCTGGCAAGTCGCAGCCCAGCCTGCATTTCAGCATCTACAATCAATATACCGATGAGGCTGAGATTCCAGACTTACTCAAACCTTGTAAAGAGGGTTTTCCCGTTGGACTCATCTCGGACGCGGGTGCTCCCGCCATTGGTGATCCAGGTGAGCTCCTCATCTTAAAGGCTCACGAATACAAGATTCGCGTGATACCGCTAGTAGGGCCTTCATCTGTAGTATTGGCGCTCATGGCTTCGGGTCTGAATGGAAATCAATTCACATTCCACGGATTCCTGCCTGCAGAAAAGAGTGTTCGCAAGAAGAAATTAGCCACGCTTGAAAAGAGAGCACTCAAGGGAGAAACTCAAATATTTATGGAGTCTCCTCTCCAGAATGATAAATTTCTCGAGGACATACTCTCCACATGCTTAGATGAAACCTTGCTTTGCATTGCTACGCACATCACTTCGCCTGACGAGGAGATTTACACACAATCCGTAGGCGAATGGAAGAACCAACCACCTAGCCTCGACAAACGCCCTACCCTGTTTTTACTAGGCTCTTCACCCCTATGATGAATCCAGAAATTCTGAAGGAAATCGTCTCGTACAAAATGCCCTTTGGTAAATACGAGGGACGATACCTATGTGATTTACCGATTAGCTATTTGGAATGGTTTGATCGGAAGAATGCCTTTCCACAAGGCAAGCTCGGAATGCAATTGCGCACTATCTTTGAAATCAAAAGAAATGGCTTGGATTATCTGTTAACGCCATTGATAAAGTCCCGCACCACCAAGTAAACATGAAAAACATCATTTTGGCCTGCGCCGCCCTGCTCTCCCTCTCATCACTTGCTCAAACAGAACCTGCCTATTCCAAGGGCCAGTTTTATTTTAATTGGGGATGGAATCAAGCACAATACATGGATTCTGATATCCAATTTCGTGGAAATGGCTACAATTTCACACTGGAAGATGTCGTAGCTACTGATCGTCCAACTCACATCAAGCCCGATGTTTACTTCAATCCCGAAACGATTACTATTCCCCAAACCAACATTCGATTTGGGTATTTTGTGAATGATCACTGGAGTGTTTCTCTGGGATATGATCACATGAAATACGTGGTTCGTCAATACCAAACCGTGCAAATTGAGGGAAGCATCAATACAGGTTCACCTTTCGATGGTACCTACGATGATGATTACATCGACCTCACAACCGGCTTTCTGAAGTATGAACATACTGATGGATTGAATTATGTGTTTGTGGGTGTCGATTACTGGCAGCGATTATGGGCTGCTCGCAACACCAATGTAAATGCCTGGAACATACAAGTCTATGGTACCTTGGGTTTTGATGCAGGGGTCTATATTCCGAAGTCGAATGTGATTCTCATGGGAAATGAGCAGAGCGATCGCTTCCATTTGGCAGGATTTGGCCTGAGCGGGAATGCTTCAATAAACATCAACTTTTGGAAGTACTTCTACATGGCCGTCCAACTTAAATCCGGTTACATCAACCTTCCGGATGTGAAGACTACTTTAGACGATAGCGATTACGCCTCTCAGGAAATTGTATTCCTCCAAGAGAACTTTGTACTGGGCTTCTCTACCCACTTTTAGACTTGGCATTTCCTACCTTTGCCGCATGTCCTACATTGAAGATACTATCTGTGCATTGGCCACGCCTCCAGGAATGGGTGCTATCGGCGTTATTCGTGTAAGTGGTCCAAAGGCCATAGAAATCGCTGATTCCATTTATCGGGCTCCAAATCCCAAGAAGAAGCTTGTTGATGCCAAGGGACAGACCCTACATTTTGGTTCTATAGTGGATGGAGAGAATTTGGTGGATGAAGTACTCATCTCACTCTTTAGAGCGCCACATTCGTACACCGGAGAGAATGTAGTTGAAATCAACATTCACGGCTCCACCTTCATTCAGCGCAGAATGATGGAGTTATTGATTCGCAAAGGTGCGCGATCTGCTCGTCCAGGTGAATTTACCTTGAGAGCTTTTGGCAACGGCAAAATGGACCTTTCTCAGGCAGAAGCCGTGGGGGATCTCATTGCGAGCGAAAATGAAGCGGCACACAAGGTAGCCATGCATCAAATGCGCGGAGGCGTTCGTCAGGAGGTGGCCAAACTTCGAGAAGAACTCATCAACTTCGCTTCACTCATCGAATTGGAATTGGACTTTGCCGAGGAAGATGTAGAGTTTGCCGATCGCACAGCGCTTGAAACTTTGCTCAACACCATTACCTCTACTGTTAACCGACTCATTTCATCATTCAGTTTGGGGAATGCCATAGTAGAGGGAATTCCTGTAGCCATTGTAGGTGCTCCCAATGCGGGAAAGAGCACACTTCTAAACGCATTACTCAAAGAAGAACGCGCCATCGTTTCAGACATAGAAGGCACCACCAGAGATACGGTGGAAGATGAAATTCACTTGGGTGGACTCACCTTTCGTTTCATTGATACCGCTGGATTGCGAGAAGCCCAAGATGAAATTGAGCGCATCGGCATTGAACGGAGTTACGCCAAGATCGATCAAGCAAAAGTAGTACTCTACTTATTTGACGCCTCCAAAGCCGAAGCCTCTAGCGAAGCGGAACGCATCCAAAAGATAAAGGACCGCGCGGGTGACAAGCCCGTTATCGTTATTGCCAACAAGGTAGATGCACTTCGTTCGGCCGATGAACTTGCCGCATTCCCTACCACCGACCTTCAGCTCTCGGCTAAGCATCACAAGGGAATTCAAGAGCTCGAAGAACACTTGCTGAGCACAGTAGAGATAGAACGCCTTCAGGAGAGCGACACGGTAATTACCAACACCAGACACTACGAAGCTCTACTTCGCACCCAAGAAGACGTAGAACGCATTCAAAATGGCCTTAACACCGGCATCAGCGGCGACCTTCTTGCCTTCGATATTCGTCAGGCACTCGCTCACCTTGGAGAAATTACGGGTGAAATCACTACAGATGACTTGCTAGGGAACATTTTTGCGAATTTCTGTATCGGGAAGTAACCCAGCATCTACTACCGTCCGACTTAAAAAGGCATACTTCCCTTACTGAATTACGAATCGCTGGATCCCAATACGCTCTCCTTGAATGATATAGATACCTTTGGGGAGTTGTGATACATCGATGTGATCAACTTCCTCTTCAGAAAGGTGGATCTTTCCATGGATGTCGAAGATGGTTACATCATCACGAACATCCCAGTACAGACTATTACTTGAAGGAACGGGATAAACGGGGAATGCCCTACTTTTTGCAATACTCTCTGGAAGTCCAATAGATCCACTCCAATCGTGTGCGTACAATCCTGTGCCCGCTCCCACGAGTAGTTCATCGTAGTAGAGAACATTGATTTTTGTTCCTACTGGATAGGAATACGCCAATGTCCAAGAACCTACTGCGCTATCTATAGGGTGACTATATATCTCATGATCTCTAGCTGTGAATATATAGCCATCTCCGCTGGTTAAGGCGGTTGGAACTGCACCCGTAGGACCTACAATATAACTCCAAGTACTGGACGCTATATCTTTAACATATATACGATTAGGAGGATTTATTGCAGAAGAGGTTCTATACACTGCCAACAAGCTATCTCGGCCACTGGTAAGACTTAACTTGTAAATACCATCGGTGGCACCGAATGCACTTTCAGCCGTCTTGGTCCGTGATCCCGATCCGCTTTCTTCAATTCGATAGATACCATAATATCCGCTGGTCATTGGATTTGAAGCAAGGGATACATAGAAAACCGACTTCCCGCTTTCTTCAACAGCCACAACATCCGTTGCATCTACATCCATTCCCGGCGCCCCAGCAACGATCATCTCCTGTGTCCATGTCACACCACCATCCGTTGAAACAAAGATTCCTCCATCATCCGTATTCTCTAAGGTATATGTCGCATAGACAATGTTTGGATCTAAAGGAGACACCGCCAGTCCAGTCACACGCGTACCAATTCGTGGGAAGTTATAGGTTCCACCGTGTGTGCCGCCCATCATGGGGTCAAACACCAATGTCCACCCATCAGGAGCCGAACTCGTAGGAGCCCCGCCACTTTCTGTTTTATAAATTCTGCCATTGCCAACGTATACCGTTAAACTATCCGAAGGGTCAATGGCTACAGAGTAATAAGGTGAGCCGTCACCCCTTGGAAATATGGGATCACTCCATAACGGCGTGCTACTTTTATAAGCAGATACTTTGCGAATACCCGATTTACTTGCAAACCATCCAGTGGCGTACGAATCTGTCATGTCGATGCCATTCACTTGTACCGCAGTGAGCCCTAGATTGGCTCCCTTTACCGTGTCGGCTGCATAGGTTGACACACCCAACCCTACATTCGTTGTAATGAACGTCGTACCCTGATTGTACATATCAATTACCACAACACCATCGTTTGCTCGGTTATTGTTGCCCGTATAAGCCCGTCCAATCTCCCTCCAACTTCCAGGTGCACCAATGGAATCCGAAAAAGCAACCCCGCAGTAAACCGCATATCGTACGGCACCAACCGCGGTGAAGGCAAAATTAGGACCTGGTGTTCCACCGGGAGGGCCGGGAAGCGCAAAATCAGAAGTATTCCAAGTCAGACCATTATCAGAAGAAATCGCGATCTTTTTATCGGTTGATGGGGGTGCGCCGAAAACAGGAGCCCCTGCTACATACCAATCTCCCGTTGGGGATATTCCAAAAGTGATCCATTCAATATTGGGATCTACTGGTGCTGGATTAACAGCGCTTGAAATGCTTGCACCAGACGACAAACTGTGGATATTTGCCGCTATTTTCATTTGATAAGGCGTTGTTCCTCCTTCAAAAAGGTACAGGTGGTTGGTGAGTGGATCTACAATCATTTTCGGCGCCCCATTGAATTGGTGCGTGAGCCCCATGCCTCCGCTGTTTGTTAGCCCCCCCGAGGTGTTCAAGGTTCCCCAAACCAATGAATCATTGGATGTTGGGGTCATTCCATTCAAAACGGCCACAAAAGTATTCGTCTCGATAATGAAGTTCTTGGCCATGTTCAATACGGAAGTGGCAGATGATGCAAAAGGGTCTACTTTATAGATGGTGCCATTCGCTAAAAAGAAGGCTTCTCCAGTGGTTTCAAAACCTTGTACAGCATGAACGCCGCTTCCATATCCATCGTCCCAATCTGCAGCTGGAACGGGATGAACCGAATCGTAAATAGCGTAGCCACTGGAATATCGAATGTCCATGTAAAAAAGTGAGTTGGCACTTTCGGTAGAAAAATAGAGTCGTGATGCTGAAGGACCAGTTACAATTTGATCCATAGCCAGCACTCTTCCTCCATAAACTCCTTGAGGAATGGGTGCAGATAGCGTTTGAGCAGAGACCGCCAGAGAAGACAGTCCCAATATGAGGGAATAGACGTGTCGCATGGGTTAGGTGCCTGGTTATAAAGTCAATAGACTAACTAAATATAGACATTTTCAGGCTGTACATAAAGTCGATATATAAGTTCGGCATGTACTTCAGTTGCCCCTACCCATTATGTTGTTCACCTTTCTGGAAGTGTTTTTCACAGAATAGTTCTATTCTCCCCCTTTGCCATATGGACTGTACAACTTAAGTTTGCACTTTATTTTTAATTAGTCTAAATAATAAGAAGTGAAACTAAGTTCTATTATAGTCGCACTTACTCTGAGTATGACATCAGCATTTAGTCAGACAGAGAACCGCCTGCTGGACAAAACTTTCTGGCAATCGCAACCGACCATTCAACAGGTTTCACAGCTCGTGGAAGCCGGAAATAATCCAGCAGAATTCAATCGTTGGCACTTTGATCCGATGGTATTGGCTCTTTTGAATGAAGCTCCAATTGAGGTCATTGAATACTTGTTGAATCAAGAAGGTAATACCGTTGATAAGCGTACACACGACGGTAGAATCTATGCCCATTGGGCCGCCTACAAGGGAAATCAGGCCGCTTTAGAACGGTTTATTCATGAAGGTAGTAATGTTACTAAACTCGACGATCACGGATTTACAGTTGCCACATTTGCAGCTTATGCAGGTCAGACGAATCCAGACCTTTATGATTTAATGATTTCAGCTGGTTCGAACCTCAAGACAGAGGTGGATTTGGATGGAGCTAACGCCCTCCTCCTTATCACCCCTCACCTTTCTTCACTAGACAAGCTCGATTACTTTATTGAAAAAGGTCTACCTCTAAATAGCACCAATAATCAGGGATACAATGCTTTCGATTACGCAGCGAAATCAGGAAACATCCATGTAATGCAAGCACTAATAGAGGCTGGGATTGATTTTCAATCCATAAGGAAAGATGGAGGTAACGCGACAATAATGGCGAGTAAAGGAATGCGCCGAGCTCCAAATGGGATAGCGGTTTTTCAGTTTTTGAAAAGTGTTGGGGTGGATCCAGCCGTTACGACTTTGAATGGCGAAAACGCGTTGCATCTCCTCGCATCTTCATCTTCAGACTTAGAAGTCTTTCGGTATTTCATATCCGCTGGACTCTCGCCTGATGCTTCAGATGAATTGGGAAATACGCCTCTCATGAAAGCGGCTGCTAGAAATAGCGTGGACGTGGTAGAGCTCCTCACCAAGACATCGACCGACATCAATGCGACAAATAGCAACGGTGAATCTGCACTCTCAATGGCGGTATCTGGAAATTCACTGGAAGTTGTTGAGCTACTCATTCAATTGGGTGCCGATGTCCATGTGGTAGATATCAATGGAAACAACCTGTCTTACTTCCTTTCGGAATCATTGATTTCGGGTGATCAGGCTCGATTTGAACAAATCATGAACGCCTTGGAATCCGCTGGATTCGACTTCGGCACCACTTCACCAAATGGAGATAATCTCTTCCACTTAGCGGCTCAGACGGGAAGTGAAGTATTGATAAAAGCGGCGCTGCAACATGAATTAGATATAAATGCCACTAACGGAGAGGGATTAACCCCTCTTCACATAGCCGCACTTAAGGCGAATGACGATCAAATCCTAAAGCTGCTCATTTCAAATGGCGCCAACCTCCATAGCACGACAGAGTTTGGAGAAACACCATACGATCTGGCTCTTGAAAACGAAGTATTGCGTGCTCAGGAAATCAATCTCAGCTTCTTACAAGACTAACACATCCACCCCATGAAAAGAAACACAATATTGGCGCTACTCGCCATCACACTCATCTTTGGCTTCAAGAGCGACACCACTGAATCAAAGAGTTTCAAGTGTATGATTCAAATGACGAATTATCAGGGAGAAGGTGCATACGTTGTAATTTCCCTCATCAATCCAGAAGGCGATTATGAGCGAACCCTTTACATCTTGGGTGATGATTCAGAATGGTATCACTCTATTCCAGAGTGGTGGGATTACTTCGGCAAAGAACCTCGCAACGTGGATGGAATCACAGGAGCAACCTTAGCGGGTGGAGAACGCAGCATTAGTATTATTGAAATTGATGAAAGCGTGCTCAATGCGGGATATAAATTGCGTTTTGAAACCGCGGTTGAAGAAGTGGGATATCATACGAGTGATGTAGAGTTTCCGCTGACTACAGAGAATGTTTCAGGCAAATACGAAGGAACCGGCTTCATCCGATACGTTCGAATGATTCCGAACTAATTTCCACATCACATGACCAGCTCCATTTGGAGATACAGTCATCTTGCCTTGGCTGTATCTTCTTTTGTCTTCATCTTTCTTGCATCCGTCACTGGAATCATCCTCTCCTTTGAACCCATACAGTATACGCTAGAGGTCAGTTCTGAAGCCCGAGCCATGGAAGACGTGTCTTTGGCCCAAACTCTGACTGTACTTCGTGAGAAATACGATGAAGTACTCGACATTCAAACGGACGAGCATCACTACGTGTCCGCAACTTTACTGGATAAAGAGGGAAACTATGGTCAGTATTACATCCATCCCAAAACGGGAAAATTATTGGGAGAACAGATTGAAACAGCTCCAATTTACGAGTGGTGCACCAACCTTCATCGTTCTCTATTTCTGAAAAGTACGGGAAGATTCTTTGTGGGGCTCTCTTCCTTCCTCCTACTCCTTATCACCGTTTCTGGTGTAATCCTTATTATCAAGAGACAACGCGGATTACGGAATTTCGCTGCCAAAATCATCCGAGAGAACTTCTTTCAATATTTCCACGTCTATCTAGGCCGGCTCGCACTGGTGCCTATACTCATCATCACGATCACTGGAACCTACCTCTCATTGCTTCGGTTTGAACTCATTCCCGATTGGGAGACAGAAACCACCACACCAGTATCGACATCTTCTTCAGAACCTTCGTTAGATCCATCTGAATTTCCCGTATTCAATCAACTGTCCATTGCTGATATACGAAAAGTAGAGTTCCCGTTTTCCGACGATGCAGAAGACCGTTATCTCATCCAATTAAAGGATGTTGAAATCTCTGTGAATCAATACACAGGAGTCGTAGAGAGCGAAACCCCCTTTCCATTCACACAAATCGCCCAAAACCTAAGCACGGCCTTACACACGGGACAAGGAAGCGTTGCTTGGTCTATTGTTTTGGCACTTTCATGTATCTGTATCACGTTCTTCATTGCATCGGGTTTTATAATGACCTTCCGCCGATTGAAAGGCAAGACCCGGAACAAGTTCGGGAAAGATGAAGCTGAGATCGTTCTGTTGATCGGTTCTGAATCGGGAACAACGGGCCAATTTGCCAAATGCTTTGCAGAAACATTAATGCAGGCGAATAAACGTGTCTACATCGATGAGTTGAATCACTACAGTTCCTATGCTTCCATGAAGCATCTGGTGGTGTTCACAGCCACATATGGCACTGGGGAAGCGCCATCCAATGCAAGGAAATTCTCCAAGCTGATTGCCTCAACTGATCCAAACCAACCCTTCAACTATGCCGTGGTTGGCTTTGGTTCACTCTCCTATCCTAACTTTTGTCAATTTGCTTTTGAAGTGGAGGACATGCTTTCAGCCCTGCCTATGAGTCGTAAGGCATTGGACACCCACACCATTCACAATAAATCCTGGGAATCGTTCCATCAATGGACCGTGCAATGGGCAGATTTATTCCCACTCGAATTGGCGGTCTCACAACCCGAACTTGCCATTAAAGCAAAGAAGAAGGAACACACTTTCCATGTACTTCGTTGCACCGCCATCGAAAACCGAACGGATAACACCTTCACGTTAGAATTGGAAAGCCCAACGGCCAAGTATGTGTCTGGAGACTTATTGTCTATTCTTCCTGAGAACCATACACACGAGCGACTGTACTCCATTGCGCAAACTCAGGCAGGTACTTTACTTCTATCCATCAAGCGACATGATTATGGTATTTGTTCCACCTACTTGAGTAATCTCAAAAGTGGAGATCGACTTTATGGTTCAATTGTGCGCAACCGGGAATTTCACTTCAATTCCAAGTCTTCGAAGACAGTTATGATAGCAACTGGAACTGGGATAGCGCCCTTTTTGGGAATGATAGAAAACAACTCGAAACACCGAGAAATAGATTTGTACTGGGGTGGCCAGACCTCTCAATCTTTCCGTTTATATGAAGGCATTCTCTCCGAAGCTTTTCAAGACCACAGATTGAGTGAGTTGAGGGTCGCCTATTCACGCGAAAACGCTTCTAAAGTTTATGTCCAAGACCTTCTTCTTAGAGATCAGGTCAAAATAGCCGAAGCATTTCAATCGGGTGCGCAGTTTATGATTTGTGGTTCGATAGCCATGCAAAAGGGCGTGGTAGAGACGCTTCATCAGATTACTCTTGAACGAAATAACAAGCCCTTAAGCTACTATCAGAACAAGGGTCAGCTCAAAATGGATTGTTACTAATTAAACCGTTTATTTCCTTCAGATTTAACATCCCTTCTGCCCTGCTTCGAATGTTGTTTTGTACTTTTAGTGTTGTAACACAGAGTTAATACTTTAATGTATATATCATGAATAAATTATTGACTGGAAAAGTAGCCATTGTAACCGGTGGCGGTTCCGGAATTGGGAGAGCTGTATCTCTTGCTTATGCTGAAGAAGGCGCATCTGTAATGGTGTCTGACATCAATACAGAAGGCGGTGAAGCTACCGTAAAAGAGATTGAAGCAGCAGGTGGAAAAGCGGCATTCTTTAAGGCCGACACTGGAACAGCAGAAGGAAACGAAGCCTTGGTAAAAGCCACGGTAGACACTTTTGGAAAACTGGATATTGCTTGTAACAATGCGGGGATTGGCGGTCAAATGGCCGAGACTGGAGACTATGAGCTAGACAGTTGGAAAAAAGTGATGGATGTTAACTTAAACGGCGTTTTTTACGGTTGTAAATATCAACTCAAAGCCATGGAAGCAAACGGTGGTGGATCTATCGTAAACATGGCTTCTGTACACGGTATGGTTGCCGCTCCCATGTCGAGCGCTTACACCACCACCAAGCACGGATTGGTTGGACTAACCAAGAACATTGGCGCTGAATACGGTGCAAAGAACATTCGCTGTAACGCCGTTGGTCCAGGTTATATTCAAACACCCCTACTCGATGCAAACCTCGACGAAGAAACCAAGGATTTCTTGGCCAGCAAACACGCGATTGGTCGTCTTGGACAACCAGAAGAAGTAGCCAACCTCGTTGTTTTCTTGAGTTCAGATAAAGCCTCGTTCATGACAGGTGGGTATTACTTGGTAGATGGTGGATACACGGCTGTTTAGTTCACGCATCTATTCGAAATTAGGGCCGACAATGAAGTCGGCCTTTTTCATTGAATTTACCTAAAAAATAAGGGCGTCTTTCAACGCCCTTACTTCACAGAATCAAGTACATGACTCGGTGCGAACCAATCGCCTCACCTTAAGGCGAGACTACCACCAATCAGGTTTATGCCTTTTACACACGGCCTGAGTGATTAGCATCTATGATATCCGTGTGTTGTATGTCAAGGTTAAACCTTGAGTTTAATGTAAGAAATATCCTACATCTCCACAGGGCCATTTATCTAACGAACGTTGCCGTATATTTAACGTATGACGAACGAAGCATTGAGAGAGAACGCCAAACTCACTTTCCGATTTATCGCAGAACCAAGCGATGTTAATTTTGGCGGTAAAGTTCACGGGGGAGCCGTGATGAAGTGGATTGACCAAGCTGGATATTCACTGGCTGTAAACTGGAGTGGTCATTATTGTGTAACCGTTTATGTCGGCGGTATTCGCTTCTACAAACCCATCCGTATTGGAGACATTGTAGAAGTACATGCTCGAATTATCCACACAGGAACCACATCTATGCATATTGCCGTAGATCTCGAAGCCTTAAATCCAAAAACACAACGCAAGGTTAAAACAACACACTGTATCATCGTGTTTGTTGCAGTTGATGACGACAATCAACCTGCGAAAGTTCCAACATGGATTCCAGAAACTGAAAGTGAAACCCAGATGCAGAACTATGCGAAACGCCTTATTGAGCTTCGGAAAGATATTGAACAAGAAATGGAACCTTTCACCCACCAAAATGAGCAGTGAAACGCATCAAATAACTGAACACTTAACAGAAGATAACCGCGGTGAATATCAAATTCTAAGCGGTAATGACGTTCAGGCGTACATGAAGTTTAGTCGATTGGAAAAGATCATCATCCTTCATCACACCGAGGTAAAACCATTCTTGCGTGGTAAAGGAGCTGGTAAAGCCTTGCTCAATTATGCAGTGAAGGATGCTCGAACGAGAAACTTAAAAATTGTTCCGCTTTGCCCCTATTCCAGAAAGACGATGGAAGGCGATCCCAAGTACGCAGACATCCTACAAGATGCCTAGTTTCATCAATTCATAAGAAAAGAGCGCTTTCCCTTCCACAATTGGATGACATCTTGCATTTTGTCATTCCATGAATCAGCAAAAGCGGCAATCATATACCAGCTGGCCAGATCAACTCCAGAGGAATAGCCATTCTGGTAGATACTCTCTAACAATTGTAGAATGCGGAGGACAACCACTCTGAAATGGAACACGTCCTTATAGGTCCACGATTCCAATTCCAATAAATCCAGAAAGTCGAGAAAGGGACCGCGTAACTCTTCAGGGAGCTGGATACAGGATTCTACGCAAAATTCACATAATACAGGAGCCCGAAGCTTCAACAGGGCTTCTTCACTGCACAATGTTGGATCTTCCCAATCCACACTCGCATCCGATATCCATGAATTAATACGGCTCATTGAAACCATATACGAGATAAAATGAGGTTTGGTTTACTGAACTTGACCACGACTCCCGTATCTTGGACCACAAGCTTTAGAAGACATGAAAATTGATGTTCTACGCCTAAAACCGGGAGCGGATTTATACCACTCGCTTCAAGATTGGGCCATTGAGAATTCGATAGAAGCAGCCACCGTTCTCTCTGGAGTTGGTAGTTTGAAACAAGCTTCCCTTCGCTATGCCTCTAAGAAGTCGGTGAAAGTAAGTGAACTCCCTTCTGAGATTCTTCAGATCAGTGGTACTGTAAGTAAAGATGGACTGCACTTGCACATGACCATTGGTGATGACAAAGGGAAGGTTCGAGGTGGTCATGTTCGTCCGGGTTGTAGAATTCGAACAACTGCGGAAATTGTGATTGGCATCATTCCCAACACTGCATTTGAACGTGTGTATGATACAGAAACGGGATACAAAGAGCTAAAAGTCTCTAAATCTGTTGAATGATGCACTACATTGAAGAGCTTATCCTACAGGGAGAGCACCAAACCCAAGACTTTAAATTTCGGGTTGATGATGCGAGAAAAATCGCAAAAACCCTAGTTGCTTTTGCCAATACAGATGGAGGGAGATTGCTCATCGGTGTTAAAGACAATGGTCGAATAGCCGGAGTTCGCAGTGATGAAGAATACTATGTGATTGAAGCGGCTGCTGAACTTTACACCGAACCCAATGTATCCTTTACCGCCATTGCACACGATGTTTCTGGAAAACAAGTTCTAGAGGTGATCGTTGAGCCCAGCGACGAACGCCCGCATTTCGCCATAGATAAGGACGGTAAAAAATGGGCCTATTTCAGAAGGGCAGATCAGAATCATCCAGCAAATGGCGTGCTCTTAGAATTTTGGAGAATGCGAGATGAAACAAGTCGAACAACGGTATTGGAAAAATATGGAGATGTCCATCGCAAGCTCTACGAACTCATCTACGCCGGTGAACGCGTTTCCATTTCCAAATTGATCAAAGCCGCCAATATTACTCCAGAGAAAGCGCGTCATATTCTAGCGACTTTTCTCCATTGGGAATTAATCGACTACAACATCGATCAAAACGGAATCTATTTCACTGACTTAGAGGAAATCACGTGATAAAGCTTGTGGTATAAATCATCGGCAACAATGGGTTTGAAAATTACATCTTCAATCTTTAGATGTTGCCATTCGTTCTCTTTTTCTTTCAAATCTGTTGCAGCGGTTAACATAAAAACTGGCGCTTCTACATCCGCTTCTCTTAATTTCTCTACTGTTTCAATTCCATTCATTCCAGGCATTTGCATGTCCATAAGAATGATATCAATTTCGGAAAGATCACTTCGTGCTATCGCTTGTTCGCCCGACATAGAAACTTCTACCGTACATCCCCAATTACGAAGGAACCGGGTTGCTACATATACGTTCATCGTGTTGTCTTCTACCAATAATAGTCGTACGCCTTTCAAACCCAACTGACCATAGCTCGTGCTACTCGTGGTTTTTGTCTTGTCTTTCCGAACTACTTTCATGGTGAGATTCAAAACAAACTCGCTACCCTGATTCAGTACGGAGTGAAAGGTCAATTTTCCATCCATCAATTCAGCCAAACGTTTTGAAATAGAAAGTCCCAACCCTGTGCCTCCAATATTCTTCACCGCTGAAGAATTGGATTGCGTAAAAGGCTCAAAAAGAATCTTTTGAATATCTTGATCTAAACCAATGCCTGTGTCCACTACTCGGACGCTCAAATCGAAATTCTCCTTGTTTCTCTCTCCTTCAACGTATACATCCACCTTCCCCTTATTGGTGTACTTTATAGCGTTGGAAACCAGATTGTTGAGTATTTGTGTAATGCGTTGAGGGTCACCTTTTAGCAACATAGGTACGTCTTCGCCGATATGAACGTTAAAATCCAGTTGCTTCTCATCAGCACGTTGAGCATAAATTCCTTTAACGCCCTTTAAGATTTCCCGAATATCCACATTCAACATGTCGATTTTCAGGCTTCCTTGCTCAATCTTACTAACGTCGAGAATATCGTTAACTATGCTTAGAAGATTGTCGGCTCCAAACTTGAGAACCTCAATTTTCTCGTGCATTTCTGGCTGGTTGCGTGTTTCCTCATACAGAAGATTGGTGATACCAACCACAGCATTCATCGGCGTTCGAATTTCGTGACTCATTTGAGCGAGGAACTCGGATTTTGCTTTCGCAGCCTTCCTCGCCTCTTCACTGGTCTTTAGAATTTGAAGTTCATAATTCCGGCGATCGGTAACGTCAAATACCTGTGTAATAAAATATCGTGGATTCCCCGATTTATCGCGAACTACAGAGGCATTCATCTTTACCCAAAAGATGTCTCCGTTCTTCTTGATGTAGCGTTTTTCCCGTTCAATGGTCTCTGCCTTGCCTTCAATAATTTGATTGAACGCCACTTTGTCATCAGGAATATCATCGGGATGAACCAAATCCATAAAGTGTCTACCCACTAGCTCCTCTTCGGTATATCCCGTCAAGGAACAAAGAGCTGGATTCACCTTCAGCCAAAGTCCATCCATTCCAATCAGCGTAATACCCAGTGGAGCATTCATAAAGGCTTGGTTGAAGAGAGACATCGATTCATGTAGTTCACGCTCTCTGTCTTTCATTTCCGTGATGTCCTGAATCATGCCATAACAGAATATCACTTCATCACCCCGCAGAACGGGAAGACCGATACTCCTCACCCATTTCGTTCGTCCATGTTCATAATGAAGTCGGACATCAATATCGTACTTCTCACCTTTTTCAACTAGGGCTACAAATGCTTCTTCGGCTTTATTTCTATCATCTGGATGGTAATAATCCAAACCCGATTCAGCCTTAATTTCTGAATCTGGATCAATCTCTAAAATCTGATATAACTCACTCGACCAAAAGTACTTGCCACTTTTCGGATTGAATTCCCACGCTCCTAATTTTGCAACATGACCCGCTCTATTCAGCAGGTCTTGATTGGCCTGTAAATTCATCAAAGCCGACTGCAAGCTGGTGATATCCATCAACGTCCCATGAATGGCTGTGATCTCTTGCTTTCGGTTCAAATCTTTCACCATCGACTCACGAATCCATACCGTTCGCCCGTCTTTGTGATGAATTCGATAATTGAGCTGAACACTCTGATCGTTACTCGACAAAAACTCCTGAATGCTCGTATCTACTTGCGCTATGTCTTCTGGAACGATAAGTTCTCCCCAAGACTTTTCTAACTCTCCATCCACCAAATCATATCCACACAAGTGAACCACATTTTGACTGGTAAAACGATTGGAAATTGTATCTGCTTGAGCAGTGTAAATCACCGGAG
Organism: Phaeocystidibacter marisrubri; assembly: GCF_008933165.1. Taxonomy (NCBI): domain Bacteria; kingdom Pseudomonadati; phylum Bacteroidota; class Flavobacteriia; order Flavobacteriales; family Phaeocystidibacteraceae; genus Phaeocystidibacter; species Phaeocystidibacter marisrubri. The sequence continues at coordinate 1,133,724 of NZ_WBVQ01000001.1, forward strand.
AATCTGGAAGTCCAGTAATCAACTCCAGTCGACCTAGGGCTTCACGAAGCTGGCGTTTCTTTAGATTGAGTTCTGTGGTTTCACGGATAAGTACAGCTACTGACGAAACTTCATTCCCAGTGTATACAGGCGTCATGCGAGCTTCAAACTCTCTATTGTCGTTTGGAATGGGGGAACCATATGTCACCGTTTCTACGCTAGAACCAAAAAGTATGCGCTGACAAACATCACTCAACTGAATGGAGAGTGGTGGAGGGATAATGTCTGAGATCTTCTTACCAAGAATGTTCTTCTTAGGAGCAAATAGTCGTGATTCATCATTGGTCCACGCATTCTTAAAACGCAATTGAGAATCCACCTCTAGAATAATATCCTCCAAAGACTGAAGGAGTGCGGCCATGGCCTGACTTTGCTCGGCGAAATCTTTTTCTACAATCAACATGATAGCCGATCCGTCCGCCTGTCTCTCTCCTATTTCAATTTTATAAGACGATTTTCGACCGTAAACTTCAAGCATTCCTGTGCTTAGGAAATTCTCCACGTCTTTCCTGTCAACATTAAGTTGGTCGAATAGCGAATTGGTTTCAACAATCTTGTTGTCCGTATCAATAATGACAGCAGGTACCGGGATTTGTTGGAGCATAGATAATGGTGGTAGTTATCAGTATCAAATTACGGTATTAGATTTAAAACTTAAACGTGTATCTCCAAGTTTCTCTATCTTCGCAACGCATCCCCAATATACTTGACCAATGTTAACATCAATTGATTGTAAATCAATTATTAGCTTCAAGTTATACTTGTAGGGATATCCTGAATTCTTGAAAACAGAAATGGGAACTTCTTACATTCGAATTCAGAATGGACTTGGAGCTTTGTTGAATTTGAATATGTAGTTGTCCTTTTTCTATGCGTAGAACGATTATATCTCAACGTTCCTTGCGCAGTTTGATATTGGTGTGCGCTACTGTTTTAAGCACGTATGCACACGGACAAACTGTAATAGCATTTGCCAATCCCGCGCCGGTAAATGACACTATTCGCCTATGTGAAGGTAGTACCATCACGTATAACGGAATTGCCGTTGGCTTCAGTTCCCCTACTTTCTTCTGGAATTTCGTTGGTGGAACTCCTAATAGCCAAACGACCTCCGGTCCTCATATTATCACCTACAATACGGCGGGGTCTTACTACACCTCATTGTTGGTCACAGATGGCATAAACGTTCAGACTGATTCGGTTTATGTCATTGTTAGTAATAGCATCCCTTCTGCCACTTATACCGCTCCAATCAATAGCTTTTGTTCCAGTGATGCTCCTATCACCCTAACCGGGGGAGCTCCTTCAGGAGGAACCTACTATGGTCCAGGAGTAACCAATGGAGTTTTTGACCCTACTGCTGCAGGAGCTGGAACACACAACATTTGTTATGTCTACACGGAAAACGGCGGCTGTTCAGATACTGCCTGTGAAACCTTTTCGGTTATTCCGGGACCAGAAGCCGCTATTGCCGACCAAGACATCTTTACCCCTTTTGCCAATTGTGTGGGTGCAGGAGGCTCCTCAACCTATACTTTGTCCCTCAACAATGTTTCATCTACCACTGCCATCAACACCTCTTATTGGATTGATTGGGGAGATGGTTCAGCACCGTACTCGGGCGCTACACTTCCCAATGGAACGAGTCACACCTATACTAGCTTAGGCAACTTCCCAATAACGGTTGTGGTTACCGCCGCCAATGGTTGTGTTGATACGGTTCAATACAATTTCTTTAATGGTCAGAATCCAAACGTAGGTATTGGAATTGGTTCATCACAAGGATGTGTGCCTTTTACTTTGGACGTTCCTATTCTAAATACGGCCAACAACCCGCCGGGAACCACCTATGTGATTGAATTCGGAGATGGAACCACCATGACCTTCCAACATCCACCACCTGATACTGTATCCTACACGTATACAACTACTTCATGTGGTACTACCGACTTATTGGGTAACCCAAACTCTTACTACGTTCGTTTGCGAGCTACCAACCCTTGTGGCACCACTCAAGCCGTTGCGAGCCCCATTGAGGTTTCTCAAGCACCTATACTGAATCTTCAAGCCGAAGACAGCACCGTTTGTGTAGGTCAGAGCGTACAATTGGAAGATCTCACAGATAGCGCCTTTTATGTAACAGGCGGCAATTGTACGTTTACCTACTCACGCGATTGGATCATTACTCCTTCTACCGGATGGTCCATTAATAACTCCAATTCACCTAACCCGGTTGTGACTTTCCAAGATACGGGATCGTATCAAGTATGTCTCGCTGGTGCACACCCCTGTGGTAACGATACAGCCTGTATCACGATTTGTGTAGGCGATGCACCAGTGATTGATGTCAATACCACCGCCTCAGGAACGTGTGCTCCTGTGGATGTCACATTCAACAATAACAGCACGTTCTACTCGAGCTGTTTCCCTACCGAATCAGGTTATGTCGTCAATGGTACAGATTCCGCTTGGGCCTCTGTAAATGGAACCAGTGTAGATGACGATCAAGTTGATTTGCGATTCACAAACCCAGGAACCTACACTGTAACGTATTACGCTGTAAACGCATGTGATAGCGTGTTTTACGACACCACTATTGTAGTAGGTGGTCCACCTTCCCTCACCATGCCTGCCGATGTATTCAGTTGCGAGCTAGACACCATCAATTACGGCGCAGGAGGAAATGTCCCTCTGATTGACACGAATAATTCCTACGTGGTCGAATACCGCTGGCATGTATTTCCGCCAAGCGGATGGGCGTATGTGGATGGAACGGATTCCAATGATGTGGATCCTCACATTGCCTTTATAGATACGGGAGTATACACCGTCTGTATGGTGGTGGAAACGGAATGCGGAATCGACTCGGCATGTCAAACCCTCGACTTCTCTTCTGGGCCGAGTATTATTGCCTCTCCAGATACCATCATCTGTTACAATTCTGACATTACCCTTGGAGTAGGCGTACTCGGCGGAAGTGCACCTTATACCTTCGATTGGCGGACTGCTCCCCCATCTGGCTTCTCTTCTAATTCTGATACTGTAACCCTTACAGGACTTACAAATACCACAAGATACGTTGTCACCGTGACGGATTCTAACGGCTGTGAAAGCACGGAAGAAGTGCTGGTTACCGTCAATCCTGAACTCATTGTTGATGCTGGATCTGATATTCAGATTTGTGCAGGCGATACCTTCTTTTTGGATGGATCGTTCTCTGGAGGTACACCTCCCTACACCCTGTCTTGGTCGCCAAGCAACTTATTAGTGGATGCAAGCGTGGAAGATCCTATTGGAATTGGTATTTTAAACGACACGACCTTTTATTTCACCGTTGTTGACAGCTTGGGATGTTCTGCCATTGATAGCGTTGTCGTTTCGGTATTCCAACCCATCTTGAACGTTGACGCGGGCAACGATACCACCTATTGTAACAGCAATGTGGTAGAAACGCTTCAAGGTTATTCCCCTCCTGGAGGTACATGGACGGGAAATGGAATTGTTGGTACCGATGGATTCAACCCAAATATTGCCGGCACGGGAACGCATGAACTCATTTATTCTTTCACGGATGCGAATGGGTGTTCAGATCTTGATACGGTTCTTATCACTGTAGTTGACCCCGTCCCGCCTGTAGCTGGACCTGACACTATCGTCTGTGTTGATTCGGACCCAATTACGCTTACAGGCACCCCAATTGGAGGTACTTGGTCGATTAACGGCTTGCCTTCCCTTTTAAACGGCAATGTTTTCACCCCAAGCAGCGTAGGAACGTTTGATTTGTACTACACCACGGGATATGGAAGTTGTGAATTCACGGATACGATTACTATTGTGGTCAATCCTCGTCCAACGCTGGGAGGACCTTTCCTTCGCGAGATTTGTTCGGGCGACAGTCTCTTATTCAACTTAAACACTACTATTCCCGGCAGTAGCTCAGCTTGGAGTGCGGTGTCTACAGGTTCCGTATTCAACGTGACCCCATCGGGAACCGGTACAATAAGTGATACGCTTTTCAACAGCGGAAACACGCCAGACACGGTTATTTATAACATGTGGGCTTTGGGTCCCGCTCCAACTGATTGTCCGGGTGACACCACCACCCTTACCGTAGTTGTCCATCCATTGCCGGATATCACTCAGCCTGTAGACACGTTTGAGATCTGTTCGGGTGAAAGCTTCCAGTTTGTGCCAACCTCTAGCGTCAGCGGAACTCAATTCAATTATTCCGTCATTTCTCAAGCTTCAGGAATAAGCGGTGCACAGAGTGGTTCTGATTCTATTTCTGATGTGTTGATCAATTCAGGACTTTCAGGGTATGTACATTATCAAGTCTACGCAACGGGTCCTACTCCTACACAATGTCCAGGAGAAACACTCGATATATACGTTCTCGTTCATCCTCTTCCTGAAGCAGATGCGGGTTCAGACTTAAACTACTGCTCGAATGATTCTATTCAGATTCAAGCAGTTATTCCAACGGGAGTGAGTTGGAGCTGGGCGCCTTCCTCTGACTTAAACTCAGCCACCGATACCAACCCTTGGGTTACAGCTACACACACAGGTTCATCACCTTTGGTCCTCACTTATGTCTTGACCGTTACAGACAGCTTAACCGGTTGTGTCAATACCGATACGGTTGAGATTACAGTGAATCCACTACCACCAGTTGATGCGGGCCCTAATAGCAGTATCTGTATTGGAGATTCAGCCGTATTGGGCACATCGAATGCCCCAGGTTTCAGCTACAATTGGATCATTCCAGGAAGTGGAACCTTTGCCAATAACGGCATTGTAACTGTTTCGCCAGATAGTACTACCACTTACCGCCTCATCCAAACGAACATTTCTACCGGATGTACCGACTCTTCTGAAGTAACGGTCACGGTAATTCCATCTCCTGCTGCAGGCTTCGTAGCCACACCAGATAGCGGCTGTAGTCCGCTAATCGTCAATATCACAGACACCTCTACCGCTGGTGTAACACACGAGTGGTACATCAATGGAGTGTTGAGCAGCAACGTTCAGAACCCGTCATTCAACCTTTCAAATAGTTCCAATACTGTGGACTCCGCGTATGTCATTCAATTGATTATCACAGCGGGTACAGGTTGTACCGACACCATGGAGCAATCCGTGATTGTACACCCGAATCCAAACGCAGACTTCACCATCCCTACTCCATTCTGTGCACCTGATAGTGTGACAATTACTCAAACAGGGACCTATCCAGCTGGGACTACTTTCCAATGGGGAGCCAGTTCACCATCTGTTCAAATTGTAAACGGATCCGACAGCATCGCATCTTTTGTTTTCCCTGATATTCAAGGTAGTTTCGACTCCACCTATACCGTTTGGCTAATCGCTACATCACCCTTTGGATGTGCCGATTCAGTAGCGCAGACAGTAACGGTAAACGCGCGTCCAACTGCAGGCTTTAATCTGCCGGCCAACTCTTGTGGCCCAACGAATGCCCAGGTTGTGAACAACGCTTCAGGCAGCGGACTCAATTATGTCTATCTCGCCAATCCGAGCGCAGGCGTAAATTTCAGCGACCCGAATGATCCAGCTCCGTTGATTTCCTTCCCACAATCTACAGCGGATTCAGTCGTATACACCATATATCAGCAGTTAGTAGATAGCCGTGGATGTATGGATGTTGACAGTGCTAAAATCACCATTTACCCTACACCTACTGCAGATTTTGCCCCTAGTGTGACTGATAGCTGTGGACCTCTCACCGTTTTGTTCACCAATACTTCAACACCTAACCAAAGTGGGATGAGCATTTCAGACATGACGTTTGAATGGAACTTTGGAAATGGAATAACTTCAACCGCTCGTGACACCTCGGTAACGTACACAAACAATGGTTCGAACGATACTAGCTACTTCGTTTCACTCATCGCTACCAATGCCTTCGGGTGTAGCGATACTCTTGTGGATACCATTACAGTTCATCCCAACCCTATTGCTGATTTTACTGGAACACCAAGTACATCTTGTGCACCGTTCCTCATCGATACTTCGGTAGTAAGCCTTACCCAATATGTGAACGCAAACGACCAATACATCTGGCAAGCCGTAGATCCAAATGACGGAACTATACTTCAATCGTTCTCTGGTCCAAATGCATTGTCTTTCACATTGAACAACGATGGAGATACGGTCATTATCCGATTGATCGCGACCTCTCCTTTTGGATGTACCAACGACACGCTCGAACTGCCATTCATCACTATTGAAGATCCTAGAGCAGGATTCATCGCAACACCAGATAGCGGCTGTGCACCATTAAATTTGAGCTTGACAGATACGTCGACTGCTGGAGTTTCGCACGAGTGGTTTGTGAATGGAGTTTCGTTTAGCAACCAGCAAAACCCTTCCATCACACTTAGCAACACCTCAACCCAATTTGATTCGGTATACACCCTTCAGTTGATTATCACTGCGGGAACGGGCTGTACCGATACTGCTACGCAAAACGTGGTAGTGCATCCATTGCCAAACGCTGATTTTACTCTCCCCACTCCTTTCTGTGCACCGGATAGTGTGACCATTGTGCAAAATGGTAGTTATCCCACTGGGACTTCCTTTGCGTGGGGAGTAAGTTCTCCTTCGGTCATTGTAATCAATGGAAATGACAGTGTTGCATCCTTCGTATTTCCAGATTTTCAAGGCAACTTCGATTCAACCTATACTGTATGGCTCGTGGCAACCTCTCCTTTTGGATGCTCCGATTCCACTTCGCAAGAGGTTACGGTTTACGCACGCCCTACGGCAGATTTCTCTACATCTGCAAATGCCTGTGGGCCAGCAAACATCAGTATTGTCAATAACGCTTCGGGAACAGGCTTAACCTACTTGTATGGTGTTCTACCCAACTCTGGGGTGGTAATAGATGATGCAACGGATCCAAATCCAAGCATCTCTTTCCCTTCAAGCACAAGTGATTCTGTTGTTTACACGATTTATCAAACCGTAACCGACAGTAGAGGTTGTCAAGATATCGACAGTACAAAATTCACCCTCTATCCTACGCCTACCGCAGGTTTCACTGTAAATGCCAACGATAGTTGTGGTCCTTTTGAGGTTGATTTCATCAATATCAGCAGTCCGAATCAAACCGGAATGGACATCACTTCCATGACGTTTGAATGGAACTTCGGAAATGGAAACACCTCAACGTCACAAGATCCCACCGAGACCTTTGTGAACAGTGGAACCAATGATACCACCTATTTCATTACACTAATAGCGACGAACTCCTTCGGCTGTTCAGATACCATCAGCGATAGCATTATCGTTCACCCAGACCCCATTGCACTCTTTGCTGGAAACCCTCAAAGTGGATGTGCCCCGTTCACCATTGACACCAGCGCAGTAAGCCTTACCACTTTTGCAGATGCCAATGCACAGTACACTTGGGAAATCGTAGACCCGAATTCCAACGCAATCCTTCAAACATATGTAGGGGCAAATGCGATTAGCTACACCATTCTTGACGATGGAGATACGGTTCTTGTTCGCTTGATAGCCAGCTCGCCTTTTGGATGTGCAAATGATACGCTAGAACTTCCATTCTATACCATTGAGGATCCTGTTGCGGGCTTCTTTGCCAATGCCGATAGCTCGTGTCATCCATTTAATGCTGTACTTACTGACACATCTACCTCGGGTGTGAGTCATCAGTGGTTTGTGGATGGTACTTTGTTTAGCACAGCTCAGAATCCTTCTATCCTGCTTACCAATAGGGGTACAACCGGAGACAGCTCTTACGTAGTAACACTCATCGTTACAGCCTCCAGTGGATGTTCAGACACCGCTGAGCAAATACTTACCGTATGGCCGAATCCAGTAGCTAATTTCTCCGCAACGGAAGTGTGTGAAGGCGAAGCCACGCAATTCACAAGCCTGAGCACTGGAGATGTTCCAATTGTGTCTTGGAATTGGAGTTTTGGTGATGGAACTACTGATACAGTTGAGAATCCAATTCATCAGTATGCTGCCCCAGGACAATATCTGATCTCATTCGAAGTGATTGATGCCAGAGGTTGTAGCCACCAGGTTTCGGACACTGTGATCACTCGACCAAGACCTACTGCCGACTTTGGAGAATTGAGCACCTGTGGACAAGACACTCTGTGTATTGATCTTCCAACAACCTTCTATGACCTTTCAAGCGTGGGGAATTTAGGTGGAGCTATCACTTCGTGGCAATGGGATGTGGACAATGACGGTGTAACCGATTACACCACGGATACCGCCGTTCACACCTTTACTACCACTGGAAATATTGATGTCACCTTGATTGTAGCGACTGAATACGGTTGTACGGACACGCTGACTAAGTCGTACTACATTCAATCTCCACCGACTGCAGATTTTGTACTGGACACCAATTATGGCTGTGGGCCATTGCAGGTGAACGCTACAAACTTCAGTACCGGCACCATCTCTTCTTATCATTGGGAGGTCTATGCAGATGACGGCGCAGGAAATAGAATTGTATTGTATTCAAGCAATACAGCCTCATCCGGCACTTTGCCAACGCTCCAACCAAGCAATATTCAAGACACCACTTATTACATCGAACTCACCGTTGGAAACTGCTGTGGCTTCGACACCCTTACCCGCACTGCGACCGTTCGTTCTAACCCTTCTGCAGGATTGTTACCTGACAACACGTTAGGGTGTTCTCCTATGGGCGTTGAGTTCCAATTAGACGGTCAAGTGAATGGCAGCCCAGATTACCTCGTACTCGATTATGGCGATGGTACAGCGGACACCATTCTACGTCAGCCATTGGTTCTTCCTAACAACGACACCATTTACGTGTGGGGAGCTCAAAACCATAACTTCATCTATAACGGTAATAATTTAGATACGACCTATACCAGTACCCTTTACGCGTACAATCCGTGTGGAGTAGATTCTGCCGATGTGGATATCACGGTTAGAAGGGCAACGGTGAATGCTTTCATCAATGCATTCCCGCGCAGTGGATGTGCTCCACTTACCGTAACCTTTGCCAATGCAAGCTTCAGAAGTCAAAATTTCTCTTGGTGTTTGGATTATGACACCCTCACGGGGAACTGTAATCAACCGGCCATAGGTGATACCCTCGTTTACACCTATAACCAAGCTGGCACCTATACTGTAGCCCTATTTGCAAACGACAACTGTACCTTCGATACAACCTTCGTCACCATAGAAGTGTACGATACGCCTAATGTTCAATTCACGGCGAATGCGGTCTGTTTAGGAGACACTACCCATTTTGTGAACAACACCACCATTGGAAGTGGATTCATCAACTCTTACCAATGGGACTTTGGCGATGGAACAACCAGCTTCCTCGTTAACCCAGATCACATTTATGCCAATCCAGGCACCTATCCTGTTCAGCTCATTGTAGGAACTTCAGATGGTTGTCCAGATACACTGGTGAGAAATGTAATCGTACACCCTGGCCCTGTGGTTAACTTTGATCCGGTATCCCTCTGTATCAATGAACAACCGTTCACTTTCAACAATACCAGTGATACCACGAGTTCAAGAATTACGAATATCATGTGGGATTTGGGAGATGGAACAACATCTACCTTATTTGAGCCAACTCACAGTTACGCCAATACGGGGACTTACGATGTTACACTCGTGATGACAACATCCAATGGTTGTATCGACAGCATCACTCAGCAAGTGGTCATCAACCCATTACCTACAGCGGCATTTGATACTACCAAAATTGCCGGAGGAATCTGTGGAGCGCCACAAGTGTATTCCTTCACCGACCGTAGCGTTGGAGCTATTTCTTACTTGTGGGATTTTGACATCAACAATCCGGGTATCAACACCGACACCGTTCCTAACCCAACCTTCAGCTACAATGCACCGGGTATATATGAAGTACAGTTGATAATCAACAACGCCTTTGGTTGTACAGATACCGCTAGCACGAGCATCGTAGTTCCGCCTACCCCTACGGCCAACTTCAACTTGGATAGCACATATGGATGTACACCACTTGTTGTGAATTTCAGCAGCTTGAGTTCATTTAACTTCCCAACTGGAAGCATCAGCAATTACTATTGGAACTTTGGTGATGGAAGCTCAACCAACACTTCAGACACGAGCGTAACGCATACCTACACCAGTGCTGGCATCTATGATGTTACCCTCATTGTAGAGAACAGCTTCGGTTGTGTGGATAGCTTCACTATTTCGAGAGCAGTTACGGTTTATCCTCGTCCAGAAGCAGATTTCAACTTTCAGTTTAACAGTGATGGAACCGTGCAATTCATCAACACCTCGCAATTTACGGATGGAAACACCACTTACCATTGGGATTTTGGGGATGGACGAGTAAGTTCTGAGTCCTCTCCGCTTCATGATTTTGACGCGAATAGATACGAAAGAGATTGGGAATTTGACGTGTGTTTGCGCGTAGACAACCCATACGGATGTCCAGATAGCATATGTCAGACGATTACTCTGAATGCCTACCGACTTGAAGTTCCCAACGCCTTTGCTCCCGACTTGATTGGTGTAGGTGATGGTAATGTTTTCCTACCAAAAGGAAACAGCATTGCCCGTTACCATCTCGAAATCTTTGATGCTTATGGCAACCTGGTTTTTGAAACCACTGAACTATCTTCTGAAGAGGGCATTCCAACCGAATCGTGGAATGGTACCTTTATGAACGAAGGAGAAGACGAGTTGCCATCAGGAGCTTATGTGTGGAAAATTAGCGCTGTGTTTGTAGATGGCTACATTTGGCCTGGAAAAGAATACGAAAACGGAAGAGTGTTGAGATATGGTACGGTTACGCTTATACGCTAGACACATAGTACTCGTCGCTACCATCCTGATAGCCCCAACGGCATTCGGGCAGGATCCGGCATTCTCATTATTCAACATCAACCAACTCTATTTGAACCCAGCTTTTGCCGGGGGAACCGGAGAAATTAGTGCGGGAGCTAATGCACGTGCACAGTGGACTAGCGTTCCTTCGCGATTCCAAACGAATATGGCCTATGTAACTGGTGGCTGTCCGAATTGGAATTTAGGATTGGGGTTACGACTCTATGATGATACCGAAGGCGAAGGCTACATGCGCAACACCAATGCAGCCGCCTTGGTGGCTATTCACCTCCCAGGCCGCTTTGGAAGAGGGTTGGATGCCCTTCGAAATAAAAAATTCATCTGGAGCTTTGGGATGCAATTTGCGGTTGGACAACGTCGCTTAGATTGGGAAGACTTGGTCTTTTCTGATCAACTCGATCCTTACTTGGGAATGTATGTCAATCAATCGCAGGTCAATCCGCAAAACGAGACCAGCAATATGGTGTTCGACGTCGGAGTCGGATCGCGTTTTCGCTTTTCATTTGGCAAGAGAGGAAGTCATGTAAGTCTTGGTGTAGCAGCCTTTCACGTAAACAAGCCCGTGGAGAGTTTCTTCAATATGGAAACTCGACTCTTGCCGAGATATACGGCGTACTTCTACACCCACTTCCAAACCAGCAAGTACACCAACAAACCTCATTACTTGAGTATTGGTTGGGTGATGGATCATCAACAGGTATTGCAGACGAATACGCTCAATGTCAACTACGATGTCATGTCCAACCTGATGTTGGGTATGGCTTATCGCAAGAAGTACATCGTAGTATTTGATGATGATTTCGATTCATTCATCTTGAGCTTCATGTATACTCTCGGCCCACTAACATTAGGCTATAGCTACGACTTTACCTTGCCAAATCTAGGCATTGAAAACACGGCTGGAACACATGAAATTGGATTGATTTATCGGTTTAAGGATTCCTACTTATGTAAGGGAAGAAGAAGGCCTAGATCGATTGATTGCTACGATCTTGACATTAAAAATGCAGACAGAAGTGATTGGAGTGTTTGGCGTCCATAGAGACATGACGTATCGCATTCGGATATTGTAGACCTTTGTATCTTCATACCGATCAATATTCCAATCTATGTCCAAAGAAGATACTTCTGCCCCTCTCCTATCTGGCCCGATGAAGGGAGTACTCTTATTCCTCATCCGTTTTCTCGCTACCTATCTTATTTTAAGTGTGATCTATGGACAGTTTATCTCACACTACGACAGCCTAGAGACTCCAGAAGCAGATCCCGTAACGCACTTTGTGACCCGTCAAACGGTTGGAATTGCCGACCTCCTCGGATATGAGACGGAATTGTATGAAGATGCACATCTGTACATACAAGCGGCCGAAGAGCAAACCTACGATACCATTCACCTAAACGACAGATATGCATTGAGTATTGAAGAAGGATGTAACGCCGTGAACGTGATGATTCTTTTCCTTGCCTTTGTTATTGGATTTGGAGGGAAATGGAAAGCGATGACATGGTTCCTTCCACTGGGCCTATTGATCGTCCATATCGCCAACATTGGCAGACTGCTCCTTTTGGCCATTATCAATGTGGATTACGACGGGCGAGGTTATCACTTCTATCACAAGTACTTTTTCACAGCAATTTTATACGTTGTGATCTTTCTTTTGTGGGTTTGGTGGGTAAACAAGTACGGCATGAGCAAATCCGTTAAACGCATAGATCCAAGCGAAACTCCAGAATCATGATGCGCGCCTTTAAGAACGCCAATTGGCTCATTGTGGCCGCTGCAATAATTGGACTGGGCTCCACTTACCTCATGCAAGCATGGTTAAATCCACACTCTTGGCTGCACGGAGAAATCTTACCCTGGACCGACACATGGGAAGACATACGGTTTGGCAGTAAGTTTCAAGTGGTCCTCAACAAGGCCTTTCGTTATCTGTTGAACGATCTTTTCAGCATACTCCTCATTCACGGATTGTTTCAAAATAGAACATATACGCGATTTGCCGTTTGGGTGTTGATCTTTGGACTCTTCGTATTGGTTCCTATCTACTTGTTGTTGGTCTTCTACGCTCCCTCTGGTTACAGCAGCATGATTTCACACCTACATAGAATCATTATGAACCCCGTGTTAATGATGCTTCTGATCCCGTATTACTACATGCTAGAATCCCAAAAAAAAGAGGAGTAAAATACTCCTCTTTCATCCCCCCTCAGGGCTAACCCATCGCAGCGATGCGATAGATCATAGCTCTTAATAGATTCGGTACGACGCCCCGATTACTGCATAGAATGGATAGTCTTTCACATCGGTGATTCCCGACACCCCATCCATGTAATCATTGCCAGTGTATTGTCCACCTCCATAGGCAGAGAGTGACCATTTGGTGCTTAAGTAATATTGAAAACCTATGCCTAGCTCAAGTGCACCACCATTAGACACCATGGGGTCAGATAACTTAAGTGGCTCATCTACATTGTTTTGGAAAGAGCGAACATTTGGAACAGTGGTTTGATATTTCATGATGTGAAAGCCCACACCCCCTTGAACGAAGGCCAAGAAGGAGCCTCTACGAGCCTTCATATTGATGGGCGTATTGATGTAGTAGCGCATAATAGCCATAAGTGAATAATCCATGCCCTCAGATTGGTATCCGCTTAACCACGAACCATCTGCGTCTGGAGCATTCGACATTGATGCCATGCGGAATTCACCACCATAACGAAAATGTGGAACGCCATCAATTTCCCATATCCCACTAACAGCTGCCATGGGATTGACGACCATATCGTACTCAGAGAGCTCGCCACTGATTTGTTGAACGCCCGTAAACAAGCCAATTTCCTGAGAAAAAGAGACCATATTCACACTCAACACGAGTATGGCGGAAGTAATGATTTTACGTTTCATGACTGACGTGGATTAGATGTTAATAGCGGCAAGTAACGCTGTTCATCTATCCCGTGTCGAACGGTTTTTCCGTCAGTCAATTCTGTTCAGAATGTACTGTAAGAATTAAATGTCGGAATACGTTCTGTAGAGCTGAGTTCTCACACCAAAAGTGATCCAGTTCGACGAAGTCGTCGGTGGGGCTACTCCATCAATCGCCACCGCAGGATACATGGGACCTGAACGGTATCCCCATTCACCAAACAACTCCATTTTCCAAGCTGTCTGCGCCATCCAAGCTAACCGGAATCGCGCGTTGGTAATGCGAACAGATGGTTGGTCGTTCGTTGAAAATCCATGATCTCTAGAGCGACTAGTATACGGTGTCCATAAGTCAACTCCTTCCGCGTAATATGTGCCGTTGATCGTATTGGCCAGCCCGGCATTAGCCGTACTAAAATGTGCGAGTGCCGACCATCTTCCTCTCTCCCATCTCAATCTAAGTATCCACTCGTTCACATCGGCTCCCAAAGGATGTGCAATGGGTTGATTGAAATGAGCATAATTCATCAACACATTTCTGTGGGTATAAACAAAAGGACGAATTCTATTCCACTCCACTAGTGCATTTACCCTGTGCGGTCCAAAGTTGTGTGTATACGAATATCCAAGCTGGGTTCCGAACTTGTTCAACCAACTGCCGTTCATTTCCACAAGGGCATCAAACACAAATTCTTCAATCAAAAACTGACCATAGACATTATGCCCACCTGGGAAGTGATAGGATGACTGCATGCCTAACAAAACATTACCCAAGCGAGAGTCCATTTGGTCCTCAATTGGACGATAAAGAATGACAGGATTAAAGAAGCTAGCATCTAATCCGCCATTGAGCGTGTCTGAACCGTAAACCACTGCTTCGTAAAGACTGATATTCAACCTCTCTGTTACGTTCCAACTCAAGTAGTGTGTAGAAATCCACTTTCTGCGATTCCCAGGGTTTAGATTGACAGATTCACGAATATCATACATCTGCGTCCACAAATTGACATACTTAAATGGACCGAAGGTGGTTTCAATTCTGAAATAAGGATAGTTCAGGGCGTTATCACTGAGCAACAAGGAGCGGTATCCTTCACCGTAAAAGAATTTTCCCTGACCTACACTGAAGTTGAAAAACTTGCTAGGTGTGTAGCTCAAGCTACCCGATGACCAGCGGTGATCCCACCCGTTCGTAAAAAACTCCTTAGCGATTCCCTCACCGGGCACTACTCCGTAGTTTTCGATGTAAGAATTCAAATACTGAGGAACAAAAATCTGACTTTCAATCAAGGTAGTCTCAAAGGTAAACTGAGACCCCAATCTCCCTTCCACGTGACCACCTCGGGTATTGTAGCTCAATCCTTCTAAACCGTCTGAGGTAAATTCAAAGCCTCCATGCATCGTGAAAATCGGATCGACAAATAAACTCCAATCTTCTCCGCCCATGTCGATGAGGTGCTCATCAGACAACTTTCTTCTCAGCATGTCTTTATCCCACCAACCATGGGCTTCCAAAGAGGAATCTAGGGCTTTACTCACTTCAAGCATACTATTCTCATCCAATCGAGCAGGCCAAATACTGCGGTGAGTACCCGTCATGGGAATGCGATCATTTAAACGCGAGTCTAGCGGAATGTAATTGTGCTGCGCAACGGCAGATATTCCAAAAAGAAAAGTGGCGAATGATAATAGGCTACGATTTGTCATAAGTCAAAGATAATCGTTCACTCAATTCTATGTGGACTTCCCCCTACATGAACGCGTATATCTTGTGTAGGGAAATCAGAATGACTTCTGTAAGTACTTTCTGTCAGAAAAGCTTTTCGACACATATTCAATGCTTTACACAATTTAGTAAACGAACAACACAACACCTCCTAACATGAAAAAATCAATTCTAATCTCCAGCCTTGTTCTCGGGCTATCCGTATTGTCTTTTGGTCAAAGACGCTTCACGGTTCTTGAAGTGAATGGTGGTATCTCAGCCATTCAAGGAGATCTTCAGGATCAAATTATTGGATTTAAAAATGTCAATCCAAGCTTCTCCGTTACCATGCACACAAGAGCCTCTAAGAGCAGAAGCTTCTCTATTGGTGGAGGAGTTGAACTGAACACACTTAATCACTTCTACTCAAGCCCAAACAGGTCTTATTACGATCAAACAGAAGTAGAAGGATATCATTTCAATGCCCAAGTGAGTGGACGACTTCTCCTCACAGGAAGAGATGATGTGCGATTCATGAAAGGTGCCTTCTACACTTATTTGGAAGGTAACGCTGGAATGAGCTACATCAGCGTTCAGTCTACCTACCCACCTGCAGAGACCTTCTCTAAACTCGGAGAAGAGGTAGAAACCCACACAGAATACAAACCATCTGTAGGCGCTGCACTTGGCTTCAGGTACTATCTTACCTACAACCTGGGAGTCAATTTGCGCTTTTCAGGAAAATATGTCGCTTCAGATTTACTCGACGGCGTTGAGGGAATCACAGACGTAAATGACTACTTGTTTACTAGTAGTATAGGCATGTCATACGCCTTTTGATAAACTACTCTCAATCAAATCCCGGTCCGCCGGGATTTCTTTTTAATTGATTATCAAAAAATTAATGTCCGCATTATTGGTAGAACGTTTAAGAATTCAGAATTTAGAGGCAACCTCCTAATCTGTAACATGAAAGTCTCTGTTCTACTCACTAAGTACAAAGGTCCAGACGTCTTAAAACCCTACTACTCTTTAAAAGGTCTCATCCTTCCGTCTCTTGATTCAAAGGGGTCGGTGGTTAAAGAGTGGTTGTATAGACAAAAGAAAATTAAAGAAGGAAGCGCATTCTTCGCTGACTTTAACGACGAAGACTTGAAAGCGTTCTTAGAGGACCTTCAAAATCTTTCTCACAAATTTGAATACCGTTCTTCTCATACTTCAGAAGAAAAGGCCGTACTAAGAGCATTTCGAAGAAGCATTAAAAAGATTCAAAAATCGGGATCTAACTTTCTTTAAAATCTTGTAGACCTTTATCTTCATGTTCACACCAAATCAAGATGAAGCTCTACAATCGTTTGGGGAAATACAGGTTAACTTCAACTAGCTATTCTCGAAAATTCCTGCTAGTAGCTTTTATAGGCATTCACCTTCCTATCATCGCTCTGGTAGCGGCTTTGCTATTCTTTGACCTCACTCAATCTAAGTGGTTCGTAGTATTGGTTGTGTTGATTATGACCTTGCTATCCTCTATTCTCACACTCTCCATCTTAAATCAACTAACTAGCCCAATCAAGCATGCCGCCAAAGGTGTGATTGACTACAGGGATTCGCGCGTTATGCCGAGCTGGCCTAGACAGGGCAATGATGAATTGAGTCATTTGTTGAACAATCTGGAGTCCATGCTGCATGAACTTGAAGTCCATCGGATTCACCAAGAAGACATGTCTATGTTGCTGGCTCACGATTTGAGATCCCCTATTAGCGCTGCAATTCAAACCATTGAACTGTGTAAAGTATCCAAAGATATCAACGAGGTTAATGAATCTCTAGACTCCCTAAAACTTTACCTGCAAGATCAGTTGTCATTTATCGATCTCATGCTTCAGATTCAAAAGCATCAATCCGGCATTGAGAATTTTGAATTAGAACCCGTGAATCTCCGGCCGTTAGTTGAGTCATGCGTTTCTTCATTAAGACGCACTCTAGAAGAGAAGAATCTCAAGTTAGAGTTCAAGTCTTCAGACGACCAAGTGATTTTGGCGCACCCTAGAATGGCGGCACAGTGCATCAACAACTTGCTGAACAATGCGATAAAGTTCTCTTATCCCAATGGCGTGATTGAAATCGCTTGGGAATGCTCAGGCACCACAACGGTGCTCTCAATTCGAGATTATGGAACGGGGTTCACAGAGGATGTGAAGCAAAAACTGTTCGACAAAATTCTCTTTGGGGGAGCAAGTGGAACCAATGGTGAAAAGTCAAATGGATTAGGACTTTACCTCACGAAAACCCTTATGAGAAATCAGAAGGGAAGTGTAGGTGCTCACAGTGACGGCGCAGACAAAGGAGCTACATTTTCACTGACTTTTAACGCTTTATAGTACGTGATGAGTCGCTGCGCATTTTGAATGTATATTCGTTCTACCTACATTTGGCTTATCCAATGAAAAAGGCTCTTCATATAACGCTTGGATTTATCCTCATCGCTTCCATTCAGCTATCGGCTGTAGGTGTGCGTTTGGTTTATCATTACTGTGGAGATACTTTGAAAGAAGTTTCTTTGCTAGAGCTTGATGAAACTTGTTGTCCTAAGAAGGGATCATCCATTGAATTTCCATCCAACGAAAGCTGTCTAAAGAAAGGCTCGTGTTGCTCTTTGGAATACCAAATGATAGAAGGGACCGATGCGCCCCTTTCCTCTTCTAAGGTTTCCATTGGCAGTGAGGCAATAGCCGATTACATTCAGCCCTTTGCTATTACTTTCCATTCAACATCTGAAACTCCAAAATCCTATACTCACGCTAACGCACCTCCCTTATCTGGTCGAGACATTCTCGTTCGCGTTCAGCGTTTTCTCATTTAACTTGCACTTGAACAATGCTCAACTATTGAGCTAGAATTAAGTGAATTACAAACAAACAAGTTAAATATCATGAGAACTCTCAAAACCCTTTTCGCAGTAGCTGCACTTACCATTAGCACTGTATCTTTTGCTCAGACAACCGACACCACATTCACTGTAAACGGCGTTTGTGGAATGTGTCAAAGAACCATTGAAAATGCTTGTGACATCGACGGTGTTGAAACCGCAAGTTGGTCACCTGAAACCAAGATCATTCAAATCTCATTTGAACCTTCTATTGTTTCAATCGACGAGATCAACAAAGCCATCAATGATTCAGGATACGACACCGAATTTTCTGCTGCTCCGGAAAATGCATATGAAGGTTTGCATGGCTGTTGCAAGTACCGTGACCCTGAAGTTCAGGCTAGTCACTAATTCATGAAGTACATTCAATTTTTAGCACTTGCCGTAGCTCTAGCTGCGGCAAGTGTTTCTCATGCTCAAATTACGGGTCAAGTGCTCGACGCACAAGACGGAGCACCTATTCCCGGAGCGGTTCTGCATTGGCAGGGAACCGAAATAAAGGTAACCACTGATTTAGACGGCAAATTCGAAACGTCAAGGCCCAACGGTTCTACTCAACTGATGGCTCATGCCTTTGGTTATGATATGCAAATGCAATCCGTCATTTTTAGAACAGGTGAAATCAATTTTAAACTAAAACCAGAGTCTTCTGAACTCAACGATGTTGTGGTTACAGGACAGGCAAAAGAAACAGCCATCAACCTCAGTGCAGCATCACACCAACTCAACATCAATCAATCTGAACTCCGAAAGGCGGCTTGCTGTAATCTCAGCGAGAGCTTTGAAACCAATGCTTCTGTAGATGTGAGCTTTACCGATGCGGTGACGGGAACTCGCCAAATTGAAATGCTCGGATTATCTGGAAAATATGTGTTGATTCAACGAGAGAATATTCCATTCGCACGCGGCATTAATTCGTCAAGTGGTCTCACCTTCATTCCTGGTCCCTTCGTTGAGTCCATCCAACTCACCAAGGGATTGAGTTCTGTGGTGAACGGATATGAAAGCATTAGCGGGCAAATCAACGTGGAATATATGAAGGCAAACTCAGAGGAGTTTGATCTTCATGTCAATGGATTTGTCAACCAGGGCGCTCGACTAGAATCGAACGTATGGGTGACTACCCCTGTTTCAGAAAAAGTAGAAACTGGAATCCTCGCGCATTACAGTAATGTTCCCTTTGCCCAAGACAAGAATGGTGATTCTTTTGCCGACATGCCCACTGGTGAACAGTTCAATCTTCACAACCGATGGAAGTATCTCCTCAATAACGGCTGGGGCGGTCAAGCGGGTTTCAGCATTACTTCTGATACACGTAGAAGTGGACAGGTAGAAAGCGTTTTCACTCCTGAACCTACCGAACAACCGTGGATCTACAATCAACAAAACGACCGGTATGAGTTTTTTGGCAAGAACGGTTGGGTAGACCCCAACAGCTCCACTCGCAGCTTGGGAATTGTGTACAACGCTTCCTATCAAGATCGTCTTGCAGTAATGGGCTTAAATCAAGTTCACTCTCAACAACAGTCGGCATACTTAAATGTGATATATCAAGATGCTTTAGGGAATGATCTAAACACGTTTAAAACGGGACTGAGCTTCCAGTATGATCGCGTTGGTGAAGACCTCCTTTTATATGGGACAACTTCGCTGGACTATCAACGAACGGAAACCATACCAGGTGCCTTCTTTGAATACACCTACGCCGACGAAGGTCCGTGGACCATTGTTCTAGGAACGCGAGTAGACTACAGCAGTATGTTCAACTGGATTGTGACTCCGCGTGCAAACGTGAAGTATGTGCCTCGTAAGTCAACCACACTCCGATTGGGCGGCGGTAGAGGTCAGCGTACGGCTAACTTGATTACCGAATCTATGAACGCTCTAGCTTCTGGTAGACAGTTCAGAATTCACGTAAACCCTTATGAAGCAGAAATTGCATGGAACATGGGCGTAAGCTGGACAGAGCAATTCCTCCTCTTTGAAAGAGGTGCTACGTTTAGTGTGGATGGCTTCTATACTTGGTTCAACAACAAGCTCATTACGGATTACGATCTCAGCCCTTACCTCACAGGCTTCTATTATTCAAGTGGAAGCAATAGTACAAGTGTTCTGGCACAGTTGGACTTCTCTCCTATCGAACGTTTTGATGTCAGATTGGCTTACAAATACCTCAAGTCCGTAGACGCTTTTGCCGATGGTAAGCATTATGCATATGGAATTCCAGAATCAAGAGCATTTGTGAACACCGCCTACGGTATCACGGAAACGTGGAAAGTGGATGTCACTTTTAACTGGTATGGTTCCCGTCGCTTATTGAGTACAAGTTATTATCCAGCAGAGATGCGAGACGCAGACAAGAGCCCGGATTACATTACCATTAACATGCAAGTAAACAAGTCATTTGGAAAGCAATGGGAAGCCTATGTTGGAGTGGACAACATTCTTAACTACAAGCAAGAGAACCCTATTTTGAATGCAGAGAATCCGTATGACACCTCCTTTGAAACCAACCGTGTTTACGCTCCTATTTTTGGTAGAATGATTTATGCTGGATTCTATTACAAGCTGAAAACTATTTAATTACTCGCAGTACATTACACTGGATAGCCCGACAAAGCGTCGGGCTTTCTTTTTGAACTTAAGCTTCTTTTCAATGTTACAACTTCAGTAACTTTGCACGAAATTTTATCGCTATGAAAATTGAAGTTTGGTCGGACGTAGTGTGTCCGTTCTGTTATATAGGAAAAGTGCGCTTAGAGAATGCATTGAAGGAAATTGATCCGAACTTGGTTGATCTCATCGAATGGAAGAGTTTTCAATTGGATCCCAATGCGGAGATGCACGCAGGAAAACCCCTTAATCAGTACCTATCTGAAAGCAAGGGGATTTCTATGGAGGAAGCTGCTAAGTTAAGCGACTACGTTTCTGAAAAAGGATTGGAAGATGACATTCACTTCCAATTTGACAAAGCCATTGTAGCAAACACGAAGAAAGCTCACCTCCTACTTCATCTCGCCAAAGATTCAGGCAACCAGAACCGTTTGAAAGAACGCTTGATGCGTGCGTACTTCCTTGAGGGAAAAGACCTCAACCGAGAAGAAGTATTACTTGAATTAGCAGAAGAAGTTGGTTTGGATGCTGCGAAATCCAAAGAAGCCCTACAATCAGAAGAATTGGCGTACGACTTTAAGTCGGATATTCAGGAAGCTGGACAACTCGGTGTTCGAGGCGTTCCATTCTTTGTCTTCAACCGCAAGTTTGCCGTATCTGGTGCTCAACCCATGGAAACCTTCCGTGGTGCTGTTCAAAAAGCAATGGAGGAAAGCAATATTGAAATAGTGAACCAACAGGATGGCGACGCGTGTAGCGTAGACGATCCAAATTGTTAAGATTTGATGGTAGGTACGATGTTGGTGATTGGTCTTCAAAAACGAATCCCAATGTCGTACTCCCACCCTTCTGCAGCTGATCTTCCCATTTACTATTCGGGAATGACATTTTTCACAAGACTGCAATAGCAGTAGAAAAGAGATAGATAGACGGAATGTCTAAAGTCTAGCTTTTCACTTCTGGGTTCTCCGCCCAAAATGGCTTACCGTAATGACAGTCTCTTTCGTACGTGCCCATATGGCGATCGTACTTTGGAGCATACACGTCATCGGTATAAACCAAAATCCCTGTCTCCTCTACATCTCCAAACTCGTCGTTAAGCATGGTACCAAAAGTGTGCATGGTATCCGATAAATTCATGTAGCTATTGATGAGTGGCGGAATGGTGAGATCCTTGGAACGGACAAAAGAATTCAACTCCACATAGGCTTCCTTGTATTCTCTACCTGTAAACTTGTCAATCCACGGCTGAAGATCTTCAACGGGAACCAACTGCTGGTAGGGTTTCATCAAGTTATCAGGATCTGGAAAAAAGACGGCTAAAAAGCCCAAAAGAGCATTGCGCGCATCTTTATCATACGATGGGTACATGGTTACCTTACCCAACAAATACTTTAGGTCTTTCTCTCTTGCGATTAATCCCCCTAAACCATCCCAGAGGTTGTCTAGTGCGAAGAGTCCCTTCTTAGCCTCTACTCCTTTTTGGAATTTAGGCTGAACAAAAGAGCGTCCAAGTTCCAGTGTATTCGGCAAATAATCGCGAATAAATTCCTCGCTAAATTCAAAGAGATGCGAAGTGGCCAACAACTTCAAATCACCGCCTCTCTTTACGAGTTCACGGCAATCAAGCAAGCGATAGCCTGCCATAATTTCTTTGAGCTCTGGACTCCACACAACGAGTTGTAGGTATGGAAACTCAGAAGTGTCGTATTGGTCGATGTCCAAAGCTTTCCCAGTACCACCACCAGCGGCGCGGAACGCTTCTTCTCGCAATCGACCTACCTCATGCATTACATTCGGAGCTTCGTGAGCGGAAACGATATACACTTCATTCTTCCCCTTATTGGTATAACGAAGAAATGTCTTTTCGGTAAGTTCAGCTCGTACTAAGGCCGGATCTGCTGCCGGCGCAATCTCCTCCATTTTCATGGGTGCTTATTTTGTATCGTTAAGAGCATACATCTGCTCTCTAACATAGTTGGCCCAATCTTGTTGGGATTTTGTCTTGTCAAAGGTGGAAGCAGGAATCGGCTTCCCAAAGGTCAAGGTTATCGTTTGACCTTGTTGCTTGTACATCTCATCCGGTAGGTATAGCATTTCGATATTGGCTTTCAAACCAATGAATCTTCTAAACTTGGACAAATTGTAAAACCAGTTCGAGTTTCGACCTCCGATATGAACAGGAATCACATCCTTTTGATAGCGAATGGCCTTGCTAATGAAGCTCTTTGTCCATTCTAAATCTTGAACGATGCCATCAATCTTTCTCGAAACCAATCCAGCAGGGAAAACCATTACGGCAGAATCAGACGCATATGCATCGTCAATCATCTTAAGTGCTGCCCTTGGATTAGAACCATGCTTATTTACAGGAATAAAGAGCGGTTGGAAATTTTCAACGCTCAACAGAATGTCGTTTACCAAAAACTGCATATCGCTGCGAACTCTACCTACGGCTTGCATGAAGGCAATTCCATCAAGTCCACCTAAAGGGTGATTTGCTGCTAGGATAACGCCTCCTTCCTTAGGAAGGTTCTCCAAACCCTTCACTTCTACCGTTGCACCAAGGTGTTCAATACAAGCATTTACGAATTCTACTCCGTGTAGATGACCAAAATCACGCATAGCACGATTCAAATCATCTTCGTGAATCACTCTCTTGAGGTAGTTCACGATGAATCCTGGTAGCCATTTGGCCAACTTTGGACTCTTGTTGGCAACAACTTGTTTTAGGTCGATATACTTGGCAGGAGTACTCACGTCTCTTTATTCTGAATGGCAAATGTAAGTATTTACAACACCGTATTAATGCAGGATTAAACCCCAGTTATTCATCTTTGATTGTTAATACTCAGAAGCGATATCCAACCTGAAGCACATATCTAAAATTAAAACCCCAAGATTTCGATCTTCCCGATTTGCTAAAAGTCCCATTTTCAAAATGGTCCACCACCCCTGGATAACTATTCAACAGGAAATCTCGGGCTGTACTCCACGCTTCAGACTCTGTAATGTTATTGGGCAAATCTCCCTCTATCCCAGCATTTACCGTATACAAGCCAAAGCAAGGTCCAATAAAAATAAGATCTACGGTCCATCGCTCATCAAATACAAATTGATATCCCAACTCTACTCCCGCAGTTATGGCATTGATATCGGTTCCAATTCCAACGTACTCCACACCTTGGTTGGTTGGATACCCAAATTGATGCTCTAAGTCGAAATTATAATACAGCAAAAAGGGAGCAGTATAAACTCCATCGGGCGCTGAACGCTTATTTCTGCTGGTCAGGTAGAATCGATAATCTGCTGAGAAGCTCAAGCCGTTATTCTTAGATGTGCTCTTGTAAGCTAGGTCTCCCTTGATAAAAGAGGAGATCAATGGAAACTGAATTCGACCTATGTTGGTGGAGATGGAACGAGAATCAGAAAGAACGCGCTCATATCCAAACACCCAACTTCCTGTTCCAGAGATGAGTGTTGGCGTCATATTCCAGCGAATCACATTGTTCTTAGAGTGGTCTTCGCTCTGCGCAGATGTCGTACCAAAAGAAAGAATAGCCAACGAGAACAGCAGAAATCGTTTCATATCGTGAAGATACTCTTCAACACTCGATTTTTAAAGTGAGAGCTAGACAAAAAAAATGCGCGGCCCAAGGGACCGCGCAATAGTTTCTTTTCCTTGATGATTCTTACATCTCCTCTGAAGAATCCATTTTGTGTGCGATAGGATATGTAACAATGGTTAGAATTTCCTCTGGAGCCACTTCTGCAGGATCATTAGCGTATTCTTCCATAACCGGAGAGCCATAGTCTAGGTTATTCTCCAAGATATAAGCGTCCAAAGCCATATGTGCATCACCTACACCTTCATACGGACCGTAGTAGTGAATCTGCAACGCCTTACTCGCTGGAACAGTAAATAGCTCATAGCCTTCAAGTGTCACATCCGGACTTGCAACGGCCACAGCAGCTGCCAAATCACTCTTTTCATTCTCCATATCCCATGTCCAGTACAAAGCACTAGGCATAGAAGCGGGTTCAATTCCTGCAGCAGTAAGTCCGCCAAAAAGTGCACCAAAGTGAGTAGTGAAGAATGACTCCATATCACTCATGCTAATCTCTTCTCTGTGAATGAGATAATGTGTTTCCGGCAAATCAATTTCCACAATTTCAAAAACGGGTTCAACTTCCATTGCATCTACTCTATTCTTCAAATTAGCAAGACCTTTTTCAAAACTGGTGCCTAAGGTCACATCCATCAAGTACGACCAAATGAGAGCAGTTTCGCCTTCCATATGCCAAGAAACCAAAGTACCACCTTCCACTTCTTCAAACGAGAAAGTAGTGTGCGATACATTATCTGGATCCATACTGAAAATCAGCTGGAAGGTCACTTCAGATCCATCAATATCTGTGATCTCCATTTCTCCATCACCTTGGGTTTCAGATGACCAAGTGTACTTATGACCAATAGTTGCGGGTTCTCCCATCACTTCAATGCTCATAGTTGTGTCTCCTTCACTCCAAGGATTCCACTCGGCAAAGTCATTAAGATCAACTACTTGAGACATGATTTGATCCTTGGGAGCATCGATGGTTGCGCTTCGTGTCACATCAAAACTAGAGGGAATGTAACTTCCGATTACGCCTAGGAGAATCAAAACCCCAATAATGATTCCCAGTATTTTTAGTGCTTTCATAACGTCATTCTGTTTAGGTTGTTAAGGGATGTGAAAATACCAAAATAAAACTTGAGCTATTCTATGTATCTTCATCAACAACCAACAAAATCCACCTTTACCCCTTACATTATGAAGACCTTAGTACGAATAGAAGAGTTTGCTCAATGGATCTTTGGATTTCTATTGACGCTACAACTTGGATACGATTGGTGGCTCTTTTGGGCACTCCTACTGCTTCCAGATATCGGTATGATTGGATACATCGCTGGACCAAAAACGGGAGCCACACTCTACAATCTCTTTCACCACAAAGGAATTGCCCTACTTGTAGCTGCTTTTGGTTTTTACTTGGTAGATGACTACGTACTTTTGACCGGCATAATTTTATTCTCTCACAGCGCCATGGATCGATTCTTTGGCTATGGCTTAAAGTACCCCGACAACTTCAAACATACCCATTTGGGAATGATAGGAAAAGTAGACTAGATGCGTGAAGACTATCCAAAGAGAAGTGTATCCCTCTCGCGATTACTCGGACGAATTTCTGAGTTGTTTGAGGAGCAGATCACTCCACACGAAGTGTGGGTGCGCGCAGAAGTGAGTTCTTTCAAGAATCATGGAAGTGGTCACCTTTACTTTGATTTGGTAGAAGAGCGTAACGGATCTCAAATTGCCCGATGCAGAGCGGTGATATGGCGTGGAAATGCTGAAGCGATCTTCCTGCGTTCTAAAATCAACGTGGCCGAACATTTAGAAAATGGTCGAGAAATTCTCTGCTTGGCACGAGCGGTCTACCATCCTGTATTCGGACTATCACTCCAGATTTCGGATGTAGATCCGGATTTTGCTTTGGGAGAGGTTGAGAAGCGCAGGCGAGAATGCATTGCCCGGCTACATAAAGAACGGCTCTTACACCTCAATAAGCAGCTACACTTACCACCCGTTATTCAACGCTTGGCCATTATTGCAGCCGAAGGGAGTGCTGGATTTGCGGATCTAATTGAACAGCTGTCAAGGAACAACTACGGTTATCACTTTAAGTGGACGCACTTCAAGGCCTCGGTGCAAGGAAAGGGAGCCGCGAATACCATTCTATCGGCATTTCAGTCCATCGACCCTTCGGAATACGATGCGATCATTCTCATTCGAGGTGGTGGTGCCACCTTAGATTTAGATGTGTTCAATCACTATAAATTGAATGCCACATTGGCCCAGTCAAAACTACCTTTCATCGTCGGAATAGGTCATGAAACCGACCGAACAGTAGTCGATGAATGGGCTTGTATCAGTTTGAAAACACCTTCTGCTGTTGGTGCATGGATTGTAGAAAGAGCGAGAGAATTTGAGATTGAAGTTTCCACGCGCTACCAATCGATAATGGAATACTACCGAGCTTTTGTGGAGCGATCTAAGTCGCTTCTGAACGATAGATCACAAAACATTGTTCGTATATCTCGGGAAGTTCAATCGGCCCAGAGAATTGTACTTAGTGAAGTTTCCCAGCAAATTGGCCATCAAGCCGAAAGACGGCTCAAGCGCGAATCTGAAAGTCAGCGCTACCGTGCAGATCACCTTGGCCACGAAGCAAAACGAATTGCCGAGAACGGGAAACACGCATTAAAACTAAGTGTGGGAAACATGGATCGCTTTGCCAAGGAGATCTTGGTTCGATCTACCCACAACCTAAACATGACCAAAGAATTGGTGGAAGTTTACCAACCTTCCAACACCTTAAAAAGAGGATATACGTTACTTCGAAAAGAAGATCAGATTGTCATGAAACCAGAACAACTCAAAGCCGGGGAATTCATTCAAATTGAAACCGCCTCTGCCTGGTTAGAATCAGAAATAAAAAAAGTAACCGCTAAGAATGGCTAAGGAAAAACTGACATACGAATCCGCCTCTAACGAATTGGATATCATTCTACAACGAATGAAATCTGGGGAGATTGGTGTAGATGAACTTGCCGCAAGTGTAGAGCGTGCAAGCATCCTGATAAAATACTGCTACGAGCGACTCGATCAAACCGAAAAGAAGGTTGAAGAAATTCTAAAGGACCTTGGCCTTGACCAATAAAAAATCCCGCACTGGGCGGGATTTAGTATCGTAGTTTAGCACTTTCACTTATTGAAGTACCAAACGAATGGTTTCCATAAAATCTGTATCCACATCACTGAGCGTTGCGATATACACACCTCTTGGAAGTCCAGAAATGTCTAAAACGTTTGTATTGTTCATTTGAACCTCTTTCACCAACTGACCAGAGACATCCATAAGACGCACGCTGAAGCGCTTACCATCCTCTGCATTAATGCGCAATTCGCTTACAGCCGGATTGGGATAAACATCCAATACAATGGTGTTCTCTTCATCAATCGAGATAGGATAAGTGAATAGGTAGATAGTTCCACTTGCTGGGTATTCATCCAGATATTCAATATTATCGGTCAATACCGGATTGGCTGGGTTTCCTTCCAAAAGGTGCAATCCCGTTAGGTTACCCGACATATCCTCTACCCCGAAACCGGTCAATAATTCACCATAGAACAACAGCGTATCATTAAGTGTGCTGCTCACATTCACCAATCCGAAGTGCATCTCAATAGCACCATTTTCTCTCATCCAAATCTGAGTATTGGTAAAATCAGTTGACGAACCACCTATGATACCATCAAAAAACCCAGCGTTTTTCCATTCCATTTTAAAAACGCGGTTTGGAGATGCACCTTCGATCACATAACTAATGGTGGATTGAGATGTAGTGGTTGGATAACCTCTATCCAATAAGTCGGCACTGGTGGCAGCCAAGTAGAGTTCATGCCCAGTAGTGAAATTGAAGCCAATTAAATTGGCTCCCCAATCCATATACAGTGAGTCATACGTAGCTCCTGCAAAGTTGGTGTTTGGAAATGGACATGTGATTTGGATGTCAGGATCATCCCATACCCCTCCTGGATAAACATAATCTGGATTGACGATATCGCTATACGGTCCAGTTGTTTGCTGAAAAACGTACAAAAAGGCTTTTGAAGAAGACTCCACTTTAACGGATTGAGCGAAGGAATGGGCGGGTTTCTTGTCCTCCTGTGACATAGCGGACAGCGGTAACAGGAGCATGAGTAAGGCTTTTTTCATAGGTCGATTTATTGGATTTACACCTCAAAGTAAGGCTACACTAAATTATTGAAAATCAAATGCGAAGATTCAGCATTCAATCAGTCAAAGCATTCACTCACAAAGTCAATCTTAACAATTCGTTCATAGGGATAAAAAAAACGCCGATGCAATTGCACCGGCGTTCCGTTCCTGAACAACTCAACTTATTTTACAACAAGTCTTCTCGTTACAATCTCACCTGTTTTCACATCGGTGATTTTGGTGAGGTATAGTCCTGATGAAATACCATTTAAGCTCATCGCATCGGTTGCGTTGATGGTTCCTCTCCGAACCACTTGACCACTTAAATCGATCAACTCAACGGTAAAGCTCTTTCCATCTTCACAGCGAACGCGTAATTCGCTCGTAGCAGGGTTGGGATACAACTCAACAAGAAGAGGTTGTGTTTGCTCATCGAAACCAATTCCCGACTTACCTAGCGTGTACACTGTGCCATTCGCAGGCCATGCCGTTAGTGAACCGTAAGAATCGCTTAGGGCAGCTGCAGATGGATTTCCAGTGATGAAGTGGGAATTCAAGAAGGCCTCCGTGATAAAATCAATCTCAGTAGCCACAGACACCAACTCATCATTTACGAGAAGTGAGTCAACTAGCTCTGTTGAGAGGTTACTTGGGCCAAAATGGAATTCTACCGTTTCATCTTCGTACAACCAAAGTTGAATATTTGCAGAACTGGTCAAAGCTCCGGCATAATCTCCTTCGATATAGAATCCAGCATTCTTCCATTCCATTTTAAAGATGCGGTTTGGACTGGTACCTTCTACTTTGTAGCTAATTGGCGATTGACCTGTTCCACCTCCGAGGCCGTCTAAATCAATCAAATCGGCGGTTACTGGTGAAAGGATCAAAGCATCTCCATTCGAATAATTCAATCCAACCATCATAGAACCCAATCCCATTTGCATACTATCGGTTTGAACACCGAGATAATCTGTTCCAAATGGAGTTTCTACGGTAATTTCTGGATCGTCCCAAGCACCATTCAGGGTAAAGTCTGCATTCGTCAAATCAGAATACGTTGAAGTGGATTGCTGGAATACGTAATAAAAAGCTTTGTTGTTGGATTCCAATTGGTAGTCCCCCAAATCGAAATCGCCTTTTGATGGGTTGATGTCTTGCGCGTTCACGCCGAGCGGAAGCAAAGCAAGTAGTAAAAGTGTTCTCATTTTGTTAAAAAGTTAGTGCTCATCTACAGGCAAATCACGTGCCAACTTGCTTGTGTTTTGGTCTTGATGAATCAATATTACAATAAGAACATTTCGCTTGTTATCTTGCTGAAGGAACTAACGAAACATTAACAATTGGGATGAGCCTTTTCACTCGTAAAACACATGTTCACTACCTTCTATTCTGCGCTGTATGGATGGGAAGCTGTACGAATCATCATGAGTATAAATACGGCATCACTCCTATTTACGAACCGAGTTCTTACATCGAAAGTGTTGAGGAAAATAGAGATAACCAACTGGTAGAATTGGATTCTATTCTGAGTAACGTCGTTTTAGACATACGCTATGCCACGGCCAATAATTTCACAGAATCTATTATTTACACTGAAGGTCCAGGTGCTTTTGTTCGACTTCCAGTAGCGCATCAATTGGTAGAGATCGAGGATTCGCTGGAGAAGCACGGTTTGGGAATTGTGGTATTTGATGCTTATCGCCCCTATTCAGCTACTGTAAAATTCTATGAAGTATATGGCGACACGAATTACGTTGCTTCGCCATACAGTGGTAGTCGGCACAACAGAGGATGTGCTGTAGACCTCTCTCTATACAAATTAGCGGATGGCCGATACTTGAACATGCCCACGGATTATGACGATTTCTCCATCGCAGCACATCCCAGCACTCCTCTAGAAGACAGTCTGGTTAGTGCCAATCGGGATTTGCTCATTCAGGTAATGGAACACTACGGATTTACAGTGTATCCTTCAGAATGGTGGCACTTCGACTATACGGGTTGGGAAGAATATAAGATTATGGATTTGAGCTTTCCATCCATACGAGAGCAGAATCCTAAACTGAAATCATGAAGGTAAAGGCCCTTCATTCGCTTCGTCACAGTCTTCATTCACATGCGCATACATCTCTGGAAGCAGCGCACTATAGTGCTTTACAAAGAGTTCTTCATTCATGGTTTTAGTGTTTGTCTAGTAACATAGCGTCTGGAGGAAACCGTTTCGTATGGACTACAGAATCTTCGCACAGACATATTCCAAAGAAAAATGGCTGCAAAAGCAGCCATTGTCCGGAACACAAGCTTGGTTAGGTGTATGGTGATAACTACTACTTATGTGTTCCTTGCTAAACCCCAATTAACTAGCATTAAATAAATAAAGGGTGTTCCTGTAATTCGTCCGCTTCATCTTCAAAAATGAAAGCATCCATACATTCAGGAACCAGTAAGTGGCTGTGAGAGGTAAAGAGGATATCAATTGGGTTAGCCATAGGTTTTAGGTATTGGTCATAACTTGTGTAAAGGTCAAGAGAAGAAAAACCATCAACAACCGTATTTATACCCGAATCTATACGTAATTCCCGCACTTCAAGGCAAAAAAAATCCCTCGCCTATAAAAGACGAGGGATTCAATATGTTGAACTATCAGGGGTTAGCCGATAATTTCTGCCATTTTAGGTCCAATCATAGCTGGAGAATCTACAACGTGGATTCCACAATCTCTCATGATGGCTTTCTTTGCTTGAGCTGTATCGTCAGCACCGCCAACAATAGCACCTGCGTGACCCATGGTACGACCTTTAGGAGCCGTTTCACCAGCGATGAAACCAACAACTGGCTTAGTGCCATTCTCCTTGATCCAATTTGCAGCGATAGCTTCTAGGTTACCTCCAATTTCACCGATCATTACGATACCGTCGGTGTCTGGATCGTTCATCAAAAGCTCAACTGCTTCTTTAGTAGTGGTTCCGATGATTGGATCACCACCAATACCAATAGCCGTAGAAATACCCAAACCTGCTTTTACAATTTGATCTGCAGCTTCGTAGGTAAGAGTACCCGACTTAGATACGATACCAATGCGACCTTCTTTGAAAACGAAGCCTGGCATGATACCCACTTTAGCTTGACCTGCTGAAATTACACCTGGACAGTTTGGACCGATCAAGGTCACGTCTTTATTGGCGATGTAATTCTTCACTTTGATCATATCCGCAACTGGGATACCTTCAGTGATGGCAACGATTACTTTGATCCCTGCGTTAGCAGCTTCCATAATACCGTCAGCAGCAAATGCAGGTGGAACGAAAATGATAGATACATCCGCACCTGTTTCCTTCACAGCATCAGCTACCGTGTTGAATACAGGACGATCTAGGTGAGATTGACCACCTTTACCTGGTGTAACGCCACCAACCACGTTGGTGCCGAATTCGATCATTTGTTCTGCGTGAAAGGTTCCTTCCTTTCCGGTGAAACCTTGTACGATTACTTTCGATTCTTTATTTACGAGTACGCTCATGATTGTATAGTCTCTCGGTTTTGAGGCAGGGCAAAAGTAGCCAACAGCAATTCAAAACTGAAATTTGTTTGCGTTTAATTATCGAACAATATTCATCTCCTCTACAAGATGCCCTGCTCCGGCATATACATCTACTACCCAGAGTACATAACGAATGTCTACCATGATGTTTCTACAAATGCTCGGATCGAAGTAAACATCGCTCATTGTGCCTTCCCAAACACGGTCGAAGTTCAACCCAATCAACTCCCCTTTTCCATTGAGTGCTGGCGAACCTGAGTTCCCCCCCGAAGTGTGATTGGAAGCAATGAAACAAACTGGAAGCTGTCCGTTTTCCGCGGCATACTGTCCGTAATTGTTTTCATTGTAAAGCTCAAGTACTCTCTCTGGAAGATCGAATTCATAATCTCCAGGAACGTACTTGGCGATTACGCCGTCTAAGTAGGTATGAGTCTTGTAGCTCACTGCGTCGGCTGGACGATAACCCTCAACTTGACCATAAGTAATACGCATGGTACTGTTGGCATCTGGATAGAGATTCTCCGCATCTCCAACAAGCATTTGGGCCGCCATGAATTCCTTTTGCAATTCATCAATTTGAGCTTGATAGGCATTGGCAATAGGAGCTACTTGGGTGATATAGTGATCAAATGCACTCTTCATGGCTCCATAGATCTCACTGTTGTAAATCTCATATGCCAAACTCACTGGATCGTTCTCCAAGGCATCCAAAACCCTCTTACTCTGAGATGGGCGCAATACCATATCTGCGGTATACCATGTTGAAACATCAGCGCGCATTCCATTCTCTCCAGAAACGAGTTTTGCTTCTAATGGAGCACCTGCATTTGAAGACATCAACCAATGGGTGATGAGCGAAGTCGCTACAGAGCTGTCCACTGAAGCGTTGTAATCTTTATAGAAGCTAGAAAGAGATCCCAATAACTTAGCGGCATTCTCCTCAATACCTGCTGTATCCCCCTCCTCGGCTAGATCTACCCATGCGTGCATGCTCCAAAGTTGACGAAAGGCTTCAATTCCTCTATATCCAATTTCAATGAACTGATCTCGTTGAATAAAGGCATCCAAAGCCTGTACGTAGAGTTTCTCAAGTTGAGGTAGAACATGACCATACTGTTTCCAGTGATTCGCATCTTTAGAAAGCTGGTATTGAATCATAATTTCAGCAATGCGAATGGAATCAGTTCCATGTGTGCGCTGAATTCCTTCAACCTGACCAATCCACTTTTTCCAAGCGTTCGCCGTTCCGGCATACTTGGAAGCGTATTGAATTTTAATGGCCTCATCAGCACGCATGTA
The DNA here is from genome assembly GCF_008933165.1 of Phaeocystidibacter marisrubri. Lineage (NCBI taxonomy): Bacteria > Pseudomonadati > Bacteroidota > Flavobacteriia > Flavobacteriales > Phaeocystidibacteraceae > Phaeocystidibacter > Phaeocystidibacter marisrubri. The sequence goes on from NZ_WBVQ01000001.1 coordinate 1,167,490, forward strand.
TTTTCCGGTTTCCTCTAAGATGATATCACGAATGGCAATCTTATTCGGATTCAACACATCCACCATTTGCTCTACGGCAATAGCAGGCAAGTATTCCTCGGTTCTACCTGGAAAGCCATATACCATGGTAAAGTCGCCAGGTTTTGTTCCGGCAAGTGAAACCGCAAGACTGCGGAATGGCTTAAAAGGAACATTGCTCTCGCTGTAATCCGCTGGATTATTGTTCACATCAGCATAAATGCGAAACATGCTAAAATCGCCAGTATGACGCGGCCACACCCAGTTGTCGGTATCGGCACCATACTTACCAATGCTGCTAGGAGGAGCTCCTACCAAACGTACATCGGTGTAGCGCACAGAAGCGATAATGATGAATTGATTTCCGTAGAAAATCTCTTTGATTTCGTATTCATAATCATTGCGTGATTTGTGATCGGAGATCAAAGACTCGGCATTTGCGCGAAGTACAGCCGACTTCTCTTCATCCGTAAGATCATTGGTCACGCCCATCAACATATGAGGAGTTACATCTTCGATGTACTTCACGAATCGAACAAAAAGTCCGTCGTTTGGCAATTCTTGAGAGCGATCCATCGCCCAATATCCATCTCTCAAATAGTTGTTTTCAACGCTGGAATGAGATTGAATGGCACTGTAACCACAGTGATGATTCGTCAATACTAATCCTTCATCAGAGATGATCTCACCCGTACAAAATCCACCAAAGCTCACAATGGCATCCTTCAAGCTGCCGTTGTTCACACTGTAAATATCTTCGGCGGATAATTGTAGGCCTTTGGCTTGCATATCGCCTTCACGACCCATCAGCATATACGGCAACCACATGCCCTCAGTCGCGCTAGCAACCGCAGAAAGCAGCATCGCCGCAAGAACGATTTGAAATCTCTTCATGGTACTTTTTTATAGTTGGAAGTGTACAAAGATACACGGGCGTTTGTGTGACGAAAGAATCACGCCTATTTTTGGTGTAAATACACTCGAAATGAAAAAATTAATAGCACTTCCGATTCTCGCTTTTGCTGTGGCTTGTTCAACTGGTCCGCAGAAAGTTGAGAATGGATTAAATGTAGATCTTACTTTCGAAGGCATTTCCGATCAAACGGTGAAGCTTGTAGAATCAACAGATACCGGTATTCACGTCATCGATTCATCGTACATCAGAATGGGTGCGGTCTCTTTTTACACCGCTGCACTTGAATCTCCGCGTGCTGTATTTGTGAAGTTTGATTCCATCCGAAAGCCGGTTTACCTCTTCCTCGATAAAGGCGATATCACCATAAACGTTACGGGATCTGCCGATGAGTATGAATACACGGTGGCAGGCGGAAGTCATTCTGAGGCTTTTTCATCCTATCAAGCGGCTAAGAAGGAGTTCAGCATGGAGATGAATAAGTTGCGCAGCGCTTATGAAGAAGCGCAATCGATTGGAGATTCTATAACCATCATTCATCTTTCTGAACAAGCTGATGCCCTCTATGAAAAGAACAAGCGAAATATGGCCGATATCGCAAAGGGAGCGGGTGCCTTCGGTGCTCAGATCGCTTTGAACGAGCTGTACGATGCAGATCCAATGTTGTTAGACAGTATCTATGCTAATATTCCTGCAATGTACGGTAAGGCACAAGCCGTAAGCGAGTTGAAGAACCGCATTGAAACGCTAAACCGCGTTGCCATTGGTGAGCCTTACGTAGACTTTGCTCAGAATGACACCACGGGTAAGCCGATGTACTTGAGCGAGAATTTGGGAAGATATACACTCATTGACTTCTGGGCATCTTGGTGTGGACCTTGTAGAGCTGAAAACCCAAATGTAGTAGCCGCTTACAACAAGCACAAGGATAATGGTTTCACAGTTATTGGTGTTTCTCTCGATGAGAATAAAGCAAACTGGCTAAAAGCCATTGAAGATGACGAACTCACTTGGGCGCATATGAGCGACCTGAAAGGTTGGGGCAATGAAGGCGCAGCTCTTTATGCCGTTCGAGCCATACCACAGAATGTAATGATTGACGAGAATGGAATCATTGTCGCCAAGAACCTGAGAGAACAAGAGCTTCAGGACTGGTTAGATTCACATCTATAAGCATTGAAAAGCGAATCGAAAGGTTCGCTTTTTTTTTTTTGCAATTGCTCACACCACACCTTCTCTTTTCCGTATCACCCATTCGGCAACAAACAGAAGAAGTAAAATGGCGTAAGGCCACCAAAGTTTGAGCAGACTTTCTGTCTTCACCGTTTCGTGGAGTAAAGTCGGTGGAACTTCATTCTCCAATTGATCGACTAATACATCTCTGTTTTCATAGGTCACGAATTGACCTTGAGAGCTGTTGCTCAATGCCGCTAATTCATTGAACCGTGCACGAGTATCTACAAACTCGAGTTTCAAATCTCTCACATTGAATTCACCGTTCTTCACGAGAGTTTCATCCCCCAACTGTGCCGTAAGCGTGTACTTGTAAGTACCATTTTGAAGATCGGCAAGCTCCGTAGAATAACGGCCCAAGCCACTTGGAATCAACTCTTTTTCAAAAGCCTCTCCTCCTACTTTTCTCACTTTGAGCGTCAATTTCGCTCCATTGTAGGGTTGCAATGCTGCATCCTTTGGGAAAGCAAATAGGTGAAGTAGTTCGCCTGTATTGATTTGGCTAGGGTGCTCAACAATTAAGCGGTCGGCTCCAGGTTTAGTCAATAACCATCGGAAATACTGAGATATAAAGGAATCATAAGGATCTGTTGAGCCAAAGCTCGAATAGGTATATGATCTCAATCTCCACCAGCCTTCACCATTCATCCATCCCAAACGTTGATTTCCGAGTTCAGCAATTGCCACAACTGGAGTATTGGTCTTTACCCTTCCCACGTTGCCATACAGTGCGGCAGTCCACATCCCTCCTGCATTCTCTCCATGCATTTCCGATGAAAGCGGTGGGAAATTAGATAGTTCTTTTACCCAATCTTCTTCTACTTGGAAGGCGGCAAATCCAGAAGCTGATCGAGGGTGTAGATCAGATGCTCTGTCCATAAGTGGAAAGTCATCAAACACGTCTGACAGTGCTCTCCAGTTGTAATAAGGATGCGAATCATCGGTTACCAATACCACCGATTGTCCTTGTTCCACGATGCGCTGCCAGTCACTTTCAGAAGGGCGAACCCTATGGAACACTATTAAATCAGCTGAGGCGAGGTTCTCCATCTCTAATGCCGATTTTCGGATCAGTTGAACTTCGTACGACGGATCGGCTAGCAGAGGAAGTCTCAATGCGGAAATGTCGGGGTGAGGAGCATCGTAAACAATGACAATAACTCGCTCATTCTCTATCACTTCCAGCGTTGCAAAACCTCTGTTATTCTCGGTATTCCTCTCTCTTGCATCGATTTTTGCGCGAATCTCATAGTTGTGTATTCCTATGCTATCTGCCTGAATCTGGAAAACGGCATTACCCGAACCTCTGTTGATAGGTACACGCTGAATATCGATGCGCTTGCCCGACTGAAAAAGCTCAACTTCAACCTGAGCGTTTGGCAAGCCAGAGGTTTCAATATCGGCATAGATAGGTGTCGTATTTCCTTTAAACGCAACTCTGTTTGCTCTAACTTTAACAACTTGAATATCTGGATAATAACTAGAGTCGCCTAAAGCTATAATATGAATAGGTACTCTTGGCGATCGAATGCTAGAAAGTGGAGAGCCTACATTCACAATTCCATCTGAAGCAAGAATCACACCTGCCACATTCCTACCTTCTGCTCGGCTTAACGCATCCGAAAGGGCATTGCCGATCGCGGATTTATCCGCATCAAATTGTACCTCTCCAGAACTCAAGTCGGAACCTATGTTGAATTCAGCAACGTCGTACTTTTCTTTTAGTTGAGAAAGACTCGACTTCACCCATGGCAAATATTGGCTTGTGTACTCAGTGGAGTCAGCACTAGCCAATATTGATTGTGAATCATCTTGAAGCCACAACAAAAGTGGACGCTCTTCTTCAACTGTAGATTCAGTAATGATAGGCTCTAACAGGAGAATACCCAGAAAGGTCAAGCTTAAAAAGCGCAGAGCCGGTAGGAGAATAGAATACGGTCGGTCAAAGCCTGATCTGCGATAAGCAAAAAAGGTGGCCGCGAAGGCCACCCCAATAATCAATATGATCAGTCCAAATGCGTATGGTACGGTAAACGTCATATCAGGTAAGCATACCTCCATCCACGTTCAACACCTGACCAGTAATGTAAGCTGACATGTCTGAAGCCAAGAAAACACAAGCGTTTGCTACATCTTCAGGAGATCCACCGCGCTTCAAAGGAATCGCATCTCTCCAGCCTTGAACTGTACTTTCATCAAGAACAGCTGTCATTTCAGTTTCGATAAAACCCGGTGCGATTGCATTGCAACGGATGTTACGTGAACCAAGCTCCAACGCAATAGACTTCGTGAAGCCGATTGCTCCTGCTTTTGAAGCAGCGTAATTGGCCTGACCCGCATTTCCTTTCACACCTACTACAGAGCTGATGTTGATGATGCTGCCACTTCTCTGCTTTAAGAAAGTGCGTTGAACCGCTTTCGTCATGTTGAAAACAGAGTTCAAGTTAACGCGGAGAACTTCGTTGAAATCGTCCTCACTCATTCGCATGAGTAGATTATCTCTAGTGATACCCGCATTGTTTACCACGATATCAATCTGACCAAAGTCAGCCATCACGTCGGCAACCAATTTTTCAGCTTGTTCCATGTCGGATGCATCACTGCGATACCCCTTCACTTTTACATCACCTCCGGAGAGTTCATCTTCAACTGCCTTTCCCTTCTCTACAGAAGATAGAAAGGTAAATGCAACGTTACAGCCTTGCTGAACGAATGCTTCAGCGATACCGCGACCAATTCCTTTGGATGCGCCAGTAATAATTGCTGTTTTTCCTTCTAGGATTTTCATGAGTATATATTGAGAACGTTGAGCGACAAAAATAAGGATACCTAGCTGATGGCAAAGCCTCAACCCTATTCCATTTCCTTACTGTCTGATTCTGTGGACGATTCACTTTTAATGGCTTTCATCAGGCCTATGGCTTCTCCATCCTTATAAGCAGTAATGTAGGCGAAGTCAAGCCCCAAATCCACCACCTTCTCTTGAAACTCTTGCGCCTGATTAAAGCGAACGAATTTCCCGAGAGTGATGCGTTGCAGACTATCGTTTTTAAAGAGGTAAACACTTTCAAGGTCAGCTTGATAAGGACTTAGATCAAACTCCTTAAACGCTCCAATCTGAACGTGATAAGCAATCCCTGAATCCGGAATAGCATGCCAATCGTCCAGTCCCGTTTTGGTCACAATGGGGATGTGTTCAAATGGATCTTTGGGTTGAGTGAAAAAGTGAGTGTACACGCCAAAGCCTGCAGCGAGAAGAAAGAGAACAATGAATACGAGGCCAACGGGCTTCCACGGATTTGAAGTGGTTTGAGCTTCTTCCAAATCGCCCAATTGCTGACGTAAAGCGAGGTTATCTGCCTCGAGTTTGTCAATTTTTTCCTGCGTTTCTCTTGATACGAACATAGTTATCTTGGCTATTCAAACAAAGATAGTATTCTAACTGAGGTAGAAAAGGAGAATTTCAGCACCGCTTTCGCTCCTGAATGCGCCATTGTCATCCGATTTTAGGTGAAGATCAGTGTTGGGATGAGGCTTAATTGGGCCGTTTTTGCTAACCTATTGATGTCGAAGATGAAAGCTCAGCCTAGGTTAATTCAAGAAAAACAAAAATTAACCGTCACTTCATGTTAAGTGGACACATATTCTTATACCTTTGGTGCTCACATTTTTTGTTTTAGTTCTATGAACATTTTTATTGGAAACCTCTCTTATCACATGAAAGACGAGGAATTGGCGGATCTCTTCGCCCAGTACGGAGACGTTGAGTCTGCTCGCATTATCAAAGACCGTGAAACCGGTCGTAGTAAAGGTTTTGCCTTCGTGGTTATGCCTAACGACGATGATGCTAACTCTGCTATTGAATCACTTAACGGACATGACGTTAACGGTCGCCCGATTCGAGTGAATCAGGCTATCGAGAAAGAACGTAGCGAACGCCGTCCGCGTTACTAAATCGATCTTATTCGAAAGAAAGAGCGCCCCGCATTGCGGGGCGTTTTTTATTTTGGTAGAAATACTATTCCGATGGCACATCTACCAGCATGGATTGAAATCCCTGTAACCGACCTTGATAGAGCAGAGAATTTCTACAGTTCTATAATGGGAATCGAGTTTCGCAGAATCAATCTAGGAAACGGTTTGATCCTTTCCCTATTCCCCACAAAACCCAACGAAGTGGGCGGAGCGCTTGCCTGTCTTCCCTCCCACTATCACCCTGGAGAAACAGGGCCTCTAGTCTATCTCAACACCGAAAGTGTGGAAGCTTGTATCAATTTGGTAGAAGATGCTGGAGGTGTAGTGATCGTTCCCCTCACGCAAATCAGTGAAGAAAGGGGATACATGGCCGTATTTAGAGACAGTGAAGGAAATCGCGTGGGGATTATGGGAAGCATGTAGCTATATTCTACCTTCGCGCTATGTCAACCCAATACATCCTTGAACTTATAGGTACGTATTTCTTTGCCATCTCTGGAGCACTCGCGGTGAGCAATGTAGAAAATGACCTATTTGGCGCCAGCTTTACTGGATTTATCACTGCCATTGGTGGTGGTACACTTCGAGACCTTATTCTCGATTCGCATCCCCTCGTTTGGATTGCTGATTCCATGGTTATGTATGCCATCTTTGCAGGGATTCTAACGGCTATCATCTTTTACAAATACGTGATCAAACTGCGTAAAACACTCTTGCTGTTCGACACGATGGGGATTGCACTCTTCACCGTTTTGGGAGTTGAGAAAGCCTTGCAATTTGGTGTAGGTCATGAAGTTGCAGTGATAATGGGAATATTTTCCGCTGTGATGGGCGGTGTAATTCGCGATACACTGAGCAACATCACCCCAGTAATTTTTAAGAAGGAAATTTACGCCAGCGCCTGTATGGTGGGGGCAATTATGTATCTTCTCCTAAATCAGTTCCATGTTGAAAGACAAGTGAACCTTCTTGCCTCTGCTTCCGTTATTGCTGCTATTCGTCTTTTGGCCATCCGATTTAACCTTTACCTTCCTTCGTTGGGAAGTTGGAAATAATACCGATACTTCATGGAGCTACCAATGCTCACCGATATTGTCATCATCCTTGGAATTTCGGTTCCACTCATTCTACTTTTTCAGCGATTTCGCCTTCCCTCTATCCTCGGCCTCCTGCTAGCGGGAATTATTGTGGGACCATCGGGATTGAGTTTGGTGCATTCTGTACACGATGTGGAAGTGATGAGCGAGATCGGAGTAATCTTCCTATTGTTCGTCATTGGTATTGAATTCTCCCTCGGACAACTCGCTCAGATCAAGCGAACGGTTTTTGTAGGTGGATCAGTGCAGATGTTCCTGACCATTGCAGTGGTCACAGGAATTGCCGTAACATGGGGATTGGATATCAACAAAGCCATCTTTATGGGCTTCTTGTTTGCCTTGAGCTCTACAGCAATCGTCCTTAAGTTGCTTCAGGAACAAGGAGCAGTACACACTCCACATGGACGAGTTGCCGTGGCCATTCTGATCTTCCAAGACATCATGGTGGTTCCACTGATGCTGGTCACTCCTATGCTTGCTGGACAAAGTGAGAATTGGATGCTTGAAGTGGGAATCTTACTTATTAAAGTCCTCACTGTAATTGCCATCACTTGGGTACTCGCGCGCTATGTGGTTCCATTTATTCTAGATCGAGTGGTAAGAACGAAGAATAAGGAGCTGTTCATTCTCACCTTGGTGGTCATCTGTTTTGCCACGGCGTGGATGACATCAGCAGTAGGGTTGAGTTTGGCCTTGGGTGCCTTTTTTGCAGGACTCATTATCTCCGAGTCTTCTTACAGTCATCAAGCCACTGCGAACATTCTCCCCTTCCGAGAAATCTTTATCAGTTTCTTCTTTGTATCCATTGGGATGCTTCTCGATATCGGATTTTTCTTCACCCATATTCATTGGGTGATCCTCCTGTCGGTTGCCACTTTTATGGTAAAGGGAATTGTTTCGGCCATAGCTGCCGCAATTCTTCGCTACCCTGCTAGAACGGTCATACTAAGTGGAATGACTCTATTCCAAGTAGGTGAATTTGCCTTTGTGCTGAGTGCGGCTGGACTCACATACAATTTGTTGAGTGAAGAAGCCTACCAATTGTTCCTCGCTGTCTCTATCCTAACCATGGCGGGTACTCCTTTCGTGATGAAATACGAGGTAAAGATCAGCGACAGAATACTTCGCAGAGCTCTGCCTAGAACAGTTAGAAAACGATTGGACAGCATTGCAAAACTCAAAGGGGCTTCCGAACAAAAGAACGGGGATGAACTAAAAGATCACCTGATTATCATCGGATATGGTATCAATGGGAAGAATGTGGCCAAAGCCGCTAGAAGTGCAGAAATCCCTTATGTCATTTTGGAGTTAGACCCCGATTTATTGGAAGAAGCTAAAGCGGACGGACAACCGATTCACTTTGGAGATGCTACTGATAATCACACACTTTCTCACTTTAACCTTCCCTTTGCTCGGGTTATTGTAATCGCTATAAGCGACCAAGAGGCAACACGTAAGATCTTGAAGAATATCCGCATGTTCACGGAAACGGCTCACGTAATTGTCCGAACACGACATGTAAAAGAGATTGAACAGATTGTGAAGCTCGGTGCCGATGAAGTAATTCCTGAAGAGTTTGAAACCTCCATTGAAATCTTCACCAAGGTTTTGAGGAAGTACCTGATTCCAACCGATGAAATTGAGGCCTTTACCAATCAAATCCGATCGGGTAACTACCAAATGCTTCGATCCGCTGGAGCGATGGTGAATACCAATAGCTTATCCATTCCAGAATTAGAGATTGCGACGTTACGCGTATATCAAATGAAGAATGACATTGTGGGTAAAACCCTAGTTGAGTCCAATGTTCGCGTGCGTTTCGGACTTAATATCTTGGCGATTCAACGTGGGAATCGCTATCTTACGAATCTAACGCCGGACACTACTATAGAGCAAGACGACCTCCTGTATGTGGTAGGTGCTCCGAATCAAATTGCATCAATAAACCAATATTTCAACTACTAAAAAACCAATCGTTTATGGAAGACCAGGTAGACAATTTAGCAGCTGTAAAAGACGCAGCCATAACTTTCCTCTTTGACGCTGGTCCGAGTGTATTGCTCGCCATTGTCACCCTTATTATTGGAGCATGGTTGATTAAGTTCTTGTCAAAGAGCTTTGGCAAACTCATGGTTAAACGCAATGTAGATGAGAGCTTGCGCGGATTCCTCGCTGGCATCGTCCGATTTACATTGTGGATTATGCTATTGATTTCAGTAGCATCAACGGTTGGAATTCAGACCACCTCTTTCGTTGCAGTGATTGGTGCTGCTGGTTTGGCCATTGGCTTAGCTTTGCAAGGAAGTCTATCCAATTTTGCAGGGGGTGTACTCATCCTATTGTTCAAGCCTTTCCGCGTCGGAGATTTGATTGAAGCCAATGGAGAAGTTGGAACCGTTAAGAAAATTGATGTACTCCACACTATTGTCTACACCGTAACCAACAAGGAGATTATCATGCCGAATGGACCGGTTGCGAATAACACCATTGTTAACATTGGTAGACAACCTGTTAGAAGGGTAGATTTCTCTGTGGGTATTGCCTACAACGCAAGTGTAAAGGAAGCGCGTAAAGTGATTCTTGCCGTTCTAGAAGCGGATAGCAGGATTCACAACGATCCAGCACCGGTTGTTAAATTGATGAATCTTGGTGATAGCTCTCTTGACTTAACGGTTAGAGCCTGGTGCGACACCGCACAGTACTGGGATGTATTCTTCGACAATCTAGAGGCCATTAAGGAGGCTCTGGATGAAGCTGGAATCGGCATTCCTTTCCCTCAAAGAGATGTTCACATTATTAGTCAGCCTAAATAAGCTGATTTTCACGAAATAGACCTGCAATTGTCCCGGCCCAGTGCCGGGACTTTTTGTTTACATGAAATAGAAATCCTCTCCAGCCTCCATTCCCCTCTCTTCTAGAGCCTCTTGAATGAGAGGGCCACCCACTCTATTTCTAACCGTAATCAAAAAGAAAGCTCCTTTCAGTTTCAACCCTTCATCTATAGAGAGTAAGGGTAATTCTTTCCATGTTCCCGAAGTGAAATCCACAAACCCGGCTACAGGCAAGCCTGATTCAGTAAGTCGCATGTGCCAATCTCTAGCATTCCTGCTCTTACCCCAAATGTAAACGGGTCGATTCTCAAATCGAGAAGCCCATTCTCTTCGGAGGTAATCCAGTTTTACTTCACTAAATGCAGAGTCAGAATAATCAGAGTGATTTCGAGTGAGTCTGTGAGAATGATCCCTCCACACCAGCCCCACTCTATTCAACTTTGCCATCTTCACTCCTCCTTCAAACAATCTCAACCAAAATTCATAATCTTCTGGAACGCCAACTTTGTAATCTCCAAAACGCTCTATTGCACTCTTTCTATAACAAGCCGAAGGATTAACAATTGGGGAATCTCTGTATCGATGGGCATACATCAACTTATGCGTCATCAAACCATTGCACCAATCTACATATAGCTTATAACCATCTTGACGAAAGTCGGCGTCGGTGAGTTCCACCTTCGTACAAACAACGTCGAACTCGGGATGTGCCTCCAAAAACTCCAATTGGGCTTTCAATCGATCTGGGCTGCACAAGTCATCCGAATCCATTCTTGCGATATATTTTGTGGAACAATGCTGTAAACCCACATTTGCTGCTTCCGCAATTCCACGATTTTCGTCCAAATGAATCACCTTCACTCTTGAATCGCGAATGGAATTTGTGTATTCCTCCGTCCCATCGGTTGAACCATCATTCACAAGAATGAGTTCCAAATCGACACCTTCACTCCGCAATACGGAATTGACAGCATCGGGTAAATACTGCCGAGAATTATACGTGCAAAGAAGAACGGAGAGTTCGGGCATATTTTAAAGGAATTCCTGTGAAGGTACGTTCATGGCGGATTTTAACACTCGATCCAGTATTTTTTTTAGGGATCGCTGAGGGTAATATGTGATATTATACTTACATTGAACATCAAGTGTAAAGCGAGTGCTATTTATAGCGCAACCGCACCGATGTACCGCGAGTGCATGAACAACAACCAAAGGTGCAAGAGTCCCCGTCTGAACAGCGGGGACTTTTTTTATTCTGCCCTTAGAGCATCTACTGGTTTCACTCTCACCGCTCTCGTCGCTGGTAGCAATCCTGCAATCACTCCAAAGAGCACCAAAATACCCATTGCCATCAATACGGTTGGAAGACTTACAGAAGGATGAAGGAACGTGGGTATGCTATCCCCGATTTGTGTATCGATCAATGCCATCAACCAAGTTCCAAACATAATCCCCAGAAATCCAGCAATCAGTGTGAGAATGAGGGACTCACTCATAATTTGAACGATGATGGACCTCGGTGTTGCTCCAAGTGCTCTTCTAACCCCCAATTCTTGCGTGCGTTCTTTTACCACTACAAGCATGATATTACTCACACCAATTGCGCCTGCCATCAAACTGAAGATGCTCACGAATAGCGACAATCCCTTGATTCCCATGAAGAGACCCTGCAATTTTACATACTCTGTTTGCATACTCCACGATCCGAATGCGCGTGTATCCTCTGGATGTATGGTATGATTGACCGCTAGAACTTTTTTGACTTCGGCTTGAACATCCTCCATATTCACGTGATCATGCCCTAACATACTAATCCATCCAACAACGTCTCCGTAATTGAAGGCTCTTTGGAAAGTTGTGAAAGGAACGAATATAGACTTCTGATCTTCCTCTGCTCGCTCCCCGGTTAAGAGCGTTTCATAAACCCCTACGACGGTAAAATACACTCCATTAATCTGGATACTATTACCAATGATTTCTTCATTTCTATCGTACATCATATCGGCAACACGCTTGCCAATGATGCAGATTTTTCGCTTCTCCAAGAGATCCGATTGATTCATCCAACGCCCTTGAGAAATGGCCTTGGGTTCAATTTCCATGTACTCAGGAATATCCCCATAAACGGTGAACGCTCCCGTCTTATCCTTGTGAATCACGTTGTTTGTTCCGCGATATCCCCCCAATTGATTGCGGGGACAAATCAGTTTGAGGTCGGGGATTTTATTATACAGGATCTGAATGTCATCGTTTCGCATATTGAAATACCGACCGCGCTGAAATCCTTTATACGGCATATTCGTGCGTTGCGTCCACAGAAAAGTACTGTTGCTCGCAAAGTTCCCCATATCCTGCATGATTCCATTTTGAAGCCCCTGACCCGAAGCCATCATGATAATGAGAAGTGCAATACCCCAGGCTACACCAAACCCCGTAAGAATGGTTCTAGCTCTATTCTTACTCAGCGTTTGCCAAATCTCCGTCCATCTGTCTATATCAAAGAAACTCATGCGTCTTTCAGTGCTTCAATGGGTTGAATTTTGGCTGCTCTTCGTGCTGGAATCAATCCGGCAAATGCGCCTGTAATCACGAGGATAATCGTAGTAATAATGGCGGTATTGAAATCGATATTGGGATTTTTGAGGAAGTCACTTTCCAGACTAGAACCCAGAGATTCTACTAATAGAACTGCCAGGAGAAGCCCTAAGTAACCCGCAGCCGCCGTAATAAATACCGATTCTTGGATAATCATAGAAATGATGGAAAACGGCGTTGCCCCAATGGCCTTACGAATACCGATTTCTTTGGTGCGCTCCTTCACCACCACCAGCATAATGTTACTCACCCCCACAATTCCGGCAATGATGGTCATAATGCCAATTAACCAAACAAAGGCCTTGATCCCCAAAATGGTATTGAAGATGTTTTGAAATTGCTCTTGAAGATTCCGGATGTGAATAGCTCGTTGATCTTCTGGGTGAATTCCGTGCTTGTTTCCCAAATCCGCTCTCAATGCGGAAGCTACCTTCCTACTTGACTCCAGAGTGGAATCACTTAGGTTTACAATAATGTGTCCGACTCTTGTGCCACCATTGAATACTTGTTGAGCAGTGGTTAAGGGGACAAAGAAATTCTCTTCTTCCCTTTCGCTACTTGGATCGGTAAAGATGCCCACAATCTGAAAAGAAACACCATTCAATTCTATCTGCTTTCCCAAAGGGTCTTCTTCTCCAAAAAACTGGGGCAAGAGTTTTCTCCCCATGATCACCACCTTGCGCTTCTCATCGATATCCGTTTGATTGATGTATCGACCACTCTCCATGTGAGTTCCCTCCAAAACTTGATAGCCGGGATGCACCCCCATCATTACATGCGTACCGTATTGATTCTTGTAATTCACTAGGGTTCCCCATTGGAAATACCTACCTGAATACGTTGAAATATCATCGCCGTATTCCTGGGTTACAAAATCTATGTCGTCATCTTTAAGTGTAATCCTCCGCCCTACATTCATGCCTTCATAGGGAATGCTGGTGACGTCCGATGAAATCCACAGACTGTTGAAGGAATCATCGCCAAAACTGCTCTGTACCCCATTCGACAAACCATTCCCGGCAGCCAAAAGAATACACAACATGAAAATTCCCCAGGTAACAGAAAACCCAGTCAGAATGGTTCGGAGAGGATTTTTTTGAATCGTCTCAAAGATTTCCTGCCATTTGTCCCAGTCAAACATACTACTCAGCGTTTACTGTAGATTCTGCCCCTCGCACGACCAGACCATCTTTCAAACGGATAATGCGCTCCGTCATGTCAGCAATGTCATTCTCATGCGTAACAATCACCACCGTCATTCCCTCAGCGTGAATTTCCTTGAACAAGTCCATTACTTCATAAGAAGTATCAGTATCCAACGCCCCTGTAGGTTCATCAGCGAGTAGTACCTTGGGTTGGGTGATCAATGCACGGGCAATAGCTACGCGTTGTTTCTGACCACCGGAAAGCTGGCTAGGCAGGTGATGAGCCCAATCGCTCAGTCCCACTTTCTCAAGGTATTGCATGGCCAGTTCATTTCGCTTCTTGCGCTTCACTCCTTGATAATAAAGGGGCATTGCCACGTTCTCTTGAGCTGTTTTGTAGTTGATCAAGTTAAAACTCTGGAACACGAAACCGAGAAACTTATTGCGATAATTCGCCGCCTTCTTCTCCGACAAATCCTTGATCAGTACCCCATCTAAGGAATACTCTCCTTCATCATAGGCATCTAGCATGCCCAGTATATTTAGAAGGGTAGATTTTCCAGAACCTGAAGATCCCATAATAGAGACCAACTCGCCTTCTGAAATCGATAAATCTATGCCCTTTAACACATGTAAAGGCTGATTACCAGTGTGGTAATACTTATGAAGTTGTGAAATCTTAATCATAATACGTGGTGCACCTTAGACCAAAGGTGTGTTCAATAGCAGAAGTGTGAAGGTAGCGAAAATATAATGTCCTAGGCGGTGTTCAAAAAAGGTCGACAATTTATTGAAACAGTTATTTATGTAACTAAACGACAGGGGTTCAGCGACTTAGGAAATAATGGCAAAAATCTTCTGAAACCCGCCCCAACGCTACTATACAAGCCGTCGTTATGAAGGAAAGAAATGACAAGATGTGCACAACACATCCCTGAATCCATCGTTACTTTTGCAGTATCAACAACAACACAAAACCAAAAAATGAGTCACGAACAAGTAATTGGAAATCTCTTCATGAATTTATCCAAAGATTACGTAGCCCAAGTTACAGACCGACTGTCTCACTTAGACATTGAACGTCACTTCTACGCTCTCTACGTACTCGATCAAAGCACCGAAACACTTACACAATCTAAATTAGCCGAAGAGCTTCAGGTAGACAAAGTTGCCGTAGTTCGTTTGGTGGATTACTTGACCGAAGCAGGATATGTTCGTCGCCAAGTAGATAAGCAAGACCGCAGAAAGCAACACGTAATGCTCCTTCCAAAAGCGGAAGAAGTTCTTCCTGAAATCAGAGAAGCATTCAGTGAGGCGAATCAGAGTATACTGAATGTACTAGACGAAAGCGAGAGAAAGGATTTCATCCGACTAGCCGCTAAGATTCGAGGATTCTACGAAGAGAACCCAATGAATCACGTCAAAGTGAATATGAATTACAAACGCGTCAAAGCCTGACGCGTTTTTCTTTTTCCTGTTTTGGAATTAGAAAATGGGCTTATTCCAGCGCTGTTTCTTTACACGAGTAAAGAACAGCGCATGGATTCCCCAAGCAATTAAGCCGCCAAGAAGACTTCCGGCAAACACATCTACCAAAAAGTGCTGATTCAAGTACATTCGGCTATACCCCACTCCAAAGGCGAGCACAAATAGCGCCACCGACCATCCTCTCTTATTGATCCAAAAGGCCATCAAGCCATAAAGCGCAAAGGCCGCGGTGGTATGTCCACTCGGGAAGCTCCTACTCGTGTGCTGTTCCAAGTCTGGAATAATGCGCAACATCCCTTCTTCAAAATATCCCCAAGGGCGAGCTACACCCGCGAAGAACACCCCTTTCAAAAAGGCAATGATGAGAAGAACGGCCACACCTGCAGCAGCAAATGAAACAGTGATGCGCATTGACATTCTCATGGCAGCCAATGCTAACACTACTACCACAAAGGCGAGCCCATCTCCCAAATGCGTCAAATAGCGGAAGATGAAATCGTTGGACCCCACATGCCATTGATCCATGGTCAAGTGGATATCCCCTTTCTCAATTTGTACAATGAAAGTCAGGCAAACCAGTGCGAGAAGCACAGTGAGACCCAAAAAGGTTTTACCGCCTTTTGGCATGACTTAAGATCCGATAGTGTGGAGCAAATCGTTGATTTGGCTTTGCCAGAGAAGTTTGCTCTCCTCTAACTCGTCCTCAGCCGCAAAGTCGGTCACCATAAGCGAGGTATCCTTGGTCAATTCATCCACCACGATACGGAACTCGAAATAGTTCTTGTTGCCCTCATCAACATCATTTTGCCAGCGGAACTGGATGTAGCGATCTTGCTTTTTGCGGAGCAATTTTGCCACCTCTTCTGAATCGCCCCAGAAAAAAGTAAACACTTCTCCTCTAGAATTGACATCATCGCAAAACCATTCACTCAAACCACTAGGAGTAGAGAGGTACGGATAAAGCATTGCAGGTGACGCTTTTACTGGATATTCTAGCTCGTATTTTACTTTTTCTTCCATGATGAGGTCTTTAATTTGGACGGGTCGCAATATAGAAATTTATCGCTGACATCTTTTTGTTTCAAAAACATCATTTACCCCTTGCCAAATAAGAAATGCCGTTTATATTTGCACCCGCAAAACGGTACAGCTTCACAGCAAATCGTATGGCAAGCCGCAGGAATAACCACTCTGCAATAATGGCGAGGTAGCTCAGTTGGTTAGAGCGCAGGATTCATAACCCTGAGGTCACGGGTTCAACTCCCGTCCTCGCTACTAGAAAAAAGGTCTCCAAATTGGAGACCTTTTTTGTTTTCTACTAGTGGGTTCTATCACCGTACAAACCGCACCACCCGCTCCTTCTCCTCTTCATCTTTCCACTTCACCACATACATACCTCTAGGTAAGGTTGAAATCGAAAAGCGATTCTCACTGATGCATGTAATGGGCATGGAAACGCCCGACAAGGAATACAAGAGAACTTCACCTCGTGAGGATTTGCAGGGAAGAATGAGCTCGTTTGACACTACAGAGGGTTCACAGTATGATTCTGTCCTTTCGTTGATGGATACACTTGGACTCAAGTGGAAATAGAAAGTATCAGTGATATCTACAGATGTACTCCCCGTACAGGGTGCATCGTTGATGAGTGCGAATACACGAATCACACCTACATCGCTGCTGATGTATCGAGGAAGTGCAAAGGTGGTATCGTAGGCATAAAACATTGGATTAAGGCCACACGCCGTATAATACATATTGAATAAAAGGGTATCGGCTTCGTGATTGGAAGTGGTCATACTATCAATTTCTCCATAGGTATGAAACCATCCCGAGATTTGTCCCGATAGCGTAGAATCCGAAGCTCTGTAAGCGAAGCTAACCGCATCCAAAGGCCGAAAACTCTGTGACTGAACACCGAAAGACAGAAAAATGAAGAGCCAAAATAGTAGTGCTTTCATGGGAGAGATTTTATCAAATGTGGTGATTCCGTTAGATCTTCTTGCATCTAATTGAGTATTCGAATCTGTGAGAACTAACGGCAATGCCCTATCTTCCCCTTTCAAACTACTCTACGCTCAATGATGAATTTTGCCCTTCGCTCAACTAATCACCGCTTGGTATACGTAGCTCTTTTGCTGTGGACCGCCTTTTATGGATCGTATTCAACGGGACTTATCTTTCAGGTTTTCAAATTGATGTACACTGATATTTCAACCTATATCAATTTAGTCATCGTTGTCCTCTGTTTAGTTCAACTCAAGAAGCTAAACAACGCCGTTAGAATCTCCATCTTAATGGCTCAAATCACTGCTATCGCCTATGGAATGATCCAGAACTTGGACGATTTCATCGACGCCATAACGAATTTTGAGAATCCACTTTTCATGGTTTTGAGTAGTATTCCCCTATTATTTGTTATAGCTATTGTCGGAATGAATCCAAAGAAAATCGACAACAACAAGGCCTTTGAAGACCGGGAAGACCTACTTGATTTATGAATCCCCATAGAATCTCTAAAGCCCTCTTGATCTTAGCAATTGTAGTTTACACCTCTAGAATTGCAGATCCTTTAAGTGAGTTAACTCGTCTTTTCATTGGTGATACGCGAATTCTGTGGAATGCCATTCCCATCTTGTGCATGATAACGTTATTGTACGAGTACAGCTTTCGCCTTAAGGTATTTACCACATTCGTTTTAGCCGTCCCTATTTATACCTCGTTTGAATACGCCACAGAGATAAAGTCAACATCCATCATTTCTACCATTTCTACCCTTACACAACTGGGAGGAACACAAGCAATCATTGCCTTGCTGGCTGTTTGGATCTATAGAGATTCTGGGAGTTCCAAATCCATTTATTGGAACGCCACATCCATTGCCGTATTTACGGCTCATTTGGCGTTCATCTATTTCTGGATTGATGTTCTATCTGCTCGCCTACACTACACCGAATTCACTTTTTGGCCGATTTACGCCATACCGCTGCTCTTTTACTTGGTACTGAATTCGAAGAGAATTGGGCGAAAATGGATGTATGCGGGACTGATCCTATCCGCATTTCTGCTGGCATTAAGTCCACTGATTGTCAATACCACATTCTTTAGCGATCAACACAATGCAACAATAGAGTCGCCTGGATTGATACTTTCGTTCTTCATTTTTCCTGTTTCATTAGGGTATCTGGCGATCATTTGGATAGAAGTGATCCTACTTGCTCTCACCTTTCTCAACTTGCATCTGTGGTGCGAGAAACATAGACTAAATTTGGAATAGAGATTGTATAATAATCGGTCAATCTTCATCCTATGAAAATCAAAACTGTACTACTAGCATTGGCACTCATTTCTTTCGCGGATGTCATTCTAGTAGCCTGCTGTGACTGCGATTCTGAGCCCGCTGGGTTATACAAAATCTGCGACATCAACATTGCCAACCTCGATAACTCCGATCTTCAAATAACTGTAGCTTCAGATACGGTACCCAAAGAAGCCTATGCCCTTGAACTCAACCTTAATATCACCACGAATGAACAATGTGCTAAATCAATGACATTGTTTTCGGGGGCTTACGCCACTAGTTGTGAATGTGCAATAGATTACTACACCGATAATCCTATAGTAGACCTCCGTGTTGTTTCGACAAATGACATCAATCCCAATCTTCCCGCAGGAACAGATTTATCAAACTATTTCTACCTATTCGACGGGTTTGAATACATCCCCTCTAGCACTATTATTGGGAACTATGTGATTGATGATTATCGCACTGTCATCACGCATCAACTTCGCTTAATGGAATATCCAGAGGCTAGTGGAATGCAAACCTTTGTGGTGACTATTGAACTTGAAGACGGAACTGTGCACTCCTCTCAAGCACCAACCATCTATCTAAAATGAAACGAGGATTCATCACTTTATTCAGTGTTGTCAGCCTCTTTCTTCATGGACAAGAGGATGATTACTTCACGCCGGAATACTTGCCGAGTTACATTGAAATGACCGGTTCCTTTGAAATGGGTTACACTACTTCATCGTATCCCATTTTAGAAGATTATTCAACCGATGGAGCTGCTGGGTTTTATACCGATGGGATCACCTATGGAGCTAGAATACAAATTCGATTAGCCCAAGCTCGCGAGTGGTATGGAGGCCTTTCATTTCAATCACTCTCCACACCTCTTGGCAACAATAGACGCCTCGCAGTGACGGCTAGCATAGAAGCGGCCTACCCCGGATATACAGTTCGAGAAATCACTGTAACCCCTAAAACAGAGAACGGTTTAACCGATATTAATTCCTACAATTCTGCCTACTCCTTTAACTTTTACGCTGGCTACGGATTTCGCAAAGACCGAATTTGCATAGGGCTAGAAGGTGGACTTCAATTCACGGCTTCTCAAGGAATGTGGATAGATGCCGTGTTGAAAGAGCAAAACACAAATAATGAGTTCCGATTGGAACAGTATGGAACCTCTGAAAGCAGCCCCATTGCCTTTGGGCCCGGAATTGGCGTTGACCTGTCCTATCGCATTAATAGGCTTCTCGAAGTTTACGGTCATGCGCAGTTTGCTTTCACATGGTACCATTTCACATACGAGGAGTACTTCACAGACATTTTCAACAATTCCTACACTTACTACGAAAACGAATACTCGGGACAAGTAAATTTCTACAACATCATGGCCGGTGTGCGTTATTGCATAGGCCGTTGATGACGTATAATATGCAGTTGGTGAACTGAAACGTGCATTTGGTTAAATACCAAAAGTGTGAATTGTATATTGAGAGTACCTTTGAGGTGCTACCACCTCCTACTTAACGGTATGACTAATTCACACCTACAATCCGCAGAAATCATTCTGTTGGCCTTAGCTGGTATTTCCATTCTGGCTTTTTGGCTAGAACTACCTCACAGTCCAATGGCGATGATGGTCAGCGTTGGATTAGTTGCAATTTTCTATTTCTACTTGAGCATCTTTCTCTTTAGAGGGAGTCAACCTTTTAGTAAGCGAGCGTCACCGAAAGAGTCGCCAAGTGTTTTGGCCACAATCGGCACCATTTTAGGTGGAGCTGGCCTAGGACTTGTAGTTGCTGGCTTTGGATTGGAAGTGGTGAATTGGATGGATGCCACTGGTATTTCAACAGCTGGATGCATTCTCATAATGGTTGGCGGACTTGCTATTCGAGTGGGTTATAATCACGATAGAAATGTAATACGCCCCATTCTACTTCGCCTTTCTTTCGGCCTTTCATTGGGCATATTTACCCTCTTTTATTTTACGTGATTGACTAGCTTTACGAGATGAAAGCATTTCTCGTAAGCCTATTCGTCGTTTTGTGTCCATGGAACGCACAGTCTCAAGATGTTCAGATTGAAAACGAACTAGGCACCTTCCATGCCCACTGGAAGCGCGCTGCTGGTGGTGCTGTAGTGGTGATCATCCCAGGTTCAGGCACTGTAGATCGCTTTGGGAATTCGGGTTCCGTGAAGGGGAACAACCTACTCTACTTGAGCGACTCCCTTCAATTGAGAGGTATCAGCGTTCTCAGCACAGATAAACTCTCGGCCAGTGAATCTAAGCCGATCAACATCGATAGCCTTACCTACGATAGCTTTGTCGCGCTGGCTAACGAATGGGTTGATGTAGCGAAAGACTCTGGCTATTCCAAGATTTATGTATTGGGACATTCACAAGGTTCGCTTACCGCGCTCATACTCGGCAATCAACGAGATGATTTAGCTGGAGTCATCAGTCTTTGTGGCGCTGGTCAGCCGATTCAAGAAATATTGAAAGTACAATTGGCTGCGCAATTCCCACCCGAGCAAATGGATGGAATTCGCCTCGCATTAGACAGTGTTGCCATGGGAGAAAGCCCTAAATCCCCATCTCCATTCCTCAACGGTTTATTCAACCCCTCCCAATATCCCTTTTTGAAGAGTTGGATGGATTACGACCCGTGCATCTTTGCAGCCCAGATCAACTGCCCCCTCCTCATCCTATCTGGTGAAAACGACATTCAAGTACCAGTTTCCGAAGGTGAATTACTTCACAATTGCAATCCCGCTTCTCAGAACATCGTCATACCTGGTATGGGCCACATGTTGAAGAAATCCGTAAAACTCAGAGTTCTTGCTCTCCAACACTATGGAAATGCCGAGCTTCCAGTTATTCACGAACTACCAGAAACCATCGAGGCGTTCATTGAATCAAATTAGAGGAGGTCGTTTGCTAGGTTAGCCAACTCACTTCTCTCTCCCTTCTCCAAGGCGATGTGGGCATATAGTGGATTCCCTTGAAGCTTATCCACCAAATAACTCAATCCATTGGACTGCTCATCTAAGTACGGCGTGTCAATTTGGTTGACATCTCCCGTAAAGATGAATTTTGAATTTTCACCTGCTCTAGTGATAATCGTCTTTATTTCATGAGGGGTAAGGTTCTGGGCCTCATCAACGATGAAAATTACATTGGATAAACTTCTTCCACGGATATAGGCGAGTGGAGTCACTAGAATCTTCTCGCTATTCACCATATCCTCAATCTGCTTGTATTGGCGATCGCGCTCTGAGAATTGATTCTTGATGTACTTTAAATTGTCCCACAGAGGCTGCATATATGGGTTCACCTTCTGTTCCGCATCGCCTGGCAAGAAGCCAATATCACGATTGCTAAGAGGAACAATAGGCCGAGCTAGATAGATTTGCTTAAAATTCCGTCGTTGTTCCAAACTTCCCGCAAGTGCCAAAAGCGTCTTCCCGGTACCTGCCACACCCGTTAGCGAAACCAGCTTGATATTGTCGTCCATAATGGCATGGAGAGCAAAAGTTTGTTCCGCGTTACGTGGCTTGATGCCGTAAAACGACTTCTTTTCGATGTGTTCTAAAGCATCTCGATGTGCATTAAAGAAAGCCAAAGAAGAGCTTCTTGTCCCCTTCAGAATGTAAAACTTATTTGAAATAGGTTTAATCTTCTTGGTCAGCTTCACCAAGGCATCCTTATCAATATGACCATCCGCGTAGAGCTTATCAATCACTTTTTGAGGAAACGGAGAAATCTGCTCCTTACCCGTGTAGATATTTGAAATGTCTTGAATTTTACCTGTTTGGTAATCTTCCGCCACCAACCCTAGCGCCTTGGCCTTAAGGCGTAAGTTGATGTCTTTTGTGACGAGTACAATCTTCTTGGTAGGCTCATCGGATTCCAACTTCAGCGCAGCGTTTAGGATGCGGTGATCCATCTTATGAGCCGCAAACACCTTTTGGGCATCCACTTTATCGCCGCTTACGCTCATAATCACCTTGAACCTTCCCCGCTTTGGACCATTGAGGTTGATCCACTCGTTCACCTTATTAGTTCCCGCCTTTTTATCTAGGAAACGGATAAACTCACGAGCTTCAAAATTCTTCGTGTCATTTCCCTTCTTGAACTCGTCTAGCTCTTCCAACACGGTGATTGGAATAGCCACATCGTGTTCGTCGAAGTTCATAATAGCGTTGTGATCAAAGAGGATCACAGACGTGTCTAACACAAAGATTTTCTTTGAGGTCTTTCGGCTTTTGGAAGTTGATGTTGGCATATCAAATAATGGTTTCTAAAAAGGTAGAGAACCGTTCCACAAATCAGAAACTCGACAAAAGGAACTATCAACAATATGAGGCCGGATTCTGTTGGTAACTTGAAGTCGAGCGTACTCCTACGTTTCGTAACTTTAAAGTTCGTGTTCAAACTAAAGTGACAGACTTTCGTCTACAGGCGAAAACCAATATCTCCTATCTTGAAATCACTAGACACCACCGCGGTAACTCAAATTTTCCCACAGTTTACCGACCAAAACCTACTTAAAGAACTCAGTGAAAACGGCTACATCCAACGATACCACTCCGGTGATTATATCATGGATAAAGGAATGCCTGTAGAGTTCGTTCCGCTATTAATATCAGGCTCCATGCGCATTATGCGTAGAGACGACGAAGACCGTGAGTTGCTCTTGTATTATTTGAGAGCCGGCGAAACCTGTGCTAGCAGTCTAACGTGTTGCATGGACAAATCCATCAGTGAAGTTGAAGCTGTGGCTGAAGAAGACACAGAGGTGCTCGCTATCCCTTCTAACTTGGTAGATGTGTGGATGGAGAAATACCCTCAATGGAAGGCCTACGTGATGCAGACCTACCACGATCGATTTCAAGAATTGATGGAAACGATAGACGCGATTGCTTTTCATCAATTGGATGAGAGAATGTTGAGGTATTTCAATGAGCGCATTGAGAATCAAAATGGAGATCGTGTGATTAAGGCTTCCCATCAAGAGATTGCCACAGATTTACACTCCAGTAGAGAGGTGATTAGCCGATTGCTGAAACAGATGGAGAAGGAAGGAATGGTAGCGCTAGGCCGCAACCGGGTTGAAGTGCTCTAAGGCCTCTGCGAAGCCCATGCCATCAGCAACCTGCGAAGCCCTTGCCACCAGCAAACTGCGAAGCCCTTGCCATCAGCAACCTGCGAAGCCCTTGCCACCGGCAACCTGCGAAGCCCTTGCCACCGGCAACCTGCGAAGCCCTTGCCACCAGCAACCTGCGAAGCCCTTGCCACCAGCAACCTGCGTAGCCCTTGCCACCAGCAACCTGCGAAGCCCTTGCCACCGGCAACCTGCGAAGCCCTTGCCACCGGCAACCTGCGAAGCCCTTGCCACCAGCAACCTGCGAAGCCCTTGCCACCAGCAACCTGCGTAGCCCTTGCCATCAGCAACCTGCGAAGCCCTTGCCACCGGCAACCTGCGAAGCCCCCATCCAACCAACTGTGACTCCCATCACCTTTCCCCCATTTTCAACTTCGCATCTTTGTACCATCAAAACGACAAAGTTGAACCGAGCGCCGAGCTCATCAATCAAAAAATATGAACGTAGAACAGATATATACCAATTGTCTTGCTGAAGCGGCGTACTACATTACGTCCAATGGTGAAGCAGCTGTCATTGATCCACTGCGCGAATCTGAACCTTATCTCGAGCGTCTGGAGAGGGATGGTGTGAAATTGAAATACATTTTTGAGACCCACTACCATGCTGATTTCGTTTCAGGTCACTTAGATCTTGCTAAGAAAACCGGCGCAACCATTGTATATGGCCCTAATGCAAATCCTGTATTTGAAGCGCATGAAGCAGTGGATAATGAGGAGTTCACTATTGGCGACGTGAGAATTCGAGTACTTCACACTCCGGGACACACACAAGAATCTTCCACTTTTCTTCTCATTGATGAAAACGACGAGGAACGCGCCATTTTCACTGGAGACACCTTGTTCTTGGGGGATGTTGGTCGACCAGACCTCGCCATCAAAACCGATTTGACTCAAGAGGATCTTGCAGGAATGCTCTTCGATTCTCTTCGCAATAAGATCATGACACTTCCCGATAGCATTACGGTTTACCCTGGACATGGTGCGGGATCTAGCTGTGGAAAGAACTTGAGTTCTGATACGGTAGATATATTGGGAAATCAAAAGCGAACCAACTATGCCCTTCGCGAGAGTATGACCAAGGAAGAGTTCATCAAAGAAGTAACCGAAGGTCTTGCCCCTCCTCCACAGTATTTCCCAGAAAATGCCAAAATGAACAAGTTTGGCTACGATTCTGTGGATGAAGTAATGGAAAGAGGAATGAAAGCCCTTACCCCTGCAGAGGTAGCATCAGAAATCGAAGCTGGAGCCTTGGTGCTCGACACCCGTTCAGCGGATGCCTTTGCAGCTTCACACATCCCGAACTCGATGTTCATTGGCATTGATGGCAACTTCGCCATGTGGGTCGGAGCATTGATCACCAACCTCAAGCGCCGCATTGTCTTCTTGGCACCAGAAGGTCGCGAAGAAGAAGTGGTACGTCGACTTGCACGTGTGGGATACGACCATGCGGTGGGATACCTCAAAGGCGGGATGGAAGCTTGGACAGCGGCTGGCAAAGAAGATGCTAGCACAAAGTCTATTTCTGCCGTCACCTTTGAAGAGCGTTATGCAAAGGGTGAAACCAATGTTGTGGATGTTCGCAAAGAGGGAGAATACAACCGTCGACATATAGAAGGTGCACAATTGTGGCCATTAGACGACATTCTTCGTGAAATGGGAACTCTTGACAGAGAAAAACAAATGTTTGTACACTGTGCAGGTGGTTACCGATCTATGATTGCAATGAGCATGTTAGAAGCGGAAGGTTACACCAACCTGACCAATGTTGAAGGTGGATTCAAAGCAATTGAAGCGCTCAACCATGTTCCGTTGACAGATGAAGTTACGTGCGCAAGCACTGCACAATAGAGAGAGAGGTAAGTAGTGTGATTTTCAGAGAAGAGTTCAGAAATGAGCTCTTCTCTCTTTTTAGAACAATGCGTCGATCAGATCACCAGCAACTACGGAATGTTCTCCCCTCCTGGCTGCCACTTCTTCTCCTGCACAACCGTGCAACCAAACCCCATAACGCGCAGCGCGTATTGGAGTAATTCCCTGCGCCAATAATCCCGCGATAATTCCAGTAAGTACATCTCCTGTACCACCACTTGCCATGGCTGGATGTCCGGTTGAATTGAAATACACATTCCCGTCCGAATCGCAAACCGCCGTGTACGCCCCTTTTAATACAACGATGCACTTCTTGTCTCCTGCCCACGCACTCGCCTCTTGAAGCAGCTCTAAAGGAGACTCTACTTCCCTACCAAGCATTCGTTCAAACTCTCCCTTATGTGGTGTTAAAATGGCGTTTTGAGGAATGAGATGCCAGGCCTGTGAAGTTCCGATTAAATGGAGGGCATCGGCATCCAATACCACAGGAAGTTCAATTTCAGATAGGAGTTTTTCCAGTCCCTTAAAAACGGAATGCTCTCTTCCAAGACCTGGTCCTATTCCGATGGCAGAAATACGGGAAGATACGGGAACATTGCTCACAGAGCGCTCAGAATGATCGGTCTGAACCATGGCTTCAGGAGCAGAAATTTGAAGTACATCTCGTCCGCATGAAGGAACATGTGCGGTTACCAAACCCGCACCACTTCTGAGTGCAGCCTTAGTAGCAAGGACGGCTGCGCCCATCATACCTTCATGTCCACCAACAATTAATGCATGTCCGTAATCGCCTTTATGCGAAAAGACTTTACGCATGGGACGAAAGCTCTCTACCTCCTCATCCATGGTCAGGAAATAAGTAGAATGCTCCTCTTCCATGGCCAGTTCATCCAGGCCAATATCGAGTACATGTACATCTCCAGTATAATCGCCCATGTCTGGTAAAAGGAAGCTCAATTTGGGAAACTGGAAAGTAAGGGTGTGAGATGCTCGAACGGCGGTATTCCAATTTACGGTCGTAAAATCAGCCGGAATTCCAGTGGGGATATCAATACTTATGACATGATCGTACCCTTCCTCAATTCCCTTAACCACATCTCGAATGATACCGCGCAAGGGTTTATCCAACCCAATACCTAAGATGGCATCAATGGCGATGGAATTCTCATTCACTCGAGGCATTTCCTTGAGTCCATTGATGTAATGAACATTTAACTCCACTTCATCCAAACGACTCAAATTGTGATCGAACTCAGCGGAACCTTTGCTTCGGTGAGCTACAATAAAAGGCCTGCAGTTGTATCCAGCGTTATTGAGAAGTCGGGCTAAAGCGAGACCATCGCCACCGTTGTTTCCCATCCCACAGAAAATGTGAAACTCAACGTCCTTTTCGTAATAGTCTTCAATCCAATCCACGCAAGCAAGCGCTGCGCGTTCCATCAATTGAATAGAAGAAATAGGCTCTCTTTCTATAGTAGCGGCGTCAATTCGCTTGATTTGCTCGGCTGAGAATAGCTTCATGAATGGTTTGTACTTGTGGAATTAGCGTTGAATTACCATCGTTCAAGATAATGAAATCAGCGAGCTTCGACTTATGCTCGTCCGACCATTGTGATCGCATTCTGGCAACCACACTTTGTTCGTCCACGCCATCTCTATTCATTACCCTTTCGATGCGTACTTCTTCTGGAGCTGTGACCAAAATATTCGCATCGGAAGTTTTATATCCTCCCGTCTCAAAAAGAATGGCTGCTTCTCTCAAAACATAGGGCGAAGACTGCTCGTCCGCCCACCTCTCAAAGTCCTTAGCTACTGCAGGATGAACTACGCCATTCACAAATTGTCGATCTTCTTCCGATTCAAAAATTTTCTGAGCCAGCCAACTGCGATTCAAAACACCATCTGGATACAATTCTTCACCAAAATATGCGATCAAATCCGACTTCACTTCGTCGTCTTCCACCATCAATCGTTTGGCATTAGAGTCTGCGTAATAGCACGGAATGCCAAAGGCTTCAAAAACCTTCGCAACGGTGCTTTTTCCACTTCCTATTCCACCGGTAATTCCAATTCGTAGAGGTTTCATCAGCGCTGTTCTATCAGTTCAACATATTTCGGACTCCAATCGAGCACTTCCACAAAATCGGGCACGTGATTCCAACGTATGGGAACAACGGCGTCTCCCTTTTCCAATCGCATATAGCTAGCGCTGAATAATCCTCCGTGCAGGCGTCCAAAATCAGAAACGGGAACACGACATTTAACGTTTACCACTTCTGGAACGGCCTTCCACTTCGTTGTGTAGTCGCTATTATTTAGGCTTACCTCTACCCATTTCACCGTGCTTTCCTCCACACGTTGTTGAACGGCTACAGATTTAGTAGAAGATTGTAAGCCTACAGGTAGATTTACGGGTAAAATTCTATTGACATCTCCATCTACAGCAGATTGGGTAATGGTAGGCAACTTCCAGTACCTCAGCGTATCCAACACCTCAGAAGGACCAAACACATAGATAGAGTCTGGAGTGAGGATGGGTTTTTTATACCTGTAATACGGTGGTATAAAGTCGAGATCAAAATCTGCTCGAAGTTCAATTTTCACCTTGGCCAAGGAGCTTGTATTCACCCAAGTTGTATCTGCCAATCGAATCCAATCCACACTTCCAGGCTGGTAATTCTGTGTAGCTTGAATAAAGGAGGCTGACTTCAAATAGTAATGTTGATCATCGTAAGCTGTAAATCGATTAAAAGAAATTCGCACCGAATCTTGTTCAGTCCATTCTTCACGAAAGGCGTACAATGCCGGAGCAGAAATTCTAACATCCACTTCATTTAATGGCTCCACAAACATGATGTCTTGAGGGACATCCATCAACTTAAGGGGTACAGTAATAGTGGTTTGGATATTGGAATTTCCCAATTTCAACAACCCCCAAATGAACGCAGACAAAAGCAAAAACACCAAACGAGTAAGCCAGATACTTCGCTTGTTCTTCCAATCCTTTTTGACGCGTTGATTCATAGATGAAAAGTAGCTAAAATAGTAGCCTCCTACAAGATTGTATCGCGGAGGTTCTGGGAACAAAAAAACTCCCGCAAGCGAACTTACGGGAGTTTGTATTCATAGAGAAGAGTGATTTACTTCTTCTTCTTTCCGCCTTTTTCTTCTTTTGGCATATACTGAGCACTTAGCTCTTTGGAGATAGCCGATTTCTCAATTTTGAAACGGCCTCCATCTACTTCGAGAATGAGATAAGAATCCGCATCATTGAGATCTACAACTTTGCCGTGAATACCACTGGTGGTAACCACTTTTGCTCCTTTTACAAGTTGTGAACGGAACTTCGTTTCTTCTTTTTGCTTCTTCGCCTGTGGACGAAGGAAGAAAAGCCAAAAAACGGCGATAATAGCGATTAATGGAAGGAATTGTGCAATACCTCCGCCTTCAGCTGCCTGAAGAAAAATGTTCAAATAGTTCATTGAGTGTTTTTTAGAAATGCTTATTCAGCGGCTGGCTTTGGAGCTACAGTAGCTTCAATGTTCAATACCGTTGTATTCGGAACAGCGTTAGAAGTAATGGTAACCTGCTTTTTAGGGTTCCCAACTTTTCCGGCACTGCTAAAGCTAACTTTGATAGATCCCGATTCGCCAGGAGCAATTGGAGTTCTTGGCCATTCTGGAACCGTACAACCACAGCTACCGCGAGCATTGCTAATGATAAGAGGAGCATCTCCTGAATTGACGAATTCAAAAACGTGCTCAACTACATCACCATCCACGATGTTACCGAAGTCCCACTTCATTTCATTGAACTGGAATTTAGGTGTACCGCTAGCGTTTACATCCGCTGCTGTTACTTGATTGCCACCTTCCTCCATGCTTTCATAAGACACAGAAGATGCATCGCTGCTATTATCAATTTTAGAAACGGCGCTGTCGCAAGAAGCAAGACCCATGGCCGCAACTACTGCAAGTGCACTAATGCTAAGTTTCATATTGCGTTTGTTTATTAGTGTTTCCACATCAAATATAAGGCTACATCAGCCCTCGACCAACTTTAACGATGCGGTTCTCATCTTTCAATTGCAAAACGAGTTTGTCTAGAATACCGTTGATGAACTGACCGGACTTCGGCGTGCTGTATTCCTTGCTTAAGTCGATGTACTCATTAAGCGTCACTTTAACTGGAATTTGGTCGAAGTGAACCAACTCAGAAAGTGCCATTTTCATCAAGAGGATATCGATGGAAGCAATTCTATCGGTATCCCAGTTTTTCGTTTTGCCTGAAATCAACTTTTCGTTGTCGGCCGCTTCATTAACAGTGTAACGAAGAAGAAGTTTACCAAAACTGGCATCGTCATCATCTTTGTACAAGTCAACCGTAAGCTTGGCCGCATTCAAATCGTAGCCACCTGGAAGATCATTGAGTGTTTTAACCTCTCTTCCTTCTGGAATAGAAAGTTTTGAGTAAACAAACCCATTCACTTCTTGAAGTGATTTGATTGTCTTCACAACGAACATCTGCGCAGCATCTAGATCATCGGCCCAGTGCATGGACATATCCTCATACAACTGATGAAGGGTCTCATTCTTGGTGATGAATTCTGCGTAGAAAATCTTGAGAACCTGCTTGTCTTCCTTGAGTGAACTCTCGCCAGACTCCATGTAGCGTTCAAAGATTTCACTCTCTCTGAATTCAACAAAGATCTTTTGAAGGATTTCCATGTGATCTCCCCAATGCACCTTGTGATCTTCAAACTTGCGTTGAAGGGGTGCATTTTGAGCCAAGGCTTTAAGCACTCGGTTGTTCACAAACTTCAAATTCGGATTTAAGTCGAATTCAGTTGGACGGAACTTTTTGCGATTCTTTTCAATTCGCTCTTCAGCCATGCGAAGAATCTCAACGAATATTCTCAATTCGAAGAGATACAACTCATAAATGCGATTCAAACTCTTGTCGAGTTCTTTGAGATATAAGCTCAAATCGTTCTCTTCTCCTTGGCTAAAGCCGTAAAGCGACTGAAGAACTTTGATACGAATATGTCGGCGCGTAAGCATGCGTCGGCTTGGTTTAGTACGCTATTAGGCGCGTTGTTGTTCACGTTTCTTAGCTACACGCTCTTCGGCAACTTTAAGTGCCGCTTGGTGTGTAGTGATACCATGCGTTTCCGCCTCTGTCAAGATGGTCAGCGTAGTATTGTAAATGTCCTCCGTTCTTCTCAATGCCTCTGCTCTGTCGTACTTGGCAATTTCAGAGTAAACATTGATCAAACCGCCCGCATTAATCAAGAAATCTGGGGCGTATACGATTCCTTTCTCACGCAACATCGTTCCGTGACGGAGTTCGTCTGCCAATTGGTTGTTGGCTGCACCGGCAATAACTTCTGCTTTAAGGCGACCAATGGTTTCGTCATTCACCGTTGCGCCCAATGCACATGGAGCGTAGATGTCCATATCGAGATCAAACAAGTTCTCGCGAACGATAGTTGCATTGTACGTTTTGGAGATGCGCTCAAGTGTGTCTTCGTGAATGTCGTTGATCATCACTTGTGCACCAGAGTCAGAAAGGTGCTTCACAAGAGTTTCACCTACATGACCTACCCCTTGTACAAATACTTTCTTTCCTTCAAGATTGTCGGTTCCCCAACGGTATTTCGCAGCAGCTTTCATTCCCATGAAAACACCGTATGCTGTAACTGGAGATGGATCACCACTTCCTCCCATCGATTCAGGAATACCTGTAACGTGGTCGGTTTTCGACTTCACCATTTCCATATCGTGGGTATTGATACCTACGTCTTCTGCCGTAATGTAACGACCAGAAAGACTGTCTACGTACTCACCGAATTTCTTCATGAGTTCGTCTGACTTATCCTTACGGCTATCACCAATAATTACCGCTTTACCACCTCCTAGGTTCAAACCAGAGATAGAAGCTTTATAAGTCATTCCACGTGATAAGCGAAGTACGTCGCGTAGGGCTTCCGCGTCGTTTGCGTAATTCCACATTCTTGTTCCACCAAGTGCAGGGCCAAGTACCGTGCTGTGAACACCAATGATAGCTTTGAGGCCGGTTTCTTCGTCATGGCAAAAAACTACTTGCTCATGACCCATAAAAGCTGGATTCTGGAAGATGCCTGGCATCTCAGCAATAGCTTTTGAAGATTCTTTAACGATCATGTCGTCTTGGGTATAAGATTCAACTCAGGGTTTACTCGCACAGCCGACCTTTCTTTTCGATGTCTTGACATAAACTAATGCAGACGTCAGGCGTTGTTGTAACTTTGAACCGAAGTGGAAAAGAACGGTTGTGTTTGTTTCACTTTTTAGCGCTGCGAAGGTAGCAATTTTCACCACGAACGACGTATGAAAGCACTAGCTCATCTCAATAAATATTTCTTAAAGTACAAGTGGCTACTCCTTTTGGGGATCGTATTTGTCTTTGCCTCTGTCATTTTCCAAATTTTTCCTGCTCAATATATTCGGAAATCTTTGGACGAAATAAATGTGGTGGTAGACCAAATGCAAGCTGGTGATCATGCTGATTGGAGCGAAGTGACCGATTCTCTGATCAATTATGGACTCCTCATTATTGGTACAGCGCTAGCCAGTGGTTTTTTCACTTTCTTGATGCGACAGACGCTTATCGTTATGTCTCGTCACATTGAATACGACTTGAAAAATGAGGTTTACAAGCACTATCAAGAATTGAGCTTGGCCTTTTATAAGCGCAACAGTACGGGTGACTTGATGAATAGAATCTCAGAAGACGTGAGTAGAGTTCGAATGTACATCGGTCCAGGTGTGATGTATACCATTCGAACCTTAATCATGACGGTCATCGTCATCTGGATTATGCTCGACATCAACGTAAAACTTACC